>NZ_CVUA01000001.1:0-1417929 GCF_001282785.1 Halolamina sediminis
TAGCCGGACCGACGGGCCCGAGCACGGCGTGATTTACGCCGGCGGCGGTCACTCTTCGCGGCGCTCGCTGGCCGACTGGAACCCCATCTCGGAGAGTTCCTCGCCGCGGCGGCGTTCGCGTTCGGCGATCGCCTCCGGGTCCGGGTTGGCGTCGTCGTCGATCCGAGCGAACGAGCGGTGGACCTTGGTGTGACACCAGCGACAGAGGGCCGACCGTGATCTCGTGGACGGTGTCGGCGGCGTCCTTGCCGCGGTTCCGTAGGAGAGGTGGTGCTCCTCGATCAGCGGCCGCGCGCTCTCGTCGTGAGCCAGCCGGACCTCTTCGAGCCCGCAGCGCGCGCACTGCTTAGCGTCCGTCGTCGAGCGATAGTGCGGGCAGCGCGACCAGTCCGGGGACTCGCCGTCGGTCGCCGCCGCCTCGGTGTCGGCGACGACGCAGGCGTACCCTCGCCCCGGCGCTCAGTCGCGAACTCGGGGTCGGCCTCGGCGTGATCCAGCGCGTACCGACAGCGACCGTCGCTCGTGAGGTGGTCACAGCGCCCGGCGACCGCGTAGGGGTCGTCGACGGCCGGACCGGCGTCCCTCGGGCGTCTCCTCCATAGCCGCGATGGGGCACGCTCGGCCTTGAACGCTCGGTCCCGGACGACGGAACGCTTAGTAGGGCGGCGGCGGGAGCGGGTGGCGTGCGACTCGTCCACCACCCGCGACGGCGGGAGGGACCCACCGACGGCCGACGAAGCGGAAGTCGACGGCGTCGAGACGCGGCTGCTCGCCGACGACGTGGAGTTGGCGGAGGGGCCGCTGGCCCAGTCACTGGGGCTGATGTTCCGTCGCTCGATCCCCGAGGGGTACGCGCTGGCGTTCCCGTTCGACGAGCCGGCGAGCCGGACGATTCACACCTTCTTCGTGTTCGAAACCGCTCGACGTGCTCTGGCTGATCGACGACGAGGTGGTGAAAGTCGAACGCCTGCGACCGTTCCGCGGGCTCGCCGCGGGCTCGCCGACACGGTCGTCGAACTCCCGGCCGGCGCCGCCGACGGCGTCGAACCCGGCGACACGGTCGAGGTCGTTAGCGTGACAGGTCGAGAGACGGCGACCGACTACGATCGAAACAGCTCGGCGGGCGCTCGACCGTCGAGGGTGAGAACGCCTACGCCGACCGATAAATCGTCGTCTGCCTGTGGCACTCACCTTCGATAATTTCGGCGTATGAACCGCCAGCACGACGATCGAACAGTTTCTTCAACTGTCCAGCCCAAGGTGACAGTATGACCCTCGTCGTGCCGTTCGACGGTTCGGAGCTCGCGGAGGCTGCACTCGTCCGGGCGACAGCGCTCGACGCCGTGTTCGAGGAGGGCGTCGTCGCCGTGACCATCGTGCCGAACGGGAACCGCGAGTACGCCCGGGAGGCGGGCTGGGATCGACGACGGCGAGTTCGAGCTCGACGCGATCACCGAGCGGCTCGAAAAGCAGGTGGCCGCACTCGCGCCCGACGCCCGGTACCGATACGACATCGTGGGGCAGTACGCCTCCGCGGGCACCATCTCCAAGCGTGTCCGGGAGGTCGCCCGCGAGGAGGACGCGTCGATGGTGGTGATCGGCAGCGAGAACGCCGGCCACCTCACGGTGTCGGTCAGCAGCGTCGGCGGCGGGATCGCAGCCGACAACGCGTACGACGTGCTGGTGGTTCGGAACCGGAGCCCGTCGAAGGTGGAGCGAGTGCGGGAGGCGTCGCCGGAGAGAGTGACCGATTCGGGGTTCTACCGTTCGGAGTAGTCGAACGGGAGGGCGTTCGACGGGCGTCGGCTCCCGGGAGCGGGGGACCGCGCTCCGGCTGAGGTCACGAGCACGGAACGTCGAAATGGCGGTAGCGATCGTCTACTCAGGGATTTATACATTTGTTGGAAAACAGAAATAAGCCAAGTACTATGCGTACAGTTCTCATATAGGAGCCGTGGCGTTCTCATTCCTCGGGATCCAGCCGAAACACGGCGTCTACTCGCTGGGGATCCTCTGTTTCGGGCTGGGGGTCGTTCACCTCCTCACGGAGGGGGAGGGGCTGGGGACGGCGCTCGAATCGTTCATCATCTGCAGCATGTCGGGGCTCGTTCTCGTGACCGGCTATCAGCTGGCGGACCGGCCGATCTCGAAGCGGGGACAGTGGCAAACGGTCTGGGTGGGAGTGGGGGTGATGGTGTCGTTCGCGCTGTTGGCGCTCTCGATCTGGCTGATCTGGTCACTCGAAGGCGATCAGACGGAGCTGTCCTTTCTCGTCTCGTTTGCGAGCAGCCTCGGAGCGGCGGTCGGCGTCCGCGGCGGGCTGTACGCGATCGAGTCCGAGGAACGGCTCGACGAGGCCCGGGACCTCGCGAATCTCCTCACGATCAATCAGCGCGTGCTCCGGCACAACCTCCGGAACGAGCTCTCGGTTTCGTTGGGGTATCTCAGGAACATCGAGGCGGCTGATCGGTCCGCGGAGACCGAACGGGACGTCCGGATGATCGAGAAGCATCTCCAGCGGCTGCTCACGACCACCGACCGGACGCGGGAGATCGTCTCGATCTGGGAGAACGATCGGACGGTAGAGTTCGACCTCGCGACAGTGCTCGAAGGGCAGATCGCGCGGATCCGGGAAGAGTACCCGGGCGTCGAGATCGCGACGGAGTTCGAGGCAGACTGCCGCGTGAACTGCCACTCTGCCCTCCCGAGAGCGATCAGAGAAGCGCTCGAGAACGCGATCGAGCACACCCCCGAGGGTACCTCGATCACTGCCCGCGTCCGCCGGGGTCGGGACGGGAAGGCGGTGGTGGAGATCTGCGATACGGGAAAGGGGATCCCCAAGTTCGACGTCGAAGCGATCGAGGGCCAGAAGGAGACGCCGCTCAACCACACCCAGGGGCTAGGGCTGTGGATCATCTACTGGACGGTCAAGGTGTCGGACGGGACGCTCGACCTGGTGGCGGGCAGTCCGCAGGGGACGACCGTGCGGATAACGCTCCCGGAAGCGGGGTAGGCGGTGAGGTGCTACGCCGGGTGTCGACGCTCGGCAGCCAGCACTACCGCTGTGCCCTATTGATCGACTCGAAGAAGTGGGACCGCCGAGGGGCTAACCCACGCCTTCTCGTACAATACACCAACCGTTGACTGTTGAAACTGCCGTCTGAGTCATAGTCCTGTGTTCGCTATTGGGCCCCGACGCCGAGCGAGATCCTCGCCAAGGTCGGGCTTATCGTAGTACGCTCGAATCGTGTCCGGCATCGCGTCGACGCGCCCCGCGACGTGCGCAATCCGAACACCCCGGTTCCGCAAGTCCGTGATCCGGCCCGTCCGGATCGGGTGCGGACTCAAGCTCGAAGGACACTTGCTCTCGTGGCCGTGCTCGCGGTACAGGCAGGCCTCCGGCTCCTCGCCGTGCGGACAGCCACCCCGCGAACAGGGCTGCGTGAGAGTATACGTGGTCCGGCGGATCGTCGACGACGTGGGCCGACCGAACTTCGTCGTAAACAGCGGTTCCCGACCGAACTCGTCAGTCCGCTTCTTCCGGTGCTCCCGAATGTAGTCGCGGAGAACGTCGACGGTCTTCTCGTCGAGCACGTTCATCCGCTCCCCGTTCTGGCCGTTCTTCAGCCGCGTCTCCGACTCCGGCCGACTAACGAACGTCACCGTCCCGTCCTCCGCGTCGAAGTCGTCAACATCGAGCGCCTGAACGCCAGAAATCCGGGCTCCCGTGTCCCACAACGTCAGAAACAACGCGTGGTCACGCGTCGCGTAGCGATACTTGTCGAGGTGAGCCAGAATCGCCATCACCCGCTCCCGGCTGATGGTCAAGTCACTCGACTCCTCGCCCTTCGTCAGCGACGGGATGTGGTGGCCGATCTTCTCCACCAACGCCGGTTCCACCGCCTCGAGCGCGACCCCGTACTCCAAGAACTGCCGGACCGTCCGGAGTTCGTTCTTCATCGTGGTCCGGTTCACCGCCGGGTCGCGGTAGTCGCGGTACTCCTTGATGTCGCGGCCGTCGACGTTGTTCAGGTTCAGCATCCCCTCCGACTCGCACCACGAAACGAACAGCTCGACCCGTCGCTCGTACGAGTTCGCCGTGTCTCCGGAGGTGTTCGACCGAACGTAGCCGAGCCACTCCTCGAACGCCTTCCGGGGAGTGATCGGGCGAAGGTCGTCCCGGGGATCGCGCCGCAGCTCCTGACTATCCATCTGACCCCACGACGCGAAGCTGATTCGGCCAGTCCGATCGGCAGCCCGGACAGGCCAGAATCTCGTTCCCCTGCGGGTCACGGCACGCCACCAGCTCCTCTCGGCTCGAGCAATCCGGCATCTCGCAGGTGTCGGGATGTCGCGCGCCGATGACCGCCTCCGACATGCTCACTCACCCCCTCCCTGCGTCGGCGTCACTTCCCCAGCCGACTCGTGGACCGTCACCGGCTCGACCGCCAGCGTGTGCCGCGTCGACGCCGGCACCATCTCCACCGTCCCGCGGGCGTCGTCGACGATCTCCCACTCCGTCGGCGCCGCGTTCAGTCCGTGCTCCGCGAACTCCTCCGCGACCGCCATCGCTTCCTCCTTCGTCGAGAACAGCGGGCCGACCGTTCGACCCAGCATCCCCGGCGACTTCTGGACGGTTCGGTAGACAACGATTCCTTCAGCCGTCTTGCCTTTCGACGCCATATCCGTCCCTGCGAACGTCCGACCCATAACGGTCGGCCGGGGTGTTCCGAATGGTTCCGGAAGTGGGGAAACCGCCAGACTACAGTCGATTTCGGATGTTCCGATCGGTGTTCCGGATGGATTCGATGCCTCCTGTCGTGCGGGAGATTCAAGCCCCCGCGTTCGTTCCTTCAGCATGGTTTCCGTGCTCTCTCACGGAAGCCCACGCGGACCCGCTGGCTCCAACAGCGGGGTCCGCATCGTTCTGACAGGGACCCATCGGCGAGCGACGGGTCCGCGACGAGCTTCCGTTACCTCAGCGCCAGGAACGGGGAGAAGATAAATCTACCCCACGAGTTCGTAATCTATGGATTACGTATTCGTCAGTATTGAAGTCCCTCCGAACCTGCTTTACGCTGTATGGACCCCATAATACGCGAATGTACAGGAGAGTGGACTGGATGAAGGCTGCTGACCAGTCCATCCTTCAGCTTCTGGCTCCGCCGAAGATGCTCGAGTTGACGCCCAGCAACGTCGCTCGAAACGTCGGGCTAAGTCGCGGGTACACGAGTGAGAGGCTGAGTACTCTCGAAGAACACGGGCTCGTAGAGGCCGATCGGGAGGGAGGACACCCTTATTACTCGATCACCGACAGGGGACAAGCGTTTCTCGACGGAAACCTGAGCCTCAAAGAATTGGAAGATTGAGTTTCCTGAAAATCTGGTCGGTGGATTTACATTTGGCCTGTTTATCCAATAGGTCGAGAGATGAAACGACGGAACTTCGTTGTCGCCGCTGCGGCTACCTCCACCCTCGCTGGCTGCTTGGACCAAGTTGATCCGAATAATGACTCCCAGCGTACTACAGAAAGGCCTGCTCAGAACGAGTCGACACAGACCCCTGTTCCGGCGAAGGTCTCCTGGGAGGAAGCATGGCTCACCGGAGAACAGTACGCGGTAACGGTCACCATCGAAATGCGCGGGTCGGATAGCGTCTCGATCACGACCCTGAGCGGTGACCAAGTGACCAAGATAACCAGCAGCGGCACCCACAAGATCGCAGGTGAGGGTACCAACTATGGAACTGCGAAGCTCGGTACATCTCTAAGCGCAAGTGCTGGCTCCCAGCTGCTCGGCTCCCACACAGTCGGGAGCAAAGAACAGCCTTCACTCCCCGCATTCCTCACAGGACTCTCCGGGAAGACGTTCCCGAATGAGCAGAGTGAGAAGACGTACTCCCGAGAGTTCAAACAGTCCGCTCATGGGACGCAGACTACCTTTACTCTGGACGTTCCGTCGAACCTCTACAAGTACTACAAAGAGAGGCTCAGGACACCCGAGTACGGTGCCTACGTCGCAGACAGGTATGATCGGGCGTATATCCAATCGATAACGGACGCTCTCGAGGACTACGGCGAGAGAAACGACCTCAGCGCACGGCAGATCGTTGACCACGCCGTCGCGATCGTTCAGGGAATGAAGTATACGCAGGATAAGCCTGCGACGGGATACAACGAGTACCCGAAGTACCCAGTCGAGACGCTGGTCGATCGTGGCGGCGACTGCGAGGATACGTGTATCTTGATGGCCGCGATGCTGAGGCAACTCGGGTATGGGGTCGTGTTGTTACTCATGCCGGAAGCCAACCATATGGCCGTCGGCGTCGCCGGTGAAGAATCGATCGAGGGCACGTACTACGAGAAGGACGAAACCCGGTACTACTACCTCGAAACGACCGGGGAGGGGTGGAACGTCGGTGAGGCACCAGAGAGTGTCAAAGACGTTCCTGCGGAACTTGTGCAGGTCCAGGACTACCCCGTTCTCGTATTCAGCTACGCCGTTACGGTTGACAGCGAGGGCGGCGTGAACAGCGAGATAGAGGTCGGGAACGTTGGCACGTCGACAGCCACCAACGGTGCCATTCAGATGGAGTTCCACGACAAGAGCGGAAACGTCGTCGCCTCGGATCGACAGACCCTCCCGAACCTGGATCCCGAGAGGTCGACGACGCTGAACATGAGTCTCATGCCTCCGGATGATCGCCCACTCCGGGCGCGGGTCGGCGTGCTCCTCGATGGATCGACCCACGATATGCACACTTCCGACTACCGCAGTCCGAGCAACTGAGATCCCCCCGAGAAATACGGTTCTATTGCGACCGCGTGGGGTCGCGGCTCGAGAAACCGACCCTCCCCGATTTTGCACACCGTCTCGCACGGCCCATGTGCAAAACCGACCGTCGCGCCGGCTCGATCACGCCGCCGATCCGGGCGATCGCGGCCGTCGACGACCCCCGTTTATGACCATGACCCGATTCAGCTACCCGATAGAACTACGTCAGCCGGTCGGATGTGCAAAACCGAATGCGAATCCAGAGCACCGACGAACGGAAGCGACGGTGGGAGCACCTGCAGGAAGCGACCGGCGAGAGCACTACGTCGGGCGCGCTCGACGTAGCCGCGAAGCACTACCTCCGCATGGCCGGCGGGACTACGGCGATGCCGACCGGCGCGCTCGAGGAGCTGCTCCGCGCCGCCGAGAACCGCGGGAGCCTCACCGGCGAGGAGATCGCGGAGATTCTGAGCACCGAGGAACTGCCGCTCGAGTACGAAACGGAATGGGGAGTCGGGGAGAAGTAGTCACTCGTCTCTCTCGATGATGAACCGGAACGATCCAGAGGAAGATCGGTTGTAGACTCTCTGGTTATCACGAATTTCAGCATCGTAGGATGCGTTAACCTCAATTTCTTGCGGGAGTTTATCCACCTCCCTCACGTTGAATTTGGTGCCAACCTTATCAGTAGATCCGGCGGTCAGAGTACCACTCTCGCCGATATGCTTCCTACTTATTCCGGCACTGAATTCTGCTTCTTCCGGGAGTTCAAACGTTTCTCCGGTCGATAAGTCGATCAACTCGAGCGAGACACCAACAGAATCTACAATCGCATCCATCTCACCACGGTTAGAGAACTGGACATGGAGAGGGTGAAAAGCAACTCTGCCGTGTTCTGTCGAATATTCTTCTCTTTCGATTAGGTTCATCTCAACATCTGAACGGGGCGTCCGACAGACCTGATACCAGAAGGTGAGCCCAGTGAAAATGAGGATTAGAACGGTACCAACCGCACTAAGAGTCTGAAGCATCCTACCGTCAGTATTGGCTACTTCCTGATAACTCTATGTCTAGTCCGCCCGCTGCTGCCGACCGAACGCATCCTCGTTCAGAATCCGCTGAGCCGCCAGCCGTTCGACCACCTCACACTCCTGCGGGTCCGGAAGGCTGCCGTCCTCGGCGACGCGGACCAGGTACGCGCGCTCGCCGAGCCGCTCCACGTCGACCTGCTGCTCGTCGGGAACCTCGCCGTCGTCGAGCACGCCGTCCTTCTCGAGGAACGCGCGCGGGATGGTGACCAGTCCGGAACTACCGTCGGTTCTGAGCTTCTGCATGGTCGGCCGCTGACCATCACCCGTGATAAAACTACGCCCGAGCCAGCCTTGGGCTGGCTTCCCCCTCGCTGAGCCGAGGTATTACGGAACCCCGTCGTCGGGGGGCGGTTGTAGCATGAGTACCAAAAGCTACGACCCCGAAGACATCGGGATGCTGGTTCTCGGTATGTTTTCGGCGGCCGTGATGGTTGGGATTGCCGAAATTTCGGCTTTCGGCTTCTCCCTGTCGGACAGTTTCACATTCCTTGGCAACACCACGACTCTCGCGTGGGTCGTGGCGGTCGGGACGTTCGTGGGGACGATCGTGACGAACGATCACACCGATCTCCTGACCGCGGGCGGACCGCGGAAACTGCTGGATAGTTCGCTAGACGATATGTACGGGTACACAGTTCTCGCTGCCGGCGGGCTGTTGGTGGCGTGGGTGTTCGTCCCGCAGGTGGCCGACTTCGTTACCGGGTCGGATCTCTGGGGCGTGGCCTACATCGGGCTGGTGGCCTCGAGCCAGATTACCCTCGGGTGGCTCTACTGAGGTGGTGGATGATGAGCAAACTGCGGAAGATCGGGTCGGCGGCGCTTCTGGTGGCGGTCGTCGTCGGGATGATCGCCGGAGCGACTGGCGGAGCGGTAGCACAAACGAGCACAGAAACACCGACAGCAACCCCCACCGCATCCGGGGGGGATGCTGTGGTAGCGAACTCCACGGTGTCGGTGGGGAACGATACCCGGAGCGTTTACGCGGATCTCACGGCGGGCTCGAGCTCAAGCGTGGATCTCGAGGTAACGTTCGTCGGGATCTCGGACGGGACAGAAACGGAGTTAGAAACGAGAAACATCAGCCTGACTGCCGGAGAGGAGCGACTGGTCGAACGGTCGAACGTGGACGTTTCGACGTACAACTCTTTCCGGGTCAAGGTCACAGCTCCGAACCTCGAGAGCACGAACGCGACCGCGGAGGTCGGGAAGGTCGCTAAG
Source organism: Halolamina sediminis (assembly GCF_001282785.1). Taxonomy (NCBI): domain Archaea; kingdom Methanobacteriati; phylum Methanobacteriota; class Halobacteria; order Halobacteriales; family Haloferacaceae; genus Halolamina; species Halolamina sediminis. The sequence continues at coordinate 9,083 of NZ_CVUA01000001.1, forward strand.
GTTGCCGGCGGCGGACTGATCGGCGGCGATCTCGGCGGCGATCTGTTCGAGGGAGGCATGGGGATCGGCGTGATCGTCGTGGCGGCGGGCGCGCTCTTGCTCGTCGGGAGGTCGTCCTGATGGCCTCGGCCGGCGAGCGGGCGTTTTCCCTGCTGCTGACTCTGCTGGTGGTTGGTTCTGCGGTCGGGGTGGGGGTCGCTCCCTCGCCGGCCGGGACAGCCATCGCACAGGCGGCCGATACCGAGGAGTGTTCCGCGTGGGATGCTATCCTGTACGACTTCGCAAATGTGGGGAATTTCAACCTGTTTGGCGGTGAGAAGGAGTCTAACCCATGTTCGGCGGAGTATGTGAAGGATGAAATCTCTGAGGAGTGGAACGCCACCGACGCGGCCGAGACGAAAGCGGAAATCCACGCGAGGGCGGGGCAACTCTCCGCCAGCAACACAGCTTATCTCGACGCGATCAACAACGGTCTCACAAACAGCGAGACGATCGCGTTTAGTCGAGCGGAGGCCGCCGCGGTCGAGACCCTCGCAAACGGCGGGACCGTCTCAGAGGCTCAGCAAGCTGCTAACGAGAGTATTGAGAATTTTTACGCAGTTAAACAACTTAACTTGGTAGATGAATGGAATGTCGGTGTTGAGACGGTCGTAGCTCTCGATCAAAGAGCAGCTAACACAACGGGGGTATCTGATAACTTTGTTAAACTATCAGTTATCGGGTCTGTCTCCCCCCGAGATGATAACAAAATCCGCGCTGTTGATGCACCGACAGAGGATGTCTCAGTATTGAATGGGACAGGTGTGTCCCTGAAACAAATACCGATAAAAGATAGCGCTGCCGAGGGGGACGCCTCTTTCCTCGATATAATTTACAACCCATCAAACGATCCATATATCGACGCGGGGGGCGCGACTACTGGGGTGTATGTGGTTGTGGATACCACGGAAAATCTCACATCTACAACAGCTATTCCTATAGCGGATTATCTTAACACATGGGAGAGTATTGAAAACAAATCCCAACAGACTAAGACAGAAGCCGCGGTCTACATCAATCAGTCCTTAGCGCCAGCCGCGGAGGATGGGAACATCTCGGACCACATCTCCCCGGCGACACTCGCACAGGAGTACGCGCAGGACTACAACGGATCGGATAGCTATGTCCGCGCCTTGGCGATCGCGGCTTACAGCGGGATGGAAACCCCATCGCTCGAGAACGTGGGGAGCATGACGGTGGAGATGAACGGAACGAGTTACACCGGACTGTTGCTCTCCCAGAGTGCGCCGGCCGATGGCTGGCAGTCCAACACGACGTATGATCCGGCAACGGTGGACGGGCTCCAACTGTTCGCCGTCGCCGGTGATACCGGCGAGGTGATGGAGCTGGATCAACCCTTCACGGTAAGCAAAATCACCGGCAAAGATGGGGGAGAGATCCAGACAGCGGATACAATTAGCCTAACTTACGACACGACGAACGCAGCGGAGAATTACTCCGAACGACAGGAACAGATCCGACAACTACAGCTCGAGTTAGAGGAGCGGAAGGCACAGGCAACAAGCGGACCCGTTGGCACAGGGTCCGGCGAGGGAGCGCTTAATGCGCTGGCTCAATTCCTCGGAGTTTCAGTCGGGGCGGCCGTGGGGGTCGTCGTTGTGGCGGGACTGATTATCGGGAAGATCTACACCGAGTACTAACGCCACCCCTAATTTTTCTTGACCATGACCGAGAACACAGAATCAGGAGCCAACGGCGAAGGAATCGCGCGGAGAACCATCCTAACGACGCTCGCAGGGGCCGCGGGGCTGGCGGGCGCGGGGTCCGCAGCCGGGCAGGAATCACCGACGCCACCGAGCACCTCGAGCACGGAGACAGAATCGGACACCGTAGCGGTAGAACTGGGGCCTGTGCGGATCAAGTCGTGGGAGTTTGAGAACAACGAGTTCAGAATCACCTTCGGCGCGGATTATCCCTCAGCCGTCAAAATCACCGACACGGGCGCGATGATGGGAGCGATGACGACCGGGAGCGGCGCGGGAATCACCGAGATCCCGACGCGCGGAGCGACAGTTACGGACGGCATGACCATGACCTACGCGGCGGAGGAGTTCGACGGTGCGTATGCGATAGCCGTGGCCTCGAGCGAAGCGGCGGCGCTAATCCGGACCGATAGCGTGGACGTCGGCGGTACGTCGATCAAGCTACAGACAGCGATGCTCGGGGGGCTCGGTGCGGCGGTCGGCGCGGGGGGACTGAGCTACAAGCGAGGGAAGGAAGCGCTCGAGGACGAGGACGAACCCAAATCGGAGAGAATCGTATGAGTCTCAGAGAAACGATAACGGAAGGAGTGTTCGACAACCTCCGAACGCTGATAATCGTAGGAGTCGGCTACGTAGTCCTCTCGAGCCAAGGATATGCGCCGGGGCTGTCGATCCCGGAGATACCGGCGTGGTGGCCGTTCCCCGTGGTAGTCGCGGGCGGTGCCGGCGCGGTCGCGTGGGTAGTCGGCGGGAAGATAGCGAAGCTAATCCCGGACCCGGACGGGCATTACGTGGTCGCTATGGAAGGCGGCGACGAACAGGGAGGAGAGATCTGGGAGCTGAACGATCCGGCATGGGAGGAGATGAACGTAGTCGAAGGTGAGCTCTACCCGTGGACGAAATCAGCCAAGGACGCCCACGAGGTTCGGATCTACAACCCGAGCACGAACACGAGCGTAGCGAACTGGCGCGGAACTCCGGCGGCGAAGACGGCTTCGGAGATGCTGGCCGAACCGACGCCGAAGAAGGCCATGAAGAACATCCGCGAGTTGAGGGATGAATACGAGCGGGCCGCTCGAGAGGGAGAATACATCAAACGGAACATCGGCGGGATGCTCCGGAAGCTGGACAAGCGCCGGGCGAAGGACTACAACGCGGCGCTGCAGGGTGTGGTCGCGCCGTCCCTGAACGACGGAGACAGCTACGAGCAGATAATCGACAAGATCCTCCCGGAGGAGGTGCAGCCGGACCACCTGACTCACGACGGAGAGGAGGAGTCGGACCCGCTCGAGGATCACGGCACCGAGATGGACTTCCAAGTGTTCGAGGATGGGGAGGAGTTCGACCCGCTCCCGGAGTACGATCAAGCCGCGGCGACTGACGGAGGGACCGAACGATGAGTAGCCGCGGCGATTCGTCGGTCTACGCGGCGGCCCAAGGGCGCGAGTTCCTGCGGGACGAACTCGCGGGGAAGAAGAACGAGTACATCCGGGAGTTTGCCGGGCTGGTAGACGACCCGGAAACGCTCGATCTACTGAACTACTACTGTTCGCTGTGGCGGACCGAAGACGAATCGTTCCTCGAGACGGCGCTGGGGCGTGAAATCCTCTCGAGCGCGGCGACGAAGACGACGGACCGGGCGTTCCGCGACGGGAACGTTTCACAGCTGCAAGGCATGGTCGGGCTGACGAACCAGCAGGGCGACGGGCAGGACTTGATCGGTCGCGCCGCCCAGTCCCTCACCAACGAGGGGGCGATCGGGCTGGTTCTGGGGCCGCCGGGCGCGGGGAAGACAGCGCTCACGGTGGACGTGGCGCGGGCGTGGGGCGCGCGGACCGGCGGGCTGATCCTCGCAAACACGGACTGGGAGGGAGCCGACGCGGTGGTAAACTCCGACATGGCGATGCTCGAGGCGATGGCGGAGTACGAGGGGCCGGTTCTCTGCGTGATCGACGAGACGGCGCAGGAACTCTCGGGATACGGCACCGAATCGAACAAGGCGGAAGCGTTCGCCAACGCGCTGACGTTCATCCGGAAGAAGGAGGGCGACCACGGCCCCCACGCGAAGCGCGGTTCGGTGCTCATGGTCAACCACACGCGGAAGCGAACGGCGGCGGCGTTCCGGCGACTGGCGACGTTCTGCCTCGAGAAGCCGAGCCGGGACGATCCGAGCACGGTCCGGTTCATCGAGAGCGAGGGCGGACAGGACGATCTCAACACCGCGGAGGAAACAACCTATCAGGGAGTCACCGACACTCGGGAGCGGTACAGCGAGCACGAAGCGAGCGAGTTCCGGATCACGCTGCACGAGGACGGCGACGACGGCGACGACGTGGACCCGGACGAAGCCGCGGAGTCGGCGGACTGGAACGCACAGGCTCGGACGGCGATCAACGCTTACCAACCGTGGGACGACGACGGCGGCATGAGCTATCGGGAAATCAGCAAGGACGGGCGCGGACTCGTGGACTACGGGAAGGGCTGGGTAGCCGACAGAGTGCGCGAGTGGCGCGATGGACAGCACCGGGAGCTTGTGTCGGAACCCGTGGACAGCGGGGAAGGTGGTTCTGCATGAGGGCGTCGGTGTCCGCGGTGTCCGTCCACGGGCACACCCCCCACCGCCCATACCTATCTATTGACGGGTGCGCTGGGCGCGGGTGCGCCGGACATACGGGGGGACCGACCCGCGGTTTTGGTCGAAAACTGCCGATCGCGCGAGAAGGGCCGTGGTCATGGGTCAAAAGCCGGGGTGTTCGGGGGTGAATCGCTCGAGCAACGCTGCTCGGTACGGGTCGCTCGCGGAGAAGTGGGCCGCGGATCGCTACGGCTTGGAGCTCGAGCGCGACGACTGGCACGACGCCCGGCGGGGCGATCGTCCGGGCGACGTGAAAGCGGCGATGGACTCGAGAAACGCAACTCGGTTCCGGCTGTGGGAGGCGCAGCATCGGAAGCTTCGGCGGGAGGACGGGTTCTATGCGTTCGTGCTGTATCGGCCGGTCGGTCGGGGGATCGACGTGCTCCGCTCGAGGACGATAGCGGCGCGATCGCTTCGCGTTCGGTTCGGCGGCGCGGGCGATCACCCGAAGGGGAATCAAGCGAAGATACCTCCCGCGCGGATCTTCTCGTAGGGGTCCAAAATTTTTCGCGCGCCCACAGGGGGCGGGCGGCGCTTCGCGCCTTGGCTTCGCCTGCGGCGCGGCGCTGTACGGCGGTGGTCCCTTGGATTGGTGGCCTTAGCCACACGCCTAAGGGAGAACCGAACCCCCCGGGTTTGGTTCGACCCGCGGCCGCCGGCCGCAGCGCCGGCTCGGAAGGGCCGCAAATCTCCACCTGAAAACAAGGTCCGGGCGGAAACGGCCGAATATCGGCCGATATAGGGGGTGTTTGAGAGAGTTGCCACTACTCCGGACGGACCGCGTACCGGCCCGTCCGGAGGGGACTACGCTACCTGAGGATCGCGGAGGCGGGGAGGCTCCGGCGACCGCGATCCTCCTCGCGCCAGCGAACGGTCGCGTTCGCGAACGCCTCACGGTCGCGACCGGACTCGAGCCAACGCTTCAAACCCTCACGGAGCTCCCAGCGAACACCACGGAGCGGATCACCGGGGCGGCGGCGGTCGCTGTCGATCTCACCCAGCCGGATCGCCTCGATCGCCTCGCCGCGGTTGTCCACGTCGACGCCGTGCTTCGCGCACCACGTCATCAGCGCGGAGGTGGCGTCAGACAGCCCACGCTCGGCCGAGAGGAGCGCCTGCCCGGCGGCTTCGGTAACGCTGCGGCTTGCCTCCCGGAACTGCTGAACGGCGTCGTGAACCATCTCCGCGACGTGTGGAGACCGGAGCGAAACGCTGCCGTACTCGCGCTCAACCATGTCGTCGATCCGCCGGAGCGCACGCCGGACCGATCCGACGTGGCGGCTGTGCTCCTCGGCGATGTCGGCCGGGCTCACTTTCCCGCCGTCCGTCACCAGCGTCCCGAGGGCTTCTTCTTCGACTTCGGACAGCCCGCCGTTGGCCATCAACTGCCGGATCACGATGCTCTCCTGCTCGTTCCGAATCCGGGTGAGGTTCAGCTTCGGCGGCTGCTCGCTCTCCTCGAGCTCGGTGAGGTCGGCGTCGAAGTACGCATCCTCGACGAACGGCCCACCGCCAGCGCCCGGGGTCATGGTCACGCCAGCATCCTCGAGCACGGCGCGGAGCGTCCGGTCGAGCTCGCGTTCAAGGTCCGCGAGTTCGTCGGGGGTGACACCGACCGACCCGTCCCATCGGCTCACCTGATAGCTCACGCCGAGCTTCGGGTGGCGGAGAGGGTCGTCTTTCGACCGCGACAGCGCCTCTCGGGCGTAGTAGTGCTTGATCTCGACGGGAACGGTGTGCTCGGGAAACGCCTCACGAACTCGCGAGGGGCCGAGCGTGACGGTGTGATAGTAGCCGGGGAGGTTCTCGCCGTGGTCGTTATCGTCGTTCTGAACGACCTTCCGGTACCCGGAACGGTCGTTCTCGAGGAGGTGGCCCATCTGGGCGATCGGGCCGTCCCGAGCGTGGATCGGACCGCTGGCGTCGCAGTGAACTCGAACGTACCGCTCGCCGTCGCGGACCGTACTCGAGTCGTGGGGGTCGCGGAAGTGGCCGGGATTCAGCCCCAGCGCGGTGGCCGCGCCGCGGAGGAGCGGCTGATACCGCTGTGCGTCGACGTTCGACCCGGAGAGCACGACGTTCACGCCCTCGCGAAACGGCACGTCCAGCTTCCGGCGGCTGCCGTCGGACTGCTCGACGCGCATACCGTCCCAGCGCGGGCGGATGTGGGCATTCAGCTTCTGCTCGCCCACCGGATCCTCCTCGCCGTGGCGCTGGATCGCGATCCGGTGCTCACGAACGCCGTCGAACTCCCACGCGGTCCCGGTCGGCAGTACGTCGCCGGGGTCGCAGATTCCGGACTCTTGGTAGTAGAGTTTCGCCGTCCACCGCTCGCCGCTGGCGGTGAACTCCGTGACCCGTGACCCGCCGGACTGATCGACGATCCGGGCAGCGCCGAAGTGTGCCTCGAGCGAGCCGGCGTAGTTGAGCTGTAGAGCGAACTCGTGCCACGCGGGTTCGGTCGACTTCACGCGAGCACCACCCCGACCACGTAGCTGTTGATCGAGACGACGGCCGCACCCCAAACCGCGAGCGTCGCGGGGACGACAGCGCGGAACTGCTCCGGCGAGCACGCCCACAGGAGGCCGACCAAGCCGAGTACGGTCGCTTTCAGCAGCAGCATCGCCGGCCACAGCCCAAGCGCGCCGATCGCCGCCAGCGCTACCGGGTTCGACTCGACGGCGCCGATATTGAGACCGACCGCGGTGGTCGCTACGTCGCCGAGCACGAACAGAGCGACCGCGGCCAGCCACGCCCACCGATCGCGACGGTCGACGCCGAGGGATCGGTGTAGTCCGGCGGTGTCTCGATCACTCGGCACGAGGACCACCTCCGGCTTCTTCGACGGCGGGAGCCAGCGACGTAAGCGACCACGGGAGCCGCGACATGGTGCCCTCGGTCCGGTCGACACTCAGCCAGCGATCGGCGAGCAGCGAGTCCACGACCGTCGCCGGCGCGATCGCGACGGCGAGCACGCGGCGAGCTGCCGCGGTCCCGTCGTCGTCGTAGACCGCGAGCGCGTAGTAGCCCCCGCGATCCAGTAGAACGCTGTGCTGGCCGTCGTCGCGACCCTTGAAGTTCCACCGTCCGGACCGACTCCGCGACCCGTCGGAGGTGCGCCGCTTGCACGCCTTGATCTCGAGGTGGCTGCCGTGCTCCACCAGAGGCACCCCGGCGAAGACGACCGAAAACGGCGCGTCGACGGTCGCGGGGGCGAGCAGCCCGGACACCTCGGCGTCGTGGTGGGCGTCGCCGTGAGTGACCGCCTCGAGCGGGAGCGCGTCGCAGATCAACCGCTCCACGTCGGTCCCGATCGCTTTCGCCGCGGCGAGTGGCGGCGAGTCGGTGGACATCTAGATCACCTCCTCGGCGTTCTTCGCTTCGCGGATCCCTGCCTCGAGCACCTCGGCGTCCGGCTCTTCGCCGTTGGCGGCGTCGTGGAGCTCGAGCCGAGCGGCGCGGACGAACACCACGGAGTCGGCGATCCCGTCGAGCCGGCTCACGGTGTTGTGCCACTCGACGGTCCCGCAGACCTTGCACGCCTGCTGGAACGATCCGATGTTTCGCGGGTCGTGGACGGGCTCGTTCTTGACGTGAACCTCACCGCACCCACAGCATACGGCGTCGACGGGAACACGAACCTTCGAGTAGCCGTCCGGGTCGATCGGCAGCGCGCCGCGGAAGAAGCTGCGGGCGCGGGCGAGAGCCGGCTGCTCGCTTTCGAGGCTCACCGGCCGCCACCTCCCGAAACACCGCCGTCAGTAGCCGCGACCCGCGGCCCGCGGTTCCGAAACTCCTGCTCGGCCGGGTCCGGGTAGTCGACGCTGACGCCCGCGGCGCTGCCCGCTTGGACCCGCGGGCGGCTGTCGCAGGAGAGGCAGCGGTGGGCGACGTTCTGCTCGTCGCCGAAGGTGCGCCGGAAGTCGGTACTGACGTGAGCGCCGCAGAATCGGCAGTCCGAATGGGACGCCTCGTATTCGAGAGGCGTCATAGCGACCCCCGTTCGGCCGCCGTCGGGCGGCACTTCCGCTGTGCCCCATGGAACGTCTCGGAAAAGTGATGGGACCGCCGAGATTCGAACTCAGGTCCTACCGACCCCATCGGCAGAGGATACCACTACCCTACGGTCCCGCACGTAGAGACAGCGCCGTCCGGCAGTTAAGCACTTCGCTTCGTTCCCTCCGCCGCGGGAACCCTACTCCGCGTCCCGCGGCGCCACCAGCGCGCCGTCGTCCCGAACCGCCATACTGAGCACCGCGTCGCCCTCGTAGGCCGCCAGCCCCTCTTTGCGACCGAGCACGTAGCCGTCGTGCTCGGCCTCGACCGTGTCCAGTTGTTCGCCGGCCGCGCTCACCACGTCCGCGACGACCTCGCCCGCCTCGACGGCGTCGCCGGCCTCGACACGGTGGCGCAGGAGCCCGGCCGTCTCCATCCGGGGGCCGCGGAACCGCCGCACCGGGAAGTCGACGGGCGCCTCGTACACCCCGGGCTCCCCGACCGCCTCCGGCCACGCCTCGAGCATCCCGAGTTCGTCCATCACGCCGTAGGCGGCGGCGACGCCCGCCGCCCGGGCCGACTCGGTGACGACGCTGTGCCCGCCGAGCTCGGTCGTGAACGCCGGGATGCCGGCGCCGTTACAGACCGCGCCGGCTGTCGAGCGCTGGAGCCCCTTGTCGACGTACTCTTCGGCGGGGTACTCCGTCACCACCGGCAGCCCCGTCGCCTCAACGAGCGCTTCGAGCTCGTCCGCCAGCGCCTCGGCTTCGGCCTCAGTCCGGCGCTCACCGAACAGCACGCGGTCCCGGATCACGAACGGCTGGGAGTTCACGCTCGCAGTGTGGTTGTCGATCAGCGCGTCCGCGGAGCCGACGATCGTGTCGTAGAGGCGCTCGTCGATCCGTTCCTGCACCTCCGGTGGCGTCGAGGACTCGCTCTCGGGGTCGGGGAACTTCCGGTTCGGGTCGTCGTCGCCGTAGTAGGAGGTCCGTGCGTTCCGGCGCAGCCCCGCGGGGTTGATCACCGGGACGGCGACGACCGCGCCCGAGATGCGCTGGGGCAGGTCCTCGCGCATGGTGTCCTGCGTGACCGCGACGCCGGTGGCCTCGTCGCCGTGGACGCCGCCGGTGATCCACAGCGTCGGCCCCTCTTCTGCTCCGTTCGCGACGATCACGGGCAGTCGCTCGGGGACTCCGGTCGGGAGGTCGGTGAGTTCGAGGTGGCCGCGTGCCAGTTCGCCGGGCGCCGCGCTCGCGGTGCCGATGTCCATGCCCGGCGTCCGGCGCGCGCGAGCAAGAAGCTACGGTCCGGGCCGGGAGCTTGCCGGGACTCTCAGACCAGCACGCGTTCGAGCGACACCACTTCCCCCGACTCGGCCGCGGGGTCGCCGACCAGCTTTCCGAGACAGACCGCGCTGCCGTCGGGCGTGTAGCACGCGAGCAGGTCGTCGTCGCCGGGGTCGAGGGCGGCCGCGGCGTCGTCGGTCCCGACGACGCCCGGCGCGTAGACGGGCGCGCCGTCGGCGACCGAGGTGGCCGCGCTGCGGGCGATCGTGATCGCGGGCAGGTGTTCCATCGCGCGCTCGGCGGGAGAGACAACCTCACGGAGGAACGCTTCGTGATCGTCTTCGCGCGCCCACGCGAGCCCGTCCGCGAGGTCGTGGAGCGTCCGGAGGTCGGTGTCGTCGAACGGGCCGGTCGCGGTGCGGCGGAGGTCGCCCATGTGTCCGCCGGTGCCCAGTGCCAGTCCGAGGTCGTGACAGAGCTTCCGGATGTACGTGCCGCTCTCACAGCGAACCCGGAGGAGCGCCTGTCGGTCGTCCAGCTCCAGCAGGTCGAGCTCGTAGATCTCTCGGGATCGCAGCCGGCGAGCGACCGCACTCTTTCGGGGCGGCTTCTGGTAGATCTCGGTCTCGAACTCCGCGAGGGTAGCCTCGATGTCCGTCGGCGGGAGCCCGTGGAGTTCGAGGACCGCGATGTACTCCTTCCCGCCTTCGAGGAACACGGGTGCGAGCCGGGTCGCGTCGCCGAGCATCGTCGGCAGACAGCCCGTCACTTTCGGGTCGAGCGTGCCCGCGTGGGCCGCCCGGTCGACGCCCGCGAGGTCCCGGACCCACGCCGCCACCTGGTGGGCCGAGGGGCCGGCGGGCTTGTCGAGGTTGACGACGCCGAAGGAGAGCAGGTCCTCGACGGCGCGCTCGCCCGGCGGATCGCGGAGCGGGTCGGTCACAGTCAGAACTCGTAGCGGACGCCCTCGACGGGCTCTTTCCCCTCGTCCTGTTCGGGGTCGTAGCGCTCGATCGCGGCGGTGAGCATGTCGGGGACGACCGCCTCCCCCCAGCGCGCGGTGTTGATCGCGGCGTCGTAGATCGAGAGGTCGTGGATGTCGATGTCGTAGAGGTCGGCGTAGCGCTTGGCCTCACTCCGCTCGCGGCGCTCGGTCGTCGCGCGGGCCTCGGCGACGGTCTTGTCCTCGCGGTCGGCGATGCGCTCGGCGCGGACGGAAAGCGGGGCGTCGAGCCAGAACCGCAGATCCGCGTGTTCGGCCGCGAGCCAGCCCGCGAGCCGAGACTCGAGCAGCACGTCGTCCCGGGAGGCGGCGATGGTGCGCAGCCGCCGGTCGAGATCCTTGTCGATCTGCTCCTCCTCCTCAGCGAGCTCGTTGAACTCGACGGTGGTGTGGCCCCGCTCGTCGGCGAGCTGGCGGAAGATGTCGCCGCCGGAGATGTGTTCGAGGTCGAAGCGCTCGGCGAGGAGTTCGGCGTTCGTGCTCTTCCCGCTGCCCGGCGGGCCGGAGACGGTGAGTAACATAGCGCTACTCGCGCGTAGAGGGGCAAAATCGTTGCCGTTCGCGCTCGTCGTCGTGGGAGGCAGTCACGCGCCGTCAGCGCTTTCCGCCGCGCCGCCGACCGGCGAGTATGGAGGTTCCCGACTCCGTCTCGACCGCCCTCGCCGACCGCGATATCGCCGGGAAGCGCTGCCTCGAAGCCGGTGCGGGCGTCGGCAACGCGACCGCCGGGCTGCTCGACGCCGGCGCCGCGCACGTCTCCGCGATCACGGACCGCGCGGACCACGCCGACGGCGTCCGCGAGCGGTTCGCGGGCGACGACTGCGTGGAACTGATCGAGGCTGACCTGCGGGAGATCCCGCTTCCGGACGATGCCGTCGACGTGATCACCTGCCACGCGCTGTTCAACGTCCTCGCGAACGACGCCGCGGCGCCGATCGCCGCCGAACTCACTCGCGTCGCCGCGCCGGGCGCGACGCTGGTCGTCGACGACTACGACCCGATGCCGCCCGAATCCCCGGTCCGACAGCTGTTCGCCGTCGAGAACGCCGCGGCCGAGCTGGCGAACGCCCGCGCGGCGCTGACGTTCTACCCCGCGGACGGCTTGCGTCGGCTGTTCGGCGGGCACGGCTGGACGCACGACCGCACGCGGGCGATCCTCGAACCGGTGCCGTGGACCGAGGGCCACCTCACGGCGCACACCGCGGAGGTCCGCGGACACGCCGAGTCGCTGCCCGAGTCGCTCGGCCAGCAGTTGATCACCGAGGCCGAACGGTTGGCGAAGACCACGGGTAGCAGCGACGAGGGACGGATGTACAGCGTCGCGATGGCGCTGCCCGAGTCGCTCGCCGGCGAAACGCCGACATCGCTCCGGGAAGGATTTCGCGTGTGACTCCCGCCACCCGACGGGCACTCGGTACCGCACCCGTGCTGTTCGGCGTCGCCGAGGCGGCGACGATGCTTCTGGGCCGGTCGATCCTGTGGCGGATCGTCTGCGGGAGAGGCCCAGCAAGCGCGGTTTCGGACTGTCTCGTTCCGGGCGTGGTTCGGGGCGCGGCCCTGCTCGCCGCAGTCGGCGGTGTCGCGCTCCTCACACTCGACTCGTGACGCGTGTGGGCCCCTTTTTCACCACGGGCGCGTAATCCCCGCCAATGAGTACCGACCGGAAGCAGTCCGGCTTCAAGCAGCGAACCCGGGTCGACGACGCGCTCGCCGCGCTCAGAGACGCCCTCGACCCCCACGGCCGTGCGGAGGAGGTCCCGCTCGCCGAGGCCGACGGACGCACGCTCGCGGCGACGATGGCCGCGCCCGCGAGCGTCCCCTCGGCGCCGGAGGCGGCGATGGACGGCTACGCGGTCCGGGCCGGCGACACGTTCGGCGCCTCGGACCGCTCGCCCGAGGTCCTGCGCGAAGTCGACGAGGAACCGACAGAAGGCACCGTGGGACCCGGCGAAGCCATCCGGGTCCACACCGGAAGCGCGCTCCCGGCGGGCGCCGACGCCGTGGTGATGATCGAGCAGGTCGAACCGATCGCCGACGAGGTCGAAATGTTCGACGCCGTCGCCGAGGGGGAGAACGTCGCCGCCGCCGGCGAGGACGTCGAGGAAGGCCAGCACCTCTACGACCCCGGTCACGTCCTGCGGCCCTCGGATCTGGGGTTGCTGAAGTCCGTCGGCGTCACCGAGGTCCCGGTGTTCGAGAAGCCCGAAGTGACGGTGATCCCGACCGGCGACGAGCTCGTCCAAGCCGACCCGGGCCCGGGCGAGACGATCGAGACGAACGGGCTCACTGTCGCGCGGTTCGTCGAGCGCTGGGGGGGCAACGCCACCGAACTCGACGTCGTCGAAGACGACGAGGAGGCGCTGAAGGCGGCGATCCGCTCGGGACTCGACGGCGAGCTCGTCGTCACCTCCGGGGGCTCCTCCGTGGGTGAACGCGACCTGCTGCCCGAGGTGCTGGAGGAGCTCGGCGAGATCGTCGTCCACGGCGTCGCGCTCAAGCCCGGCCACCCGTTCGGTTTCGCGGTCTGTGAGGGAACGCCCGTGCTGATGCTGCCGGGCTACCCCGTCGCGACGATCGTCAACGCCGTGCAGTTCCTGCACCCCGCGATCAAGCGCGCGATGGACGCCCCGCTGTCGCCCCATCCGACGACCGAGGCGCGCCTGGAGCGGAAGATCGCGAGCGAGCCCGGCGTGCGAACGTTCGCGCGCGTTCGACTGGAGGAGCGCCCGGACGAACCCCTGCCGGCCGCCGTCCCGACTCGGGTGTCGGGCTCGGGCGTGCTGTCGAGCGTCGCGCTCGCCGACGGCTGGGTCGTCGTCGACGAGGCCGCGGAGGGGATCGACGCCGGCGAGACCGTCGCCGTCCAGAACTGGGAGGCCCGCCAATGAGCGACCGCAAGCAGTTCCGCGACCTCACCGAGCCGGCGAAGGCCCACGAGGCCATCGCGTCGCTGGATATCGAGCCCGAGACAGAGACCGTCCCGCTCGCGGAAGCCAGGGGACGAACCCTCGCCGAACGCGTCGACGCCGACCTCGACGTGCCGGGGTTCGACCGGGCGTCGATGGACGGCTACGCGGTCCGGGCGAGCGATACGTTCGGCGCCGACGAGGCCGATCCCGCGACGCTCGATCTGACGGGGACAGTCCACGCCGGCAGCGAGCCGGACGTCGCCGTCGACGCCGGCGAGGCCGTCGAGATCTCGACCGGGGCGGTGCTGCCCGACGGCGCCGACGCGGTGGTGATGGTCGAGCGAACCGACGAGATCGGGACTGAGACCGTCGAGATCCGCACCTCGGTCGCGCCCGGGGACAACGTGATGCCCGCCGGCGCCGACATCGCCGCCGGCCAGCGCGCGCTCGGCCCCGGCACCGAACTCACGCCCCGCGAGATCGGCCTGCTCTCGGCGCTCGGCCGGGACGAGATCGAGGTCCGCGGAAAGCCGACCGTCGGCATCGTCTCGACCGGCGACGAGTTGGTCCGGCCCGGCGAGTCGCTGAACAGCGACGCCGGCCAGATCTACGACGTGAACAGCTACACGATCGCCGCCGGCGTCGAGGAGGCCGGCGGCGAGGCGGCGCTCTACCCCCACGCCGGCGACGACATGAACGCGATGGAGGACGCGCTGACGACCGCCGCCGAAGAGTGCGATCTGGTGCTCTCCTCGGGCTCGACCTCCGCCTCCGCGGTCGACGTGATCTACCGTGTGATCGAGGAACGCGGCGATCTCCTGCTCCACGGCGTCTCGGTCAAGCCCGGGAAGCCGATGCTCGTCGGCCGGCTCGCGGACAGCGCCTACGTCGGGCTGCCGGGCTACCCCGTCTCGGCGCTCACCATCTTCCGGACGTTCGTGGCGCCCGCGATCCGGCGGGCAGCCGGCGTCCCCGAGCCCAGAACGGCGACCGTCGACGGGACCCTCGCCGCGGAGGAACGCTACAGCGAGGGCCGCACACGGCTGATGCCCGTGGGCCTCGTCGAAAACGAGGCCGGCGAGACGCTGGTCTACCCCGTCGACAAGGGGTCGGGCGCGACCACCAGCCTCGTCGAGGCCGACGGGGTGGTCGAGGTCGACGCCGACACCGAGTACCTCGCCGCGGGCGAGGACGTGACGGTGACGCTGTTCTCCCCGAACGTGCGCACCCCGTCGGTGCTCGCGTTCGGCGAGGACGACCCCGCGTTCTCCCGGCTGCTCGACCGGCTGGGGTCGAGCCGGTTCCTCCCCGTCGGCTCTCGTGAGGGGCTGCGCCGCCTGCGTGACGGGCTGCCCGACGCCGCCGTCGTCGCCGGGCCGATCCGCCGGGAGGTGGAGTCGGTCGAACTCGGCGCGTGGGAGCGTGAGTGGGGGCTGATCGTGCCCGAGGGCAACCCCGACGGCGTCGAGGGGTTCGGAACGCTAGTCGACGGCGACCTGCGGCTCGTCAACCTCGACACGGCGACGGGACTCAGAGCGAGCGCCGACGCCGAACTGGAGCGACTCGCGGCCGCGCGGGACGCCGACGCCGCGGATCTCCAGTCGGCCATCGACGGCTACGGGTTCACGCTCAAGGCCCACGAGAGTCCCGCACGGCGCGTGCTCGCAGGGAAAGCCGACGCCGGGTTGGGGCTGCGTGCGACCGCCGAGAAGCTGGGGCTGGGGTTCGTCCCGGTCGATAGCCAGACAGTCCGGGTCCGGGCCAACCCCGAGCGCGTCGAAAAGCAGGGCGTACAGGACCTCGAGGCGGTGCTGTCGGGGGTCGACGGGGTGCTCGCGGCGCTGCCGGGGTTCGAACCCGCGGAGTAACGCCGTGACGTTGCTCGACCTGCTGCTCGTCGGCCTGTTCGTCGTCATCGCCGCGGCGGTCGGTCGGGAGGCGTCGCGGTTGGGGTGGAGTCCACGGTACGTGCTCGGCTCTATGCTGGTGCTCGCCGGGCTCGCGGGGACGTTCTTCCTCGACGATCTGCTGGCCGAGCCGCTGCCGGCGTGGAGCGAGTTCGTCTTCGCGGGCGCGCTGCTGGTCGGCTTCGTGCTCCAGTGGTCCGGGCGAGAGCCGGACAGCGAGCCGTGAGGGAAAGAGCTTCGACGGCGCCGACGCTGGCTCGGGTATGACCGAAACTACGCCGGCACACGTTCTCGCGCTCGGTGACTCCTACACGATCGGGACCGGCGTCGATCCGGACGAACGCTGGGTGTCGAAGCTCGCGGACCGGCTCCGGGAGGACGGCGAGTCAGTCGCCGACCCCGTCGTGATCGCCGAGAACGGCTGGACCACCGACGATCTGGACGGCGCGATCAGTGAGCACGATCCTGACGGCCCGTTCGACCTCGTGACGCTCCTGATCGGCGCCAACAACTGCTTCCAGGCGGAGCCGCCGGCGACGTTCGAGCCGAAGTTCCGGGCGATGCTCGACCGGGCACTGGGGTTCGCGCCGGATGCGGAGTCGGTCGTCGTGCTCACGGTGCCGGACTACACGCTCACCCCGGTCGGGCAAGAAAACGACCCTGCCGAGCACGCCGAGCGACTGGTTCGGTACAACGAGATCGTCCGCGAGGCGGCGCGTGCGGCGGGGACGCGGCTGGTCGACGTGGTGCCACCGTCGAAGCGCGTGGCCGACGACGGGTCGCTCGTTGCCGGCGACGATCTCCACCCCGCGCCCGCACAGCACGACCTGTGGCTGGAGCGAATCTATCCGACCGTCGGGGCGGCGCTCGATTAGTTGCCGAGGACGCGTTCGTCGAGTTCGGTGAACCGCTCGACGCGGTGGTCCGCGAGCACGCACTGGCCGCGGCGCTCGGGGCCGTGGCGTTCGACGTGGACCGCGTCGAGGCCGGCGTTCCACGCGGCGCCGACGTCGCTCGGGCCGTCGCCGGCCAGTACGCCCGCGCCGTCGGCGTGGTCCACGCCGAGACGGGTCATCGTGTGGTGGACCGGTTCGGGGTCGGGCTTCCAGCCCAGATCGTCCGAGCAGGTGACGAACGCATCGAACCGCGAGCGCAGGTCGAGCTGGTCGACGACCTCGTTCGCGAGGAACGGCGCGCAGTGGGTGACGACGCCGACCGGGACGCCGGCGGCGTCGAGCTCGTCGAGCAGCGCCGCGGCGTCGTCGTGGACGTACGTCGCCTCGGCGCGGGCGCCGGGATCCTCGGCCTCGTGTAGCGCGGGCCAGAACGTCCCCGGATCGAGCCCCAGCGACTGGAGCTTCTCGCTTCGGGGGCCGCCGAGGCCGTGCCAGAGCGTCTCGATCTCGCTGTCGGTGAACGCCCGGCCCAGCCGGTCGCCGACCGCCTCGAACACTTCGTGGCGGTAGTCGGGCTCCACGTCGACGATCGTCCCGTCGAGGTCGAGGAGCCAGAAGTCGTACGCCATGGGGAGAGAGCTAGCGGGTACGGGGGTAAGTGCTTTTCTCCCTGCTCAAACCGCCTCGGCGTCGACGACGTGTACCGACGAGCCGAGATACTGATGCAACACTTCGTCGACGCTCTCGGCGTTGAACCGCGAGAGATCGCGTTCGATCTCCGCCCGCAGCGCGTCGAGGTACGCCTCGTCGGCCCGGAGCTCCGCGAACGACAGCGACACCACCTCCACGTCGAGCCAGTCGCTCACGCTCTCGCGCAGCGGCGCTTCGTCGCCGATCTCGCCGTGCCAGAGCCGGTCGCGGAAGAACAGCCAGTCGATCCGCTCCGGGCCGGGTTCGACGCCTGGCGCGGGCGCGAACAGGCGCAGCGTCGTCTCGAAGCGGGTCGGGTCGACCGCGACGCCCTCCGTCGGGAGGCGGAACGCCGCGTCGAAGGTGTATGCCGCCTTCATCGTCCCGTCGAGCGTCGCCCGGCCGGCAGCATCAGTACTCGCCGTCGCAGTGGTCCGCGAGCCGGAGGTCCTTCTCGGTGATCCCGCCGGCGTCGTGGGTGGTAAAGCGCACCTCCACCTCGTCGTAGCGCAGAACGATCTCCGGGTGGTGGAACTCCTCCTCGGCGATGTCGGCCACGTCGTTCACGAACGTGACGGAGCTCGGATAGTCGTCGAACTCGTAGGTCCGGACGATCTCGTCGCCGTCGCGCTCCCAGTCCGCGGGCAGTCGTCGCTCTACGTCCTCGTGGTCGAGTGTCTCGGACATGACCGGAGAGTGGGGTTCTGCGGGGGAAAAGCTTCGGCCGGCTACTCGCCCGCGCGCTCGTCGGCCGCATCGGCGGGGGCGTCGACGTCGGCGGCGTCCGAGCGCGGGTCGAACAGCTCCATCGCCGTCTGGATGGTGGTCCAGTCGTCCTCGCCGGCGGCCTCGCGCAGGCTCTCGGTCGGCGGCGCGAGCAGCTGGGAGACCAGCGAGTCCGCGAGCGCCTCGACGGTCTCGCGCTGGTCGTCGTTCAGGTCGCCTTGGGCCTCGAGCTTGGTGATCGCGCGGTCGAGCTCGCGGGCCTTCATCCGTTCGGCGCCCTCGTACATGCCGCGGATCGCCTCGTCGGCGCGGGCACGCTTGAACGAGGAGAGCAGGCGGTCGTGCTCCCGGTCGATCATCGCCTCGACCTCCCGGGCGGCGGCGCGGCGATTCTCGTGAGCTGCCTCGGTCACTCGCTCCAGATCGTCGATGTCGTGGACGACGACGCTCTCGAGCTTGTCGGCCGCGGGGTCGATGTCCCGCGGGCGGGCGATGTCGACACAGACCGCGTCCGCGCCGTCGAGCTCCTCGGCGGTCAGTACCGGCTCGTCGGCACCGGTGGCGGCGACGACGACCGACGCTTCACGGACCGCGGCGGCGGCGTCGTGGAGCGGGACCGCCTCGGTGCCGACGCTCACGTCCTCGGCGACGTGTTCGGCATTGGGGAGCGTGCGGTTCGCGACGAGGAGTTCGTCGACGCCGGCGCCGTCGAACGCCCGCGCCGCGAGCGTCCCCATCTCGCCGGCGCCGAGCACCAGTGCGGTCGCGTCGTCGAGGTCGGCCTCGCGGCCGGCGAGCTCGACCGCGGCCGAGCCCATCGAGACGGTGCCCTCGTTGATCGCGGTCTCGGTCCGGGCGCGCTCGCCGACGTGGACCGCCTTCAGCAGCGCCTCCTCCAGCACGGGGCCGAGCGTGCCGTCCTCGCGGGCGCGTTCGATGGCGTCCTTCACCTGCCCGATGATCTGGTCCTCGCCCAGCACGAGCGACTCCAGCCCGCTGGCGACCCGCATCAGGTGGCGGATCGCGTCCTCGTGTTCGAGGCGGGTGACCGCCCCCTCACGGACCTCGGGCGCGAACGCCGACAGCGCCTCCTTGCCGTCAGCGGCGCTGTTGGTGACGACGTACGCCTCCGCACGGTTGCACGTGGCGAGCACGACGCTCTCGGAAACGCCCGGCCGGGCGGCGAGTCGCTGGGCCGCGGCGCTCTCGTCGTCGGGCGCCGCCGACTCCACCTCCTCGACGGTGGCGAGCGCGTGGGAGACGCTCACGCCAGTGATCACTCCGGTCACGGGTCTCTCGACGGGACTAACCCCGGTACTCGGTAAAAGGTTCCGGATACGGCGTGGGGGTCGGCCGAACGAGTTCGGTTCAGGGGACGAGGGTGACTCCCTCGACGTGATCCAACGCGTCGAGGTCGCCGGCCAGCGCCTCCTGCTCGACGCCGGCCTCGTAGTAGAACACGAGGTCGAACGTCCCCTCGCGGAGGAGCTGCTGGCACTCCCAGACGAACGCGTCGTCGGCGAGGGTCTTCCCCTGGAACTGGTTCGAGGCGAACTCCTCGGTGTCGTTACCGGCGTAGATGTAGCTCTCGCCCTTCCCGGCGTGGTCGGCGATCACGTCGTTGATCGCGACGGTGAGCTCGTGCATCTCCAGGTCCTCCTCGCCCGCGAGGCTCGTGTGGACGATACAGCCGACCAGTTCGATCTCGCCGGGTTCGAGGAGTCGTCTGGCCCGCTGGTAGAGGTCGTCGTCGACGGCGTCGGCCATGCTCGCACTCGGTTCGGCGGGGGTTTACCGGTGGCGGTTTCCCGCAGTTGCCGGCCGGAACTACGCGAAAGGGCTATGCCGCCGCCGCCGGAACTGTGGGTGATGCGAACCCGGTACGCCATCGCGGCGCTGCTGCTGATCCCGCTCGCGGACGCGATCATGCTGGTGTTCGTCGCCGGCGAGATCGGGGCGGTCCCGACCGTACTGCTCGTAGTGCTGACGGGGCTGATCGGCATGCTGCTGGTCCGCGCGGAGGGCCGCCACACGCTCGCCCGGATCCAACAGAAGGCCGCCCGCGGGGAGCCGCCGACGGACGAACTGCTCGACGGCGCGCTGCTGATCGCCGCCGGCGCGTTCCTGCTCACGCCCGGCGTCGTCACCGACGCGCTGGGGTTCCTGCTCACGATCCCCCCGACGCGCTACCCGATCCGAACCCTGCTCAAAAAGTACGTGGTCGTGCCGAAGCTCGACGAACGCACGGGCGGGTTCGTCACCGGTGGCGTCTGGACGAGCGGCTTCCCGAACGGCGGCGACGGCGGGCAGTTCGGCGGCGGCTCGTTCGGCGGCGATGGCGGGAACGACCCGTTCGACGGCGGGAACGCCGGCCCGTTCGACGAGACGGCAACCGAGCAGTCGGACGACGACGTGTACGACGTGGACCCGGACTCCTACCGGACGAAAGACGACGAGTGAGCCGGCGGAATCGGCCGCGGGCGCCGCGGTCGGCGAAGAGAAAGCCTTAACAGATACGCCGGCCAACGGAGAAATGCGCTCACCTGGGCCAATAGCTCAGTTAGGTTGAGCGCTCGGCTGATAACCGGGAGGTCCGCGGTTCAAATCCGCGTTGGCCCACCTACAACGTCCACGGTCTTTGGCCGTGGCGTGTTAGGGGCTGATTCCTCCCCAGCCACCTAACTTCGTTCCTACTTTCCTCGACAGAGACGTCTCTTTTTCGGGGCGCTTCGGCCGTACGTCTCGGGGACCGTATCGGTGCCTGGCCGATTGGATTTGTCGGTGGGTCGAAACTGGGCCGAAATTCACTCAGAACGGGACAACACCTTTGCATCGTCGTGTATATATGTACACAATTCCCATGGTGGTCGTGCGCATGCACCACGTTTTCGTGGTTGGCTCGCTGCCGTCGGCGTTTCCCGCGGTCGAATCGCTCCGCGAGCGCCTCCGCGATGCCGGCCTCGTGGTCAGTCATGCCGACTCGCCCGGCGACGCGGGCACACGCGTGGCGAACGAACCGGTCGACGTACTCGTCGTCGCTGCCGAAACGGACGGGGCGGCCGAGCTCGTCACAGTCGCCGACGACAACGACGTGCACTGTTGTGTCGTCGGCGACGACGTCGTACCGGGGGCCGATACCGTCGTCTCCCCGTCGGGACCCAGCCCGGTCACGAGGCTCATCGGCGTCGTTCACGAACTGGGAACGCAGACCAGTGACGGGCACGAACTCGGCGAGCCGGAAATGTCGGCACTCGATCGGGGGGCCGAGGGGACCCCGCCGTCGACCGCACGAGTGCTCGACGAGGCACCGGTGGGGATCACCGTGGCCGACGTGACACACCCCGATCAGCCGCTCGTCTACGTCAACGACCAGTTTGTCGAGCAGACCGGCTACGGCCGCGATATCGCGCTCGGCCGGAACTGTCGGTTCCTGCAGGGGCCGGCGACCGAGGCCGAGCCCGTGGCGCGGATGCGCGAGGCCATCGACGCCGGGGAGTCGGTCCGCGTCGAACTCCGGAACTACGACCGCGAGGGCGACATGTTCTGGCAGGAGGTGTCGCTGGCGCCAATTCGGGACGATAGCGGGACGGTGAGCCACTACGCCGGGTTCCAGAACGACATCACCCAACGGAAGCGCGCCGAACAGGCCGCCGAGCGACATCGCGCTGCGTTGGCCGAGGAGCGCGAGACGCTCCGGAACCTGCTGGACCGCCTCGACGGCCTCGTCGAACGGGTCACGGGCGCCGTAGTCGAGGCTGAAAACAGGCCGGGGCTCGGCGAGGCGGTCTGTTCGCAGCTGGGGTCGACCTACGCGGCCGCGTGGCTGGCACCGTACGATCCGGCCGCCGAGCAGGCCGACCCCGAGTGGAGCAGCGTCTCGACGCTCGGGACGGATCCTGCCGAGAGCCTCGGCTCGGTGTCGGTGGACCGCGACGCGCACGTCTCCGCGGACGGCGGAACGGCGGTCGCAGATGGCGTCGACGACGGTCAGCGGCCCGAACCGGCCCTCCTCGCGGAGGCAGTGGAGAACCGTACCGTCGCGATCGCCGAGGACGGGTGCTGGCACTCGGGCGTGAGTGACGTAGCGGCGGTCCCCGTCACGTACCGCGGGACGGTGTTCGGCCTGTTCTGTGTGTACACCGACGCCAAGACGTCGCTCGGGCGGGAGGAACGGGCGGTCCTGTCGGCTATCGGCCGGACTATCGGTATCGGGCTGAACGCCCTCGACAGCCAGAGTTCGCTCACGACCGACAGCGGTTTCGAGGTAGCGTTCACGGTCGACGCGTCGACGCTCCCGCTCGCGCGGTTGGCCGGACGGGCTGACTGCTCGCTCCGGCAGGCGGGGGTCGTTCCGGCGGACGACGGCCGGACGGTTCTCTGTACGGCAGCGGACGCGACGGCCGACGAACTCCGCGACGCCGCCGACGCCGTGTCGGGCGTCCGCTCGTGGACGTGTATCACCGAACGCGCCGAGAACCCCCTGTTCGCGTTCGTGTTGCGTGACCTGCCGTTGCTCGACGCCGTCGAGACACACGGCCTCCGACTCGCGGACCTGCAGATCGATGCCGCCGGGGTGACGATCGTCGCCCGCGGCACACAGGAGGCCACGGCTCGCTCCCTCGTCGAGGAGATCGAGGCGGAGTACGGCTCCGTCGACGTGCGTGGGTTCACGAGGCGGCCGGCCCGGGAGACGACGCTGACGGAGTTCGTCGGCGACGTGGAGGACCGGCTCACCGACCGCCAGCAGCGGGCGCTCACAACCGCGATCGCCGCCGGCTACTTCGAGTGGCCCCGCGAGACCGACGGCAACGAGCTCGCCGAGAGTTTCGGCGTTGCCCGCTCGACGTTCCACCAGCACCTTCGGGCCGCGCTCCGAAAGCTCCTGACGGCGTTCGACGACGCCGTAACGGGACGACCCTAACTGGTTGTGTACGAGGTTTACTAAGATACACCGCGGAACGTTAGGGTGTATCATGCCAAACCCAGGCACGGAGCAGATATGGTTGTGGCTCGGCACAGTCGGAATGTTCGTCGGGATGCTCTACTTCATCGCCCGCGGCTGGGGCGAGACCGACGAGCGCAGACAGGAGTTCTACATCGTGACCATATTCATCACGGCGATCGCGTTCGTGAACTATCTCGCGATGGCGTTGGGGTTCGGCTTGACCACGGTGACCATCGCGGGCGAGGAACTCCCCATCTACTGGGCACGGTACACTGACTGGTTCTTCACGACGCCGCTGTTGCTGCTCGACCTCGGCCTGCTCGCCGGGGCGACCCGGAACGAACTGTCCAGCCTCGTCGGCCTCGACATGCTGATGATCGGCACCGGCGCCGTCGCCACCCTCTCGGCGGGGGCGGGCGCGTTCAGCGTCGGCGCGCGCCGACTGATCTGGTGGGGCGTGAGCACGGGCTTCCTGCTCGTTCTGCTGTACATGCTGTACGGCACGCTGGACGACCGCGTCGACGAACTCGGCGGCGACGTACGCTCGACGTTCGAGACGCTCCGGACGCTCATCGTGGTCATCTGGCTGGTCTACCCGGTCTGGTGGCTGGTGGGCACGGAGGGGCTGGACATCGTCGGCATCAACATCGAGACGGCGGGGTTCATGGTGCTCGACCTGACCGCGAAGGTCGGCTTCGGCTACATCCTGCTGTCCAGTCGGAAAGCCCTCGACGCCGTGAGTTCGAGCAGCGAAGCGAGCGCCGAACCGGCCGACTGACCGGTCGGCGCCTGCGGCACCAGTCGAACTCGACGGGGGTCCAACGGCCCCCGATCCGCGGCCACTCCCCCATCCAATGACCGGCCTCACCTATCCTCAGTTCCACGCGGCGTTCGTGCTCCCGGCAGTGCTCACACTCCTCGCGGCGACGACGGTATCGCGCCGTCACGCCCCCGGACGGACCGTCTGGGTCAGCGGCGCGAGCCGGACGTACTGGCTCGACGTGGCGCTGCTGGTGGTGCTGGCGGTCGTCTACACGACGCCGTGGGACAACTTCCTCATCGCACAGGGAGTCTGGGGGTACGGGCCCGGGCGGATCCTCGCCCGGATCGGCTACGCGCCGGTCTCGGAGTACGCCTTCTTCGGCGCCCAGACGGTCCTGACCGCGCTGTGGCTTTCGCATCTGCGGATGGACCCTCCCGACGGCGTCGGGGAGCGAACTCAGCGACGCCGCCACGGCGAACGCGTGTTCGGGGTCGTCCTCGCGGGCGCACTGGGCGCGCTGGGGCTGTGGTGGCTCGGGAGCGACTCGACGTTCTATCTCGGCGCGATCGTCGCGTGGGCGGCGCCGGTGCTCGCGCTCCAGTGGGCCGTCGGCGCCCCGGCGCTGCTCGACCGCCGGCGGACCGTTCTGCTGGGGGTCGGAGTGCCGTCACTGTACCTCTCGATCGCCGACCGGATCGCAATCGGGCAGGGCGTCTGGGAGCTCTCCGCGACGTACACGACCGGCGTGACCCCCGCCGGCCTTCCGGTCGAGGAGGCGCTGTTCTTCGTCGTGACGAACGTGTTCGTTGTCCAAGGGTTGGTGCTGGCCCGCTGGGTGCGTGACGAATGGGCGTGAACAGCCGCGAGGACGCCACGTGGTCGGGGAGTGACGCGTCGGCGACGGAGCGGGCCCAACAGTTCGAGACCGTCGTCGGCCGCCCGGTCAGGCTGCTGTTTCTCGCGCTGACTGGCGTCGGCGCGCTGGTCGCCGCGACCGGGCTCTCGCTGCCGACGTGGGCGCGGTACCTCCCGCTAGCGCTGACGGTCGTGCTGTTCGGCCTCCCACACGGGGCGATCGACCATTTCGTCCCCGCACGGCTCGGGGCCGCGGTGCCGATCGACTCCGCCCGGCGGAGTGCTGTGGCGGTGGGGCTGCTCTACCTCCTGCTCGGGGGTGGCTACGCGCTCGTGTGGCTGGCGGCGCCGCGACTGGCGGCGCTGTCCTTCGTGGGGCTGACGTGGTTCCACTGGGGACAGGGCGACGTCTGGACGCTACGCCGGGTGTTCGGCGCCGATCACCTCCGCGCTCGCTGGCTCCGGGCGGCGACGCTCGCCGTCCGTGGCGGGCTACCGATGCTGGTGCCGCTGCTGGCGTTCCCGGAGCGCTACCGGGCGGTGCTGTCGGCGTGGGTCGCGCTGTTCGCGGCGCCGCTGGACCTCCCGTGGCTGTTCGCACCGCGGACGCGTCTCGCGCTCGGCGCCGGGTTCGCGATCTACTGTGTCGGCACGCTTGGGGCGGGGCGACTGGCCGTCGACGGGCCGGGCGGTCGGCAGGGGTGGCGCGTCGACGCCGCCGAGGTCGGCCTGCTCTGGGCGTTCTTCCTGCTCGTCCCGCCGCTGGTGGCGGTGGGGCTGTACTTCGCCTGCTGGCACGCGCTCCGGCACGTGGCCCGACTGGTGCTGCTGGCGCCCGATCGGGAGCCGCCGAGGGAGTCGGTCGCGTTCGCGGTGTGGCTCTGGGGGGCGGTCCGGCGCTTCGCTCGCGAGGCTGCGCCGCTGACGGCGCTGTCGCTCGTCCTCCTCGGGGGGTTCGGCACGGTCGTTCCCGCGACGGTCGAGAACCTCCCGGAGTACGCGGCGCTGTACCTGGTGTTCGTCGCGGTCGTGACGCTGCCCCACGTCGTGGTCGTGACGTTGATGGACCACGCGGAGGGGGTGTGGACCGACGACCGACCGAGTGACGGGGGCTGAGTTACGGCCTACTCCACCCGCACCGTCCGGTCCTCGCGAACGGGCGACAGCGGCAGTTCCGGGAACGTCACCTCGACGACGAATCGGAGTTCGTCCTCGTCGGCGCCGAAGACGGGCGCCGGCACCGTCTCCGAGTCGCCGAGATACGTCTCGGTGCCGGTCATCTCGGTCCCGTTGACCGTCACCCGGATGCCGACGCGGGCGCCGCCGCCGAGGTTCCGGACCGTCAGCTCACACATCTCGTTCTCGCCAGTCGCGATCGTCTCGGGGAACGCCCCCCAATCGACCGAGATCCGGGGCAGGTCACGGGCCGCGTCGGCGACGCGCTCGGCGACACTGTCGGAGAGCCCCGCGTTCGTGAGTTTCGCGGCGCCGGCGTCGACCAGCTCCGCGGGCGCGGCGTAGCCCGCGTCGGCCAGCGACTCCGCGCGCCCGGCGCCGACGCCCTCGATCGCGGTGAGCCCCACTGCCTCGCGCGGCACGCCGTGTTCGACGCGGGCCTCCATCCGGCGCACGAGGTTCGCAGCCCGCGGGCCCGCAAAGGCCGCGGCGAACTCCCGCAGCGCGGCGATCAGGCGGAGCGCGTTCTGCCGGATGATCCACGCGTCCGAGCGGAGGTCACTCGGCGTGCGGCCGTCGGTCGCGGCGTGGAGGATCGCGAGCACCTTGCGGTTGCCGTTCTCGAGGTCGGTCTCGACACCCGCGCCGTCGAGCGCGCGGTCGATCGCCTCGGTCTCGGACTGGCGGGCCGAGACGGAGTCGAACTCCCCCGCGGCGGCGACGGCCTCCAGCACGTCGTCGCCGGTCAGGCGCTCGCGCTCGCAGGCCTCGCGGAAGCGTTCGGCCGTGTCGAGGCGGAGGTAGTAGTTCGAGGCCAGCCGGCCGAGCGTCGTCGCCTCGACGCCGAGCTCGTCGTCGGTCTCGACGAACCCCGAGTCCACGAGGCTCTCGACGGTCTCGCGCACGCGCTCGCGGAGGTTCTCGAAGTCGTACTCCTCGGGCTCTGACTTCGCCCGGACGTAGTAGAACGTCGTCTCGACCCACGACATCACGTCGTCGAGCCCCTGTATCGTCCCCATCGCGACCTCGGCGTTGAGGTGGGTCTCGATGTCGCCCGCGAGCATCGACTCGATCTCTTTCCCCTCCCGCAGCAGGGTGCGGTACTTGTCGGCGTCGTCGGCGTCGCAGATCACCCAGCCGTAGCCAACGTCGTCGTAGCCCGGCCGGCCGGCGCGGCCGAGCATCTGGAGCACGTCCAGCGGCGAGATGTCGACCTCGCCCTCCAGCGGGTCGTGGTACTTCGTGTCGCGGATGACGACACAGCGGGCGGGGAGGTTCACGCCCCACGCGAGCGTGGAGGTGGAGAACAGCAGTTGGATCTTCCCCTCCTTGAACCACTGCTCGACGAGGTTCTTGTCGTTCCGGGAGAGGCCGGCGTGGTGGAACGCGACGCCGTCGACGACGGAGTGGCGCAGCGTCTCGTTCTCGACCTCCTTGGCGGCGGTGTGGAAGTCGTAGTCGCCGCGGGAGCCCATCTCGATATCCCAGTCGGTGACCTCGTCGCGGGCCTTCTCAGCGGCGCGGACGGTGTCCTGCCGGGAGGAGACGAACACGAGCGACTGGCCCGCCTCGCGGATGTGTGGCTTCGCGAGGTCGAGCGCGCGGTAGAGCCGGCGGTACTTGTCCGCGAAGGAGTTCTCGCCGTGGCTGTACGTCTTCACGCCGGTCTCGAGGTCGACCGGGCGGTACTCGTCGCCGAACGCGAACGTGTTCGCCGGCGGCGCGTCGAGCCACTCCGCCACGTCCTCGACGTTGGGCATCGTCGCCGAGAGCGCGATAATTCGGGGTTCACAGAGCCGACGGAGCCGCGAGACGGTGACTTCGAGCACGGAGCCGCGCTTCTCGGAGTCGAGCAGGTGGACCTCGTCGATCACACAGCAGTCCACGTCGGTGATAAACCCGTAGCGGGCGGAGTCGTGTTTCCGCGTCGCGGAGTCGGTCTTCTCCGGCGTCATCACGAGGATGTCCGCGCGTTCCGCGCGGCGCGGGTCGAGGTCACGCTCGCCAGTGACGACGTACACCGAGTAGCCAAGCTCCTCGAAGCGGTCCCACTCGGCCTCCTTCTCGTTGGTCAGCGCCCGCATCGGCGCGATGAACAGGGCGGTGCCGCCCTCCTTCAGGGTCTTACAGATCGCCAGCTCCGCGAGCGCCGTCTTCCCGGAGGCGGTCGGCGCGCTCGCGACGACGTTCTCGTCGGTGTCGAGCAGGGCGGGCAGCGCCTCCCGCTGCATCGCGTTGAACTCCTCGAACGCGAACGCCTCGGCGAACTCGGGGACGACGTCGGCGACGCGGGCCGTGGCGTCGGAGCGCTGAGACACTACTCGGAGTCGGGACGGCCACGGAGAAAGAGGTTTCCTTCGCGCGGGGGGCGAGGTCGTGAGCCCGCACCCGCGGTATGCCGACTACAGCGCTAATCCGCCGTCGCCACGTCCGCTGCACGGCGCATCATCCCCTCGCTCGTCGCGTACTTGAAGTAGACCGCCAGCCCCAGCGCGGCGGCGACGTTCGACCCCGTCACCGCCCAGAAGATGGCGTCCATCCCCCAGCCGAGGCCCGGGGCGATCGAGAGACCGAACGCGCCGACGCCCAGCCCGACGGGCAGGGCGAGCACCGCGATCGGGAGCCGGATCCCCCAGTACTTCACGAGGTCGACGATCAGGCTGGTCTTGGTCCGGCGGGCGCCGTTGAGCCCCGCGAGCAGCATGTACGTGGCGCCGATGGCCCAGTAGCCGTACGCGAGGATCTCGAGGTAGCGGACCGCGTACGCCTGTCCCTGTTCGGAGATGTCGGGGACGAACACCTGCGTGAGCAGCTCGGGGACCAACAGTTGGACGACGCCAATCACCGCGAGCGCGACGGCGGCGATCCCGACGCCGATCCACGTCGCCCGCCGGGCGCGGTCGGGGCGGTCAGCGCCGAGGTTCTGCCCGACGACGCTCTGGCCGGCCTGCTGGAGCCCCTGTGCGGGGACGAACGCGATGGTCGCGATCCGGGCGCCGACGGTGTACGCCGCCAGCCCCGCGGCGCCGCCGACGACCGTGACGATCGCGACGACGACCAGCCGGACCGACTGGGAAGCCAGCCGCTGGCCCGCCGAGGGGAGGCCGATGTCGACCATCTCCCGGAACTCGTCGAGATCGAACCCCACGTCCGCGAGCGACAGCGAGATCGAGCCGTGGTCGCCGGCGAGCCAGTAGAGCCCCAGCACCATCGACATCGTGTAGCCGAGCACGGTCGCGAGGGCCGCGCCCGCGACGCCGAGTTCGGGGAACACCCAGACCCCGAAGATCAGCAGCGGGTCGAGCACGAGGTTGCCGCCGATCGCGAGGAAGTTGAGGTACATCGCCGTCTTGGAGTCCCCCGCACCGACGAAGCCCATCTCCACGGTATCGCTGACGGAAGTGAACGGAAAGAGGAGCATGTACGCCGAGAGGTACGCCGCGGCCTGTGGCGCCACGTCGGGCCCGGCGCCGAGCAGGCGGACCAGCGGCCCCGCGTTGGGCGCGACCAGCAGCGTGATGACCGCGCCGGAGACCAGCGCCAGCGCGATCCCGTGGAACACCGCCTTCCGCGCGTCCGATCGGTTCTCGCCGCCGATCCGCTGGGAGACGAGCACCTGTGTCCCGACCATCGCCGCCATCAGCGGCACCATCACCAGCGCCATGATCGGCTGGTTCAGCCCGACAGCACCGACCGCACCGTCGCCGAGGCGGCCGAGCCAGAACACGTCGGCCGCGGAGTTGGCCACCTGCACGAGGTTCTGAGCCACCAGCGGCGCCGCGAGGACGAGCAGTGCACGAGAGAGTCGGCCCTCGGTGATGTCGCCGGGGTCGAGATCGAACATCCAGTATCGTACCCACATTAAGCAGGGGGAACAAATACCCATCGGAGCGGAAACAAAGTGGCAGGGCGGTCGAACGAACCGCACGCTTTTCACGAGTGCGACCCCAGTACCGGCTATGAGCAGCCGCAGGCGGAAGCCCGACTGGCTCAAGAGCCAGCCGCCGACCGGGCAACGGTTCACCGACATCAAGCAGACGCTCCGGGACCGGGACCTCCACACCGTCTGCGAGGAAGCGAACTGCCCCAACATGGGCGAGTGCTGGTCCGGCCGGGACGGCCCGGGCACGGGCCCCGGCACCGCGACGTTCATGCTGATGGGCGAGCGCTGTTCGCGGGGCTGTAACTTCTGTGACGTGGCCACCGGCGGGATGGAGCCGCTGGACCCCGACGAGCCCGAAAACGTCGCCGAGGCCGTCGGCGAGATCGGGCTGGACTACGTCGTCCTCACCTCCGTCGACCGCGACGACCTCGACGACGGCGGCGCCGCCCACTTCGCGGAGACGATCCGGGAGTGCAAGCAGCGCAACCCCGGCACGCTCGTCGAAGTCCTCATCCCGGACTTCGGCGGCGACGAGGACGCGGTCCGGCAGATCATCGACGCCGAACCGGACGTGATCGCCCACAACGTCGAGACCGTCGAACGCCTCCAGTGGCCGGTCCGGGACCGCCGCGCGAACTACGAGCAGACCCTCGACGTGCTCGAACAGGTCGACTGCGAGTCCGACATCTACACGAAGACCAGCCTGATGCTCGGGCTCGGGGAGTACGACCACGAGATCTACCGGACGCTCTCGGATCTGCGGCAGGTCGGCGTCGACGTGGTGACGTTCGGGCAGTACCTCCAGCCCTCCCGTTCCCACCTTGACGTGTTCGAGTACGTCCACCCCGACGCGTTCGAGACGTGGCGGCAGGTCGCCGAGGAGGAACTCGGCTTCCTCTACTGTGCCTCGGGCCCGATGGTGCGCTCCTCCTACAAGGCGGGGGAGCTGTTCGTGGACGCGCTCGTTCGCGACGGGAAAAGCCCCGAGCAGGCGCGGGAGGAGGCACGAGCAGCGGCGGGCGACTAGCCAATCACGGCTCGCGACCTGTCGCGCGTTCCCTCGTGCGACCGCGGAGCTTGCTGTCGGGACTGTTTGGATACCCCAGTCGCGGCTTGTGACCAGTCGTCGACGACCCCGCCTCAGTCCTTCCCAAACGTTCGTCCAGTTTCTCGCGTGACACCGGCCATCGGTCGACGGGAACCGCGGTATTCGGGGGTCGAAATGGGAAAACGTGAGAATATGCCAGTCCTTCTCGGAAGAACACAACTACGGGCGGGGGATTTCTGCCCATAATAAACCTTTTACGAAAGCACTATACCCCCGGCGAGGGAAAATCCGCCCTATGGAGAGGAGGGTCAAGCCGTGAGTACGATACAGCGCGATCCCGAGAACCGGGTACAG
The DNA here is from genome assembly GCF_001282785.1 of Halolamina sediminis. Classification (NCBI taxonomy): domain Archaea; kingdom Methanobacteriati; phylum Methanobacteriota; class Halobacteria; order Halobacteriales; family Haloferacaceae; genus Halolamina; species Halolamina sediminis. The sequence continues at coordinate 39,918 of NZ_CVUA01000001.1, forward strand.
GTGCTCGACGAGGACGGCAACCTCGTGGGCGAGCCCCCGGAGATCGACGAGGAGACGATGCTGGACATCTACCGGGACATGAAGCTCGCCCGGCACTTCGACGAGCGGGCGGTCAGCCTCCAGCGACAGGGGCGGATGGGGACGTATCCGCCGCTGTCGGGACAGGAGGGCGCCCAGATCGGCTCGGCGTACGCGCTGGCCGAGGACGACTGGATGGTGCCGTCCTACCGCGAACACGGGGCCGCAGTCGTGCGGGGCCTGCCGCTGAAGCAGACGCTACTGTACTGGATGGGGTACGAGGCGGGCAACGACGTGCCCGAGGACACGAACATCCTCCCCGTCGCGGTCCCCATCGCGAGCCAGATCCCCCACGCGGCGGGGCTGGCGTGGTCTTGGAAGCTGCAGGGCCACGACGACACTGCGGGTATCTGCTACTTCGGCGACGGCGCCACTAGCGAGGGTGACTTCCACGAGGGGCTGAACTTCGCCGGCGTCTACGACGTGCCGATGGTGTTCTTCTGTAACAACAACCAGTGGGCGATCTCGGTGCCCCGCGAGAAGCAGACCGCCTCCGAGACGCTCGCCCAGAAGGCTGACGCCTACGGCTTCGAGGGCGTGCAGGTCGACGGGATGGACCCGCTGGCCGTCTACAAGGTCACGCAGGACGCCCTCGAGAAGGCCCGGGACCCCGACGAGGACCAGCTCCGGCCGACGATGATCGAGGCGGTGCAGTACCGCTTCGGCGCCCACACCACCGCGGACGACCCGACGGTGTACCGCGACGACGAGGAGGTCGAACGCTGGAAAGCCAAGGACCCGATCCCGCGGCTGGAGGCGTACCTCCGGAGCGAGGACGTCCTCGACGACGAGAAAGTCGCCGAGGTCGAGGAGACCGTCGAGCAGCGGGTCTCCGACGCGATCGACGAGGCGGAGTCCGAGCCCCGGCCCGAGCCGGAGGAGATGTTCGAACACGCCTACGCTGACCTCCCGCCGGCGCTGCAGGAACAGCGCGAGGAGTTCGTCGCGGCAGTCGATCGACACGGCAAGGACGCGTTCCTGGAGGAAGAATGAGCGAGACACAGAACCTCACGCTGGTGCAGGCGGTACGGGACGGTCTCGCGACCGAGATGGAACTCGACGACGACGTGGTCGCGCTCGGGCAGGACATCGGGAAGAACGGTGGCGTGTTCCGGGCCACGCAGGGCCTGCAGGAGGAGTTCGGCGAGCAACGCGTCGTCGACACGCCGCTGGCGGAGTCGGGGATCATCGGCAGCGCTCTCGGCCTCGCGACCGGCGGGATGAAGCCGGTGCCGGAGATCCAGTTCTCCGGGTTCATGTACCCCGGGTTCGACCAGATCGTCTCTCACATGGCGCGCTACCGGACCCGGACACGGAGCCGGTTCTCGCTGCCGATGGTGCTGCGAGCCCCCTACGGCGGCGGCATCCGTGCGCCCGAGAGCCACTCGGACTCGAAGGAGACGTTCTACGCCCACGAGGCGGGGCTGAAAGTGGTGATGCCCTCGACGCCGTACGACACGAAGGGGCTGCTGATCTCGGCGATCCGCGACCCCGACCCCGTCGTCTTCCTCGAACCCAAGCTCATCTACCGCGCGTTCCGCGAGGAGGTGCCCGAGGAGGACTACGAGGTGCCGATCGGCGAGGCCGCCGTCCGCCGCGAGGGCTCGGACGTGTCGGTGTTCACCTACGGCGCGATGACCCGGCCGACGTTGGAGGCCGCGGAGAACCTCGCCGACGAAGGGATCGATGCCGAGGTCGTCGACCTGCGGACGGTGTCGCCGATGGACCGCGAATCCATCGTCGAGTCGTTCAAGAAGACCGGCCGCGGGGTCGTCGTCCACGAGGCGCCCAAGTCGGGCGGCCTCGCCGGCGAGATCACCGCGCTCCTACAGGAGGAGGCACTCGTCTATCAGGAGGCACCGATCAAGCGCGTCACCGGGTTCGACGTCCCCGTCCCGCTGTACGCGATGGAGGACTACTACCTGCCCAACGCCGCGAGAGTGGAAGACGGTATCCGTGAGGCGGTGGAGTTCTAACCGATGACTGTCAAAGAGTTCAAGCTACCCGACGTCGGCGAAGGCGTCGCCGAGGGGGAGTTGGTCTCCTGGCAGGTGTCGCCGGGCGACACCGTCAGCGAGGGCGACATCGTCGCCGAGGTCGAGACGGACAAGGCGCTGGTCGAGGTGCCCTCCCGATACGACGGCACCGTGCAGGAGCTGTTCGCCGAGGAGGGCGAGATGGTGCCCGTCGGCGACGTGATCATCTCCTTCGACGTCGACGACGGCGTCGAATCGGGCGACGCCGAGGCCGAGGCGCCCGATACCGAGGGTGAGCCCGGCGAGTCGACCGACGAGGCGAAGACCGACACCGAGGAGGCCGCGACGGCGGAGACGCCCGACGGTCGCGTGTTCGCGCCGCCGTCGGCCCGGAAGCTGGCCCGCGAACTCGGCGTCGAAATCACCGACGTCGAGGGCAGCGGCCCCGGCGGCCGCATCAGCGAGGAGGACGTCCGGTCCTACCACGAGGCCGCCGAGACACACGACGAAACCGCCGACGAGACGCCCGTCACGCCCGGCGAGGAGGAAGCACCGACGCCGTCGAGCGGCGCCGGCGCGAGCGGAACCGTGAGCGCGAGCGACAGCCCCGAAGCGATGCGGGAGACGACGCTCGCGACGCCCGCGACCCGCGCGCTCGCGAAGGAGCTCGGCGTCGACCTCGACACCGTGCCGACCGAGAAGACCCGCGACGGCGAGGCGTACGTCGAGAAGGAAGACGTGCGCGCGTTCGCTGAACGGGAGGAGGAAGAAGCCGGCACCGAGGCGGGCGAGTCCGCCACCGCCGAGCCCGCCCGCGAGGAGACGGTCCCCTACCGCGGCGTTCGTCGGACGATCGGCGAGCAGATGGCGACCTCGAAGTACACCGCGCCCCACGTCAGCCACCACGACACCGCGGAGATCGACGAGCTCGTCGAGACCCGCGAGGAGCTGAAGCAGACCGCCGAGGAGAAGGGCGTCCGCCTGACGTACATGGCGTTCGTCCTCAAGGCGGTCGTGGCCGGGCTGAAGGAGTACCCGATCCTCAACTCCGAACTCGACGAGGAGGAGGGGGTCATCCGCCTGAAGAACTACTACAACATCGGCATCGCCGTCGCGACCGACGCCGGGCTGATGGTGCCGGTCGTGAAGAACGTCGACGAGAAGGGGCTGCTGGAGATCGCCGACGAGGTACAGGAGTTGGCGACGAAGGCCCGCGAGCGCACGATCTCGCCCCAGGAGATGCAGGGCGGGACGTTCTCGATCACGAACTTCGGCGCCTTCGGCGGCGAGTACGCCACGCCGATCATCAACTACCCCGAGACCGCGATCCTCGGCCTCGGCGCCATCGAGCAGCGCCCGGTCGTCGAGGACGGCGAGGTCGTGGCGGCGCACACGCTGCCGCTCTCGCTGGCTATCGACCACCGGGTCATCGACGGCGCCGAAGCCGCGAAGTTCACGAACACCGTGAAGGAATACTTGGCCGAGCCGACGAAACTACTACTCTAACAATGGTTGTCGGAGACGTTACGACGGGAACGGAGGTACTGGTGATCGGCGCGGGGCCGGGCGGCTACGTCGCCGCCATCCGCGCCGCACAGAACGGACTGGACACGACGCTGGTCGATCGGGACGCCTACGGGGGGACCTGCCTCAACTACGGCTGCATCCCCTCGAAGGCGCTGATCAGCGCGACGGACGTGGCCCACGACGCCGGTAACGCGACGGAGATGGGCGTCCACGCCGATCCCGTCATCCACACCGACGAGATGCAGGAGTGGAAGGAGGGTGTCGTCGACCAGCTCACCGGCGGCGTCGAGAAGCTCTGTAAGGCCAACGGCGTCAACCTGATCGAGGGCGAAGCGACGTTCGTCGACGACTCCACCGCCCGGATCGCCCACGGCGGCGACGGGCAGGGCTCGGAGTCGATCGAGTTCGAGCACGCGATCGTCGCGACCGGTTCGCGGCCGATCCAGGTGCCCGGCTTCGAGTTCGAACACGAGCCGGTCTGGTCCTCGCGGGACGCACTCGACGTGGAGGAGCCCCCGGAGGAGCTGCTCGTCGTCGGCGCAGGCTACATCGGGATGGAGCTCTCGACGGTGTTCGCGAAGATGGGCGTCGACGTGACCGTCGTGGAGATGCTCGACGGGATCCTCCCCGGCTACGAGGACGACGTGAGCCGGGCGGTCAAGAAACGTGCCGACGAGCTCGGCATCGAGTTCAACTTCGGCGAGGCCGCGAGCGAGTGGGAGGAGACCGGCGAAGGTGTCGTCGTCACCACCGAGAACGAGGACGGCGAGGAGTCCACCTACGACGCCGAGAAGGTGCTCGTCGCGGTCGGCCGCCAGCCCGTCTCCGACAGCCTCGATCCCGAAGCTGCGGGCATCGAGGTGGGGGACAACGGGTTCATCCACACCGACAATCAGGCCCGCACCAACGTCGACAACATCTTCGCGGTCGGCGACGTGGCCGGCGAGCCGATGCTGGCGCACAAGGCGAGCAAGGAGGGCATCGTCGCGGCCGAGGTGATCGCCGGCGAGCCCGCCGCGCTCGACCAGCAGGCGATCCCGGCGGCCGTGTTCACGGACCCCGAGATCGCGACCGTGGGGATGACCGAGGAGGAGGCCGAGGAGGCCGGCTTCGAGCCCAAAGTCGGGGAGTTCCCGTTCCGCGCCTCCGGCCGCGCGCTCTCGACCGGCGAGAGCGAGGGGTTCGTCCGCATCGTCGCCGAGGCGGAGGCCGGCTTCGTCCTCGGCGCCCAGATCGTCGGCCCCGAAGCCAGTGAACTGATCGCCGAGTGCGCGCTCGCGATCGAGATGGGCGCGACCCTCGAAGACGTGGCGTCGACGGTCCACACCCACCCGACGCTCGCGGAGGCCGTGATGGAGGCCGCCGAGAACGCCGACGATCAGGCGATCCACACGCTGAACCGGTAGCGACTCGCTGCCGGCGTTCTTCGACCAGTTTCCGACGTTCGCGGGGAGAATCGAACCGGCCCATGGGGCCGCCAGCCGCAGGTCTTTCCGGCTGGAGCATGTTTCGAACCGTAATGAGCGACGAACACGGGAGCTTCTCCGAGATCCGTCAGTCGGTCGACGGCCACTCGATGAAGGGGCTCCTGCGCTACTGCATCCCCTACTGGCGGCGCCTGACCGTGGGCACCGTCGCCGCGTTCGTGGTACGGTTGTCACGGCTGATCCCGCCGCTGCTGGTCGGGGTCGCGATCGATCGCGTGATCCGGAACGGGACAGGCGAGGGAGGCCTGCTGGTCACCGCCGGCCTGATCCCCTCGGGACAGATCAGCGGGCAAGCCGCTCGGCTAGCGTTCCTCGAACAACTGGTGATTATCGCCGGCGCGGCGTACGTCGTCCGGTCGCTGGCCCGGTTCGCGTCGCGGTACCTGTTCATGTCCACCGCACAGAAGGTCCAGCGGGATCTGCGGAACGACACCTACGACCACATCCAGCGGCTCTCGCTGGGTTTCTTCGCCTCACATCAGACCGGCGCGATGATGTCCGTACTGAACCAGGACGTGAACCGGCTGGAGCAGTTCCTCAACACCGAGATCCGGCAGGCGATCCGCGTCGTCGCGACCGTCGGCGGCATCGCGGCGATCATGTTCTGGTACTCCCCGAAGGTGGCGGTGATCGCCCTAGCACCGGTGCCGATCATCGGCCTCGCCTCGGGGCAGTTCCTGACGTGGATCGAGCCGAAGTACCGCGGGATCCGCGAGACGGTGTCGCGGCTGAACTCCCGGCTGGAGAACAACCTCGGCGGCGCGCGGGTGATCAAGACGTTCAACCGCTACGACTTCGAGCTCGACCGCGTCTCCGACCAGAGCGAGGTGTACCACGACGAGAAGGTCGGCGCAATCAAGATCCGCCGAGCGTTCTTCTCCGGGCTCCGGGTCGTCACTGGGTTGGTGTTCGTCGCGATGCTGTGGGTCGTCGGCAGCGACATCATCACCGGCTCCTCAAGCGCGCTGGAGGCGGGCGTCGTCGCGACCTTTTTCATGCTGCTGCGCCGGCTGTACGCGCCGATGCGCCGCGTCGGGAAGACCGCGAACAAGTACCAGCTCGCGAAATCCTCCTCCGAGCGCGTGTTCGGGATCCTCGGCCACGAGCCCGAAGTGACGACGCCCGAGGACGCCTACGTGCCCGAAAACGTCGAGGGGCACGTCGAGTTCGACGACGTGACGTTCGGCTACGAGGAGGACGAGACGATCCTGAACGGGATCGACCTCGACGTCGAGGCCGGAGAGACCGTCGGCCTCGCCGGCACCACGGGCGCAGGGAAGTCGACGCTGCTGAAGCTGCTGCCGCGGTTCTACGATGTGGACGACGGCGCGGTGCGCGTCGACGGCGTCGACGTGTGCGAGTGGGACCTGCCCGCCCTCCGCGAGCACGTGGGGATCGTCGAACAGAACCCCTACATGTTCTCGGGGACCGCCGAGGAGAACATCGCCTACGGCGACCTCTCGGTGCTCTCCGGCGACGACGGCGAGGTGAGCGAGGCGGTCGTCGAGGCCGCCAAGGCCGCGGAGGCCCACGAGTTCATCACCGACCTCCCGGAGGGGTACGACACCGAGATCGGCGAGCGCGGCGTGAAGCTCTCGGGCGGGCAGCGCCAGCGGCTGGCGATCGCCCGCGCGCTGCTGAACGATCCGGAGATCGTCATTCTGGACGAGGCGACCTCCGACGTGGACACCGAGACCGAGGAGCAGATCCAGCAGAGCCTCGACCGGCTGACCGAGGACCGGACCGCGTTCGTGATCGCCCACCGGCTGTCGACGATCAAGGACGCCGACCGGATCGTGGTGATGGAGCACGGACAGGTCGCCGAGAGCGGAAGCCACGACGAGCTGCTGCGGGAGGACGGCGACTACGCGAACCTCTGGGCGATGCAGGCCGGCGGCTCGGCGAACGTGGCGAGCGCTGACGATTAATCCGGTTTCGAGCTTTCGTTTTTCAGGGGGCGGTTGGAAGCAGCGGGGCGTTTCGCCGAAAGTGCTGGAACGGAACATCCGACAGGAACCGAACAGCAGCTTGATCGTTGGACACTGGAACAACGACGACAACCGTAACAGCATCTCGATGCTTGGCACCTTGCGACCGCTGTGCGCCGGGCATGAAGCCCGGCGCAGCACCGTGTCCCCACCCCTCCCCCCGCGAGCGCCAAGGTGGCGCTCGCGAGGCGTCCACCGCCTCCGCACCGCTGCCGGCGGTGGCGCGCGACGTGAGCAGGGCGAGACCGAAGGTCTCGCTGGCCGTGCGGGCGACGCGTGGGTCGCCCGCACGACGCCTCCATGCGCGAACGAGCGCGCGAGGGACGACTGACCGAGCGCCAGCGAGGGAGGGAGTCGGCTGGGGAGGTCTGTGGGCTGTGCGGGGCGGTGCGGTCACAAGGTGCCAACGATCGAGCTGCTGTTGCCGTCGCGGAAGTCGCAGTCGCGGAAGTCGCAGTCACGGAAGTCACCGAATCCACCCCCAAAGCCACCGGCACGAAATACCCTACCAAAAACATCACACAGCCCACATACAGCAGGAACCACCCAGTACCGGCCTTCCCCGTTCGGAACCGCTTTGACCCCCAGCACACAACCACCACCCGAATGAAGGTCTTCGGCTCCAGCGGCACCCGGGGGGTCGCCGGCGAACAGCTCACCGCCGAGTTCGTTCTCCGGGTCGCCAAGGCTGCCGGCACCGTCTGGGACGCCGACCGCGCAGCGATCGCCCACGACACGCGAACCACCGGCGAACTGTTCGCCAACGCCGCCGACGCCGGCCTCACCGCCGTGGGCGTCGACGCCGACCGCCTCGGCGTGCTCCCCACGCCCGCGGCCGTCCGCTACGCCGAAGTAGAGGAGGTCCCGGCCGTCGTCGTCACCGCCTCGCACAACCCCCCGGAGTACAACGGGATCAAGCTCGTCGGCGCCGACGGCGTCGAGCTCCCCGTCGCCGAGCTCGAACGCGTCGAGGACTGCCTGCTCGGCGAGACGTTCGAGGAGGCCGGCTGGGACGGCACCGGAACCTCCCGACCCATCGACGGGGTCGCCGACGACTACGTCGACGACCTGCTCGCGAACGTGGACCGCGAAGCGATCGCCGACGGCGAGCTCACCGTGGCGCTCGACCCCGGCCACGGCGCGGGCGCGCTCACCAGCCCCGAGTTCTTCCGCCGGCTGGGCTGTGACGTGGTGACCGTCAACGGCCAGCCCGACGGCCACTTCCCCGGTCGCGACCCCGAGCCCGTCCCGGAGAACCTCGACGACCTCGGCCGGCTCGTCCGGGCGAGCGACGCCGACGTGGGGATCGCCCACGACGGCGACGCCGACCGCGCGATCTTCTTCGACGAGGCGGGCGAGTACATCGAGGGCGACGCTTCCCTCGCGGCGCTGGCAGCCGAAGCCCTGGGGCCGGGTGACGCCACCGTCGCCGCGGTGAACGTCTCCCAACGGCTCGTCGACGTCTGCGACGAGGTGGGCGCCGACCTCGAACTCACACCGATCGGCGCGACGAACATCATCACACGAATTCAGGAGCTCGAAGCCGAGGGGCGCCGGGTCCCGATCTCGGGCGAGGGCAACGGCGGGATCTTCTTCCCCGACTTCCGGCTGGTCCGGGACGGCGCGTTCATCGCCGCGAAGTTCCTCGAACTGCTCGCGACCAGCGGCGACAGCCCGAGCGAGGTCGTCGCACCCTACACCGCCTACGAGAACGTCCGCCGAAATCTCTCCTACGAGACGGAGTCCGAACTCAGCGCGATGCTCGACGCCGCCGAGCGCTACGCCGAAGCGGCCGACGTGGAAGCGAGCACCGTCGACGGCTACCGGCTCGACTACGGCGACGCGTGGGTGCTGGTCCGGCCCTCCGGCACCGAGCCCAAGGTCCGCATCTACGCCGAAGCTCGCGAACACGAGCGCGCGATCGAACTCGTCGACGCCGTCGAGGACGAACTCGCGGCGGCGGTCGCGGACTGAGCAGCCGTCGATCGCGGACCGTTCTCAGTTCTCCAATGCATCCTCCAGCCGCTCGCGCTCCTCGCGGAGCCGTTCGGCTTCGGACTCGATCTCGCCGTTCCGGAGCGCTTCACGCTGTTGCTCGGTGAGTTCTGTCTCGGCGACGACTGCGTTCCGCAGCCGGTCGTAGTCGTCCCGCCGGGCGAGATCCCGCAGTTGGCGGGCCAGCGCGACCGGCTCCTCGTCGGCGAAGCGGCCGACGACCGACACCAGTTCGCTCGCGAGGTAGCGCAGTTCCTCGGCCGCCGGCGGCGAGCCCACCGTCAGCGGCTCGCTGCCGATGCGGTCGAGGTAGGTGCGATGGACCGGGACGGTGGTCTCGAACGCCGTCGGGTCCTCGACGTAGTGGGAGAGCTTCGACCCCGAGTACTCCGCGTAGGAGAGCAGCGTCGACAGCGGCTCCTCGCCCGCAGGGTGGGTTCGCACGTAGTCGAGCAGGTCGGCCGGGGGGCGCTGGTAGTCGATCAGCGGATAGTGTTTCGTGGTCTCGATCAGTTCGAGTAGCTCCCGGACCGGCGCCTTCCGCACGTACGCCTCGAACGCCTCGCGGACGGCCGTGTCGTAGCGCTCGATCGGGTCGGTCAGCTCCTCGGTCGGCGCCGAGAGGTCCGCGTCGCCCAGCGGCCGGAGCTCGGCGAGCTCGTCCAGCCGGCGCTCGATCGCCGACAGCCGCTCGGTCACGGCACGCTCGGCGTCGTCGACGCGCTGCTGGGCGGCCTCGCGGCGGTCGAGCAGGTCGGCGATCTCGCTGGCCTCGCTGATCGCCTCGCGGGCGCGCCGGAAGTCGCTCTCGGAGATCGTACGCTGGTCGACCGCCTCGTTGGCTTCCTCGAACCCCTCACGTTCGGGGAGCTCCTCGGGGAGCCCCTCGACCAGTTCGGCGAACTGGCTCTGGAACTCCAGATACGCCTCGAAGTCGCCCGTGCCGGTCGCCGAGTCCTCGTAGCGGTCGAACAGCCGGGTCGCCTCGCGCACCGCATCGGCGACGGACTGGACCGACTGCTCGCCGTAGCGTTCGATCTCGGCGGCGATCTCCTGCCGTTCCTCGCGGGCCTCGCGGAGTTCGTCGAGCAGGTCGTCGGCGCTCGGCTCCGCGGGGATCGGCTCGTCTGCGACGCTCATTCGTAGGCGTCGTCCGGGTCGAACACCCGTTCGCCGGTCGTCTCGACCTGCACGGTCTCAGCCTCGTCGTCGGCCTCCGCGACCGAGCGGTGGAAGCAGGAGCGGTGGCCGGTGTGGCAGGCGCCGCCGTCCTGTTCGACCTCGTACAGCAGGGTGTCGGCGTCGCAGTCGATCCGGACGTCCACCACTGACTGGGTGTTGCCGCTGGTCGCGCCTTTCTCCCAGAGCTCGTCCCGGGAGCGGGAGTAGTAGTGGGCGCGGCCGGTGTCGACGGTGCGTCTGAGCGCCTCGGGGGAGACGTACGCGAGCATCAACACCTCGCCGGAGTCGGCGTCCTGTGCCACCGCGGGGACCAGCCCGTCGTCGCCGAAGTCGATATCGACCGCCGAGAGGTCGGCCATACGCCACGGTTGGCCCTCGGAGGTAAAGAGTGCGCGGCCGACGCCCACAGAGTCTTGACGATGGCCCCGAACCCTGGAGTGTGACGGACGATCGATCGGACCCCGTGCGGACCCGACCGGAGCTCGGCAACAGCCTCGACGACCGGATCCTCGCGTTCAGCCAGCAGCTCATCCGCTACACCGAGGTCGTCGCCGCCGTTGTGCTGGGGATACTGTTCGCGATCGGCGTGTTCGATCTCGCGCTCCAGATCGTCCAGAGCGCCGCCTCGGGCTCGATCACCGATCCGCTGGTGGTCGTCGGCTTCATCGACACGGCGCTGTTGCTGTTGATCATCGTCGAGGTGTACCACACCGTCGTCGCCTACACGCAGGAGTCCGATACCCGCCGGATCGTCCGGCTCGTGCTCTACACCGGCGTGATCGCGATGGTTCGGAAGGCGATCATCTTCCGGACCGGCGAGTACGCCACCGAGATGGGCGCACTGCTGGCCGCGTCGGCGTACACGCTGCTCATTCTCGGGCTCGCCGCGCTGCTCGTGGTCGAGCGGCGCCGGTGATCAGGCGAGCCCGACCGCGGTCAACAGCCCGTACAGGAGGTCGCCGTACGTCAGCCCGAGCAGCAGGCCGACGAACATCGGAACGAGGAACGGCAGCCCCGGCGAGAGCCACACCTCCTCCTCCCGGGTGACGGTCTCCAGCCCCCCACGGAGCGTCTCGGCGTCGGTACCGTACGCCGAACCGTCGAGCTCGTCGAGGAAGCGCTCGGCGGCCCACGGGTCGTCGTACGCCGCGTCGGTATCGACTTCGTCGCTCCCCGTCGCGTCCCCGTGTTCGACGGCGCTCTCGTCGACGGCGCCGTCGGTCGGATCGAACGTCTCGCCGACGCTCTCGGGGTCGCGGGAGCGGGCGGGCGCCGCGCGCAGTTCCGCGAGCGCGAGCCCGCGCCAGCGCAGGTACATCCGGAGTGCGTCCACGTCCACCCCCGAGCGAGTGAATCCCGACTGGTTCTCGAACAGTCGGCCGTGGTGGGACAGGAGATCATCGACCCGCACGACCCGGGCGAGGAACATCGCCGGCCCGATTCGGCCCGCGAGCGCGTTCCGGGCCGCCAGCGCGAGCGGGAACAGCACGCCGACGAGCACGGTGTTGGTCAGCACCGTCAGCGAGAACACGCCGACGAGGGTCGGTTCGGCCGGGAGCACTGGCGGGAGGGAGACGCCGAACAGCGTCCCCGGCAGGTAGTACGCGGGGTAGGTCGGGAAGAGGACGGCCAGCGCCATCAACGCCTTCGCGTCGGCGCCGCCGAAGCCGCCGATCCGCCAGAAGACGTACGACAGCGGGACGACCAGTCCGACGCTCACCGCGATGCGGAACAGTTCGAGGCGGGCGTAGCGGCCGGTAAACGGCGCCGCTCGCACCAGATCGAGAGCCAACAGGACCGCGCCGAGGCCGCCGAGGACGTACCAGACCCAGTTGGGGACCCGGCGGGTGCGGATGTCCCGTAGCGCGGCCCAGCCCAGCAGCGGCACCGCGAGCAGGCGCACGAGGTCGCCCGGCGAAGCGAGGGTCCCCAGCGAGTCCAGCATACCCCCGACGCCTGCGGCGACGGGCAAAGCGTTTGGGGAAAGCGAGCGAGGGGAGGCGCCGCGGCGGTTCCGCAGGAGATAGGCTTATTACCAACCGTCAGAACGTCCCCGTATGTCGACACGTTCGGTTCGTGGTACGATCAGTGGACTGGGGAGCCGGGCGAACCCCGCGTTCGCGGGCGGGGTCGTCGCCGTCTCGGTGTTGGCGACGGCGTACGTGACCTCGGGGATGGCGTCGATCGAGATGCACACGTACGTCCACGTGATGGCGGGGCTGCTCTGGACCGGGACGGACCTGTTCATGGGCGCGGTGCTCGGCCCCGCGATCGGCGGGCTGGACGAGGAGGAGAGCGCCGCGGTGTTCACGCGGCTGACGCCGAAGACGACGTTTTTCCTGCCCGCGATGGCGCTCGTGACGATCGCCGGCGGGATCACGCTGGCCCAGCGGCTCGGCTACTTCCCCAACAGCGAGCCGTGGCTCGCACTGTTCACCGCCGCGAACCTGCTGCCGGCGCTGCTGCTTGCGGGCTGGCGGCTGGACGTCTTCGACGATCGGCGCTGGCAGGCGCTGTTCGCGCTCTCGGCGGTCGGCTCGCTGTCGTGGGTGGCGACGACGATCGGCGGACTGGGGGAGATCCCGCTGCTCGTCGCGCTCTCGCTGGGGATCGTGACGCTGCTGTCGGTGCAGGGCTTTGGGTTCCTGCTGCCCGGCGAGATCCGGATGTACGCCCAGATCACCTCAGCGGAGCCGGACGCCGGCCTCATCTCCCGGATCGGCGCCCGGAACGCGAAACTCGGCGGGGTACAGGGGCTGCTGCAGTTGGTACTGATCGGGGTGATGGTGCTGCTGCGGTGGGGCGGGGCCTAGGAGTCGAGGTCGTCGATGAGCCCCTGAAGCTGCCGGACGTGGTCCTCGAACAGCGTCTCACCCGTCTCGGTGAGGACCGCGGTGGTCCGGGGGCGCTTGTCGACGAACTCCTTGCGGATCTCGACGGCGTCTTCGTCCTCCATCCGCCCGAGGTGGCTGGAGAGGTTCCCCTCGGTCAGATCGAGCTCGTCGGTGAGCTCGGTGAACGTGGACTCGCCGTGCCGGTAGAGGTAGGCGAATATCTCGAGCCGCGTCGGCTGGTGAACGAGTTTGTCGAGATCCATCTACGATCCGGTCAACACCCAGTAGGAGGCGACGGCGTAAACCAGATACGTTCCGCCGTACGCCGCGAACCCCCACTCGTGGAGCAGTTCGACGTTCGCGATCGCGATCCCAAGCGCGATCATCAGGACGCCCCCGACCTGGAACGCCCGCCGGTCACGGGTGCGGATGCGGTGGGCCTTCAGCGTCTCACCGGCGACGAGGTAGCCCAGCCCGAGCATCACCAACACCAGCGCGAGGACGAACGCCGTATCCGCGAGGTAGCGCAGCTCCGGGAGGAACGGGGCGGCGACGAACTGGACCGCGAACGTCCCCGCGTAGACGACCAGTATCAGGAAGCCGACGCTCGGCGTTCCCTCGCCCGGCGCCCACGAGTAGCCGCCGAAACGCCAGTACAGCAGCGCGCCGAACCCGCCGAACAGGCCGAACCAGACGAGCAAAAACCAGATCCCGGGAAGCCGTTCGAGCACGACGTACTGAGAGAGGGCACAGCCCAGCGCGACGACGGCGCCGAAGCCGAGCCACTGCTCGGGCGCACTCTCGTAGCGGTCGGCGATCCCCATCGCGTCCTTGATCCGATCGAGGTCGCGCTGCAGCTCCGTCGGGTCGACGTCCTCACTCATCGTTCCCCTCCGTGTGGACGTAGTAGTTGAACGCGTCGGTGTAGCTGGGCTCGACGCGCTCGACGGTCACACCGTCGGGCGCGGCCGCCGACAGCGCCGCGACCGTCACCCCCGGGGCGAGGAATCCACGGCGCTCGTCGCCGTGGTGGAACAGCCGAGCGTCGACGACGTGGGGCTCGAACGGAGCGGTCTCCGGGCCGCCGCCGACGATCCGGATCGTCTCGGGCACCGCATCGAGCAGCGCGTCCGGTGCGCCGACGGCGCTGACGCCGTCGCCGGTCACGAACGCGATCCGGTCGGCGAACGCCGCGTCGACCGGGCGGTGGCTGGTGGCGACGACGGTGCCGCCGGTCGCGACGCGGTCGCGGATCGCGCGGTGGAACGTCTGCACCATCGAGAGGTCCACGCCGGCGGTGGGCTCGTCGAGGAAGTACAGCGGCGCGTCGACGGCGAGCGCCAGCGCGAGCTCGAGCTTCCGCTTCATCCCCTCGGAGTAGTGTTCCGTTCGCTTGTCGAGCTCGTCGACGAGGCCGAACTCGGCGACGAGCTCGCGCCAGCGGTCCGTGAACTCGGGGTGGAGCCCCGCGTAGAACTCGGCGGTCTCCCGACCGGAGAGGCCGTCGACGCTCGCGCCGCCCTGCAGTAGCAGCGAGAGGTTCCGCCCGGCGCCGTCGGCGACCGGCTCGCCGAACAGCTCGATCTCGCCGGCCGTCGGCTCGACGCTGCCCGCGAGACACGACAGGAGGACGGTCTTCCCGGTGCCGTTGGGCCCCATCAGGAGCAGCGCCTCGTTCTCCCGGACCGTGAGGTCGACGCCGTCTAAGATCCCGTCGTCGCCGAATTCTTTGCGGACGTTGCGGGCCCGGACCGCCGGGGTGGCGGCGTCGGCGCTCATTGGATCTCACCCCGATAGAGCGAGCGGCGCGTCACGAGGACGGCGACCCCGATGCCGGCGGCGGCGTAGGCGCCGAGCAGCGCCAGATACCGCGGCGCCGTCGGCGCGGCCGGCTCGGCCAGCCCCGCGGCCGCCCAGTCGCCGACGGGGACGAGGTGGGACACCGCGAGCCGGGTCGCCAGCCCGTTGGGGACGTAGTTCACGAACTCCGCGGACGACGCCACGAGCCCGGGCTGGACGCCGTTGTAGCCCGTGAGGAAAAAGGCGAGCAGCACCAGCGTGATGGTGATGATGCTCGCGAACTTCGGCTCGGGGACCGCGGCGACGAGTACGACCGCGATGCTCGCCGCGAACAGGCCCATCGCGAGCAGGCCGAGGAGGACGACGGGGATCGAGAGGAGCGAGCGAAGTTCGAACGTCGCGCCCGTGGCGACGCCGACGCCGAGCACCACGCCGACGGCGACGGCCGCGAACGCGTAGGCGGCGAGGAAGCGCCCGAAGAAGTCCGCGCCCGGGGAGACGGGGAGCGCGCGGAACTGGGCGTAGCGGCCGCCCTCCACGTCGTCGACCAGCGACTGCGAGAACGTGTTGAGGAACACCACCAGCGCTGCGAACGTTCCGTAGGAGACGGCGTTGGTCGCCTTCACGACCCCCGCCGCTTCGGCGGGCATCGACGCGCTGTCGATCAGCAGGTACACCGTCAGGAGGTAGAACAGCGCCGGGAACGCCACCGCCCAGAAGACGACGGCCCCGTTGCGCCGGAGCGTCCGCAGCGCCCGCGTCGCGAACGCGCCGGTCTGTTCGACGAACCGTCCCGGGGACGGTGAGCGGCGAGTGTCAGTGCTCATAGCTGATCCTGCTGCCCGAGGCCACAAATAACTTTGCACTCCAAATTCAGTTTGAAGCGCAAAGTATACAGTTAGAGAGCCGTCAGTTTCGGCTATGGGCACGAGTGGTGAGGGCGCGAAACCGGGGGACAGCGCCAGCGTGCTGATCGTCGGCGGCGGCCTCGCCGGCCTGACGCTCGCGAACTACCTCGCGCGGCAGGGCCGCGAGCCCCTGATCGTCGAACGGGCCGACGAGTGGCGCGACGGGGGGTACGGGATCGGGCTCTGGACGGACGGGATCGCCGTGCTCGACGAACTCGGTCGGCTCGATGCGGTCCGAGAGCGGGCGGCCGACCCCGAGACGGTCGCGGTTCGGTCGGCCGATCGCGGGTCGTTGGCTCGGGCGACGGTCCCCGACGACGAGACGCTACTGCTGGCGGTCCACCGCGGCGACCTCCACGCCGCGCTCCGGGAGCCGGTCCCGGAGGAGCAGGTACGCATGGGCACGTCGCCCGATCGGATCGACGAGCAGGCGGACGGCGTCGAGGTGACGTTCGACGACGGCAGCAGCGGGACGTTCGACCTCGTGGTCGGCGCCGACGGCGTCGGCTCGACGGTTCGCGAGCAGTGTTTCACCGACTGGCGCCTGCACGAACGGGACACGTACGTCTGGTCGCTGTGGGCGCCACAGGACGTGCGCCTCGGCAGCGATATGGTGAGCGTCTGGGGGCCGGGCAGCGAGGGGTTCGTCGCCCGGGTCGGCGACCGCGTGGGGTTCAACCTCGCCGCGCGCCTCGACGCCCCGCCGGGGTCGCCGCGGGACGAACTCCGCCGGCAGGCGGCGAGGATCGGCTGGACGCTGCCCGACCTGCTCGACGGCGCCGACGACGAGCCGTTCTTTGACCGCGTGCGCGAGGTGGACTGTGCGTCGTGGCACACCGACCGAGTGGCGCTGATCGGCGACGCCGCCCACGCGGTCCACCCGATCTCGGGGATGGGCGCCTCGCTCGCGCTCCGGGACGCCCGGGTGCTCGCACAGGAGCTCGCGACGGGCTATCCACCGGGCGCACTCGCCGCGTTCGAGCAGCGACGCCGGGGCGACGTGAGACGCGTGAAACGGGCGGCCCGCTTCGAGTCGGCGGCGACGTTCGTCGAGTCGTCGACG
The DNA here is from genome assembly GCF_001282785.1 of Halolamina sediminis. Taxonomy (NCBI): domain Archaea; kingdom Methanobacteriati; phylum Methanobacteriota; class Halobacteria; order Halobacteriales; family Haloferacaceae; genus Halolamina; species Halolamina sediminis. Next base: position 56,756 of record NZ_CVUA01000001.1, read on the forward strand.
CTCCGACGGCTCCGGGACGGGCTGGTCGAACACACGCCGCTGTTCGAGTGGTTCCTGCGGCGGCGGACCGGGGAAAACTGACGGCGGGTGGGGCACTACCCGGCTCCCGCATCCGGTCTCCGAAAAAGACGCGCTCGACGACTGACGGCCGCGATCAGATGACGCGGTTCTGGAGGTAGTCGAGGTGCTTGGCGTTGTAGACGATCTTGACCTCGTCGGTGGCGGGCGAACCGATGCAGGTCAGGCGGACGTCCTTCTCCTCGACCTCCTCGTCGCTGAGGATCTGCTGCATGTCCATGTCGATCTCGCCCTCCTTCGCGATAGCGGCGCAGTTCGCACACGCGCCGGCGCGGCAGGAGAACGGCCAGTCGTACCCCTGGGCCTCGGCGGCCTCGAGGATGTACTCGCCCTGGTTCACTTCGAGCTCGCCGTAGTCCTCGGCGTCGAGGCCCGCGTCGGCGGCCTGCTCGAACAGGTCGTCGTCGTCCATCGACCAGCCGTGGTCGTCAAGCACTTCGTAGTTGAGGTATTCGACGGTTGGCATCACCCGGCGTTTCTCCTGCCTCCGTATAGGGTCTTGTGGTTCTCAGCGGAAAATCGGGGGTTTCAGCGCTTTAGGCCGCCCGAAAACGCCCAAACCCCTTTTCACAGTCGCGACCGAAGTTCAGTGGTTCAGCCCCGGAGCCGGAAGCGATCGACCGCTTCGCGGTGTTCGCGGTCCCACGTCAGCGCGCGCTCGGCGGTCCACTCGACGGGGTCGATCTCGGTTTCGGCGACGCGCTCGGCCTCGGCGACGCTGCCCCCCCGGGCGAGCGTGACGTGTGGGACGTAGTTCTCCGCCTCCAGTGCGTCGACGACGGGGAACTCCCGGCAGAGCCGGCGGTGGAGCTGGCGGATTCCGTCGCTCTCGACGGCGAGGTACACGACCGGCCCGCGGCCGTCCGGGGGGTCGGCGAAGTAGTCGATCTCGTCGATGCGGACCGGGAACGGCTTCGTCTGGTCGAGCACGCGTCGGAGGCGTTCCCGGACGCCGCCGCGGCCCGCGCGCCACGTGTCGGCCTCGATCCGCTTGACGACGAGCGTATGGCGTTCGCGCACCTGCTCGAAGGGGGTGAGTTTCGGGTGGAGGCGGTCGGCGAGACGCTCGACCGCCGGCGGGACGCGAAGGTTCACCGGCGGACGAGGGCGGGGCTATAGGTTCGACGGCTCACAGCGGGGAGTGGGTCGGCGGCGGTGAAAAGCGCGTCGTCGGCGGCGGCGGCGCGATCGGCGAGGGGATCAGATCCGGTCGAGCAGCCAGAGGATCACCAGCACGACGATCACGAGCCCGATCAGGTCGGGGAAGAAACTCAGTATGTCCTGGAACAGGCCGAGTACCCCGTCGAGCACGCTGATCACCAGCCACACCACCACCAGCAACAGAATGAGTTTCAGCAGGTCTTCGGCGTCGAGGCTGCCACGTGTGTTCATATGGCGTAGCTCGGGAGAGGACGGGCAAAAGGGCTGTGGCCGTTTCGGCGGCGTCGAGCCGCGAGCGGCGACGTTCGCGGGTGAGTGCCGGACGGCAACGCATTTACTCCGTGCCGTCTCACGTTCGAGCGAATGGATCGACGGACCGTCGTCACGGTCGCGCTGGCGCTGCTGCTCGTCGGCTCGGGGGTCGGGGCCGCCGCGGAGTTCCCGGGGCTGCAGACCGGCGACGTCGAGAGCGACTCGGTCGTGCTCGAAGCCGCGATCGGGGAGGACGGCGACGCCCGGTGGACGATCGAGTACCGGGTGGCGCTGGACGACGAGAACACCACCGAGGCGTTCGAGAGCCTCCAGCGCGACATCGAGCGGAACACCAGCGACTACCGCGGCCAGTTCGCGTCGCGGATGCAGTCGACGGTGTCGACGGCGGAGAACGCCACGGGCCGGGAGATGGCCGTCGAGAACGTCAGCGTCGAGGCGGCCACCAGCCCGCTCAGCGGCGAGTACGGGATCGTCCGCTACGGGTTCGACTGGGTCGGCTTCGCCGCCGTCTCCGACGATCAGCTCGCGACCGGCGAGGTGCTGGCGGGGCTGTTCCTCGACGCGGACACCGAACTCACGATCAGGTGGCCCGAGGGGTACGTGGTCTCCCTCGCCGAGCCGGAGCCGGACCGCGAGGGCGAGCGCTCGATGACGTGGACGGGGCCCCGCGAGTTCGACATCGGGCAGCCCCGCGTCGTGCTCCGGACGCGGAACTCGGCGCCGCCGTGGGGACCGGTGGTCGGCATCGCGCTGTTCGGGGCCGCCGGGGTACTGTGGTACTACCGCCGGCGACAGTCCGGCCGGGCGGCGCCAGCCAACGGGGACGAACCGGCCGTCGGCGCCGAACCCGATCGAGGACCGCAGGAGAGCCACGAACCGGAGCCCGAGCGGGACGCTGAGGTCGACGACGGGACGGCGCCCGAGCCAGAGAGGGGGGCACCCGCCACGGACGCCGACGACGGGGGCGGGGACGACACCCCCGAAGAGCTGCTCAGTCCGGAGGAGCGCGTCCTCCGCCTGCTCGAAGCCAACGGCGGGCGGATGAAACAGAAGACGGTCACGGAGGAGCTCGACTGGAGCGCCGCCCGGACCAGTCAGGTGGTCGGCGAGCTGCGCGACGACGGGAAGGTGGAGTCGTTCCGCCTCGGTCGCGAGAACGTGTTGAAGTTCCCCGACGACGAGGAGGATCGGCCGCCGTCCCGGCGTTAAGCTCGGTTAATCGGGATGAACCCGGGTGGAGGGAGTTGACGGTTTTTACCGATGGGTCGCTACCGATCGACTGTGAACCGAATCGTCGCCGTCACCATCGCGCTGCTCGTGGTCGCCGGAAGCGTTCCGGCAGCCGCTGCGTTCGCCGGCGGCGCCCAGACGACCGACACCGGGAGCGGGTCGGAGCCCGGCGCCGTCTTCGCCGGCGTCGTCGGCGTCCAAGGCGCCGAGGTGGACAACGAGATCGACCGCCGGGCGTTCGCCCAGCAGTTCGCGGCGGCGTCCTCGAACGACTCCAAGGCGGCGGTCGTCGCCGAGCAGAGCCGCCAGCTCCGCGACCGGCTCGACGAGCTCGAAGCGGAGAAAGATCGCCTCGAACGCGCCCACGAGAACGGGAGCATCGGCGAAGGTGAGTACCGCGCCCGCCTGGCGACACTCGGTGCCCAGATCCGGGCAGTCGAGCGCCAAGCCAACCGAACCGCGACCAGCGCGGCGTCGCTGCCAGAGCCGGCGCTCCGGGAGCACGGCGCGAACGTGAGCGAGGTACGCTCGATCGCCCGGCAGGCTAACCGTACCGGCGGTGGCGAGGTCGCCGAGGCCGCCCGGCAGATCGCGGGCGAAGGGGTCGGGAACGGGCTCGGCCCGCCCGAGAACGCCGGCCCGCCGGAGGACGCGGGACCACCTGTAGACGCCGGGCCACCCAACGAAACCGGCCCGCCCCAAGGAAACGAAACTGGCCCCCCCGGAGAGGGTGACGAGCCTGGACCGCCCGACGATGTGGGCCCGGGCAGCGAGAACGGAACCGAGAACGGGTCGGACGCGAGGAACAGTACCGGCGGCCCGCCGAGCGACGGGGATGCCGAAGCGGGCCCGAACGGCGGGAACGAGACCGGCGGCGATGGTAACGCGCCCGACGAGACTGGCGGCGACAACGCGCGCGACGCTCGCGAACGGGACGACGGCGAACGCTAACAACGGTGCTGGGGAGGAAGGCGACAGTGAGAACGCTGACGGCGAGAACGACGGGACTGAAACCGACGACAGCAAGACCGACGGAACCGAGACGGCGACGCCTACGGCGACGGCGTAAGCCGCAATCGACGGCTCAGAACTCCGCGTCGGGTTCGGGGGCGACGCCCTCGTCGCCCCCCTCGAGGTCGAACTCCTCTCTGAGTTCCCTGATCCGGTCGCGGATGTCCGCCGCGAGCTCGAACTCCAAGTTGTCGGCGGCAGCCTCCATGCGCTCTTCTAACTGCTCGATCTGCCGGGCAGCGTCGGCGGCGTCGCCGACCTCCGCGTTCGCGGCGCCGGAGGCGTCGGTCTTGCTCCCGGGGAGGTTCGTCTCGCCGATCTCCTTCTCGATCGTGGTCGGCTCGAATCCGTGTTCCTCGTTGTAGCGCTGCTGGATCGCCCGGCGGCGGCGGGTCTCCTCGATCGCACTGGTCATCGCGTCGGTGCGCTCGTCGGCGTACAGCACCACCTCGCCGTTGACGTTCCGCGCCGCCCGCCCCATCGTCTGGACGAGCATCGTCTCCGAGCGGAGGAACCCCTCCTGATCGGCGTCGAGGATCGCGACGAGGCTGACCTCGGGGATGTCCAGCCCCTCGCGGAGCAGGTTGATGCCGACGAGCACGTCGATCTCGCCCAGCCGGAGCGAGCGGATGATCTCGTGACGTTCGAGCGTGTCCGTCTCGTCGTGCATGTACGCGACGTTCACGCCCGCCTCCTCGAGGTACTCGGTGAGGTCTTCGGCCATCCGCTTGGTGAGCGTCGTCACGAGCGTGCGCTCGTCGCGCTCGATGCGGTCGTCGATGCGGTCCATCAGGTCCTCGATCTGCCCCTCCGCGCTCGTCACCTCGACCGCGGGGTCGACGAGGTGGGTGGGGCGGACGATCTGTTCGACGATCTGGTCGGACTGTTCGCGCTCGTAGTCGCCCGGCGTCGCGGAGACGTACAGCGTCTCGTCGGTCTTCGTCTCGAACTCCTCGAACGTGAGCGGGCGGTTGTCGTAGGCGGTCGGGAGGCGGAACCCGTTCTCGACCAGCGAGTCCTTGCGGGACTTGTCGCCCTCGAACTGCCCGCGGATCTGTGGCAGCGTCTGGTGGGACTCGTCGACGACGGTGAGGAACTCGTCGGGGAAGTAGTCGAGCAGCGTGTAGGGCGCCTCGCCCTGCTCGCGGTCCGAGAGGTGGACGGAGTAGTTCTCGATCCCCGAGCAGTAGCCCGTCTCCTGCAGCATTTCGAGGTCGAACGTGGTGCGCTCCTCGATGCGCTGGGCGGCGACGAGGTCGCCCTGTCGCTCGAAGTGGCGCACGCGCTCCTCCATGAGGTCCTCGATCTCGGCCATCGCGTTCTGCAGGCGCTCCTCCGGGATCGAGTAGTGCTCCGCCGGGTGGAGGAGGACTGCCGGCTCCTCGCTGACGACCTCGCCTTCGAGGGTGTTCACCTTCCGGATGCGGTCGATCTCGTCGCCCCAGAACTCCACGCGCACCGCGTAGCGGCCGTACATCGGGTATATCTCGACGGTGTCGCCGCGGACGCGGAAGGTGCCCTGCGTGAAGTCGACGTCGTTGCGCTCGTAGTTCAGGTCGACGAGCCGGCCGAGCAACTCGTCGCGATCGATCCGCTGGCCCTGCTCGAGTTTCAGGGACATGTCGACGTAGTTCCGCGGATCACCCAGCCCGTAGATTGCGGAGACGGAGGCGACGACGATCACGTCCTCGCGAGTGAGCAGCGAGCGCGTCGCGGAGTGGCGCAGGCGGTCGATCTCGTCGTTGATCGAGGCGTCCTTCTCGATGAACGTGTCCGACTGCTCGACGTACGCCTCGGGCTGGTAGTAGTCGTAGTAGGAGACGAAGTACTCGACGGCGTTGTCCGGGAACAGCTCCCGGAACTCCTCGTACAGCTGGGCCGCGAGCGTCTTGTTGTGCGCGATGACGAGCGTCGGCTGCTGGATCTCCTCGATCAGCCACGAGACGGTGTTGGTCTTCCCCGAGCCGGTCACGCCCAGCAACGTCTGGCGGTCCATCCCCTCGCGGAACCCCGCGGCCAACTGCTCGATGGCCTCGGGCTGGTCGCCCGCGGGGTCGAAGGGGGCGTCGACGCGGAACGGGCGCTCGGCGTCGGGTCGGTCCGGCGACAGCGGACCGCTCTGGGAGTCGCTCATTGGCGAGAAACAGGTGACGAACAGACTTGAGCGGCCCGGTCGTGGGAACCGTTCGCACCGACGAACAGAACCGCTTTCCCGCCCGCGAACCGACGGGTCGGCCATGTCCGAGGGCCGACTCCGAAGCGCGAGCGAGGCGCTCAGGCAGGCCAGCGCGGCCGCCGACGACGCGGAGATCCAGCGCCGGCTGTACGACCTCTCCGACCGGCTGGCCGGATTGGCGGCCGGCGACGAGAGTCCGGACGGTGACGACTTGATGCAGCACCTCCACGCGCTCGGCGACCTGCGCGAGGCGACGAGCGGCGACGTGAGCGAACAGGTGGACGACGCGCTCGAAACCGTACGCGAGTACCGGGAGGAACTGGACGGCTGAGACCCGGAACAGGAGCGCTGGCGGGGAATGCCGGCCGAACGGCTTTGGCGCTTCGCGCCGAACCACCGCACATGGCCCGAGAGAAACTGCAGACCGCGAGCGACGAACTCCGCGAGGCGGCCGAGTGCGCGACCGACCCCGAACTGCAGGAGCGGCTCGCCGAGCAGGCCGACCAGTTCGATCGACTGGCGACCGCCGACCGCGGGCCGGATCAGGGGCGGCTCGCGCGCCACCTGAACGCGCTGTCGGATATCCGCGAGTCGCTGGACGGGGAGGCTGCGGCCCACATCGACGACGCCGAGGAAGCGATCACGGCGTACCGCGGGACCGTCGGCGGGGTGTGACACCCCTCCGTTTCGTCTGGAGATCCTGAAAGGTAGGTCGATCCAGGACGGGGAAACTGGTCGACTCAGCAGACGTTCTTCGGTTCGACGCCCATCCCCTCCAGCGTCTCGACGTACCAGTCGTACGCGGCGTCGATCACGTCGGCGCCGACCTCGCTCGCGATCTCCCGGTCGGCGTCGTCCGTACAGTTCTCGGCGAGCAAGTCCGCCGCGTCGTCGCGGTACTCGCCCAGTTCCGAGCGGAACTCGCGGAACTCGTCGGCGCTCGTGCGGTCGGCGTCGCCGACGAAGAAGCCGACGAGCTGGCCCGCGAGCTCTTCGAGCACGAGCAGCGCGGCCGCGGCGCCGGCGAGTCGCTCGGTGTCGGTCTCACAGCCGTCGAGCGCGTCGGCGGTGATGGCCGCCGGGGAGTCGCTCGCTGCCTCGGTGTCGAAGTTCCCGGCAGACGTTGCCGCGAACACTGCGGCGTCGGCGAACAGGTCGGCCGCATCGTCCTCGCTCGTCTCTGCCCAGTCGTCGAGGACCGACGTGAGCGCGTGGAGTTCGCGTGCGGTGCCAGTCCGGACCGCGTCGCCGGTCATCTCGCCGTCGGTAAGCGCATAGACGGCTTTCGAGGAGCTCAGCCGCGAGAGTTCGGTGGCGTGGGCGTCCCGCAACTCTTGGAGAAAGGTGTCGGCGTCCATACCCCAGCGGAGGGGCAGGAGCGGTTTGTAGCCCACGGTCGGGGCAGTCGAACGCCGTCAACACGGCCGGAGGGGGCGGCTGGCTGCTGGCGTTACTCCGCGTCGCCGGTTTCGACGGGCGCGCCGACGAGGTTGCCCCACTCGGTCCAGGAGCCGTCGTAGTTCACGGTCGACTCGTAGCCGAGCAGTTCGTGGAGTGCGAACCACGCGATCGAGGAGCGCTCGCCGATGCGGCAGTACGCGACGACGGACTCGTCGCCGTCGATCCCCTTCTCCGCGTACAGCTCGCGGAGCTCGTCGGCGGACTTGAACGTCCCGTCGTCGTTGACGGTCGCGGCCCAGGAGATGTTCTGGGCGCCGGGGATGTGGCCGCCGCGCTGGGCGGTCTCGTTGAGTCCCGGGGGCGCGAGCACCTCGCCGCTGAACTCCTCGGGCGAGCGAACGTCGACGAGGGGGACGCCGCGCTCGATGGCGTTCTCCACGTCCTCGCGGTAGGCGCGGATGTCCTCGAATGGGCCGCGGGCGGTGTACTCCTGTGCGGAGAAGTCGGGCTCCTCCGTCGTGGTCGGGTAGTCGTTCTCGACCCAGTAGTCGCGGCCGCCGTCGAGCAGGCGGACGTCCTCGTGGCCGTAGTAGTTGAACTGCCAGTAGGCGTAAGCGGCGAACCAGTTGGAGTTGTCGCCGTAGAACACGACCGTCGAGTCGTTGGCGATCCCGTGCTCGCCGAGGAGCGTCTCGAAGTCACCCTTGCTCAGGATGTCACGGGTCGTCTGGTCCTGCATCTGTGTCTCCCAGTTGAAGCCGATCGCGCCGGGCGCGTGGCCCTCGTCGTAGGCTTCGGTGTCGACGCTGACCTCCACCAGCCGGTAGTCGGGGTCGTCGCTCCGGAACTCGTCCAAGCGCTCCTCCACCCAGTCGGCGGAGACGAGCGCGTCGGTCGCGTACTCTGAAGACATATTCGCTCGGTAATGGGTCGGGGACGCACTTAAACGACAACCCACCGGCGGCGCTCGCCGGCCTCTCTGACGGCGCGTGAGCGCGTGATTTGGGCGTTCCGCGGTGTCACGATCCGGGGGGCTAAGTCCGGCCGCGCCGTTCGATCACCCATGCAGCCATTCGTTCCTCCGTCGTGGGTCGAGGACGGCGACGCCCTCGTCGTCGGCGTGCGCGACCCGTGGGAGTACGACAGCATCGGCCACCTGCCGGGCGCAGTGAACGTCCCGTTCGACAGCTTCCGCTCCGACGAGGGGGAGGCCGGGAAGCTCCCGCCGCGTGCGGAGTGGGAGGCGCTGCTCTCCGACGGCGGGATCGGGACTGACGACGAGATCGTCGCCTACGACGACACGCAGGGCGTGTTCGCCGCGCGGTTCGTCGTGACCGCGCTGCTGCTCGGTCACGATCCGGAGAAGCTCCACCTGCTCGACGGCGACTTCAGTTCGTGGCAACGGGAGTACGAGACGACGACCGACGGCGTCGACCCCGAGCCCGCCACGTACGAGAGCGACTCCGAGGCGGAGACGCCGCTAGTCGACTTCGAGACGGTCCAAGGGTTGCTGCCGGCAGCCGAATCCGGTGACGTGACGCTGGTCGACACCCGCGAGGACTGGGAGTTCGCCGAGGGGCACCTCCCGGGCGCGGTCCAGCTCGACTGGCGCGAGCTCGTCGACGAGGACAGCCGCGGGCTGGGACCCGAGAGCGAACTCCGGGCGCTACTGCGAGAGCGCGGGATCGTCCCCGAGACGCGGACGGTGCTGTACTGCAACACCGCCCGTCGAGTGAGCCACACGTACCTCGTTCTCCGGCAGTTAGGGTACGAGCAGGTCGAGCTGTACGAGGGGAGCCTGACGGAGTGGGTGGATCGCAGCGGGGAGCTGGTGACGGAGTAGGAATCGGCGCGCCGACCAGAGGGGAAGCAGCTACTCGATGCCCGCCTCACGGTCGGACTGCACCGCCTCGTCGGTCAGCGCCTCTGGCGCTGGCCCGTCCTCGATCTCCGGCACCGTCGAAAGGAGTTCGACCGTCTCCACGAGGAGGCCGACCGCCAGCGGCCCGAGCACGAACCCCAGCGGGCCGATCGTGAGCACGCCGCCGACGAACCCCACGAAATACAGCGTCGTCGGGAGCTCGCCGGTCATGGCAGCCAGCCGCGGCCGGACCACTGCGTCCGGGAGGAAGCCGACGACGACGAGGCCGACGAGCAGCACGATCGTCGCCCGCGGCACGTTCCCGGCCAAGACATCGGTCGCCGCGAGCGCGACGATGACGACGCTCGGGCCGACGACCGGGACGAACTGGAGCACCCCCGCGACGACCGCGAGTGTGAGGGCGGCGTCGTACCCCAGCAGCGCGAAGACGACGTAGGCGACGACCGAGGTGGCCGCCGCGGTCGCCGCCTGCACGACGTAGATCCCGACGAGCGTCGCGTGGATCCGCTCGTGGTAGCGCTCCAGCACGTCGTAGAAGTCAGTGGGGGCCAGCCCGGCCGCGACCGCCCGGACCGACCCCGGCCGCGCGAGGAGGCCGTAAACGACGATGGCGAACAGCAGCCCCTTGAGCGAGAGCACCGTCGCGGCGCTCGCGACCGACAGGGCGGCGTCCCGGAGCGCGGCGCCGACGGCCGCGATCAGCGGCGTCGTCTCGATCGTGTAGGAGAACTCGCCCACGACGATCGGGATGCGTTCCGGGAGCTCGCGGGCGATATCCAGCAACACCGATCGGCGCCGGTAGAGCACGTACACCACCGGGACGACCGCACCGACCAGCGCCAGCCCCGCGACGCCCGTGACCACGCTCGTCGCGATCCGTCGGGAGTAGCCGCGGTCGACGATCGCCTGCCAGAACGGGAACAGGGTGTACGCGACGGTGATCGCGAACACCACAGTGTACAGCACTTCGGCGAGTACCACCGCCGACAGCGCGGTCAGAACGACCAGCGCGAGCACGAGCAGCCGGGTCTTGCCGAAGTCGCTCTCCATACCGGCGAGGGAACCCGCTGGGAGAAAACCGTTGTCCCGCCGCGGCCCGTCGGATCGCACGGCTTAACTACCACCCGGAGAAACAACTGCGTAATGAGCCGAGACCGGATCGACAGACGGCGGTTCCTCGCGGGCGCCGGGGCGGCCGGCGCGGCACTGTTAGCGGGCTGTTCGGCCGAGCAAGCTGACTCGCCGACGGCGACCACATCGTCCGGGGGAACGGAGACGACCGGCACGACCGTCGGCGAGACCGATGGCGGCGGCACGCTGGTCGTCGCGACGTACAGTTCGTTCATCGACGCCGTCAGCTCCAGCCCGGGTGGGTGGCTCAAACAGCAGTTCGAGTCGGAGTTCGACGCCGATCTGGTGTACCAGACGCCGCCGAACGAGCTCGATCAGTACATCCAGCGGGCTAACGCGGGCGTCGAGATCGACGCCGACGTGTACGTCGGGCTGAACGTCGACGGGCTGATCCGGCTGGACGAGAACCTCGAGAGCGACTCGCTGTTCGCCGAGGCGCCCGACCTCCCCGGCGAGTCCGACATCAAGGAGGGCCTCGGCTTCGACCCGCAGGGGCGGGCGGTGCCCTACGACACGGGGTACATCAGCCTCGTCTGGAACGCGACCGCCGACGACGGCGAGTTCGCCGCGCCGGAGACGTTCGATGGGCTGCTTGAGTCGGAGTATCGGGGCGACCTGCTCGCCCAGAACCCCTCCTCCTCGGCGACCGGGCGAGCGTTCCTGCTGCACACGATCAAGGCCCGTGGCGAGGAGAACTACCTCGACTACTGGTCACAGCTCCAGGACAACGACGTCCGAGTGCTCGGAAGCTGGGGCGACGCCTACGGCGCATACGGGGAGGACGAGGCGCCGATGGTCGTCTCCTACTCCACCGATCAGGTGTACGCCAACCGCTCGGATCAGAACATGGACCGCCACCAAATCCGGTTCCTGAACGATCAGGCGTACGCCAACCCCGAGGGGATGGCCCAGTTCGCGAGCACCGACAGCCCAGAGCTCGCGCAGTCGTTCATGGAATTCGTGCTCCGGCCCGAAGTGCAGGCCGAGATCGCGGTGCGGAACGTCCAGTTCCCCGCGATCACAGACGCCGAGTTCGGCGAGGAGAACGCCGAGTACGAGCAGTACGCCAAGGTCCCGCCGGAGGCGGTCAGCTTCACCTACGACGAGCTCCGGGGGAACCTCCAGGGCTGGATCGAGGAGTGGAGCCGCCAGATCGCGAGCAACTGAGGCAGCGACGACCCCGACGGACCACCCCCGCTGCGGATCCTCCACCCCGCTGACTCGGCCCTCCCCCGCCCGATCAGCCGGTCGACCCGACGCCGGCCCGCTAGCCGAACCGTTTTCTCCCGCAGTCCACGAGTTCGGGTATGGATCTCTCCGCCGTCGACCTCTCGCCGGTTCCCGACAACGGGAGCGCGGCCGACGCGTTCCAGCACACCGTCGACGCCGCACGACAGGCCGAGGAGCTTGGGTTCGAGCGGTTCTGGGTCGCCGAACACCACGGGATGGGGAGCCGCCTCGCCGGCGTCGCGCCGGAGGTGCTGCTGGGCCACCTTGCCGCCGAGACCGACTCCATCCGGCTGGGCTCGGGTGCGGTACTGCTGAACCACTACAGTCCGCTGAAAGTCGCCGAGCAGTTCGGGGTGCTCGACGGGCTCGCGCCCGGCCGCGTCGACGCCGGGCTGGGGCGGGCGAACGGCTCGCCCGCGGTCGACCGCGCACTCGGGACGAACCGCCGGAAGCGCAACCCCGACGAGGACCACCGTAAGAAGGTCACCGCAGTCGTGAACCACCTCTACGACGACTTCCCGGAGGGCCACGAGTACGCCGACATCGAGGTCCCGAGTTCCGACGGCGACGGGCCCGTGCCGTGGGTGCTGGGGTCGAGCGCGTCGAGCGCGAAGATCGCCGGGCAACTCGGGCTGCGGTTCTGCTTCGCCGCGTTCATCCGGCCGGATTTCGCGGTGCCGGCATTCGAGGCGTACCGCGAGACGTTCGAGCCGTCGTCGCTGCCCGGCGGGATCGACGAGCCACAGGGGATGGTCGCGCTCAACGCCGTCGCCGCCGAGACCGACGGTGAGGCCGCTCGCCTGCGGGCGGTCGCGGAGGCGTCGTTCAAGCGGATGCAGCGCGGCGAGGTGGGGTCGACGCCCTCGGTCGAGGAGGCGATCGACGAACTCGGCGGCGTTCCCGAGCCGACGCCGGCGACGCTCGACGAGGACGAGTGGCCGCGCGCGATCTCGGGCAGCCCGGAAACGATCGCCGGCCTGTTCGAGCAGCTTGCAGACCGCGTGGGGGTCGACGAGATGATGATTCAGCACGTCGTGCCGGAGCAGGAAGCGGCGCTGCGCTCGCACGAACTGATCGCCGAGGGTGTGAACGGTGGGTAAGGTTATCGGCTGGAAGTAATCGACTAGGTTGCGTATTCTGCGAGGATGATGACGGCGATGCCACTGCGACAGCGAACAGCAACAGCATCTCGACGCTAGACCACTTGCGACCGCAGGGTGCCGGGCACGAGGCCCGGCACAGCGCCGAGTCCCCACCCCTCCCCCCGCGAGCGCCGTAATTGGCGCTCGCGAGGCGTCCACCGCGACCGCACCGCGGCCGCGGTGGCGCGTGACGTGAGCGCCTCCGTGCGCGAACGAGCGCGCGAGGGACGAGTGAACGACCGAAGGGAGTGAACGAGTCGGCTGGGGAGGAACGAGGGCTGTGCGGGGCGGTTGCGGTCACAAGTGGCCAAGCATCGAGCTGCTGTTGCCGTCGGTGCCGAAGGATAGAACTGCTGTTACCGCCCTGCCGAAGAGAAGAAAGACCCCAGCCAGCGCAGTTCCTACCGAAAAGCCCGCTAATCAGGGCGCGACACCGACCGTCAGCAGCGTTCCCCACGTCCGGTAGCGCTCGACCATCGCCTCGCGACTCCCGAACCCCTCGTGGGGGAACTCGGACTCGTCGGGGATCTCCGTCTCGCGGTCCGGAACGTTGTCCTGCTCGGCGACGTGCAGGCCGGCGTCGCGGAACGCCTCGCGGTACTGCTGGCGGTCCCAGCGGGTCATCTCCACCGAGATGTTCTCCTGCCACTCGTGGGAGGCGGTGTTCTCCTCGTAGTAGTTCACCGCACAGTAGAACGTCCCGCCGGGTTTCAGCACGCGCCGAATCTCCTCCAGCGTGCGGTGAGGGTCGTTCGCGTAGTAGAACGCCTCCATCGAGAAGACGTGGTCGATCGAGTTCGTGGCGAACGGCAGGTGGTCGAAGTCGCCGACGAGGAAGCCGACCGCGTCGTCGTCGGTGTAGCCGTCGGCCTTCCGCGCCATCTCGGGCGAGCCGTCGAACCCGTAGGCAGCGTCGATACCGCGCTCCCGGAGGGCTCGCAGCGCGTAGCCGCTGCCCGTCCCGAGGTCGAGCACAGTGTCCGCCGCCTCGACCGGGATCCGTGCGAGGATCGGTCGCGCGGTGTGCCAGTGACGCTCCTCCATCCCCTGTTCGCGGCCCTCCGCAGCCCAGCTGTCGAACTCCTCGCGGACGCTCATGGTCGTGCTTGGAGCGTGGCGGGCAAAACGGGTTCGGCTCCGGGCTGGGCGCTCCGGGACCAGTCGACGCTGTGGGGCAGGCGCCGCGAGTTTGAAGTCGTCGCCGCGCTACTACCGGATATGGAGTACGACCTCGCCATCGACGGCGCGCCCGAGAGCGTCTCGGCCGGGACCGCGCTACTGCTGCTACACCCCAGCATCGGGGAGACCGACCGCGTCGACACCGACTTCCTCAGCGTCGACACCGACCGCTTCCTAGTCGTCTCGACCCGAACCACCGCTCGCGAGGTCGAACAGAAACTCGACTACTACGAGGTCGAGGAGTCGCGGGCGGAGATCCTCGACACGCTCTCGATCGAGCGGGGCTACTCCCGGCGCTCGGCGCCGCACGTCCACTACGCTGCCGGCCCGGACGACGTGGAGGGGATCGTCGAGCAGGTCGAGGCGTTCCTCACCGAGAACGACGGGAAGCGCCGGATCACGCTCGACTCGCTCAGCGAACTGGCGTACTACGGCGACGAGGCGGCCGCGCTGGAGACTGCCGAACGACTGATCGAACTGGTACGCGAACACGACGCCGTCTGCCTGTTTCACCTTTCCAGCGAGGTCCACGACGACGAGACCGTCGCCGCGTTCGCGGAACTGTTCGACGCGACGGTCCGCCTCCACGACGACGGGACCGTGAGCTACGAACCGCAGGAGTAGGGCAGGGACGGCGTTCTCGCCGTCGTCGGTTAGTCGTTTCCACTCGAGACACCGAGACAGCGGTGTGGCTTCCGTTCCAGTCGAAACGAAGAGTGGAGTCGAAAGAGCCGAAACGGTTCGTGCAGTCGAAACGGATGGTAGAGTCGAAACGGGAGAGTGCAGTGGAAACGGAGAGTGCAGTGGAAACGGATGATAGAGTCGAAACGGGAGAGTGCAGTGGAAACGGGGGAAACAGTCGAAGAGGGACGCACAGTCGAAAGAGAGGGAGCAGTCGAAACGCAGCCTCCACTCGAAACAGTGAGTGTACTCGAAACACCGAGCGCACTCGAAGCACCAAGTGGACCCGAAACGCTCCGCCGCTACTCGGCGAGCGAGTCGATCGTCTTCTCCGCCCACTGGACCGCGTACTCGGCGCCGTGATCCCGGTAGGCAAGCGTATCAAGCGCCGCGAACGGCGCGGGTAGATCGAGGCCGTGTTTCAGCGCCGAACACGCCAGCTCCGTCGCCGCCGGGAACTCCGTCTCCCCGCGGGCGACCTCGCCCGGGAGGTCGTCGATCCGGCCGACGAGGCGGTCGCCGGCGTCCTCCCACGCGGCGTGGAGTTCGTCGTGATCGCCTTCCCACGCGCGGAACCGCTCGCGGGTGTGCAGGCCGACCCACGCGTCGAACAGCGCGGCCGCGATCTGGTACGTCGCGGTGCCGCCGAGCCCGAGTGCGTCGTCGAGTTCGGCGTACTGCTCGCCAAAGAAGGGGAGGAAGCTCTCCGGAACCCCCTCCTCGATCTCCACCAGCGCCTCGGCGACGAGGAAGTCGCGGAACGACGCCGGGGTCGTCTCGGCGCGGGCCTTGACGAGCACCGTCGGCGGCTGGGTCTGCTGTGTCCGGACGACCGTGCCGTCACCCGGAAGGCCGATGGTGAACTGCTCGGAGGCGTACGCTTCGAGCTGTGCGGGCGTGTTTTCGGGCAGCCACGTCTCGGGGTAGCTGGCGGGATCGAGCGACTCCACGAGGAGGCCCAACTCCTCCGCGACCGCCGGCGGGAGCGTCTCGAAGTCCCGCTCGGTGTCGAGAACGAGCACGTCGGGCGTGATCTCGCTGTGCAGTCGCTCGACCGCCGGCGAGAGCGTCCGCTCGGCGAACATCAGGCCGAGAGGACGATCTGGAAGACGAACGCGAACGCCAGAAGCGCCGACAGGCCGACTGTGCTGGTGACGATCTTCGTCGCCGTGCTCATAGCACCATCTGCGACCGCGTGGCTGTTAACGGTTGCTGAAGCGGTCGGGGTGGGAGAAAGGGATGGGGAGGGTCGGGGGACGGACACCTACTCGTCGATACCGTAGTCGTCGGCCATCTCGATCACGTATCGGCCGTCCTCCTGGAGCGAGATGATGTACTCTTTCCGGTCGTACAGCTCCATGAGGTTGAGTTCGTACTGGCCAGGAGCGGTGATCTTGATGCTCTCGAACTGGTCGTTCAGCTCCTCGCGCAGCGCGCCGAGATCGGCGTCGTCGTCGGTCTCCGGCTCCTCGTGTTCGGGGGCCGAGCCCGCGACGGGTTGTTTCTCGACCGGGTCGTCGTCCTCGGGCCCGACCGCGCCCGAGATATCGAACTCGTCGGGAGAGACGTCCGAAGGAGTCTCCGTCGGGGGACCCTGCGGCGTCCCACGGGCGGGGGAGTTGGCCTCCGAGGATTCCGCCTCAGCCTCGGTCATCGTCCGGCGAGCCTCGTCGATCTCGTCGACGCTGGCCGACGAGGAGCGAGCGTCGGTCTGTGCGCGGTCCTCCGAACCGCCGGGGTCGACCTCAGCGCCGAGATCGCCCTCGGGTTCTGGGGGCTCCGGCTCGGCTGATTCCGCTGGCTCGGCGGATTCAGCAGATCGGGGATCAGCAGGTTCGGGGTCTGGCGACTCGGTGTCAGCCGGAGTGGCGTCGCTACTCGTCGCGGACGGCTCGGCATCGGCCGGAGTGGCGTCGCTGCGCGTCGCGGACGCCTCGGCGGTGTCGCGGCCGGCCGGCTGGAACTGGAACTTGTTCCCGCCGCAGTTCGGACAGCCCGACAGCATCTCCTTGGAGCCGTCGTCGAACTGCCGGCCGCAGGTGGTACACTCGTGGGGCACGGGACTACTTGCGCGAGACGAGCGCGCTGATCAGGTTCTCGTCCTTGTGGAGCGTCTGGATCTGGTTCGCCGGGCCGATCACGGTGAGCTTCTGGGTCTGCTCTTCTTTCCCCATCAGCCGGTCGAACAGCCCAGGGTTGCTCGAACTCGACTTGGGGTAGGTCTCGATCTCGATGCCGCTGAACTCGTCGGGGCTGATCTCGGTCATCGTCACCTCGATCAGCTTCGACTCCTCGTCGGGGGTGAGCCCCTCCTCTAAGATCACGATGTTGCCGTCGCGGACGCCGTCGAGGATGAGGCGGATCTTCTCCATGCTGGTGAGTCCCTCCATCCGGGCGCCGCTGATCATGTCGACCCGGACCCCGTCGCCGTCGCCGCTGGTTACTTCGGGCATTGTTAGGAGAAGTACTCCGCGATTTTCTCGTACACTTCGTCCATGTTCTGTCCCTCCAGTGCCGACAGGGGAATCGTCTCGTGCTGGGGGAACGCGTTCGCGATGCGCTGGATGTCCGACTCCTCTTTGTCGATCTTGTTCGCGAGGATCAGCACCGGGAGCTCCTGACTCTCGATGATGCCGATCAGCATCGTGTTCACCTGCGTGAACGGGTCCTCGGTGCTGTCGAGCACGTAGATCACGCCGTCGACGTCCTCCCGGAGCCAGTGCATGGCTTCGGCCACGCCCTCGGTGGCCTCGCGGGAGCGCCGGACGGCGTCCTCTTTCTCCATGTCGTGGTCGAGGAACTCCTCGTAGTCGACCTTCGTCGCGACGCCGGGCGTGTCGACGATGTCGATCGTAACCTCTCGGCCGTCACGCTCGATCGTCACGTCCTCCTTCCGGCGTGCACGCCGGGTCTCGTGGGGGATGTGACTCTCCGGGCCCACCGCGTCGCCGGTCCAGTCGCGGGCGATCCGGTTCGCCAGCGTGGTCTTCCCGGCGTTCGGCGGGCCGTATATCCCGATCCGTTTCGGCTCCTCCGATGCGAACAGGCCGTCCGTGACCCGCGTAATGCTTTGTTTCAGATTCGTGAGCAGACCCATCCTTATCTCCTGCTCCCTGTGGCGGTAGGGAGCGGTTACACCGAGTTCCGCCGGCGATATACTTAAGAATGGCGTCGAGCAGGGTGAGGCGTTCCGACCGCAGACGACGCCCTCCCCGATCGAAAACCGCGTTCCGAACCGTCGAGAGGAAACGGAGGGTCGACGGGAGGAACCGGAGGCGCACTGACGTAGCGGGGGGCGACGAACCGAGACTCGCTCAGTATCAGTAAGTGGGCGTTTCCAGTCGAAACAGTGGTGTGGGGTTAGCGAAACGGGCTTCGGTTGAGATGATCGTCAGGTGAGAACGGCTGAACCTACCGTTCGGCGGGGTTCGGCTCTCGAGAGAGACACCGAGCAACCCCCTCCCCATCGTTTCCCGTGGAACAACGAGACAGTCCGGGGTGGGGGTAGCGAGCTGGCCGACAGAAACACAACTAACCACACAACTCCACGTCTAAATAAAGAAGATAGATTGCAGTACGGACTAATCTATCGTCGTATGATGTAAAACTACTGCTCGACAGAGGGCAGTATCTGCCGGTTCTTACCCCCCACCCCCACTGTTTCCGCGTTCCACCCGAAACGAGGGGGTGGGGGGGGGTCACGACCCCACCTCCGTTTCACGTCGACCGCGGATCGACCCCGCACATCGATCGGCGCCATCACCCACTTCCACACTCAGTTGACCTCTCTGCACCCGAAGCGATGGCTGCGTGTAAGTCGCTCGGTAGCACCCCCAGTTTCACGTGCATCGACGCCCGGCGATCCTCGGTGGCCAGCTCCACGAACTGGGCACTCCTCGTCGAACTTCCCACCTGGGGCTGATCCACTCGAAACAGTGGGGTACGGAGGCAGCGATACACTGACTGAAAACGACTCGGGACGACAATCGTCGACACAACTCCCCAGCAGATCGAGCCGACAGGGACAGGTTTTTGGTACCCCTATTCATTTGGTTCGAGTGCATCAACTGGACGGCGCTCCGGAACGTCTCCCGTGAGATCGCGTCTTGCAGCGGGTCACGTGCCGGATATACCGGTCCCGAGTGCCGTTCTCCACACGAAACGTAGGGGTATCCAAATGAACGACACCGACGACGATACGGACGGAGAAGGCGATCCGAACGACGGCTGGCCGATCACCGACGACGACGCCTTCGACGAAGCGGACAGTGCCGAGGATACCGATCCGGACGGGACCGAGGAGACGCCCGATGCCGACGAGTCGGAGCCGACCGACGATCTTCCGGATGGGATCGACTCCTCGCTAGACACGGAGGGGACCGACTCTTCCGTCGATCTCGACACCGGCGGCGTCGATATCGACCGAATGCTGGAGGACGACGGCGACAGTCAGGGGCTGTTCGACGACCTGATGGCCGGGGAACCGATCTTCAGCAACAAGGAGGTGCTCAGACCCTCCTACACGCCCCACGAGCTCCCCCACCGGACGGACCAGATCAACCAGATGGCCACCATCCTGGTGTCGGCGCTGCGCGGGGACACGCCGTCGAACATCCTGATCTACGGGAAGACGGGGACGGGGAAGACCGCGAGCGCGAAGTTCGTGAGCCAGGAGCTCGAGTCCACCTCCGAGAAGTACGACGTCCCCTGTGAGGTGGAGTATATCAACTGCGAGATCACGGACACGCAGTACCGCGTGCTCGCCCAACTCGCGAACAAGTTCATCGAGAAGAACCGCGAGATCGTCGGCGACCGCCTCGACGAGCTTCGCGAGCTCCGCTCGGCGGCGGCCGACGGCGACGAGGACGCGCTCGCCGACACCGAGTTCGACAGCGTCGAGGCGGTCGACGAGGAGATCGCCGACCTCGAGGACGACCGCGAGGAGATGGAGGAGGTGCCGATGACCGGCTGGCCGACCGACCGGGTGTACACCAAGTTCTTCGACGCGATCGACTACCACGAGCGCGTGGTCGTCATCATGCTCGACGAGATCGACAAGCTCGTCGAGAAGTCCGGCGACGACACGCTGTACAACCTCTCCCGGATGAACTCCGAACTGGAGACCTCCCGGATTTCGATCATGGGAATCTCGAACGACCTGAAGTTCACCGACTTCCTCGACCCCCGGGTCAAGTCGAGTCTGGGCGAGGAAGAGATCGTGTTCCCGCCGTACGACGCGAATCAGCTTCGGGACATCCTCCAGCACCGCTCGGACGTGGCGTTCAAGGAGGACGCACTGACTGACGACGTGATCCCGCTCTGTGCCGCCTTCGCCGCACAGGAGCACGGGGACGCCCGCCGAGCCCTGGACCTCCTCCGGACCGCCGGCGAACTCGCCGAGCGCAGTCAGGCCGAGACTGTCGAGGAGCAGCACGTCCGGCAGGCACAGGACAAGATCGAGCTTGACCGCGTCGTCGAGGTCGTCCGCACCCTCCCCACTCAGAGCAAGATCGTCCTGTTTGCGACGATCCTGCTGGAGAAAAACGGCGTCCACAACATCAACACCGGCGAGGTGTTCAACATCTACAAGCGGCTCTGTGAGGAGATCGACGCCGACGTGCTCACCCAGCGCCGCGTCACGGATCTGATCAGCGAACTCGACATGCTGGGGATCGTCAACGCCGTCGTCGTCTCGAAAGGTCGCTACGGCCGCACGAAGGAGATCTCGCTGTCGGTCCCGATCGAGGAGACCGAACACGTCCTCCTCTCGGACTCCCGGCTCGGCGACATCGAGAACGCCCAGCCGTTCGTGCAGGCCCGGTTCGACAACTGATCGGTTCGGGCAGCGTTCCCTTTTGCCGACGTAGAGAACTTCTTCGACAGCTACCGTCTCACGCTGCAGCGATCCGGTTCGAGGACAGCCCCGGACTCGAAACCCCCTCGACCGACGCCGGCATTTCGACTCCAGTCGAAGCGGTGGCGTTCACCGTCGCGGCGCCGTCGGTCGTCGCGCTCGCGATGCCCGAATCGACGGGGCCGGCCGTCGCCGCGCCCGAGAACCCCAGCCGGACCCAGCCGAGGTAGGGGATCCGGAGTCGCGCGGTGCCGACCACCCACTCGGGCTTCACCGGCTCACGGATGTTGCCAGTCTGGTCGTAGTAGGCGTTGTTGTCGCCCTTCGTGATGAAGCCGTCGTGGGGGGCTGGACAGTTGTCCATCTCGGCGCAGTTGTCGGCGCCACGGACCCACGCCTTGTTTGCCTCGTCGTACCAGTTCTCGCCCTCCTCGACCCAGAACCGGGCGCGGTGGATGATCGGCGGGCCCGTCCCGCTGCTCTGGTAGACGACGACGGTGCCGAAGTCGTTGAACGTCTCGTAGCCGACCTCCTCGCCGACGCGGTGGGTGACGACGCCAGTGTCCCCGCGGGCGGCGTCGGGCGCGAAGCGGCCGGGTTCGGTGACGAAGATCAGGTCGCCCTTCTGCATGTTGGGGTCCATGCTCCCGCTCTCGACGGCGACCATCGGCGGCCAGATGCCGCTGATCCCGAACAGCAACAGCCCGACGAGCGCGACCGTCGCCATGCTGGTCAGCATCTCGCGAGCGAACATCAGCGGGCCGCTCTCGGCGTGGAGGAACCGCTGGATCAGCCCGTCCGGTTCGTCGTCGCCGGCGGACGGCTTCGGCGGGGAACCCTCGCCAGCACTCATCTGGTCACCGCTTGACGGGGGGCCGCCATAGGCCTTCTGACTACTCCGCCTCCGCCGGCGTCGCCGCTCTCGCACGTTTTTGGCCGCAACCGACACCCTTTCGGCCCGTAGGTCCGCGCGTCACCCCATGGCACGAATCGAGGCCGCGGATTTCCACGAGATCACCAAACCCGGCGACGTTCGGCTCTCACCGGACGGCGAGCAGGTCGCGTTCGTCCGGCAGACCCCCGACGACGACGAGAGCTACGAGTCGACGATCTACCTCGTCCCCAGCGACGGGAGCGACGATCCCCGGCAGTTCACCGTCAGCGAGGGCGGCGACAGCCAGCCCCGCTGGTCGCCGTCCGGCGACCGTCTCGCGTTCGTCTCGAACCGCGGGAAGGACGACGATCGCCCGCAGCTCTGGCTGATCCCCGTCGACGGCGGCGAGGCCCGGCAGGTCACGGAGGTCCCCGCCGGCGTACAGGGGATCAGCTGGTCGCCCGACGGCACCCGGATCGCGTTCACCCAGTCCACCACCGAGGACGAGCGCGAGGAGGGGCTCGACGTCGACATCTCCGAGGAGCCGGAGTACGAGCGCGAGGAGCCCGATCCCCGGGTGATCGACCGCACCGTCTACCGCACGGGCCAGTCGTACTTCGACGGGACGCGCTCGCACGTCTACGTCGCCCACGTCGGTGACGGCCTCGCGAGCGCCGAGGACGTGGACGTCGAACGGATCACGGACGGCGACGTCGACTTCGGCGGCCCCGAGTGGGGCGACGCGTCGACGCTGTACTACACCGCACAGGACGTGGGCGAGGACCCCGACGACTCACACCGCTACTCGATCTACGCCTACGACACCGACCCCGACGAGGCCGAGAAGCTTCACGAGTCGAGTGGCTGGGGCGCCGGCCTCGCCGCCAACGGCGAGGGCGAGATCGCCTTCCTCTACAGCGAGGAGGAGCAGGCCAGCATCCAGCCGACCGAACTCAAAGTGCTCGACGCCGAGAGCGGCGACGTGGCGTGGATCACCGAGGCGCTCGACCGCGGGCTGGGGTACGAGTCCGCGCCGGAGTGGGGCCCGGACGACGTGCGCGTCTACTTCTCGACGCCCGACGAGGGGAAGACCAGCGTTTGGTCGGCACCCGGCGACGCGAGCGAGGCGCCCAGCCGCGTGATCCGTCCCGGCGCCGTCAGCACGGGCCACGTCGGCGAGGAGCGTTTCGCGTTCGCGATGAGCGAGTGGGACCACCCCGGCGACGTGTTCGTCTGTAGCCGCCAGCACCCCGACGAGCCCGGCCTCGACGGCGGTGTCGGCGTCGAACGCGAAGACTGCGTTCGGCTCACCGAACTCAACGCCGACTACCTCGACGACGTGTCGGTTCAGGAGCCCGAAGAGCTCCACTTCGACTCCGAGCAGGGCGAGGTCCACGGCTGGACGATCACGCCGCCAGAGTTCGACCCCGACGAGGAGTACCCCCTCGCGGTCGAGGTCCACGGCGGCCCCCACGCGATGTGGACTACCGCCGGGACGATGTGGCACGAGTTCCAGACGCTCGCGGCCCGCGGCTACGTCGTGTTCTGGTCGAACCCCCGCGGCTCGACGGGCTACGGGAAGGAGTACATGCAGGCGATCGAACGCGACTGGGGCGACGTCACGCTGACCGACGTGCTGGCCGGCGTCGACCTGCTGGCGGACCGCGAGTACGTCGACGGCGACGACGTCCACCTCACGGGCGGCTCCTTCGGCGGCTTCATGACCTCGTGGACGGTCGGCCAGACCGATTTCTTCAGCTCCGCGGTCTCCCAGCGCGGCGTCTACGACCTCACGAGCTTCTATGGCTCGACCGACGGCGCCTACAGCCTGGTCGAGGGCGACTTCGACACGACGCCGTGGGAGGAGCCCGAGTTCCTCTGGGAGAAGTCGCCTGCGGGCCACGCCCACGAGGTAGAAACCCCGACGCTGGTGATCCACTCCGAGGACGACTACCGGACCCCGGCCTGCACGGCCGAGCTCTGGTACCGCATGGTCCGCAAGCAGGGCACCGACACGCGGTTCGTCCGCTACCCGCGAGAGGGCCACGAGCTCTCGCGCTCGGGCGAGCCGGGCCACATCGTCGACCGCATCGAGCGCATCGCGCGGTGGTTCGACGGCTACAGCGACCACCACGACGTGCCGCGCGCGCTCGACCGCGAGCCCGACGACGGCCTCTCCGCGGATGAGGACGAGAACGGTAACGACGGGAACGACGACGACGAGAACGACGAGTAGCGCTCCCGACGGCTCCGGAGCGCTACTGGGGGCAGCTTCACCTGCTCGTCAGACGCGCTCCCCGGGTGCGGTCTCGATCCGAAGCGAAGGGGTTCCGCCGTAACGCCCATCGGCGCCGATCCCGAAAATTCCGTATGGACTGCGAGTACTGCGACTCGACTGTCGAGGAGCACGATCCGGTGTACGTCGCCGAGGGCACGATCGACGCCGAGCCGATGGCGTTCTGCAACTACGCCTGTCTCACCACCTACGTCGACGAGCACGGGCTGGCCGACGGCGCCGCCTGTCACTGGTCGCCCTGAGGCCCCAGAAGGCACTTATCCGAAACGCCGGGAATTTCGAGCGATGGATCCCCGCCGCGTCGCCCTCCTGCTCGCCGTCGTCGGGCTCCTCTGCCTCCCGGCGCCGATGTATCTCGGCTGGGCAGCGGAGGCCACGTCCCCGCCCGCACAGACCTCCCAAATCTACCTCGCCGAGCCGGTCGACCTCGACAACACGTCCGACCGGAAGCGGCTCGTCGACGCCCACGATCACGATGTCGCGCTCCCGGACTACCGACTCACGGCGCGGTACGGCAGCGACTATCGCGCGCCGAACGCCACGCTCGACGCGCTGGTGACCGCGATGCGCGAGGGCTCGGCGACCGTCGACGACCCGGACGCCCGCGCGGATCTGCGCGAGATCGACCGCGAGTACGCGTTCGTGCGTGACACCAACGAGAACACCGAATCGGACGGCTACTACCGGCTCACGGTCGAGGAGAACGGCTCGCTCGTCCGCGCGGAGAACGTCTCGCTGCGCCCCGTCGCGGACGCCGTCGCCGAGCAGGCACCGCGCTACGCCAGCCTCACCGCCGGCGAACAGCGCACGATCGACCGGCTCATCGACAACTCCACGGGCGACGATCTGGGCTACCGCCCGTCCGTGAACGAGCCGTACGTCGACCAGCTGCCGACCGTGATCCAGAAGGAGGGAACGCTGTACAGTATCTCCGTCTACGGCCACGTCGACGACTTCGGCTCGGGCTTCGCCGGCTTCGTCGTCGGCCTCGGGGTGGCGGCGCTGGGGATCGTACTGCTACTGGCCGCCGCCGGGATCTACGCCTACGACCGCTGGCGTTCGTAGTCAGTTCGCGAGCCCCCCACTGCTCAGTTCGTCCGGAACGACCGATCCCCCGCGTCGCCGAGCCCGGGGACGATGAACCCCTCCTCGTTGAGTTCGTCGTCGATCGACACCGTCAGCAGGTCGGCCTCGGGGAACGCCTCGTCGACCCGGACGAGTCCTTCCGGCGCCGACACCGCCGACAACACGAACAGGTCCTCGGGCTCCTCGACGGCGGCGTCGAGGACGTGCTCCAGCACGGTACACATCGTCGACCCGGTCGCGAGCATCGGGTCCGCGACGACGACCGTGTCGTCGGCGGTGATCTCGGGCAGCTTCTTGTAGTCGACGCTGATGGGGAACGTGCCGTCCTCCCCCATCCCGGCCTCCTCGTCGCGGCCGGCGGAGATGACTCCCTGCTTGGCGCGGGGGAACGCCTTGAGCAGCCCCTCGACAAAGGGCGTCGCGGCCCGGAGGACGTTGATGATCACCACGTCGTCGAGCCCCTTGACGCGCTCGCCGGTGGTCTCCGTCAGCGGGGTTTCGACGGGGACGTACTCCGTCTCCATCGCGCCGTCGATGATCTCGTAGCCGCAGATCCGGCCGAGTTTGACGAGTCCCTTGCGGAAGCCGACCTGTTCGGTCTCCACGTCCCGGATCTGTGAGAGGGTGTCTTTCGCCAGCGCGTGCGTGACCAGCTTGGCCTGGTCGCGATCCTCGATGGGCATTGTCGGCTGTCGGGTCGGGAGCGGCATAAACGCGGGCGGTTCAGTTCCTCCGTGTGTGGCTTACACGAACTTCCGCACCGTCATGTCGAGCGTATCCAGATCGAGGATCGGCGCGTGGCCGTAGTCGGGGTCGATGTTTACCGACTTCTGGAACTCGGTCTGCTCCTGCCAGCAGCCCGAGTTGACCGCGAGGACGTTATGGTACTTCCCCCAGCCGAGCTTGTGGACGTGGCCGGTGTGGAACACGTCGGGCACCTCGTCGATCACGAGGTAGTCCTTCTCCTCGGGCGCGACGCGGGTGTGGCCGCCGTACTGCGGGGCGACGTGGCGCTTCTTGAGGAGTTGGTACATCGCCTTGTGGGGATCGTCGTAGCTGGCTTTCTCCTCGGGCAGTTCGGCGATCACCTCGTCCAGCGAGACGCCGTGGTACATCAGCACCGAGACGCCTTCGACGGTGACGGTCGAGGGGTTCCCCGTGAATCGGGCGTCGTGGGCGCTCATGATCTCCCGGAGCTCTTCGGTGAAGGCGGGCTGGGGCTCCGCGAGTCGGACGGCGTCGTGGTTCCCGGGGATCATCACGATCTCCATGTCGCCGGGCACCTTCTTGAGTTGCTCTGAGAACGCCTCGTACTGCTCGTAGATGTCGACGACGTCCAGTTCCTCGTCCTGATCCGGGTAGACGCCGACGCCCTCGACCATGTCACCGCCGATCAGGAGGTACTCCACGGCCTCGGCCTCGGGCGTGTGGAGCCAGTCGGCGAAGCGGTCCCACGCCTCCTGTGCGAACTCCTGACTGCCGACGTGCACGTCGGAGATCAGCGCCGCCTGCACGTGCCTGTCGGCGGTGTTGGGCTTGTGCGTCCGGGGCACGTCCGGGAAGTGGAGTGAGTCGACGAACAGGATGCCCCCGTCGTCGGCCAGCGTCCCCTGCACCGCGAGACACTCGTCGAGTAGTAGATCGTCGACGAGCGGGGCGAACGCCCGGTCCTTCATGATCAGGCAGGGGAACGTTCCCGTCGTGTCCTCCAGTTCGACGATCCAGTGACCCGACGCCGTCGAGCGGATGTCGTCGACGAGCCCGATCATCTCCGCGTCGCTCCCGCCGGGCATCGACTGGATCGCCTCCGCCGGGCGGTGGTTCACGCGCCCGCGAAGCAGCCCCGAGAGCCGCTCGTAGCGGTCCTGAAACGTCCCGACGAACTCATCGTACTCGCCGGTGCCCGTCGAGCGCCCGGTCACGTCGTTGCGGATGTCGGGAGCGGGCGGGGAGCGGTCGCCGACGGCGTCGGCGGTGGTCGTCGACTGTCTCCCGGCGTCGCCGCCAGCGGTGGTCGGCGATGCTTTCCCGGCGTCGCCGGTCGTCCCGTCGTCGTCCACCCTTCCTGCTTCGCCCGCGTGAGACCCCTCTGTTTCGACTCCGTACCCTGATTCAGTCTGTCGATTTTTAGAATATTTGTCTCCAGTTGAAACGTCGGAATTCTCGCTTCCGTCCTCGCCGGTGAGCAGTTCGTCCGCGGGTGTCGGCTCGTTCCCGGCGTTCACGTCCGTCGGCGCCTGTTGGCCGAGGTCGGGGGCGCCCTCGCTGGACTCGGGCGGGGTGGGTTCGTCGGGAGTCGCCTCGCTGTCGGGGGCGGGATCGAGCAGCGCGCTGTCGAGCGCCTCGCGGGCGTGCTCGACGGTGACGACGAACGCGTCGCCGGCCGCGTCGGCGGCGGCCTCGGCGGCGAGTTCGGGCTCGCCGGCGTTCGCGAGCAGCGTCACCGCCTCGCGCTCGGCGTTGTACCCCCGGCTCGTGAGCTCCTCCACGAGCCGTCGATGGGACTCCTGTGGCACGGGGCTCTCTCGGCGAGGGGGGCGGAAAAGCGTACCGACCGCCCCCCGGTTCCGGCACGGCTAAGCGAGCGGCGGCCCCAGTCCCCGGTCGTGAGCCAGTTTCCGACGTTCGAGGTGATCCCCGCGGTGGACGTACAGGACGGCGAGGCGGTCCAGCTCGTCGCCGGCGAGCGCGACTCGGGGAAACGCTACGGTGACCCCGTCGCCGCCGCGGAGCGCTGGCTGGACGAGGGGGCGGAGACGCTCCACCTCGTCGATCTCGACGGCGCGTTCGAGGGTGAGCGCGCGAACGCCGACGCGATCGAAGCGATCGTCGACGCGACGGGCGAGGACGTGGACGTCCAGGTCGGCGGCGGGATTCGGACCGTCGAGGACGCCACGTCGCTGCTCGATGCCGGCGTCGATCGCGTGATCCTCGGCACTGCGGCGGTCGAGAACCCCGAGATCGTCGAAGAGATATCCGAGACGCATCCGGAGAGCGTGATGGTCAGCCTCGACGCGAAGGAGGGGGAGGTCGTCGTCTCGGGCTGGACCGAGGGGACCGGGCTCGATCCGGCCGAAGCCGCAGCGCGCTACGAGGAACTGGGCGCGGGCTCGGTGCTGTTCACGAACGTCGATGTGGAGGGACAGCTCTCGGGGATCGACCGCGAGGCGGTTGAGCGAGTGGTGGACGCGGTGGAGATTCCGGTGGTCGCGAGTGGTGGCGTGACGGATTTGGAGCACGTCTCGGCGTTGCGGGAGTCGGGGTCGGCGGCGGTGGTCGTGGGGACGGCGCTGTACGAGGGTCGGTTCTCCTTGTCGGAAGCGATGGGGGTCTGATTCTGGGGTTGGTTCGTCGGTGTTTCGTTCGTTGGCTACTGGGACAGCAACCGCGACAGCAGCTCGATCGTTGACTACTGGGACAGCAACCGCAACAGCATCTCGATGCTAGACCACTTGTGACCGCAGTGCGCCGGATATGGAGTCCGGCGCAGCATCAAGTCCCCACCCCTCCCCCCGCGGCGGCCGACTGTCGGCCGCCGCGAGGCGTCCACCGCCACCGCACCGCGGCGGCGGTTGGCGCGCGACGTGAGCAGGGCGGGACCGGCGGTCCCGCTGGCAGTGCGGGCGACGCGTGGGTCGCCCGCACGACGCCTCCGTGCGCGAACGAGCGCGCGAGGGACGAACGACCGCAGGGAGTGAGTCGGCTGGGGAGGCCTGAGGGCTGTGCGGGGCGGTGCGGTCGCAAGTGGTCTAGCTCACTCCGCGGTCCTGTTCGCAGTCATGCCACCGAACTCGCGGTTGCCGTGATAGTCGCGACTACGTCGTGACGCCAACAGCACGTAGCCTCCTACTACACCCAGTCCTTCCACAATCGCTTTGCCCCCGCGGAACACCCTCTCAACCATGACCGACCGGCACGCGACCGTCGCCCGGGAGACGGCCGAGACCGAGATCGACTGCACGCTCACGCTCGACGGGAGCGGCGACAGCGAGGTCGACACGGGTATCGGCTTCCTCGACCACATGCTCGACGCCTTCGCCCGGCACGGCCTGTTCGACCTCGAACTGACCTGCGACGGCGACCTCGAGATCGACGACCACCACTCCGTCGAGGACGTGGCGATCGTCCTCGGGCAGGCGTTCGACGAGGCGCTCGCGGATCGCTCGGGCATCCGCCGGTTCGCCGATCGCCGCGTCCCCATGGACGAGGCACAGGCGGGCGTCGTCGTCGACGTCTCCGGCCGCCCGTACTTCCGGTTCGACGGCGAGTTCTCCCAGGAGGAGGTCGGCGAGTTCACCAGCGTGCTCGCCCGCCACTTCGCGCGCTCGCTGGGCCAGCACGCCGGCCTCACGCTCCACTGCGAGATCGAGGGCGACAACGCCCACCACGAGGTCGAGGCGCTGTTCAAGGGACTCGCCCGCGCGCTCGACGACGCGACCCGACTCGACGAGCGCCGAGGCGACACCCCGAGCACGAAGGAGACGCTCTAAGCTTCCCGGATCTCCCCGTCCTCGACGACGAGTCGCCCCTCCAACGCCGCGTGTGAGAGCACCCCGTCGATCTCCTCGCGTTCGAGGTCGTAGGCGTTCGCGAGCATCGACTCCGCCTCGCTGCGATCGATCGGGAACGGTCGGTTCGAGAGCATCCGCATTGCCCGGCGGTAGCTCGGCGGCGTCTCCGCCCCGTCGCCGGGTCTCGACCCCGAACCGGCGCCTCCTGTACTGTCGCCTCCCGCTCCGCTGCCTCCCGTACCGTCGCCCTCCGCCCCGCCACCCACCTCACCGCTACTGCCGCCGCTCGGTTCTGAACTCCCGCCCGCGCTCATCGTGATTCCGTCCGTCGCGGGACCGGGATCACCGTGTGCATCCGTCGAGGACTGTGCGGCGGTCGAGCCGTCCGTCTCCGCACTCCCACCGTCGCCGGCCTCGGCCCGCTCGATCAGCGGCTCCATCACGCGCAGCAGTTTGGTCTTGCAGTCCGAACAGAGTACCACCGAGCGGTCGCCGCCGCCGAGGCGGGGCGGGACCACCGCGTACTCCCCGATGTCGTCGGGCGCGCCACAGAAGTAACACGACTGGAGGTCGGCCATGGTCGAGTGTCGCTCCCTCCGGGGAAAAACCTGTGTCGTGTGGGTCGACCCGCCGCTTAAGGCCGGCGAGGCCCGAAGTGGGACGCCACCAGCCGCCCACCATGGACACCCAACCCACCGAGACGACCGGCCGCTCGATCGTCGTCAAACTGTTCCGCCGCCACGGCGTCGAGAGCGAATCGGTGGCGTCGATCGCCGACGCCGTCGCGACCGTGAAAGTCGCCAGCGAGTTCGACGAGGCGAAGATCCTCCAGGACGACGAGGTCGTCTATCACTCCGAGCGCAACGGGTCGATCGAGGGCTGGGAACGAGCGTGGGAACGAGAGAAGCGACGACTCTCCGCGGAGGAATCGGCGTGGGACTGCCCACACGGCGTCGAGCAGTGCTACGAGGACGACCGCTGCATCGACTGCCAGATCGACCGCGCGGCCGGGAACACGCCCGCGGAGTCGGCCGCCGAGCGAGGAGAGTGACTTTAAACCCGGCCGCCCGCCTTTTCCGGTAACGTGTTCGACGAGATCATGGAGAAGTTCGAGGGGTCGCCCTCCCAGCAGGCGGTGGTCCGTCTGCTGCTGGAGCGCGGCTTCTCGATCAACGACGAGGGGCGGGTCGTCTCCGGCGGTATCGAGATCCCCGACACGCAGATCGCCCGCGAGATCGGCGTCGACCGGCGGGTCGTCGACTCCACCACGGAGGCGCTACTGGAAGACGACGAACTCCGGGACATCTTCCGGAACATCTCCGCGGTGCCGAGCCTGATGGATCTCGCGCCCGTGCTCGACTTCACCGTCGTCCGAGTCAAACCCACCGACGCCGACGCCGCGGGCATCGTCGCCCGCGTCACCGACGTCGTCGCCGAGGATGGTCACTCGATCCGGCAGGTGCTCTCGGACGACCCGGAGTTCGCCGACGAACCGATGCTGTACCTGATCCTCGACGACGAGCCGTCCGGCGAGCTCCTGAAGCGGGTCCACGACCTGCCGCACGTCCGGGAAGTGAGCTTCTGAATGGCGCCCGAGCCGTTCCGCACCGTCGCCGGCCGCGGGGAGGCCCGCTTCGAGATCCGCGGCTCGGAGTTCATCGGCCACGTCGACCGCGTCGACTCCGTCGAGGCCGCGGAGGCGTTCGTCGACGCCGTCCGCGCGGAGTACGACGATGCCACCCACAACGTCCCGGCGTACCGCGTCCCGGCGGGCGAGACCTCGCCCGAGCGCGTGAACGAGGTCATGATCCGGGAGTACCAGAGCGACGACGGCGAGCCCACGGGCTCCTCGGGCAAGCCCGCGCTGAACGTGCTCCAGCAACGGGAAATCCGGAACGTCGTCGCGGTCGTGACGCGGTACTACGGCGGGACGAACCTCGGCGTCGGGGGGCTCGCCCGGGCCTACTCCCGCGCGGTGAAGGAGGCCGTCGACGACGCCGGCGTCGCGGAGGTCCAGCCACGGCACCGCTTTACCGTCACCGTCGACTACGACGACTCCGGGACGGTTCGGGGGCTGCTCGAAGGCGCCGACTGCGAGTTCGACGCCGCCTACGAGGCCGAGGTCAGCTTCGAGGTGTCGGTGCCGGTCACCGAGAGCGACGAGCTACGCGACCGGATCCAGTCCGCGACCAGCGGGCGGGCACGCGTCGAGTAGGCCGCGGTCGGGGGAGGGCGGTCGACGCGGAACAGGAAACTTATCCGCCCTACAGTCACTACTCGGGGTATGACCAGCGGCTCGCCCGAGAACGTCCTCTTCGTGGTGATGGACACGGTCCGAAAGGACTACCTCGGCCCGTACGGCTACGACCGTGACACGACGCCCGGGCTCGACGCGTTCGCCGAGGAGGCGACCGTGTTCGACAACGCCGTCGCGCCCGCGCCGTGGACGCTCCCCGTCCACGCATCGATCTTCACGGGGATGTACCCCTCCCGCCACGGCGCCGACCAGGAGAACCCCTACCTCGAAGGGGCGACGACGCTCGCCCAGTCGCTCTCGGCGGCGGGCCACGACACCGCCTGCTACTCCTCGAACGCCTGGATCACCCCCTACACCCACCTCACCGACGGGTTCGACGATCAGGACAACTTCTTCGAGGTGATGCCGGGCGACCTGCTTTCGGGCCCGCTCGCGCGGATGTGGCAGGTGCTCAACGACAACCCCCGGCTCCGCAAGCTGGCGGACATGATCGTCAGCGCGGGCAACACCGCCCACGAGTACCTGAGTTCGGGCGAGGGCGCCGACTCCAAGACCCCGCGGGTGATCGACCGCACGAAGCAGTTCGTCGAGGAGGCCGAATCGGGCGACAGCGACGGGTGGTTCTCCTTCATCAACCTCATGGACGCCCACCTGCCGTACCACCCGCCCGCGGAGTTCCGCGAGGAGTTCGCCCCCGGCGTCGACTCCACGGAGGTCTGCCAGAACTCGAAACTGTACAACTCCGGCGCGCGGGAGATCGACGACGAGGAGTGGGACGACATCCGCGGGCTGTACGACGCCGAGGTCGCCCACATCGACAGCCAGCTCACCCGGCTGTTCGACTGGCTGAAAGAGACCGACCGCTGGGACGACACCGCGATCGTGGTCTGTGCAGACCACGGCGAACTCCACGGCGAGCACGGTCTCTACGGCCACGAGTTCGGGCTGTACGACCCCCTCGTGAACGTCCCGCTGCTGGTGAAACACCCCGAACTGGACGCCGACCGCCGCGAGGACACGGTCGAACTGCTCGACCTCTATCACACCGTGCTCGACACGTTCGACGCCGACGCGACGCCGACCCCGGGATCGAACGAGGAGGCGGTCGCGCTCGACCCCACGCGCTCGCTGCTCTCGGAGCAGTACCGCGAGTTCGACGGCGCCGACGACCCGGACCCGGCCCAGCAGGCCGCGCCGTCGGGCGAGACTGGCTTCGTCGAGTACTCCCGTCCCGTGGTCGAACTCAAGCAGTTGGAGGAGAAGGCTGCCGACGCCGGGATCGAACTCGACGAGGACTCGCGGTTCTACGCGCGGATGCGTGCGGCGCGCAGCGCGGACGCGAAGTACGTCCGGATCGACCGCATCGAGGACGAGGCGTACCGGCTCGACGAGGACCCCGGCGAGGAGGAGAACCTCGCGGGTGAAGGGGACGAGGCGATCGACACGGTGGAAGGCGAGCTGGCGATCTTCGAGAACGAGATCGGCGGCGCGTGGACGAGTGCTGCCGCGGGTGAGGTGAGCGACGATTCGGTGGAGGAGATGGACGAGGAGATCCAAGAGCGGTTGCAGGATCTTGGGTATATGGAGTAGTCTGAGTTGACGGATTTGCTGTGGATCGGTGTTCTACGCGAGGTCGGTTTGTCCCTGCTACCAGCAACCGCATCTCGTTCGTAGACCGCTTGTAACCGCAGTGTGCCGGACACCAGGTCCGGCACAGCCCCGAGTCCCCACCCCTCCCCCCGCCGGCCCCGACCGATGGGGCCGGCGAGGCGTCCACCGCTACCGCACCGCGGCCGGCGGTGGCGCGAAGCGCACGCGGCATCGTGCCGCGTGTCAGCGCGAGGGATGAGCGAGTGAGCGGAGCGAACGAGCGAATCGGTTGGGGGAGGCCTGAGGGCTGTGCCGGGCGGTGCGGTTACAA
Source organism: Halolamina sediminis (assembly GCF_001282785.1). Classification (NCBI taxonomy): domain Archaea; kingdom Methanobacteriati; phylum Methanobacteriota; class Halobacteria; order Halobacteriales; family Haloferacaceae; genus Halolamina; species Halolamina sediminis. The sequence continues at coordinate 90,130 of NZ_CVUA01000001.1, forward strand.
GAGGTCTAGCGTCGAGACGCCGTTGCCGTCGCGGAAAGCAGAAAGGGGACGGAAAGACGAGGATCTCCTCGCCGTAGCCTACATGAAGTCCGCAATCCCGCTCTGTTTGTTCTTGTCGTTCTCGAAGATCGACTCCAGCGACCGCTCCAGCACCTCCAGCCGCTGTTTCGTGTAGTCCCGGCAGCCGTACTCCTCGGCGACCTCGATGGCGATGTCCATGTACTTGTTCACGGAGCCGCGGTGGACCGTCAGCGTCATCCGGCCGCCACACTCCCGGCAGTCGCCGGTCAGCGGCACCCGGCGGTACTTCTCACCGCAGTCGAGACAGCGCGTCTCCTGCCGGGAGAACGCCCGGAGGTTCCCGATCAGGTCCGGCAGGAAGTGGTTCTCGATCACCCGCTCGGCCACGTCGGTCTGATCGACGGCCCGTAGCTTGCGGGAGAGTTCGAGTTGGGCGTCCATCTTCGTCTCCATGTCGCCGAGGGTCTTGTACGCCGAGAGGTCCGGTCCGAGCGCGAGGTCGGTGGTGTCGTGGGTGTGGTCGAACCCGTGGTACTCCTCCTCGGTGCCGAGCGTGTCATCCCCGATCTGGATCAGCTCCTCCACCTCTTCGGGGTCGGCCATCTCGAGGCTGGCCTCGTAGAACTCCGTGGGGTACTGCCGGACGATGTCCATGTTGTGTGCCTCGTCGTCGATCTCGGAGGGGTCGATCCGGGAGGACATCACCAGCGGGGCGTCCATCCGGCCGCCGCGCTGGTCGGGCAGGAACTCCTTCGAGAAATTGAGGAGGCCGTCGAGCAGGAGCATGACGCAGTCCTCGTCGCCGTCGCACTGCTTTTGGGAGGTATCGTTTGCGATCAGTGAGTGGGTGTCCTCGACGGTGAGGCAGTACGTGTTCTCGGTGTCGCTCTCGACGTACTCCACCGACGCGACAGACTCGACGAGGTAGTCCCCGTCGCCGCCGTCGAATGCACGTCGCTTTTGCGTGTCCCGTGCCGCCAACTGCGCTTCGAGAGTCTCGGTCTTTCGTGTGAGGTGGAACCCGACCGTTTCCGAGAACGCAACTGCGTCTTCCGAACTGATCGAGAGGACGTAGCTCCGTGCGGATTCGCGTGGGTCGTCGATGTCGTAGTAGCCCGGGAAGTACTCGTGGAGCGGTGACGGCTCAGTCGTCTTGACGCTCGAAACGATTCCTAGCCGCGTCAGAAGCGCAAGCAAGTCTTCTTTGAGTTCACGACTGACTGTCGTCGCTGAGATGACAGCGGCGTTCGTTGACGCTGCCCCGTCACCGCTGAAGTAGCCTCGGAGGTACGCGGCGACGATCGCGTCCGGAGCATCGAACACGGGCTGGGGCACACGCTTCGACTCTGCGAGTACGCCAGCATCCAGAACGGTGTCGAAGAACGTCCGCAGGAGTCTCCCTGACGCCGTCACTTTCGCCTCGTTCTCGCGATACGGTTCGACGCCGAACTCCTCTCGAAGCACTTCGACGAAGAAACCGCGTGCTTCCGTTTCCGTCCCGCAGATCGTCGTCTGGTGGATCGTTCCTTTCGGGGTTTCCTGCTCTCGGGCGAAGCCTTCAGCGGCGTAGTACCCGAGAAGGGTAGCGACTCGCTCGTTCAGTTCGACAAAGCGGTCCATGTCGGGACCATCTCGCTTCATCCCGAGCCGAACGTCGGTGGGGAGTCGGTCAAGCAACGCCTCCGTGGAGTCGAACAGTTCGAGAAGCAGGTCTACGGGGATACTCTCCCGGTAGATGTAGTTACTCAACCCCTTCTTGTTCAGCCCGAGCACCTCAGCAGTACTCTTGAGGGGGTAGAACGTGCCCTCGTAATCATCAGCGAGCTGCTCCGTGAAGAGGTCGTACAGCCACTCTTTCTCCAGACCCTTGACCGTCAGTCGGCTGTTGTCGATCTCTTCAGTCTGCAGGAACTCCTCTAAGAGGTCGAACTTCGTCGTCTGATCCGGAGAAACCGTATCCAGACCGTCTGGCTTCACGATGCTGTCGTCCTCGGTCAGTTCGGACGCCTTCTTCGACTCGATCTCCCCGTCGAACACCTGCATCTCGTGATCCGGCGTCACCGTGATCTCCCGGCCGCTCCGGGTCTCGACTCGGACCATGTGCTCCGGCGACGGGTGTTTGCTCACCGCCTCGACGGGCTTGACGACCTCGTTGCCGTCGGCGTCGATGGAGGGAACGAACACGTCGCCGTCAAGTTCCTGCACGAGCGTCCCGAAGTCGTCCTCCTCGGCCGTCTCGGGGTCGAGTCGGTCCTCGACGAGCGTCTGAATCTCCTCGTGGTGCCACGACTCCTTCTCGTCGCGGAACCACACCTTCGTCTCGGGGTGGAAACAGTTCCGACGCTTCGCCGCGTGGAAGTACGGATGCGCGTACCCCACGGCTGCGCTGGTGAAGCCGACCACCCGACCCACGACCGCCGCGGAGGTGTGCGGCGCCATCCCGAACACGAGTTCGCCCACCAGGTCGTCGCGTTCCTCGACCTCGTAGAAGGGCTCGAGCCCGTAGAACCGTTCGAGCAGGTCGTCGACGAAGTCCGCCGTGCGCATCATGTGTTCGGCGGCGCCGTCGGGGAGCACGATGTCCTGCACCTTCAGTTCGATCAGCTGATCGTCGTGCTCCAGCGGCTCGCCGTCGATGTCGGTCTCGTAGCCGAGCCGCCGGAACTCCGCGGCGGTGGTGTCCAGCTCCTCGGGCCGGACCGAGGTGACCGGCAGGTCGGTCATGTCGTAGCGTACGGTGCCGTCCTTGAACGACGAGACGCCGTGTTTGGCCCGAAGAATCCCTTTCTCCATCGGCTCGGGGGTCTCGTTCGCCGACATCAGCCCCTGCACGCCCTTCAGGATGGAGAAGCTCCCTTCGCGCTCACCGATGGAGTCGAGCGCGTCGTGGTACACCGAGTTGAGGTCGATGGTGCGCTCCTCGGGGCTCTCGACTTCCCACTCACAGCGCGGGCAGACGACGCGGCCGGACTCGTCCGGCTCGACTTCGACGCCGCAGTCGTCGCACTCGTAGTACGGCTCGGTGTGGCTCTCACACTCCTGACAGCGGTTCTCGTAGGTGTGTTCGCCGCAGTTCGGGCACTCCCGCTCGCCGAGGCTGACCTCGATCTGGCCACGGCCGGCGTCGGTGCGATCCTTCGCGGCCTTGGCCACGTCGCGCTGGCTGCCGCCGGCCTCGCCGATCGGGAACATCGTGTGCACCGCCGGCGAGAGGTCCCGGCTCTCGGACTTCTCGGGGCGGCCCATCCGGTTCCCGATCCGGGTGGGGGCACGCTCCCGAATCGTGAAGGGGGCGATCTCGTTCACCGCCTCGATCGCGTTCGTGCCGGGTAGCGAGGGCGACTCGACGGACGTGTCGGCAGCCGAGTCCGCGGCGGCCGAGTCGGTAGCGTCGTCCCGAACCGCCATCCCGCCGTCAGCCTCGGCGGGCGGCGGCGACTGTCGGCCGCCGTCGGCGACTGCGGCGTCCTCCGCGTCGGCGCCCCACGTCCGCGCGCGCTCGCTCAGGTCCGCGGGGGTCCACTGCCGATCCAGTTCCGTCGTCACGCCCAGCGAGCGCAGCAGCGGGCGGTACTCCGGCACGACCAGCGTCCCCTCGGTCGCGGTGTGCTCGACGAGCAGCCGTTCCAGCGCGCGCTGCACGTCGTCGCTGCGTGCCAGGCGGAGCTCGTCGTCCACGATCTCGCCGTCGGCCGCCGCGGCCGCGAGCGCGTCGAACTCCGCGACAGAGATGTCGTGCCAGAGGTAGGTGTACTCGGGATGGAGGGGACAGTCGTAGCGGTCTGCCCAGTCCAGCGCGGTGCGCGGGTCGGGCTCGTCGAGGTCGACGTGAGGGTCGTCCCGGAGCGCCTGCACGTCCGCGCCGGCGTCGTCGAACTCCTGCTCCCACCACTCGACGGCGTAGGAGGCCGGCGAGAGCGGGTGGTTGTTCTCGACGTACTCCCCGAAGTTGACCAGGTACTCGCCGAGGTCGAGGATCTCGTCGACGCCGTTGCGGATCTCCAGGGCCTCCTCGGGGTCGTCGATGCGCCGCACGTCGCCGTTCGCGAGGCGGACGGTCGGCCCCTCGATCGAGTCGACGGGGATGATCCCGGCGGCCTTCCCCGGCCGCTCGGTCTTGATCTGGGTCCCCGTCGCGAGGAAATCGTCGACCAGATGCATCGTCGCGGGGTGGATCCCGGCGGTCGCGAACCCGTGGTTGCGGGCCCGACCGTACCGGAGCCTGAACCCGCCGGACTCGGAGGGGTGGCTGAACACCGGTCGACCGGCGATCAGGTCCCGGAGATACTTCGTCGCGGGCTCGTGCCGGACCGGACCTTCGGACTCGTTCACCTCTTCGTCGCTCTCGGTCTCGGCTTCCTCCTCGTCGTCCGCGTCCTCGTCGTCCGCCCCGTCGTCGCCGCCCTCGCCGTAGTACGTCCCGTCGATGAGGTCCTGCAGCCACGGCCAGTCGACCTCGTCGAGCTGGCGAGTGTAGCGCTGAATCTTCGGCGCCTTGAGGGCGATCCCCTCGGCCATGACGAGACACATCCCGCCGCGGGCGGAGTTGGTGTCGACGCGCTCGAGGTCGCGGAAGCCGGAGACCTCCTCGTCGCCGGTGGCCTCCCCGTCGAGCATGATCGGCATGTGCTCGGCGATGAACTTCGTCTCCTTGTCCTTCGGCGTGTACTGGAGGCCGGTCTCCTTCTCGTACAGCTGGATCTCCTCGGCGTAGCGTTCGACCTCGTCGTCGCGGGCGTGGAACTCCTCGATCCCGAGCAGCGAGCGGGCGTAGTCGGCGACGAGCACCGACAGCGCCTGTGCGGTCCCACCTGCCGAGCGGATCGGGCCGGCGTAGTAGACGTTCACGAACTCGGTCCCGTCGTCGTTCTCCAGTAGTTCCGCGCGGTCGATCCCCTCGATCGGCGCGGCGACGACACCCTCGGTCAGGAGTGCAACGGCGGTCCGGACCGCGCCCTCGATCTTCCCCTCGCGGCTGTCGTAGTCGCCGACGTTGCCGTCGACGAAGTCCTCGACGAGTTCGAGCGCGGCCTCCTCGCGGCTCATCTCCCCTTCGAGCTCCCGGACGCGCTCAGCGACGCCGGGGATGCCGAGGATGTTCTCGACGCGGTCGGCCATGTCTTTCGCGACCGGGATCTCGATCTCGGTCTGGGGGTCCCGCCCCTGCTCGCGGGCGGCCTCGGCTCGGTCGAACGCGTCGTCGAGCTGGCCCTCCAGCCGCTCGAAGTACCGCTCGTCGTCGTCTCTCACCGCTTCTCACCTCGGGGGGCCGGGGTCACAGCCAGAGATCCAGATCGGTCTCCTCGTCGTGTTCGCGCTCCAGCGGTTCCTCGAACGTCCGCATGTACACCTCGCCCGCGAACACCGTGCCGGCGTCGAGGTGGCCCGCGAGTGCCTGCCCGCTCGGCCGCGAGAGCACGGCGTGTGTGTGCGCGAACCGCTCGCCGTGACCGGACTGCGTCCGGTCGCCAGAGGGACTCTGTCCCTCCCTGTCGAGGTAGGAGACGTTGCCCATGCAGGCGGCGACCTCCAGCGGCTCCTCGAACTCGACGGACTCGTACTCGCCCTCCTGCTGGTCGTAGAACCAGACGACGGCGTCTTGCACCGCGCCCATGGCGTTGAACCACGCCGCGTCGACGTCCTCCTCGACCGCCAGCGACTCGATCTCCTCGCGCCAGTCGGCGCCGGTTTCGAGCCGTGCGAGGAACTCGCGGTCGGGCGAGAGTTCGCGGTAATCCATACTGGAGTACAGCAGCGACGAGAACAAAAACCTCACCCCTGCCGCGTCGTCGCGGCTCGAACGCCCTCGTTCGGCGCTCCCGCTCACGATCGAGCGACGGGAGGGAGAGAGCGGTCCCGCGACTGCTCGACGTTCGAGACGGGCGGAAAAACGGCGAATCGACGGTCGAGAACGGGCGTGACCGCTACGCCCACTCCTCGACGACCGGCGCGTCGGCCTCGGCTACCGAGATCCAGGCCTCCTCCCGGCCGAGATCCGCGATAACGAACTCGGCGTCGTCCAGCGAGCCCATCACGTCGTCGCCGCCGTGAACCGTGCCCGGTGCCATGGTACACTATCCCACGCACAGCGATATAAACCCGTCGAAACATTGAGGCGCGTTCACACGGATCCGGGCATCGCTTCTGAGGGGGTTCGTGTCCGCCAGTGTCGGACATACCTTCGGAGTACGCGCCTGCCATCGCCGCGCACACCTTCGCAGAGTACAAGAGGGGCCCAAGAGAAGGGAACTGCATGAAGGTTGCCGACGCCATGACGCCCGCGGAAGACCTCGTGACCGTCTCGCTCCCGGGCTCGCGCGACGACGCCCTCGAGTACCTGCAGGAGCGGAAGTTCTCCTCCGTTCCCGTCGTCCGCGAGACCGAGGAGGGCGAGCGCTACCGCGGGCTCGTCTCCCGGGACGACCTGATCGAACACCCCGACGAAGACGACCTCGCGCTGCTGATGCGCGAGGTACCGACCACGACCGCGGACGCGACGCTCCACGAGCTCGCGGCGCTGATGCTCTCGGCGGGCACGCGCCGCGTCCCGGTCGTCGACGCCACCGACGACGGAACGCTCGTCGGTATCGTCACCATCACGGACCTGATCCACGCGCTCGCCCGCGAGGAGGTCGGCACCGACGCCGACGTGGGTGACCTCTGTAACGGGACGGTCAACACGACCTACGCCGGGACGCCGCTCCCGGTCGCCGAGCGCGAGATCGGCCTCGCGGACGTGCCCTACACGGTCGTGCTCGGCGACGACACGGAGATGACGGGGATGCTCACCGAGGTCGACATCGTCGCCGTCGCCGAGGTCGTCGAGGGCGAGGAGGACGCCGGCGCCTCGATGGCCGGCGACGACGAGGACTGGAAGTGGGAGAGCGTCCAGTCGGTCGGCAACCGCTACGTCCCCACGCGCAACGTCGAGTTCCCCGACGAGCCGGTCTCGACGTTCATGACCGAGGACGTCGTGACTGTCTCGAAGCGCAAGTCCGCCGTCGAGGCCGCACAGCTGATGATCACGAACGACATCGAACAGATCCCGGTCGTCAGCGGCGGCGAGATCGCCGGCGTGCTCCGGGACGTCCACCTGCTGGAGGCGGTCTGATGAGCGAGCACGCCGACGTCACCGAGCTCGCCAAGCGCCGCGGCTTCTTCTTCGCCTCGGCGGCGGCGTACGGCGGCGCCGCGGGCTTCTACACGTTCGGCCCGGAGGGCGCGGCGCTCAAGCGCAACGTCGAGGCTGCCTGGCGCGACCGCTTCGCGCTCAAGGAGGACAACGAGGAGATCGCGGCGCCGACGATCATGCCCGAGCCGGTCTTCGAGGCGTCGGGCCACCTCGACACGTTCGACGACATGCTCGTCGAGTGTGCGGAGTGCGGCGAGTCCCACCGTGCGGACCACCTCGTCGAGGACGCGACCGACCTCGAGGACGCCGAGGCGCTCGACCCCGAAGAAGTCGCGGAGTTGATCGCCGAGCACGAGCTCGCCTGCCCGGCCTGTGGTGCCGCCCTCGGCGGCCAGTCGGTCGAGGAGTTCAACCTCATGTTCGAGACGAGCATCGGCCCCGGTTCGGGCCAGCCGGGCTACCTCCGCCCCGAGACCGCCCAGGGCATCTTCGTGGAGTTCCCGCGGCTGAAGGAGTACGCCCGCGGGAAGCTCCCCTTCGGCGTCACCCAGATCGGCCCGGCGTACCGCAACGAGATCTCGCCCCGCCGGGGCCTGATCCGCGTACGCGAACTCACGCAGGCCGAACTGGAGACGTTTATCGACCCCGAGACCGACGAGCCCGACCTCGAGAAGGTCGCGGACGTGGAGCTCCGACTCTACCCGGCGCCCGAACAGGCCGAGGACGCGCCGGCCGAGGACGGCTACCGGGAACTCACCGTCGGCGAAGCGGTCGAGCAGAACGTGATCGCCTCGGACTGGATCGCCTACTACCTCGGCGTCGCTCAGGAGTGGTACGAGCGGATCGGCGTCGACACCGAGCAGCTGCGCTTCCGCCAGCACCTCCCGGGCGAGCGCGCCCACTACGCCGCGGACTGCTGGGACGCCGAGGCGAAAGTCGAGAGCGCCGGCGGCGACTGGATCGAGATCGCGGGCTTCTCGACCCGGAGCGACTACGACCTCTCGAAACACGCCGAGGCCAGCGACGACAACTTCACCGTGTTCAAGCAGTACGACGAGCCGCGCACTGTCGAACGGCCCAGCGTCGACCCCGATATGTCGACGCTCGGCCCCGAGTTCGGCGGCGACGCCGGCGCGGTCGCCGCGGCGCTCGAAGAGCTGGCCGAGCGCGACCCCGACGCGTTCGAGGGGGACGAGGTGACCGTCGCCGTCGACGGCGAAGAGTACACCGTCGACACCGCGGTCGCGAACTTCGAGGTCGTCGAGGAGACCGAGGCGGGCGAGCACATCGTCCCGCACGTCATCGAACCCTCTTTCGGCGTGGACCGCACCGTCTACACCCTGATCGACCACGGGCTCCAGCGCGACGAGCTCGGCGGCGAACCGCGGGACTACCTCTCGCTCGCGCCCGAGATGGCGCCGACGGACGTGGCGGTGTTCCCGCTGGTCAGCAACCACGAGCCGCTGCTGGACACCGCGAGCGACGTGGTCTCGACGCTGCGTGGCGCCGGCTTCGACGCGACCCGCGACGACTCGGGCTCGATCGGCCGGCGCTACCGTCGGCAGGACGAGGTCGGCACGCCGTTCTGTGTCACCGTCGACCGCGACGGGCTGGAGGACGACCCCACGACCGTCACGCTCCGGGACCGTGACACGGGCGCGCAGGCCCGGATTCCGGTCGGCGAACTGGTCGGCCAGCTCGAAGCGCTGCGCGACGGCGAGGCCGACTTCGAGGCCGTCCTGAGCCGGTACGAGACGGTCGAGACCGCCAGCGAATGAGCGAACTCGGGCGCCGTGGCGTCCACGCATCCGGGGTAGGGATTCCCGCGCTGTACCTGCTCGGCGTGGTGGACTGGCCCGAAGTGCGCCTCCTGCTCGTCGCGCTGTCAGTCGCCGTCTCGGCGCTCGAGTTCGTCCGACTCGTGCTCGACTACGAGTGGCCGCTGTTCGACACGCTCGCCCGCGAGTACGAACGCGACAACGTCGCGGGCTACGCGCTGTACGCCTACTCCCAGACGCTCGTGGCGTTCGTCTTCGCCCCGGCGGTGGCGCTCCCGGGGATGCTGATGCTGATCGTCGGCGACCCCGTCTCGGGCTATCTGGGCGACAACGACGCGGGCAGCGCCAAACAGGCGGGCGTCCTCGGCGTGATGTTCCTCGTCTGCTTCGCACTGGCAGCGCCCTTTACGACCGCCGTCACGCCACTCCCGGTCGGGCTCGCGGCCGCGGTCGCGGGCGCCGCGGGGGCGACGCTGGCCGACGGCCTGAAGCCGGTCGTCGCGGGCTACGTCGTCGACGACAACGCCACCATTCCCCCGGCGGCCGCGGCCGGAATCACGCTCGTGTTCGTCGCCGCCGGCCCGGGGCTCTCCGGCGCGCTCGGGCTCTGAACCGGCCACCACGTCCTTCAGGCTCGACGGCGAACCACGCCCCGCCATGGAGATCGGACTGGTCGAGATACTGATCGCCGCGATCGTGCTGTTCGTGGTGCTCGGCATCCTCTACTACCTCCTCCGGAGGGAGGGCGACGGAGAGATGCTCGAACTCGCGCTCGAACTGGTCGGCTGATCTCCAGTCGAAACGGAGGGGTGTGAGAACGGCGCCCACGGGGAGTTCTCGCTCGCGCTTTTTGACAGTCGAACGCTCGGAGTGGATCCGTAGTCGTTCGTTTTTCGGCGGATGTTCGCGTTTCCTCATCGTCTCCCGGCTCACTCCGTTCGCCGCTCGATTCTGGAGACGGTTTCCCGCTCGCTCCCGTTTCCCTAGCCACCCGGCTCGCGGGTCGCTTCGCTCCCCGCTCGCTTCCGAGGTGGTTTGCCTCCGCTCAGTCGTTTCACTCCTTCGCGGAGTTTCCCCACCTCCCGACCGAGAGTTTTTGACCGAGAACGCCCCACTCCCGATAGTGGCAGAGACGACGCGACGGTTCTTCCCGTACGACAGCCCCTACCCCAACCAGGGCGAGGCGATGACTCGCATCGCCGCCGCGCTGGACGACGGCGACGACGTGCTGTTCGAGGGTGCACCAGGAACGGGGAAGACGCTCTCGGCGCTCGTGCCCGCGCTCGAGCACGCCCGCGAGGAGGACCGCACCGTCGTCATCACGACCAACGTCCACCAGCAGATGCGCCAGTTCGTCGAGGAGGCCCGCGCGATCAACGACGAGGAGGACATCCGCGCGGTGGTGTTCAAGGGGAAGTCCTCGATGTGTCACATTGGCGTCGACTACCAGGAGTGTCAGACCCTGCGGGACACCACCCGCGAACTGGTCGAGGACGAGGCCGAGAAGCGGGAACTCGAGGCCCAGCAGCGCGAACTGCTCGATGCCAGCCGTGAGGGTGACGCCGCGGCCGCCCAGCGCCGCGAGGCGGTGATGGAGGAGTTGGAGGAGGTCGAGGACCGCATCGAGGACGTCGAGAGCGCCAACGTCTGCGAACACTACCGCAACAACCTGCTCGGTGACAACGAGGAGTTCTACGAGTGGCTGTACGACGGCGTTCGGACGCCCGAGGAGATCTACGAGTACGCCGACCGGAACCAGCTCTGTGGCTACGAACTGCTGAAGGAGGGGATGGAGGCGGTCGATCTCGTGGTCTGTAACTACCACCACCTGCTCGACCCCAACATCCGCGAGCAGTTCTTCCGGTGGCTCGACCGCGAGCCCGAGCGCGTGGTCACGGTGTTCGACGAAGCCCACAACATCGAGTCAGCGGCGCGGGACCACGCCAGCCGCAGTCTCACAGAGAACACCCTCGACAGCGCGCTGGACGAGCTCGACGACCGGGAGGACTCCCGGGCCGACGCCGCCGAGAACGTGATCGGCGCGTTCCGGGACGCGCTGGTCGACGCCTACGAAGACGGGTTCGAGTACGGCGAACGCGAGGGGATCGACGAGCACTGGCACGACGTGCCGATCGCCAACGACGACGCCCGCGACGACCTCACGCTCGCGTTCCTCCGAAACTACGAGGGCCGCGGGATCGATACGGAGACCGAGCTCGCGGTCCAGTTGGGCGAGGCGATCGACGAGGAGTACGAGGAGGCGTACAAGAACGGCGAGGCGACCTCCCGCGCCGAGAGCTCGACGCTCGCGGCCGCCCGCTTCCTCGCGACGTGGATGGAGGAGAACGCCGAACTCGGCCAGTACCCCGTGGTCTCGGTCCGCCGAGACGAGGGCACCGACGAAATCTACGGTCGCGCCGAACTGTACACCTGCATCCCCCGCCGCGTGACTGAGGCGCTGTTCGACGAGGTGTACGCGAGCGTGCTGATGTCTGCGACGCTCCGGCCGTTCGACGTGGCCGCCGATGTGCTCGGCCTCGACGACCCCGTGACGATGGCCTACGGGCTTGAGTACCCCGAGGAGCACCGCCGGACGTACGCCGCCGGGACGCCGGCGCTGTTCGCCAGCGACCGCGGCGACCCCGAGGTACAGGAGTCGGTGTCGGGGCTCGTCTCGGACGTGGTGGAGTTCACGCCCGGGAACACGCTGCTCTTTTTCCCCTCCTACAGCGAGGCTGAGCGCTACTACCAGCGTCTCGGCGGCGGCGGGGGACGAGCCGTCGGCGATGCCGACGCCGGCGACGCGGAGCTGTTGCTCGACGGGTCAGACGTGGACACCGAACAGCTCCGCGAACGGTTCGTCGACGGCGAGCACGCGGCGCTGTTCACCTCGCTGTGGGGGACGCTCGCGGAGGGGGTGAGCTTCGACGGCGACGACGCCCGGGCGGTGGTGGTCGTCGGCGTCCCCTACCCCCACATCGACGACCGGCTGGAGGCCGTCCAGGACGCCTACGACCGCGCCTACGGCGACAGAAACAACGCCGGCTGGCGCTACGCGGTCGAGATCCCGACGGTCCGCAAGACCCGACAGGCGCTGGGGCGAGTGATCCGCTCGCCCGAGGATTTCGGTGTCCGCGTGCTCGCGGACAAGCGATACACCCGCGCGGACATGGGCCGGTTCTCGGTCCGGGACACGTTCCCCGAGGAGGAGCGCGACGAGCTCATCGACATGAACCCGGAGAAGCTGAAGTTCGGGATACTGAACTTCTACGCCGACCGCGACGCGTACGACGGTGCGCCGCCACAGCCTTGACCCGGCTGCCGTAACGTATTTATCCGCCCTATAGTACTGTCGAACACAGTCGATCGCCACGCGACAGGCAGAGCGCCCGCCGGACCGCACGACTGTCGAGATGACGCGCTTCGACGGCCGAGCGAGCCGTTCTCGGGCACTCTCGCCGCCGTCCTGTCGAGTACGACCAGCGCCGGCTTTATCCGGCTCCTCCGAATAGTAGGTGGCGCATGGCCACTCAACCCTCCGACCCTGACAGCGTTCAGGAGAACTGTGCGGACTGTGGCGGGGAGACGCTCCACGACGTCCGGGTCGAAATCCGGACCGAGAGCGATCAAGAGGAGAACTCGGAGTTCTCCAGAGAGCCCTACCGCGTGGCTGTCTGTCAGACCTGTGACTCTGAGACGGCGACGCGGATGAACAACGCCTAACTACCGGCTGAGTGGCTTTCCGGCGGGCGTGGGGGCCCGTCGACGTTGCATCATGCCGGTCTGCGTCGGAACGGCGCCGCTGGCGCCGTCGGTTTTGCGTAAAACCCGGAACCCGACGGCTTACTTGAACAGCCCGTCGGTCAGCAGTTCGTACCCGTCCTCGGTCACGATCAGACTGTGCTCGGCCTGTGAGATCAGCCGTCCTTCGTCCTCCTGCAGGACTGGGTAGCCCGTGATCGCGCCGTCGGCTTTCAGCCGGCGCAGCGCCATCGCCGGTCGCGGACTGTCGAGCCAGCGCTGGGCGAACGGGAGCCCGTCGAACTCGCCCGTGATCTGCTCCATCGCCTGCCGCGCCGCGCGGTCACGCACCGAGCGTTCCTCTTGGAGCTCGAAGATCTGCTCGTGGCTCCCCTCGCCGACCTTCCCGCTGCCGTCGGTCGCGAACGGCTCGATGGCGATTACCTGCCCGGCCTGCAGTTCGGCGGAGCGATCCATCCCCCGGTTCGGGATCGTCGGCCCGGTGTGGGCGTCGTAGCGCTCCAGCCCGTGGCCCGAGAGATTGAGCACCGGCGAGTAGCCGTAGCCGTCGATCACGTCCTCGATGGCCTGCCCGACGACGCCGACTTCGGCGCCGGCTTCGACCTCGTCCAGCGCCGCGTCGAGCGCCTGCTCGGCGGCCTCGACCAGTTCGTCGCTGCCCGAGAAGTCGACGGTGACGGCCGCGTCGGCGATGTAGCCGTCGACGTGGACGCCGATATCGAGACAGACCATGTCGTCCTCGCCGAACACCGTCTCGTCGTCGGCCTCCGGGGTCGCGTGAGAGGCCTCGTGGTCGACGCTGATGTTGACGGGGAACGCCGCCTCGCCGCCCAGCTCCACGATCCGCTCCTCGGCGGACTCGGCGACTTCGAGGTGGGTCGTCCCCGGCTCGACCAGCTCCTTGGCCTCGGTCATCACCTCGACCAGGATCTCGCCGGCCTCGTGGTGCTTCTCGACGGCTTCGTCGCGCAGATCGCCGTAGCTCATGACTGTTCTGTTGGTCTGTTCGCGGCAAAGAGGTTCCGGCACGCGCATGGACCCGCGGGGCGGCTCCGAACGCCTACCGTGTCGCCGTGCTGGTCTGCATCCCCTCGGAGTTGAACGCCGCGCCCGTCCGCTCCTCGCCGCAGACGATCACGCCGGCGGAGGAGCCCGTGAGCTCGTCGAACTCCGCGATGGCGTCCTCTGCCGCGGTCTGTGCGTCGGCCCCCGCCTCGAGCTTGTCGACCGCGCGCTGGCTCAGCGTCACCTTCGCGATGTCCTCGCCGGCGCCCGTCGCGGAGGCGCCGCCGGCGGGGGTGCAGTAGAACCCCGAGCCGACCTGTGGCACGTCGCCCACCCGCCCCGCGAGCGCCCACGACCGCCCGCCCGTGGAGGTCGCGGCGGCGAACTCCCCGTCCTCGAACGCGACGGCGCCGACGGTGTCGTGGCCGCCGAAGCGCTCTTCGAGCCACTCGAGGTGAGCTTTCGGCCCCGCTTCCGGTGGGTCCTCGTCCTCGTACGATTTGCGGTTCTCCGGGGTGAGCAGTTCTACGTCGGTGTCGACGCCGAACTCCGCAGCGAGATCGACGGCGTGCTCGCCGCTGACGAAGATGTGTGGCGTCTCCTCCAGCACGACCCGGGCGGCCGAGACCGCCTCCCGCACGCCGTCCATGCTCGCGACGGCGCCGGTCTCGCGGTCGGAGGTCATCAGCCCGGCGTCGGTCCGCACCCGGCCGTCGGACTGGACCGCGCCGCCGTAGCCGGCGTTGAAGCGGTCCGACGCTTCGAGCACGTTCACCGCGGCCTCGACGGCGTCGACGGGGTCGGACTCGGCCGCGCCCGTCTCGGCGGCGTCGTCGAGCACCGCCTGTCGGGGTTCGGGTTCGTCGGGCTGGCTGCCGGCGCCGCCGTGGACGATAATGCGCATGGGGCAGTCAGCGGCGGCGCGACCCATCAATCCACGGGAAACGGCCGCGGACGCCGGAACGCCGAGCGTCGGTCGGCCCACTTCCTGTCCCGGAGCGACGCGGTGCGGTCGGTGACAGGCATCCCGTCGGTAGCAGCGACCGGACCGACAAAAAGCCGGCCCCGGAATCGACCACCGTGACAGCTGAAACGGCAGGCATTTGGGCTCGCTCTGAGACGGTAATCGTGCTATGAGCTACGAGCACATCGAACCCCCCGAGTCGGGGTCGAAAATCACGCTCGCCGACGAGGAGTCCGGCGAACTCGACGTACCGAACGACCCAGTCATCCCGATCATCCACGGCGACGGGATCGGCAAGGACGTGGGGCCGGCCGCACAGGACGTGCTGACTGCCGCCGCCGAGGCGACGGGCCACGACGTGAACTGGATGGAAGTGTACGCCGGCGAGACCGCCCGCGAGAAGTACGACGAGAACCTCCCCGAGGAGACAGTCGAGGCGATCGAGGAGCATCGCGTCGCGATCAAGGGGCCGCTGACGACGCCGGTCGGCGCCGGCTTCCGCAGTCTCAACGTCGCGCTGCGGCAGACGCTCGACCTGTACGCGAACGTCCGACCGACCTACTACCTCGACGGCGTCCCGTCGCCGATGAAGGCCCCCGAGGAGATGGACATGGTGACGTTCCGGGAGAACACCGAGGACGTGTACGCCGGCATCGAGTGGGAGGCCGGCACCGACGAGGCCGAGCAGGTCCGCGAGTTCGTCGAGGAGGAGATGGGCTTCGACGACGTGATGCACGAGGGGCCGATCGGCCTCGGCCTCAAGCCGATCTCGGAGAAGGGCTCGAAGCGCCTCGTCCGCGAGGCGATCGACTACGCCATCGAGAACGACCGCGACAAGGTCACACTGGTCCACAAGGGGAACATCATGAAGTTCACCGAGGGCCAGTTCGGTACCTGGGGCATGGAGGTCGCCGACGAGGAGTACCCCGACGACGAAGTGTTCGCCGCCCCCGACTCCCTGTGGGAGGAGCAAGACGAGGTCGACATCCCGGAGGACGCCGTCATGGTCGAGGAGCGCCTCGCCGACGCGATGCTGCAGTGGATGCAGCTCCGCACCGACGAGTTCGACGTGCTCGCGATGCCGAACCTCAACGGCGACTACCTCTCCGACGCCGCGGGCGCCCAGATCGGCGGCCTCGGCATCGCGCCGGGCGCCAACTTCGGCTTCGGCCGCTGTCTCGCCGAACCCGTCCACGGCTCCGCGCCCAAGCGCGCCGGCCAGGACAAGGCGAACCCGACCGCGCTGATCCTCTCGGGCCGACTGATGTTCGAGTACCTCGGCTGGGAGGACGCCGGCCAGCTGATCCGCGACGCCGTCGAGAAGACGATCGACGAGGGGACGGTCACCTACGACCTCGCGCGCCAGCGCGAGGACGCCGAGGAGGTTTCGACGACGGCGTACGCCGAGACCGTGATCGACAACATTCAGGACCTGGCGTAAGCCAGTCTCTGCGGCTCTCCGCTCTGCTTTCTTTTGCGACTGCCCGCCAGTCGCTACTCCGCCCAGTCGGGGTTCGTACGTGGCGGCGCGAACACGTCGATTCCCACGACCGGCTCGTCGCCGCGGTTCTCGGCAGCGTGGACCTCGTCGCCCAGCAGGGTGTAGGACTCGCCGGCGCCGACGGTGATCTCCTCGCCGTCCTCGAGGACGAACGTGAGTTCGCCCTCCGTGATCAGGCCGGCCTGTTCGTGGTGGTGGCTGTGGGAGGGGACTTCGGCGCCGGGCTCGATGCGGAAGTGTTGGACGCTGGTTTCGTCGCCGCTCGCGCCGACCGTGAGATGGACGTCGTCGACGGCCTCGACGAAGTCGGCGTCGTTCGGTGTGTACTGATCCATGTGGGTGTGTGACGGGGCGAGGCGTATAGTTCCTGAGTTCCCGGCTATTTGGTTGTGGTACGTCTCGTCGGTCGGTCGGCAGGAGTGGTTTTCGACCACTCGGACGGCGACAGCATCTCGACCGTTGGCCACTGGAACCGCGACTGCGACAGCAACCTCATCTCGTTCGTCGACCACTTGCGACCGCAGTGTGCCGGACACGAGGTCCGGCACGGCACCGAGTCCCCACCCCTCCCCCCGCGAGCGCCAAGGTGGCGCTCGCGAGGCGTCCACCGCCTCCGCACCGCTGCCGGCGGTGGCGCGCGACGTGAGCAGGGCGAGACCGAAGGTCTCGCTGGCCGTGCGGGCGACGCGTGGGTCGCCCGCACGACGCCTCCGTGCGCGAACGAGCGCGCGAGGGACGACCGACTGAGCGGAGCGAAGGAGGAAGTCGGCTGGGGAGGTGTGTGGGCTGTGCGGGACGGTGCGGTCACAAGGTGCCAACGATCGAGATGCTGTCGCCGGAGCGGTTGCTGTGTCGCCGTAAAAAAGAATCACTCAAGGGAACTCAAAAACCAAACCGCCCGAACCCACTCACTCCAACAACTCCGACGGCGGCGACTGCCAATCACTCGCCGAATCCTGCGGCTCGTACCCAAGTAGCTCCTTCGTGTGCTCCAGATCGAACCAACTCCGGGGGTTGTCGCTGGTCGCGAAGAAGATCCCGAACTCGGTGTCCTCGTCCGTCAAACAGAGCTCGACCAACTGCGCCCAGTCCCGCAGCGAGAGCCACGTCCCCTTCAGCCGCTTCACCTGCTCGGTGTACGCCTCGCTCCTGCGCTCCCACCGCCCCTCCTCGACGCCACGCTCCGCGTCGCCGTACGGGTGGTCGTAGTCGCCCCCACGAACGCTCGCGATCCGGGCGGCGTAGAACCGTTTTGGATACTCCCGCTGCTCGACGTAGTACCGCCCCAGATCCTCGCCGTACGCTTTCGAGACGCCGTAGTAGGAGTCCGGTCGCTCGTCGTCGTCGACGGTGACGGTCGTGTCGTCGTCGAGTTCGTACACGTCCGGTTTCCCCTCCTCCTCCCACATCCCGGCGGCGTGGATCGAGGAGGCGAACACGAACCGCTCGACCTCGGCGTCTGCGGCGGCTTCGAGCACGTTCCGCGTCCCGACGAGGTTGCTCCGCTCGACGGACTCCCACGACGCCGAAACCGCGGGGTTCGCGGCGAGATGAACGACCGCGTCGACGCCGTCGAACGCCGGCCGGATCGCGTCGTACTCCGAGATATCGGCGACGACGTCCACGTCCGGGGCGTCCTCGCGATCGAGGTAGACGAACTCGTGGGGCGAGTCGTCGGTATCGAGGTGTTGCTTGATTCCCGAAGCGACCTGACCTTCCGATCCGGTGACCAGCACGCGCATACCCGGAGGTGGGCGGAGGCCGAGAAAAACGCCGGGATGGCCGGATGACTATGAGCGGAGGATTCATACCCGATAGCGTACCACTCCCGGGCATGTACGCGGTCGTCGGCTGTACCGAGTGTGGCACCTACTGGCTGCTCACGGACCCCCGGGAGAGCGACTCCGCGACCTGCCCCAAATGCGGCCGGCGCCACCAGACGAAGAAGCTCAATCGTTTCTTCGAGTCGGAGGACCGCGAGGCCGCCCGCGAGGCTCGCGCTGCCCTGCTGGCGAAGAAACACGGCGACAGCGCCGCGTTCGACGACGTGGCGCACGTCTCCGAACTGGAGGAGCGCATCGAGGAGAGCGGGCTCTCCGAGGAAGCGTACCTCGAACAGTCGGGCATCGACGCCGACGAGGTGCAGGCGGCGGGCGACACGTCGAAATCGGCCTCACGCAGCCGCGACGAGAAAGTTCGCGATGCCGTCCGGGAGGGGGGAACCGAGGCCGAAATCGTCGAGCGTGTGGTTGAGGACGGCGTTCCCCGCGGCGCCGCGGAGAAGCTGTTGGAGAAGCTCCGGCGACAGGGGGAAGTGATCGAGTCCGGCGGTGAGTTGCGGTTGGTGTAGCGTTCAGGGCGGAAGGTGTCGGTCGTAGACGTTCCGTCGGTGGCCGACAGCTTCGACGACGATGGTGCCGTCACTACGGTCCCAACTCACTACTACCCGATAGTCACCGACTCGGAGCTTGTAGTACGGATATCCCGAAAGCGGTTCCAGTCGGTGTTCGGTCCACTCGGTCGCTTCTTCGACTTTGTTCAGTACGCGGTCGGCGACCTGTGGATCGAGCCCGTCGAGATGGTCGAGTGCCTGTTCGGTGTACTCGACCTCAGTCATCGAGTCCGAGCCGTTCGCGCGCCTCTTCCTCCGACACCGTCTCACCCTGTTCTCGCTGCTCACGACTCTCCTCGAGGTCGTCGAGCGTTTCGTCGCTCAGTTTCGTGGACGGGTCGACCCAGTCACGGAGCGCGTCCCGAATCGCTTCGGACTTGCTCGAGTATCCGCGGCGCTCCCACTCGTCTTCGATCTGTTCGAGCAGCGTCTCGGGCACACGAACGTTGATTTTCCGCATTCGGTCGTCCCCACTTTCGGCGTCGGTGCTCATACTGTGTGATACAGCTGTATCACAGAAAAACCTTCGCCGCCGTCGACGCGCCTTACCGACCCAGTTCCGCGTGCGCACTCGACAGGTTCCGCGACGCAAGCGCCGAGAGCAGCGAGAGCTCCCCTGCCAGCGCACCCGTCGCGACACACTCCGCGAGCGCGTCGGCGTTCGAGCCCGCAGGATCGCCGCCGCCGCGGATCCCCAGCACGTCCAGCCCCTCGGCCTGCGTCGGGAGCTTCGTCCCGCCGCCGACGGTGCCCACTTCGATCGACGCGAGCGAGACGGCGGCGTACAGCCCCTCCTCCCGCGCTTCGACGGAGACGATCCCGTTACTGCCCTCGACGACCTGTGCGGCGTCCTGCCCGGTCGCGAGGTACATCGCGGCGACGACGTTCGCGACCTGTGCGTTGAACCCGAGACTCCCCGCCTTCGCGCTGCCGATCAGGTTCTTCCGGGTGTTGACCTCCGCGATCGCTTCGGGCGTGGTCTTCAGCGTCTCCTCGACGAACTCCCGGGGAAGCGTCGCCTCGGCGGTGACGCTGCGGCCCCGCCCCTCGACGGCGTTGATCGCGGCGGGCTTCTTGTCGGTACAGAGGTTCCCCGAGAGCGCGACCAGCGAGGCGTCGGTCTCGCGCTCGATCACGTCGCAGGCCTCCCCGGTCGCGATCGTGACCATGTTCATCCCCATCGCGTCCGCGGTGTCGTAGCGGAACCGCAGGAAGACGTTGTCGCCGACGACGTAGGGCGTCACGTCGAGCAGCTTCCCGTGGCTCGTGGTCGACTCCGCAGCCTCTCGAAGCTTCTCGGTGTTCTCCCGGACCCACTCCGCCAGCGCCTGCGACTCCGCGATCCCGCTCGTCCGGAACACCGGCGCGCGGGTCATTCCCGTCTTCGTCACCCGCGCGGTCGCGCCACCGGCATCGTCGATGACGGAGAGCCCGCGGTTGACGGAGGCCAGCAGCGCGCCCTCGGTGGTCGCGAGCGGGAGGTACGTCTCCCCCTCGAACGCGCCGCCGTCGATGGTGACGGGGCCGGCGACGCCCATCGGGATCTGAGCGGCGCCGACCATGTTCTCGATGTTGCTGCCCGCCGCCTGCTCGGCCGGGAAGGCGTACTCGCCGGTCGTTTCCAGTTCGGCGCCGGAGTCGCGCTCGACCACCAGCCGCCGGGCCGCGGCGGCGGTGTCAGCGTCGGCGTGGTCCTCGAGCTCGTACAGCCGCAGGTCGCCGCTCTCGACCCGGTCGGCCAGCTCCTCGGCGGCGTCGGCGTCGACGCGGTCGGTCATGCCCCCGGGTTCCGTCGGCGCGGGCAAACCGTTACCGATCCGGGGCGGTCGGCTCGCCCCGTCCTACGGTGACCGCGCCCGCGGGACCGCCCGCTTCCCGAACGGTTTTGCCCGATCCGGCCCGTCCTCCGGCAATGACCGAGGCCGCCGACACCGTCTTCCTCGACGGCGAGATCCACACGCTGACCGACCCCGACGAGACGTACGAGGCCGTCGCGGTCCGCGACGGCGAGATCGTCCGGCTGGGGAGCAGCTACGACGTGGAGTTCCTCGCGGGCACCGACACCGACACCATCGACCTCGACGGCCGCGTGCTGCTCCCGGGGTTCATCGACGCCCACACGCACCTGACGACCGTCGGGGAGTACCTCGTCCACGCCGACCTCTCGGCGGCCGACGACCTCGACGAGGCGGTGTCGCTGCTCCGTGAGCGCGCCGCGGAGACCGACCACGCGGAGGATCCGGAGTGGATCCGCGGCTACGGCTACGACGAGAGCACGTGGCCCGAGGACCGCTACCTCGACCGCGAGGACCTCGACGCCGTCAGCGAGGAACGTCCCGTCGTCGCGTTCCGGGAGGACATGCACGTCGCCTCCGTCAACAGCGTCGTCCTCGATCGCTACGCCGAGGAGATGGCCGCGGAGAACGTCCACTACGAGGGGACCGAGCCGACGGGCGTGCTCGTCGAGGAGGCGGTCGACGTGCTGTACGACGCGGTCGCGCCCGACGCCGCGGAGACTGGCCGGCTTGCCGCGGCCGCACAGGCTCGCGCGAACGAACTCGGTGTTACCGGCGTCCACGACATGGTCCGCGGGTCGTACGCTCCCGAGGTGTATCGCGACATGGATCTCGCCGACGAGCTCTCGTTGCGGGTGCGCATCAACTACTGGTCGGACCACCTCGATGCGCTTATCGAGACCGGCCTGCGGACGAACCACGGCTCCGAGATGGTGCGCGTCGGCGGGGTCAAGTCCTTCACCGACGGCAGCTTCGGCGGCCGGACCGCGAAGCTCTCCGAACCCTACCACGACGACACCGACGAGTACGGCTCGTGGGTCGTCGAGCCCGAGGAGCTTCGCGAAATCGTTCAGAAGGCCGACGACGCGGGGCTCCAGATGACGGTCCACGCGATCGGCGACGAGGCGATCGACGAGACGCTCGACGCGTTCGAGCAGACCGACGACCCCGGCGGCATGCGCCACCGCGTCGAGCACGTCGAACTGGCCTCCGAGGAAGCGATCGAACGCTTCGGCGAGATGGGCGTGATCGCGTCGGTCCAGCCGAACTTCCTCAAGTGGGCCAAGGAGGGCGGGCTCTACGAGTCCCGGCTCGGCGCGCGCCGGGCGGAGACTAACCGCTACGCGCTGCTTGACGGCGCGGGCGCCCCGATCGCGTTCGGCTCGGACTGCATGCCGCTGGATCCACTGCTCGGCGTCCACCACGCCGTCAACACCGAGGTCGACGCCCAACGGCTCGCCGTCACCGAGGCCCTCCGGGCGTACACGCTGGGCGCGGCCTACGCGGGCTTCGACGAGGGGCGACTCGGCACCGTCGAGACGGGGAAGCTCGCGGACTTCACGGTGCTCGAGGAGTCGCCGTGGGACAACGAGGGATCGATCGAGGATATCGACGTGGCGATGACCGTCGTCGACGGCGAGGTCGTGTACGACGGGCGCTGACTCAGCGTTCGAACGCCGGCTCGCGTTCCTCACGCTCCGCAGTACCGCCACTGTCGCTCTCCATCAGCCGCTCCATCCGTCGCTCGAACTCCTCGTCGGTGAGTTCACCCTCGGCGTAACGCTGCTGGAGAGTCGTGATCGGGTCGGCGGTCTCCTCGACTGCCGACGGCTCACTCGCGGCGGGGTTCGCCTCCTCGGGTGCGGCGTCGGCCTGCTCGACGAGCCCGCGGCCGAGCGAGACGGCCAGCCCGGCGGTCGCGACGGTGAAAAGCACCGCGAGCACAATCGCCGCGGTAGAGCCCGCCATCGTCGTCGAGAGCACGCCGATCATCGCCGCGACGAGCAGGGCGCCGGTCAGGAACATCCGTGCACGGGCGCTGGAGGGAGCGACGCGATGGACCAGATCGCTCATACCACACGGCTGTCGCTGTCGGCTCATATTACTGTCGCTGCGTGGACATCAGGACCCGGCGGCGCCGGCCCGCGTCGAGAGCAGCGTCGTCGCCGTCCCGCCGAGCAGCAGCACGAACCAGTAGGTGCAGAGCCGGACACAGAACGCGATCACGGCGGCGGCCGCGAGGTCGATCCCCGCAAGCGCGACGAGCGCGCCGGCGAGCACCACCTCGACACCGCCGACCCCGCCGGGAACCGGGAGGAGATTCAGGAAGTCGCTCACCGGGACGGCGACACAAGCGACCGCCAGTGCGACCGGCGTCCCCAGCGCCACGCCCGTCGTCACCGCCGGCAGGGAGAGCAGCGTCCAGCCCAGTATCGACAGCCCGGCCGCGACGACGATCCGGCTGGGTTCCGCCCGGATCAGCTGTCGCGCCTCGTCGAACTCCCCCAGCCCTCGCCCGATCGCTTCCCTGCTCGTCCTCGTCGCGATGCGTCCGGAGAGCCGGCCGAGCGTTCGATTGACCGCTGCCGCGGTGGCGTGGACGATCCTGTCGAGGTCGACCCCGGTCACGAGCGCCCCGACGAGCGCGATCCAGCCGACGGCGACGACCGCGAGCACGCCGGCGACCGGGAGCAGCCCGGTCCGGCCTCCCGCGACGAGGGCGATCGTCCCCCCGAGTGCGACGACGGTCGAGCCGAGGAACGTCGACGCCTGCGCGATGATCGTCGCCGGGAGCGCCCGGTCGGTCGGGATCCCCGTCGCCGAGCGCATCGAGTAGGCGATCAGCACCGGCCCCGCGACGTTGCCGACCGGGAGGAGCTGGCGGCCGTAGACCCCGCGGAGGTACGCCAGCGCGCCGTCGACGGAGGGGCGCACGCCGAGCAGCGCCGCCAGCGCGAGGAACTGCGCGCCCACCCCGCCGACGGCCGCGACGAGCCCCAGCGCGAACGGCATCGGGTCGAGCGACGCGAGGGTCGAGACGACCTGCTCGACGCCGACGAGCCAGCCGAACAGCGCCAGCGCGAGCAGTCCCGCGGCGAGACCGGCGGCAACGGAGAGACGCTGACGGGCGCGGGACACGCTCCGACGTGGTGCGGCACGCGTAAATCGTTCGGGGGAAAGAGCCATGCCCCGTCCGGCCCACGCTCCCGCCATGCTCCTCCAAATCCCCGGCGGCCCGGAACTGCTGATCATCCTCCTCGTGATGGCGCTGTTGGTCGGCGTCCCGGTCGTCCTCGCGGCGCTGTTCCTGTTCGTCCGGTTCGTCGGCGGCAGCGACGACAGCGACGAGATCGCCGAGCTCAAAGGCCGGATCGAGGAGCTGGAAGCGGAGGTCGCGGCGGGCAGGGAGGCCGCCAGCAACGATGTCTCCGTCGAGGACGAGCGTAGCGAGGCGGGAAAACGGCGCGAACGAAGTGAACGGCGGGAAACCGCCTCGGAAGCGAGCGGGGAGGAACGACCTGCGAGCAGCGTCGACTCCGACGGCGAGGACTGACCGAAACGGCAGGCTTCTTGCCCCGCCAGTGCGCGCTCCCGATATGTCCTTCTTCGACGACCTCGCCGCTCGCATCGACGACGCCGACAGCGTAGTCTCCGTGGGGCTGGACGCCGACCCCGACCGCATCCCGGAGTTCCTCGACGACCACGACCTGCCTCGCTGGGCGTTCAACCGTCGGATCATCGACGCGACCCACGAGCACGCCGCCTGCTACAAACCGAACGCCGCGTTCTACGAGGACGCCGACGGCTGGCGTGCGCTCCGAGAGACGGTGGCCTACGCCCACGGGAAAGGTGTGCCCGTCCTGCTCGACGCGAAACGCGGGGATATCGGCAACACCGCACGACAGTACGCCGAGGTGCTCGACGAGGTGGACGCGATCACCGTCAACCCCTACATGGGCGGCGACTCGCTCCAACCGTTCCTCGCCGAGGCCGACGCGGGGGTGTTCGTGCTCTGTCGGACCTCAAACCCCGGCGGCGCCGACCTGCAGGACCTCGAACTCGCCTCCGGCGAACCCCTCTACGAGCGCGTCGCCGCGCTCGCGGACACCTGGAACGAACACGGCAACGTCGGTCTCGTCGTCGGCGCGACTGCGCCCGAGGAGCTCGAAACCGTCCGGGAGGTCGTCCCCGAAATCCCGTTCCTCGTCCCCGGCGTGGGGGCACAGGGCGGCGACGCCGAGGCCGCGGTCGAACACGGCCTCGCGTCGAGCGACGCGTGGCCCGTCGACGTCGGGCTCGTGAACTCCTCGCGCGGGATCATTTTCGCCGGCGAGGATGTGGGCCGGAACACCGTCTCCGGGGCCTCGGGCGGGCGGGACCCCGACGAGGACGCGTACTTCGCGGCGGCGGGCGACGCCGCCGCGCGGCTCAAAAAGCGCCTGAACCAGTACCGCTGAGGCGGCAGACTGCTCCCCCGGCGAGGGGCTTAGGTGGCTCACGCCCCAAAATCAGCTATGGTCCGTGACACGGTCGGCGTCGTGCTCGCGGCCGTGCTGACCGGGCTCGCGTCGGTGTTGCTGATCGCCGCGATCGCGGTCCAGCCGTTCCTCGTCGTCGCCGCCCTCCCCTTTGCGGCCGGCGCCTACCTCCTCTGGGAGGGCTCCCTCGGCGAATACGGCCGGCTGGGCCCCTCCGGCACATGCCGAGCGCGGGCGGCAAACGGACGAACCACGAGCGAGGGAGCCCGCCCCGAGAGTGATGGAACCGGCCACGCCGACGCGGCGGGGCGCCGCCGACGGGACCGGACGCGTGACTCCGAGCGTGCCCGGCGGAAGGGACGACGGCGCGCGAGCGGCCGCGAGCGCTCCCGCGGCGCGGACAGCCTCGCCCGTCGGGAGGCCGCGGCGGTACTCGGTGTCGACGCCGACGCCGAGCCGGCGGTAGTGCGGTCGGCCTACCGCGACCGCGTGAAGGAGGTCCATCCCGACACCGAGGATGGCGACGCCGAGACGTTTCAGGAAGTGAACGACGCGTACGAACGCCTGCGGGAGGACTGACTCAGACGAACTCCGCGCCGTTTCCGGTCCACGTCCGGTAGGCCCGGGCGTCCTCGCCGTTGTCCGCGAACGCCTCGACCATCGCGCTCGCGACGGCGCGCCGGCGCTGTGGCGGACAGACCGCCAGCACCCCCGGGCCGGAGCCGCTGACGGTGACGCCGTGGGCGCCGGCCTCGCGAGCCGCTTCGACGGCATCGTCGTAGCCGGTGATCAGCGCCGCGCGGTTGGGCGTGACCACTTCGTCGGCCATCCCCGCCCCCACGAGCTCGGGGTCGGAGCGACACATCCCGACCGAGAGCGTCGCAGCGTTGCCGACGGTGGTAACGAGCTCCTCGATCGTGAGGTGGGTCGGCACGACTTCGCGGGCTTTGCGGGTGGAGATGGGCTCCTCGGGGAGACACGCGACGAGCGGGACGTCCGTCCCGACCGAGCGGACACCGTGTTCGGTCGCGATCGTGAAGCCGCCCAACAGCGCGGGGGCGACGTTGTCGGCGTGGGCGGCGCCGGAGACGACCGCCTCGCCCTCGGCGGCGATCGGGACGAGTTCTTTGCGGGAGTAGCCGCGGTCGTAGAGGTCGTTGAGCGCGAGCGCCGCGCCCGCGGCGGAGGCCGCCGAGGACCCGAGCCCCGAGGCGGGCCTGACGCCTTTGTCGATCTCGATGTGGGCGGGGGCGTCGAGTGCGTCGGCGACGGCGCCGACGGTGTTCTTCTCGGGGTCCTCGGGGATGAACTGGGCGCCGGCGCCGGTCACCTCGATGGTGGTGCGGTCGGCGCGCTCGACCCGGACGATATCCGCCGGGTGGGAGAGCGCGACGCCGAACGTGTCGTAGCCGCTACCGAGATTCGCGCTGGTTGCCGGCGCGCGGACTGTTCGCATGGGCAGTCGTACCGTGGTTCGCGCGAAAAAGCTGGCGCTCGGTGGCTACTCGTCGGCGGTGGCGAACAGCATCGGCGCGATCACGACCAGCCCCAGCCCGAGGAACAGGTAGAGCTTGGGGTTGATCGCCTGCGGGGTCAACAGGAAGATCAGGCCGAACGCACCGAAGTGCAGCCCGAGCACCTTCTTCGACCCGAGGCCGAGCAGGCCGAGCGTTCCCAGGGCGAACACGAGCAACAGTATCTGCCCAATGTTGTAGTTGAGCAGGAAACTGTCGATGACCTGGAGCGGGAGCATTCCTTACGGCTACTCGGTCCGAACGGCGCTTTAAACTTCTGCTCTCGGGCGGCGCTCGGCGGTGGCTGCCGACGCCGCGGGAGACTGGGTCGCGGGCGAGCGGAGCGCGCGCCACATACATACGCTCGCGTACGCTACGGACGGGTATGACCGAGACAGCGACAGTCGGTGGCGGCTGCTTCTGGTGTGTCGAGGCGGCGTTCGAGGAGCTTTCCGGCGTCGAGGACGTGACCGCCGGCTACGCCGGCGGCCACACCGATGACCCCACGTACCGCCAGGTCTGTTCCGGGGACACCGGCCACGCCGAAGTCGTGCAGATCGAGTACGACGAGACCGTCCTGCGCTACGAGGACGTGCTGGAGGTGTTCTTCACGATCCACGACCCGACCCAACTGAACCGACAGGGACCGGACGTGGGCAGCCAGTACCGCTCGATCGTCCTGCCCCACGACGAGCAGCAGCGCGAGGTCGCCGAGGCGTACGTTGAGGCGCTGGAGGAAGAGGGCGGCTACGACGACGAGGTTGTGACGGAGATTCAGCCGCTCTCGACGTTCTACCACGCCGAGGAGAAACACCAGAACTACTTCGAGAAGAACCCGAACGACGCCTACTGCTCGATGCACGCGACGCCGAAGATCGAGAAGGTCCGCGAGAAGTTCGAGCAGGAAGTCGAGGCCTAAGAAAGCGGTTCTGCCGAGATCTGTGGCTGGCGGAAGATCTGCTGTGCGTCGACAAGTATCGGCGGTATATTTACGCCGATATTGTTCGATTAGACGACTAATGACCGATTGGGAAGGTGTGAGACAGGAGCTCGAAGAGGCGGGCTATTCTGGATTCGAGTTCGATAGCGGCGATACGGCCGTGCCGGGACTGTCCGGTGAGTGGGTATCCGGAAACATCCCACGCGAGGGAGGATTGAAACACGAGAACCAATCGCTTTTGATACGGGTTCTCGACGGGCTACCGAGGGGTGGTGCCGTGGATGCTGCTCCAGAAAACGCCCCGGAAAGCATACGCAACATCGCTACTCAACACGGGCTGGAAGTCATCATCATTGGCGTCTCTGCCGACGAGGCACGTATCGCACTTTGTGAGTCCTCGGAGCGAAGCGCATCTGCGTAACGGTAAGTTCAGCCGAACGGTTTAATTGGTCAAACGTCTGTTAGTACGTGTGAACTCAGTTCGCCGGATACTGTTTCGTGAGCCAGATGGACGGCGAAAGGCGCTCCTTTTCTCACTCCTCTCCGTCGTTTGCCTCCTCGGCTGGGCGTATTTCGGCATTGTACTCGACGGCCCTCACAATATGCTCTTTTTGGGTATCGCGTTCGCATTCACCGGGGTAGCCGAATCTCTTCCGCCGACCCGACAGCGTTCAGCAGGCGTACTTCGAATAGTTGGCCTCGGTGTCCTGATCGTCTTCCTCGGTCTCCTCATACTGGCTCCTGAAGTAATCTGGGCTGAGTGAGTAGAGTCTGTTTTGGGAAGTACGCAATCCTCCCTACCGGCTGTTTCACTACAGATGGTCTCGAACAGACTTGGAGTTGAATATAGCCAAGATGGCTACTGTTCTAGCCGCCTCAACAGCTCTTCCCGCAGTTCCTCGCTCCCGACACAGATCACGTCACACGCCGAGAGATCGGTCCCCGCGTTGTGGTCGACACGGTACCCGACGACGACCATCCCCGCCCGTTCGGCCGCGAGCGTGCCGTTCCGTGAGTCCTCGACGGCGACGCAGTCCGCCGGATCGACACCCAGCCGTTCGGCGGCCGTCTCGTAGATGTCGGGTTCGGGCTTCCCCGGAGCGTCGATTTCGTCGTTCGAGAGGACGAGGTCGAACTCCAGACCGAACCGATCGAGCACGTACCTCATCCACGTCGGCGGCGACGAGGAGACGAGCCCGACCGGAACGCCGGCGTCGCGGGCGCCGTCCCGAACCGCCGCGAAGCAGTCGAGCAGTTCCACTTTCTCCCGGTAGACGGTCTCGGCGGTCTCGTCGTACAGGTCGACGAACTCGGCCTTCGACACCCGCGTCTCGTAGTTCGCGTCGAGGTAGTCGTAGATCTCGCGGTACGGCATCCCCGTGATCTCGTCGAGGTCGGGCAGTTCCCCGTCGAGTACCTGCGGGAGTAGCTCCTCCCGCTCGGCGGGGTGCCAGTAGTCCTCGGAGTCGACGACGACCCCGTCCATGTCGAACAGCAGCGCGTCCATGATCGCCGTACTGGTGCCCGCGTCATCGTGTTTGGGGTTTCGCGCCGACGCTCAAGGCCGATGCCGGGACCACTCCCGCGCGTGACCGACCGGATCCGACTGTTCGCGGGCGACTGCACGATCGAGTTCGAGGGCGAGCGCGAGCGGACCCAGCGCGGCTACGTGGTCGTGGTGGTGAAGCCGGACCGAACCGTGCTGGTCCACGACGCCGGCGGCTATCAGCCCGTGGCGTGGCTCACCCGCGCCGACGAACTGACGACCGAGACCGAGGGCGACTCCTTCGCGATCACGGCCCGGAGCGGCGAGCAGGAACTTCGTGTGGTCTCGGAGGCACCGACGGGCCGTCGGGAGTACCCCGCGAGCGAGGCGGGCGTGCCGCTTGGCGACTGTCCTGACTGCGGCGACGCGCTCGTCCGATCGAGCGGGGAGGTGACCTGTCTGGGCTGTGACGCGGCCTACGGGCTCCCCGCGGGGGCGACGGTGCTCGACGAGACCTGCGACGACTGTGGGCTGCCGCGGATGTGCGTCGAGCGCGGCGAGACGTTCGAGCTCTGTGTGGACTGGCGGTGTGACTCGCTGGCCGACATCGTCGCCGACGCGCTCGACGGCCGGTGGGACTGCCCCGACTGCGGCGCGGCGCTCTCGGTGGTGAACCGCGGGAACCGCCCGTTCCTCGGCTGTGACGCCTACCCCGACTGCGAGACGACGTTCTCGATCCCGGCGGGCGAGGCGGTTGGGGAGTGTCCCTGCGGGCTGCCGGTGTTCGAGACGGCCACGGGGCGGCGGTGTCTGGACGGGACGTGCGATCGCTACCGGGAGGGGGTGGTCGACGGCTGCGCCGGCCCGTGATCGGGGGCGATCACAGCCCCTATACCCGCCGCCCCGGGACGTAGCCCCATGGACGGGACGCTTCGCGACGGCGTGGTCCGACTCTCGGGCGACGCCAAACAGCGGTTCTACGACTCCGGGGGGTACGGCCGCCCGGCCGGCGGGAGCGACATCGAACTCGCGCCGGTCGAGGCCGCCCACCTGCTCTACCGCGGCGATCTCGACGCGGTCACGGGGGAGGACGGCACCTCGATGGGGTTCCGCGAGTTCCTCACCCGGACCGACGCGGTGCTCTCCTTCGTCGTCTACAAGGACCTCCGCGATCGCGGCTTCTACCTCTCGCCGGCCCGCGAGGGCTGGGTCGACGACTCGGTCGACGACGCGACGGACTTCGTCGTCTACCCGCGCGGGAAGGGCCCCGCGGACGACGAGATCGCCCACCGGCTCCGGGTCGTCGGCGAGCGTGCGCCGCTGTTGGCGGCGAGCGTCGACGAGCACGTGCTCGCAATCGTCGACGAGGACGGCGAACTCACCTACTTCGGCACGGAGTGGCTCTCCCCGTCGGGCACTGCGGACCCGCCGCTGCCCGACTCCCTCGACGCGACGCTGATGGACGACCGGCTGCTGGTCTGGGAGCCGCCAGAGGAACTGTACGAGGGCGGCTTCTTCGGGCAGCGACTGGCGGGGCGAAACGCCGACTCGGGCCCGCTCCAACTCTCGCTGCTGGAGGCGGCGTACCTCGCGGATCGGGGTTCGCTGGAACTGGATCTCGCGACGGTGCAGGGCCACGCCGAGGCGATCGAGGGCGAGCGGTTCCGCCGGCGCTACGCGGCGTACGAGTCGCTGCGGGCGGCGGGCGCGGTGCCCAAGTCCGGGTTCAAGTTCGGCGCGGACTTCCGGGTGTACGAATCGTTCGACGGCCTCTCGGATCTGGGCCACTCGGACAAGCTGGTCCGGGTCGTGGAGCCGGACCACGAGTTCCTCCCCCGGGAGCTGTCACTCGACGTACGGCTGGCCGGCGGGGTTCGCAAGCGAATGGTTTTTGCGCTGACCGAGCCGACTGGGGAGATAGATTGGCTCTGCGTCGAGCGAATCACGCCGTGAGCAGCGGCGAGGACCACCGATGACCGAGGACCAACCCACACCGAAGACAGACGGGGGCACCGATAGCGTATCGAGCGACGACGTCGCCCTCGACCCGTGGGGCTCCTCGACCATCGAAGACTACCCGAAGCTGTTCGAGCAGTTCGGGATCGAGGAGTTCGACGCCGAGGAGGTGCCGGAGCCGCACTACCTGATGCGCCGCGGGGCGATCTTCGGCCACCGTGAGTACGAGCGCGTGGCGGAGGCGATGGCCAACGACGAGCCGTTCGCGGCGCTGTCGGGGTTCATGCCGACGGGCGATCCCCACATCGGCCACAAGATGGTGTTCGACGAGCTCATCTGGCACCAGCAGCAGGGCGGCGAGGTGTACGGCCTGATCGCCGACCTCGAAGCCCACTCCGCCCGGGGGATGTCCTGGGACGAGATCGACGAGCACGCCCGGAGCTACCTGCTCTCCTTCATCGCGCTGGGGTTCGACCCCGAGGCGGGGGAGCTCTACCGCCAGTCGGACAACCGTGTGCTGCAGGATCTCGCGTTCGAGATCGGCTCGACCACGAACTTCTCGGAGTTCGAGGCGATCTACGGCTTCGGCGGCGAGACGAACGTCAGCCACATGCAGTCGGTCGTGACGCAGTTGGCGGACATCCTCTACCCCCAACTGGACGAGCCGATGCCGACGGTGATCCCGGTCGGGCCGGATCAGGACCCGCACGTCCGCTTCGCCCGCGACGCCGCCGCGCGGATGCGCTACTTCAAAGTGACCGAGGCGTTCGCGAGCTTCGAACTCGACGACGAGGAGCGTGCGCTGTTTCGCGACCTGTACGACGCGCTGCAGGCGACCGACGACGTGGACACCGACGACCTGCGGTGTGAGGACGCCGCGGAGCGCCTCCTCGCGTTCGTCAACGATCCCGCGGCGCCCGTCGACGCCGACCCCGCGACCCGAGACTCGCTGGTCGAGAAGCTGGAGAACGGCGGGAAGGAGCCGATCCGCCCCCGCGTGCGCTTCCTCGACCGCAACGCGAACGCGGCGGCGTTCGACGCGCTGATAGAAGAGATCCCGGGCGAGAAGCGGCGCTACGACGCCCACATCGACAGTTTCGACCTCGACCCCGAGGCGGCCCAGGAGATCGCCCGCGAGGTCGAGATCGAGCACGACGGCTACGGGTTCGAGGCGCCGTCGTCGATCTACCACCGCTTCATGACCGGCCTGACCGGCGGGAAGATGTCCTCCTCGATCCCTGCCTCCCACATCTCGCTGCTCGACGACCCCGAGGACGGCTACGACAAGGTGAAGTCCGCCGCGACGGGCGGCCGGACGACCGCCGAGGAGCAGCGCGAACTCGGTGGGAAGCCCGACGAGTGCCCGGTGTACGAGCTGTACGCCTACCTGCTCGCGGAGGGCGACGACGAGTTCGCGACCCGGGTGTACGAGGAGTGTGCCGAGGGCGAGCGCCTCTGTGGCGGCTGCAAGGAGCAGGCCGCCGAGTTGATGGCGGAGTTCCT
Source organism: Halolamina sediminis (assembly GCF_001282785.1). Classification (NCBI taxonomy): domain Archaea; kingdom Methanobacteriati; phylum Methanobacteriota; class Halobacteria; order Halobacteriales; family Haloferacaceae; genus Halolamina; species Halolamina sediminis. Next base: position 122,358 of record NZ_CVUA01000001.1, read on the forward strand.
CGAAGACCACCAGGAGAAGCGGGAAGAGGCGAAGGAGCTGCTCGAGGACGTGGACATCGACTTGAGCAGTGATCGGCGCGGGCTGGGCGGGCGGGAGGAAGAGGACGCGGTTTAGGTCGGAGTTTCGTTCGTCTCGTTTTTCGTCGGTATCGCCGACGGCACGGCTACGAACAGTACTGCGGGGTTCGGTGCTTGGGTCGCGAACACGACCGCGGAGTGAGCTCGACCACTTGTGACCGCACCGCCCCGCACAGCCCTCAGACCTCCCCAGCCGACTCACTCCCTGCGGTCGTTCGTCCTCCGAGGGAGCGGAGCTCCCTCGTGCCCTCGTTCGGTTCACTCACGAGGACCTCGCGCGCTCGTTCGCGCACGGAGGCGTCGTGCGGGCGACCCACGCGTCGCCCGCACTGCCAGCGAGACCGCCGGTCTCGCCCTGCTCACGTCGCGCGCCAACAGCCTCAGCGGTGCGGTGGCGGTGGACGCCTCGCCGGCGCCAATCGCCGGCGTCACCAGAACGCAAAGCGTTCTGGTTGGCAGCCGAGAGTCGAAGACTCTCGGCGACGCCCGCGGGGGAGGGGTGGGGACTCGGTACTGTGCCGGACCTCGTGTCCGGCACCCTGCGGTCGCAAGTGGCCAAGCATCGAGATGCTGTTGCTGTCGCGGTCGCTGTCTCGCTGACCGAAATTCGTCTCGCCGTCGCAGTAGCCCTCCCACTCCACACTGGGACGTCCGCTACCGATGACACAACCACCGAATCCGGCCCACTCACGGAACCTTTTTGCGCGCTCGGGAGGTTCCTCCGCGTATGGCGCCCGACACCGCCGCCCGGACGCACCGCCACGCAGCCGACGGTCGCGGGGTCGGGTTCTTCTTCGCCTGATCGGTCGGCGGAGCCCGGCGCGGGGCGGCCCGGGCGAAACCGACCGAGCGGGCAGCACCGTTCCCCAGCGACGCCGGGGCGACCACCAAACCACACACTCACCACATGCGACTCCCCGAACGACAGGTCGCGGCCCTGCAGGCCGCGAGCGCGACCGACGCACAGCCGATCCCCGAGCTCGCCGCCGAGGCGGGGATCGACGAGGCGGCAGCCCGGACTGCCGTCTTCGAACTGGAAGACGAGGGGCTGCTCTCCGTCGAGAGCGAGACCGAGGAGACGGTCTCGATCACCGACGAGGCCGAAACGTACCTCACCGAGGGCCTCCCGGAGGTCCGGCTCTACCGCACGGCCGTCGAGGCCGGCGCCCGCGACGAGCCGATCTCGATGGGGCAGGTCATCGGCGCCGCCGGCCTCGAAGGGCCCGAGGTCGACATCGCGCTGTCGAACTTCGCCCGCAAAGGCTACGGCGAGATCGAGAGCGGCGAGGTGACCGCCGACCCCGACGCCGATCCCGACGCCGACCCCGAACTCGCTGCACTCGAACGGATCGACACCGGCGAGACAGTCGAGGACGAGGGGCTGCTCGACCGGCTCGCGGAGCGCGGGCTGATCGAGCGCGAGGAACACACCGTACGCTCGGTGCTGCTGACCGACGACGGCGTCGACGCGCTGATGGCCGGCGTCGAGGCCGCCGAGACCGCCGACCGGCTCACCCCCGAGATGCTCACCTCCGGCGAGTGGCAGGAGGTGGAGTTCACCGACTACAACGTCGAGGCCGACGCGACCGAGGCAGGCGCGGGGAAGGTTCACGTGCTCCGGCAGGCTGCCGAGCGCGTGAAGGACGTCCTCGTCGGGATGGGGTTTCAGGAGATGGACGGCCCCCACGCCGACGCCGACTTCTGGATCAACGACGCGCTGTTCATGCCCCAGGACCATCCTGCACGAACGCACTGGGACCGCTTTGCCCTGGACGTTGACCCCGTCGAGGACCTGCCCGAGGATCTCGTTCGCGCGGTCGAGAACGCCCACCGCGAGGGCGTCGGCTCGGATGGCGACGGCTACCACTCGCCGTGGAGTGAAGATTTCGCGCGCGAGGTCGCGCTCCGCGGGCACACGACGTCGCTCTCGATGCGGTACCTCTCCGGGGAGGCCGAGGGCGAACTCGAACCGCCACAGCGCTACTTCTCGGTGCAGAAGGCGTACCGCAACGACACGATCGACGCCACGCACCTGCTGGAGTTCTTCCAGATCGAGGGCTGGGTGATGGCCGAGGAGCTCTCGGTACGCGACCTGATGGGGACGTTCGAGGAGTTCTACGCACAGTTCGGGATTACGGACGTACAGTTCAAGCCCCACTACAACCCCTACACTGAGCCGAGCTTCGAACTGTTCGGCCGGCACCCCGAGACCGGCGAACTGATCGAGATCGGCAACAGCGGCATCTTCCGCGAGGAGGTCCTCTCGCCGCTGGGCGTCGAGTGTGACGTGATGGCTTGGGGGCTCGCGTTGGAGCGACTGGCGATGCTGTACACCGGCGCCGACGACATCCGCGACCTGCACGGCACGCTCGCGGACCTTGAGTTCCTGCGGAACGCGGAGGTGATCTACTGATGCCCGTCGTCGATATCGACACCGACGAACTGCGCCGACTGACCGGCCACGAGGAGAAAGAGGACGACCAACTGAAGGAGGACCTGTTCGGCCTCGGCCTGGAGTTCGAGGGCGAGACCGAGGACGGCGATCTCCAGTTCGAGTTCGCGCCCGATCGGCTCGACCGGCTCTCCGTCGAGGGCGTCGCCCGGTCGCTGCGCTACCAGTACGGCGACGACCGCGGCGTGACCGTCCCGGACACCAACGATTCCGACTGGACGATCGAGGTCGACCCCTCGGTCCCGGGCGAGCGCCCGTACGTCGCAGGCGCGGTCGCACGCGGGGTGGACTTGGACGAGGACGCGCTGGACTCGCTGATCCAGCTCCAAGAGAAGCTCCACGCGACGATGGGGCGCAAGCGCGCGAAAGGCGCGATCGGGATCCACGACCTCGCGATGCTCAAAGGCGAGCGCATCGAGCAGCGCGAGATCGGCGAGGACAACGAGCTCGAACCGCCCGAGGACCTGACGCCCGTGGCCGGCGACGAGGGGCCGACCGACGTGGGCGGCCCGACGATCACCTACCGCGGGATCGAGCCCGACGGCGACGAGTTCGTCCCGCTGGACGCCGACCGCGGGATGACCCCCGCCGAGGTGCTGACCGACCACTCGACGGGCGAGGAGTACGCCGATCTCGTGAGCGAGTACGAGCGCTACCCCGCGATCTACGACGAGCTGGGGCTGTTTTCGTTCCCGCCGGTGATCAACGGGCAGCGGACCGAGGTCTCCACGGAGTCCCGGGAGCTGCTGATCGAGCTCACCGGTACCGACCAGTGGACGATCGACCGGATGCTCGCGATCATCTGCTACGCGCTGGACGCCCGCGGCGCGACCCTCGAAGACGTCGACGTGGTGTACGAGGACGGCGCCGCCGGCGAGCACGCGGGCGACCACCTCGTCCGGCCGGAGCTCGACACCCGTGAGAAGACGGTCTCCCACGAGCAGATCGAAACCACACTCGGGATCGAACTGGAGATGGAGGAGGCCGTGGATCTATTCGAGCGTTCGGGGCTGGAGGCGACGACAAATCTGGGTGACGAGACGACGTACGAGGTCTCGATCCCGCCGTACCGGACCGACGTGCTCCACTCCATGGACCTCGTCGACGACGTGGGGCGGGCGTACGGGTTCGGCGACCTCGAACCGAAGTACCCCGACATCGGCACCATCGGCGGCCGCCACGAGCGGAGCCGACTCGAACGGGCGACCCGGACCGCGCTCGTCGGCCTCGGGTTCGAGGACCTGCTGAACTTCCACCTCTCCTCGCCCGCGGAGAACTACGAGCGCATGAACGTCGACGAGGGGAGCGACGCGCTGGGCGGCGGCGAGGCGGTGAACGTTACCAGCGCCTACAGCGAGGACTACACTCAGCTCCGGACGTGGGCGCTCCCCTCGATCATGCACGTGCTGGAGAACAACACCCACCGGCGCTACCCGCAGGAGCTCGCGGAGGTGGGCTTCGTCGCCGAGCGCGACGACGAGGAGAACACGGGCGTCGCGGAGCACCGCACGGTCGCGGCCGCGATCGCGCGTACGGACGCGACGTACGAGGACATCAAGGGGAAGCTGCAGGCGCTCGTCGGCGAGTTCGACGTCGATCTCGAAACACCCGGGACGGAGCACCCCAGCTTCATCGGCGGCCGCGCGGCCGAGGTCGTGATCGACGGCGAGCACGTGGGCGTGATCGGCGAGATCCACCCGAAGGTGCTCGTCGAGCGCGATCTGGAGGTGCCGGTCGCGGCGTTCGAGTTCCGGCTGGACGCGCTCGCGGACTGAGACTCCGTTCCAGCCCGCCCTGTGGCGCGTTTTCACAGGACCGAGCTATTTAACAGGCGTTCACGGGAACGTTCAGCCAACATGCCCAGCGGCCCGTACGACGCCGACGTCGTCGAGGAGAAGTGGCAGGATCGGTGGCTCGAAGAGGACACCTACGCCTACCGCGAGAGCGAGGTAGACGATCCCAACACCGCCTTCGCCATCGACACGCCGCCGCCGACGGTGTCGGGCAGCCTCCACTGGGGCCACGTGTACGGGACGGTGCTGCAGGACATCGTTGCCCGGTTCTCCCGGATGCAGGGCGAGGAGGTGTACTACCCCTTTGGCTACGACGACAACGGAATCGCCTCCGAGCGCCTGACCGAGCGAGAACTCGACATCCAGCATCAGGATTTCTCCCGCCGGGAGTTCCAGCAGAAGTGTCGGGAGGTGTGTGCGGAGTTCGAAGACGAGTTCACCGAGAACATGCAGTCCTTTGGCTTCTCGATCGACTGGGACAACACCTACCGGACGATCGAGCCACAGGTCCAGCGGGTCTCCCAGCTCTCCTTCGTCGATCTCTACGAGCAGGGGAAGGAGTACCGCCAGCGTGCGCCGGCGATCTGGTGTCCGGAGTGTGAGACGGCGATCTCGCAGGTCGAGACCGAGGACGACGAACAGGACAGCCACTTCCACGACATCGCGTTCGACGTGGTCGACACCGAATCCGCGGGTCAGGAGGAGTTCACGATCTCGACGACGCGGCCCGAGCTGCTTCCCGCGTGTGTCGCGGTGTTCGTCCACCCCGACGACGAGGAGAACCAGAACCTCGTCGGCGAGGAGGCGCGAATCCCGCTGTTCGGCCACGAGGTGCCGATCATCGCCGACGAGCGTGTCGACATGGAGACCGGCTCGGGGATCGTGATGTCCTGTACGTTCGGCGACCAGACCGACATCGAGTGGTACCAAGCCCACGATCTGGACCTCCGGGTCGCGATCGACGAGTCCGGCCACATGACCGACGTGGCCGGCGAGTACGAGGGGATGGCCGCCGCCGACGCCGGGGAGGCGATCGTCTCCGATCTCGAGGACGCCGGCGCGCTGCTGGACCGCCGGGCGATCACTCACACCGTCAACGTCCACGAGCGCTGTGGCACGGGCGTCGAGTTCCTCGTCGCCGACCAGTGGTACGTCGAACTGCTCGACAGCACCGACGAGTATCTCGAAGCCGGCCGCGAGATGGACTGGTTCCCCGAGAAGATGTTCTCGCGGTACAAACACTGGATCGAGGGGCTGCAGTGGGACTGGTGTATCTCCCGACAGCGCTCCTCGGGGATTCCCTTCCCAGTCTGGTACTGCGAGCAGTGCGACGAGGAGATCATCGCCGACAAGGCCGACCTGCCGGTCGATCCCCTCTCGGACGAGCCGCCGGTCGACGCCTGCCCCGAGTGTGGCCACGACGAGTTCGTCCCCGAAGACGACGTGTTCGACACGTGGGCGACCTCCAGCCTGACGCCGCTGATCAACGCCGGCTGGGACTGGGACGAGGAGCAGGGGGAGTTCACGATGGACAACCCCGAGCTGTTCCCGATGGACCTGCGCCCGCAGGGCCACGACATCATCAGCTTCTGGCTGTTCCACACCGTGGTGAAATGCTACGAGCACACCGGCGAGGTGCCGTTCGAGTCGGTGATGATCAACGGGATGGTGCTCGACGAGAACCGCCAGAAGATGTCCAAGTCCAAGGGCAACGTCGTCAGCCCCCAGGAGGTCAAATCGCAGTTCCCCGTCGACGCCGCCCGGTTCTGGGCCGCGGGGAGCTCGATCGGCGACGACCTCCCCTACCAGGAGAAGGGGCTGCGCGCCGGCGAGAAGCTGCTCCAGAAGCTCTGGAACGCTTCGAAGCTGGTCGACTCGCTGACGCCCGAGAGCGTGCCCGAGATCGACGAGTCCGAGCTCTCGGCGCTGGACCGCTGGCTGCTGGCGGAACTCGACGGTGAGGCCGAGTTCGTGAAGGAGAAGCTGGAGAACCGCGAGTTCTCGAAGGCGCGGGACAGCCTCCGGAGCTTCTTCTGGGGGACGTTCTGTGACGACTACCTCGAGATCGCGAAACAGCGCGTCCGCGAGGAGGATGACGAGTCGGCGACCTACACGCTGACGGTCGCCCACAGGCGGTTCCTGAAGCTGTTCGCGCCGATACTCGCCCATATCTCCGAGGAGATCTGGCAAGAAATGTACGCTGGGGGAGAGGAGTTCGACAGCATCCACCGTACCGCGTGGCCCGAACCCACGGGGATCGAGGCCGACCACGAGGCCGGCGAGACGGCGATGGCGGTCGTGGGCGCGCTCCGACGCTACAAGAGCGAGCGCCAGCTCCCGCTGAACGCCGAACTCGACACGGTGTCGGTGTACGGCGGGATCGGCGGCTTCGAGCGTGACATCCGGAACGTGATGCACGTCGACACGCTCGAGACGCTCGACGCCGAACCCGAGATCGAGTCGGTCGTCACCGGAATCGACCTCGATTACTCGGTCGTCGGCCCGGAGTACGGCGCCGACGTGCCGGACATCGAGGCCGGGATCGAGAGCGGCGACTACGAGATCGACGGTGAGACGCTCGTGGTCGCGGGCCACGAACTCGCCGCCGAGGCGTTCACCGTCGAGCGCGAGCGGCAGTTCACCGGCGAGGGCGAGATGCTCGAAGCCGACGGCGCGCTCGTGATCGTGCAGGCGTAGGCCTCATCTCGAATTTCGAACAGTAACGCGCTGCTGGGAACGGTTTTCTCCCTGCCGGCACACCGATCCGTATGGTCGGAAACGACACGACCGAACCCGAGGCGGAGCAGCAGGCACGGCACTGGTGGGACGCGTGGGCCGAGACGTTCCAGGAAGCGGGCGGCCACTCGATCGCCGTCGCCTTCGGCCCTGGCGCACCGGAGGGCGACGATCTGGGACTGCTCGGCGACGTCTCGGGCGTCGACGCCGTCGAACTGGGCTGTGGCGGTGCGCAGTTCGGGATCGCCCTCGCTCAGCAGGGGGCGAACGTGACCGGCGTCGACATCTCCGCGGAACAGCTCGACTACGCCCACGACCTCGCGGCCGAACACGGCGTCGATGTCGACTTTCTCCACTGTAGCGTCACCGACCTCTCCGGAGTCGCCGACGACTCGTTCGACCTCGCGTTCTCGGCTTTTGCGTTCATGTGGGTCGAGAACCTCCAGGCGTGTTTCGCTGAGGCCCACCGCGTCCTGCGGGACGGCGGGGGCCTCGTCTTCAGCGTCGATCACCCGTTCTACAAGATGCTCGACCCGGAGTCGGGCGATCTCGTCCGGAGCTACTTCAGCGGCGAGCCAAAGCGAGCCTACAGCGAGTCACTGGACGCCGAGATGGTCGTCCATCGGCGCCCGGTGAGTGAGATCGTCAACGGGCTGATCGAGGCCGGATTCACCATCGAGCGCCTCGAAGAACCGGGCTACGATGACCCGGACGCGTACGAGGCGGACTTCGGGAGCTTCGACCCCGAACTGATGGCGGACGTGCCACCGACGCTCGTCGTCGCGGCCGAAGCATAACGTGGCCCGGAATCGACGCCGCGACACCGCAACCGATAGGGCGCCAGCCGCCACGCGCTCGGGTATGAGCGACGGGACGCGCGTCGAACGACGCTCCCCCGACGAGCTGTTCGGCCTCCTTGCGGACGGGACGCGGATGGCAATCGTGCAGGCGCTCGGGGAGGCGCCGGGGCCGCTCAGTTTCTCGGCGCTGCGTGAGCGTGTCGGCGTCGCCGACAGCGGGAACTTCAACTACCACCTCGACCGCCTCGTTGGCGTACTCGTCGCGGACGTCGACGACGGGTACGAACTCACCCACAGCGGTGCCGAACTGTTCGGTTCCGTGCTGGCAGGGACGTACACTGCCGACGCCGCGGTCGACGCGGTCGCTCCCGACTGGGACTGCCAGCTCTGTGGCGGAGAGATGGTCGTCGACTACGCCGACGAGCGAGCGCGCTTCCGGTGTCGCGACTGCGACGAGGGAGCGCGGTTCTCGTTTCCGCCCGGGAGCGTCGAGCAGTTCGAGCGGTCGGAACTCCCCGCGGCGTTCGCACGCTGGTGGCACGGGACGGTTACCCGGCTCGTGGACGGCTTCTGCCCGATCTGTGCGGGGCGGCTCGACCGCTCGCTGGCCAGTCCACCCACGGACGAGGGGGGCGAACGCCCCGAAGTGGTCCGGTTCGACTGTCGTCGATGTGGCGAGACGGCCCGGGTGTCGGCGTCGACGCTGGCGACGTTTCAGCCGGTCGTCGAGGGGTTCCTCGCCGAACACGGGTTCGACCTTCGGACTCGCCACCCGTCGCAGATCTGGGCCGAACTGAACGACTGGGAGACGACGGTCCGCTCGGCGTCACCCCGCCGGCTTACCGTGCGGTTCGGTCACGGCGGAGAGACAGTCGTTGTGGATATCGACGAGAACGCGGCCGTCGACACGGTGGAGCGACGGCCGAATGAGTCATAGATCGGCGCCGACGGCCTCGGAGACGTGGTCGAACCCGTCGCGATCGAGCAGTTCGAGCAGCCCCTCGTTGATGTCGCGGGCGAGGGAGGGGCCTTCGTAGACGAGGCCGGTGTATAGCTGGACCACGCTCGCGCCCGCGCGGAGCTTCCGGTAGGCCCCCTCGGCGTCGCTCACACCGCCGACGCCGACGACGGGGACGCCGGTGCGCTCGGCGACGAAGCCGACGAGCCCCGTGGAGCGCTCCTCGATCGGGTCGCCCGAGAGCCCGCCCGGCTCGGCCCTGTTGGGCGATCCGAGGCTCTCGGGGCGTTCGGTCGTGGTGTTCGCGACGACGACGCCGTCGAGGTCCTTCTCGGCGACGACGTCGAGGGACTCCTCGATCGCCGGGCCGGGGAGGTCCGGCGAAATCTTGACGAGGAGCGGGGCCGCACCCGCCTCCTGGAGTTCGTCGACGATGGCTTCCAGCGCGTCGCGGTTCTGGAGCGAGCGCAGCCCGGGGGTGTTGGGGCTGGAGACGTTGATGACGAAGTAGTCCGCCGCGTCCGCGACCCGCTCGTAGGTGTAGCGGTAGTCCGCGGGCGCGTCCGCGAGGGGGGTGGATTTCGACTTGCCGAGGTTGACGCCGACCGGGACGTCGGGGAGCGCGGTGTCGTCGAGGCGTGCGCCGACCGCGTCCGCGCCCTCGTTGTTGAACCCCATCCGGTTGATCAGCGCGCTGTCGGGCCGCAGGCGGAACATCCGCGGACGAGGGTTGCCAGTCTGTGCCTCCGCAGTGACCCCGCCGACTTCGACGTGGCCGAAGCCGATCGCCGCGAGCGCACGCGGGAGGCGGGCGTTCTTGTCGAAGCCGGCGGCGACACCGACGGGGTTGGGGAACCGGAGGCCGAACGCTTCAGTCGCGAGTCGGTCGTCGTCGACGGCGTAGCGGTCCCGGAGCAGCCCCTCGGCGGGGGTGTTCTGGACGGCTTCGAGCCCGCGGCTGACGAGCGTGTGGGCGGTCTCGGGTGGCAGCGAGAACAGGAGCGGTTTGACGGCGTCGTAGGGGTCCATCTGGTCCTCAGAAGTCGTGTTCCACGTCCTCGGCGTCGGCGGACTGGATGATGATCTTCCCGTCGCGGACGCGCACGAACACCTCCTCGCCGATCTCCATGCCGGCGACTTCGAGCTCGTCCTCGTGGAGGTTCACGTGGACGTTGTGGTACTCGCCGTTCTCGTCTTTGGCCCCGCTCGGGCTGAGCTTCTTCTTGCGGACCATCTGGTCTATCTATCCCCGTTTGGCTTCAGCCGATACTAAAGTGTTGTCTCCGCGTGCGGCGCGCCCGAGCCTCTGTCGGGTGGATTCTAGATTATTTTCACGATTTTATAGTTGTTATGAATTTGCCCGTATATAAATAGTTCGGTCAGACCAGTCGTTTGCCCCGATATTTTTATATCGGACCCTGTGCACCACTCCCATGGAGAGAAACCATGGTACGAGAAGACGGTAAGCGGAACTTCGCGCTCCGAGAAGAGGACGGCGAGGACAGCGTGTTCTCGGGCAACACGCCGCGGCAGGCGGCGCTGAAGGCGGCTCGACGGCTCGAGCCCGACGACTCCGAGGACGACGCCGATCGAGTCCCGATCGAGCTCCGGGAGAAGGGGACCGACAAAGTCCACATCTACGAGGGCTGGGCGTGGGAGGAGGAAGCCCCCGAGAACAAGCCCGACTGGATGCCCGAGGTCATCACCGAGGCCAACGTCTCCAAGCAGGGGATCGAGCACCTCGACGAGTAGCTCCCGAGCGTCGTTCCCGACAGGCGTATCAGTTCCCGCGTCGCAACGACCCGACGCGCGGTACCACGCGGCTCGACTCCGTGCGAGCGCGGGATGAGCGGCCGCCCTCCTGCCGCGCGATACTTTCTCCGGTAGCCACGACGTCCGTCTCCCCGTGTGAGTACGACCCGCGTGAAACCGCATGACGTGGCGTCGATACTCCGACGGGGTTAAGTACTCGCCACCCATCGAATGAAATGCGAAGGTCGCCGGGGCGGTCGCCCCCGGTGACACCCGGACTCGCTCGGTGCGAGCCCGGTACGATCCGACGCCCTTAAGTGGAAACGGGCACTCGGAAGAAATACGCAGAGGGCAGCGGGGTTCGTGCCGAGGTCGGCTCGGCGAACCGCTGTCTGCGACGGATGAGGATTCCGCCCCCCCGGTCCGCCGTAGGACGGAATCTGATGTGAGCTTTGGTAGTTCGGTGTCCCCCGGTTCGGCCGGTGGACAGCGAACGGTAACCGATACGCAATACCAGATTGGTAACGATCACATCGTGTGATCCGACCCGCCACCCACGTGCATCAGCACGTACACATTCCGGTTGATCCTGCCGGAGGTCATTGCTATCGGGGTCCGATTTAGCCATGCTAGTCGCGCGGGTTAGACCCGCGGCGTATAGCTCAGTAACACGTGGCCAAACTACCCTACAGACGGGAACAACCTCGGGAAACTGAGGCTAACTCCCGATACGCGTCGACTGTTTGAACACGTCGACGCTCAAACGCTCCGGCGCTGTAGGATGTGGCTGCGGCCGATTAGGTAGACGGTGGGGTAACGGCCCACCGTGCCAATAATCGGTACGGGTTGTGAGAGCAAGAGCCCGGAGACGGAATCTGAGACAAGATTCCGGGCCCTACGGGGCGCAGCAGGCGCGAAACCTTTACACTGCACGCCAGTGCGATAAGGGGACCCCGAGTGAAAGGGCATATCGCCCTTTCTTTTCTGAACCGTAGGGAGGTTCAGGAACAAGAGCTGGGCAAGACCGGTGCCAGCCGCCGCGGTAATACCGGCAGCTCGAGTGATGACCGATCTTATTGGGCCTAAAGCGTCCGTAGCTGGCCGCGCAAGTCCGTCGGGAAATCCACCCGCTTAACGGGTGGGCGTCCGGCGGAAACTGTGCGGCTTGGGACAGGAAGGCTCGAGGGGTACGTTCGGGGTAGGAGTGAAATCCCGTAATCCTGAACGGACCGCCGATGGCGAAAGCACCTCGAGAGGACTGATCCGACAGTGAGGGACGAAAGCTGGGGTCTCGAACCGGATTAGATACCCGGGTAGTCCCAGCCGTAAACGATGTTCGCTAGGTGTGTCACTCACTACGAGTGAGTGATGTGCCGCAGGGAAGCCGCTAAGCGAACCGCCTGGGAAGTACGTCCGCAAGGATGAAACTTAAAGGAATTGGCGGGGGAGCACTACAACCGGAGGAGCCTGCGGTTTAATTGGACTCAACGCCGGTAACCTTACCAGCCCCGACTACGGTGATGACGGCCAGGTTGATGACCTCGTCACGACGCCGTAGAGAGGTGGTGCATGGCCGCCGTCAGCTCGTACCGTGAGGCGTCCTGTTAAGTCAGGCAACGAGCGAGACCCGCACTCTTAATTGCCAGCATGTCCCTTGTGGATGATGGGTACATTAGGAGGACTGCCGCCGCCAAGGCGGAGGAAGGAACGGGCAACGGTAGGTCAGTATGCCCCGAATGGGCTGGGCAACACGCGGGCTACAATGGCCGAGACAATGGGTTCCTACCCCGAGAGGGGACGGTAATCTCAGAAACTCGGTCGTAGTTCGGATTGCGGACTGCAACTCGTCCGCATGAAGCTGGATTCGGTAGTAATCGCATTCCAGGAGAGTGCGGTGAATACGTCCCTGCTCCTTGCACACACCGCCCGTCAAAGCACCCGAGTGGGGTCCGGATGAGGCCTGTTTCACAGGTCGAATCTGGGCTCCGCAAGGGGGCTTAAGTCGTAACAAGGTAGCCGTAGGGGAATCTGCGGCTGGATCACCTCCACTGACCGGGATCTGCCCTCTGGGCAGACCCACCTTTCGCCGTTCGGTGTTTCCGGTTCGACCGGGCACCTTAGAACTACCAAAGCTCCATAGGGCTCGTAGCTCAGTGGGAGAGTGCCTCCTTTGCAAGGAGGATGCCCGGGGTTCGAATCCCCGCGAGTCCATCTCGGATAGAAGGAAACCGTGCGGGTTATATGCCCGACGGAAGTACGATGGAATCCAGAACGATCGATGCACCAGACCGCGAGAGCGCGTCTGGGAAGGGTCAGAGTACGCTCCCGTGACACCCACGGGACGTACGTTGACGACCGTGTGTAAGCGTAGTCCAGGCACCCACTGGACCCGTTCACCCGGGTTGCAGTGGAACGACGATAGACGATTACCGACAGACGGCTACTATGCCGGCTGATGGATTGCTCGGCTCGAGTGCCGAAGAAGGACGTGCCAAGCTGCGATAAGCCTCAGGGAGCTGCATGGAAGCATAGAACTGAGGATCTCCGAATGGGAATCCCCACCGCAATTGCCTCGCGCAATGGGGAACGTCCTGAATTGAAACATCTTAGTAAGGACAGGAAGAGAAAGCAACTGCGATGTCGTTAGTAACCGCGAGTGAACGCGATACAGCCCAAACCGAATCCGCAAGGACATGTGGTGTACAGGCTGGCTCCCAGCACTCGACAAACTACGAGAAGTCTCTTGGAACAGAGCACGAAACAGGGCGACAGTCCCGTACCGTAGTTCAGTAGAGTGTGCGCCAGTTCTAGAGTAGCGGGGGTTGGATATCCCTCGTGAATGTCGCGGGCATCGACCGCGAAGGCTAAACACTCCTCGAGACCGATAGCGAACAAGTAGCGTGAGCGAACGCTGAAAAGCACCCCGAGAAGGGCGGTGCAATAGGGCATGAAACCAGTCGGCGATAGAGCGACGGGGCTTGAAAGGCCCTCTTCAAAACGATCGAGGCGCGAGCCTCCAGTAGGACGAAGAGGGAGCCGAAGTTCCGTCGTACGTTTTGAAAAACGAACTAGGGAGTGTATCTCTTTGGCGAGTCTAACCGGATCATCCGGGAAGGCGTAGGGAAACCGATAGGGGCGCAGCATTGCCAGGCCCACCGTGTTCAAGCGCGGGGAGTCGAAGGGATACGACCCGGAACCGAGCGATCTACTCTGGAGCAGGGCGAAGCGTGCCGAAAGGCACGTGGAGGCCCGTTAGGGTTGGTGTCCTACAATACCCTCCCGTGACTCGAGAGTAGGGGTGAAAGGCCCATCGAGCTCGGCAACAGCTGGTTCCAACCGAAACATGTCGAAGCATGACCTCATCCGAGGTAGTTTGCGCGGTAGAGCGACCGATTGAGAGACCCGCCTCCGAGAGGAGTCGGCCTCTCTGTCGAACTCCGAACGTGCAAACGCCGTGGACGATGGGAGTCCGGTGCCCGGGGTAAGCTTGGGTACCATGAGGGGAACAACCCAGAGCTGGGTTAAGGTCCCAAAGTGTAGATTAAGTGCGATTGGAAGGTGGTCTCGAGCCCTAAACAGCCGGGAGGTGAGCTTAGAAGCAGCTACCCTCTAAGAAAAGCGTAACAGCTTACCGGCCGAGGTTCGAGGCGCCGAAAATGATCGGGGCTCAAATCTACCACCGAGACCTAGCGGCACTATTCAGATAGTGACCCAGTAGGTTGGCATTCTGGACGGATGGAAGCTCGGGCGAGAGCTCGCGTGGACCGTCTAGTAACGAAAATCCTAGTCATAGTAGCAGCGAAAGTCGGGTGTGAACCCCGACGGCCAGAAGAGTAAGGGTTCCTTGGCACTGTTAGTCAGCCAAGGGTTAGTCGATCCTAAGGTCCCTCGTAACTCGCAGGGATCGAAAGGACAGCTGGTTAATATTCCAGCACCATCGTGCAGTGAAACCGACGCTTTCGGAACCATTGAGCCGGGCCTTCGCCCGGTCGAATCGAGGAAGCTCGTGGACGCCGTAACGGCAGGAAGCGAGCGAAGCTCGAGACAGCGAAAGTCGATGTTACCAAGAGCCCGTGAAAAGGGAGCACGATGTCCGTACCGAGATCCGACACAGGTACTCTGCCAGAGCAAGGCGCGGCCTGTCGGGAGAACCGACGTTAGGGAATTCGGCAAGTTAGTTCCGTACGTTCGCAATAAGGAATGCCTGCCCCAAGCGGGGCAGGTCGCAGTGTCTTGGGCGCTCCGACTGTCTAGTAACAACACAGGTGACCGCAAATCCGCAAGGACTCGTACGGTCACTGAATCCTGCCCAGTGCGGGTATCTGAACACCAAGTACAATTGGACGAAGGACCCGTCAACGGCGGGGGTAACTATGACCCTCTTAAGGTAGCGTAGTACCTTGTCGCTTCAGTAGCGACTCGCATGAATGGATCAACGAGAGCGCCACTGTCCCAACGTTGGACCCGGTGAACTGTACGTTCCAGTGCGGAGTCTGGAGACCCCCAAGGGGAAGCGAAGACCCTATAGAGCTTTACTGCAGGCTGTCGCTGAGACGTGGTCGCTACTGTGCAGAGTAGGTAGGAGGCGTTACAGAGGTACCCGCGCTAGCGGGCCACCCAGCCATACATGAAACACTACCCGGTAGTGACTGCGACTCTCACTCCTGGCGGAGGACACCGGTAGCCGGGCAGTTTGACTGGGGCGGTACGCGCTCGAAAAGATATCGAGCGCGCCCCAAGATTTCCTCACTCGGGTCGGGAACCCGAGGAAGAGCGCAAGAGCAAACGGAAGTCTGACAGTGTCATTCCCAACGAGTGACGCTGACGCGAAAGCGTGGTTTAGCGAACCAACCATGGTCCTTGATGGGCCAGGTTGCTGACAGAAAAGCTACCTTAGGGATAACAGAGTCGTCACGCGCAAGAGCACATATCGACCGCGTGGCTTGCTACCTCGATGTCGGTTCCCTCCATCCTGCCCGTGCAGAAGCGGGCAAGGGTGAGGTTGTTCGCCTATTAAAGGAGGTCGTGAGCTGGGTTTAGACCGTCGTGAGACAGGTCGGCTGCTATCTATTGGGGGTGTTATGGTACTTGACGAGAACGATCGTATAGTACGAGAGGAACTACGATTGGACGCCACTGGTGTACCGGTTGTTCGAGAGAGCACTGCCGGGCAGCCACGCGTCACGGGGTAAGAGCTGAACGCATCTAAGCTCGAAACCCACTCGGAAACGAAGTACCGTTGAGGTCACTCGTAGAAGAGGAGTTAGATAGACTCGGGATGTACGCGCCAAGGCAACGAGGCGTTGAGTCCGCGAGCACTAACAGACCGAAGCCATCATTCATCCGGTAATCGGATATCTCTGCACTGCACCCGTTTTGAACGGGTCCAGGTGCGAACTGGACTACGCTTATTGACACGGTTCGATCACACCGAGCATGGTTTGCTCGCGGTTCGATTCCGCGACTCGGCGTGAGACGGCCAGAGTGGTGAGGCAACACCCGTACCCATCCCGAACACGGAAGTTAAGCTCACCTACGTGTGGGCGAGTACTGGCGTGGGCGACCCGCTGGGAAAGTGCACTCGCCGTCTCTCTATTCATTGCGGTATACTTGACGTTGTGAGGGGTGAGCGAGTCGATCGCTCTCCGCTCGATCTCCGTGACACACAGCGAAAGCGCCCGATACGGTACGCTTAAACGACTGAGTGTCCAACCACCAACCGCGCCAAGGTGGCAGAGTTCGGCCTAACGCAGCGGCCTGCAGAGCCGCCCACCGCCGGTTCAAATCCGGCCCTTGGCTTACTTACTGTCGACGACAAACAAGCAGCGCGAGCGACTCGACTTTCGATCGCGGGCACCGCCTCGACCTCTCCGTATCTCGCGAGAACACCCCGAGACTGTGTCCGCATCTCCGTTCGGCGCCCCGAGTTCGAGGCTGCCGACTACGAGCTGTCCCGCCCGGCCGCGTGCGCGGCGAGTAGTTCCGCGCGCTCGTGTCGTCCCAGTCGCTCGTAGGCGTCGGCCTCGTACGCAAGCGAGAGCACCGGCACCGATCGCCCGTCGAGTTCGACGAACGTCCGGTGTGTTTCGACGTTCACCGGCGGCTCCCACGTCCCGTCGGGCCGCCGTTTCTGGACTGCGCCCATGATCTCGACCCGCAGCCCGTGCAGTTCGAGTGCGCCGAAGTAGGACGTGATCCGATCGGTCGTCGAGTGTGACACGGGATCGACGACTCGATTCTCGAACGTCTCCGCGATCGCGTACGCCCCGGGCGCGGTCGTCTGTACGTCGACGTCGTCGGGCTCGACGGGGACGCCCTGGAGCGCGAAACTGGCGCTGCCGGTGAGAGCCCACGGCACGTCGTCCACCTCAGCTGCCAGCGTTTCGATCGCGTCCCGGTACTGTGCGTCGAGGGCCGGCACGCCTACGCGTCGACCTCGGTTTTCTCCACCAGCACGGGCCGCTCCGTTAGTCGGAGCACCCGGTCGGTGACGCTGCCAAGCAGCGCGCGGTACTCGTCCGGCCGGCGTTTCGTTCCGAGCACGAGCAGGTCGGCATCGGTCTCGCCGGCGTAGTCGACGATCACGTTCGACGGGCGCCCGTGCCGGAGCGCGTCGACGCAGTCGATGCCGGCGTCGCTCGCGCGCTTCCGGATATCCGCGATCGTCTCCTCCCCGTGTTCTTCGAGTGCGTGTTCGGGGCCTTCGGCCTCGTCGACGTACTCGTCGCCGCTGTAGGCGTTGTAGACGCTCTCGTCAACCACGTACAGCACGTGGAGCTTGGCGTCGTGTGCGGCCGCGAGCTCGATCGCGTGGGATTCAGCGTCCGTGGAGGCGGCAGTTCCGTCGGTCGACAGCAGGATCCGGTCGTACATCGTCCCGACGTTACACTGACAGCTACAAATCACCTCGGTATTGGCTCCTCTGTCTCCGAAAGAGGAACCGTTTTTACGCCGGGTCTACCACCATCAGGACATGCAACGACGCGCTGTGGCAGTCGCCGCCGCTCTCTTCCTGATCGTGGGGGCGCTGTCGCTCGGACTGGTCCTCACTTCCGAGGCACCGGCGCTCAATGCGGCGGACGATTCCGTCTACCAGGAAGGTGACGAACTCTCCGTCGGCGACCGGACGTACACCGTCGCCACGGTCGAGGCAACCGAGTCCAGCGGCGGCGGCCACGGTGGTGGCGGCGGCACGACGTACGAGGCGGTGATCGAGTGGCAGAACGAGAGCGGGGCGACCCAGAGCGCCTCGGTCGGCCAGCACGGCAACGTCACGCTCTCGGGGGAGACGTTCTTCGCCCACTTCGAGTCGGGCGAGGAGGTCGTCATCTCCTCGAACTTCGAGACGCTTCGACAGTACAACACCGCGACCGAGCAGTACCAGGAGCACACTAACGGGCTCTGGGGCGTCAGCATCCTCACCGGCAGCACCCTGATCCTCCTGCTCGGGATGGCGTACCTCCCCTCGCGGTACTGAGCGGCCTCGTTTTCACTCCGCCGTCCCGAACAGTTCTTCGGCGAAGTAGCGGTCGTAGTGCCGCCGGCAGCCGGGGTTGAACTCCGCGCCACAGTCCGGACAGCGGTCCTCGCAGTCGACGTACTCCGCGACGGTCAGCACCGTTCCACAGACGCCACACAGCACCGCGTCGGCCTCCGCGTCGTCTCTCCCTCCGTCACCCCACCGTTCCGGCTCGTGATCGGCGGCCGCGAGGTGACACTCGTAGCACGGGTAGAACGTTTCACAGCACGGGAACCGGATCGCGATCACGTCGAGTTCGCTGTCGTAGTGGCGACACCGCGTCTCCGGGCCGACGTCGACGCCCCGGACCGTGTGACGGTGGACATCCATGTGTGGCTCTCGGGCGTCCTGTCACAAGGGCGCATCGGCACGTCGAACGCTCTCCGTGACCGGAAACTGTCGAAAAGAAATCGTGCCGCAGTCAGGGTGCCTCGCCCGTCTCCAGCGTGAAGTCGTCACGCGGGTAGGCGACGCAGGTCAGCGTGTAGCCGTTCTCGAGCTCCTCGTCCGAGAGCATCTCCTGATTGTCGTGCTCGACGAAGTCCTCGCTCGGGCCCTCTTGGACCTGTCCGGCACAGGACACACACTGCCCCTGCCGACAGGCGTAGGGGAGGTCGAACCCTTCCTCCTCGCCGGCGTCGAGGATGGGCTCGTTGTTCGGGAGTTCGACCGTCTCGCCCTGCTTGGTGAACTCCACTTCGAAGTACTCGACCTCGTCCTCGGGAATGGCGCCCGGCCCCGAGCCGCCGGCGTCGGTCTCACCTTCGAGCTCACCCTCCTCGGCAGCCTCGCCGCCGACCGCGGCTGCGGGCGCGCCGCCGCCGCCGATGGATCGGTTGTACGGCTCCGGGAAATCCGTCTCGGGCACGCTCGCGGCCCGGCGTTCGAGCACCTCCTCGGAGATGTCCGGGGCGGACTCCCACTCCGTCCCGCGAACGTAGTGGAACACCGTGACCGCCCCGCTGAGGAGGACGGCCAGCCCCAGCGCGGTCGTGTTCACAGCCATACTCGGGATTATTGGTTGCC
The DNA here is from genome assembly GCF_001282785.1 of Halolamina sediminis. Classification (NCBI taxonomy): domain Archaea; kingdom Methanobacteriati; phylum Methanobacteriota; class Halobacteria; order Halobacteriales; family Haloferacaceae; genus Halolamina; species Halolamina sediminis. Next base: position 141,472 of record NZ_CVUA01000001.1, read on the forward strand.
CGGGTTAAGGTGGTTGTGATTCCGCGCGTCGGCTGCCCGCGTTCACTCCGGCGGATACTCGATCCCCCGCGCCGCGAGCAGCTCTTCGAACCCGTCCTCGTCGAGGATCGGCACCCCCTCCGCCTCGGCGTCCTCGCGTTTCGTCCGCCCGGGGTCGTCGCCGGCGACGAGGTAGTCGGTGTTGCCCGACACCGACCCCGTCGCGTTCGCGCCGTGGGCCTCCACCAGCGACTGCGCCTCGTCCCGCGTGACCGAGAGCGCGCCGGTGAACACGAACGTCAGCCCGTCGAGCTCGTCACCCGCGGTCGTCGACTCGGGCGGTTCGGGCTCGACCCCCGCCCCGCGCAGGCGCTCGATCACCCGGCGGTTGCGCTCGTTTCCGAAGAACTCCGCGACGTGGCCGGCGACCGTCGGGCCGAACCCCTCGACCGCGCGAATGTCGTCCTCGTCCGCATCGAGCAGCGCGTCGACGCTCCCGAACGCCGCCGCGAGATCCGCGGCCATCGTCGGTCCGACCTCGGGGATGCCCAGCGCGGAGAGGAACGCACCCAGCGACGGCGACTTCGAGTCCTCGATCTCCGCGCGCAGTTTCTCGGCGCTTCTCTCGCCCCAGCCTTCCAACTCGGCGAGTTCGTCGGCGTCGATCTCGTAGAGGTCGGCGATCGAGTCCTCGATCAGTCCTTCGTCGACCAACTGATCGGCGGCCTCTTCGCCGAGCCCCTCGATGTCGAGCCCACTGTCGCCGGCGTAGTGCTCGACGGCCCGCTTGCGCTGGGCCGGACAGGAGAGCCCGCCCGTACAGAACCGAAGCGGGCCATCAGCCTCCACGTCGCTGCCACAGACCGGGCACTGATCGGACAGTTCGAAGTGGCCCTCGGAGTTGTCCTCGACCACCTCGGCGACGTACGGGATCACGTCGCCCGCCCGCTGTACTTTCACGACATCGCCCACGCCGGCGCCCAGTTCCGCGATCTCCGATTGGTTGTGCAGGCTCGCCCGCGACACCGTCACGCCGCCCACGTCGACGGGGTCGAGCAACGCGACCGGCGTGAGTCGACCGGTCCGGCCCACCTGCACGACGATGTCGGCGATCCGAGTCTCCTCGGTGCGTGCGGGGAACTTGTAGGCGTACGCCCAGCGGTAGTGTCGCGACGTGGTGCCCAGCCGCCGGCACTGCTCGCGGTCGTTGACCTTCAACACGGTGCCGTCGATCTCGTAGTCGAGGCCGTCCCGGTCCGCCTGCAGTTCGTCCCGGAACGCGAGCGCGTCCTCGACGTCGTCGACCAGTTCGTGGCGGTCGTTGACCTGCAGCCCCCACTCGGGGAGCTGCTGGTGTTCGTCCCAGTGCGTGTCGATCCCGTCGAGCGCGAGCCCGCCGACGGAGGCGGCGTCCTCGGCGCCGGCGTCCTCGGGACCGATCTCGTCGATCGGCGCCGGCTCGTCTTCGACCCAGAGCACGTCGTAGAAGAAGCAGTCCAGCGGGCGCTCGGCAGTCACGGCGGGGTCAAGCTGTCGCAGGCTCCCCGCGGCGGCGTTGCGGGGGTTGGCGAACGGCTCCTTCCCCTGCTCGACGCGCTCACGGTTGTGCGCTTGGAACCCCGACAGCGGCATGTGAATCTCGCCGCGGACGACCAGCACCGCGGGCGGATCGCCGCGCAGTCGCTGCGGGACGGAAGCGATCGTCCGGACGTTCTCGGTCACGTCGTCGCCGGTCTCGCCGTCGCCCCGCGTGGCCGCGCGCTCGTAGCGGCCCTCGACGTAGACGATCTCGATCGAGAGTCCGTCGAACTTCGGTTCACAGACGTAGTCGACCGCGGCGTCACCGCCCAGGTCCCGACGGACGCGATCGTCGAAGGCCCGTACGTCCGCAGCCTCGCCCGAGGAGTCGATCGACAGCAGCGGCACCACGAGATCGACACTCTCCAGTTCGTCCACCGGCTTGCCGCCGACGCGGCCGGTCGGCGACCCCCCGGTGTCGAGATCGAACGCCGCCTCGAGCGCTTCGAGCCGCTCGAACAGCTCGTCGTACGCACGATCGGAGATGACTGGATCGTTCTCGACGTAGTAGCGGTAGTCGTGGTCGCGGATCGCCGCCCGGAGCTGTGCGGCCTGCTCCTCGGCTTCGTCGGCCGACAGCTCGTCGGTCGGCGCGAACTCGGTGTCGGGCTCGCGGACGTAGGGGTTGTCCGCGGGCGCGTCCTCGGTCATGCCTCGGGCTGGGGCGGGCGGAGTGAAAAAACGGTCCCGTCGGCGCAGCGTTACTCGCCGTTGGCGATCTCGCGGACCCGCTCGTCGCCAGCCTCGACGTATCCGCCGTGGAAACAGACCGTGTGGCCGAACTCGAGCTCGCCCAGCAGCGCGACCGACTCCATCGCTTTCTCCACGTCGGGGGTGTGCTGCTCGGCCGGGCCGTGGAGTTCGCCGTCGGCGGCGGTCAGCGCGTCGCCCGCGATCAGCAGGTCGGCCTCGGGCAGGTGGAACGAACTGTGCCCCGGCGCGTGGCCGAACGTCTCGACCAGTTCGAGCGGGCCGGCGAGCGTGCTGAAGCCGACGCCGTCGATGAGCTCCACGTCGACGCGTGCCGGCGGGTAGCGCTCGTCCTCGGACTTGACCGGGAACTTCCGGCCGTCGACGTACGGCGCCTCGGCCCAGTGGGCGAACGTCGGCGCGCGCGTGCGGTCCTGCACGGTCGCGAGCGCGCCCGCGTGATCGCCGTCGTGGTGGGTGAGCACGACGAAGCGCACGTCCTCGAGCCCGAACCCGTGCTCCCCGAGCGCGGCGTCGAGCTCGTCGGCGTACCCCGGCAGCGTCGTGTCGAACAGGATCAGCCCCGCTTCGGTCTCGACGGCCGTCGGCGTGAACGTTCGTTCGGCGCCGCCGAGGTCGAGCGTCACGGGCAGGCTGTAGACGTGGTCGGTGATTTGCATGCCTCGCCGTTGGAACCGATAGGTGGTAGACCTGACGGCGTCGGTCCGTCGTCGGGTCCGTGGCGGTCGACTACTCTAACTCGTAGGTCGCGTCGACGCTGGCGGTGAACTCGACCTGCCCGGCCGGCACGCCGGCGCTCACCTCCGTCGCGAGCGCCTCCTCGACGATGCTGTCGAACCCCATCGACTCCTTCGTGGCGAGGCTGACGACCGACCCGAGCGTGTGGCCGTCGGCGTTCGCGACGATCTCGGCTTGCTCTCTGGCGTTCTCCGTAGCGGCGCCGAGCAGCTCTTCGCGGAGTGCTTCGCGCCGGGACTCGGTCACGCGAGGCTCCGTCCGGCTCACCGTCCCTCCGGCGGCCGCGACGGCGTTCGCCACGTCGTCGCCGGGGAGCCCGTCACACCGGAGTTCGACGGTCGCGCTGGCGACGTACGGGTCGTCGCAGTCGGGATCGAACAGCTCGTCGGCCGAGGTGACCGAGCGCCCGGTGACGCTGTCGGCCGCGTCGTCGACGGCGTCGGGAAGTTCCCGATCGAGCTCCGCGAGCCGGTCCTCGACCCGGCGCTGGGCGCCAGACACCGTCTCGCCGTACCCCTCGATCTCGACGACGAACACCGCGTACTCCGGCTCGGTTTCGACGGCGGCTTTCCCGGTGACTTCGACGGTCGGACTGCTCATACTCCTGTTGACGAAGCGAGCGGTATACGTTTTCGGGGCGAGACGCCTACTCCTCGAACTCCGCGACGCTCCCGAACTCGTCGTCACGGATCGCCGCCGCCAGCGCCCGCGTGTCTACTTCGTCGGGCATCTCCTGTGGGTACTTCTGTCGAAAGAAGCCCACGACGTTCGCCACGTCGCGTTCGAGCAGTTCGTCGGCGTTCTCGTGGTCGGTCGTGACCGCCTGCGGCCAGTCGAACACGGTGACCCCGCTCTCGGCGACGGCGACGTTGTGCTGGCTCATGTCGGCGTGGACGTACCCCGCGGCGTAGGCGTCACGGATCTCCCGCAGCAGGAGATCACAGACGCCGACGACCTGCTCGCTGGGGAGCGACGCTCGCTTGAGTTCAACGCCGTCGAACTTCTCCATCAGGATCGCGTGGCGGTTCTGGTCGACGGGCCGGGGGACGGCCACGTCGGGGTAGAGGTCGGTGAGCACCTCGTGCTCCCGCTCGGCGGCTTTCCGGGCGGTGTAGAACCACGAGACGTGGTTGCGGTCGGCGGTGTACTCCCGTTCCTTGTCGACTTTCCGGAACTCGGTGTAGCCTTCGCGGTGGAACTTCAGCGCCATCGGCTCGTAGGACTGCACCTCGTACACGTCGCTCTCCTTGCCGACGCCGAGGGAGGCGCCCATCCCCTCGATCGTCCCGCGCTCGGAGAACGCCCGCAGCGCGAGGCAGTCGTACCCCTCGAACGTGAGGCGGTACCCCTCGTACTGGATCGTCTTGCGCTCGATGAGTTCGCGGTCGGCACAGCGGTCGATCCGGTAGTCGACCTCTTCGGCGGTCATGTCGGCGTACTCGGGGAGCTTCTCGCGCTGGACCCACTCCGAGAAGCGCATCCCCTGTTCGAGCCCGGAGAGGAGGTAGAAGTCCTCGGGTTCGAGCTCGGCCATCACGCTCGCGACGTTGCCGACCATACTGGTCGTGGGTGATCCGTGGGAAAAAGGGTGCCGCGTTGTTCGTCTGCTTCTGTTGATTCGGTTCGGCTGTGGCTGGAGTCGGCAACACCGTGAAAGCCCCGATGCGTTCGACTCCCGCGGCTCGCTGCGGTCCTCAGTCGCTTCGCTCCCTGCGGTCCTTGCGTCGCCGGGGTTCGTCGAACACGTCGCCCCTTTCAGTCCCGCCCGACCGCACAGCCCACACGCCTCCCCAGCCGACTCGCTCCCTTCGGTCGCTCGTCCCTCGCGCTCGGCTCGCGCACGGAGGCGCGAGCGCTTCGCGCCACCGCAGCCGTGTCAAGGGCCGCCCCCCGCGTTGTCGGACAATCCCACCGCAACCGCTTTTCCCCTGCCCGCCCACCCGCGACCATGACCGACCACGCCGACCGGGAGTGGCGGCTGATCCGCGAGGAGACCCGCCCCGGCCCGCTGCAGATGGCGCTGGACGAGGTGGCGGCCGAGACGGCCGCTGCCGGCGGCCCACGGACGGTTCGCGTCTACCGCTGGGCGCCGTCCTGCCTCTCCATGGGATACGGGCAGGACGTGGAGACGGTCGACTGGGAGCACTGCGAGGCGGCGGGTGTCGACGTGACCCGGCGGCAGACGGGCGGCGGCGGCATCTACCACGACAACGAGGGCGACATCGCCTACTCCATCGCCGCGCCGGCCGACGAGCTCCCGGGCGAGCTGATCGAGAGCTACCACGAGCTCTGCCCGCCGATCCTCGACGCGTTCGCGCGGCTGGGCGTCGACGCCGACTTCGTCGACGAGGAGCGCCCGCCGATCTACGAGCCCGCGTGCTACCTCCGCGGGCTCCACCCCGCCCACGACGTGGTGAGCGACGGCGGCGCGGGCCGGAAGCTGGCGGGTAACGCCCAGTACCGCCGGAAGGACGCGGTGATCCAGCACGGCTCGATCACCTACGACGCCCGGCCCGAGGCCCACCTCGCGGTGTTTTCCGACCCCGAGGTGACGCCCGAGGAGTTCTCCGAGCGCGTGGCGGGGATCACCGACCTCGTGGATGTGAGCCGTCCGGAGGTCGTCGACGCGTTCGAGACCGCGCTGCAGGAGTGGGCCGACGCCGACGAGGGGGCGTGGACCGAGGCAGAACTGGCGCGAGCAGAAGCGATCGCCGACGAAAAGTACCGCAGCGACGCGTGGGTCCGCGAGCGCGACGCGGAGCGGTAGTCTCAGCCACCCGACTACTTTTGGTGCCGGCGATCACGCTCACGACCGATGAGCGATTCGAGCCCTCCGATCGCCGACCTGCGGGACGCCGCGGTTCCGCTGGGCGGCACCGACCCGGAAGTCACGATCGACAGCGATGCGGCCGGCGCGCTGCGGGACACGGTCGGCGACGCCGACCTGGTCGCGCTCGGGGAGACCTCTCACGGTGCACGGGCACAGTTCCGACTCAAACACCGCTTGATCCGGTTTCTGGTCGAGGAGGCGGGGGTCCGCACGTTCGCGCTGGAGGAGGACTTCAACTGGGTCCGCCGGATCGACGACTACGTCGCCGAGGGCGAGGGCGACGTCGAGACGCTGCTGCTGCACGCTCGGATCAACTGGCCCTGGAAAACCGCGGAACTCGTCGACCTGTTCGACTGGATGCGCGCCTTCAACGAGGGTCGCCCCGCCGACGACCGGCTCCGGGTGTACGGCTTCGACACCAGTTCGTTCGAGCGCGTCGCCGACGCCCTCTCGACCTTTTTCGACACCGTCGACGCCGAGGTGCCCGACGTTCGCGATCGTCTCGATGCGCTCGCCGGCGAGGACGAGGGGGCCGCGACCGACGCAGCGTCGTGGCTGGTCGACGCGCTCCCGCCGCTGTTCGAGGAGCACGAGGCGTGGGAAGCGCGCTGCTCCAGCCGAGCCTTGGCGTTTGCCCGCTGGCAGTCGACGCTGCTCGAACAGGCACTCGCGCTCGCGGACCGCAACGGCCCCGGCGGCTTCGGGCGCCGTGACGAGGCGATGGCCGCGAACGCCTCGTGGATCGTCGACGATGCCGGCGCGGATCGGGCGGTGCTCTGGGCGCACAACGTCCACCTCGCCCGCGGCGAGCTCGACGACGAGCTGTTGGGGGCCGCCGGTCGGACGATGGGCGACCGGCTCGCGGCACGCCACGGCGACGACTACGTCCCGATCGGCGTCGGCCTCGGCGGCGGCGAGTACCTCGCGATGGACGCGGCGACGATGGGGCCGGCGACGCCGACGGTCCCGGAGCCGCCGGCCGGGTCGATCCCGGACGCCTTCTCGCGGCTCGAGGCCGAGACGCCGTTCGTCCCGGCCGCGGCGCTTCACGGGCGGGAGTCGATCGCCGACTGGCTCGACGCCGAGCCCCGACGGCACCGCATCAGCGGAATGGTCGAGGACGGCGAGTCGCTGACGTACGTCGCGTCGGACCTCACGGAGTTCGACGGCTTCGCGTTCGTCCGGACGACAGGCCCGACCCGCCACCTCGGGCTGGACGACTGAGTTCAGAACTAGCGGTTTTGCCCCCACTGACAGGCCGTCCGGTCGCGATACACCCTCGCCTCGGCGGTCAGGAGACGAGGAGTTCCCCCGCCTTCGAACCGCTTTTGCCGGTCGCTTGCGCAGTCGAACCATGCTCAAGATCGGCGCGCACGTCTCCATCGCCGGGGGCGTCGACAACGCTGTCGAGCGACAGGTCGAGATCGACGGCAACTGCGGGCAGGTGTTCACCCACTCGCCGCAGGTCTGGGACCACGGCAGCATCGAGGACGAGGAGGCCGAACGGTTCCGCGGGGGGACCGAGGAGGAGCTCGCCGGTCCGTGGGTGATCCACTCCTCCTACCTCGTGAACCTCTGTACGCCGAAGGAGGACCTCCGGGAGAAGAGTCGCGACTCGATGCAGCAGGAGGTCGACGCGGCCGCGAAGCTCGACATCGAGTACGTGAACGTCCACCTCGGCGCCCACACCGGCGCGGGCGTCGAGGGCGGCATCGAGAACGCCGCGAACGTGATCGACAGCCTCGACGTGCCCGACGGCGTCACCGTCTTGGTCGAGAGCGACGCGGGCAGCGGCACCAAGCTCGGCGGCCAGTTCGAGCACCTCGCGAGCGTCATCGACCAGACCGACGAGGAGATCGGCGTCTGTCTCGACACCGCCCACATGTTCGCGGCGGGCTACGACCTCTCGACGCCCGAGGCCGTCGACGAGACGGTCGCGGCGTTCGACGACGTGGTGGGCACCGAGTACCTCCACTGCATCCACCTCAACGACTCCAAACACGAGTGCGGGACCAACAAGGACGAACACGCCCACATCGGCGACGGCCACATCGGCGACGACGGGATGGCCCGGATACTCAACCACCCCGAGTGGCGCGACCAGCCGTTCGTGCTGGAGACGCCGACCGAGGACGGCCGCAGCTTCGCGTGGAACGTCGAGCACGTCCGCGAGCTGCGGGAGTAGGTGTCACGCAGCAAGTAACACATATACGTCTCTGCCGACTCGCTCTTCCCATGTATCGGAGGCGGCGATGACGGAGGACGCCGTGTCGTTTTCGTTCTCGGACGGCGAGCTGACGGTCTGTGACGAGGCCGGCGGCGGCGAGATGGCCCTCTCCGTCGACGGCGACGCGTCCCCGATGCCCGCGACCGACGCGTGGTTCGACGTGCCGGTCGACGACGCGGTGGGTCTGGAGACCTCGTCGATCGAACTCTACGATACTGCCGCCGAGATCCGCCGTCCCGATGGCGAGCACTACGGAGGGGTCACTGATGGCGAGTTCACGATTGTCGGCGGGACGTACATCGACGTCTCGGCCGTGCTCAAACTCCTGGTTTACGTCGACGGCGAGATGACCGGGCGGCTGACCGGCAGTAGCGAGAACCCCGATTCGTTACTTCTGACTGCCGAGGAGCCGACGCGAGTCGTCGTCGGTGCCCGGTCGTTCCACGAAGACCCCGTCGCGACGATGACGGTGACCGAGGATCCCGAGGACTTGATGACGGCGGCGTCGTACCTCGGCTCCGCGATCAAGGAGTGGTCCGCCGAGCGCTCGTGGCCGACGCTCCGGGGCCACCCCCCAGCGATCGAACGCGGCGACGAACTGCACATTCCCGACAGCCTCTCGCGTCCCGATACGGACGTGACCGTCGCCGTCCCACGGGATATGGCGGAGATCATTCGCGTGACACCGCTCGCCCACTACTTCGGCGCCGACGTGGTGCCCGGCGATCGTGCGGAGCTCCGACTGGGAGACCAGTACGTCGAACCGCTAGGGGCGGGCACGGAACTGGAGCAGTCGGTCGACGATCTCCTCGGCCACGCGCTCGTCCTCGACAGCCTCGTCCGCATCGGCGGCTACTACTCGATACCCCGGTACGAGTACGACGAGCTCGGGCCCGAACTCCCCTTCTACCCGCCGGAGCTGTACGACGAGCCGATCCACCGACAGCTACTCGAGTACCTCGAAGTGTCGTTCGAGACCGTCCGTCCGTACGTCCCCGACTGGCCGGCAGTCGGAACGCTCCGCCCGACGGCGAGTGACGCCGAGGCGGTACCGTATCTGCTGAACACGCTGGCCCGCGTCCACGTCACGGGAGACGGTATCCCCCGGACGGTTCCTGAAGCTGGGGGGCCAGTTCATCTCTCGACCAGTCCCGAGGTTCCTCGGCACGTCGCCGCGATCCCCCCCGCGGCCCGCGAGCGCGCGAGCGCTCACGAGTACGTCCCGTCGACCGGCGCCTCGGTGCTGTTCGTCGGGAACGACCGCCCGGAACAGGATCAGTTCGCCAGGGTCGACTGGGAACGGTTCGAGATCGACGACGCCCCGACTACTGAGTACCGATCCTCGGTCACCCGAGACGAACTCCGCGCGCTGCTCCGGGAGCCGTACGCCCACGTCCACTACGGGAACGGCGTCACTGGGTCGGGGTTCGTCTGTGACGACGGCGTGCTCGCGTTCGACGAACTCCCCGACGGCACCGTCGGCTCCGTGACGTTCCAGTGGGGACAACCGTCGACGACGGAGCTCACGGGCCTGCACGACGCGGTTTCGATCGCCTGTCTCACCGACGAGCCGCTCTCATTCGAGGCCGCACAGGAGCTCGCGGTGTACCTCGCGCTCGGTCGCTCGGTCGCGACCAGCGCCCACCTCGCCGGGGTCGACGGGGTCCGGTATCTCGGCGACCCCACGCTGCCGGTCGCACGCCGGTCCGCCGGTTACCCCCCATTTATCATCCGTATCGAGCACGTCGACTCCGACGAGTACCGCGTCTCGATCCAACTCGAAACCCGCGAGCACGACCCGATCGGCCGTGTCTCCAACCTCCGGTTCCAAAAGGCGTCGGACAGCTACCGGCTCACGGGGACCCGACAGGAGTTCACAGAGTCACTCACTCGCGAGGAGCTGGACTCCTTCCTCGCCCACGGCGGAATCTTCCGGTTCGACTGGTGTTCGGCGGCCGAGCAGACGCCGGCCGTGCCCGACGACGTGCTCCCGCGGTAGCCCGCTTCCGAGGGAGACTTACCACGGCACGCCCAACACCGACTATGCGACCGCTCCTCCTCGTCGCGCTGCTCTCGCTGGTCGTCGCGCCCGCGGCGGGCGCCGGGACTGCCGCGGCGTCGGCGCCGGCAGCCCAGACCGACACCACGCTATCGGGCACCGTCAGCTACCTGAACGGCACCGCCGTCGCGGACGCGACGGTGATCGTCGGCAGCGAGGCCCGCCTCGGTAACGCTTCCGAGGCCGAACTCCGCGAGATCGCGGCCGACCCGCCCGACGACGTCGTCACGGCGACGACCAACGACTCCGGCGGCTACGAGCTGACCGTCCCCGGCGAAATCGACGCCGAGGTCGTCGTCGCCGTCGCCGACGGCGGCGCGAGCCCGGCCCGGAGCTACGTCGCCGGCGAGATGGATCTCACCGTCCGCACGACTGCGACGCTCTCTTTCGAGCCGGGCGAGGTGACCGCCGAGCCCGGGGAACGCGTCTACGTGCCGTTCTCACTGACCAACACCGGCGACCAGCCGGTCGAGGGGCTCTCGCTCTCGCTGACGCTGCCCCAGGGGTGGAACCACGTCTCGGCGAGCTCCGAGACTGGGACGTACCACCAGAGCAACCGCACGTTCACCTGGGGGGCCGTCGAGCCCGGAGAGAGTGTCGAGGCGGAGTTCCGGATCTTCGTCGGGCTGAACGCGATCAACGACTCGGCCCAGACGTACGAGCTCGCGTCGTTCGCCGATAGTGAGACCCACCCGATCCGGGTGCCCGCGGCGGCGGTCACCGTCCGCTACCCGACCGAGGCGACGCAGGCGGACATCCCCGGCTTCGGCTCGACGACCGCGATCGCGGCGATCGCCGCCCTCGCCGGCGCGGCCGCCCTCGCCCGGCGGGACTGACCGAGCGTTCGACCGACCTGCTTTTCCTCGCTCCGCTCCGACCGCTGGCCGTGCGGGAGTTCACCCCGGAGTATCTCGACCACACGCGCCGCGGGATGTGGGAGTCGACCGCGGCGCTCTCGCCGCTCGACCTCGGGAACCGCGAGCGCGTCCTCGACGTGGGCTGTGGCACGGGCGAACTCGCTCGTGTGCTCGCCGCCGAGATTCCCGGCGAGGTCGTCGGCGTCGACGCCGACACGGAGCTACTGAAAGTCGCCCGCGAGCGGACCGACATCCCGACGATCGCCGGCGACGCGACGCGGCTGCCGCTCCGTGACGACGCGGTCGACCTCGCGGTCTGTCAGGCGCTCCTGATCAACCTCCCCGACCCCGCCGCCGCAGTACGGGAGTTTTCCCGCGTCTCCTCCGACCTCGTTGCGGCGATCGAGCCGAACAACGCGGCCGTGGAGGTGTCCTCGACCGTCGACGCCGAGGAGCGACTGGAGCGGGAGGTGCGGGAGGCGTATCTCGCGGGCGTCGAGACGGACGTGGCGATGGGCGAGCGCGTGGCCGACCTGTTCGAGGACGCCGGGCTGGAGCTGGTCGACCGGCGCACGTACCGCCACGAGAAGCTGGTCGAACCCCCCTACAGCCAGCCGGCGATGGAGAGCGCCGCCCGGAAGGCCAGCGGCGCGGGGATCGCCGAACACGAGCGGGAGCTTCGCAACGCGGGTGCGGACTACGACGAGCTCCGGGCCGCGTGGCGCGAGATGGGCCGGGCCGTCGTCGACGAGATGGGGGAGAAGCAGTACCGTCGGCGTGAGGTGGTGCCGTTCGAGGTGACGGTCGGCCGGGTCTGAGCCGCGTCCCCGGCTATTTTCACCCATCCCGCGGAAGCTACCCTCTGAATGCCCTCCCGAATCAGCGAGATCGTGTTCAGTGAACCGTCCGGACGCGTCCACTCGATCGTCATGTTCGTCAGCGCCATCTTCTTCGTCGGGTTCTACGCGTACACCCACGCCGACACCTCGGCGGAGTGGCTCCTCGTCATGGCGGCCGGGAACGTGCTCTCCGGGATCGCGGAGTCGCTCCCGGCGGACCGACGGCGCGCGGCCGGCGCCTTCCGGATCGCGGCGGTCTCGGTGCTCCTCTGTCTGTTGATCGCGATGGTGGTCGCGCCCGAGCTCGTCGTCGGGTAGCGCTCCACCGGCCTCCTACACGGCCTCCATCGACGCCAGCAGTCGACACTTCCGACAGACGTCCGCCGAGGTCGTCGACCCGCACTCCTCGCACTCGCCCAACTCACCGTCCTCGTCGCCGCCGTACGCCTCGGCGGCCAGCTCGGCCAGCTCCTCGTACCCCGACATGATCGAGTGGCGCGTCCCGGGGTGGTTCTCCTCCAACTTCAGCAGGAGCTCCTGTATCTCCCCGCGGTACGCCTCGCTGGCGTGGGGGCACTCGGTGATGTGGGCCGGCAGGTCGTTCACGTGGGCGTACAGCGCTACCTCCTTCTCGGGGATGTCCCGCAGTGGCTTCGCCCGCGGGACGAACGAGTCGCTCTCCTCGCGGTCGTCGAAGCCACCGATCGAGGCGTCGAAGTGTTTGGCGACCTGCTTCACGTCGCCCTCGAGGAAGTTCATCAGCGCCGTCTGGGCCTCGTCGTCGAGGTTGTGCCCCGTCAGCAGCTTGTCGGCGCCCAGTTTCTCGGCGTACTCCTCCAGCAGGTCCCGCCGGAACACGCCGCAGTACGCGCAGGGGGCCATGTTCTCGGGGTCGTCCTCGACCACGTCGTCCATCCGCACCCCGAACTCCTCCTCGTAGCCGACGACCTCGTGGGCGATTTCCAGTTCCTCGGTCAGCTCCTCGCTGGCGGCGAGGGATTCGTCGCGGTACCCCTCGATCCCCTCGTGGATCGACAGCGCAACCAGTTCGATCCGAGGGTCCTCGCCGAACGTCTCCGCGAGGATCTCCGTCAACACCACCGAGTCCTTCCCCCCGGAGAGCCCGATCACCCAGGTTTCGGGATCGTCGGGCGTCGCCTCGCGGGAAACGAGGCTGTCCTCGCGTACCCGGCGGCGGACCCGCTTCTCGACCGACCGCGTGAAGTGTTCCTCACAGAGATGCGCCCCGGAGTAGGCGGCGTGCATCACCGCCTCGGAGCCGCAGCGGTCACAGTCCATTTGCCGGCGGTAGCCGACCGCCGGGGATACGGGTTTCGCTCGGCGGGGCCGTCGCCGACTCGGCGGTCGTCCCGCCCCATCGACGCCGGACAGCGGTCCGTGGCGCGAGCGGAACCCCGATTTCGCTTTGGTTTCCAAAATCCGGGGGCCCTCTTACATTGGCTACGAAGGCGCAAACGCACTAAGTGGGGAGCCCCTATACGTAGATAGTCATGGATACGCGCACAGCACAACTGAACGTCACGGGGATGTCCTGCGCCAACTGTTCGGCGACGGTTGGCGAGTCGCTGGACGAACTCGACGGCGTCGTCGAGGCGAACGTCAACTACGCCACCGACGAGGGGAGCGTCGAGTACGACCCCGCGGAGGTATCGCTCGGGGAGATCTACGACGCCGTCGAGGCGGCCGGCTACGGCGTCGTCTCGGAGACGGCGACGATCGCCATCTCCGACATGTCGTGTGCGAACTGCGCCGAGGCCAACGAGGACGCGCTGGAGGGTGTGCCCGGCGTCGTCGACGCCGAGGTGAACTACGCGACCGACGAGGCGCAGGTCACCTACAACCCCGAGGACGCCTCGCTCGAAGCGATGTACGACGCGATCGAGGACGCGGGGTACTCGCCCGTTCGTGAGGACGGCGACGACGAGGGCGAGTCCGCCCGCGACGCCGCCCGCAACGAGGAGATCCGCAAACAGCTCCGGCTGACGCTGTTCGGCGCCGCGCTGTCGGCGCCGCTGCTGTTCTTCCTGTTCGAGCACTTCCTCTTCGACAGCTTACTCGCCGACTCCCTGTTCGGGGTGTCGCTGGAGTGGGTGATGTTCGGGCTCGCGACGCCCGTGCAGGTCGTGCTCGGCCGGCCGTTCTACAGGAACTCCTACAACGCGCTCGTCACGAACGGCCGCGCCAACATGGACGTGCTGATCGCACTCGGCTCGTCGACGGCGTACGTCTACTCCGTCGCGGCGCTGCTTGACCTGATCGCGGGGAGCCTCTACTTCGACACCGCGGCGCTGATCCTCGTGTTCATCACGCTCGGGAACTACCTCGAAGCCCGCTCGAAAGGGCAGGCTGGCGAGGCGCTGCGGACGCTGTTGGAGATGGAGGCCGACACCGCTACGATCGTCGACGAGGACGGGAACGAGCAGGAGATCCCCCTCGAAGACGTCGAGGTGGGCGACCGCATGAAGGTCCGGCCGGGCGAGCAGATCCCCACCGACGGCGTGGTCGTCGACGGACAATCTGCCGTCGACGAGTCGATGGTGACGGGGGAGTCCGTCCCCGTCGAGAAGACCGAGGGCGACGAGGTCGTCGGCTCGACCATCAACGAGAACGGCGTGCTGGTCGTCGAGGCAACGAAGGTCGGCGCGGACACGGCGCTCCAGCAGATCGTCCGGACGGTGAAGGAGGCCCAGTCCCGCCAGCCCGACATCCAGAACCTCGCGGACCGGATCTCCGCGTACTTCGTGCCAGCGGTGATCGGCAACGCCCTGTTCTGGGGCGCCATCTGGTACCTGTTCCCCGGGACGCTCGCGGGCCTCGTGAATGCGCTCCCGCTGTGGGGGCTGGTCGCCGGTGGCCCGGCGATCGCCGGCGGCACCGTCTCGGTGTTCGAGTTCGCGATCGTCGTGTTCGCGTCGGCGGTGCTGATCGCCTGCCCCTGTGCGCTGGGGCTCGCGACGCCCGCGGCGACGATGGTCGGGACGACGATCGGCGCCCAGAACGGCGTCCTGTTCAAGGGCGGCGACGTGCTCGAACGCGCGAAGGACGTCGACACGGTCGTCTTCGACAAGACCGGGACGCTCACCGAGGGCGAGATGGAGCTCACCGACGTGGTGGTGTTCGACGAGGCCCGAGCGGACGGCGACGCTGCGACCGACGGCGGCCAGTTGGCTGAACGCGAGCGCCTCGACGAGGACGACGTGCTCCGGCTCGCGGCGACGGCCGAGAGCGGCAGCGAGCACCCCCTGGCCCGGGCTATCGTCGACGGCGCCGAGGAACGCGGCATCGAGGTCGGCTCGCCCGAGAGCTTCGAGAACGTTCCCGGCCACGGCATCCGGGCGACGGTCGACGGTAGCGAAGTGCTGGTCGGCAACCGGAAGCTGCTCCGCGAGCACGGCGTCGATCCCGACCCCGCCGCGGAGACGATGGAACGCCTCGAAGGGGATGGGAAGACGGCGATGCTGGTCGCGTTGCGCGGTTCGGAGCGAAGCGAGAACCGCGATGCGAGCGGCGACCAGCCGCGAGCCGAGGGCGATCTGGTCGGCGTCGTCGCCGACGCCGACACGGTGAAAGAGAGCGCGAAGTCGGCCGTGAGCCAACTTCGCGGCCGTGGCATCGACGTGATGCTGCTCACCGGCGACAACGAGCGGACCGCCCGTGCGGTCGCCGAGCAGGTGGGTATCGACCCCGACAACGTCCGTGCGGAGGTGCTGCCCGAGGACAAGTCCGACGCCGTCGAAGCGATCCAGGAGCAGGACCGGAAGGCGATGATGGTCGGCGACGGCGTCAACGACGCCCCCGCGCTCGCGGTCGCGTACGTCGGGACCGCGATCGGTTCGGGGACGGACGTGGCGATCGAGGCCGCCGACGTGACGCTGATGCGCGACGATCCTGTGGACGTGGTGAAGGCGATCCGCATCTCGGACGCGACGCTGCAGAAGATCAAGCAGAACCTCGTCTGGGCGCTCGGCTACAACACGGCGATGATCCCGCTGGCCTCGCTGGGGCTGCTCCAGCCGGTGCTCGCCGCGGGCGCGATGGCGATCTCCAGCGTGTCGGTACTGACGAACAGCCTGCTGTTCCGCCAGTACGACCCCGAGGAGGACTACGAACTGCTCGGCGGGCTTCGATAGGCGGCGCCCCTCCGACGTTCCTGCGGGCGCCGACCGGACGACCGTCTACGCGGGAGGGTCGGCGTCGTCGCCGAACCCAGCTCCGTACGACTCGACGACCTCCGTGACGGTGACCTCGTACGCGTCGTACCACTCCGTCCATCGCTGTTTCGCGCGTTCGTGGACTGGCTCCGCGCCGAACGAACTGAGCGCGTCCAGCGACTCCCAGTAGTAGACGACGAGAACTTCCTCACTCTCGGGGGCGTGCCACGTCCGCTTGCCGAGATACCCTTCGGTATCCTCGGTGGCCGCCTGTATCGCGCCGTTCAGGCTGTGGAACTCCTCGTCGTACTCACCCGGATCGAGGCGAAACGTGACGAGATACACTACCACGGTTCTCGCGATCACGCGAGCAAGACGCTTTCCCTCGGCGCTGCCGGGCGCAGTCGCTCCTTGCCGTCTATGGTTTCGAAAAATTGGGCGTGTGGCCGATTCCGGCCGAAGAAGCCGCAGAAGCGTCGATTACCGCCGTCGGCCGTCGCGTTCGACGCCCGTTCAGGCGGCGCTGGCGGTCGGTCCCGTCTCCGCAGCCTGCAGCAGTTCCTGGTAGCGGTTCCGGATCGTGACCTCGCTCATGTCCGTCGCCGCGCTGACCTCGCTCTGGGTGAGCGCGTTGTTGGTCAGCACGCCCGCGGCGTAGATCGCGGCTGCGGCCAGCCCCACGGGCGACTTGCCCGAGTGGACGTTCTGGCGCTTGGCGGTCTCGAGCAGTTCCCGGGCGCGGCGCTCGGTCTCGTCGTCGAGTTCGAGGTCGCTCGCGAACCGCGGGAGGTACTCAAGCGGGTCCGCGGGCTGGACCTCGAGCTTCAACTCCCGCACGATGTAGCGGTAGGCGCGCTTGAACGTCGCCTGATCGACGCGGGAGACGGCGCTCATCTCGTCGAGGCTGCGGGGGACGTTCCCCATCCGGGCCGCAGCGTGGAGGCTCGCGGTCGAGATCCCCTCGATCGAGCGGCCGGGCAGCAGGTCCTTGTCGAGCGCCTGTCGGTAGATCACCGACGCGGTCTCGCGGACGTTTTCCGGCAACCCGAGCGCGGAGGCCATGCGGTCGATCTCGCCCAGCGCCTGCTTGAGGTTGCGCTCCTTGTGGTCGCGGGTGCGGAACCGCTCGTTCCAGGTCCGCAGCCGCTGCATCTTCTCACGCTGGCTGGCCGACAGCTGGTTGCCGTAGGCGTCCTTGTTCTGCCAGCCGATGTTGGTCGACAGGCCGTCGTCGTGCATCATCTTCGTCGTCGGCGCACCGACGCGGGACTTCTGGTCCTTCTCGCCGGCGTCGAACGCACGCCACTCGGGGCCGCGGTCGATCGCGTCTTCGTCGACGACGAGGCCACAGTCTGCACAGACCGTCTCGGCCTGTGACTCGTCGGTCTCGAGGTTGCCACCGCACTCGGGGCAGTGGTGCTCCTGCTCGTTCTCTGCCCGCTCGGTCTCGGTTTCGCGGTGGGTCGTGTTGGTGCTCATTGGATTGGAACCGAAGTGATACCCGGCTCGGTACCGGGCTGTCTTCACTCGAGGGTAGGAGAGAAAGAGATATAAACCTTTTGCCCATCTCGAGACGGCTTCTCACCCTGCTACCGTTCGATTTCGGCATGTAGAATCGATACAGACCGACCGATAGCTTCTTACGTGGTATAACCTTGGGTAAGTCTCACACGGACGCCACGCTGGGCGGGGATTCTCGTGCCGATAACGCGGGGAGAATCAGTCGCTCGCGACCTGACAGCCGCCGTCGTAGTCGACGCCCGAGAGGGAGTCGATCCCCTCGTCGCCACAGACCGGGCAGTCGGGGTTCTCGCGGTACGGGACGGTCTCGAAGCTGAGCTCCCGGGCGTCGTAAAACAGCAGCCGGCCCGAGAGCGTGTCGCCGAGCCCGAGCAGCACCTTCACCGCCTCGGTGGCCTGCAGGCAGCCGACGGTGCCGGGCAGCACCCCCAACACGCCCGTCGTCGCACAGTCCGGCACAGTCCCGGGTTCGGGCGGTTCGGGGAACAGACAGCGGTAGCACGGCCCGTCGGGGGTGAGTGTGGTGATCTGCCCCTCGAACTTGTAGATCGCCCCGTGACAGAGCGGAACGCCCTCGATCTCACACGCGTCGTTGAGCATGTACCGCGTGGGGAAGTTATCGGTGCAGTCGACGACCACGTCGTAGTCGGCGACGAGCTCCCGGGCCTCGTCGGGGGCGATCCGGCGCTCCATCGCGTCGACGTCGACGTCGGGGTTGAGCTCGGCGACGAACTCCGCGGCGCTCTCGGCCTTGGGTCGCCCCACGTCGGCGTCGCGGTGGATGATCTGCCGTTGGAGGTTCGAGCGCTCGACCACGTCGTCGTCGACGATGCCGAGGTGGCCCACGCCCGCGGCCGCGAGGTACTGGATCACCGGCGCGCCGAGGCCGCCGGCGCCGACGACCAGCGCGCTGCCCTCGAGCAGGCGCTTCTGCCCCTCCGGCCCCACGTCCTCGAGGATGATGTGTCGGGAGTAGCGGTCGAGTTGGGTGGCGTCGAGCGAGAGGTCGGTCATGGGCCGTACTGGGGCCCGGCCGGCCATAAGGTCACGGCCCGCGGCCCGCGCGATGTCTGTCGCTGCCGTAGCGCCCTTCCCGCCGGCGCCCCACGTTCCCGTATGGTTACGACAGACCGCTACTTCCTCGCGGAGCGACCCGACGGTATGCCCGACGACGACACCTTCGACCGACGGACGGTCGAGCTCGGCGATCCCGCTGCCGGCGAGGTGCTCGTGAAGCTCCGCTACCTCTCGGTCGACCCGTACATGCGCGGCCGGATGGACGCCGGCGAGTCCTACGCCGAGCCGTGGGAAGTGGACGAGCCGCTCGAAGGCGCCGCAGTCGGAGAAGTCGTCGACGAGACGGGGACGGAGTTCGCGGCCGGCGACACCGTCGTCGGCAACATGTCCTGGTCGGAGTACCACCTCGCGAACGCGGACGGCCTCCAGCGAATCGAGACCGGCGCGCTCCCGGTGTCGACCGCGCTGGGCGTGCTGGGTATGCCGGGCCGGACGGCGTACTTCGGCACGCGCGAGGTGCTCGAACCCCGCGCCGGCGACACGGTGGTCGTCAGCGCCGCCGCCGGCGCGGTCGGCTCGGTGGTCGGCCAGCTCGCCAAGCTGCAGGGCGCCCGCGTCGTCGGCTTCGCGGGCAGCGACGAGAAGTGCGACGTCGTCGAGGAGGAGTTCGGCTTCGACGCCTGCATCAACTACAAAGCGACCGACGACTACGTCGCGGCGCTCGCCGACGCCGCGCCGGAGGGCGTCGACGGCTACTTCGATAACGTCGGCGGCCCGATCACCGACGCCGTGTTCAGCCACCTCAACGTCGACGCCCGCGTCGCGGTCTGTGGGCAGATCGCACTGTACAACGCCGAGGAGATGCCCACCGGGCCACGGAAGCTGGGGAAGCTGATCGAGACGCGGGCCCGCGTGCAGGGGCTGCTCGTCCAGGACTTCGCGCCGCGGTTCGAGCAGGCGACCGCAGATCTGGCTGAGTGGGTCGCCGCCGGCGAGATCGAGTACCGCGAGACGGTGACCGAGGGGCTGGAGAACGCCCCCGACGCCTTCTTGGGGCTGTTCGAGGGCGAGAACGTCGGGAAGCAGGTGGTGAAAGTCGGGAACTAGGGTGGTGTTTCGGTAGCCGTCGGCACAACGACCGCCGCAAACGCGACCGCGGAGTGAGCTCGACCACTTGCGACCGCACCGCCCCGCACAGCCCTCGTGCCTCCCCAGCCGACTCGCTCCCTACAGTCGCTCGTCCCTCGCGCTCGGGTCGCGCACGGAGGCGCGACCGTTTCGCGCCGACCGCACAGCAGCAGCTACTCGGTCTGCATCGAAAGAAAACGGACCGGTGATTGCTGTTACTTCCCGCCGCGGTCGCCCGACGCCACGCTCGGTCGGACCTTCTCCGCACCCTTGCCTCGGGTGCGCAGCCCGCGGTTGGACTTGCCGGCGTTGGTGAGGCCGCGGAACGCGCGGCCGGTCTGGGAGTCGTCGCAGATCCAGTTGAGGTCGTCGTCGTTCTGGATCGCGGCGTGTTCGGGGTCCACGAGGATCGCCTCGAACCACTTCTGGGAGCCGTCCTCACCGACCCAGTAGGAGTTCATCACGCGGAGGTTCGGGTACTTCCGGGTCGCGCGCTCCTCGGCGATCCGCTGGATCGAGGTCCGGCGGCCGAGGCGGTTGACGCCCTGGCGCTTCGAACGACGGCCGGCCTTGTGTCGGCGCTTGCGCGCGCCGCCCTTGCGGACGGCGATGCGGACGACGACGATACCCTGCTTGGCCTTGTAGCCGAGTTCGCGGGCCTTGTCCAGTCGGGTCGGGCGCTCGATGCGCTCGATGGCGCCTTCCTCGCGCCACTCCTGTTTTCGCTGCCACTGCAGCTCGGCGAGCTTGCCGTCGCCGGGCTGCTTCCACGCGTCCTTGATGTGGGAGTAGAAACTTCGTGCCATGGTTCTCTGCGGGCGCTTGCGATTCAGTCGGGCAGTCGGCGGCTCCGCCGCCTTTGGAGGCGCGTCGCACCTCTTCCGACCACATTTCGTCCCGAGCTATCGGGTGCCCGCTGGCGTCCCGTCGACCAGCGAGTTACCCGTGGATATTCGGGATTCGGTGGTAAGGGTTTCGAAGCGCCCCGACTCCGGGTCTTCGGGGTCGAGCGAGAAACGCCGACCGATGCCGAGAAGCGAGTTTAGACGCCCGTCTCGTACCGCAGGATGCCCGCGATCCCGCCGAAGGCGTTGAGCAGCTGTTCGCCCTTCTCGAAGTCGGTACTGATGAACTTCGTTTCGGTGCCGCGCTGGTCGGCGATCTCCATCAGGTGATCGACCACGTCCTCCCGCTCCTGCACTTCCGCGGCCTCGCCGCACTCCGAGCACTCGTGGTCGGTCGTGTTGTGCCGGCGCTCGACGGTCTCGTACTCGGTGTGCCCGTTGGGACACTCGTACACCACCACGTCCTCGGTGAGATCTTCCGAGAGCAGCAGGCGGTCGACCGAGCCCATGATGAGGTTCTCCCGGGTCGGCCCGAGGCCGTAGGTCGCTTCGCCGCCGGTGTGGAGGTTCTCGAAGAACTCCTCCATCTGCTCTTTGTCCTCGACGAGCTCCTGATCGGCCAGCGCCTCCTGCCCGGCGTCGACGAGGTCGTAGAGCCCGGACTCGTCGGTGTAGGCGATGTCGAACTTCCCGAGCACCTTGTCCTGCAGCTCGTGGTGGAGGTAGTCGCCGTCGAGGAACTCGTCTTTCGTCGGCGACGGACCCCCGACGAGGATCCCGTCGAGCTCGTGCCGTTTGGGAACCATCAGGTCGTCGGCCATCTCCGCGACCTCCTGATAGAAGTTGTCGATAGCCTCCAGTCGCAGTCGGGCGAAACGCTGGGCGGACTGACCACCTTTGCGCTGCTTGCCCGGGACCAGCGAGGACGCCGACTTGACTGGCTCGACGCGCTTGCCTTTGAGCCAGCCGACGTTGGCCTCCCGCCGGTCGAGCACGATCAGGCCGAACAGGCCGGAGTCGGCCATCATGTGCTCCAGCGGCTCGATCAGGAAGTCCGAGTCACAGTGGTAGCGGAACGACTCGACGGGGTCCGGCGGCGACTCCAGCGTCCGGGTGATCATCTCGGTCTGGCCGCCGCCGGCGTCGATCGCGCCCGAGAAGATCACCATCCCGTTCTCCGGCGGGTAGGTGTCGTAGTAGCGCAGCCGGTCCTTGATCGACGTGAGGGCGTCCTGCACGTTCGTCCGTGTCTGCTTGGACTTGATGTTGGCCGCCTCGGAGTGCTCCTGGGTCACGTGAGCGACCACGTCGGAGATCTGGCGGTCCTCGGGAATGTAGATGGTGACGAGCTGCGTTCCTGATCCCTCGAACTCCTCCAGCTCCTCGAGCACCTTGCGGAACTCGTACTTCCGCCGGTCCTCGCTGGTCGCTTCTGCGTCGGTACTCATTAATGCAGGATAGGCGCTATCGCGTGTAAGTACCTGTTGACTGTTCGTGTAGCGGTTTCACACCCTGGGCGTCGACGATCGACCCGCTGAGCGGCGTCGAGACCCCCCGATGTCACCGAGCGTTACATCGACTCCGGCGCGGCGACGCCGAGCACGTCGAGCGCGTTCCCGACCGTGTGGGCGGCCGCAGCCACGAGTGCCAGCCGCGCGTCCCGCAGTTCCTCGCTCTCGGCTTCGAGCACCGGACACTCCCGGTAGAACGCGTTGAACCGCTCGGCGAACGTCCGAGTGTAGGTGGCGACGCGGTGCGGTTCGAGATCCTCGGCGGCGCCCTCGACCACGGCGGGGAACCGGGCGATCGTCCGGAGGAGGTCGCGCTCCTCGGGCGTGTCGAGCAGGTCGCCGTCGACGGCGGCGGGAACCGACTCGCCGTCGAGGATCCCGCGACAGCGCGCGTGGACGTACTGGACGTACGGCGCCGACTGCGCCTCGAAGTCGAGCGCGCGCTCCCACTCGAAGGTGATCGCCTTGCTCGGCTGCTTGGCGACGATGTCGTAGCGGACGGCGCCGATTCCGACCTGTCGGGCGATGCGCTCGACGTCCTCCTCACCGAGTTCGTCCTCGCGGATGCGGTCGTCCATGCGGTCCTCGACCTCCTCGCGGGCGCGGGCGACGGCCTCGTCCAGCAGGTCATCGAGATCGACCCCTGTCCCCTCGCGGGTGCTCATCCCCTCGCCGCCGGGGAGGTTCACCCACGAGAAGAACACCTGATCCAGCTGGTCGGTGTCGTGATCGAGCAGTTCGAGCGTCTCGCGGAGCTGAGAGAACGTGAGCTTGTGGTCCTCGCCGACGACGGTGACTGCCCGGTCGTAGTTCTCGAACTTCCACTCGTGGTGGGCGAGGTCGCGGGTGGTGTACAGCGTCGTCCCGTCCGAGCGCAGGAACACGAAGTTCTTGTCGATGCCGTGCGCGGAGAGGTCGAGCTGCCACGCCTCCTCCTCGTACTCCGCCTCCTCGAGCGCCTGCAGGCGTTCGACCACGTCGTCGGTGGCGCCGGAGCGCATGAACCGCGTCTCCTTGACGAACTCGTCGAACTCGGCGGGCAGCCGCGAGAGCGTCTGGGTCATCCCCTCGAGCACCGTGTCGACCACCTCGCTCACGCGCTCGTACGTCTCGTCGTCGCCGTCCTCGAGCCCCTGCATGATGGACTCGATCTCCTCCTCGGCGGCCGCCGTGGCGGCCTCGTCCGCTTCCTCGAGGTAGCTGTTCCCCTTCCGGTAGTAGCGGACGAGCTCGTAGTCGGGCTTCTCGCGTTCGGGTTCGGGCAGCTCGCTCTCGTCGAACGTCTCGTACGCCCACGTGAACACCGCGACCTGCCGGCCGGCGTCGTTGACGTAGTAGTGTCGTTCGACGTCGTAGCCGGCGTAGTCGAGCGCGTTCGCGATCGCGTCGCCGATGATGGGGTTGCGCGCGCGGCCGACGTGGACCGGGCCGGTCGGGTTCGCGGAGGTGTGTTCGACGACGACCGACTCGCCCGTCGGCGGGCGCTGGCCGTACGCCTCGTCGCCGGCGGCGGCGAGCGTGTCCTCGTAGTACGACTCGTCCGGCGCGAAGTTGAGGTACGGCCCCTGCGTCGTGATCTCGCCGACGTACTCGTACTCGTCGGGGTCGATCTCCGCGGCCACCTCGGCGGCGACCGCCGGCGGCGGCGCGCCCACCTCGCTCGCGAGCCGGAACGCGACGCTGGAGGCGAGCACCGCGTCGACGTCCGCCGGCGGCTCCTCGATCCCGAGGTCGTCGGTCGGCAGGTCGCGCGCGGCCAGCGCGGCCGCGACCGCGTCCTCGACCGCCGACCGGAACTCGATGAACATGGGCGACCGTTCCGCCCGGTGAATAAAGGGGCTTCCGAACCGTTCGGCCGGGGGAGCGCCGATAGAGCAGCGCGCTCCCGTCACGGTTCTGCACCGCACCGCATCCAGTATCGTTAAGCATCTCGATACTGAACTTCATCCCATGCAAGAGACGACTGCGGGGGTCGACGCCGCCGAGGTGGCGGCGCTGAAGGAGATCGCGCTGTCCGGCGGCGTCGACGGCGAGCGGAAGGTGTCGTGTGCGGCGTTGGGCGAGCGCCTCGACGCGTCGAGTCAGACCGCTTCGCGGCGGCTCCAGCGGCTGGAGTCGGCGAACCTGATCGAGCGGGAGGTCGTCGCGGACGGGCAGTGGATCTCGCTCACCGCCGACGGGCAGTCCCGGCTCCGCGGGGAGTACGCTGACTACCGCCGGCTGTTCGAGGACGACGCCGCACTGACGCTTTCGGGGACGGTAACCGCCGGCGCCGGCGAGGGACGACACTACATCTCGCTGTCGGGGTACAAGCGCCAGTTCGAGGAGCGACTCGGCTACGAGCCGTATCCGGGCACGCTCAACGTCGACCTCGACGAGCAGAGCACCCGGAACCGGAGCGAGCTCACGGCCGTCGAGGGCGTCCGCATCGACGAGTGGGAGGACGAGGAGCGCACGTACGGCGCCGCGACCTGCTACCCCGCGCGGCTGGACGCCGACGCCGGTAGCGTCGAGCCGGTCCACGTGATCGTCCCCGACCGCACCCACCACGACGAGGATCAGATCGAGCTCATCGCCCCCGAGATGCTCCGCGACGAGCTCGGGCTGGCCGACGGCGACGGGGTCGCCGTGGAGATCGAGTCGGCATGAGTTCGACGACCGACACCGTCGACAGCGTGGCGGCCGCGCGGGCCGCCTTCGCTCGCGGGGAGCCAGTGCTCGTCCACGACGCCGCCGACCGCGAGGGCGAGGTGGACATCGTCTACCCCGCGCAGGCGGTCGACGCCGAGGCGGTCCGCCGGCTGCGAAACGACGCCGGCGGGCTGATCTGTGTCGCGATCACCGACGCGGTCGCCGAGGCGTGGGGGCTGCCGTTCCTCGCGGACGCGCTCGACCACCCCGCCACCGAGGCGGCCCATCTGGACTACGACGACCGCTCGTCGTTCTCGCTCCCGGTGAACCACCGCGAGACGTTCACGGGGATCACCGACGACGACCGCGCGCTGACGATCGGCGAACTGGGCGCGGCCGCCGACGACGCGGCGGCGGGGGCGTTCGACGCCGACGACTTCGCCGACTCGTTCCGCTCGCCCGGTCACGTCACGCTGCTGCGTGGCGCACCGGAACTGCTCGCGGACCGGCAGGGCCACACCGAACTCGGCCTCGCGCTCGCCGCGGCCGCGGACCGCGAGCCCGCGGTGGTGGTGTGTGAGATGCTCGACGGCGAGACCGGGGCTGCGCGCACCCCTGCCGACGCACGCGCTTACGCCGAGCGCGAGGGGCTGACGTACGTCGAGGGGCGGGACCTGCTGGCCCGGCTGGACTGAGACCGCCGTTTCTGACGATTTTAAGACCCCGCCGTCCCCACACCCAGGTATGAGTGCCTTCGAGGAGATGGAGGAGGACGGAACGATCTGGATGAACGGTGAGTACGTCGATTGGGAGGACGCCACGGTTCACGTGCTGAGCCACGCGATGCACTACGGCACGGGGATCTTCGAGGGCGTCCGCGCGTACGACACCGAGGAGGGGACCGCTATCTTCCGCTGGGAGGAACACCTCGACCGGTTCTACAACTCCGCGAAGCCCTACGACATGGAGATCGATTTCTCCCGGGAGGAGCTCACCGAGGCGACGCTCGAAGTCATCCGGCGCAACGACCTCGACTCCGCGTACGTCCGGCCGCTCGCGTACTACGGCTACGATTCGCTGGGCGTCTCGCCCGGCGACTGCCCGACCGACGTGAGCGTCGCCGCATGGCCGTGGGGCGCCTACCTCGGCCAGGAGGCGCTCGAGAACGGCATCAAGGTGGAGGTCTCTTCCTGGCGCAAGCACGCCTCCAGCCAGGTCCCGACCAACGCGAAGACGACCGGGCTGTACGTCAACAGCATGCTGGCCGGCGAGGAGGCCCGTCGCCACGGCGCCGAAGAGGCGATCGTCCTGAACAAGGAGGGCAACGTCGCCGAGGGGCCGGGGGAGAACATCTTCCTCGTACGCGACGACGAGCTGTACACGCCCGGCCTGAGCGAGTCGATCCTCGACGGCATCACCCGGGATACGGTGATTACGCTGGCCGAGGAGCGCGGCTACGAGGTCCACGACAACGTGAGCATCTCCCGCGGCGAGCTGCACACGGCCGACGAGCTGTTCTTCAGCGGCTCGGCTGCCGAGGTGACGCCGATCCGGCAGGTCGACAACATCGAGATCGGTGAGGGCGGCCGCGGCCCGGTGACCGAGGAGCTCCAGAGCGCCTTTTTCGATCTGGTCGAGCGCCGCACCGACGACCACGAGGAGTGGTTCACGTACGTCTAGATCGGCTTCCGACAGCGATCTGCGGGGCAGTCTGATTTTCCGAAAGAACCACACCGCGACCTACCGGAACGACGCCAACTGCTGGCTCCGCCGGCCGATATCGAACGGCGGATCGAGCTCGTCGACCTCCGCCAGCCGTTCCAGCGCCAGCCGAACGTCGACGCCGGCCCGCTCGGCCGCCTCACACAGCTCTTCGATCGCCGCGCGCTCCAGCGCCAGCGAGTCGAGCTTCCCCAGCGCGAGCGCGAACGCGACGCCGCCCTCTCCGGTCGGGAACGACTCGTGGATCGCCGAGAAGTCGGCGTTCTCCGGGGCGGGGGCGTCGGCCATGCCGGCCTCGCTGGCGGCGACGGTCCGCAGACAGACAGAACAGATCGCGCTCTCGGCCGCCGGTGCGTGCTCCCGGAGCGCCGCCGGGGTGGCGAAAGCGACGACGGGAGCGTCACACGCCGGACAGGACACGGCTCAGTCGGCTTTCGGGGACGCGGTCGTCGCGCCCTCGCGCTCGTCGGCCTCGATTTCGGCCTCGTCCTCCTCCTCTTCCTTCTTGGCCTTGATCTTCTTGAGTCGGAAGATCTCCTCGCGCTCCTGCTCCTCGAGCTTCTGCTCGATGTACTCTTGGTTCTCGTACAGCTCGGGCAGGAGCTTGAACTCTAGGGCGTTCACGCGGCGCTTGGTAGTCTCGATCTCTTCGAGCATCTTCTTCATCGCCGTCTCGACCTCGGCCGCGAGGATGATCGAGTCGATGAGCTCCTCGTACGCCTCGGCGGTCTCGTCGATGCGCGCCGAGGAGCCGATCAGCCCGTAGCCGCGCTCGTCGATCGGCTTCCGAACTTTCGAGGCCTCGATCTGGGGCACCACGACGCCCATGATGTTCTTCGACTGGGTCGTGATCTCGGGGTGCTCCTTCAGCGCGGCGGCGGCGCCGCGGACCGCCACGTCGCCCTCCATCGCCCGCGTCATGTCGAGCGTCGCCTGGGCGTCTTGGTAGTCGGCCTCGAGGTCGCTCCGGATGTCCTGGGCCTGATCCAGGATGTCCATGAACTCCATGATGAGGCCGTCACGCTTCTGCTCCAGCGTATCGTGACCCCGCTCGGAGAGTTCGATGCGATCCTCGATCGCCATGAGGTTCTTCCGGGTCGGTTTGACGTCCTCGGCCATTCTTAGGGGTCTCTTCCGGCCGAAGGTGGTTAATAGTTGTTAGTCCCGATCGCGGGCGACCGACGGCTGATCGCGACGGCCAACTGACCCGAAGAGAAACCGACGCCTCAGGTCCCTTCGCGGACGTTCCAGCCCTGCTGCATCTCGTTGTGCTTGCGTTCGAGGAACGAGTAGACGGCACCGTGGGGCGCGCCGTCGAGGATCATCCCGGCCGCGCGCCGGACGGCGTCGATCTCCTCGGGCTCGCCGATGATTCCCAGCGTCGAGCCGTAGATCACCACGTTCGCGCCGGTGAGCTGTTCCATCAGCTCCCGGGTCCGGCCGTCCTCGCCGATGAGTCGACCTTTCTGTCGCTGCAGGTCGTTGTCGTTTCGGGTCTGTTCGGTGAGATCGATCAGGTCGAGCCGTCGCAGATCGCTCTCCAGCAGTCCCAGCGCCGTCTCGGGCTTGAACCCGCGGCCGATCGCCTTCACGATGTCGGGCGCGGCCATCGCGTCGATGGGATCGCCGACCGTCTCGATGCCCACCGACCCGTCCTCGGAGTCGATGTCGAGGCGAACGCCGGCGCGCTCCTCGATCTCCCGCATCGTCTCACCCCCAGAGCCGATGAGGACGCCGATGCGGTCCTGTGGGACCGTTACGTGTTGCATGAGGCGGCTTAGCCGCTGGAGGGTTGTAAGCGTTCCTCGTCGGTCGTTCACGCGGCTCCGTCGGGCTCGCCCGCCGGGTCCGCGTCGGCCTCGGTGACGTACGCCTCCAGCTCGTCGCCCGTCACCTCGAGCCCCTGCCGCGAGAAGAAGGCGGCGACGTTCTCACAGTCGCGTTCGAGGAACTCCCCCGAGTTCGGGTGGTGGACGGTGACGGCCTGCCCCATGTCGATGATCACCAGTTCGCCCTCGTGGACGATCATGTTGTACTCCGAGAGGTCGCCGTGGACGAGGCCGGCGCTGTAGAGCCGGCGCATGTACTCCCGCACCACCTCGTAGGCCTGCTGGGGGTTCTCCACGTCGACCTCTGCCAGCCGCGGGGCGCGGCGCTCGTCGGCCTGCCCGACCAGCTCCATCACGAGCACGTTCCGCTGGACGGCGATCGGTTCGGGCACGCGAACGCCGGCCTTCTCGGCGCGCTTGAGGTTCGCGAACTCCTTGCGGGTCCACGCCAGCACCGTCGCCTTCTTGTTGTCCTCCAGCCCCTCGAACCGCGGGTCGCCCTCGAGGTACTCCCGCATCTGGCGGAAGTCCGAGGCGTTGATCCGGTAGATCTTGACCGCCACGTCGCCCGCCTCCCCCCGGGCCTCGTAGACGTTGGCCTCCTTCCCCGTCGACAGCGGGCCGCCGAAGGCGCCGACGTGGCCGTCCTGCACTAGCTTGTACAGCGCGCCCAGCGTGGCGTCGTCGAAGGCGCCCTGCTCGACTTTGAGGCGTTCGACGTTCTTCAGCCGCTTCCGGAACTCGTCGAACTCCCGGTCCTGGCGTCGGGCGGTGCTGTCCGCTTCGGTGTCGGCGAGCTCGATCTCCTCGAACTCGTCGCCGGGCTCCGCCATCTCCTCGTCGACGAAGCCGTAGTCCTCGCTCATTCACTCGAGGTTGGGCGCCGCGGCGTAAAAGGGTGGTCCGAGCCGATCGCGTTGACGAGAGCCGCAGGCTCTCGTCTGCCAACCAGAAACCTCCGATTTCTGGTGACGTGGACGAGCGGCGCTCGTCCGCCAGCCAGAACGCGGCGCGTTCTGGCGACGTTGTCAGAAGCGGAGCTTCTGACTGCCAGTCGGACGTAGTCCGACGACGGCGCGCGACCTGTCGCCGGCTCCGTCCGGCGGTCAACGAGCCCATGCCGTGATCGTGCACACCGCTCTCGGCGATTCAGACGTCCGTTTCCGTGACGTACCCGCCCTCGCGGAGCTGTTCGGCCTCGCGGTTCTCGTAACGGTGCTCGATGTCGGCTTTCTCGTCCTGCCAGTCCCACGGGCTCACGAGCACGAGGTCGTCCTCACGGATCCAGTCGCGCTTGCGCATCCGGCCGGGGATGCGGGCGGTGCGTTCTTCCCCGTCGGCACACCGGACGGTCACCCGATTCGCGCCGAGCATCTCGACTACCTCGGCGAACAGCTCGTCGTCCTCGGGGGCCCGGATCCCCTCGGGGAGGTCGTCGTTGCTCATCAGCACCGGCTTGGACGGTGGGGTGGTTAAGCGCTGTGGGATTTCGGACGGCCGAGCTATCGAACGGCGATCGCTCGTGCTCCCACTTTCTCACGAAACGTGGGACCGCCGGCGTTTTCACCGCACCCCGCACACTCCCGACCATGTACGACCGACTCGGTATCGGCGGTATCGCCGGCGTCGTCCTCGTCATCGCCGGGATCGCGCTCGTCGCGTGGCAGGCGCCGATCGTCGCCGCCGGCCTCGCGTTCGTCCTCGCGGGGCTGGGGCTAGTGGTCCGGGCGCTCGTCGGGAACGTGATGCGGCAGTTCGGGATGGCCTGAGACGCCGTCTATATAGCGCTATTAGCGCGTTTTACACTGCGTCGCCCGGACCACGCTGGTCATGGAGCGACGTGCCCTCCTCGCGATCCTCGGTGCCGGCCTCGCCGGCACCGCCGGCTGCAGCGCCCTCGACAGCACCGAACCGGCCCACACGGTCACCGTCTACAACGTCGACTCCGAGGTCACCCGCGAGGTGACCGTCCGGATCGAGGACGGCGCCGGCGAGACGGTGTTCGAGCGCACCGCGACGTTCGGCGCCGGGAACGAGGCCGACGAGAACGTCCCGTTTCCCGAGTCGAGCGCGCCCGAGACGGTGTTCGTGACCGTGAACGGGGCCGAGTTCGAACGTGAGTGGCCGGCGACGGACTGCGACGGCGAGAACTGGGCCGGGATCGAGCTGCGCATCCGCGGCGGCCCGGACGAGGAGCCGTCGGTGGAGCTACAGACCCGCTGTCAGCACGTGACGACGACCCCGCCGTAGCGTCGCCGTTCGTCTCGCGCTCCGGTTCAGGACCGCTGCTCCCGCAGCTTCGCCCGCCCGGGCTCGATCAGGCGGTCGAGGTACTCCGCGAGCGTCGGCTTGGCGTCGGCGGGGTGGAGTTCGCCCGACGCGAAGTCGGCCTCCAGTTCCTCGTAGCTGTCGTACTCCAGATCGCCGCCGTACTCCTCGGGGCGCTCGACGACGACTTCGTCGAACCGCGGGAACACGTGGTACTCGAAGATTTCGAGGACTGGGTTGTTGCGCTCCTCGCCCTCGTCGGTCGGTTCCGGATCGACTTCGCCGGCCGGGCAGAACGCGCCGTTGACCTTCTCCTCGATATCCTCGCGGCTGTCCTCCAGCGAGATGGAGACGCCGGTGCTGTTGGACATCTTCCCGATCCCCGTCGAGAGCTCGGAGATCAGCGGCGTGTGCAGGCAGGTCGGCGCCTCGTAGTCGATGCTGGGCAGCGTGTCGCGAGCGAGCATGTGCACTTTGCGCTGCTCCATCCCGCCGACCGCGAGGTCGATGTCGAGGTACTCGATGTCCAGCGCCTGCATCAGCGGGTACACCGCCTGTGAGACTGTCACCGAGTCGCCCGAACCGATCTCACTCATCGCGCGCTCCGCCCGGGAGAGGGTCGTCTCCAGTTCGATCGCGTGGAGGTCGAGCACGTACTCCTCGTCAAACTGGAACTCCGAGCCCAGTCGGAACTCCGTCTGCTCCTCGTCGAGCCCGTAGGCGACGAACTGCTCCTGCATCCGCTCTGCGGTGTCTCGGATCTCTTCGAACGTCCCCTTTCCGTTGAGGTAGGCGTGCACGTCCGCGAGCAGGATCACGACCTCCATCCCCGCCTCCTGTAGGTCGATCAGCTTGTTCGCGCCGAGCATGTGCCCGATGTGGAGCACGCCCGAGGGCTCGTAGCCGACGTACGCGCGCTTGCCTTCGGGGTCGGCTGCCAGCTCCTCGACCTCCGCCTCGGTGACGACCTCCGCGGCGTTGCGGGTGATCAGGT
Source organism: Halolamina sediminis (assembly GCF_001282785.1). NCBI lineage: Archaea > Methanobacteriati > Methanobacteriota > Halobacteria > Halobacteriales > Haloferacaceae > Halolamina > Halolamina sediminis. The sequence continues at coordinate 172,928 of NZ_CVUA01000001.1, forward strand.
CGTGTGCGTCCATACGTCCGAATTTCGGAGCGAGCGGTTAGGCCTTCTGGATGCGTGTGAACGCGCCGCGGGGCTGCCGACTCCGGTGGCCGGCGGTCGGGTTTTTGCCCGCGGCTGTGTACGTTCGAGTATGCTCGCTCAACTCTCGCCGGACTGGCTCCGGGGCCTCCTCGCGGGGTACGGTCCGGTGGTTCGGGAGCTGTTCTGGTTCACGGTCGGCCTCGTCGTCGTCTACGTACTCGGACGGCTCCTGTTCGTGCCGGCCGTCACCCGGATCGTCAGTTCGCGGAACCGGAACAACCCCACCATCGCGTCGGCGACGAGCACCTACCTCCGGGTCGTTCTCGTCGGCTTCGCGGTGCTGACGGGGCTCGTCACCGCCGGCTACGGCAACCTCCTCTCGAACTCGGCGGTAGTCATCGCCGCCATCACGTTCGTCACCGGGATCGCCGGCCAGCAGGTGTTCGGCTCGTTGATCAGCGGGATGTTCCTCGTCGCCGATCCAGACTTCAACGTCGGTGACTGGATCGAGTGGGACGGCGGACAGGGCACCGTCGAGGCGGTCCACTTCCGGGTTACCCGTGTCCGAACACCCGACAACGGTACCATCGCGGTGCCGAACACCCAGCTCACGGGCTCCTCGCTGACCCGCCCGTTCGGCCGCGATCGCTACCGCGTCACCGAGCAGGTGCTCGTCGCCTACGACGAAGACACCGAACACGCCCTGCTCGAACTCCGACAGACCGCCGAGGAAAACGAGGCGGTGATGGCGGAGCCGTCGCCGAACACCCGGGTGCTCGAACTCGGGCCGAACGCGATCACGCTTCAGGCCGAGTTCTGGATCGACGACCCGATGGACCGCAGCATCGTGACGATCCGCTCGGACTTCCGTCGGCGGGTGAAGCGCCGCTTCGACGAGGAGGGGCTGACGATCGCGCCGCCGTCGGGGCAGTCGCTCTCGGGCGAAATCGCGGTGGAGAACCGCAGAAAACCGTCGACCTCCGGCGGGGACTGAAACGCCTCTCCCCTACGCGCCCTCGCCCCCAAGCCGCTCGTCGGCGCGGTGCTCCGAGATCACGCGGTCCATCATGCTCTCGGTCTGCTCGCGCCGACGCTGTTCGGCGCGGTCCTCCCAGTCGTCGATCGCCGACTCGACCTCCGACTCGCGGGCGACTGCGAGCTCGTCGACCTCCTGTATCGTCACGGGGTCGGCCGGCGCGACGGGGATTTCGTGGTCGAACAGCACCGCGTCGGCCTCCTCCGAGAGGTTCCCGTTTTTGAGCACCAGCCGGGGTTCGGCCTCGGCGAGGCGCTCGGCGGTCGACGTGCCGGCACCGCTGGCGTCCCGGAGGTAGACCACGTCGCCGGCGGCGAGGCCGTACTCCTCGTCGGCGCGCTCGATCGCGTCGCGGGTGAACTGCGGGACGGTTTTCACCGCGACGAGATCGCGGTCGCCCGCCACGTCGCTGAAGTCCGAGTGATCGAGCTTCCAGAGCGTCTTCAGCCGGGCGAGTTTCTCGTGGAGCTCCTCGTTCTCGGCGATCGCTTCGTCGCGCTCGCGTTCGAGGCGTTCGGCGCGACGCTCCAGCCGGTTCACCTCGCGGCGCTCCCGGGCTTCGCGGCGCTCCTGCTTGCGGGCGTCGCTGAGTTCGCGCTCGTACTCGCGGATCTCGTTTTCCTTCTCCTCCAACTCGGCTTCGAGCTCCTCGGCGTGCTCCTTGAGCCGGCCCACCTGGGATTCGAGGTCGCGGATGCGGCGTTCCTCCTCGGTGAGATCGCGCTCCTCGTGTTCCTCTTCCGCCTCCTTGTCGCCGTCGTCGTCGGTCAGCTCCCGGAGCACCGCCTCGACGGACTCCTCGCCGGAGACGACCCGCGCGATCACCGCCTCGCGGTCGAGCTTCGGGGGCACCTTCGCGGCGATGCGCTCGAACTGGTCGGCGTGGTCGTCGACGGCGAACAGCGCCGCCGCGAGCGCGTCCCGCTCGTGGTCGTTGTCGTACTCGTGGTCGCGGGTGCGGTGGAGCTTCTCGTCGACCGGCAGGTCCGACTCCGGTGCCCAGCCCGCGGCATCGAACGAGCGCCGGAACTTCTCGACGGTCTCGGGCATCGGCGTCACGTCTGCGGCCACGAGCATCGGCCGACCGCGTTCGATCAGCCACTCGGTTAGCTCCCCGCTGTCGCTCGTCCGTGAGGAGAACAGGTCGTGGACGGTGCCGTCGAGCCCAACCACTGCCGCGGCGGTGGTCGTCCCCGGGTCGATGCCGACGACGACGTGGTCCCGCCGCTTCACGAGCGGCTCGAACTCGATGCCATCGCGGCGTTCGCGCTCGATCTCGATCCGCACGTCGCCGTTGCGGGTCGCCGAGACGGGGATATCCTCCGGCCGGGCCTCGACGGCGAAGACGGCGTTCGAGAGGCCGCCGTACTTCTCGGTCACCTCCTTCTCGTAGTCGAGGTTCGCGTCGTCGAGGTCCGACTCCACCTCGCGGGCGGCCTTCCGGACGTTGCCGTGGATGCGGCGGGTGAAGCGGTCCTCGCTCCACCCCCCGCCGCCGCCAGTCGAGCGGCCCCGAGAGACTTTCACCGTGGTCGTGTCGCCGAAGGCGGAGACGCGCTGGCCGACGTTGTGGTACGCCAGCCGCGCCGCCGCCTCGGCCTCCTTCATCGGTTTCTTCCCGTAGGGCACCCCGTGGCGCTGGGCGACCCGGGAGAGGGGTTCGGGCCGGTTCGCGCCGGTGACCTGTACGAGTTCCGTGCCGGCGGGAAGCGATCGGAGAAACCCCACGAGCGCGTTCTTGTCGGCCGCGAGTTCGTACATGTTGTCGACGGCCAGCCGGGTGGGCTCCTCGTTCTCGATCAGGCGGCGGAGCTTCCGGCGCGAGACGGCGTCACGCTCGACGGCGGCTTCGCCCTCGTCGCCGTCGTCCGGGCGGAGAATCACGAGCGCGTAGGTGGGCGCGTCGCCGCGGACGTCGCCGCTCTGGATGTCGACGCCGAACACCGGCCCGTCGGTGGGGCTCGGGGCGTTCACACCTCGACGGAGGCGGTTCTCGGGTAAATATCCGGCGCCGGGGCTACTCCGTGTCGGGGGAGGGAAGCTCCACGGTCTACTCGTCTTCGGGGACGAAACAGTCGCCGTCAGTACGTTTCGATCTCGACGTCGAGGCGTTCGAAGTCGGAGACGTTCCGGGTGAGGACTGGTTCGTCGACGACTGCTGCAGTCGCAGCGATGATCACGTCGCCGTCACCGACAGCGTCGCCCTCGCTCGCCAGTTCGCCCGCCATTCGCCCGGCTTTCCGCATCACGGCGGTGTCAGCAGGGTGGACCGGCTTGGAGGAGAGCACCGTTTCGACCTCTTCCCGCTCCGCTTCGGACTGCGCCGAACGGCCGATCCCGTAGTACAGTTCGAACAGGGTCATCGCCGACAGCCGTTGCTGGACGAGGTTGCGTTCCAGTTCTTCGGCCTTCTCGACGGCCGCCTCGTCGCCGTTCATCAGGTCGATCAGGAACGCCGTATCGAGAAGCACGCTACGACTCCATCTCCCCGGCGATCTCGTCGAGTTCACGCTCGCGCCGCTCCCGACGTTCCTCGACGGCGTCACGAAGGGCGTCGGCCTCCTCGTCGTCGAGGATTCCCGCAATATCGAGCAGCGACCGCTCGCCGGCGAGGCGGAGCACGACGTCGGAGAACGTCTCGTCGTCCTCCTTTCGGGCAGCGAGGCGCTCGTAGGCCTCGTCGGAGAGACGGATGCTCTTGGACATATGCATACAGTTGTATGCAGGAGCACAAACCTCTTTCCCTGTCCTACTCCGAGTCGGGGAACGGGATCTCCACCGTCTGCCCGTCCTCGGCGACGAAACAGTCGCCGTCGAACGCGCCAGCCGCCTCGTGTTCGTGCTCGCGGGCGTCGCCGGGGTAGCGCGAGGAGATGTGCGTCAGCGCCAGCCGTCTGGCGCCCGCCCGGCTCGCGATCTCGCCGGCCTCGCGGGCGGTCGCGTGGCCGGTCGAGCGCGCGCGATCGGCCATCTCGTCGTCGAACGTCGCGTCGTGGATCAGCAGGTCCGGCTCACAGGCGATCTCGACGGTCGCCTCGACGGGCCGGGTGTCGCCGGTGTACACGAGCGAGCGCCCGGGCCGCGGCTCACCGACGACCTGCTCGGGCTCGATGACGCGGCCGTCGTCGAGCTCGACCGGCTCGCCGGCGTGGAGTTTGCCGTACGCCGGCCCGGGCGGGATGTCGAGTTCCGTCTCGGCTTTCTCGCGTTTGAACCGCCCCTTGCGGTCGTCTTCGAGCAGCGCGTACCCCTGTGAGGTGGTTCGGTGTTCGGTCTCGAACGCGCGGATCTCGAACGCCTCGCCGTCGAGGGCGACCGTCCCCGGCGTGACCTCGTTGATGCGGACCGGGAACGCGGTGTCGTGGCCGCCGGCGGTGATCAACTCCCGGAGCTTCCGTCGGGAGCCGGGGGGCGCGTGGATCGACAGCGCGTCCGTGCGGTCCTGGAAGTCCCAGGTCTGGAGCAGCCCCGGGATGCCGAGGATGTGGTCGCCGTGGAGATGCGTGAGAAAGAGGTGTTTCACGTCGAACCCCGTGTTGAACCGCATCATCTGGCGCTGGGTGCCCTCGCCGCAGTCGAAGAGGAACCGCTCACCCTCGCGGTTCACCATCACCGCGCTCGGGGCCCGCCGCGTCGTCGGCACGGCCCCGCTGGTGCCGAGGAACGTCGTCCGGAGAGTCATGGCTGTGGGTGGTTCGGGCGGCGGTTTACGGCTGTCGACTCGGTGAACGCCCTCCGCCGGGGTTCCTGCCCGGTTTGCGAGCTTTATCCCACTGAAACGGCCGCCATCCGACTGAAACGCTACCGGGGGTTATCCCGCTCGAGCGAGTGGACGTAGTACAATGCAACGCCAGACTGTGGCGACGGTTCTCGCTGCGGCCATGCTCCTCGTCGCGGGGTGTGGCTCCGGCGTCGCTCCGGGCGGGAGCGACGGTAGTGGGGAGGGGACGGTCAACATGTACATCAGCGACCAGAACAACGCGATAGACGACTTCGAGCACCTCAACGTCACGATCACGGAGATCGCGGCCCACCGCGTCGACGACTCCGAGAGCGAGACCGAGGCGTCAGAGACCGCGGTCTCCGAGACAGAGGAGATCGACGCCGAGGACGACGGCTGGGTCACGCGGGACGTCGACAACGTCACCGTCGACCTGACCGAACTCCAGGGCAACAACGCCACGATGGTCGGGCAGATCGACGCGCCCAACGGGACGTACGACAAGGTGTTCGTCCACGTTAGCGACGTGAACGGTACGCTGACGGACGGCTCCTCGACCGACGTGAAGCTGCCGAGCAGCAAGCTCCACCTCAACGAGGAGTTCACCGTCGGCGACGGCGAGGCGATCGACTTCGTGTTCGACATCACCGTCGTGAAGCGCGGCCAGTCGGGCAGCTACAACATCCAGCCGGTCGCGAGCGAGTCCGGCCCCGATCAGGAGATCGAGGAGCGCCCCGCCGCGAAGCAGGGCGAGCGTGAGGAGTCGGACGAGGACGAGGAGGCCGAAACGGAGACGCCGGCGACGGGGACGCCGACAGCGACGGCCCAGACGAGCGCGAGCCTCGACTTCTACGTCAGCGACGAGCGCAACGCAATCTCGAACTTCGAGCACCTCAACGTCACTATCGAGAAAGTCGGCGTCCACCGCGCCGACGACGGCGGCGAGAACGAGAGCGCGTGGGTCGAGAAGGACGTGAACAACGTTACCGTCGACCTAACCGAACTCCAAGGTGCAAACGCCTCCAAGCTCGGAACGCTCGCGGTCCAGAACGGCACCTACGACAAGACGTTCGTCCACGTCGCCGAGATCAACGGCACGCTCACGAACGGCGAGTCGACGAACGTGAAGCTCCCCAGCGAAAAGCTCCAGCTCAAGAAGGAGTTCACCGTCGGCGACGGTGAGGCGATCGACTTCGTGTTCGACATCACCGTGTTCGAGGCGGGCAACTCCGGGAAGTACATCCTCAAGCCCGTCGTGGGCGAGTCCGGTACGGGCGATCAGGTCGAGATCGAGGAGCGGGACGATCGCTCCGAGGCGGCTGAGGCAAACGAGGCTGACGACGACGAGGCCGAGCAGCCCCTCGAACTCTCCCTCGACGGCAACGCGACCGCCGGCGAGAACGTGACCGTGACGGTCACCCAGAACGGCAGCGCCGTCGCCGGCGCCGCCGTGACGGCAAACGGCGACGAAGTCGGGGAAACCGGCGAGAACGGCACGGTCGTCGTGGCCGTGCCCGCCGACGCCGAGGAGCTCGAACTCGAAGCCGAACGCGACGAGGCCGAGGGTGAACTCGAAGTCGCCGTCGAGCAGTCCGGCGACGACGGGACCCCGACCGAGAACGGCACCGAGTCGTCCGACCTCGCCGCTCCCGTTTTCTAATCACCGCGACCGCGCGGTTTTGCCCCTTCTTTCGAGCGTTCACGTCGGTAGCGACGGCGCCAGCGTCGCCCGGACCGGGGAGTTCTTACCGTCCGACGGGCTATCCCGATCCGATGGAGAAGCCGCTCTGGACCGAGCGCCACGCGCCCGCGATCGCGGACCTGCCACAGGCCGAGACCCGCGAACGCCTCCGGCGGGCCGTCGACGAGCCGATGAACCTCGTCGTCCAGGGGCCGCCGGGCGCGGGCAAGACTGCCGCCGTCCGGGCGCTGGCCCGCGAGGCGCACGAGGACTACGAGAACGATCTCGTGGAGATCAACGTCGCGGACTTCTTCGATCGCACGAAGAAGGAGATCCGGGAGGACCCCCGCTTCGCGCAGTTCCTCGAGGGGCGGAGCCGGATGGCCAAGCGGGACATGATCAACCGCGTGCTCAAAGAATCCGCGAGCTACGCGCCGGTCTCGGGGCAGTTCAAGACGATCCTGCTCGACAACGCCGAGGCGATCCGCGAGGACTTCCAGCAGGCGCTGCGCCGGGTGATGGAGCAACACCACCGTACCACGCAGTTCGTGATCGCGACCCGCCAGCCCTCGAAGCTGATCGCGCCGATCCGGTCGCGGTGTTTCCCGGTGCCCGTCCGGGCCCCCAGTCACGACGAGATCGAGGCCGTGCTCGCCGAGATCCTCGACGCCGAGGCCGTCGAGTACGACGACGACGGGCTGGAGTTCGTCGCGGGCTACGCCGACGGCGACCTGCGGAAGGCGGTACTGGGCGCTCAGACGGCCGCCGCCCAGCACGACGAGGTGACGATGCAGGCGGCCTACGAGGTGCTCGACGACGTGGGCCACGACGACGAGCTCGCGTCGGCGCTCTCGGCGGCCGCGACGGGCGACTTCTCGACGGCGCGTTCGACCGTCGACGACCTGCTCGACGAGGGGTACGACGGCGAGGAACTGCTGCAGGAGCTGCTGCGGGTCGCCCGCAGCGAGTACTCGGGGGAGAAGCTCGCCCGACTCTACCGGCTCGCCGGCGAGGCCGACGCCGACCTGATCGAGGGGAGCGACGACACGATCCACCTCACCCACCTGCTGAGTTCGTGGGCCGCGGGCCGCGAGCGGCTGCGGGGGGAGGCCTGATGGCGCTGCCCCGCCCGTCGCTCGCCCCCGGCGCGCTCCGGTACGGGCTGCCGCCGCTTTTCGCCGGCTTCGTGCTGACGCCGGTCTCGGGGCCGATCGGTCTCGGGCTGGTCGCGCTGGGGATGGCGGCGGTCCTGTTCCACCGCGACCCCGAGCGCGAGCCGCCCGAATCGGGGTTCGTCGCGCCCGCCGACGGCAGCGTCTCGGTGATCCGCGAGGAGGAGGGCCGCATCCGCGTCGGCGTGTTCATGAACGTCACCGACGTGCACGTGAACCGCGCGCCCGCCGACGGCACCGTCGAGTCGGTGACCCACCGTCCCGGCGCGAACAAGCCGGCGTTCTCGAAGGAGTCCGACCGGAACGAGCGCGTCGAGATCGACTGCGGGGAGTACGAACTCTCGCTGATCGCGGGCTGGTTCGCCCGGCGAATTCATCCGTACGTGGCGGAGGGTGATTCGGTCGAACGCGGGGAGAAGGTCGGCCACATCAGCTTCGGCAGTCGCGTCGACGTGCTGCTGCCCGAACGAGTGGAGTTCGCGGATCTGCGCGTGAAGGAGGGGGAGGATGTGACTGCGGGGGAGACCGTGGTTGCGGTGGATCCCGGGGAGTAGGCTGTTCGGCGTTTCTGTTCGGTCGATTCACCCGAAATATCGGGGTTCGCGTTTGGACAACGAAGTTCGTACCTGAACGTGCTTGAGAGCGGGGAGTTCCCGTTCTGACCGCGAACAGGACCGCGGAGTGAGCATGACCACTTGTGACCGCATCGCCCCGCACAGCCCACAGACCTCCCCACCCGACTCCTTCCTTCGTTTCACTCAGTCAGTCGTCCCTCGCGCCCGCTCGTCCACGGAGGGACTCGCGCTTCGCGCCGACAGCGACCGCGGTGCGCTGGCGGTGGACGCCTCGCGCTCGCCAGCGGTCGGCGAGCGCGGGGGGAGGGGTGGGGACTCGGTGCTGTGCCGGGCCTCGTGCCCGGCACCCTGCGGTCGCAAGTGGTCGACGAACGAGCTGCTGTCGCGGTAGCAGCGGTCGCTGTTCGATCAGCCAACGGCAGAGACAACCCGCCTTGATTTCGACTCGAAAAACCTCCCCTTGCTCTCTCGGTCTACTGATCGTCCGGCTGCTTCTCCAGCACGTGGACGTGCCGCGTCAGCGACCGATGGACCCGGCGCTCGAAACGGTCCGTGACCCGCCAGTCCGTCCCCGAGACCGCCTCGCGCCAGTCCCGGTCGGCCATCAGCACGCAGGTCGCACTGTCGACACTCACTCGCGCCGCCTCCGACAGCGCACCCGCCACGAGGTCTTCCAACCGATGCGTCGCGATCTTCGACTGCCGGCCGTACGGCGCGTCGAACGCCACGCCGTCGACGGTTCCGTCCCGCAGCGCGAGCGCGGTCGCGTCCGCTCGCGCGACCGCCGAATCGACACCCTCGACCAGCGCGTCGAGGTTCTCCCGCGTGCCCCGGACCATCTTCCACTGCGCGTCGGTTCCCACCAGATCGGCGCCGACGAGCCCGGCTTCGATCAACAGCCCGCCGGTGCCGCACATGGGGTCCAGGATCCGCCGGCCGGGCGCCGCGCCGGCGATGTTCGCGAGCGCCCGGGCGTCCATCGGCGCCATGCTCCCGGGCTGGAAGAACGGGCGATCCGTGGGCTGGCGATCGCCGAAGTCGCGCTCGGACTCGCAGTCGAGCCAGCCGAGCACGCAGACCCCCTCGTTGGCGGGGATCTGCCCCTGCTCGGCGGCCGCGGCGTCGCTGTCCGGGTCCGCCAGCCCGTCCTCGGCGGAGAACAGCGCCCGCAGCTCGTGGTCCGGATCGTCGAGGTCGACCTCGAACCCGCGATCGACGAGCACGCCGCCGAGGCGGCGCTCCGCGGCCGCGGTGCTCACACCAGTGAGCCCGCGCACGTCGCGGGCACGGACCGCGACGCTACCCTCGCGGTCGATGGTCGCGGCCTCCAGCGCGACCGCGGCGGCGTCGATCCCCGCCTCCGTCCGGGCGACCAACTCGTCGGCGGCGTGGGTGTACGCCAGCCCGCGGAGGCGGTCGCGGTCGACGTGGCCGGCGCGGGCGAGCCCGGGCGCGAGGATCTCGACGCCCGCCGCCGCGGCTTCGGCCTCCCGGGCCGCGAACGCGTCGTCCTCGCCAGCCAGTTCGAGACAGTACACGCCCGTGGGTGGGTCGGGGGTGGGAAAGAGACTGGCGTTCCCGCGGGCAGCCGGGTTTTTGCCTCGGGTCGTCGACGCCACCCCTATGGAGAGATCTCCCTCGCTCGAAGCTCACCTCCGATCGCTCCGCTCGGTGATCGCCGCGCTCGTCTTCGCGGTCGTGGCGGCGCCCCATCTCGACGCCGGCTTCGCGGTGGCGTTCCTCGTGATCGCTGTATTGCTCGTCGTCTACTCGTTCGTCCCGACAGCGCGGATCGCGTTCGGTGGACCGGCGGAGTAGGCGGGACTGCCAGCCAGCCCGCCGTCGGCGCCCCCGCTCCGGATTCCGACCTGCCGAACCCACCAACCTATTTAAACCTCACCGTCGACCCTTAAAGCGATGACCGATCCCAAGGAGACGATCACCATCGAGAACGTCGTTGCCTCGACGGGCATCGGCCAGGAGCTCGATCTCCAGAGTGTCGCCATGGATCTGGAGGGCGCCGACTACGACCCCGAGCAGTTCCCCGGGCTGGTCTACCGCACGCAGGAGCCCAAATCCGCCGCGCTGATCTTCCGTTCGGGGAAGATCGTCTGCACCGGCGCGAAGTCGACCGACGACGTCCACGAGAGCCTCCACATCGTCTTCGAGAAGCTCCGAGAGCTGAGCATCCCGATCGAGGACGACCCGGAGATCACCGTCCAGAACATCGTCACCAGCGCCGACCTCGGCGAGAGCCTGAACCTCAACGCCATCGCGATCGGGCTCGGCCTGGAGAGCATCGAGTACGAGCCCGAGCAGTTCCCCGGGCTGGTCTACCGGCTGGAGGAGCCCGACGTGGTCGCGCTGCTGTTCGGCTCCGGCAAGCTCGTCATCACGGGCGGGAAGCAGCCCGCCGACGCCGCCGAGGCCGTCGACGTGATCACCGAACGGCTCGACGAACTCGGCCTGCTGGACTGACAGCCGTGGTCTCCTTGGCCGCCGTTTCCCAGTCAGCCACGTTGCAGGCAGCACCGATCGGGGGGTCGACCGTCTCGGTGATCGCGACGTGGCTCCTGTTCTCCGCGTTCCTCTCCCTCACCGCGTTCATCGCCGCCCGCAACCTGCTCGGCGACGTGTCGCTGCGCCCGCACGCGCTCGTCGGGCCGCCGATCGCCGCGATCGCCTTCCTCGCGGCGACGTTCGAGTTCTCGCCGCTGCTCGCGCTCGTGGCCGCCCTCGGCGTCGACGCCGCCGTCTTCCGCTACATCCACGGGCTGAACCGCCGGCTGCTCGCGGGCGTCGTCGTCATCCACTTCACGGTGAGCGTCATCCTCGGCGCGATTCTGTTCAGCCTGATCGCGCTGATCGGCTCGGCGCCGGTGTAGCGCGGGGCCGTCCTCGCCGTGGAACGACGGCTTAACGCCCCCGCCCCCGCCACTGCCGTACATGAATACGCTCCGTATCGCGAACGGTCGCGTGCTCCGTCCCGACCACTCGATCGTCGAGGCCGACGTGCTGATCGACCAGTCGACGGGCGACATCGAACGTGTCGCCGCCCCCGAGGAGATCGACGCCGCGGCGGACGAGACGCTCGACGCCGACGGCGGGCTCGTCGTCCCCGGCATCGTCAACGCCCACGGCCACGCCCCGATGACGCTGCTCCGGGGGTACGCCGACGACAAACCGCTCGACGCGTGGCTCCAAGAGGACATCTGGCCCGCGGAGGGCGAGCTCACGGCCGAGGACATCCGGGCCGGCACCGAGCTCGCGGCGGTCGAGATGATCCGCACGGGGACGACCGGTTTCGTCGACATGTACTTCGAAGAGCCCCACGTCGCCGGCGTGGTTGAGGCGGCCGGACTGCGTGCCCTACTGGGCCACGGCTTCGTCTCCGTCGGGAAGTCGGAGACCGACGCCCGCGAGGACATGGAGAAGAGCGTCAACTTCGCCGACCAGTACGACGGGCTCGCCGGCGGCCGCATCTCGACGGCAGTGAAGCCCCACTCCCTGACGACCGTGAATGAGGCGCTGCTGCGCGAGGCTGTCGAGCGCGCCCGCGAGGCGGACCTCCCGGTCCACATCCACGCCAACGAGACCGTCGAGGAGGTCGAGCCGATCGTCGACGAGCGCGGCGTTCGCCCGCTTTCCTACGCCGCGGACGTGGGGCTGCTCGCGGACGGCGACTTCCTCGCCCACTGCGTCCACGTCGACGACGAGGAGATCGAGATCCTCGCCGACTCGGACGCGGCGGTGGTCCACTGCCCCGCATCGAACGCCAAACTGGCCTCCGGGATCGCGCCGGTCGCCGAGATGCTCGAGGCGGGCGTCACGGTCGGGCTCGGCACCGACGGTGCCGCCTCGAACAACGACCTCGACATGTTCGACGAGATCCGCGACGCCGCGATGCTCGGGAAACTCGGCGCCGACGACGCCGCCGCGGTGCCGGCCAGCGCAGCCGTCCGGATGGCGACCGAGGGGTCTGCCGCGGCGCTCGGCTTCGACTCCGGCCGGATCGAGGCGGGCGCGAACGCGGACCTCGCGGTCGTCGATCTCGACGCAGCGCACCTGACGCCCGAGCACGATCTGGTGAGCCACCTCGCGTACGCGACGAGCGGGCAGGACGTACGCCACACCGTCTGTGACGGGCAGGTGCTGATGGAAGACCGCGAGGTACAGACGCTGGACGTCGACGCCGTGCGGGAGCGCGCGCAGGAACGGGCCGACGAACTGGTGGCGCGAGTCGAGTAGGGTTACAGCAGCAGCGAGAACAGCGCGTAGGAACAGACGACGGCGATCGTCGGCGTGAGCACCCAGAGCACCGCGATCCGCCCCGCGGCGGTGGCGTCGAACAGGCTCTCCTTGCTCTGTGGCCGCGCTCGCTCGTCGCCGATGCTCGGCACCGCCGGCGGCGACTCCGGCTCCACGGCCTCCCCTTCCGCGATGTCGCCGACGGTCGGGCTCGCGGGCTCGTCCCGCTCTTCCGGTGTGAGCGCGCCGGTCGAGAGCTCCGATCCCATCTTCGTCTCGGGCGAGGGTTTCGCCAGCTCCGCGAGCGTCGCCGCCCGGCTGGCCCGCCCCCAGCCGAGGCCGATGATGCAGCAGGTGGTGCTGACCGCGAGGCTCGCGGGGATGCCGAGATACGACAACACGGTGATGATGGTGCCGCCGACGACGGAGACGATCAGCGCCGCGAGGATCGGCAGCTCGGTGATGTCGTCGCCGACGGTGTCGAGCGTTCGGCGGGCGATGGTGAACGAGCCGAGCGCGAACGCTCCCACCGCGAGCAGTACGCCCTGATCGACGGTCAGCGTGCCGTTGGCGCCGACTAAGGGTGCGACGGCGTTGGCGGCGTTGGAGGCGCCCGCCGAGAACGCCATGTAGCAGGCGATCAGGACGACCAGCGCCGAACCGACCAGATCCCGCGGGGTCGCGTTCCGGTTCACGCGCGGCTTCGGAATCCGCCCCGAGCGGTCGAGTTGGAGCAGGTGGAGCTCCAGCCGCGTGAACGCGAACCGGCCGTCGAGATACGGGTAGACGTAGCGGCCGATGACGGCGCCGCTGGCGAAGCCGACGACCGGCGCGACGATCCACGCCGAGACGATGACGAACATCAGCGCCCCGTTCAGCGTCCCCGTCGCCAGCCCCAGCCCGACGATGGCGCTGACGGCGGTCATCGACGTCGAGGCCGGGACGCCGTAGAGGTTCGAGATCAGCAGCGAGAGCCCCGTGAAAAAGAGCACGCCGACGCTCGCCTCCGGCGAGAACTGCGCTGCGGGGACGATGCTGCTGCTCATCGTGTCGATCACGTTCCGCCCGACGGTCCAGGCGCCGAGCAGCGCGAAGCCGGTGAACAGTACCCCTGCGGTGACTTTCCGGACGAGTCGGCCGCCGACCGCCGGGCCGAACGCGACCCCGGTCGAGGAACCGCCGATGTTGTAGCCGACGAACACCGCGACGAGTATCCCGAGGACGGCGAGCACCGTAACCATGTCCGGGTGTTCTGTGTCGAGGCGGAAAATACGAGGGGAGTGATACGCCGCTCGAGCTGTTTTGACGAACCGAGTGAACGATGTAGTTCCGTTTGACGGCGAGTGCGGGGCCACCTTCGGAGTGGTGGGACTGAACGCCGCCGCACCGTCCCTTCGGCGCGCCCGGGTGACCGTTCCCGGACGCCCCTTCGACACGGTTTTGCCCACACCACCAGAACCCACAGCCATGAGTTCCTACGAGCGCGTCACCGCGCACGTCGACGACCCCGAGGCGCTCCGCGAGGAGGGCCGCCGGAAGATGGACTGGGCGCTCCAGCACATGCCCATCTGCCAGTCGCTCCGCGAGGATTTCGAGGCGGAGAAACCCCTCGCCGGCGAGACGATCGGGATGGCGATGCACGTCGAGGCCAAGACGGCGATCCTCGTCGAGACGCTCGCCCTCGGCGGCGCCGAAGTAGCGGTCACGGGCTGCAACCCCCTCTCGACTCACGACGACGTGAGCGTCGCGCTGGACGACGTGGCGAACGTCACCTCCTACGCCGTCCGCGGCGTCGACGACGAGGAGTACTACGCCGCCATCGAGTCCGTCATCGACCACGAGCCGACGATCACGGTCGACGACGGTGCGGACATGGTGTTCCGCATCCACCAAGAGCACCCCGAGCTGATCGACTCCATCGTCGGCGGCGCCGAGGAGACGACCACCGGCGTCCACCGACTGCGCGCGATGGACGACGACGGCGAGCTGAACTACCCGATGTTCGCGGTGAACGACACGCCGATGAAGCGCCTGTTCGACAACGTCCACGGCACGGGCGAGTCGGCGCTGTCGGCGATCGCGATGACCACGAACCTCTCGTGGGCCGGCAAGACCGTCGTCGTCGCCGGCTACGGCTACTGCGGCAAGGGCGTGGCCTCGAAGGCGGCCGGGCAGGACGCCAACGTCGTCGTCTGTGAGGTCGAACCGCGCAAGGCGCTAGAAGCGCACATGGAGGGGTACGACGTGCTCCCGATGGCCGAGGCCGCGAAGGAGGGCGACGTGTTCGTCACCACCACCGGGAACAAGGACGTGATCACCCGCGAGCACTTCGAGCAGATGCAGGACGGCGTCCTGCTGGCCAACGCCGGCCACTTCGACGTGGAGATCAACCTCGATCACCTCGACGACCTCGCGGTCGACCGCTACGAGGCCCGCGACGGCGTCGAGTCCTTCGAGATGGCCGACGGCCGTCGGCTGAACGTGCTCGCCGAGGGCCGACTCGTGAACCTCGCCGCGCCGGTCGGGCTGGGCCACCCGGTCGAAGTGATGGACCAGTCTTTCGGGATTCAGGCGGTCTGTGTCCGAGAGATCGTCGAGAACGGCGACAGCTACGAGGCTGGCGTCCACGAGGTGCCGGACGAACTCGACGAGGAGGTCGCCGAGATCAAGCTCGCCGCCGAGGGCGTCGAGTACGACGGGCTGACTGACGAGCAGCGCGAGTACATGGACTCCTGGCAGCACGGGACGTAATTACTTCTCGCCGCGTTTTCCAGTGGTTTTGGTGGCGTCGCCGACGGTTTTCGAACTGGTGACTCGAACAGCAACAGCAGTTCGAGGCTAGACCACTTGCGACCGCAACCGCTCCGTACAGCCCTCATACCTCCCCAGCCGACTCACTCGCTTCGCTCGTTCGTCCCTCGCGCTGGTCGCGCCCACAAGGGGCGCTTCTGCTTCGCGCCGACCGCGACCGCGGTGCGGTGGCGGTGGACGCCTCGCGGCCGTCGACGAGAGCGAAGCTCTCGTCTGCCAATCAGAAATCTCTGATTTCTGATGACGGCGACGATCGCCGGCCGCGGGGGGAGGGGTGGGGATCCGGGGCTGTGCCGGACCTCGTGTCCGGCACCCTGCGGTCGCAAGTGGCCAACGATCGAGCTGCTGTCGCGGTCGCGGTTCGTGCTCACGTCAGCAGCATCGCCCAATCGAAACCAACCCACGAAAACCACCCATCACCGACCGCCTTTTGCCCCCTCGTACCCGACTCTCACCCAATGCCGACGAACAAGAAAGGCGACCGGCGCGAGCGCGAGCTCGTCAACCGGCTCGACGACGCCGGCTTCGCCGTCATGCGCGCGCCCGCCAGCGGGAGCGCGACCCAGCGGGAGCTCCCGGACGTGCTCGCGGGCAACGGCGAGAGCTTCTACGCCATCGAGGCTAAATCCTCCGCGGGCGACCCCATCTACCTCACCGGCGAGGAGGTGCAGGCCCTCGTCTACTTCGCCCAGAACTTCGGCGCCAAACCCCGCATCGGCGTGCGTTTCGACCGCGAGGACTGGTACTTCTTCCACCCGGGCGACTGCTACACCACCGACGGCGGCAACTACCGCGTGAAGAAGGAGACCGCGCTCGCCGACGGCACCGATATGGCCGAACTCGTCGGCGACACCGAGAAGGTCACCCTGGCGGAGGCGACGGAGCGCGGTACCGCTACCACGGCCGACGACGGTGACGACCCCGACGGGGGCGTCCGGAAGCTGCTGCAGGCGGTCGCCGACGGCACCCTCACCGTCGACGAGGCGGCCGAGGCGCTCGACTGAGCCGCATCGAAGTGCTTTAGGGTGCTCCCGGGCGATTCCGGAGTATGGATATCGAGGAGGGCATGGGGCGAAAGATCGTGCTCTCGATCGCCGCCGTCGCCCTGTTGATCGTCTCGTTCGTCGTCGTCGGCACGACCTTCGGTGTCGACGAGGGACTCTCCGCGACCGGCGGCCTCGCGATGCTCGGCGCACTGACCGGGTTCATTGTCCTCATGGGGGCGCTGGGGCTGTACTTCGCGAGTCAGGACTGAGCCGGCTCCCGTTCGCGCCAGTCAACTCGCTCCTCCGGCGGCGTCTCCCGTAGCCGCTCGCGGTACAGCACGAGCGGGTGGTTCGCCCGCTCGCGGTGGTCGTTCTGGTTCGTACAGATCCCGTAGGCTTCGAGCGTCTCACACGACGGCGGCGGGTACTGCGCCCCACGTTTCTCCCCGAGTCGCTCGACCGCGTAGCGGACCTGCGCCTCGTCGAGCGTCGTGTCGGCGCAGAACGCGGCCGCGCCGTCGGCGTCGAGCCCGATCGCGGCGAGGAACGACAGCAGCGCGAACGACTCGGTGTCGTCAAGCGCCTCGCTCTCGGCCCGCGTCAGTAGCTCGTCGACACAGTCCGGGAACAGGTCGGGCACTACTGCGTCGATATCTCTGACTGCCACGCGCTCGCCGAGCAAGTCCCGCAGCGCCGACAGCGGTTCCGCGAGCGCGTCCTCCAGCCCGTCCCGGCGGTCGTCGCCGAGATCGAACGGCAGCCCCGCCGCCACGCGACGCCGGACGGCCTCCACGAGCAGCCCCTCGCCGTCGGCGCCGTACAGCTCCCCCCGACGTGTCCGGACCTCGCCGTCGGCGAGCTCACGGTTCACCAGCCGCCACTCCTCTCCCCAGTCGTCGGTGAGCAGGAGGTACTGCTCGACGGCGACGCGGTACCAGTCGCGGTCGGTCGCGCCCGCGCTGCGGTTCTGCTCCGCGCCCGCGAGGCGTTCCTCCCGGACGGCGTCTTCGAGGCCGAACTCCCGGAGGATCCGCGGGAGCGACACCGAGGCGTCGGTCGTGCTGCGCAGGCCGTCGTCGTCGCCGGTCACGTCCTCGGCGAAGCGCGCGGCGGCCGTCGACGCCTCCGCGGCGGCGTACTTCTCGACGGCTTTCTCCTCCGACAGGAGGGAGACGAGCACGCGCGCGACGGGGTAGGAGAGCAGTTCGGCCTCGTCGCTCCACCGCCCCGGCTCGGCGGGCGCGGTAGTTCCCTCGGTCAGCGCGCGCTCGACGCGCTCGCGGCCGCGTTCGACGGCCGGGTCGCCCGAGGCGGCGAGTTCGGGCACCGAGGCGCCCAGCTCCCCGACGGCCTCCCGGGCCTCGTCGAAGAAGGGGTAGCGGGCGTGAAGCGGCTGCATGACTCGCCGTTTCACAGCCCCGTGAATAAGCACTTCGGACCCGACCTTTTTCGTCGTCGGGTGCGCCGGAGGCGCACCGCTCCTCGAAAAAGCTCGACGAAAAAGGCCGCTCGCTCACTTCGTTCGCTCGCGGTCGTGTTCGGTGTCCTCCCCGCGACCGCAACTACTCCTCGTCGTCCAGCGACAGCGCCGCCAACAGCGCCTCCAGTTGGACCTGCTCGTTCGCGCCCTCGGCGATCCGGTAGTCGGCCTCGCCGAGGCGTTCGAGCAGCCGCACGACTGCGCGGTCGTCGAGGTCGAACTCCCACGCCGAGCGGTGGAGCTGATCGACGATGTCGCCGCCGGCCATCCCCACGTCGGTCAGCAGCGTGTCGAGAGTCGCACGGGCCTTCGGGAAGTCGCCGGCGACGGCGGCGGCGACCATCTCCTCGACCTCCTCGGGGCGAGCGGTCGCGGTGACGGTGTAGACGGCCTCCTCGTCGACCACGTCGCCGGTCGTCGCGGCGGCCTGGAGATTGTTGATCGCGCGACGCATGTCGCCGTTGGCGGCGTAGACGAGCGCGTCGAGCCCCTCGTCGGTCATCTCGATCCCCTCGGCCTCGGCGATCTCCCGGATCTGCCCGGCGACGGCGTCGTCCGAGAGGGGGGAGAAGCGGAACACCGCACAGCGGGACTGGATCGGGTCGATGATCTTCGAGGAGTAGTTACAGGAGAGGATGAAGCGGGTGTTGTCCGAGAACTGCTCCATCGTCCGGCGCAGGGCGGACTGGGCGTCGCTCGTCAGCGAGTCGGCCTCGTCGAGGAAGATGATGCGGTAGTCCTCGCCGCCGAACGCCGAGCGCGCGAAGTTCTTGATGCGGTCCCGAACGACATCGATCCCGCGCTCGTCGGAGGCGTTGAGTTCGAGGAAGTTCCCGCGCCAGTCGTCGCCGTAGATCTCGCGGGCGATCGCGGTCGCGGTCGTCGTCTTCCCGACGCCCGCCGGGCCCGTGAACAGCATGTGGGGGAGTTCGCCGCCCTCGACGTAGCTCTTCACGCGCTCGATGGTCTCCTCCTGCCCGTGGATGTCGTCGAGCGTCTGGGGCCGGTACTTCTCGATCCAGATCTCCCGGCCCGCGGACTCGCCCTCGGCGTCGGCCTCGCTCATGGATTGAGAGGGGTCCGGGCGGGGCATAAACGGACCGGAGCACTCCCGGTTTTCTCGACGTCCAGCGACCGGTGGGTCCCCGAACGCTCCCGTGCCCTCCTCTATCGCCGTCGGCCGGAGCACTGACCGAGAACGGCCAGTATCCTTTTTGTGATCCATTGATATATCTATCAATATGTCGGATGGCTATGGATAAAACCGCCGTCTGAGGGATTCCGATGGCTGGGAACCGTCATTCACGGCTCGGTGTGGTGGTTCTCGTCCTTCTCCTTCTCGTAGGAGTGACTATCGTCGTGGCCGCGTCCGACCCGAGCATCGACGCCGATCCAAGCGAGGTCGACGCGGCCAACGCAACGTACGAAGTGACGGTCACCGTCGGATCACAGAGCAGCTCGCTGAACGGTCTCGAGGTCAACCTGAGTAACGCGAACTCGGACGTGAGCAACGTCAGTATCGAGGACGTGTCGACCGTCGGGATCGATCGCGGTGACGACGAATCCGGGACGACGATCGACGAATCCGCCATGTCGGACCTCAGTAACGTCGACGTGAGTGGGGGCGGCTACGTTCTAACGCTCCGATTCGGTGGCTCGTACTCCCTGTACGACGGCGACGAGGTTGTCGTGGTCTTCGACGACGTGCAGAACCCCGTATCGTCGGGCACGTACGACGTTCCGTTGGACATCAACCCCCAGAGCAGCGGCGGCGAAGCGACCGGAACGCTCCAGATAACTGACCCCACACCCTCCCCCACTGCGACGCCGACACCTTCGCCGACGTCAACACCGACCCCAACACCAACGTCGACACCTACTCCAACACCGACTGCAACACCGACTGTAACACCAACATCCACCCCGACCCCAACACCAACACCGACACCGACTGCAACGCCAACACCGACACCGACTGCAACGCCAACACCGACACCGACTGCAACGCCAACACCGACACCGACTGCAACGCCAACCCCGACACCGACTGCAACGCCAACCCCGACACCGACACCGGCGCCTTCACCCACCGCTACGCCGACACCGACGCCCTCACCGACTGCAACGCCGACACCGTCACCGACCGCAACGTCGACGCCCTCACCGACTGCAACGCCGACACCGTCACCGACCGCAACGTCGACGCCCTCACCGACTGCAACACCGGCTGATCCCCCGGGTGACGGTGACGGGGGCGAACCGACATCCACGGATACGGACACCGCGACACCGACGGAGACAGCTAAACCGACTTCGACGGTAGCTGGAGCGACACCTGTGACTCGAACCGCGACGACTACCGCAACACCGACTGTGACACCGTCGGAAACGGCTCCGCCAACCCCCACAGCGGACTTGAGTAAAGTGCCTCCCCGGATCAGCGGGGCGAACGATGAGGGAACGACTGCCGGTTGGTCGCTTAGCCTACTCCTGATCCTCCTCCTCTCTCTCGTGGTCGGTTACTACCGCTACCCGAACTGATCGTCGACCGGCAGTTCGGGATCCGTTCGATCCTCCGAGAACCGTGCTACCCGGAGGACAACCCTCAAACCCACTCCCCACCCACCCAAACCCATGCAGCTAACGGTCGAGATCGTCGGCGAGGACGAACGCACCGTCACCGTCCCCGACGACGCCGACTACGCCGCAGTCGTCCGCGAGATCGGCTACAGCTCCCACGAGGTGACCGTCCTCGTCGACGACTCGCCCGTCCCGGAGGACGCTCCCGTCGAGGCCGACCACGTTCGCGTGCTCCGGCTGATCGCCGGCGGCTGAGCCCCGCGCCCGACCGGTCCCGCCCGAACCGCACGGGCGTCGGCGTTTTGTACTCTCGGCTCCACGTCCGACCATGAACAGCGGGTTCGTGCTGCCGAACGTCGGGCCCGGCCCCGACCCGCTCTCGCCCGCGGAGATCGAGGCGGAGTTCGCCGTGCTCCTCCTCCACCGCGACTTCTACTGCAGCGAGTGCCGCCAGCAGGTCCGACGGGTGAAGAAACGGTACGACGAGTTCGAGGCCCGCGACGCCGAGGTCGTGTCGGTGCTGCCTGAGGACCGCGAGACCGCCGCGGAGTGGCAGAAGCAGTACCACCTCCCGTTCCCCGTCGTCGCCGACCCCGACACCGAACTCGGCGACCGTTACGAGCAGCCCACCCGGTTCGGCCTGCTGGGCAAACTCCACGACGTGATCGGCCGGATGCCGGCGGTGATCCTGCTCGACCTCCGCTTCAGCGACCCGATCGAGACGTACGCCCACCGGGGGGACTCCCGGACCGACCGCCCCCGGATCGACGAGATCCTCGACGCGATCGACCACGCCGCGACGCTCGACGCCGGCGACACGGCGGAACGCACCGCCGGTGACGACACAGCCGACGAGCGGGCACCCGACGAAGCGAACGAACAGCCGCCCGAATCGCCGAGTGTCGACCGCGTGCCGCCGCGTGCCGAGGACGACACCGGCCCCGCCGACGCCGAATCGGGTGCGGCGAACGGGGGATCAACCGCGAGCGAGGCCCACTCCGGGGACGCAGCGACCCCGGACGAGGGGGCGGAGCTCCTCGACGGCGACCGCCGGCCGAAACCCCAGCGCCCGCTGCCGACGCCGACGAGCGTCGATCTCCCCGAGGACGTGAGACTCCGGCGCGGGAGCAACGACGACGTGGTCGCGGCGATGCGGGTGCTGCAGGGTGCGCTGCTCGACATCGACGGCTCGACGGTCCGGGACGCCGCCCCCGACGGCGAGCTGTTGCTGGCCGAGGCGGGCGACTGGATCGTCGGCGCGCTGGTGGTTCGCGACGGCCACATCGAGGGCGTCGCCGTCCGCCGGAAGCGCCGGGGGGAGGGGATCGGCTCGGCGCTGGTCGAGGCGGCGGTCGCCGACGAGGACGGCACGGTTACCGCGGACTTCCGCGCCGGCGTCCGTGGGTTCTGGAAGGACCTCGGCTTCGAGGTCGAACAGGAAGGGAGTCGGTTCTGGGGCGTCCGAACGCCGTAGCGCCTCAGATCAGCGGCGCGACCAGTTCCCGGCCGGCGTCGAGCACCGCCTCGACCCGGGCGACCGTCGACGCCTCCGCATACACGCGGAGTTTGGGCTCGGTGCCCGACGGCCGAACCAGCAGCCACGAACCGTCCGCACAGAGGAGTTTGAAGCCGTCGACGGTGACAGTCCGCTCGACGGGAACCCCCGCCACCGCGTCGGGGATCTGGTCTTCGAGATCGTCGAGCACGCGTTCCTTCTCCGAGTCGGGGCAGTCGAGGCTGACCTTGTCCGCGACGATTCCGCCGTGCTCGGCTTCGAGGCGTTCGATCCGCCCGTCGTACGGCTCGTCGGCCTCGATCGCACAGGCCAGCAGCGCCATCAGGACGCCGTCTTTCTCCCGGACGTGCCCGCGGATCGAGAAGCCGCCGGACTCCTCGCCGCCCATCAGCGCGTCGTGCTCGCCCATCGCGTCGGCGACCCACTTGAAGCCGACCGCGGTCTCGACCACGCGCTCGCCGTGGGCCTCGGCGACGCGGTCGATCAGGAACGTCGTCGACACGGTCCGGATCGCGGGCCCGGAGTCCTTCTCCAGTAGCGCGTCGTACGTCGCGGCGAAGAAGCGGTTCTCGCCGAGGTAGCCCGCCGGGGTGATCACCGCGATGCGGTCGGCGTCGCCGTCGTTCGCGATCCCGATATCCGCGTCACCGTCGACGACGTGATCGGCGAGCGCGTGGAGGTTCGACTCGGCCGGCTCGGGCGCGCCGCCGCCGAACTCGGGGTCCTCGTCACACCGCAGGCGCTGGATCTCGGCGCCGGCGTCTTCGAGCACCGCGTCGGTCACGCCGCGGCCGGAGCCGTGCATCGCGTCGTACGCGACAGTGAGCCCCGAGAGATTGACGTTCCCGTCGTCAGTGCTGAACCCGTAGGAGGCCACCAGCTCCTCGACGGCGTCGGCGTGGGGGGTCACGAGGTCGTCACGGACGACGACGCCGTGCTCGCTCTCGGGGAGCGCCTCGGGCTCGCCGAGGTTCGCTTCGATGCGGTCGGTGACTTCGGGCATCGCCGGCGCGCCGTCGCCGGGGAAGTACTTGATCCCGTTGTACTCCGGGGGGTTGTGGGAGGCGGAGAGGATCACGGCGCCGGCGTAGCCCCGATCGACGGCGTTCCACACCGCGGTCGGGGTGGGGATGTCCCGTTCGGGCAGCAGCACGTCGAACCCGTTGTCGGTGAGCACGTCGGCGACGCTCTCGGCGAACCCCGGCGAGGAGGAGCGGGCGTCGTAGCCGACGACGACGGGGGCGGCGGTGCCCTCCTCTCGGAGGTAGTCGGCGACGCCCTGTGCGACGATGCGGACGCGGTCGTCAGTGAACGTGTCGAGGGTGGCCCGCCAGCCGTCGGTGCCGAACTGGATGGCGTCAGTGGGGTCGGTCATGGGTCGGAGTTGGTGGCTAAGGCTGAAAAAGGGACCCGTCACGCGGGGCGTTCCGACCCCCTTTTGGGCCGGTGTCGTGAAACGCGTTCACATGACCCGAGTCGTCGCCGTCAGCGGCAGCATGCGCGACGGGAGCTACACGAAGGCCGCCCTCCGGTACGCGCTGGACGCCGCCGAGACCGCGGGCGTCGAGACCGACCTGATCGACCTCGCGGCGGTCGACCTGCCGCTGTACGACCCCGACCGCGACACCGGCGAGGCCGGCGACGCCGCGGAACTGCTCGCGCGCGTCCGAGAGGCCGACGGCGTGCTCCTCGGCGCGCCCGTCTACCACAGCTCCTACTCCGCGGCGTTCCGGAACTTCCACGACTACTGCGGGTTCGACGAGTACGAGGAGACCGTCGTGGGGCTGCTGGTCACCGCCGGCGGCGGCACGATCGCCGACACGCTCAACGACATGCGCAGCACCGTCCGTGGGGTCCACGGCTGGGTGCTCCCGACGCAGGTCGGCTTGCGGAACGCCAGCAGCCGGTTCGCGGAGCGCCGCCGGGAGCCCGAGCCCGACGAGATCGGCGCCGACGCCGCGTACGCGTTCGTCGACGACGACCTCCGCGCCCGGACGTGTAAACTCGGCTACCGCGTCGGCACGTACGCCCGCCGCGCGCCGGAGTTCATCCGCATCGAAGACGAGCCCGAGTGGTAGGCGAGTAGCGTGACAGTCCGGCGCCGGCGATCGAGGAAGAGCCCTACGCCAGCTCCGGCGTCTCCGACGACGCGACCAGCCGCTCCTTCTCGGTCCGGGAGAGCTGTTTGATCTCGTGTTCGCGGGACATCGCCGCCGACTTCGTCTCGAAGGACTCGACGTGGACGGGCTCGACGGGGGTCCGCCCGCGGGTGTACTTCGCGCCCTCGCCGGCGTCGTGCTCGGCGACGCGGCGAGCCACGTCGGTGGTGTACCCCGTGTACAGTGTGTCGTCCGCACACGAGAGCACGTAGACGTAGTGCACGGTCGTTCCAGTGGTGCCGGGCGCCTAAGCGGTCCGGTCCGAAGCGGCACAAAAGTGGGAGCGGGTCGGGGGCCGGCGCGGCGCTGTACCACGCCGGGAGCGTGGCGGTCGTGTGGCGATACCCCGTCAGTGGGTTTCGGTACGGGTCCGGTCCCGGGCGACTTCCGCGATGCCGGCGTTCGCGGCACACGAGGGGCAGGCGTCGAGCCGGCCCTGCTCGTCGGCGAACACGCGGGCGAATCGCTCGGAGACGTGTGACCCGCAGTGGTCACAGCGTGACATCGGTTGTCCGGTATCCACCGGTACCGGCGATTGTGGGTACGCCACCCACGGGTCAATAGGTTTATGGGCATTCTGGCTCCCACGGCGTGAAACGAACGGTTCCGGGCGTCCTCGTCGGGTTTCGTTCAGTTCCCGTCGGCCGTATGCCCCGATTTCCAGCCCCGCTCGGGACGGCGCGGCGGCGCCGATCGAGCGGCGGACCGCCACACCTAAATGTCCTGATTTCGGCCCCTGGCGCGGTCCCTTCGGTCGATTTGGGAAATCTTATTAAGAGGGGTCGAGTAGCTAGGGACGCATATGTCCAACCTTATCGTCAAGGCCGCCGTCAAGGAGTACCTCGATGAGAAGAACGTTGCTTCGGACTTCTACGACGCCCTGGACGAGGAAGTCGAGGAGCTGCTCGACGACGCCGCTCGCCGAGCCGAGGAGAACGATCGGAAGACGGTCCAGCCGCGCGACCTTTAAATCCGGAAGCAGTCGTCCGGTTTCCGTTTTTCGCGTCCTAACCGGGTAGCGATAGCGCCGTCAGTACGACGTGATCTCGACGCTGTCGTCGCGTCCGACGTGCACCTCGTCCACCAGCCCGACGAACAGCCCGTGCTCGACGACGCCCGGGACGGCCGACAGCGTCCGCGCGAGCGCGCCCGAATCGTCGATCTCGCCGAACGCGCAGTCGAGAACGAGGTTCCCGTTGTCGGTGACGACGGGGCCGTCCTTGCGCTCGGCCGCCCGGAGTTCGGGCTCGCCGCCGGCCGCCCGGACGGCGTCGGCGACCGGGGATCGCGCGGCCGGCAGCAGTTCGACCGGGACGGGGTGTGAGAGCCGCTCAGCCTCCTTCGTCGGGTCGGCGACGACGACGAACCGTTCGGCGGCGTTGTCGACCAGCTTCTCCCGGGCGTGGGCCGCGCCGCCGCCCTTGACGAGCGCCCCGTCGGCCGCGACCTGGTCGGCGCCGTCGATCGCCACGTCGGGCGTCGCCTCGTCGAGATCAGTCAGCGGAATCCCGACCTCGCGGGCGAGCTCCCGCGACTGGTAGGAGGTGGGGATACCCCGGATATCGAGGCCAGCGTCGACGCGGTCGCCCAGCGCGCGGATTGCGTGGGCGGCGGTGCTCCCCGTCCCGAGGCCGACCACGTCGCCGTCGTCGGGAATCTCGGCCGCCGACTCGCCCGCCCGCCGCTTCGCGTCCTCGCCGCCGCCGGTCTGCTTCATGCGCCGGCGTTGGAGTGGGGGGAGCAAAGGCGCGTCGGCACGTCCGTGGGTCGGGGATCAGCGGTCGATCCCGACGACGGTGACTCGGCCGCCATCGAACGAGACCGCCCCCTCGCCCCCCGTCGCGACGACTGTCAGCGGCGCCGGGGCCGCCGGCCGATCGGTCGGGAACCACGCCCGTCCCGGCGCCGCGAGCACGAACGCGCCGGCCTCGTCGCCGAGGTACGCGAACCCCGCATCCGGCGAGCCGTCGACGTCGAACACGTCCGCGAGCGCCGCGGCGACCCTCGGGACGTCGTCCACGACGACGCCGATCTCGCCGACGTCGAGCAGCGAGTCGGGGCCGAACTCGCCGCCGTCGTTCGAGCCCGCACGCCCGTCGCGTGCGAGGAGTTCGAGCACGTTTCCCGCGGGGTCGAGGGCGTACATCGCGGTGGCGTCGAGGTACTCGTAACGGAACTGCGTCCGATCACCGTCGGCCAGCAGGTCAGCGCGGGCGTCCAGCCACCTCGTGGCGGCGGCCGCGCTGCCGCCCGGGACGGAGAACGCGACGTGGTAGGTCGGCGCCGTGTCGGCAGTCGCGCGCCGGAACTCCACCGTCGAGGCGCCGACGTCACCAGAACGCTTCGCGTTCTGGTTGGCAGCCGAGAATCTCCGATTCTCGTCGACGGCGACGACGAACCCCTCGGCCGTGTCGCTCACGGGCAGACCGAGCCTCTCGGCGTAGAACGGGCGGAGGGCATCGGGGTCGGCCGTCGCGAGCGTGACCGAGCGGAGGCGCATCACTCCAGCCGGTCCAACACTGCCTCGGGCTCGTACGCCAGCGAGAGCGAGCGCGAGCGGCCGCGACCCTCCACGTCGGCGTACTCGGTCTCCAGCACGCCGAGCTGTTCGAGCTTCTTGACGATCTCGGAGTAGCGCGTGTAGCCGAGATCTGTCTCCTCGTGGAACGCGTCGTACACGTCGCCGGCCTGCTCCCCGCCGTGTTCGGCGACGACCCGGACCAGCGCGCGCTCGGAGTCGGAGAGCTCACGGAGGCTGCGCGCGAGGTGGACGTACTTCGAGCGCTCGTACGCCTCCTCGATGTCCTCCTCCTCGATCGTTCGCGAGCCCCGCATCTCGGCGTTGAGCCCGGCGCGGCGCAGGAGGTCGATCCCGACCCGGAGGTCGCCGCTGTCGGCGGTGAGTTCGGCGACGCGGTCGAGTTCGGGCGCCGAGAGCACGCCGTCGTGGAAGCCGCGATCGACGCGCTCCCGGAGGATGTCCACGATCTCGGGGGCGTCGTAGGAGGGGAAGAAGATGTCCTCCGGGCGGAACACGCTCTGGACCCGGGAGTCGAGTTCGTCCATCACCGACAGCGAGAGATCGGAGGAGACCACGACGACGCCGATGCGCGCGCCGGCGTGGGTCTCGTGGGCCCGCAGGAGGGAGTACAGCGTGTCAGAGGCTTCGTTCTCGTAGAACAGGTAGTTCACGTCGTCGAGCGCGACGATGAGTACCTCCTCCTCCTCGACGAGCCGGTCGGTCACCTGCTCGAACAGCTTCTTGAAGGAGACGCCGGAGGAGGGCGGCTCGTAGTCGAACACGCTCTGGAACAGCCGCGAGAACACCGCGTACCGCGTCGAGTCGACCTGACAGTTCACGCGGACGGTCCGGACGTTCGGCGCCTCGACGCCGAGTTCGCCGAACAGCTTCTGGACCGCGGTGGTCTTCCCCGTCCCCGGCGGCCCGCGGATCACGGTGTTGAGCGGGCGGGAGCCACGGACGGCGGGCCGGAGCGCGTACTTCAGGCTCTCCAGCTGGCTCTCGCGGTGTTTGAACGTCTCGGGGACGTAGTCGACTTCGAAGACGGACTCGTCGCGGAACACGGATTCGTCCCACGAGAGCATGCCGTCGGGGTCCCCGGTCATGGCTCGATGTGACGTCGGTGACCACTTAACGGTTTACGAGCGATGGGTGGGGTGTTTGGACTGTGTGGCCCGACCTTTTGCTGCGGGCCCCCGGAGAGGCCCTTGCAAAAGCTCGACCAAAAGCCTCCTCGCTCCCGTTGTCTGCGGGCGACCCACGCGTCGCCCGCATGGCCTGAGAGACGGCTCCGCCGTCTCTCTCTGGTCGCTCGTCGGCCCGCGCTCACTACGTTCGCGCGGTCGGCAACCGAGAAACGCGATACAGAATCAGGCCAGCGGCGTCCGCTCCACCACGGTCCCGTCGTAGTTCGGGTACTGCTCGACGATCTCGCCGTCCTCGACGTCGCCGTCCTCGATCATCTCCTCCAGCAGCCACCACGCGACCTCGACGTGGTCGGACTTCACCGTGTAGTACTCCTCGGGCACGCCCAGTTCCTCGAAGCGCTCCGGGTCGGCGTAGCTCTTCCCGTAGACGAGCGTCCCGTCGTCGGTCACGTCGTCGAACTCCCGGCGGACGTTCCGGGCCATCCGCTTCAGCCGGCGGCGGTGCTGGGCGGCGTCTTTGAACACCGAGGTGCAGAAGTACACCTTCTCGTGGTCGCCCATCACGTCGAGGATGTCGCCGCGGCTGTCCTCGACGGCGCTCATGTGGCCCTCCTTGCGCTCGAACCCCTCCGCCTGCATCCGGCGGTAGTTCCCGTCGGACATCTCGAACTCGTTGACGTTACAGAAGTCGGCGGCGCCCTCGTCGAGGAACTCCAGGAACTCCGGCTCGGGCCGGATGCCGGGAATCTCGAACGCCGGCGTCAACCCCTCCTCGCGGGCGATGTAGAGGATCTCCTCCCACTCGGTGCCGTGCATGTCGCCCCACAGTTCGAGGGGTGGGTGGAAGCGGATCTCGTCCAGCCCCGCCTCCGCGAGCCGGCGCATGTTCTCCCGGCCGCCGGTAATCCCGGTGTAGAGGTGGATGTGGTGGTCCTCGCCGAACTCGTCTTTGAGCAGTTCGATGTAGTGGCAGGTCCGTTCGAGCACTTCCTGTGGCTCGCCGCCGGTGATGGAGGAGCCCAGCGCGTCCATCTTCTTCGCCTCCGCGATCACGTCCTCGTCGCTCTCGACGGGCCGCTCGTTGGCGTACACCTGCTCGACGTTCTTCCGGTTCTCGCCGAGGGGACAGTAGAAGCAGTCCCGCTGGTCACAGTAGCCGTAGACGAACATCACCATCTTGCCGCCCTTGGCACACTGTTCACAGCCCTTCGAGATCATCAGTTACCCTCGCTACCCGGCCGAGCCCCAAAAACGGCACGGTGCGGCCGTGTGGCGGCGTCTCACGGACTCGCGGCGGCCGACGCGGCCCTCACTCCTCGGCTCGGAACCGAACCTCGATCGCGTCCGGCCCCTGACAGCGACGGCACCGTCGATCCGGGTCGGCTCGTACCCGCTCGCCCCGAGGCGGTCCCGGAGCGCGTCGAGCGAGCGCACTTCGAGGAGGACGTGTCCCACGACGTCCCGGCAGAACGCGGAGGTCCCCTCGAGATCGTCGACTCACCCCTTCCACGCGTACCACAGCATCGGCGCTGCGAACACCACCGAGAACAGTCCGGCGTAGGCCACGACGACCACCCCGCCCTCGGCGGCGTCGCCGACGAGCAGGGCGAGTCCCGGTCCCGTCGCGAGCACGCCGAGCGCGAACAGCGCGACGACCGCCCGCTCGGTCCGACCGATCGGCTCGGCCTCCGGATCGGCGGTGACGCCCGCAGCGAGACGCTTTCGGACTTCGGCAGCCTGCCCGGAGGGGACGGCGATTAGGCGGGGGTTCCGGAAGCTGTCGGCGCCACGTGCGTAGGAGAGCCGGAAGACGGTCACGCCGATGAGGTCGAGCGATCGGACGCCGGACAGGGACCGGAGGGTGGCGGTGGCGTACTGGGTCTCCAGCCGGCCGTCGGCGTCGATACTCGCCTCGGTGTGCAGCGCCATCGCGATCACCCCGGCCGCGAAACTCACGACGGCGACGGCGCCGGCTGCGGCCCGCGAGTGCTGTAGCGCCGCGAGCATGGCAGTACCACACAGCGTCGACGCCGCGAGCGCGCCCCGCCAGCTCGGTGACCAGCCCTCGTAGCCCACCGACGCGGTGGTCTCACCGCTCTTGATCGCCGCCAGGACCGGCGGCCGGGCGAGCGCGACGACGACCGCGATCGCGAGCAGGAACACTGGCCCCCACGACCCCTCCAGCGCGAGGGAGACCGTGGCGACGACGGCCCCGCCCGCAAGCACGAGCGCGACGGCGCCTATCGGCCCGTAGAGCCCGTACCCGAGCAGGGAGAGCGGACGGTTCGTGTCGGGGGAGACAGTCCACGAGAGCGAGCCGTCCGCCTCTCCGTCGTCGTCGGTCGGCGGCGGGGTGGAGGGCATCGTCCGTCGTTGCTGCTCGGCCGAGATAAACTCCGCCCCCGAAAACAGATATGCCCCCGCGTCGTATCCCCCCGCGATGCTGCTGGTCCTCGCTGTCGACCTCGACGACGACCTCGGTCGCAAGACCGGGCTCTCCACGCCCGTACTGGGCCGGGAGGACGTCGAGGACGCCGCCACGCGGCTCGCGACCGCCGACCCTGAGGACTCCGACGTGAACGTGCTGTTCCAGGCGATCCACACGCGCGACGAGCTCGCCGGCGACGGCGAGGAAGTCGCAGTCGCCGCCGTCACGGGCGTCGACGGCAGCGACGTGCGGGCCAACCGCGCGGTCGGCGAGGAGGTCGACACCGTGCTCGCGGCGCTGTCGACCGGCGAGAACGTCCGCGCGGTCGTCATCACCGACGGCGCGCAGGACGAGTCCGTGCTCCCGGTGATCCGCTCGCGGGTGCCGATCGACGGCCTGCGGCGCGTCGTCGTCCGGCAGGCCCAGGATCTGGAGTCGATCTACTACACGATCAAGCAGGTGCTGGGCGACAAGGAGACCCGCGGAACGCTGCTCGTCCCGCTGGGCGTCCTCCTGCTGGTCTACCCGATGGTGTTGATCGCCAACGCGTTCGACATCGCCGGCGTCTCGGTGCTCGGCGTGCTCTCCGGCGTCCTCGGGCTCTACACGCTGTTCCGCGGGCTGGGGCTTGAGGAGGCGGTCGACGACGCGGTCGACGAGCTCCGCCAGCTGCTGTACGCCGGGCGGGTGACGCTGATCACCTACGTCGTCGCGGCCGCGCTGGTCGCGATCGGCGGCTGGCAGGGGTACGGCGCGGTGACCGAGGGGGCGTCGTCGGTCCCGCTGCCGACCCAGGCCGCGGTGTTCGTCCACGCCGCGGTCGGCTGGTTCGCGGCCGCCGGCGTCACCTCCAGCCTCGGGCAGGTCACCGACGAGTACCTCGACGGTGCGTTCCGGTGGCGCTACCTCAACGCGCCGTTCTACGTGCTCGCGATCAGCGTCGTGCTCCACGCCGTTTCCGGCTTTTTCCTCCCCGGCGAGGGCGCGATGGCGATCACCGATCTCGCGCTGGCGCTGACGGCGGGGACGCTGCTCGGGGTGCTGAGCACGCTCACGTTCGCGATCGCGGAGAACCGCTTCCCGGCGAGCGCGGAAGCGGCCTGAACGTTCCGCTGTGCGCGGCTGTCGCCGAGAAACACTGATACATCGGGCCGTCACGTATCGGAGCGTGTCCCCCGTTATCGACTACGCGCTCGTCGTCGGCTACGCCTTCCTCCTCGGCGGCATCGCCGTCCAGTATCGTCGTGGACGGCTGCGCTCGCCGCGGTTCCAGTTGCTGCTCGGGATGGGTCTCACCTGGCTGGCGTACGGTTTCCTCCCCCTCTCGGGAGGCAGTTCGGTTCCGATAGCGGAGCCGCTGCGCTTCGTGACGGACGTGCTCGCGCTCGTCTGTCTCGTCGCCGGACTCACGGTGATCTACTGGTGGTGGCGTGACGACGGCAAAACGACTGTAGACTGAGTATCGACGACGACTACCGCTCCCGGCTAACGACGTACTCCGCGAGCTGTTCGAGGTACTCCCGCGCCTCGCCGTCCTCGACGGTCGCGGTCGCGAGCGCGTCGAGCGCGCGGTCGGACTCCGCTTTCGCCCGCTCGTCGGCCTCCTCGGCCGTCAGATCGGTCACCTGGATCAGCGAGGGTCGGTCCATCTCTTCGTCCTGCCCCGCGGGCTTGCCGAGGTCTGCGGCGTCGCCGGTGGCGTCCAGCACGTCGTCGCGCATCTGGAACGCGACGCCGACGCGCTCGGCGTACTCGCCCATCGACTCGACGGTGAACCCGTCGGCGTCGGCGGCGATGGCGCCCACTTCCGCGGCCGCACGGAACAGTGCCCCCGTCTTCCGGCGGGCGAGCTCCATGTACTCCGCCTCGTTCGCGGGCTCGGCCACCAGCTCCGTCGCTTCCCCTTCGCCGAGTTCGACCATCGCTTCGGCGACGACGCCCATCGCGTGCTCGTCGGCCGAGAACAGCGCGAACGCCTCCCCCAGCAGGCCGTCGCTCGCGACGATCGCCGGGCCGTAGCCGTACTCCGCCCACGCGCTGGGGGTGCCCCGGCGGAGATCGGAGCGGTCGATGATGTCGTCGACGACCAGCGAGGCGTTGTGAACCAGTTCGATCCCGACGGCGAAGTCGACGGCGTCCTCGGGGTCGCCGCCGGCGGCCTCACAGGCCAGCAGCGTCACTGCCGGCCGGACGCGCTTCCCACCCGACAGCGTGACGTGTGACAGCCGCTCGGCCAGCTCGGGGGGCTCCACCGACTTGACGAGCGCCGACAGGCGTTCGTCGACGAGTTCCACCCGGCGGTCGAGCGTCTCCATTACGACTATATCGGGGAGGATCGCTCAAGTACGTGACGATAGCCACCGATTCCGCCGCTCCGGAAAACCGCAGCATTATGCCCCGCCCGCCCGAAACCGGAGGCAATGGGAGTTCTGGAGGACAAAGGACGGGCACGTACCTTCTACAAGTACCTCTCGAAGGTGTACGACACGGTCAACCCCCTCGTCTGGAACGAGGAGATGCGCGACGAGGCGCTCTCCCGGACCGGGATCGAGCAGGGTGACCGCGTGCTCGACGTGGGCTGTGGCACCGGCTTCGGGACCGAGGGGCTGCTCCAGCACACCGACGACGTGCACGGGCTGGACCAGAGCGTCCACCAACTGGAGAAGGCGTGGGCGAAGTTCGGGAAGACCGACCAGGTGAAGTTCTACCGCGGCGACGCCGAGCGCCTCCCGTTCGCGGACGACAGCTTCGATCACTACTGGTCCTCCGGCTCGATCGAGTACTGGCCCAACCCCGTCGACGCGATCGAGGAGGCCCGCCGGGTCACCAAGCCCGGCGGAACCGTGCTGATCGTCGGTCCCGACGAGCCGAGCAACAGCCTGTTCCACGAGATCGCCGACGCGATCATGCTGTTCTACGACGCCGACGAAGCCGACCGCATGTTCAGCGAGGCCGGCTTCCCCGAGCGCGAACACGTCGTGATGCAGGCCAATCCCGGGAGCCCGCGGGCGATCGTCACGATCGCGACGGTGCCCGAGGAGTAGCTCCCGGCGATCGCCGCCGTTTCTCACTCCTCCACTCGCGTCGAGAGCGACGCGATCCGTTTCCCGTCGTGGAACAGTTCGACGGTCAGTCGCGCGCCCGGTTCGAGCGTCGGCTCGTTCGTCTCCGCGACCCGGATCGTCGCCGTCTCGCCGACCGCCCACTCGTCGTCGGTCTCGGGGTTGAACGCCCCGCTCGGGCCGCCGTGGAACCCCTCGGCGGCGAAGAAGGGGACTGGTGGCTGGTGGGCCAGTGCCTCGCCGTCGACCGCGATCTCGACCCGGAGCGCATCGAGCCCGACGGGATCGCCGCCCGCGTGGCTGATCGTGATCTGATCTCCTTCAGCCGTCAGGTCGAACGTCGCCGTCGGCGCCGGGCCGGCTAACGCGGTCGCCTGCCCGAGGAGCGCGGTTCCGACGACGGCGGCGACCGCGACGGTGATCCCGACGAGGAGTACCGCACCGAGTGCCGGCGAGACCGCGCGGTCGGTAGTCGTCGGCGAGGGGAGCGAGGGGAGCACGACGGGGCTGGCCGCGCTCTCCTACTTCAACTCTCGGCTCAGGCGTCGAGCGTGGGCGGGTCGGTCGAGTTCGTCTCGACGTACGCGGCGGTCGTCTCGTCGCCCACTGCGAGGGCAGTGTAGCTCCCGCGCGGTGAGATCGTCCAGAGCGTGCCGTCCTCGCCGGTTCGGCCGATTGCGGTCCGCTCGGCCTGTCCCTGACTCAGCGTGATCGCGAGGTCGATCGGCTCGCCGGACTCGGCGTCAGTCACGCTGATCCGGAGCGGTCCGCCCGGGTACGTGCGGTTGACGGTGACGTTGATCCCGTTGATCGTGTTCGAGGCGACGGCCTCGGAGTCGTACTGATCGAGCGCGATGCGCTGGTACTCCTTGAACACGGCCTCCTCGCCGCTGTCGACGAACGCCGTCAGCGACCGACCTGGCCCGGAGACCGTGACGATGTTTGTCGTGCCGGAGGTGGTCGCGGAGGGGTCGCCCAGCCGGAATATGTCGGGGTAGCTCGCCTCCACCACGTCGACCGCCTCGTCCGGGCTCATCGTCGCGTCAGTGTTGCCCGAGAACTCCGCGCCGCGGTACGCCTCGCGGTAGTAGCTACCGTTGTCGACGGTCGCCAGCTCGTACCCCTCGGGGCCGGTGGTGAGGAAAAACAGCGTCGGCTCGTCGGTCCCCCGGATCGCGTCGACGGCTCGCTCACGAACCGGGCCACCGAACGTGCGCAGTTCGTACTGGATCTCCGTCGGCCGCGAGAGGCTGAACCCGTCGATCTCCTCGGCCAGATCGGTTAGTCGCATCATCCGCTGTTCGAGTGCGTCGGCTTTCGCGGAGATCGTCGCTAGCTCGACGACGAACGCCTCCGGCGAGAGTTCGCCGGCGTTGAACGCCTCGATCGCCTCCTGCTGGCGGTCACGCAGCGTGATGATCTCCGTCTCGACGGTCGAGGAAGCCTGAATGATCCGCCGGCTCCGTTCACTGTCGTCCTCGGCGGCCCGGATGTACTCCACGACCGCGGCGGTTTGGATCTCGACGGCGCTGACGTTATCGTTGAACTGCGTCGCCGGGCCGAGGTTCAGGGTCGCCCCGTCGATCTCGGTCCGCTGGACGGCGGTGTCGGGGACGACGAGTACCCGCGTCTGGTTGGCCCCGTTCGTCGGTTCGTCGACCTGTCCGGAAGTGACCGGCGTCACCGCGCTGTTCGTTCCGGACCCGTCGGTCGGCGTCGCGCCGACGTTGGGTCGGTAGTCGTCTATCACCGTGGTCTCGGTAGGTGTCGCGACGGCGCCGACGCCGGCCGGCGACACGAGCGCGAGGGAGAGGGCGAGCACCGAAAGCAGCGCGAGGGACCTCATCGATCCATCGTACCGCGGCCTCCCCCTTAAATCTCGCCGGAGCGCGTCGGCGGGGTGATAGAAAGCGTTTTGCCCGGGGGCTGTCACCCTGAGCACATGCGGTACGTCCTCGTCGCCCTCCTGTTAGTCAGCGCGCTCTCGGGCGCGGCGGTGGCCCAAGAGGCACCCGATATCGGCGCGGCGACGACGTTCGACGTGGATCTCCAGGCCGACGGCAACGCCGACTGGACGGTCCGGACGACGATCCCGTTCGACACCGACGAGGAGCGGGCGGGGTTCCGACAGTACGCAGAGCGGTTCGAGGACGGTGAGGTGTCGAGTTCGCCCGGGCTCGCCTTCTTCGAGTCGGCTGCGGCGGCCTCGTCGTCGGTCGCCGACCGGGAGATGAACATCACGAGCGTCGAGCGCGAGTACACGGTGGGCAACGGCTCCGGCACACTCCAACTCCGGTTCCACTGGACGAACTTCCTCGCACCCGCCGGCGACGGGTACGAGCTCAGCGACGCGCTGCTGACCGAGGACGGGACGTGGCTGCGATCGCTCGAATCCGGCCAGGAGATCGCCGTCCGGACGCCACAGGGGTACGAGATACAGCGGAGCAGCATCGAGGCGCGACAGGAGAACGACTCGCTGGTCGTCGTCGGTCCGGAGTCGTTCGACCCACAGGAGTTCTCGATCACCTACGCCCCGGAAGCGGGTAACGGCCCGGGGGAGTCGCCCGACTCGCCGAACGGACCCGAGGACGGTTTCGACCCCTTCGTCACGGTGTTGCTGGGGCTGCTGTTCGTCGCCGTCATCGTGCTGGCGGTGTGGCGCTGGCGCGGCGGCGAACCGATCGCCGAGGTCGCAAACGGCGACAGTTCGACGCTGTCGACCGACGACGACGAGGCTGTCCCGGATGCGTCGGACGCCGAGGAGTCCGGCGTCGACCCCGAACTCCTCTCCGACGAGGAGCGGGTCGAGACGCTGCTCGAACAGAACGGCGGGCGGATGCGACAGGCCGACATCGTGAAGGAGACGGACTGGTCGGACGCGAAAGTGTCCCAGCTGCTCTCCCGGATGGCCGACGAGGGCAGTATCGAGAAGCTCCGGCTGGGTCGGGAGAACGTGATCTCGCTGCCCGACGGCGAGGACGAGGAGTAGCCGTCGGCTGCCCGTTCGCTGGGGCATAGCGAAAGGATTTACCCCCGGCCGTGGGAACCCTTGGGCGATGAAGATTCTGGTAACCGTCAAGGAGGTGGCGGCCGTCGAGGACGAGTTCGAGATCGACGGGCTGTCCATCGACGAACGGTACCTCGAGTACGACCTCAACGAGTGGGACGACTACGCCGTCGAGGCGGCGGTTCAGATCGCCGAGGCCGCCGACGAGGACGTCGAAGTCGTCGCGGCCACCATCGGCCCAGAGCGCAGCGAGGAAACGATCCGGATGGCGCTCGCGAAGGGCGCCGACCGCGCGGTCCGGGTCTGGGACGACGCGATCGCCGAACAGACCCTGCTCGACGTGGACGCGAAGGTGAGCGTGTTCGAGCAGGTCGTCGCCGAGGAGGAGCCCGACCTCGTGCTGACGGGCGTGCAGGCGGCCGACGACGCCTTCGGCGCGACCGGCGTCGCGCTCGCGAACCGCGTCGGCTACCAGTGGGCGGCCGTCGTCAACGACCTCGACTACGCGGCCGGCGACGACGTCGCGACCGTTCGACGCGAACTGGAGGGCGGCATCGAGGAGATCACCGAGGTCGACCTCCCGGCGGTGCTCTCGATCCAGACTGGGATCAACGAGCCCCGCTACGCCAGCCTTCGCGGGATCCGACAGGCCCAGCAGAAGGAGATCGCACCACACGACCTGAGCGATCTCGGCCTCGACGCCGATACCGTCGACGGCGCGCTCAAACTGGTGGACATGTACGAGCCCGAGAGCGAGTCGGACGCGACCATCTTCGAAGGCGGCGCCGAGGAGACCGCCGCCGAGTTGGCTACCGTGCTGCGGGAGAAGGGGGTGGTCGGCGAATGAGCGAGAACGACGTACTGTTCGTCGCGGAACACCGCCGCGGCGGCCTGCGCGACGTGAGCTACGAGGGGATCTCTGCCGGGCGCGAGCTCGCGGATGCGTTGGGCGGCGAGCTCCACGTCGCCGTGATCTCCGGCCCGGTCGAGGAGTTCGCGGCGTCGCTCGACACGCCGCCGGTCGACGTGGTCCACACCGTCGACGCCGGCGAGGAGTTCGACCACGACACGTACGCGGCCGCGACGGAGGCGCTCCACGCGGAGCTGGAGCCGGCCGCGCTGCTGCTGCCGAACTCGGTCAACGGGCTCGACTACGCGCCCGCGGTCGCGGACTCGCTCGGGCTGCCGTACGCGACCGACGCGGTCGACATCGCGTACGACGACGGGCTGGTCGTCACCCGCGAGATGTACGGCTCGAAGGTCGAGACGACCGTCGAGGTTGCGGGCGACCAGTTCGTCGTCAGCATCCGCAGCGGCGAGTGGCCCGCCGCCGACGGCGCCGGCGACGCCCAGATCACTCCCTTCGAGTTCGACGAGTCGGGCGTCGACGACGGCGCCCGCGTCCAGGGGTTCGAGGAGGTCGGCGGCGGCGACGTCGACATCGGCGAGGCGGAGTTCTTGGTCTCCATCGGCCGCGGAATCGAGGAAGAGGAGAACCTCGACCTGATCCGCGACCTCTGTGACGCCACCGGCGCGACGCTGTCGGCGTCGCGACCGATCGTCGACAACGACTGGCTGCCGAAGAACCGGCAGGTCGGCCAGTCCGGCAAGCAGGTGACGCCGAAAGTGTACCTCGCGATCGGCATCTCCGGCGCGGTCCAGCACGTCGCGGGGATGAAGGGTTCGGAGACGATCATCGCGGTCAACACCGACCCCAACGCGCCGATCTTCGACATCGCGGACTACGGCATCGTCGGCGACCTGTTCGACGTGGTGCCGGCGCTGATCGAGGAGTTCAACTAGAAACCTGAACCTCTTTTGCGGGGGCATGTCCTCGCGGGCGACTGCGTCGCCCGCTGCGGCCAGGCCCCCGCAAAACCCGTTCATGCCAAAAGGCCGCTCGCTCGGGCTCCGCCCTCGCTCGCGGTCGGAACTGCTCACACTCACCCCGCTCGCTTTCGCAAACACCTTATACGGCCCGGAAAAACCACGAACCGATCAGCTAATGCCCAGACCGGAAGTTCTTGATCGGATCAAGGAGGCGGAGGACGACGCCGACGAGATCGTCGAGGAGGCTCGCCGGGAGAAGGAAGAACGGATCGCCGAGGCCCGGGAGGAGGCCACCGAGATCCGGGAACAGGCCGAAGCGGAGGCCGACGAGCTCGAGGCCGAGCGGCTCGAGGAGGCCCGCGCGGAGATCGAGCAGGAGAAAGAAGAGATTCTCGAGGAGGGCGAGGAAGAGCGCGAGGCCCTGAGCGAGGAGGCCGAAGAGAACATCGAGGAGGCCGTGGAGTACGCGGTCGACCAGTTCGTGGAGGCGGTGAATGCTCAGGCCTAAGCGGATGAGCAAGCTCTCGGTGGCCGGCTCCAAGCAGGTGATGGGGTCGGTTATCGAGGTCGTCCACGACGCGAACGTGCTCGACGTCTCCGAGTACGACGGCTCGTGGGAGGGGTTCCAGCCGGGCGATCCGGATGCCGACGCCGAGCAGGCCTCCGAGAAGCTGGTGACCGTCCGCTCGCTCAAGAGCATGCTCGGCGTCGACGGTGATTCGGTCGACGCCAGCCACACGGTCTCCGACGAGGAGATCGCTGCCGAGCTCCCCGAACTGCAGGATCGCGTCAACGACCTCGACGACGAGCGTGACGACCTGCGGGACGAGCTCCGCGCGATCGAGGAGCAGCTCGACGCCGCACGCCCGTTCGTCGACCTCGGGATCGACCTGAACCTGCTGTCGGGCTACGACAGCCTCGAAGTCGCGGTCGGTCGCGGCGACGAGGGCTCCGTCGAGCGGGAGTTGCTCGACGCCGACGGCGTCCGACAGTACGAGATCTTCTCCGGCGGCGACGTGCTCGCGGTGTTCGTCTACCCCAGCGAGCACGCGGAGGACGTGCTCGACGAGGCGCTCGTCGGCGCGGCGTTCACGACGATCGACGTGCCCGACGCCGAGGTTGCGCCGGAGTCCTACGTCCGCGAACTCGAGAGCGAGAAACAGGCTATCGAGTCTGACATCGCCGAGATCGAGGAAGCCCTCGACGAGCTCCGACGCCAGCACGCCGAGTTCCTGCTGGCCGCCGAGGAGCACCTCTCGATCCAGGTCCAGAAGGCCGAGGCACCGCTCTCCTTCGCGACGACGGCGAACACGTTCGTCGCCGAGGGCTGGGTGCCCACCGAGGAGTACGAGGCGGTCAGTGCGGCGCTGAAAGACGAGCTCGGCGACCGGATCGAGGTCGAGGAGGTCGAACGCGCCGCGTTCAAGTCCGACGGCGAGGCGGTCCACGAGCACGGTGAGGCCGTGGCGGACGGCGGCACCACGATCGGGGCGGACGAGCCGCCGGTCGTGCAGGACAACAACGGCCTCGTCCAGCCGTTCGAGGTGCTGGTCGAGGCGATCGGCCGGCCGAACTACGACGAGTTCGACCCGACCGCGCTGCTGTTCCTGACGTTCCCGGTGTTCTTCGGCTTCATGATCGGGGACGTGGGGTACGGGCTGCTGTACACCGCCATCGGCGGCTACCTCTACACGCAGTTCGACAGTCCCGGCTTCAAGAGCATGGGCGGCGTGACGATCTCGGCGGGGTTGGCGACGATCGTGTTCGGCGTGCTGTACGGCGAGATCTTCGGCCTACACCTCGTCTCCGAGTGGGTCTGGGGCGGCCACGCACCGCTGCACAAGGGGCTGATCCCCGAGTACAGCTACTGGGTGCCGGCGTGGATCCTGATCAGCGCCATCGCCGCGCTGGTCCACCTCAACATCGGCTACGTGCTGGGGTTCTTCGAGGAGCTCCAGTTCCACGGCATCCGTGAGGCCGCGACCGAGAAGCTCTCGTGGATCTTCGCGATGAACGGCCTCTGGGTGTTCATCGCGAGCAAGTGGTTCGAGGGCTCGAAGCCGGAGTTCATCTTCACCGTGTTCGACAGCGGCCCCGAGGCCGCGTTCGCGCTGGGCTTCAGCGGCTTCCCCGTGATCGTCGGGCAGGCCGGGATCGGCCTGTTCGTGCTGGGCGCCGCGCTGCTGTTCGCCGGCGCGCCGGCGGAGATCGTCGAGATCTTCGACACGCTGGTGAACGTGCTCTCCTACGCCCGACTCGCGGCGGTGCTGCTGGCGAAGGCGGGGATGGCCTTCGCGGTCAACCTGTTCTTCTTCGGCGTCTACGTCGACGAGGGCGGCGGCTGGCACTTCGGCCACGGCGGGATGCCGGACGCCGACGCCGTCGCCGCACTGGGTCCGGGTGAGACGCTCGCCTACCACGGCTACGAGGTCACCGAGGTCATGTTCGGCGGCCTGATGCACGGCGGCGTCGCGTCGCTGGTCGGCGGGCTCGTCGTGCTCGTGCTGGGCCACCTGCTCGTGCTCGCGCTGGGCGTGACCAGTGCCGGCCTGCAGGCGGTGCGCCTGGAGTACTACGAGTTCTTCTCGAAGTTCTTCGACGGCGGCGGCCGCGAGTACGAGCCGTTCGGACACGAGCGTCAGTTCAGCCGACAGGACTGACGTCACCTTCGCGGATCGTTTCTCTCTACTGATTATTTTTCGGCGTGTGACGCCACCGTCAGCCGTGCGTATGTGGCCGACTCGCACGGTTCTCTCGGGGACTTTGGGAAGGTTTATGACCGTCGTGGGGCCAACTACGGCTTGTTCGGAGACGACCGACTACGAACCCGAGTTGATACCCATATGTTCGAAAGCGCACCCCAATTCGCAAGTCTCGTACTGCAGGAAGGAGCCAGCGGCCCCGCCATCACCTCGACCGGTATGGCAGCCCTCGCCGTCGGCCTCGCCGGTCTCGGCGCAGGCTACGCGGAGCGGGGTATCGGTTCGGCCGCCGTCGGCGCCGTCGCGGAGGACGACGATCTCTTCGTGCAGGCACTGATTCTGACCGTCCTGCCGGAGACGATCCTCATCTTCGCGCTGGTCGCCATGATCCTGGCGTAACTTTCCTCTCCCTTTCCGCTCATGAGCTTGGAAACCGTCGTCGAGGACGTTCGAGACGAAGCCCGCGCGCGTGCCGAGGAGATACGCGAAGAGGGCGAGAGCCGGGCAGAGGAGATCATCTCGGAGGCGGAGGCCGACGCCGAGGAGATCGTACAGCAGCGCGAGCAGGACGTCGAGACACAGATCGACGAGGAGCGCGAACAGGCGCTGTCGAGCGCGAAGCTTACGGCCAAGCAGAAGCGCCTGGAAGCCCGTCGTGACGTGCTGGAGCAGGTCCGCGAGCAGCTCGAGGAGCGCGTCGCCGAGATCGACGGCGAGCGCCGCGAGGATCTGACTCGCTCGCAGCTCGATTCGGCCGCCGAGGAGTTCGACGATGACGCGGACGTACAGGTGTACGGCCGCGCCGCCGACGAGGAGCTACTGACCGACCTGCTCTCGGAGTACGAGGGCTGGTCGTTCGCCGGCACCGAGGACTGCCTCGGCGGCGTCGTGGTCAGAAGCGAGAGCTCCCGCGTCAGCGTCGACAACACCTTCGACTCCGTGATCGCGGAGGTTTGGGACGAGGAGCTCAAACGTATCAGCGAAAAACTCTTCGAAGAATGAGCGCCACCGGCAGTTCCAATCCGGAGTACGTCAACGCTCGCGTGAGCGCCCGGCGTGCGACGCTGTTCGACGAGGAGGACTACCGGAAGCTGGTGCGGATGAGCCCCGACGAGATCACCCGCTACATGGAGGAGTCGACGTACCAGGGGCCGATCAACCGGCTCGGTTCGCGGTTCTCCGGCGTCGACCTCCTCGAGTACGGGCTGAACGCGGGGCTGGCGGAGACGTTCGACGAGCTGCTCGCGTGGGCGGACGGCCGCCTCTACGAGCAGGTCGCCCGCTACCTGCGGAAGTTCGACGCGTGGAACGTGAAGACGGTCGTCCGCGGCGTCTACGCCGACGCCGACACCGAGGCGGTCGAGGACGACCTGATCCATGCCGGCGAGTTCGACGACACCTTCCTCGACCAGCTGGTCGAGGCCGAGAGCATCGAGGTGATCGTCGACCTGCTCGACGGCACAATCTTCGGCGACGCCCTCGCGGCGGCCGCCGAGGAGTACGAGGAGACCGGGACGCTCGTTCCGCTGGAGAACGCCATCGACCGGGCGTACTACGAGAACCTGTTCGAGGGCGTGACGAGCGCCTCGGGCGCGGGCCCGGAGTCGGCGTACGCCGAGTACCTCCAGGCCGAGATCGACTTCCGGAACGCGCGCAACGCGCTCCGGCTCGCCCGCAGCGGCGCCGAGATCGACCCCGCGGAGTACTACATCGAGGGCGGCGCGCTGTTCGATCCCGACGAGCTGTCGGCGCTCTCCCGGGACACCGAGCAGCTGGTCGAGCGCATCCGCGAGAGCCGGTACGGTGACGAGCTCTCGACCGCGCTCGACGACCTCGCCGAGGCGGACAGCCTCATCGAGTTCGAGCAGGCCCTCGACGCGGCACTGCTCGAGCACGCACGCAACGCGGCACACGCACACCCGATGTCGGTGTGTCCCGTGATCGCGTTCGTGCTCGCGAAGGAGCGTGAGGCGGACAACATCCGTGCCATCGCCCGAGGCAAGGAGGCGGGGCTCGACCCCGACGATATTCGGGCGGAACTGGTGGTACGATGAGCCAGGAGATCGCCGTGATCGGGAGCCCGGAGTTCACGACCGGGTTCCGCCTCGCCGGCGTCCGAAAGTTCGAGGACGTCCCCGAGGAGGAGAAAGCCGAGCGGCTCGACGACGCCGTCGAGTCGACGATCGCCGACGACGACGTCGGTATCGTCGTGATGCACGACGACGACCTCGACCACCTCTCGCGGGGGACCCGCGAGGACGTCGAGACCAGCGTCGAGCCGACGTTCGTGACGCTCGGCGGCGGCGCCGGCAGCGGCGGGCTGCGCGACCAGATCAAACGAGCCATCGGTATCGACCTGATGGACGACGAGGACTAACAATGAGTCAGGCAACAGACGTCGCCGCGGAAGACCGCGGCCAGATCGAGAGCGTGAGTGGTCCGGTCGTGACCGCCGTCGACCTCGACGCCCGGATGAACGACGTCGTCTACGTGGGCGGCGACGAACTGATGGGTGAAGTCATCGAGATCGAGGGCAACGTCACGACGATCCAAGTGTACGAGGAGACCTCCGGGGTCGGCCCCGGCGAACCCGTCGTCAACACGGGCGAGCCGCTGACGGTCGACCTGGGTCCGGGGATGCTCGACTCCATCTACGACGGCGTCCAGCGTCCGCTGGACGTCCTCGAGGAGAAGATGGGGTCGGCATTCCTCGACCGTGGTGTCGACGCACCCGGCATCGACATGGAGAAGCAGTGGGAGTTCGAGCCCGCCGTCGAGCCGGGCGACACCGTCGAGCCCAGCGACATCGTCGGTGAGGTGCCCGAGACCCAGACCATCGACCACAAGGTCATGGTCCCGCCGGACTACGAGGGCGGCACCGTCGAGTCCGTCGAGGAAGGCGAGTTCACCGTGCAGGAGCCGGTAGTCACCCTGGAGAACGGTGAGGAGATCCAGATGCACCAGGAGTGGCCGGTCCGTGAGTCCCGGCCGGTCGAGGAGAAGCAGACCCCGACCGAGCCGCTGATCTCCGGCCAGCGCATCCTGGACGGCCTGTTCCCGCTCGCGAAGGGCGGGACGGCCGCGATCCCGGGCCCGTTCGGCTCCGGGAAGACGGTCACCCAGCAGAGCCTCGCGAAGTTCGCCGACGCCGACATCGTCGTCTACATCGGCTGTGGCGAGCGTGGCAACGAGATGACCGAAGTGATCGACGACTTCCCGGAGCTGCCCGACCCCCAGACCGGGAACCCGCTGATGGAGCGGACGACGCTGATCGCGAACACCTCGAACATGCCCGTAGCCGCACGGGAGTCCTGTGTGTACACCGGGATCACCATCGGGGAGTTCTACCGCGACATGGGGTACGACGTGGCGCTGATGGCCGACTCCACCTCGCGGTGGGCTGAGGCCATGCGCGAGATCTCCTCCCGACTGGAGGAGATGCCCGGCGAGGAGGGGTACCCGGCCTACCTGGCTGCCCGCCTCTCCCAGTTCTACGAGCGAGCCGGCTACTTCGAGAACATCAACGGCAGCGAGGGCTCGATCTCGGTGATCGGCGCCGTCTCGCCGCCCGGCGGTGACTTCTCGGAGCCGGTCACCCAGAACACGCTGCGTATCGTCAAGACGTTCTGGGCGCTGGACTCCGACCTGGCCGAGCGCCGGCACTTCCCGGCGATCAACTGGGACGAGTCCTACTCGCTGTACAAGGACCAGCTCGACGAGTGGTTCGAGGAGAACGTCGACGCCGAGTGGCCCGAGCGACGACAGTGGGCCGTCGACGTGCTGGACGAGGAGAGCGAGCTCCGCGAGATCGTCCAGCTGGTCGGGGAGGACGCCCTTCCGGACGACCAGCAGCTCACGCTCGAGGTCGCACGCTACATCCGCGAGGGGTGGCTCCAGCAGAACGCCTTCATCGAGGTGGACCAGTACTGTCCGCCCGAGAAGACGTACAAGATGCT
Source organism: Halolamina sediminis (assembly GCF_001282785.1). Taxonomy (NCBI): domain Archaea; kingdom Methanobacteriati; phylum Methanobacteriota; class Halobacteria; order Halobacteriales; family Haloferacaceae; genus Halolamina; species Halolamina sediminis. Next base: position 217,568 of record NZ_CVUA01000001.1, read on the forward strand.
GGGCGCGATCAAGAAGTTCAACGACGAGGCGTTCGAGGCGCTCGACGCGGGGGTCCCGATCGACGAGATCACCGCGATCGACGCCGCGCCGAAGCTCAACCGCATCGCGACCACTCCCGACGACGAGGTCGACGAACACGTCGAGGAGCTGCGAGACGAGATCGAGACCCAACTTCGCGAGCTCTACTGATGAAAGAGTACCAAACCATCACCGAGATTTCCGGCCCGCTCGTCTTCGCCGAGGTCGACGAGTCCATCGGGTACGACGAGATGGTGGAGATCGAGACCGCCGACGGACGAGAGCTCCGTGGGCAGGTGCTCGAGTCCGCCGACGACCTCGTCGCGATCCAGGTGTTCGAGGGCACGAGCGGTATCGACCGCAACGCGTCCGTGCGGTTCACGGGCGAGACGCTGAAGATGCCCGTCACCGAGGACCTGCTCGGGCGGGTGCTGGACGGGTCGGGCACGCCGATCGACGGCGGTCCCGACATCGTCCCCGACGAGCGCCACGACATCGTCGGCGAGGCGATCAACCCCGTCTCCCGGGAGTACCCCGAGGAGTTCATCCAGACCGGCGTCTCCGCCATCGACGGCATGAACACGCTGGTCCGCGGCCAGAAGCTGCCGATCTTCTCCGCGTCGGGGCTGCCCCACAGCGAGCTCGCACTCCAGATCGCCCGACAGGCGACCGTCCCCGAGGAAGACGAGGAGAGCGAGGACGGCGAGGGTTCGGAGTTCGCCGTGGTGTTCGGCGCCATGGGGATCACCCAGGAGGAGGCCAACGAGTTCATGGCCGACTTCGAACGCACCGGCGCGCTGGAGCGCTCGGTCGTGTTCATGAACCTCGCCGACGACCCGGCCGTCGAGCGGACGGTCACGCCGCGGATGGCGCTGACCACCGCCGAGTACCTCGCCTTCGAGAAGGGATACCACGTGCTGACGATCCTGACGGACATGACCAACTACTGCGAGGCGCTCCGAGAGATCGGCGCCGCGCGTGAGGAGGTCCCCGGCCGGCGTGGCTACCCCGGCTACATGTACACCGACCTGGCCCAGCTCTACGAGCGGGCCGGCCGTATCGACGGCCGCGATGGCTCGGTGACCCAGATCCCGATCCTCACCATGCCCGGCGAGGACGACACCCACCCGATCCCGGACCTGACCGGCTACATCACCGAGGGGCAGATCGTGATGGACCGGGACCTCGACAGCAAGGGTCTGGAGCCGCCCGTCAACGTCCTGCCCAGCCTCTCCCGGCTGATGGACGACGGTATCGGCGAGGGGCTCACCCGCGAGGACCACGGCGACCTCAAGGACCAGCTGTTCGCGGCGTACGCGGAGGGTGAGGACCTGCGCGACCTCGTGAACATCGTCGGTCGCGAGGCGCTGTCCGAAACCGACAACAAGTACCTCGACTTCGCCGACCGCTTCGAGTCGGAGTTCATCGATCAGGGGTATCAGACCAACCGCGACATCGGGGAGACCCTCGACATCGGTTGGGAGCTCATCTCGCTGCTCCCGAAGACGGAGCTCAACCGTATCGGCGAGGACCTGATCGAGGAGTACTACGTGGAGGACGCCTCCGTCGACGCCGACACCGACTCCGAGGAAGCACCCGCGGACGACTGAGCCCGTCGGGGCTCGCGACCGGCGACCGCCGTCGGGCGGTCGCCCGGAGCCTGTTGCCGTGACTGTGCGGACGCCGATTTACGGCGAGTGGCCGCGATCGTGTCGAAGCTGACCGCGATTCGCCTCAACTCCCGTATTTCGAGCGCACGCGTGCGCGAAGTACCACTTCAGCAGCGACTGCCCATCCCTACTTAAACGAGTCGTGTGAACAGTTAGCAAGCCGGTGCTGTGGCTGTATGCGTGGGTCTCTCACGGTTTGAACGTAACATCTTTATAGAACCACGGACAATCTGTCGGTGAACATGAGCCAGCAACAGCGTATGGGCAACCAGCCCATGATCGTACTTTCCGATGAGAGTCAGCGGACCTCCGGGAAGGACGCCCAGGAGATGAACATCACGGCCGGCAAGGCCGTCGCCGAGTCGGTCCGGACCACGCTCGGACCCAAAGGCATGGACAAGATGCTCGTCGACTCCTCGGGCGGCGTCGTCGTCACGAACGACGGCGTGACGATCCTGAAGGAGATGGACATCGACCACCCCGCGGCCAACATGATCGTCGAAGTCTCCGAGACACAGGAGGAGGAAGTCGGCGACGGCACCACGACCGCCGTCGTCGTCGGCGGCGAGCTCCTCGATCAGGCCGAGGAGCTGGTCGAGTCCGACGTTCACCCCACCACGATCGCGCAGGGGTACCGACAGGCCGCCGAGAAGGCCAAGGAGATCCTCAACGAGGAGGCCATCGAGGTCACCGCGGACGACTACGACACCCTGACGAAGATCGCCGAGACAGCGATGACCGGCAAGGGCGCCGAGACGGCCAAGGACACCCTGGCCGAACTCGTCGTCGACGCCGTGCTCGCGGTTCGTGACGACACCGGCATCGACACCGATAACGTCTCGATCGAGAAGGTCGTCGGCGGCTCCATCGAGAACTCCGAGCTCATCGAGGGCGTCATCGTCGACAAGGAGCGCGTCAACGAGAACATGCCCTTCGCCGTCGAGGACGCCAACGTCGCGCTGTTCGACGGCGCCATCGAGGTCAAGGATACCGAGATCGACACCGAGGTCAACGTCACCGACCCCGACCAGCTCCAGCAGTTCATGGAGCAGGAGGAGAAGCAGCTCCGCGAGATGGTCGATCACCTCGTCGACGTCGGCGCGGACGTGGTGTTCGTCGGCGACGGCATCGACGACATCGCCCAGCACTACATGGCTCAGGAGGGGATCCTCGCGGTCCGTCGTGCCAAGAACGACGACCTGAAGGCGCTGGCTCGCTCGACCGGTGCGACGACCGTTTCCGCCCTCGAGGACATCGAGGAGGAGGATCTCGGCTTCGCCGGTAGCGTCGCCCAGAAGGACATCGGCGGCGACGAGCGCATCTTCGTCGAGGACGTCGAGGAGGCCCGCTCGGTCACGCTGGTGCTCCGCGGCGGCACCGACCACGTGGTCGACGAGCTCGAGCGCGCTATCGACGACTCGATCGGCGTGGTCCGCACGACGCTGGTCGACGGGCAGGTGCTGCCCGGCGGCGGCGCCCCCGAGACCGAGCTCGCGCTCCAGCTCCGCCAGTTCGCCGACTCCGTCGGGGGGCGCGAGCAGCTGGCCGTCGAGGCCTTCGCCGACGCGCTGGAGGTCATCCCGCGCACCCTCGCCGAGAACGCGGGTCTCGACCCGATCGACTCGCTGGTCGACCTGCGCGCCAGCCACGACGGCGGCGAGTTCACCACGGGTCTCGACGCCTACACCGGCGACATCATCGACATGCAGGAGGAGGGCGTCGTCGAGCCCCTCCGAGTGAAGACGCAGGCAGTCGAATCCGCGACGGAGGCCGCCACGATGATCCTCCGCATCGACGACGTGATCGCCGCGGGCGACCTCGCGGGCGGTCAGGTCGGCGACGACGACGGCGGGGACGAGATGCCGCCGGGCGGCGGCGGCATGGGCGGCATGGGCGGTATGGGTGGCATGGGCGGCGCGATGTAAGATCGGTCGGAGACCGATATTACGTAGGCAGTCGAGCTTCGCTCGACTACGTTAACGAGAGCCGGTGGCTCTCGTTCGCCAACCAGAACGCGAAGCGTTCTGGTGACGCCGATGTAAGCGAGGCGGGAAAACTCGCCAAAGGCGAGGCAAACCGCCTCGATACCGAGCGGGGAGCGCTTCGCGCGACCCGCGAGGTGACGTTCGGCCGCTAACTACCGCCACACCGCCGATTTCCGTTCCCCCCGAAGCACCGATCGCCGAACAATTCCTGAACGACCGACGTTTTCGGACCCGATCCGGACGCTGTCGCCGTTTCGGTCGACGCGTCCGTCCGGAATTTATTAGTGAACGCGTTTCCTCCTATCAGCTACCCGACTGGTCCGTCGGGTTGTCAGAGGCAGGCCGACGAGCGGTGTCGTATCCGTTTCCGGATACGGGGTCCCGCTTCCGATATCGGGTCCGTTCCCGAAGCTCTCCCCCGCGGCCGCCGCCTTTCGGTAGCAGAACTTTAGTTTCTTTACGGACACGGTTCTCTATGGCGGCTATCAACTGCCAAGGGTGTAACGCCACGATCGAGAGCCCGAGTTCGTTCTGCCCCGAGTGTGGTGGTGAGCTCGAGTACGACATCTGTCCGCAGTGTGAGAGCCCGCTCCCGGACGGAGCGGATCGTTGTGAGGAGTGTGGCCACGATATCGTGACGACTGCTGACGAGGACGTCGTCGCGGGCCCGTTCCGCGGGCCGGAAGTCGACGACGCCGACGAGGCGATCCGGGAGGCTGACGCCGACCTCCGAGGCATCGTCTCGGAGCTGTTACAGCGCGATCCCGACCTGATCCGGGCGTACGGCTACCACCTCAGCCTAGCAGAGCCGCCGTACGGCGTTCCGGAGGATGCGCCGAAGTCTCAGCAGCAACTGTACGAGATTGTCGAGGGCTCCGGAATCAAGAAGAGCGTCTCCCGTCTCACCCGCGAGTTCAACGAGGACGCCGATACCGGTCCGGATGCCCCTTCCGAGGCGAACGAGGAGTGGGTACGGGCCCAGATGGAGGAGCTTGTCGGATACGGCGCGATCGGGCGGTACGAGACGTCTTCGGAAACGAAGTACGGAGAACTGTCAGAGGTCCTGAGCGACACCCTCTCGATGAGTGCGAACACTCTCGAGGATATCGATGAGTGCGTTTCGGATACGGGGCTACCGCGGGACCTCGTCCTCTATCGTGTGCTCGACGCATCGATGAGCTATCTCGACCTCTCCGAGTACGGTGATATCGCCGCCGAAGCGGGTTCGGACGACTGAGGGGAGCGAACGACTCGCTTTGCTGTCGTCGCCGGTAAGCTCCGCCTGCCGGCTGCTCGTGGAATCTTCGATTCCACGGTGCTCAGCGGTCTCACGGGCGCGGTGGGATTCGAACCCACGACCACCGGATGGCTCCCCCCGCGGGACCACCGGGGTTAGAAGTCCGACGCTCTGTCCAGCTGAGCTACGCGCCCTCACACGTCCATTACCCTCGGCGAGCAAAAGCGGCCGGGTTCGTCCCGTAGCCCTTAACCCCGCCAGCCGAGAACCCCGAGCCGATGCGAATCATCGGCACCGTCGGGCTGCCGGGCAGCGGCAAGGGCGAAGCCGCCGCGGTCGCCCGGGAGGCGGGCATCCCGGTCGTGACGATGGGCGACGTGATCCGGGAAGAGACACGGCGGCGCGGGCTCGACCCGAGCGAACACCACGGTGAGATCGCCCAGCAACTGCGCGAGGAGGAGGGCGAGACAGCCATCGCCGACCGCTGCATCCCGATGGTCCGGGAGGCCGCGGAGAGGCAGGACGGCGAGTCGGTCGTGCTCGTCGACGGCCTGCGCTCGATGGCCGAAGTGGAGCGGTTCGTCGACGCTTTCGGCGAGGACTTCCTGCTGCTCTCCATCGAGGCCCCCTTCGACCTACGCGCCAAGCGGCTGGGCGATCGCGGCCGGGAGGCGACCGACCTCGACCGCGAGAAGCTCCGGGAGCGCGAGGAGCGCGAGCTCGGCTTCGGGATGGGCGAGGTGATCGACGACGCCGACCGCACGATCCACAACGACGACAGCCTCGAACGCTTCCGCGAGCAGGTCCGTGCGGTGCTCGAACGCGGAACGACCGACGTCGACGACGGAGCCCACCAATGATCTACAGCATCGACGCCACGATCGAGGTCCCGGTACAGGCGACGGAGGTGGCCGATCGCGTCGAGGACGCCGTTTCCAACCTCTTCCCCGACGCGGAGTTCCGGCGCGAGCCCGACCGTTTCGTCGCCGAGAGCCACTCGCTCGACGCGTTCTCCGACGTGCTCCACGAACAGGAGATCCTCGACACCGCGCGCCGGGAGTTCTTCAACGGCCGCGACGACGAGGGGTTCGAGTTCTCCCTGAAGAAACAGCCCGCCTTCGAGGGCGTGGTCAACTTTGCGGTTGGGTCCGAGGACGAACTCGGCGACATCCACGTCCGCGTCGACGTGCGCGACCCCGACGTGGCGTCGTTCATCGACCACGTCGCCCCGCCGACGGAGGAGGGACGCCCGGTCGATCCCGACGACCGCTGAGTCGATGGCGTTCTCGGTCAGAGCCGGCGGACACGCCGGCCTGCTGCTCGCGGTGACCGGCGTCGCCGCCGTGCTCACCGGCCGCCCGTTCCTCTTTCCGAGCCTGGGCCCCTCCGCGTACCTGTTAGCGACGGCGCCCGACGCCGCAGTCAGCCGGCCGCGGAACGTCCTCGGCGGGCACGCGATCGGCGTCGTCGCCGGCCTGCTCGCGACGACCCTGCTCTCGCCGGGGGTGGTGGTTATCGACCCCCTTGCGCCCCTGTCGCCCGCAACGTTCCGACTCGCCGCCAGCGCAGTCGTCTCGGTCGCATTGACGACTGGGGGGATGCTCGCGACCGGCTCCGAGCACGCGCCGGCGTGTGCGACGACGCTCATCGTCGCGCTCGGTCTGCTCTCGACGCCGACGGAGGGCGTCATCGTGCTCGCGTCGGTGCTGGTGCTGGTGGCCGCCGACGCGGTACTCCCGCACGCTACAGCGTGAGCTGGACGATCGCGAACAGCACCACCACGCCAAGCACGTCACAGCTGTTCGTGACGACGGGGAGCACCACGTCGTCGGGGTCGAGCCGGTAGCGGTAGGCCACGTACGTCGCGCCGAGCGTGATCACGACCGCGAGCACAGCGAGTACGACGCCGCTGAGAAGCGAGATCCAGACGACGGTGCCGACGGCCAGCCGCGCCCCGCCGAGTAGCGACTGCAGCCCCCACGCCCCCGCGCCGACGACGGGGAACAGCGTCACCGCGAGCGCGACGGTCGCGACCGCGTTGCCCGCCAGCGACTCGTCGGTCGCCGAGAACTCGAGCGTGCCGAGGTGGAACGCCGTCGAGAGCCGCGACGCGAGCACGCTGCCGAGGTTGCCCGCGGTGCCGATGGTCACTGGAACCAACACCAGCAGCGTCGGGTACCGGTAGAGCTCGGCCTCGAACGAGCCGAGCACCAGTCCAGAGCCGACCTCGACCATCGTCATCACGAGCAGCACGGGCAGCATCGCCCGCGTGATCGCTCGAACCGTCCAGTCGGTCGTCACGCCCCACCCCCGAGTCCGAGAACGACCCGCACCGCGAGCAGCAGGAACGCGACGCCGACCACGTCGCCCGTCGTCGTCACGACGGGACCGACCAGCGTGTCCGGGTCGCGCCCGCGGCGGTAGCCCGCGAACACGACGACGACCACGACCGCTGTCAGCACGACGCCGGAGAGCAGCCCCGCGACGAGGCTGACCGCCACGAGCGTCGTCACCGGCGCCACTCGATCGCCCAGCGCTGTGAGGATCAGGAACACCGCGACGGCGGCGACGGCGCTCGCGAGGAGCCCGTTCGCGAGCGCGGCCGCCATCGCACCGCGAAGCCGTCGGTTGCCGAGGTCGACCCGGGGCTCGACTAACCCCTGGTGGAGCCCGGTCGAGAGCCGCGCGCCGAGGCTGCCGTAGACGTTCCCCCGCGTCGCGAGCAGCGCCGGCACGAGCACCAACAGCCCGGGGACCGCCCGGAGTTCGGCCTGCATCCCGCCGAGCACGACGCCCGCGAGCAGGCCGCCGACGACGCTCGCCCCCAACGCGGGCAGCGCCGACTCGTACGCCTCCCGGGCGACGGCGAGGACGCTCATCGACTGTGGCGTCGGCGCCGCCGGTGAAAAAGCCCCGAGCCGGCTACCTCTCGCGGCTCAACAGCGCGATCAGCCCCAGCAGCGCGAGCGCGACCACGAGCGACCCGCCGAGCGCCGCGAACGCGGCGTCGTACCCGCGCGTGTCGATCAGGAAGCCGGTCACGCCCGGCGCGATCGCGCCGGCGGTCATCAGCACCGTCCGCACGACCCCCAGCCCGCCGCCGGCGGCGTCGTCGGGCAGCAGCGACATCAGGTACGCGCTCCGCACCGGGCGGAAGCCGTGGGCGCCGACCCCGAACAGGACGACGGCGGCGCCGACGGCGGCGACGCCACGGACCGAGAGCAGTAGCGCCGCGCCGGCGACGGCGGCGACGACGGTGACGAACAGCATCGGCAGCCGGCCCACGCGGTCGGTGAGCTCGCCCGTCCCCAACTGGACCAGCGCGACGACGAACAGCGCGGCGTAGATCGTGTTGCCGACGGCGCGTCCCAGCCCCGCCCCTGCGTCCGCGGCGAGGTAGCTCGGCAGGAACGCCACAACCCCGTTGTAGCCGAACGCGAACGCGACGGTGACGCCGACGAACAGCGCCACGCGTGGCGCCCGCAGCAGCCCGAGATAGCCCAGCAGCGAGCCGTCGATCCCGCCGTCGTTGTCGACGGCGCCGCGCCCCGCCAGATGTCGCGGCGTCTGCCGGACGAACAGCACGGTCAGCGCGGCGACGACGAGCCCGCTCGCGAGGAACAGCCCGCGCCAGCCCGGCAGCGCGTAGGTGACCGCCAGCGGCGCCGCGACGCCGCCGAAGGCCGCAACGGTGTCGAGTACGCCCAGCGCCCGCCCCGTCCGCTGCTCGTGGACCGTCGCGAGCAGGCGGACGGCGACGGTCTTGTGCGCGCCCGTCCCGACGCCGATCAGGAGCATCCCGCCGACGACGCCGAGGAACTCCCCCGGCACGGTCGATGCCGGGCCGACCGGCACCGGGAGGTCGGGCACCGGGAAGGGGACGACGAGCGCGAGCGAGCCGAGGGCGGCGACGACGGCGCCGGCGGCGATCACCCGGACCGGCCCCCGGCGGTCGGCGACGACGCCCGAGGGGAACTGCATCAGCGCGTACACCGTCATCAGCGCGGAGAACGCCAGCCCGGTCGCGGTGTTGGAGACGCCGAAGGCGACCTGGAACGGGTCGAACAGCGGCGGGAACAGGTAGCGAACGAACTTCGCCATGAACCACAGCAGCGTGGTGAGAACCAGCGCGTCGTAGCGCGCGAGGCGGCGAAGCTCCATCGGCGCGGGCTACCCCGGCCGCGGGCAAAAAGCGCGCGGATGCGGCGAACGCCTCAGATCGGCGGCCGGTCCCAGCAGTCCGGACACCGGAACCCCGACTGCTCGTCGCGGCCCTCGCGGGTCACGACCCGCCGCACCGACGTTTCGGCGCCACACTCGCCACAGCGAACCGTCCGCGCGGGCACGTAGCGTTCGGGCACCCACGCCGGCGGCGAGTTCGCGTCGTCGCCCGGCGAGAGCAGCCACTTCGGCACCGCCGGCCTGTCGCCGAGCATCACCTTCCCCATCAGTTCCAGCCCGCGCCGCGTCACCTCGATCGCGCCGCTGCGGGAGCCGGTGTAGCTGAGAACGTACCGGTCGTCGCCGCGTTCGAGTATCCGGACGTGGGTGACGCCGTCGCGGAACTCGGCGCTCCGCGTTCGGTTGTAGCCGAGTTCGGCGATCCGTTCGCCGGCCCGCGGCCGGGGCTGGTCGAACGCATCGAGCACCTCCTCCTCCGGAACGCCGAGCACGTCCGACAGTTACTGAGCGGGAAAAAGAATCTACCGCCGACTCCCGTTTATCCGAACGGCCCCATGCCGCCGAGGCCACCGCCGCCGCCGTCGCCGCCCTGCATCTTCTTCATCATCCGCTGCATGTCGCCGTCGCCCATCCCCTGGAACTGGTTCAGGGTCTTGTCCATCATCTTGTGCTGCTGGAGCAACTCCTGCACCGTCTCCTCGTCGGTGCCCGAGCCGCGGGCGATGCGCTTGACCTGCTGGGCGCCGATGGATCGGGGGTCTTCGAGCTCCTCGTCGGTCATCGAGTCCATGATGACCTCGAAGTTGCGCATCCGGTCCTGGGTCACGTCCATCGCGTCGTCGGGGAGCTGGTCCATCATCCCGCCGCCCATCCCGGGGATCATGTCCATCACCTGATCGAGCGGCCCCATCTTGTTCATCGCGTCCATCTGGCGCTGCATGTCCTTCAGAGTGAAACTCCCCTCCAGCATGTCCTCGGGCTCCCAGTCTTCGTCCTCGTCGCCGGTCTCCTCCATCGCGCGTTCGACGCGCTCGGAGAGCTGCTTGAGGTCGCCCATCCCGAGCAGCCGGGAGATGAAGCCGTCGGGCTCGAAGCGCTCGATGTCCTGGACGGTCTCGCCGGTACCGAGGAACGCGATCGAGGAGTCGGTCTCGTTGACCGCGGTCAGCGCACCCCCACCTTTGGCGGTCCCGTCGAGCTTCGTGATCGTCACGCCGTCGACGCCGATGGCGTCGTCGAACTCCCGGGCCTGCTCCTTGGCGCCCTGCCCGATGGCGGCGTCGAGCACCAGGAGGTTCCGGTCGGGGTCGACCTCACGTTCGATCTCCTCGATCTCGTCGATGAGCTCGGACTCCAGTGCGTGTCGGCCCGCGGTGTCGACGATGTGGACGTCGGCGTCGCTGGTGGCTTCGAGCCCGTCGCGGGCGATCTTCACGGGGTCCTCGGCGTCGGGGTCGCCGTAGAACGCCACCTCCGCGTTCTCGGCCATCTGCTTGGCCTGCTGGTAGGAGCCGGGCCGGAACGTGTCGGTCTGGATGACCGCCGGGCGGAGCCCCTTCTTCGAGAACCACCACGCGATCTTGGCGGCGGTCGTCGTCTTCCCCGACCCCTGCAGCCCCGAGAGCATGATCGTCTGGGACTCCAGCGGGATCTCCGTGGAGTCGCCGACGACCTCGACCATCTCCTCGTAGACGATCTTGAGGATGTGGTCGCGTGCGGAGGTGCCGCCGGGGGGCTCCTCGTTGAGCGCGCGCTCCTCGATGTTCGAGGAGAGATCCATCACCAGGTCGACCTCGACGTCGGCCTGCAGCAGCGAGCGCTGGATCTCCTTCACGATCTCCTGGACGTCCTCCTCGTCCAGGCGGGACTTCCCACGGAGCGTGTCCATCGTGCTCCGGAGGGAGCTCCCGAGATTGTCGAGTACCATCTTACCCCACTGTTGACGGCCGACCCATAAACGCTTGTCCGTCGTGGGCAGGTGGAGCCGGCAGCGTCACTCGCTCGCGAGCGTCCACACGTCCGCGTCCCCGCCCGTTCGCGTGTCCCGCTCGCCGACGCCCTCGATCACCTCCCGTGCGAACGCCGTGGCCTCGTCGAGATCGCCCGGCACACCGGCCTCCAGCCGGCCGAACGCCAGCTCCGCGCCCGTCCCGAGCGCGACCGGCGAGTCGTCGATGACGCTCCCGTCGGCGTACACCGCCCGGACTTGCACACGACCCTCGCCGTCCCGCGCGGCGACGGCGGCGTCGGTGCCCACGTCACGGGCCACTTCGGTCGCCAGTCGCGTGAACGCCTCGATATCGGGGTTCTCACTGCGGTCGGTTTCGTACGCCCGCCGTTTCCCGTCGAGTTCTCGCCGGAACTGGTCGGGGTCGGCGACGGCCGCCGCGCCGCAGTCGCCGAACTCGGCGAGACGGTCGGCGCGCTTGCTGCTGACGGTATCGTTGTCGACGACCAGTCGGTCGGCGGCGAGCACGGCGCCTCTCCCGGTCTCGAACGCGACGACGGTGGGCATGGGTCGGGGTTGGGCGCCCCGACGGAAAACCGTCCCGCGCCGGAGCGGCCAAGTGCGTCCGCGGCCTACCCCGGACGAATGCCCTCCCGACGCGATCTGCTCGCGACGCTCGGTGCTGGTGCAGTCGTCGGCGTCGCCGGCTGTACCGGCCGTCGTTGCTCGCCAGTCGCCCCTGTCGGGATCGATTGGCCCCAGCCCGGCGGCGGCGCCGGAAACAGGGCCGCGGTCCCGGACCACTCGCTTCCGGCACGCGTCGGCGAGCGCTGGCGTGTCTCGATCGCCCCCGAGGACCCTGGCCTCCTCGCGTTCGCGGGTGGCGTCGTGGTCGACGGCCGGGTCGTCACCGCCGGCCGCACACGCGACGGCGGCTTCCACGGGTCTGTCGGTCTCCGCGACGGCGATCCCGGGACCTGGTACGTCACGAACCGGACGATCGCGGCCCCGCCCGTCGTGGTCGACGGCGGCACGGTACTCGTCCACCAGACCGACACGGGATCGACACTCCATCTCTCTGACGACGGCGTCGAGGGGTGGACCCAACCCCTCGACGGCTCGGGTCCACCCACCCCTCGGGCCGTCGACGGAACGCTTCTCTGTGGCGACGCCGGCGGGCTCCTGTCCATCGACGCCGGCCCCGGCGAGCGCCGCTGGCATCGGGAGTTCGGCGACGAACGCGAGGGTGGTGCGGTCACGTTCTCGCCGGTCGCCGACGACCGCCGGGTCTACGTCACCGTGACCAGTTCGAGCGACCGCGGGATCTACGCGCTGAACCGACGCGACGGCGAGACCGAGTGGCTGGTCGAGGGGCCGCGCGCGTCCCGTGCACCGGTACGCGTCGGCTCACTCCTGCTCGTTCCGACCGAGTACGAACTGCTGGCGTTCGACGCGACGACCGGGGATCGAGAGTGGTCCACGCCGACACCCGCGAACCGCCGCACCTTCCGCTCGCCCGCGGGAACTGAGTCCGGACTCGTCGTCTCCGACGGCACGGTGCTTCACCGTCTCGACCCCGGGACGGGCGAACTCGGCTGGTCGGTCGACGCCGAGACCGTCGGGCGGCCGATCGTCGTCGGCGACAGCGTGGTCGTTTCAGCCGACGGCGCCGTCGTGGCGTTCGAACTCGACGACGGGAGCGAGCGCTGGCGACTCGATCGAACCTCGCTGGTCGCACCGCTCGCGAACGGTGTGGTGGTGCGCCGCGAGGACGAGCTGATCGCGTGTACCGCCTGCGAGAACTAGATCGGGGGCGCTACTCCTCGTCGGCGAGCAGCTCGTCGACCAGCGCCTCGGGGTCGAACGCCCGGATGTCGTCGTACCCCTGCCCGGTGCCGAGGAACAGCACGGGCTTGCCCGTCACGTGGGCGATCGAGATCGCGGCGCCGCCGGAGGAGTCGGCGTCGGCCTTCGTCAGCACCGTGCCGTCGATCTCGGCGGCGTCGTCGAACTCCTTGGCGCGCTCGACCGCGTCCTGTCCGGCGACGGCCTCGTCGACGAACAGCGTCATCTCGGGGTCGACCACGCGGTGGATCTTCTCCAACTGGGTCATCAGGTCGTTGGAGGTGTGCAGGCGGCCGGCGGTGTCGCCCAGCACCACGTCCACGTCGTTGGCCTCGGCGTACTCGACGCCGTCGTAGATGACCGCGGCAGGGTCACCGCCCTGCTCGTGAGAGATCACTTTTCGGCCGACGTTCTCGGCGTGCTTCTCGATCTGCTCGTTCGCGCCGGCGCGGTAGGTGTCGCCGTTCGCGAGCACGGAGCTGTAGCCCCGCTGGCCCAGCCACTCGCTCATCTTGGCGATCGAGGTGGTCTTGCCGACGCCGTTGACGCCGGTGAACACGATCGTCACTGGCTTGTCGGCCTCGGCGATTCGCTGCTCGAAGTCGAACTGCCCGACGGAGATCACGTCGACCAGCGCGTCGTGCAGCGCGTCCTCGACCAGTTCTGCGGTGGTGTCGACCTGCTTGCGGCTCTCGCCGATCAGCTGCTCGCGCACCGCGTCGAGGATCTCCTCGGCGACGCTCATCTCCACGTCGCTCTCTAGCAGCGCCATCTCCAGCGACCAGAGCGGCTCCTCTAAGTCCTCTTCCTCGATGATGACCCGCCCGGTCGCGAGGGCGGCAGCCTGCCGCAGCCGGCCCGGGCCGCCGTCGTCATCCTCCTCGTCACTCGACTCGCGATCCGGCGCCGCGGCGGGGGTCGAGGGTTCGTCGTCGTCGGCCTCCGCCTCGGCCGCGTCGGCTTCAGCCTCGGCTTCGGCCTCCTTCTCCTCGACCTCCTCCTCGACGTCGTCGCGGAACGAGCCGAGCTTATCCTTCAGTCCGTCGAACATGGGGCCTTACTGACCGCCGTCTTCGCCCTGCTGCTGCATCTGCTGCATCTGCTGTTGCTGCATCTGCTGCTGCATCTGCTGGGCGCGCTGTTCGAGCTCGGCGCTCTCCTCTTCGAGCTCGGTGATCTCCTCGCGCACCTCGCTGATGCGGTCGTCGAGGGAGTCCTTCTTCGACTCGAGGGCGTCGATCGCGTCGCCCTGCTCCTGCTCGGCCGCGTAGCCGCCGCCGAGGTCGACGATGATCTCGTCGATGTCCTGAACCTCCGCACGGACGTACGCGCCGCCGCCGAGGGGGACCTGCACCGTCGAGCTGCTGTCGAGCGTCTCGATTGCCTCGATGGCGTCGTCGACGCCCGCCTTCTCGTCCTGGAACTCCTCGATCTCGGCTTCCTTCTCCTCGATCTCGGCGTCGAGCTCCTCGAGCTCCTGGGAGAGCTGCTGCAGCTGCTGCTGGCCACCACCCATCATGCGGCGGTCACCTCCTCGATCTCGATCTGCGTCCGCTGGAGGTTGTGCTCCGCGCCGAACTGGGAGAGTACGTGCTCCTCGGCGACCGACTCGTTCTCCGCGTCGATGCTCCGCTCGAAGGCCTGCCGCCCGTCCCGGGCCTCGAACGTACCGCTCACAGTAAACTGACTCATGGCCGAAAATGGCCGGGCGAGCGGGAAGTAGCTTCCGAAAGGGACTCCCCCAGCAGCGATGGACTCGACGGCGTGGCTCCTCAGTCGAGGTAGCCCAGCGTGTCCTCGATGCGGCCCAGCTCCGGCCCGGTGGTGTCCTGGCCGACGACGTAGCCGTCGTCGGTCGCGACCAGCCCCGAGCCGACGAGGGGCGCGCCGTAGTTGATGGTCCCCACGTCGGCGTACACGTCGAGGAGTGCCTCGACGGTCTCCAACTCGGCCTCGCGGGCGTCGGGCTGACAGAGCACGCCCTCGTTCGTCGCGACTGCGGCGGTCCCGACGGTGTCGACGCCGCCCAGCGAGCCGCGCTCGACGGGCACCGCGAGCGCCTCCTCGACGACGCCGACCTGCTCGTCGGTCAGGTCGGGGTGGACGTACGCGCCGCTATCGTTGGCGAGCACGACGTTGCCGGCGGCGTTGATCTTCCCCGGCAGCCCGTAGACGGGCGTGTCGATCGCCGTCTCGATGCGCTCGCGCTCGCGTTCGGTGACCCGGCCCGAGACGAGCAGGCCGTTCTCGTTGCCGACCGCGAGTGCGCCGACGGTGTTGGAGCCGGCGACGGTGGTCGGCAGGGCGTCGACGCCGAGCTCGTCGGTCATCCCCTCGATCACGTCCTCCTCGGCGTCGGGACGGATCAGCAGACAGTCCTCGGTCGCTCGCGCGAACACCCCGACGTACGAGGAGCCGGCGAAAGCCGCGCGGAACACGGCGTGTTACTCCGCCGGCTCGGCTTCGACGACCGTCTCGCCGTCCTCGTCGAACCGTGCGGCTCGCACGCGGATCGAACTCGGGGGCTTGCTTCGTCCGCGCTCCCAGACGGTCTCGTTGACGGCCGGGTCCAGACGGACCTCCTCCTCCTCGACGGAGAACTGGGTCGCGAGGTGCTCGGTGATGATCGACATCGCGGCGTCGGCCCGTTCCTGCTTGGGCGCGCTCTTGGCGTCGCGGAGCGGGACGGTGACGACCCGCTCCTCGAAGTCGCTTGCGCTCATTACTCGTCGATGTTAGATCGCCGCCAGTTACGCCGCTTCGGGTTGCGGGTGACTTCCATGTCGGTCTTCATCATCACCCACGCCGGCACGCGGGAGTTCTGTCGCTCCTTCTTACCGAGTCGCTTCTTCTGCGCTTTCGATTTCTTCCCCATAGTGGCCGCCAGTTCCCTCGCTCGACGTAAAACGCTGTCCATCCGCGGGCTCAGGGCTCGACCCCGAGGTGGACGGTCAGCGAGGCGTCCTCGCCGCTCCGGGCCGCTCGATACGTCCCGCAGGCCCGGTGGTTGCCGTCGAGCAGCCGCGGCGGCCACTCGCCGTCGGGCTGCCACGCGACCGCGGCGCCGAACTCCCGACCGGGGTGCTCGGCGAACCACGCGACTTTCTCGGCGGCGTCGGGAACCTCCCCGGCGACCGACTCGTCGTCCAGCCGTTCGACCGCGCTCGCGACGGTCCCGTCCTCGGCGAGCCACTCCCACCCCGACCCCGGGAACGTCCCCAGTTCGCCCACCTCGTCGCCGTCGAACTCGACCGTGTACCACTCTCGACCGTCGACGACCGGTTCGGCGGGCTCCTCGTACGTCTCGGTGAGCTCCCGCAGGAGTCGCTCGCGGTCCCAGCCGGCCGGGTCGGCGTCGGGGTAGGCGTCTTTCCGGGCCTCCCGGTCGACCCACTCCCGGAGCACCGTCTCGACGCTGATCGCCTCGCCGCGCTCGGTCCAGTCGGTCACGGCTCCACTCGTCGGGAGAACGGAGAAATCGGTTGCGGTCGCGGCTGACGGAGCAGCCTTAGTTCCGCGTCGACTTCTTCCAAGTCGGCGCGGACTGTCGCGGCTGACGGAGCAGCCTTAGTTCCGCGTCGACTTCGAACTCCCCTCGTTGTCGGGCGAGGAGAACTCCGCACCTTCGGCGGCCTCGGCGGTCTCGACCTGCTTCTCGGTGTCGACGTGCCAGCGGTCGACCTCGTCGTCGTACTGTGCGAGCCGGTCGCTGACCTCGTCTTTGAGCTCGTCGTCGTTGACGTTCACCTCGAACACGAACTTGGTCTCGTCGCCCCGGGAGCTGCGCTGGACGTTCGCGCTGATCAGTTCGTTGTCGAAGTAGTACGGCGCGAGCTGGGTCATCACCTTCCGGTAGACGGTGTCCTCGACGGTCCGGATCGCCTTCCGGCCCGCCGAGTCCGCCGCCCGAGTGGCGTAGTCGATGGAGTCCTGCCAGCGCTCGATCGCGCCGCCGTTGTCGCCCTCCTCGACTTTCTCGTAGGACTCCGTCAGCTTCTCGCCCGCGGACTTGATGTCGTCCTCGGGGCCTTTCCCTTCGCGCTCGCCGGGTCCTTCCTTGATGCTCGCCTGTTCGGCGGTTTTCTCTTCGACGTCCTCGCCGAGGGTTTCGTGGGCTTTCGGGCGCCACTCGTCCCACTCCTCGAACGCCTCGCTGTCGACGCCGACGTCCCGGAGCGCACGGCTGATCCGCTCGCCGTGCTCGACGATGTCACCCCACGAGCCGCGCTGTTTGAAGCCGGCGATGCTCTCCTCCATCTTCTCGCCGGAACGAACGTCGTGGGGCCACATAAGTCCACGCAGTCCGTGTTCCCACGGCACACGGCCGGTGCCGATGCCACTCGGCTTTTAGCGTCGGCCGGCCGACGGCCGGGTATGAGCGACAGCGCGAGCAGCCCGGCGATCCCCGACCTCGTCGAGACGGACTCCCCCGACTTCCGGGCGATCCTCTCCTGCGTGTTCGGCGTGCAGGACCACGAGAGCCGAACCTATCTCGTCCTGCTGGACAACCCCGACAGCACCGTCGCGGAGCTGGCCGACGAGCTCGACCGCGACCGCAGCAACGTCAACCGCTCGCTGACGACGCTGCTGGAGAAGGGGCTGGTCGAGCGCCGGCGCCGCCTGCTCGACCCCGGCGGCTACGTGTACGAGTACACCGCCGTCCCGCTGCCCGAAGCCAAGGGGATGCTCCACGAGGCGCTGGACGAGTGGGTCGAGCGTGTCCACGACCGCATCGACGAGTTCGGCGGGGACTGATCGCCGCCCCACTTTTCTCCCCCGCGCCCCCACTCCGTCTCGATGACCGACGCGCTCTCGCTCGACGCCCCGGCGCCGACCCGGCCCGACGGCGTCGACGCCGACTGCTGGCTTTCCTGTATCGACTGTGGCGCCACCTACCCGCCGTTCGCGGCGGTTCGGTACTCGTGTGACGACTGCGGCGGCCTGCTCGAAGTCCACTACGCCGACCTGCCCGACTGGAACGACTTCTCGGGCCGGGGTGTCTGGCGCTACGCCGACGCGCTCCCCTTCGAGACGGGCCGCACTGGCCCCGTCGACCCCGAGAACCCCGCAGGCGACGGCGGTCGACAGAGCGCCGCCGACCCCTGTGGCGTCAGTCTCCCCGAGGGCGACACCCCCCTTTACGAGGTGCCCGGGATCGAGGCCGACCTCGGACTCGACCGCCTCCGCGTCAAGCACGAGGGGATGAACCCGACGGGGAGCTTCAAGGACCGCGGCATGACCGTCGGCGTCGGCGCCGCCGCGGCGGTCGGCGTCGACCGACTGGCCTGCGCCTCGACGGGCAACACCTCCGCCGCCCTTGCGGCCTACGGCGCCCGCGCGGATCTCGAGACGCTCGTCCTCCTCCCCGCGGGAAAGGTCGCCGCCGGCAAGGTCGCACAGGCCGCGATCCACGACGCGCGCATTCTCGAAGTCGACGGCAACTTCGACGACTGTCTCGACATCGTCCAGGAGTTAGCGAACCGCGGGGAGGCGTACCTCCTGAACTCGCTGAACCCCTTCCGGTTGGAGGGACAGAAGACCATCGGCCTCGAAATCCTCGAACGCTTCCGCGACGAGGAGGGCGGCTTCCCCGACCGGATCGTGCTCCCGGTCGGCAACGCGGGCAACACTGCGGCGCTGTACAAGTGTTTCCGCGAACTCATCCAGGCCGGCGCGCTTGAACGCGCGGACGTGCCCAAGCTCACGGGCGTCCAAGCGGCGGGCGCCGCCCCGTTCGTCGAGGCGATCGAGAACGGCACCGAGGGTGTCGAACGCTGGGACCACGTCGAGACCCGGGCGACCGCGATCCGGATCGGCGAGCCCGTGAACGCGCCCAAAGCGCTGCCCGGCGTCCGGGAGACGGGGGGGACCGCCGTCGCCGTCGACGACGAGCGGATCACCGAGGCCCAGCGCGAGCTCGCACGCGAGGGGATCGGCGTCGAGCCCGCCTCCGCGGCCTCGGTCGCCGGGCTCCGAAAGCTCCGCGAGCGCGGCGAGATCGACGCCGACGAGCGCGTGGTCTGTCTGACGACCGGCCACCTGCTGAAGGACCCCGAGGCCGCGACCGCCGCCAGCGACGACCCGGAGCCGGTCGACAACGACGTGGACGCGGTGCTCGATCTCGTCGGCGAGTAGTCGGCCCGACACGCTCTTGATGCCGCCGGCGCTCCCTCCTACCATGGAGCGTACCGCCGCGCTCGACCGTATCGAGCGCCTGCTCGACACGGTCGAGTCCGACACGATGCCCGTCCCGGTCCGGGAGGTCTGGCTCTACGGTGACGCCGCGCTCGGGCTCGACCCCGTCGACCGCCTCGACGTCTACCTCACGAAGGACATCCTGCTGGAGAGTGACGACGAGGCCGCCGACCGCTTCGAGCGGGAGTACGGCGTGAAAGGCGTCGGCAGCACCGTCCGCGCCGAGTGGGCCGAGCAGTTCCCGGACTCCCTGCGCGCCAGCGAGAACGGCTACGCCGCACCCGAGAAGTGTCTGGCTGCTCACCTCACCGACCCCGACGAACCGATCCACCTCGAAGTGTGTAACGCCCCGTTCGGCGACAACGTCACCCAACGGCTGCAGGGTGCGCTGGATCGGGAGGCCTACGAACAGGTGCTCGACCCCCGTGGTGCCTGCCTCTGGATCGACGGCGAACGCGAGACCGAGACGATCGAGAAGCTCCGGGCGGGCGAGCTCGCCTTCCCGACGCTGCCGGAGGCGCTGGAGATGCTCGGCGCCGAAGAGGCGGACGCGCGCGCCGCCGCCGAGGCGGTCCAGCGGCGCCGTGCGGAACAGGACGGGGCGACCGTCCGCGGCGACGTGGTGTAGCCGCGGCTGGCCGGTCGTGAAAAAACGGGGAGAACGACGTCAGCGGATGACGTCGACGTTGCTGTTGCTGTCGTCGTGGTCGCGGCCGCCGCCGTCGCGGGCCGCGCCGCCGCGCTGGGTTGCCTCCTGTGCGTTACTCTTGGCGTCGAAGTCGACGTTCTCGAGATCGTCCTCGTTGAGCGCCCGTCGGGACTCGTTGGCCTGCTGCTGCGTGCCCGACCCGAGCACCTGCGCCGACTGGACACCAGTCATGATGGCCATGACTCGCACTTTCCCCTTGTACTCCTCCTGGATCCGGGCGCCCCAGATGACGTTGGCGCTGGCCTCCAGCCGCTCGGTGATGCTGTCGGCGATCCCTTCGGCCTCTTTGAGGGTGAGGTCGGGACCGCCGGTGATGTGGACCAGCCCACCGGTGGCGCCGCGGTAATCCACGTCCAGCAGGGGGTGGTTCATCGCGTCGTTGACCACCTCGTCGGTCTTGTTGGAGTCTTGGGTCTCGCCGACCAGCATCACCGCGACGCCGCCCTGATTCATGATCGTGGACATGTCCGCGTAGTCCAGATTGATCAGGGACGGCTGGGTGATGGTCTCCGAGATGCCCTTGACCGTCTCCGCGATGATCTGGTCCATCACGGAGAACGCTTTCCCGATCGGCAGGTTCGGGACGTAGTCCAGCAGCCGGTTGTTGTCGAGCACGATGATCGAGTCCGCCTCGTCACGGAGCCGCTCCAGCCCTTCCTCGGCCTTCACGGTACGGGCGCGCTCGACGTTGAACGGCGTCGAGACCATCCCGACGACGATCGCACCCTGCTCCTTGGCGATGTTCGAGACGACGGGCGCGGCACCGGTGCCGGTGCCACCGCCCATCCCGGCGGTGACGAACACGAGGTCCGCGTCGCCGAGCACCTCCTTGATCGTCCCCTGGGCCATCTCGGTAGCGCGCTCGCCCATCTCGGGGTCGCCACCCGCACCGAGCCCTTGGGTGAGGGACTTGCCGACGAGGATCTTCGTGTCGGCTTCGATCATCTTCAGGTGCTGCTTGTCCGTGTTGATCGCGATGGTCTCGGCGCCCTCGACGCCGATGTTGTAGAGGCGGTTGATCGTGTTGTTCCCCGCCCCGCCGGCACCGACGATGACGATCCGGGGATCCCCGAACTCGTCGTCGTCGGTCTCGACGTCCTGCATCGATCGCTGCTCGGCCTCCGCGTTGTCGAGTGCGTCCTGAACGATGTCCTGCATGTATTACACCTTGGCCCAGCTGCGATCACGGCCGCCGTCGGCCGTGTCGTTCTCGTTGATCATCTCACGGACGGCCGAGCGAATCGCTTCGCTACGGTTGGGGAACTCCCCAGTCTCGACCATCTGTTCGACCTCTTCGACCTGCTGTCGTGGAATTCGCAGTGTGACACGCTCCATGTTGGTTTCCCCCGGTAAGACGAACCGGCGCGAGCCGTCGCCTACAGTCCCGCCCGGCCGGGTTCCCTGCCCCGCCGGCTCTGTAAGACGACCGTCTTACGCGTGCACACCAACGTAGCTATCTGATAAAAAGCTTCCGCCGGTTCCGGCCGTATGTAAGACGTCCGACGACGCTGTCAGACACGGGCTACGCGCGGTCGAACAGCTCGGAGGTCGGGCTGCGACGGCCACAGCCCGGGCAGAACGTCCAGTCCGAGCGGATCTCCTCGCCGCACTCGCAGTGTGCCCGCCGCTGTCGTTCCTCGCCGCAGTTGGGGCAGAACGAGTGGTCGGCGCTCACGGCCGCTCCGCACTGTTTACACGCCTCCTCGTCGTCGGCTGCCTCTGTCGCGAGGTCGACGTTCGCCCCGTCGGCGCCGTCGAGGCTCGCCTCCCCGTCGAGGTTGATGTTGACGGTGAGTTCGGGTGCGGTCGCCGCTCGTCCGTCGTCGGCCGTCGACTGGCTACTGTCGGCTGCGTCTCCACTCACCTCCCGCTCGCCGCCCACGTCGGGGTGGCGGTCGAGGAACTCCCGGAGCGCTTCGCGCATCACCTCGCTTTTGGACGCGTCGAGCGCGTCCAACTGCTCGACGAGCGCGTCGTCGGCGCGGAAGGTGATCTTGCTCACACCGGAATGGTTGGGTCGCACCCGTTAAGTAGTTTCCCCAGACCCGTCGGAGCGACGGTCGTGCGGCCGTTTACGCCCGCGCTCGCGCACGCGTTGATTCACACCTTCGCCGTCTCCTCGGAAGTCATAAACCTCCTCCGCCGGTTATCACGCGTATGGAGTACGAGGAGCAACTCGATCGGGCGCTGGAGAACGTGCCCGAACTGGGCGGGAGCGACGAGCGACTCAGCGTCCCCGACCCGACGGTACAGAAAGACGGGGCGTTCACCCGCTTCACCAACCTCAAGGAGATCGCCGACGCGCTCTCGCGGGAGCCCGAACACCTCCACCGCGAGATCCAGAGCGAGCTCGGCACCGCCGGCCAGTTCGAGGACGGCCGCTCGCGCTACAACGGGAGCTTCTCCCAGCGGGACCTCCAGGGCGCCATCGACAGCTACATCGAGGAGTTCGTCCGCTGTTCGGAGTGTGGCCTCCCGGACACCCGGCTGGTCAACGAGGACGGGACGATGATGCTACGGTGTGAGGCGTGTGGGGCGTTCCGCCCGGTCACCAAGCAGTCCACGAGCAGCAGTCAGGAGACCTCCACCGACATCGAGGAGGGCGAGACGTACGAGGTCGAGATCACCGACACCGGCCGCAAGGGCGACGGCGTCGCCAAGCGCGGCGAGTACACCATGTTCGTCTCCGGTGCCGAGGAGGGCGAGACGGTGCGCGCCCGGGTCAACAACGTCTCGGGCAACCTCGTGTTTGCCCGCAAAGTGAACTAGCCGGACACCGCTCCTGCCGGCCGCCGCTTCCGTGACCGTCGACGCCCTACCGCGGGGTGTCGGACGGTGGTTTCGCCGACGGACGCCGTCCAGTCAGCCGTCGGCCCGAACGACGACCGTCAGCGCCGTCTCCCCGCGGCCGTCGACGACACTGATGTCGTACGCGACCGCCAACAGGTGCGTCTCGCCCGCTCGCTCCTGCACCACCATCCCGCCGATCGCCTCACAGTCGCCGAACAGCCGTCCCGAGTCGCTCGGGCAGTGCTCCGTTGCCCACGCGTCCGCGGCGCTTTCGTTGCGCTCGATCCGAACCGCGACCCCCCGTTTCACCTGCGCGGCCTCGATATCCCGCTCCCGTGGCGCGAGCGACGCGTTCACCTGTGCGACCGCGCCGGCCCGACCCTCCCACGGGTGGCCGACCGTTTCGCCGCCGGCGTCGTACACCGCGCGTTCGAGCAGGCGGACCGTCTCGCTTCCGGGCGTTTCGGGCGCCGTCGACGCCGCCACGTCCTCGTGATACCCCAGTTGGAGGTACGCAAACCCCAGCGGGATCAGCGCCAGCGCCAGCATCGCCGCCGCGACGAGCACCGTCTGCCCGCGGTCGCTCCCCCGAACCCGCGTTCCTCGTCTCACGCGTACCACACCCGAATTATCACCCGGCCACCAACGGTCGGGACCGTCGCGCGGCCAGTCGGCACACCGGTCGGACGCCGGAAGCCGACGGCGCCGTGTGGGGTCTCGACCCGGTACATGAGGTTCTCCGGCAGGATCCGCTCGACGCGGTGGGCGAGCGCCGCCCGCTCGCGCTCGAACCCCGACTCGGACTGCGTCACCTCCGAGAGCCGAGTCAGCCCGCCGTGCTGGGGCGGCTCGCGGGAGAGCACCGTCCCGGCGTCCTCCGCGTAGCGGTCGAGCTGGGCCTCGTCGACACCGGCGGCGGGCAGCCCGAGCGCGAACGTCGCCGTCGCCGCAAACAGCAGCAGCACCCCGACGCCGGCCTCCACCATCGTGAGCGAGAGCTGGCCGCGGTCAGCCATCGACGGTCACCCGGAGAGTGGCTTTCTCGGTTCGCAGCGGCCGGGACTCGATGCCGACCTGTGCCGTGCCGCCCTCGAAGTCGAGCGTGACCGTCTCGTACCGCGAGGGTTCGACGACGAACTGCCCCACGAGCCCGCCGGGATCGTGGAGCACGACCCGGCCGTTGGCCCGGACCGTCTCAACCGTCGATCCGGGGCCGAACGTCAGTTCGACGCGGTCGGTCCGACGGGGAAGCGTGAGCCCGTCACCGTCGCCGACGGCGACCGATCGCGAGCGCGTCGTCCGCTCGGCGACGAGCACCACTCGCTCGACGGTCGTCCCGGTGGGATCACCGCGTTCGAGTATCGTCTCCCCATCGAGCCGGACTCGGACCGAGCGGTTCGCGACCGGCGGGGCGAGCGCGCCGAGGTCGGACAGCGAGAGCGCCTCGACCGCCCCTCGGTCGAGCACGTTCTCCCGGACGGTCGTCGCGTCGGCGCTCACGAGCCGTTCGGCCGCGGCGCCCGCGGCGCGGCGCTCGCCGGCCTCGCGGTCGGCACCCGCCAACGCCCCGTCGGCGATCACCAGCCCCAGCGCCGTCGCCGACACCAGCGCGGTGAGCGCGACCGCCAGCGAGAGCAGGTTCGCCTGCCCGCGGGCGTCGCTCATCGCTCACCCCCGAGCTCCGCGCGTGCAGTGAGTTCGACGGACATCCCCCCGCGATCGCCGGTGACGACCACCACGGCGTCGTCGCTGCTCCGCCACGCGCCGTCGACCGACTCGACGCGGTCGGGGAGTGCGAGCCGGGCGCGAGCGTCGACGGCTGCGGCGGGGTGATCGAGCACCAGCGTCCGGTTCTCGACGGCGATCCGGTAGTTCTCGCCCCGGATCGACCGTGGGAGGTCGACGCCGTGGACGGTCCGCACGTCCCTCGCGGCCGGCGGCACCGCGTTCTCGACTCGCTCGGCCGCTGCGACGACCGCACGATCGCCGACTTCGGCGCCGACCGCGTCGCGGTAGTCGGGCACCGCACCGCCGTACAGCGCGGTCGTCATCACGCCGACGAACAGCAGGACGATCCCGACCTCCAGCGCCTTCCCGACCGCCGGCGTGACCGCTCGATCGTCCGAGATCACGTCTCCACCCCCAGTTCGGTCTCGTGGACCACGAGATACCCCGTCCGCTCGCCGGGGAACGCGGCGACGACGCTCCCGTGCTCGTCGCCGGCGAACGTCCGGCGGCTCGCGCTCGCGTTCGTCTCGGCGAAGTAGCGCTCCCACGCACCCGGCGTCGCGGTTTCGACCGCGAGGCGGTACTCGCCGCGGCCGAGTTTACGGCGGTCGTGGCCCGTGTCGGTTCGCAGTGTCGCCGACACGCCCTCCCCGGCGACCGAGGCGGTGCCGTTCGCGTTCAGGACGGGGAGCCCGACGAGCAGGAGCCCGTCGCCGGTCGCGATCGGCGGCGTCTCGTCCAGTATCGAGGCGTTCCCCTCCCCGCGGGCGACGGCGCCGGCGAGGAACGTCACCCGGTGATCGCCCGCCTCGAACACGATCGCGCCGACTTCGTGCTCGGCGACGACGCCGTCGCCGTCGAGCAGTCTGACCGTCCGTGGCTCGACGGTCAGGCGCCCCTCGCCGAACGCGAGGTCGTGACGCTCTACGCCCGTCGACTTCGAAGGGTCGATCGCCGCGAGCGAGTCGGTCACGCGGTCGGCGTCGGCCGCCGCGGCGTTGCTCTCGACGACGCTCCCGACACCCGCGGTGAGCGCGCCCATCGAGATCGTCGTGATCGCGAGGAGGAGTGCGACACCGACGACGTGCGACTGCGCGCGGCGGCATGGAGTGCTGTCGCCGCCGCGCTGCGATTGTGCTCGACGGCACGCCCCGTCGCTCACGCCAGCCCCACCCCCGCAAACACCGCGGCGGTCAGCCCGGCCAGCAGGCTGGAGTGCAGCAGCGCGTCGTAGGGACCGCGGCTGGCCATCCCCGCGAACCAGCCCGCGGCGATCGAGGTCGCGACGGCGACGACCGCGAACCGGAACCGCTCGCGTTCGGGCTGGATCGCGTTCGGATCCAGCGCGAACCCGGCGGAGCCGGGCATCGCCGACAGCTGGCTGAACCCATCGAGCACGTAGAGGTCGACGGCGAGGACGATCGCGACGACGAGCAGCGCCGTCACCCAGCCGACGCCGACGTACACCGCGAGATCGCTCCGCAGCGCCTTCTTCTCGTGATGCAGCTGTCCGACCTCGGTCTGGAGCGTCTCGAACACCGATTCGGTGTCGCTGCCGGCGTCGAGCGCGCCCGTCACTAGCCCCATCGTCTGGGCCGCGAGCGGCGTGCCCACCCGGTCGACGAACCGCGACAGCGCCGCAGTCCGGCGGTCCGTCCCGTCGGGGCTGTCCGACAGCGAGAGGTCGAACGCCAGCGACGCCACGTCCCCCTGTAGCGGGCCGAGATCCACGTCCTCGGCCACCAGCTCGACCGCCTCGCCGAACGGCCGCCCGAGCCCGACGTGGCCCGAGACGGCGTGGACGAACTCCTGTATCTCCCGGTCTTTCGCGTCGTCGATCCGCGCGCGGCGGACCGCGACGGCGCCGACCGGGACGCCCCACGCGACGTAGCCCGCGAGCAGCGAGCCGAGGGGATGGATCCGAGCGACGTGTCCCGCACCGATTCCCACGAGTGCCAGCGGCGCGAGCACGAGCGCGGCGCTCGCGGGGTTGGTCGCCGCCGAGCGCAGCGTCGCGATCGCCCCCCCGGGTCGGCTGTACGTCACTTGCCGCTCGGTGGGCCGGAGGTGCCCGACCGTCGCCGCCGCGCCGGCACCGACGACCAGAACGAACCCGGCGGCGCCGTAAATCAGCGCCGCACGCTGGGTGACCGACCCCAACGGCGTCGATATCGGTGCCGAGAGCCCCGGCGCGAGCACGCTCATCACGGTGAGCACGACCACCAGCAGCGCGGGCATCACGAGCAGCACGACGAACAGCTCCGCGACCAGTTCGAGGAACCCCTCGTTGCGTCGCTGGGCCTGCGAGCGCTGGTGGCCGAGCATCCGAGCCTCGAGGCCGAGGTAGTTCGCGAGCGCGTCGCCGCCCTGCTCGCTGTGCTCGCGGAACTTCAAGAGGAAAGGGGCGAGTGTGTCTCGGGAGGGCGTGTCGCGGGCGACCCGGCGAAGCCCCTCGTCCAAACTACCGGTGAGTGCGGCGGTGTTGAGCACCTTCCGCGCCGCGACTGCGGTCTCGCCGTAGGCGTCGTTTTCGGCGACTTTTCGGAGCATCGCTCGGGGCCCGTCGGCGCCGGAGGAGAGCGCGTGGAGGTAGCGGGCGGCGCCGGGGAGCGTGCGCTCGATGTCGGCCTTCCGGGCGCTGGCCAGCCAACCGAGGTAGCGACCGCCGAGCGCGATCACGCTGCGGCGGCTCACGACCCCGACAAACGTTCCGACGACGGCGCCGACGAGCAGGCGGGGCGGTCGTGGAGCGACGCCGACGGGCGCGACCCGCGCGAGCAGTCCCGCGACCGCGTCGTACGTGCCGGGCGGCGCCGCAAGCGCAATCGTGAGTGTCGGCACGACCGCCAGCACCGCCGCCAACCACGCGAGCCCGTGAAGTCGGGCGACGTACACGTCGAAGCCGACCCCGAGGTCGGTGCCACGGTACTGCTCGCGGTGAGCGCTGTGGCGCGCGGCGTCGGCCTCGCTCGCGAACAGCGTGTACAGCGTCCGGTCGAGCGCCGAGAGGCGAGAGGACGTGGCGTCGGCGTCGACCGCGCTGGGGGGACCGCGCTCGGTGCTCATCGTTCGTCCTCCTCGTCGCCGCCGTCGGCGACCGCGGTCCGCCGGAGGCGTTCGACCGTCGCCGCCTCGTCGGTCCGGAGATCCGCGAGCAGGTCGAACAGCTCGTCGAACTCCCGGACGCCCTCGTCGTCGAGGAACTCGACGTAGCGACGCTTCCGCCGGAACTCCTGCTCGACCGCGTCGGGCGAGCGATCGGTCGCGGCGGCGATCCGGTGGAACAGCCGGAACCCGCGGTCGTCGGGGGTCGCGGGGTCGGTCGGCCCGGAGAGGGTGAACGCCCCGGCAACGTCGCGGGCGAACACCTCGTTGACGTGGATCGTCGTGTCGCCCTTCTCGATCACCTCTCCCGCGCCGGGCGGGAGCTTCTCGGCCTGTTCCGGCGAGAGGAACTCGACCGCCCGGGCGACGTAGCGATCGCCGCCGGAGCGGTGCGGGAAGACGACGAGGTCGATCTCTTCGAGCAGGTAGGCGGGGACGCCCTGTTCGACTACCCGGTTCACGAGCGTCCGGACGTCCTCGGCGTGGGTGGTGCCGACGACGCCGTGGCCAGTGTTGACTGTCTCGGCGAACGTCTCGAAGCTCTCGGGCGTGTTGATCTCCGCGATCACCTCCGTGTCGGGGTTGAGGTAGTTCGACTCGGTCATCAGGTTCGCCATCGTGACACGCTTGTACTCGCTCTCGTGGTCCCGCGTCGTCAGCGAGACGCCGGTCTCGTGGGGCAGGCGGACCTCTCGCGACCCTTCGTCGATCGACACCGGCCGGTCGTCGTAGGGGACGAACGGCATATGCGCGTTCATCAGTGTCGTCTTCCCCACCCCGGTCGGCCCGGAGAACAGCACCACGCCCTGATGCTCGTAGCAGAGCCAGAGCAGCGCGACGAGATCGGCCGACAGCGTGTCGTTCCGGAGCAGGTCGACGGGCGTCATCGTCTCGGCGGCCTGCTTCCGGATGGAGACGTGCGGGCCCCCCTCGCTGATGACCGGCAGCGCGACCGCACATCGCACCGTCTCGGCGACGCCCGACGGGTCGAGGTTCACCTTCGCGCTGGGGTTCGAGGCGTCGAGTTCGACCCCGTCGCTCGCCGCGAGCTGGGTAACGACGTTGACGAAGCTGCTCTCGGTATCGAATGCGAGGTTCGTCGGCACCCGGCCACCGCCGGCGATCTCGGTTCTCGGGACGACTTTCACGCGTTCGCCGACGCGGTTGGCTTCGATGTCCTCCAGGTTCGGGTCCCGGATCGGCACTGTCAGCGGCCCCTCGCCGACGTAATCCCGGAGAACGTGGTAGACGAGGTCGTCCAGCCGATCCGCCGCGTAGCGATCGTCGACCGGCGGCAGCCCCACGCCGAGATCCGCCAGCGCCGACCGGATCCGGTAGCGTGCCGACGCCAGCCACTCGCGGGTGTTGCGGCCGGTCAGTCGTCGGGAGAGCAGCCGCCGTGCGCGCTCGGCGACGAACGCGCGGCGGTCGGTGCCGCCGCCGATCACGTCCTCCGTGCTGGTCTCCCAGACGCGCTCCTTACACTCCTCGATGAGCGCCTCGTCGCCCGGGAGCAGGTCCGGCTCCAGCACCGCGTACCGGGTGGCGAACCGGTCGCTCCCGAGCATGCCGTCGCGGTAGACGACGACAGGGACGGGGTAGCCCGCGAACTCGACCTCGTAGCGCCGCAGCCGCTCGGCGGCCACCCGGTCGACGAACGCGCTGTCGGCGTCGAGATCGGTCACTGCGGGTGCGAAGTCGGTGGTGTGGACCACGAGGCTGCCGTCGGCGGCCGCCTCGCTGTCGGCGACACCCACCTCGTCGTCGAGCGCCAGCGGCGTGGCGTCGCCGAGCAGGCGGAGATCCCGAAGCGCGTGGTAGTGCAGCCGCCGTCGCGCGCCCGCGCCGCCCGAGAGTAGACCGTCGAGGGCGCGCTCGTACTTGGGCGAGAGCCCCGACTCGGCGCGCTCGACGGCGCCTTGCCGCGTGAGAGGCCGCCGGCGCCGGGTCCCGGCGAAGTGGTCGCGGACCCGATCCAGTTCGGCGCGCTCGCTCGGGGAGAGGGGCGGTTCTCGGGCGTCGTAGGCGAACTCGGCGGTCCGCTCGTCGTCCCCGTTCCGCGAGACGGTGGCGACGACGCCGGGCGTGCTCTCGTACTGGGCGAGCGTGTCGGGGGCGTACCACGCGTCGCCGTGCTGTGGCGGGGCTGGGGCAGGCACGCGGTCGAACCGTGGCTCCGTAGTGGACATGGGGTCTTGGAGACCGTTGTTCCGTTCTCTTGTTTAAGAGTTTTGACGGAGAATTCATCTCTGAAAATATCGGATTTACGCGACCGAGCGTCGTGCGTCGTCGGCTATCGAGAGTCGTCGCTCACTCGCCGGCGCCGACCGCGCGCCGCTGTAGCACCACCGTCGCCGCCGAGACGACGACGACGGCGAACAGGTGGCCGACCACCGCGGCGACGAGCACTGGGTGGCCCAGCACGAACGGCACCATCGCGACCTGTACCCCGGCGAACGCGACGTTGAGCGCGTCGAGGCGTGTCAGCGTCCGCGTCGTCTCGCGGTCGAACCCGTACCGGAGCGCGCGCCAGAGCCCGACGACCGTCGCCCACCAGCAGGCGCCGATCCGGTAGATCACGTCCCAGGTGATCAGTAGCAGCAGCACGATCGCGACGGCAGGCGGCTCCGGGCCCAACAGCTCCGTGACCAACGAGCCGCCGTCCCGCGGATCGACGACGAACACGTACGTCACGAACAGCACGAACGCCATCACACTGAGCGCGAGCTCGATGCTGGAACCGAACAGCAGCCGGCGGTACGTTCTCGGCGGCTGGATCCGGCGGACGGTCCGGCTGAACGTCAGCATCAGCCAGCTCCCCGCGACCGCGACGACGATCGCCGCGGTGCCGGCCGGCACCGCCGTCCAGAGGTCGTACACCGCCGCGACCGCGAGGACGATCGCCTCGAAGACGACGAACTGCGTGAGCAGCGCGGCCCGGTCGGAGAGATCCAGCCCCGGCACCGCGCTCACGAGGCTCTCGTACACCCAGGTCTCTCCTAGATCCGGCGCCATTCAGCGCCCCTCGCCGGCGGCCTCTTCGTCGAGCGCCTGCTCCACGGCCGCCTCGAAGGGGGTTCTCTCGATCGGGACCAGCGACTGGATCCGGTCGTCGGTCACGACCACGTCCGTCGCCATCCCGTCGATCAGCGGGTACGCCACCCCCGCGGGCACGTCGGTGACGAGATCGACCCAGTACGCCGAGAGACGCGGGGTGAGCACCGGCACCGGGACGATCCACGGCTCCCGCCCGATCAGGATCCGGCCGACGGCCGCGAGCATCTCGCGGTAGGTCAGCACCTCCGGGCCGCCGATCTCGAACGTCCCGTCTGCGGTCTCGGGCTCGTCGAGCACGCCCACGAGATACGCGATCACGTCGTCGATCGCGATCGGCTGGACCCGGGTGGACACCCACCGTGGCGTGATCATCACCGGAAGTCGCGAGCCGAGTTGGCGGACGATCCGGAAGCTGGCGCTGCCCGCGCCGACGATGATCGCCGCCCGGAGCACGGTCAGGTCGTACGCCCCGCGGTCGAGCACCGTCTCGACCTCCCGCCGAGATCGCAGGTGGGCCGAGAGGTCGTCGCCGTCGACGCCGAGGCCGCTGAGGTAGAACACGCGGTCGACGCCGGCCCGCTCGGCCGCGTTCGCGAAGTTGCGTGCCCCCCGCCGGTCGCGCTCCTCGAAGCCGCGACCGCCGCCCATCGCGTGGATCAGGTAGTAGGCGGCGTCGACGCCCGCCAGCGCCTCGTCCAGCCCCGACGGCTCCAGCACGTCGCCCTCGAACACGGTCACGCCCTCCGGGGCGTCGTACGTCGATCGGTCCCGGACGAGCGCCGATACGTCGTGGCCGGCCTCGAGCAGCGCCGGGACCAGCAGCCCCCCGACGAACCCGGTCGCCCCCGTGACGAGAACGTTCATGCGGGAGAGAGGGCTCGGAGGCGTTTAGGTGCTGTGACGGTGTTGACACCCTCGACTCGCCTACCGTTCCCGGGAGTTGAACGCGGGACCGAACTCGCCTCAAACCACCCCCACCGACAACCCTACCCACACCCCACTCCAACCCCGCCCAAATGCGCGCCGCAGTGCTCCGCGAGTACGGCGAACCGCTCGACGTGACCGAACTGTCCGACCCCGAGCCCGGGCCCGACGGCGCCGTCGTCGAGGTCGAGGCGTGCGGGATCTGTCGGAGCGACTGGCACGCCTGGCAGGGCCACGGCGAGTGGGCCGACGATCAGGTGCCGCTGGACTACGTGCTCGGCCACGAGCCGGCGGGTCGGGTCGTCGCGGTCGGGGAGGACGTCGACCGCGTCGCGGTCGGCGACCGCGTGGTCGTCCCGTTCAGCCTCGGCTGCGGGGGCTGTGGGGAGTGCCGGACCGGCCACGGGAACACCTGCGAGGACGGCCTCGCGCTGGGGTTCGAGTCAGACGTGCCCGGCGCGTTCGCCGAGAAAGTGGGCGTCCCCCACGCCGACCACAACCTCCAGACGCTGCCCGACGGCGTGAGCTTCCGGGACGTGGCCGCGGTCGGCTGCCGGTACATGACCGCGTTCCACGCGCTTTCCCACCGCGCCGACGTGGGCGGCGGCGACTGGGTCGCGGTCCACGGCTGCGGCGGCGTCGGGCTCTCGGCGGTCCAGATCGCCGACGCGCTCGGCGCGCGACCGATCGCGGTCGACGTGAGCGACGCCGCGCTCGCCCGCGCCGCGGACGTAGGCGCGAGCGAGACGGTCGACGGGAGCAACGCGGACGCAGTTGAGCGAATCCACGAGCTCACCGACGGCGGCGCTGCGGTCAGCCTCGACGCGCTCGGCCGCGCGGAGACCGCGCGGAACTCGGTCCGCTGTCTGCGCTCCCGCGGCACCCACGTGCAGGTGGGGCTGACGACCGACGCCGAGAAGGGCGAGGTGTCGCTGCCGACCGACTGGATGACCCGCTGGGAGATCGACTGGCTCGGCTCGCGGGGGATGCCGCCCGCGCGCTTCGAGGAACTGCTCGCGATGGTCGACGACGGCACGCTCGACCCGGGCGCGCTCGTCGGCCGCGAGGTGGGGTTGGAGGACGTCTCCGCCCGGCTGGCGGCGATGACCGACTACGACACCGACGGGATCGAGATCCTCACCTTCGAGTAGCCGTCGCGAGCGCCTCGCCCACCTCCAGTCCGTTCTCCAGCGCGGCGTGGAGGCGGGCCTCGCCGGCAACCCAGTCGCCCGTACAGTACAGCCCTTCGGCCTCGGCGGCGTCGAGCGGACCGGCGAGCGCGCCGTCCTCGGGCAGTGCGTAGCGCCACCCCTGGTCGTCGGTCCAGTCGGGGTCGGCCAACCGCTCGTCGCCGACGATCTCGCTGGCGTGGGTCGCGAGCGCGTCGACGTTCGCCGCCGGGTCGTCGTCGTAGTGCTCGACCGACCAGTCGTGGTTGGCCTGCACTACCAGCAGCGACTCGCCGTCGGGGACGTGGCCGGGCTTGCACGCCTCGCGGGAGAGCCACCCGACCTCGTGCTCCTTGTCCGTGTTGACGAGCGCGTAGTACGGCAGGTCGAGTTCGAAGGGGTAGTGGAGCACGGCGGTCCAGATCGTCCGGAACGGCACGTCCGAAACCGCCGCGACCAGCGACTCCCGAACCGGCGACTCCCACTCGGCCCCGCGAAGCAGCTCGGCGGTCTGGGGCGCGGGCGGGTTCAGGACCACGGCGTCGAAGGGGCCCCACACCTCGCCGTCCGTGTCGACGAGCGTCCACGTCTCGGCTGCCGAATCGCGCCGCAGCGTCTCGACCCGCGTTCGACGGTGGATCTCGGCGTCGGTTCGGCCGAACAGCCGCTTGGCGATCTGTGTCAGCCCCTCTCGGTAGGACCACTTGTTACCGTCCGACTCCCGGCCCGGCTGTACCTCGCCGGTCTCGTCGAACGTGTAGATCCGTTCGGTCACGTCGACGAGGCCGTCGTCGTCGAGCGTTCGAGTCAGGAGTTCGCTCACGCGATCGCTGTCGGACGTGACGTAGTTCGCGCCGTAGTCGTACCGTAGCTCGCCGTGTCGGCGGGTCGCCGCGCGGCCACAGAGCCCGCCGGACTTCTCCAGGACGGTCACGTCGGCGTTCGGCAGCGCATCGTCGAGGACGAACGTCGCGGCGGCGGCCGCGCTCCCGGCGCCGACGACTCCGATCTCGGGCATACCGGGCCGTTCGGGCGCCACACGTATCAAGCGGGCCGGTGCCGGCACGCTCGGCGCAGTCGGCGTTCCCTACGACGATCGCTTTCGTCAACGAAACCACTATACCTCGGTTGTTACAACCACGCACCGTGCAGCGGGACACTGCAGTCGCGATCGTCCTCGCCCTCCTCGCCCTCCTCGCGATCGGCGCCGCGGGTGCGACGCTGGAGAACCCCGCCGAGACCGACTCCGGCTCCGGCATCGGGTCCGGGAGCGGGAGCGGCTTCGGGAGCGGGAGCGGTGGGAGCGGTGACGGCAACGCGAGCTCGGCGACCGGCGGCAGCCCCATGCAACTCGGCGGACAGGTCGGCGGTGCCTGTATCACCGTCCTCCAGACCCTCTCGGCGAAGCTGCTACTGTTCGGCTCCGTCGTCGTGTTCGCGGGCTACGTGTGGTGGCGAACCGACTCGCCGGGAATGGGGCTCGTGACGGCCGTTCTCTACGGACCGATCGTCTACATGCTCTGGTACGCGCTCGGGACCTGCCAGACGATCCAGGAAGCGTCGCCGGCGGGACAGACGGCCAACCAGACCCGGACCGCAAACGGGAGCGCCGGCGGCAGCGGCGGGCTCGGCAGCGCCGCGGAGACGGCGACCAGCCAGCCGTCGGTCCTGCTCGTGGTCGTACTCGTCGTGCTGGTGCTCGCGGCGATCGTACTGCTGTACGTCGCGTCGGCCGACGACATCGTCAACTCACAGGTCGACCGCGAGCCCGACGACGAGGAGGAAGTGAGCGACATCGCGGCGGTCGGCCGGCTCGCCGGCGAGGCCGCCGACCGGATCGAGGCCGGCGACGCCTTCGACAACGAGGTGTTCCGCGCCTGGGTCGAGATGACCACCCACCTCGCGGTCGAACACCCCGAGTCCTCGACGCCGGCGGAGTTCGCGACCGCAGCCGTCGAGGCCGGGATGGAGCCGGACGACGTGCGCGAGCTCACCGACCTGTTCGAGGAAGTGCGGTACGGCGATCAGAAAGTCACCGACGAACGCGAAAAGCGCGCGACTGCGGCGCTCCGACGGATCGAGGACAGCTACGCCGAGGAGGGCGAGGAATGAGGCGTGCCCTCGCCGGCCTCGGCGCCGTCGCGGTGCTCGTGGGGCTGTTCGTCTCGTTCCAGCAGGAGTTCGCGGGGCTGTTCCCCGGCAACTGGATCTTCGTGTTGCTGATCGCGGTCGCCGCCGGGATCCAGTCGGTGAGCACCGTCCTCGCCCGGCGCCGGACGCCGATCTACGAGACGGAGACCGGCGACCCCGAGCGGCGCTACGAGGCGCCGACACCCGGCGACGATCTCCACGAGCTGATGGGCTTTGCGAGCAACCGCTCCCGCGGCGCCAACCGTTCCCGCGATCAGGTTCGCGAACGCCTCGTCGCGGTCGCGGCCGCGGCCATCGCCGACGCCGAGGGGTGTCCCGAGAGCGAGGCGCACGACCGCATCGAGGACGGCGAGTGGACCGACGACCCGGTCGCGGCGTGGTTCCTGAGCCGGGACGTGGGGCTCGCCCCCGCCGAGCGCGCGCGCCTGCTCGCGGCGGCGCCGTTCTCGCAGTACGAGGCGGCGTTCGATCGGACGGTTCGGGTCGTCGACGAGATCGCGTCCGGGGGTGGCCGATGAGCGCCGTCGACGCCGTCGACACCGAGCACTGGGCGGGGATCGGCGCGTTGGCGTTCGTCGCGTTCGCGTTCGGGCTGCCGTTCCAGCGGCCCGCGCTGTTCCTCGTCGCGCTGGTCGGCGTGGGGTTCTCGGCGTACGCCCGGCTCGGCGATGCCCCGCCGGCCGCCCTCAGCGTCGAACGGGAGCTGTCCGAGGAGTCGCCGACGCCAGACGCGGAGGTCACGGTGACCGTCACCGTCGAGAATGAGGGGAGTGCGACGCTGCCGGATCTCCGGCTGATCGACGGCGTACCGCCGGGGCTCTCCGTCACCGACGGCGCCGCGCGGCTGGGCACTGCACTCCGGCCGGGCAAGCGCGCGACGTTCAGCTACACCGTGACGACGAGCCGCGGGCGCCACGAGTGGCAGCCGCTGACGGCGGTGGTCCGCAACGCCAGCGGCTCGCAGGAACGTACCGTCGAGGTCGAGGCGACGACGACGATGCGCTGTCTCCCGACGCTCGAAGCCAGCAGCGACCTCCCCCTGCGCGGGCTCACGACGCCGTACTCCGGCCGGGTCGCGACCGACGTGGCCGGCTCCGGGCTGGAGTTTCACTCCACCCGGGAGTACCGGCAGGGCGACCCGCTCTCGCGGGTGGACTGGAACCGCTACGCCCGGAGCGGCGAGCTCTCGACGGTGTCGTTCCGCGAGGAGCGGGCGGCGACGGTGGTGCTGCTGATCGACAGCCGGGAGGAGGCGTACCGCACGCCGGACGAGGAGACGCCCAACGCCGTCGAGCGGAGCGTCGAGGCCGCGGGCGAGGCGTTCTCGGCCCTACTCTCGACGGGCGACCGGGTGGGGATCGCGAGCTTCGGGCCCGAGGAGTGCTGGCTCGCACCTGCGACGGGCGAACAGCACCGCGCGACCGCCCGCCGGCTGCTCGCGGATCACGCGGCGTTCTCGGTCTCCCCCGCCGAGGGGCCGTTCTACCCCTCGATCTCGCTGCGACGACTCCGCCGGCGGCTCCCGGCGGACGCACAGATCGTGCTGTTCAGTCCCGTCACCGACGACTACATCGCGTCGGTCGCCGAACGGCTCGACGCCTACGGCCACCAGCTCACGCTGATCAGCCCCGATCCGACGATCGACGACACCGCCCCCCACCGGCTCGCCCGGCTCGAACGTGACACGCGCCTCCGCGGGCTCCGGAGCCACGGCATCCGGGTGATCGACTGGGGCGAGCGCCCGCTCGCGGTCGAACTGGCGCGGGCGACCCGGAGGTGGTCTCGATGACCAGCGCTCCTCGAGCCCACAAGACCGCTCGCCGTTGCGAGCGGAGGTGGTCTCGATGACCGAAATCACCCGCGAGCCGTCCCGCTTCGGCATCGCCGTCTCGGCCGGGTTCGCGCTGCTGTCGATCACCGCGACGGCGCTGGTGGTGCCGACCGCCGCCGCGATCTCGGGGCTCGGACTGCTCGTGCTTGTCGCGGGGCTGGGGCGGGCGTCGCGTCGGCTGGTCACCAACGGTGGCGGGCTCCTGCTGCTCGGCGTGCTGTACGCCGGCTACACCGGTGCGCCGCCGCTGCCGGTGCTGATCGGCGCGCTGTTCGGCGTGCTCGCGTGGGACGCCGCCAGCAACGCCGTCTCCGTCGGCGAGCAGCTGGGGAAGGAGACCGACTCGACCCGGGGGGAGGTCGTCCACGTCGTGTCGTCGTTCCTCGTCGGCAGCCTCGCCGTCGCCGTCGGCTTCGGCGTGTACGTCGCCGCCGCGGGCGGGCAGCCGATCGCGTCGGTGTTCCTGCTGGTCGCCGGCGCGGTCGCGCTGGTGAACGCGTTACGCTGAACCGTAACCGATTAACCGCAGCACGTCCGACGGTTAGCTGAGCCGAGGTAGCCTAGCCTGGCCAAGGCGGTAGATTCGAAATCTACTGTCCTCACGGACTCAGGGGTTCAAATCCCCTCCTCGGCGTTTCTGTGGTACAACGTGCTCAGCCCGGAGCGTCGGCTCCGGCCACGGCGCCGTACGCAGTCGAAGCCGTCCGAGGGATTTTGAGCCCTGTCTGAAGCTCTGTACCCGCTCCGAGCACCGCCCGTACCTCTCCACGACCTCGCACTTTTGGCCCGCCTAAACTTCGACGGGCTTTTACACGATTAGGTCGGCCTAATCCGTATGGACGACCGACCGAAGTCGACGCGTCGAGCGTATCTCGCAAGCGGTGCCGTCGTCGCTAGCGGGCTGCTGGCGGGCTGTGCCGGCGGCGACGGAACCGACACGCCGGCCGGCAACGGCGGCAGCTACACCGTCTCGATGGAGCCGGTGGGGGAGGTCGAGTTCGACGGCGTCCCCGAGACGTGGGTCGCCAACAACGGAAGCTGGGCTGACATGGGGATCGCGCTGGGCCAAGCGCCGCCGGAGGCGCTGTGGCTTACCAGCCGCTACCACACCCAGTACTACGACGAGATCGACGGCGTGCGCGTCGACACCGAGGGGATGACCGACCTCTATCAGGACGGGGTGGACAAGGAGCTGTTCTACGAGCTCGGTGCCGACGTCCACGTCGTCGACCCGAACTTCCTCATGAACCGCTTCAGCGGCTGGGAGCAGGAGGATGTCGACGAGATCGAGGAGAACGTCGGCCCCTTCTTCGGCAACAGCATCTTCTCGACCGGCTACGGCTGGCACGAGGAGTACCAGTACTACGATCTCTACGAGGCGTTCGAGAAGCTCGCAGAGGTGTTCCAGGAGACCGACCGCTACGACGCGTTCACGGACCTGCACTCGGAGTTCCAGTCGAACGTCGAAGGGGCCGTCCCCGCCGAGAGCGAGCGTCGGGAGGCGGCAGTCGTCTGGGCCGCCGGCAACGAGCCCGAGTCGTTCTCGCCGTACATCGTCGGCGAGGGGACGAGCTTCAAGCACCTCCGCGAGTTGGGCGTACAGGACGCCTTCGCGGACACCGAGGTGCGCGACTTCCACAGCAACCGCAGCGAGGTCGACTACGAGACGCTGCTCGAAGTCGACCCCGAGGTGTTGCTCTGTCGGGGTCACGAGCACCAGACCGCCGAGGAGTTCCGGAACACCGTCGTCTCGTTCATGGAGAACCACGACGTTGCCAGCGACCTGACCGCGGTGAAGAACGGCGACGTCTACCGCGCCGGCCCGCTGTACCAGGGGCCGATCACACATTTCGTCGTCACCCAGCGACTGGCCGAGGACCTCTACGACGTCGACGGACAGCTGTACGACGCCGGCCGCGTGAGCGACATCGTCGCCGGCGAGTTCTAGGCGTTCGGTCGCTTGACACTCGGAGCCCCCGCACACGGGGTTTGATAGTCCCGCCCCGAGAACGACCAGTATGAGCACCGAAGAGCCGACCGAGCAGTGCTACACCGAGATCGTCTCTCGGCTCGGGGGGGGAGAGCGCGAGACGATCGCGGAGGCGGCGGCGCTGCTCGCGAGCACCGCCGACCGGATGGCCCAGGTCGAGAGCGACGACGGGGCCGAGGGGATGGCGGTCGAACTCCGGCGGATCGCGGACGAGCAGGCCCGGATCGAAGAGATCGCCCTCTCGCCCCGATCGGGTGCGAACTGACGCCGTCGTTCGATGGGTCTGGATCTGAACACGTACGTCGAGTACCGAGTGAGCCTCGGCCTCGTCGGCCGCGTCCTCCAGTACATCGGCCTCGCCCCGCTGATCCCGTTGCTGGCCGCACTCTACTACGGCGAGAGCCCCGTCCCCTTCGTCGCGACCAGCGCGGTCATGCTCGCGGTCGGGCTGCTGTTCGAGCGCGTGCTCGGCCACGAGGGCGAACTCGGCCGTCGCGAGGCGTTCCTGCTGGTCAGCCTCGCGTGGCTGGTCGTCCCGCTGGCGGGCACCGTCCCCTATCTCGTCGCCGGCACCGGGACGGTCGCGTCGCCGGTCAACGCGCTGTTCGAGTCGATGTCGGGGTTTACGACCACCGGTGCGACCGTGCTGGGGGCGATCTCCGTCGACCGCCACGGCCACGCGATGCTGTTGTGGCGCCAGCTCACCCAGTGGCTCGGCGGGATGGGGATCCTCGTCCTCATGGTCGCGATACTGCCCGAGATATCCGTCGGGGGCGCACAGGTGATGAACCAGGAGGCGCCGGGGATCTCGCTGGACAAACTCACGCCCCGCATTCAGGAGACCGCCCGCGCGCTCTGGGGCATCTACGCAGGCTTCACGCTGCTCGCCGCGCTGGTGTACGCCGCGCTCGGCGCCGTCGGCGTCGCGCCGAACATGGACCTCTACAATGCCGTCGCCCACGCGCTCACCACGCTCCCGACCGGCGGTTTCTCGCCGGAGCCACGCAGCGCCGAGGCGTTCGTCCCCGCGATCCAGTGGGCGATGATGCCCTTTATGCTGATCGCCGGGACCAACTTCGCGCTGTTCTGGCACGTGTTCCGGGGGAAGCCACGCCACCTGACCGACAACGCGGAGTTCCGTGCGTACCTGCTCGCCGTCCTCGGCGTCGGCGCGGTCGTCTCCGCGGTGCTGTACCTCGGTGTCGGGATCGCCGAGGCGCCGGCGAACGTCGACGCGATCGCGGGCAACGTCGAGAACGCGCTCCGACAGGGACTGTTCCAGACGATCGCGATCGTCACCACCACCGGCTACGCCAGCATGGACCTCAACACGTGGGACGCCTCGGCGCAGACGATCCTGCTGTTCGCGTACTTCCTCGGCGGCTCCGCCGGCTCGGCCGCGGGGTCGATCAAGATCGTCCGCTGGGTGATCGCCAAGCGGGCGACCGACCGATCGCTGTTCGTCGCCGCCCACCCCGACGCCGTCAGGCCCGTCCGGCTGAACGACGAGGTGGTCGACGAGGAGACGATCCTCGAGGTGTTCGTGTTCGTCGTCCTCTTCCTCGCGCTGTTCGCGCTGGGGACGGTCCTGCTCTACCTCGACAGCCACCGCACGCCGGAGCTGACGCTCTCGGGGCTGGAAGCGATGAGCGCCGCCATCGCGACGCTGGGCAACGTCGGTCCGGGGTACGGTCCCGTGGGGCCGATGGACAGCTTCCTGCCGTTCTCCGACGCCGCGAAGCTGTTCATGGTGTTCCTGATGTGGATCGGCCGGCTGGAGGTGCTCTCGGTGCTGGCGATCTTCACGCCGTCGTTCTGGACGCGCTGAGCGGTCAGTAGCCGATCTCCCCCAGCGTCTCCCGGATGGGATCGAGGTACGTCTCCCCGAAGTGACGTAGGTGGACTAACAGCGGCAGGAGTCGGTACACTGGCTGCCGGTCGGCGACGCCGTCGGGCAGCTCCACCTGCTCCCGGTAGCGCTCGCGGAAGGCGTCGCCGCCCGTGTCGGTCCAGTCGATGTAGGCCAGCTCGACCTCCGGATCGGCGTAGTAGCAGGCGGGGTCGAGCAACGCCCGCACGCGCTCGCCGTCGGTCATCAGGTTCTCGGCCCACACGTCGCCGTGGATCAGCGACGGGGTCGGCTCGTGGTCCAGCAGCGACGGCAGGTCCGCAACGAGCGCGTCGATGCGGTCCCGATCGGCGGCCGGAAGGAGCCCCGCCCCGGCTGCGTGCTCGGCCATGGACGCCAGCCGGTGCTCGCCGAAGAACGTCGGCCAGTCCTCGATCCGGGGGTTCGGCAGGTCGAGCCGTCCGGTGAGCGTGTCGATCGGGAAGCCGAACGTCGGCGCCTCGTGGCTGTGCAACGCGGCGAGTCGGTCGGCCAAGTCCCGCTCGACGCTCGGTGTGACCGCCGACCCGCCGTCGACGAACGCCAGCAGGAGCAGGTCCTCGGTCGCGTGGTACACTTCGGGCACCGAGAGCCCGCGTTCGGCGAGGTGGCGGAGCATCCGCGCTTCGATCCGGAGGTCGGTGTCGGCGATTTTCGCGACGACGCGCCGGCCGTCCGCGAGGTCGACGCGGTGGACGCTCCCGACCTCCCCGCCGTCGAGTTCGGTCGCCGAGTCGATGCCCGACTCCGCCCACGACTCGACGGCCCGACGCGTGTCGTTG
The DNA here is from genome assembly GCF_001282785.1 of Halolamina sediminis. Classification (NCBI taxonomy): domain Archaea; kingdom Methanobacteriati; phylum Methanobacteriota; class Halobacteria; order Halobacteriales; family Haloferacaceae; genus Halolamina; species Halolamina sediminis. The sequence goes on from NZ_CVUA01000001.1 coordinate 258,773, forward strand.
TTCACGACCGAACGACTCCCGACGGGGAGAAAATCCCACCGTTCGGGCGTCGACGACGACTCCCGCCGTCCGGGGCGCACCCCCCGCAGTCGACCGGCCGCTCTGTCGGTATCGCCGGCAGCGGCGTCCAGCCCCGCGATACGCGATCCGACAGTATAATTATCGACACCCCCTACCCGTACACGAGCGACCACGATGCACGAAGACCCGAACGCGGATGCCGCTTCCGAGGGGTTCCCGACGAGCGGGAGCGAATCCGACAACGTCTACGAGGCGATCTTCCGCGAGATGGAAGACGCCGTCTTTCTGATGGACGTCCGGCGGACCGACGACGACTACCAGTTCGTCTTCCGCCGGAACAACGCCTCACACCAACGCCGAACCGGGCTCTCCGATGACGAACTGCGGGGACAGACCCCGCGGGAACTGCTCGGCGACGAGCAGGGCGCGGCCGTCGCAGCGAACTACCGTGACTGCGCCGAGCAGCGGGAGACAATCGAGTACGAGGAGACGCTCGATCTGCCCGGAGGGACCAGTCGCTGGCAGACGAAGCTCACCCCGGTCGTCGAGGACGGCGAGGTGGCCCAGATCGTCGGGGTCGCTCGGGATATCACCGAGCAGAAACAGCAAGAGGCGGAGCTCCAGCGGGTCTACCGTCGCTTCGAGACGGTCATGGAAACTATGTCCGCGGCGGTGTTCCTGAAGGACACCGAGGGTCGGTATCTCATGATGAACCAGGCGTGCCGTGAACTGTTCAACGTCGAGGACGAGGAGATCGTCGGGCTGACCGACTACGACATCACCCCGCCGGACGTCGCCGAACGGGCCCGGGCGGACGACCGACAGGTCGTCGAGAGCGGCGAGATAATCGAGATCGAGGAGACCATCCCGACGGCCACCGGGAACACGACCCGGATCACGCGGAAGTCGCCAGTGTACGACGACAACGGCGAGATCTCGGCGGTCTGTGGCGTCTCCACCGACATCACCGACCAGAAACGGCGCGAACGGGAGCTCCAGCGCCTCAAGGAGCGCCTCGAACTCGCCGTCGAGGGGGCGAGCCTCGGCATCTGGGACTGGGATATGCGCACCGACGAGGTGGAGTTCAACGATCAGTGGGCCCGGATGCTCGACCACTCCCCCGACGAGGTCGAGCCCGCCCTCGATGCGTGGGAGCAGCGCGTCCACCCCGACGACCTCGAACGCGTCGAAACCGCCCTGAACGCACACATCGAAGGCGAAACCGACCGCTACGATACGGAACACCGCATGCGGACCGCCGGCGGCGAGTGGAAGTGGATCCGCGACATCGGCGAGATCGTCGAACGGAACGCGGACGGCGACCCCGCCCGCGCCGTCGGTATCCACCTCGACATCGACGAACGCAAGGACTACGAGCGCACTCTCGAGCGGCAGCGTGACAACCTCGAAGTGCTCAACCAAGTCGTCCGACACGACGTCCGCAACGCCCTCCAGCTCGTGCTCGCCTACGGCGACATGCTGGAGGAGTTCGTCGAGGAGGAAGGCGACGCGTACCTCCGGAAGATCCTGAAGGCCGGGCGTGAGGCGGTCGACATCACCCAGACCGCCGGCGACGTGACGAAAGTGCTGCTCCGCTCGGAGACCGACCGCACCCCCATCCCGGTCCGCCCCGTCCTCGAGGCGCAGATCGACGACGTCCGCGCCAACCACGAGCGGGCCATCGCCGCCGTCGACGGACCCATCCCGGACGTCGAGGTGTTGGCCGACGACATGCTCGAGTCGGTGTTCCGAAACCTGCTGAACAACGCGGTCGTTCACAACGACAAGGAGCTCCCCGAACTCACCGTCTCGGCCGCCGTCGACGACGACGTGGTCCGGCTCCGTATCGCCGACAACGGCCCGGGTATCCGCGACGAACACAAGGAGCTCATCTTCGAGGAGGGCGAGAAGGGGCTCGACAGTGACGGCACCGGGCTGGGGCTGTACCTCGTCCAAACGCTCGTCGAGCGCTACGGCGGCGACGTCTGGGTCGAGGACAACGACCCGGAGGGCAGCGTGTTCGTCCTCGAGTTGCGCCGCCCGCAGTGACCCGGCCCGACCGGGCGAGCGCCACGTCCCGCGACCTCCCTTCGCCGTCGCGAGTGCTGCCTCCGCCCCGCTAGAGCCCGGTGGGGTGGTCGACGAACACCGTCTCCAGCCCCCACTCCTCGGCAAGCGCCGCCAGCGACCGCACGCCGAACGTCTCGGTCGCGTAGTGGCCCGCCAGCAGGACGTTGATCCCCGCCTCCCGGGCCTCGTGGTACACCTTCCCCTTCCCTTCGCCGGTGATCAGCGTGTCGGCGCCGGCGTCGACAGCCTCGTCCAGCCAGTCGGTGCCGCTGCCGGTGAGCACTGCCACCCGTTCGACCGCCTCGGGGCCGAACGAGAGCGTCTGGACGCCCTCGTCGCCCGTGTCGAGTTCGTCGGCCAGTAGCTCGGAGAGCGCGCCGACCTCGATCGGCTCGTCACGCTCGCCGAGCAGGCCGACGGTCTCGGGGCCGACTTCGCCGAACGGCTCCCGCGCCACGAGGTCGAGCAGGTCGGCGACGCCCGCGGCGTTACCGATCGTCGGGTGGCCGTCGAGCGGCAGGTGGGAGACGTACAGCGGGAGATCGTTGGTGATCAGCGGCTCGATCCGCTCGTACTCGCGGCCGGTCAGGCGGTCCAGCCCGCCCCAGACGATCCCGTGGTGGGTGACCAGCGCGTCCGCGCCGGCGTCGAGCGCGGCGTCGATCGTCGCTGCGGCGGCGTCGACGGCGAACGCGACGGTCTCCAGTTCCCCCTCTCGACTCCCGATCTGCAGCCCGTTGGGGCTGGCGTCCACGTCGGCGTACGCGTCGGTGCGGAGCTCCTCGTCGAGCCTGTCGAAGAAGTCTGCGCGGTCCATGCGAGAGCCGTCGAGCGCGGCCGGCTTGTACTCCCCGACTCGACGCGCTTTCGACTATCGCACCAACACCCCTTTTCGCCGGTAGCGTGTACGTTCACGTACGCGAGCGGTGCCGCCCTACCGAGGCGTCCACCGCCCTACCCGCCCATGAATCCCAGCACCCACGACCGCGCTACCGACTCGGACGCGGCATCGACAGCCAGCAGCTGTACCCGCCGCCACGCGATCGCGGCGACCGTCGGGATCACTGCCGGCCTCGCCGGCTGTCTCGGCGGCGACGGCAGCGACGCGCCCGCAGCGGTGACGCTGCCCGAGGAGGCCACCTGCGACGTGTGTGGGATGGTCATCTCCCAGCACCCGGGGCCGACGGCGGAGATCTTCTACGCCGACCGACGCCCCGGCGGTCACGACAACCCCGCCCGGTTCGACAGCACGTGGGAGGCGTTCCAGTTCGACTTCGAACGCGAGGACTGGTCGCGCGAGGCGTTCTACGTCACGGACTACGCGGCGGTCGACTACGAGATCCGGACCGACGGCGACCAGCAGGTCATCTCGACACACTACGACGCCGCGTCGTTCGTCGACGCGACCACGGTCACGTTCGTCGCCGGCTCGTCCGTCGTCGGCGCGATGGGCGAGGACCTGATCGGCTTCGCCGACGAGGCCGAGGCGGAGTCGTTCCAGGCCGAACACGGCGGGGAGATCGTCGGTTTCGACGAGGTAACCCCAGAACTCCTCTCGACGCTCGGACGCTGAGATGGTCGGCCGCACGCTCCCGCTGACCGCCTTCGTCGCGGTGTTCGTCGTCGCCGTGGTGGTCCTGAGTGCCACTCTCGTCGTTCCCGTCGGCGCGGCCGACGACGTCGAGCCCGTACCGTTCGAGGACACGTTCACGCTTGGCCTCACCGACGAGACGGTGCGCCAGACCGAAGCCCGGGGGTTCTCCATCCCCCGGGTCGAAGTGTACTACTCGGCGTACGAGTACGTGGTCGGCTTCAACAGCGTCGGCGCCTACGTCGCCGAACAGGAGCGAACCGGCCACGACCGGCGCTTCGGCCAGCCCGTCGCGGCGTTCGTCTCGGACTACGCGGGCGCCAACGCCTCGCTCACCGATGACGGCTATCTGACTGCCGAGGGCGAGGTCGACTTCGCTCCCGCGCAGGAAACCGTCGTCGTCGTCGACAGCCGCGCTCGCCTGCCCAGCGGTCCCGTCGCCGTGCCGTTCTCCGATCGCGACGCCGCGGCGGCGTTCGTCGACGCGTACGGCGGGGAGATCGTGCCGTGGAAGGCGGTCCCCGAGCGTGTCACTGCCCGCGACCCGGCGTCCGAATCGGCGCTCCGTGACGCGGTCGAGAACCGCTCGGCGTGGGCGAACGACGCCGTCGCCGCGGCGACCGACCGCGAGCGGCCGACGTCGATCGTCGTCGGCGAGGACGCCGACAGCCTCGAAGCGGCCGTCGCGGCCGCCCCGCCGAACACGACCGTCGAACTCCCGCCGGGCACCTACCGCACGGACGGCCTGCTCGTGAACAAGTCGCTGACGATCGCCGGCGCCGGGAACGCGACGACGATCCGTGGCGACGGCAACGGTACCGTGCTCACGATCGCGGCGCCCCGGACCACCCTCCGGGCGCTCCGAATCGACGGCGTCGGCGACGTGGGGAGCCGCCGGAGCACGCTCAACGAAACAGAGATCGAGGGGCTCAACTGGTCGAAGAACGTCGAACTCGCCTACGGCCGGGGCGACGCCGCGATCCGACTGGTCGACGCCGAGCGCTCGCTCGTCGAGGGCGTCTCGATCGAGACGCCGGCCTCGGGCATCGTCACGCTCGACAGTCGGGGCGCCGTGGTCCGCGAGTCGACGGTCTCGATCGCCGGCGGCACCCAGGAGGGGTTCATGGGGCTGGTCGCGATGTACGAGCCGATCGTCGTCGAACGGAGCCGTTTCACCGGCGGCCGCGACGGCGTCTACACCCACCGTGCCGACGGGATCGTCGTCCGGGACAGCGCCTTCGCCGACAGCCGCTTCGGGATCCACGAGATGTACACCTCCGACTCGCTGCTGCGGAACAACACCGCCCGCGACACGAACGCGGGCATCTTCATGATGACCCGCCCCTCCGGCAACCTCCTCGTCGGCAACGACGTGCGTGACTCCCGGGTCGGCATCTCCACCGCGGGCTCGCGGTCGTACTTCGCGTCGAACGTCGTCGCCGACAACGGACGGGGGTTCAACGTCTACAGCTCGCAGTCGCTGTACGTCCACAACACGGTCGTCGGGAACGACGTTGGGCTCCGGGCCGGCGACGCGCTCGCGACCAACCTCCTCACCGCCAACGACGTCGTCGGGAACGAACGGGCAGCGACGGCCAGCCTCGGCCCGCTACGGGTGTGGACCGTCGGCGATCGCGGTAACTACTGGGGGCCGATCCCGGGCACCGACACCGACGCCGACGGCCACTACGAACGCGGGTTCCGGCCGACCGGCTCGGTCGACGCGCGCGTCCAGTCGACGCCCGGCGCGTGGACGCTCGCGCGCTCGCCGGCGGTCGACCTCGTCCGGACGGTCCAAGAGACCGTCCCGGGGTTGCGCGCGACCGGCGTCGTCGACGTGGCGCCGCGGACGACCCCCGTCCGCCCCGAGCGGCTCGCGGCGCTGCGCGAGTCGCGGAACGCGACGGAGGTGGCCGGATGAGCGAGCCGGTGTTGGGGTTCGAGAACGCCGCCTTCTCCTTCGGCGACGTGACGATCCTCGACGACGCGAGCGTCGCGCTCGAATCGGGGACGTTCGTCGCGCTGGTCGGGCCGAACGGCTCCGGGAAGACGACGGCCCTCGAACTGTTCGCCGGCCTGCGACCGCTCGACGCCGGGACGGTCACCCGCCCGGCGACGGACGGCCGGACCGTCGCCTACCTGCCGCAGTCGCCCCGGTTCCGGCCGGGGTTCACTGTCCGCGAAGTCGTCCAGTTCTACGGCTCGCTGGTCGCGGAGGCGGTCGACGCCGACGCGATCCTCGCCCGGGTGGGGCTGAGTGCTGCCGCCGACCGGCGCGTCGACGAGCTCTCCGGCGGGATGGCACGGCTGCTGGGGCTCGCACAGGCGCTGATCGGCGACCCGCCGGTCGTCGTCCTCGACGAGCCGACTAGCGGGCTCGACCCGGACATCGCCGACCACATCTTCGAGACCGCGGCGACGATGGCCGCCGGGGACCGCCTCGTGCTGACGACCAGCCACGACCTCGAAGCCGTCTCGCGGTACGCCGACCGGGTACTCCTGATCGCCAACGGCGAGTTCGTTCTCGACGGGTCGCCCGCCGCGCTGCTCGAACAGGCCGGCGAAGCGCGACTCCGTGACGTGTTCTCGGCTGCGGTCGCGGGGACCGGTCGGGACGCGGTCGACGTCGACGTGTCGGCCGACGGGGGTGGGGAGTGATGCGCGTTCGCCCCGTCGTCGCCGTGGCGAACCGGGAGGTCCGGACACTGCTGCGGAACCGGGCGCTGTCGGCGGTCGTGGGAGTGTTCGCCGTCGTCGTGATCGGCCTCGGCGGCGCCTCGATGGGCTCGCCCGGTGGCTACGTCTCGCTGACGTACGATCTGCTGTTGCCGGTCGAACTCCTCGTGCCGGTGCTCGCGTTCGCCGTCGCCTTCCAGTCGATCCGTGGGGACGACGAGCGGGGGACGCTCTCGATCCTCCGGACGTACTCGGTCTCGCGCCCCGAGTACGTCCTCGGAGTGTTCGTCGGTCGTGCGCTCCCGGCGTTCGTCGCCGTCGTCGCGGCGCTCGCGGCCGCCGGCGTCGTCGCGAGCCTCGGGGCCCCGGAAACCTCGTCGTTCCTGGCGACGCACTCGGCCGGCGACACGCCGCTGGTCTACGCCCGGTTCGTACTCCTCGCCGGCTGGTACACCCTCGCGACGGTCGCGTTCGTGCTCGCGGGCTCCGCGCTCGCCCGGACCGACCGCGAGGCGCTCGCGGCGGGCATCGGGGCCGTCGTGGTCGTGGCGTTCGTGGCCGACCTCGCGCTCGTGGCGCTGCTGACGACGGGGTTCGTCGGCGACCTGATCGGCGTGCTGGTCGGGCTGGCGCCCGCCAGCGCGTTCCGCGGCCTCGTGCTCGAACTCGTGATCCGTCCCGCCATCGCGACGGATCCGGGGGTCGCGACGGCGCACCCGGTGGTCAGCGCGTTCGGACTCGCGGGCTGGACCGTGATCGCGTTGGCAGCCGCCGCCGCGGCGGTCTGGCGCCCGGTCGAACGGTAGACGCGTCGGGGGCGTCGACGCGGAGAAGCGCCGTCAGTTGTCGTGGTCGTGACCGTGCCCGTGCTCGTGACTGTTGTCGCCGTCGCCCGCGATCGCGGCGCCTTCCCCGTCGATCATGTCCATGTTCTTCAGGTTGTCCCGCTCCTCGAACCCCTGGACGGCGTCCATCACGTCCTCCTGGGTGAGCTCGCGTCGGCCCTCGGTGAGCGCCTGCAGGACAGCCTCTCGCAGCACCATCCGGAGGTCCGACCCCGTGAGTCCCTCCGTCTCCTCGGCGACGGCGTCGGGGTCGAACTCCGCCATCTGCATGTCTTGGGTGACGATCTGGAGGATGTCCGACCGCATCTGGCGGTCGGGCTTGGGGAAGTTCACGACCTCGTCGAAGCGCCGCCACGCGGCGGCGTCGAGCTGGTCGGGGTGGTTCGTCGCGGCCACCGTGAGCACCTCGTCGCGCACCAGCGAGATGTCGTCGATGCTCTTCAGCAGCGTGTTGACCGCCCGCTTGAGTGCGGCGTGCTCGTCGGACTTCCGGGTCTTCGCGACTGAGTCGAACTCGTCGATGAAGAGGATACAGGGAGAGAGCCGCTTTGCGACCTCGAACGTCTTCTCGACGTTCTTGGCGGTCTCGCCCAGATACTGGCTGGTCACCATCGACAGCTTCACCTCGACGAACGGGAGGCCGAGCTCGTGGGCCAGCCCACGGGAGATGGTGGTCTTCCCGGTGCCGGGCGGGCCGACGAACAGGATCTTCCCGATCTCGCTCAGGCCGATGCTGGCGAGGTAGTCCCGGTTCTCGATCGCGGTGACGATCTTGTTCACCTCGTCGTTCTGGTCCTCGGTGAGGACGAGGTCGTCGAGCGTGGTCTCGATCTCCTCTGGCGCGAGGATGTGGACGAGGTCGAGCATCTCCGCGTCCTCCTCCTCGTCGAAGTACTCGTCGAGCAGCGAGTCGATCCAGACGCGGTCTGCCTGAATGGGCTGGTTCGCCTCGCGGGCCTGCTCTCGGGTGACTTCCACGTCGGCGTCACCGTCGTTCTCGGCGGCGTAGGCCAGCGTGGGGTTGGCGGCGAGCCGGTCCTCGTCGGCGTGGTCGAGATACCACTCCAGCGCCATGTCGGGCTGGGTCAGCGAGATCTCCCCGGAGAACTCCGTGCGCTGGGTAAAGAGGAGATCGGAGACGGCGTCCCAGGGGTGATCGACGCTGGTGGCGGTTCGCGCGCGGTCCTGTGTGACTGCCAGCGGACGCTCGATGGACCCGTCGGACCAGAACACCTGCCGGTACCGCGGCGGGAGGTCGTCCTCGTCCAGCTCCTCCTCCTCGGTGTAGGTGTGTGCGGTCAACAGGAACTCTACGACGTCGACGGCGGGGTCGCTCATCCCGTTAGGGTTGCCGGGCCAATCGGTTAAGCGCGTCGGACCCCAGCCCCGTTCAGGAGTGGACAGATCTGTTCGCCGGCTCGCCGTCCACTCTCGACTCGTCGACGAACACGACGACCGCCTGCTCGTGGTAGAGCCCGAGTTCGTAGCGCGTCCGCTCGTAGCCGCGTTCGTCGAGCACCGACGCCGCCCCCTCGGCCTCGTGGGGCGCGGCGAACACGACCGGCGGGACCGACTCACGGTCGCCCAACGCGGCGGGGTCGCGGGCGTACGACGACTCCGCGCCCGCCCGCTCGACGTACCACGCCATCGGCAGGCGGTTCAGCCACCAGCCGAGCCAGTGTTCGCCCTCGGCCGGCGGGTCGTCGTCGATCCTCTCGTTGGGGAGGTAGTACGCCTCGCCGTAGAACAGTACCCCGCCGTCGTCGCCGGACTGCGTCCGGCTGCCAGCCGAGCTTCGCTCGGCCGCGTTCGCGGCGTCCGCGACGGTATCCTCCATCGGTGAGAGGTCGTCCGGCGGCTGGGCGGATTGTGCGAGCACGTTCACGTACAGCGGCGGCGTGATCGACGAGGCGGCGAGCACCAGTGGCACCTGCACCGCCGAGAGCACCACCAGCCCGGCCAGCGCGTAGCGGGCGTACCGCCCGCGCGTCCCCGGATCCGGGAGTGTGTCGGCGTCGGGGAGCCCGACGTTCCACGCGTGCTCCCGAGCGATCGCGACCCAGCCCACTGCGGCAGGGACGAACAGCGGAAGCGCGATGTGCAGCGAGATCCACGGCGCCGGGATGTCCGTCGCGAGCGGGTAGCCCAGCATCGCGGCAACACCCCACGCGACCAGTGGAACGACCAGCGGCCGCGACGGCGAGCGGAACTCACGGACGAACGCGACGCCCGCGCCGCCGACGACCGGGAGCGCGCCGACCAGCAGGTAGGCCAGCAGCTTCCCGGCGTAGCTCGGGTAGGAGTGCCCTCGGCTGCCGGCCCAGAAGCTCGACGCGAACGTCTCCCACGTCCCCACGGTGGCGCGCTCGATCAGCGCGAGCCAGCCGGCATCGCCCGCGAGCGCGGCGCCCAGCGTAGGGTCGCCTGCGGGCCCGCGCGGCGCGAGGAAGAACACGACCGGGACCAGTGCGACCAGCAACGCGAGCGGGACCGCGGGCAGGTGGCGGGCGAGTGCGGCACGAGCGCGACTGATCGACTCTCGGAACGCAGTCGTCGCCGCGTTCCGGGGTTCGTCCGCCCTGTACCACGGGAGCAGCGGAACGACCGCGGGCCAGCAGACCGCGACCCCCGCCGTCCCGACCGCGCAGGCGGCGTACAGCAGGACGTTCTCCTTCGTCGGGATCGCGAGGCCGACGAACAGTCCCGCGGCGAGGACGTGCTGTCGGCGCGCGGTCGCGAGCGCGCGGACCGCAAATCCCAGCGCGAACAGTGCGAACACGGCCAGCGGCACGTCCGAGCGCATGAACCGCGAGTAGTAGACGAGACTCGGCGTGACCGCCAGCAGCGCGGCGAGCGCGACGGTCTCGCTGTCGTCGAGGCCGATATCGACCGTGGCCGAGGCCGTACCGCCGTCGGAGCGCCGGAACAGCAGCGCCGACAGCGGTGCGAGTCCGCCGACGATCGCGACCGGGAGCCGGGCCGCGAACGCCGTCGGGCCGAGTTGCCGGAACAGCGGCGCGACGGTGATCGGGACGAACGGGCCGTGGATGACGGGGCGGTAGGCGAAGCCGGCGCCGCGGACGTACCGCAGCGTCCAGTAGGCGACGCGGGCCTCGTCCCAGTGCATCGTCCGGTCGCCCAGCGCGACCAGCCGGAGGAGGAGGGAAAGCGCCGTCAGCGCCAGCACGGCCGCGACTGGGCGACGGCGCGCCCAGCGAGCGGGGCGGGACACGTCCGGAACGGTCCGGGCCGGGCTGTAAGTACTTTCTCCGTCGGGGTCGGAAACCCTCGACCACGCACGCCGCGTTCGGTCGGATTTATCCCGGTGCCGCTCCCACTTCGGGGTATGTCGACACCTGTCGTCGTACACGCTCGACGGACCCCGCAGGGGAAGGAAGACGGCGTCTTCGCCGAGACCCGGAGCGAGGACCTCTCGGTCCCGCTGATCGAGGATGCGCTGGAAACGACCGGCGTCGCGCCCGAGGACGTCGAGGACCTGATGTGGGGCGTTGCCCAGCAGCGCGGCGAGCAGGACAACAACGTCGCCCGCGTCATCTCGCTGCTCTCGCCGCTGGGTGAGGGGACGCCGGCGACGACGATCAACCGCTGGTGTGCGTCGTCGATGCAGGCGGTCATCTCCGCGGCCGACGCGGTGGCGGCGGGCAACCGCGACTGCATCATCGCCGGCGGCGTCGAGAACATGAGCCGGGTGCCGATGGACGGCGACTCCTACGAGCACCTCCACCCGGGGATCTCCGAGCAGTACAACGTGTTCCAGCTCCAGATGGGGATGACCGCCGAGAAGGTCGCCGAGGAGTACGACGTGAGCCGCGAGGCACAGGACGAGTACGCCGCCCGCAGCCAGCAGCGCGCGGTCGAAGCCACCGAGTCCGGACGCTTCGACGACGAGATCCTCCCGATCGAGACCGATGACGGCGTCGTCGAAGAGGACGAGGGGATCCGCCCGGGCACGACCGCCGAGAAGCTGTCGGGGCTCCCGCCGGCGTTTACGGGCGACGGGACGGTGACCGCGGGCAACTCCAGCCAGATCTCCGACGGCGCCTCGCTGGTGATGGTCACCTCGGAGGCGTTCGCCGAGGAGCACGGGCTGGATATCGTCGCCGAGATCGGGACGAACGAGGTCGTCGGCGTGGATCCGACGGTGATGGGGATCGGCCCCGTCCCGGCGACGAAGGGGCTGCTGGAGCGAGCCGGGACGGATATCGAGGAGTACGACCTCGTAGAGCTGAACGAGGCGTTCGCCTCCCAGTGTGTGTACGCCCGGGAGGAGCTGGGGATCCCGGAGGACCAGTTCAACGTGAATGGTGGGGCCATTGCGATCGGCCACCCGCTGGGGGCCAGTGGAGCGCGCCTGCCCGTGACGCTACTGCACGAGATGGAGAAGCGTGGGGATAGCCGGGGGCTGGCGACGCTCTGTGTCGGCTTCGGGCAGGGAGCCGCTATCGAGTTCCTGATGGACTGAGGCTGATACTGCGGTTTTCGGTTGTTTGCGAGCGCTTTCTTTGTTGGGTGTGGTTCGACCGCGACGGCGAACAGCAACAGCAGCTTGACGCTAGACCACTTGCGACCGCACCGCTCCGCACGGCCCACGAACCTCCCCAGCCGACTCCCTCCTTCGCTTCGCTCGGCCAGTCGTCCCTCGCGCCTGCTCGTCCACGCAGGGACTCGCGCTTCGCGCCGACAGCGACCGCGGTGCGGTGGCGGTGGACGCCGCGCGGCGGCACCGGTCGCCGCCGCGCGGGGGAGGGGTGGGGACTCGGCGCTGTGCCGGACCTTGTGTCCGGCACACTGCGGTCACAAGTGGTCTAGCGTCGAGCTGCTGTCGCCGTCGCGGTTGCTGTTTCAGTTGCCAACGATCGAGATTTCGTCGCCGTCCCGGTCGCTGTCCCACTAGCCAACGATCCAGATACCGTCACGCGTCTAGACCTCCCCAGTACCAACTACCGAGAAGCCACCAGAATCGTTTTCTCCCGTCCCGCCGGCCACCAACGTATGGCCATCGGCGACGTTCAGGCAGTCGCGGGCACCGAGAACGTCCACTACGTCGACACCGGGATGTACGACACGCCCCAGTACGGCTCCGTCTACGTCATCGACGGCGAACGAACCGCCGTCGTCGACTCCGGCACGGGCGGCGACTACGAACAGATCGCCGGCGCACTCGACGAACTCGGCATCGACGCGCTGGACGCGGTGGTGCTCACCCACGTCCACCTCGACCACGCCGGGGGCGCCGGGCATCTGCTCGAAGACTACCCCGACGCGCAGGCGTACGTCCACGAGCGCGGTGCGCGGCACCTGATCGACCCCGAGCGCCTCGTCGCCGGCACGAAGGACGCGGTCGGCGACCAGTGGCAGTACTACGCCGAACCCGAGCCGATCCCGGACGAACGAGTCACCCGCCTCGCGGACGGCGACGCGGTGGATCTCGGCGACCGAACGCTCACCGCCCACGAGGCGCCGGGGCACGCCCCCCACCAGCACGTGTTCCACGACGCCGACGCGGGGATCGTCTTCACCGGCGACGCCGCGGGGATCTACGTCCCCGAGGTGGACACGATCCGGGAGACCAGCCCGCCGCCGCAGTTCGACCTGGATCAGGCCCGCCGGGACGTGTCGACCATCGCGGACCTGGAGCCGGAGATCCTGGCGTTCTCGCACTTCGGCCCGCGGGCGTTCGACGAGGAGCAGCTGCAGGGGTACAAGCGCACGCTGATGGAGTGGGTCGAGGCTGTGAGACGGAAGCGGGCCGAGTTGGCGGACGAGGAGGCGGTGATCGAGCACTTCGTTGGGCATGCGGACGAGATGGCTGGCGCCGAGGTGTGGGGCCAGCGGAAGGCCGAGGCGGAGATGCGGCTTAATACACGGGGCGTGTTGGCGTATCTGAGGGAGCAAACGGAGTAAGGGGCGGGTCTCGGCGTCGGTACTGAATTCGACGAACTGTCTCTCTCCGTCCGAACAGTGGTCCGTTCGGTGGCGGACCGGCCGTCAGTGGTGATGCGAACGAATCGCCGAACGAAGGAGAAATCACAGGGAGCGAGGGTAATGCCCTGTTACTGAACCTCTTCAGTCACGGAGCGTTCTGAACGTCGAACCCACCGGGGTTCGGAACGTCCGACTTGTTCGCAGCCGCGTGAATCTTCAGGTTGCCACCGATATCGCTGTCCGTTGCTACGCCGGACGAATTCACTTCGAACCCGACTTTCTTCTTCTCTCCCACGAAGTAGTGGAAGGCCATGCCGCGAGGCCCGAGGTGGTACTCCCCTTGATCGGCGCTACCGACCTCGATCGCACGACGGTCTCCGTCGCCGCCCATTCCTTCTCCGTCCATCACGTAGGGCTTGATACTGCCACCTCCCTCCGTCCAGATCCACACCGGCTGAGTCCCCTGGTTCCTGATCTCGAACAGGTTGTCGAACAGGAACTCGCCGTCTTCGTTGACACCATCGCCGCCGACTGCCGTATCCGCGAAACTAACGGATAACCCGCCTCCAGAGGATCCGTCTTGATCCACAAAAACATCGTTCGGCCCTTCAAGAGCTTCGATCCCTACGTATGCTGATTCGTCACCAGAAGCAACGTTAACTGCAACGTCACGTTCTGCAGTTGCACTAGTGAACGCGCCCGTGCTAATGCCCGCCGCACCGGCGGCAGTGAGCGATCCCAGACCAGCGATGAACTTGCGTCGTTCCATTGTGGTTTGACCTCGTTCGCGCCCCGAGCTGCCCCGGGAACGCTTCGTTCACCACATACCCCCGTTGGTAAGTAGTATTGAGTTCGCTGACGGAAATCAGCACGATCCTGTCCACTCGGCTCACGAAGTATGGGAACCTCTGACAGGGAACAAGCGATCGTTACCAGACTCGGATATCCCGACAGACATCTCCTGAAACACCCCAGATCCAGCCTGTGTTTCGAAATGAGGGGTATTCTCGTGACCTATCCGCGTCAGTACGTCGCCGAGTGAGGGCTGCTCGGTGGTGGAAGAATTACGTAGATTCTCACAGTACTCTCCGACTCGATCCTCGTCCCAGAACGGTCGACACGATCGATACTGTCGTGCGAGACGAACTACGTCGAGGACGCCTCGGCTTCGATCGTGATGCTGCCGTCGATGGGCGGAGCGTCGGTCGTGGTCGTGCTCACGTACACGTCGTAGTGCTCGCGGTCACCCACGCCGAGGGTCACCGGATCGATACCGTCAGCCTCGACTCCGTCGCTGTCGCTACCCAGGATCTCCTCGGACTCGTCCTCCGGATAGATGTACGCGAACATCGAATCACCGGCGGCGTTCGACATCAAGAAGTCCGGGGCGAGGGTCACGTCCACCGCCTGCGTCCCCTGGTTCTCGATAGCGAACATGCGTTCGATCACGGTGATTGCCCTCGTGTTCACTCCCGTCCCGCCAGCATCGGTCGGGTTGCTCCCGGAGAGGTCGATGGCGAGCGTTCCGCCGCTAGTCGTGGCGTACTCGCCGTTCGGCCCGTCGGCGGGCTCCAGCTGAAGGAACGCATCGCTGTCGTCGGCGACCTCGACGGCGACGTTTCGGTCGGCTTGGACGCTTGTGAACGCGCCGGTGCTGATTCCTGCCGCCCCGGCGGCGGTGAGCGATCCCAGTCCAGCGATGAACTTCCGTCGTTGCATTGTGGTTCGTGCCTCGTTAACGCCCCGATCCGCACCGGAACGTTTCCTCTGTTCGAGGCCACTACGGGGAGGTAGTATTGCGTCCGTTGACTCCGTTCAGCGTCAGTCTGTCGTTCGTTCCGTGCTGTATGGCTCCCCCTGAGACGTCTCGTACCGGATCGATCGAACCCGTCAGACTCTGGTCGTTACGAGATTTCGGCGTATCCCGTCGGCATACAGAACGAGGCGCGAATCAGTCCGGTGTCACCGCCGGCGTCAGCACGTCCGCGAGCGAAGACTGTTCGGCAGTCGCGTGGATCGTCGGCCCCTGCCCGTCCTTGAGTACGCGGCTCCCCGCGCTGCCTTCCGGCGTGTCGACGACGAGCCCCACGTCCATGTGGTCGCCGACGCCGAGCTCGACCGCGGCGGTGTCGACGCCGGCGTCGTACTGCGGCTGGCGTTGTCGGCCGTCAGGCTTCAGCGCGTCGAGGTCGCCGTTGAAGTTCGCGAGGCTAATCGCGGTGGCGTCGTCGCTCCACGAGCCGACGTAGAACGCGTGCTGTTTGCTCCCGTTCCGGCCGCCGTCCTCGGCCAGCCAGACGTAGACGGGTTGGGTTCCCTGATTTTCGATCCGAAACAGGTCGTCAAACTCGGTTACGGCGTTCGCGTTTACGCCGTTCCCAAGCACCTCCTCATTACTTGACGACATGTCGACACTCAGTTTTCCCTCAACCGGATCAACAAACGCCGCATTTTCGCTGTCCGGTACGGGAACTAGACGCAGATATGCGTTCGCGTCGTTGACGACGCTCACTTGCATATTTCGGCTGGCGCTCACGTTTGTAAACGCTCCCGCACCGATTCCGGCCGCTAACACGGTGGTGAGCGAACCGAATTCAATAATTAATTTGCGGCGTCTCATTTTGGTTGAGCAAGGGATGGCTACGGTATCGTAGCCATCAGTAAACTCATCTACGAGCTTTCGGCCTGGTCTTCAGTGTAAGCAAATATCTTAATTGAACCACTCATATCGGCGTTATAGTCGGAGCCAGGAGGAACGGTAAGCCAGAACCCAACACTAACGGTGGTTCCGGGCGGAAGAGCAACTTCCCAGCTACCGTTCACTGTGCCCTGATTTGAAGGTGACCACGTAACGTCGTCGAAGTTTTCGTCTGCACTGTCCAGATCCGATCGATAGAACCCATAGTTTGCGCCTCGTCCTCCACCAGGGTTGAGTCCAGATGGAGAGACATTCAACAGGTCAGCGAGCTCGTCATGGAATGTTGGCTCCGAACTACCTGCGCCGGGCGCGTTTGGCTTCCCAGTATTAAACCAAACCGCCACTGTTTCAGATCCGTTGTTAGTGATCGTGAATAGGTCGTTGAAGTTGGTGTTCGCATCCGGATTCAGGCCACCATCACCGTCCCCATCCGACGTAAAGTCCAGAGTTAGTGCCCCATCCCCGTCGAAGGATGCGTATTCGCTAGTCGGTTGGAGGCCAAGATAGGCATTCCCGTCACCCGACACTTCAAGAGAAACGTCACGACTCGCCCGGACACCTGTGAACGCGCCCGTACCAATGCCCGCCGCACCAGCGGCGGTAAGCGATCCCAGACCAGCGATGAACTTCCGTCGATCCATTGTCGTAGTACCTCGTCACGCCCCCGGTCTTCCGGGAACGCTTCATTCCCCACATACCCCCCTTTGTAAGTAGTATTGATTCATCTGACACGATTCAGGCCGAACTAGTTGGATATACAAGATGTATCAGCCCCCGTTTGAGAACGACTCCCGGACCCACAGACCCGGTCTGAGTGCGCCGTAATCGACTCTTGATGCGGCCGCCGAAACCGGTTCCGTCGGTCGTTTTCGCCGATATGCCGCCGAGCGAGAAACAACGCCGAGAAACGGAACTCGCGTGGCCGAAACCGCCGTCGACGCCCCGCGAATCAACCCCGAGCAACACCCCCGTCGTGTACGGAGCTTTATGGTCGCTCCCCGCTCACCCGCACCTTATGGACATTCGCGACGCCGAACAGGGGTTCGACCACCCCGTCATCGACGACGACACGCTGCCGGCGATGTTCGAGGCCAGCGCCGAGCGCAACGCCGGGGAGGTGGCCCAGCGCTACAAAGGGGGGATCTACGACCGCTCGCTGGTCGCCGAGGGCGCGATCTCCGAGGCGCCCGCGGGCGACTACGCCGAACTACGCTACGAGGAGACACGCGAGATCGTCCGCCACCTCGCGACCGGCTTCCGTGAGCTCGGGATCGAGGCCGGCGATCGTGTAGGGCTGTTCGCCAACACCCGGATGGAGTGGGCCCAGAGCGACTTCGGCGTGCTCGCCGCCGGCGGCGTGGTCAACACCGTCTACAGCGGCTCCTCGGAGCGCCAGACCGAGTACCTGCTGGGCGACGCCGGCTCGGAGGGCGTGGTCGTCGAGAACGGCGACCTGCTGCACAAGGTGCTGAACGTCGAGGACGAGCTGGACCTCTCGTTTATCGTCGTGATGGACGAGCCCGCCGACGGCAGCGGCGCTGCGGCGGCGGTGCGGGACCGCGACGACGTGCTCACGCTGGGGCAGCTCCACGAGCGCGGCGCCGACGCGTTCGACGAGGACGCCTACGAGGGCTGGCTCGACGAGCGCGACGGCGACGATCTCGCGAGCCTCGTCTACACCTCCGGCACGACCGGCCAGCCGAAGGGCGTCGAGCTCACCCACTGGAACTTCCGGTCGAACGTGAACCAGTGTTTCCGGCGGTTCGGCCCGCGCCCGGACCGCGATCCCGACATGCCGACGACCGACACCGACACGATGGCGCTCTCGTTCCTGCCGTTGGCCCACGTGTTCGAGCGCCTCTCCGGTCACTTCCTGATGTTCGCGGCCGGGGCGACCATCGCCTACGCCGAGAGCCCGGACACCCTCCGGGAGGACTTCAAACTCGTTGAGCCGACGACGTTCACTAGCGTCCCGCGCGTGTACGAGAAGCTGTACGCCGCCGTGCGGGAGCAGGCCAGCGAGTCGCCGATCAAGCAGCGCATCTTCGAGTGGGCCGTCGACGTGGCCCGCGAGTACGAGCGGGCCGAGAACCCCGGCACGCTGCTCTCGCTGAAACACGACATCGGCGACAAGCTGGTCTACTCCAGTGTCCGCGAGGCGCTGGGGGACAACGTCGACTTCTTCGTCTCCGGCGGCGGCAGCCTCTCGGAGGACCTCTGTCGGCTGTTCCACGGGATGGGGATCCCGATCCTCGAGGGGTACGGGCTCACGGAGACCGCGCCCGTGCTCAGCGTCAACCCCATCGAGGACCCCAACCCCGGCACGATCGGCCCGCCGGTCGTCGACGTGGAGACGAAACTCGATACGTCCATCGGCGTGATGGGCGACGACATCGCGGGTGACACCGGCGAACTGCTCGTCCGCGGGCCGAACGTCACCGACGGCTACTGGGAGAAGCCCGAGGCCACCGACGAGGCGTTCGTCGAGGCTGATGAGGCCGACGACGGTGGTGAGCCGTGGTTCCGGACCGGCGACGTCGTCGAAATCCGCCCCGACGGCTACATCGCGTTCCGCGAGCGAGCCAAACAGCTGCTGAAGCTGTCGACGGGGAAGATGGTGCCGCCGGGCCCCATCGAGGACGCGTTCGCCGACAACGAGCTGATCGAGCAGGCGATGGTCGTCGGCGACGCCCGGAAGTTCGTCGGCGCGCTGATCGTCCCCGCGTTCGACGCCGTTCGATCGTGGGGCGAGCGCGAAGGGCTGGACCTCCCCGCAGACGACGCCGAGCTCTGCCACGACGACCGCGTCCGCGACCGGATCCAGCAGGAGGTAGCGACCATCAACGACGGGTTCGAGAGCCACGAGCAGATCAAGCAGTTCCGGCTGGTGCCCGAGGAGTTCACCCCCGAGAACGACCTGCTGACGCCGACGATGAAGAAGAAACGGCGGAAGATTCTCGATCGCTGGAGCGACGAGGTCGAAGACCTCTACGAGTAACCGGCCGCGGTAGTCAGCCTTAAGCCGCGCCCACTGGACTTTCACCGTGTGAGGGCGAACGGACTCGCGATAGCCGAGGTGCCGTAGATGGCCGGGAACGAGGCAGCCGTGCTGATCGCGGTCGTTGCCGGGATCGTCGGTATCGGCGTGATCGCACAGGTGCTCTCGGACCGCTTCCGGGTACCGAGCATCGTCTTCCTGATCGCGGCGGGGATCCTGCTCGGCCCGGAAGTGACCGGGCTGCTCAACCCCGAGGAGTTCGGGACAGCCGCGCTGTCGGCCATCGTCGGGCTCTCCGTCGCGATCATCGTCTTCGAGGGCGCGTTCCACCTCCGGATCGAGGAGATCCGGGAGGCGCCGAAGACGGCGTTCCGACTCGTCACTGTCGGCGCCGTGATCGCGCTGATCGGGACGGGCGTGGCGGTCCACTACCTGCTCGGGGTCGGCTGGCTCGTCGCGTTCCTCGTCGGCTCGCTACTCGTCGCGACCGGGCCGACCGTCATCGCGCCGATCCTCGACGTGGTTCCGGTTCGGGACCGCGTCGGCGTCGCACTCGACACCGAGGGGATCGTCAACGACGTGACCGCCGCGATCTCCGCGGTGGTGATCTTCGAGATCATCACCACCGGCGCGTCGGGCCCCAGCGCGCTCGTGACCCTGTTCGCCGAGCGGCTCGGCTACGGGCTGTTGGTCGGTATCGCGGTCGCCGGGCTGCTGTACTACATGCTGCAGTACGTCGACCTCTCTCCCGGAAACGCGCCCCGAAACGCCCGGCTACTGGTACTCGCTGGCGCGCTCGTCGCCTACGCCGCCGCGAACTACCTCGCCAGCGAGGCCGGCGTCGCCGCCGTCGCCGTCGCGGGGATCCTGCTCGGCAACGCCGACGTCCCCTACGAGGAGGAGATCTCGGCGTTCAAAGGCGACGTGACGCTGATCGTGCTCTCGTTCGTGTTCATCACGCTGGCGGCGCTGCTGGACTTCGAGGTGCTGCTCGATCTCGGGCTGGCCGGGATCGGTGTCGTCGTCGTCGTCGCGCTGGTGCTCCGGCCCCTCCTGGTGTTCGTCTCCAGCGCGGGCGACCGGATCACCACGGAGGAGAAGCTGTTCATGAGCTTCGTCGGCCCGCGCGGGATCATCCCGGCGTCGGTGGCGACGCTGTTCGCTATCGAGCTCCGGAGCGAGGCGATCGGGATGCCCGAGGCGGCCGACGTGCTCGTCGGCACCGTCTTCCTGACTATCCTGCTGACCGTGCTGTTCGAGGCGGGGCTTGCCCGCCAGATCGCGGAGAAACTCAACGTCATACCCATGCGAGTCATCATCGTCGGGGGCGGGTCGGTCGGGCGCGAGCTCGCGACCCGCCTCGAAGACCGAGGCGAGAACGTCGTCATCGTGGAGAACAACCAGGACCGGATCCAGACAGCCCGCGACGCCGGGTTCACCGCCCACCACGGCGACGGCACCGACACCGAGGTGCTCCGGTCGGCCGGCGCGGACAACGCCAAGATCATCGTCGCTGCCACCGGCGACGACGACGCGAACCTGCTGATCTCCCAGCTCTCCCAGTCGAAGTTCTCGCCGGAGCGCGTGATCGCGCGGACGAACAACCCCGAGAACGTCGAGGCCTTCGAGGAGCTTGGCGTCCGGACGATCTCCTCGGCGATGGCCACCGCACAGGCCATGGACAACTACATCGAGCGCCCGGCGCTCGCCAACTGGATGCAGGGGATCGGCGAGTCCGGCGACGTGCAGGAGATCGAAGTCACCGCGGACCCGCTGATCGGCGAGACGATCCGCGATCTCGGCCCACAGCTCCCCGAGGGCTGCCTGATCGGGCTGGTCTGTCGGGGAGAGGAGGCGTTCGTCCCCGAGGCCGACTTCACGCTCGAACGCGGCGACCGCGTGACGTTCATCGGCCGGAAGGAGGCGGTCCGCGAGGCGATGAAGTGGGCCCACCCCGAGGAGTAGTGAGGCAGAAAACCCCCCGGAGGGGAGGCAAACTGCCCCCGGGGAACGGCGAACAGACTGAGCCGTGCGAGACGGGGTGCGTGCGACCCGCGGTAGCCGTGCACCCCCTGTCGGGTCCTCGCGTCGACGACCGATACCGACGACGGTTTCTCTCCTGAACCCCGACAGTCGGTGATGGCGCTCTCACGCCGTTCGTTCCTCCCCCTCCCGGTCGCGCTCGCGCTCGCCGGCTGTACGTCGCTCACCAACGACTTGGTCGAACTGGCTATCGAGAACCGCAGCGGCGGCGCGCGGGACGTGACCGCGACGGTGACGCCCGTCGCCGAGTACGACGGCAGCGATCCCCCCGAGCCGGACTTCGAGGGGACGGTCCCGCCGGGCTCCCGGCAGTTGGTTCCGGACGTGGCTCCCTCCCCCGACGAGGGGGCGGCGCCGATCCCCACCCGGGTCCACGTCGTCGCCGGTCCCTACGAGGACGTCCTGCGGGTTGACGTGACTGGGACCGGAACGATCGACGTGCGGATCACGCGGAACGGGCTGGACGCGTTTTTCGCGGCGAAGGACTGATTCGGGGTTTGGTTGGTCGTTCTGGCGGAACCCCACAGCAACAGCGCCTCGACCGTCGACCACTTGCGACCGCACCGCCCTCTCCCCTCCCCAGCCGACTCCTTCCCTGGCTTCGCTCGGTCACTCGTCCTCCGAGGGAGCGGAGCTCCCTCGTGCCCTCGTTCGGTTCACTCACGAGGACCTCGCGCGCTCGTTCGCCCACGGAGGCGTCGTGCGGGCGACCCACGCGTCGCCCGCACTGCCCGGGACCGCCGGTCCCGCCCTGCTCACGTCGCGCGCCGACCGCCTCAGCGGTGCGGTGGCGGTGGACGCCTCGCGGCCGTCGACGAGAGCGAAGCTCTCGTCTGCCAATCAGAAATCTCCGATCTCTGATGACGGCGATCGTCGCCGGCCGCGGGGGGAGGGGTGGGGACTCGGCGCTGTGCCGGGCTTCATGCCCGGCGCACTGCCGTCACAAGTGGTCTAGCACCGAGATGCTGTTGCGGTTGCCGTTGCCGATGGTCCGCATACCGTTCCGTCGCTCGTACCACCCCAACAACCGACATCCACGACTGCCACTGATTCCCATCGACCCGACACGGTTTTCCCGAATCACCGAGAAGCCCGCCCATGATCAGCCGACAGACGCTCCGGGAGGAGCCAGAGCGCGTCCGGGACGCGCTCGACGCCAAGGGAGTCGACGACGTGGACCTCGACGAGATCCTCGAGATCTACGACGAGTGGCGCGACCTGAAAGCCGAGGGCGACGACCTCCGACACGAGCGCAACGAGGTCAGCCGGGAGATCGGCGAGCTCAAACGCGAGGGTGAGGAGGAAGAGGCTCAGGCGGCAATCGACCGATCGAGCGAACTCAAGGAACGCCTCGACGAGGTGGAGGACCGCGCCGACGAGCTCGAAGCCGAACTCGAACAGCGCATGATGCGCATCCCGATGCTCCCCGACGACGATGTGGCCCGTGGGGCAGACGAGAGCGAGAACGTCGAGCGTCGGCGCGAGGGGTTCGACGACCTGCGGGAGCTGCCCAACGAGGTGACGCCACACTACGACCTCGGCGAGGAGCTGGACATCCTCGACTTCGAGCGCGGCGCGAAGGTCAGCGGCGGCGGCTACTACTTCGCAAAGGGTGAGGGCGCCCGGCTCGAACACGCGCTGATCCAGTTCTTCCTCGAGACCCACCGCGAGCAGGGGTACACCGACGTGTTCCCGCCGATCCCCGTCAACAGCAAGTCGATGGAGGGGACCGGCCAGTTCCCGAAGTTCACCGAGGACGCCTACCGCCTCGAAGGCAGCCACGACGAGCAGTACGACGACGACGACCTGTGGCTGCTCCCGACCGCCGAAGTCCCCGTCACGAACCTCCACCGCGACGAGATCCTGCTCGACGACGATCTCCCGCTGAAGTATCAGGCGTACTCGCCGAACTTCCGGCAGGAGGCCGGTGAACACGGCACCGAGACGCGGGGCATCGTCCGGGTCCATCAGTTCAACAAGGTGGAGATGGTCAACTTCGTCCGGCCCGAGGAGAGCGACGAGCGCTTCGAAGGGCTGTTGAGCGAAGCGGAGTCGGTGCTGCAGGCACTGGGGCTGCCCTACCGTGTGCTCGAAATCTGTACCGGGGACCTCGGCTTCACGCAGGCCAAGCAGTACGACCTCGAAGTTTGGGCCCCCGGCGACGACATGGACGACGGCCCGGAGCAGGGCGGCCGCTGGCTCGAAGTCTCGTCGGTGTCGAACTTCCGAGATTTCCAGGCCCGACGGGCGGGGATCCAGTACCGGCCCGAACAGCACGAGTCGGCGGAGTACCTCCACACGCTCAACGGCTCGGGCGTCGCCGTCCCGCGCGTACTGGTGGCGATTCTGGAGTACTACCAGAACGACGACGGCACCGTCGACGTGCCCGAACCGCTCCAGCCGTACATGGGCGGGCAGGAGGTCATCGAGGGCCAGGAGCCGGTCGGCGAGAGCGCGGTCGGCGACGGGAACTGAGCGCTATTTGGTAAACGTCCGCAGATCGACGATTTTCCCGCCCTCGACGGTGAACAGGTCCACGAACGCGAACAGCTCCTCGCCGTCCTCGGCGAACAGTTGGCCGTGGGCCGCGACCTCGCGTCCGCGAGCGTCGTCGCCGTCGGTTTCGGGCAGGAACAGCGTGTCCACCGCGTGAACCGTGTCGGTCCGAGGCCGTTCGTCCGTCATGAACGCGACGAACCGATCGCGACCCTCGATCGTCCGGTCCGGGCGGTCGTGGCGGAAATCGCGGGCGAGCACGGCCGCGAGCCCGTCGGCGTCCATCGCGTCGATGGCCTCGTAGTAGCGCTCCACCGGCTCGGTGTGGCTCATACCTCACGTCCGGCCAGTGGGGCCAAGAAGGCGCGGGTCTCCGGGGGGCATTTGTCGCTCGGGCGCCGAGCGTGGGTGTGGACCTGCACGTCCGGTACGAGGGCGACGACGACCCCGAGAAGTGTACCGCCCGGAAGCTCGCGCGGTTCGACCTCGCCGAACTGCACCGCTCGGACCGCGCGACGCCGTACGGGGTCGTGCTCAACCCCCACGCCGAGCGCGCGCTCTCGCCCGCCGACCGCGAGGCCGCCGAGCACGCTCTGGTCGCGCTCGACTGCTCGTGGGAGTCCGCCGGTGAGAAGCAGTTCACGATCGACGGCGACCACCGCGCGCTCCCCTACCTCGTCGCCGCCAACCCCGTGAACTTCGGGAAGCCGATGCAGCTCACGACCGTCGAGGCGTTCGCCGGCGCGCTCGTGATCCTGGGCGAGAAGGACCATGCCGAGGAGATCCTCGCGAAGTTCACGTGGGGCGAGACGTTCCTCGAACTCAACGAGGAACCCCTCCAGCGTTACTCGGAGTGTGCGGACTCCGCGGAGGCCGTCGCGATCCAACAGGAGTATCTGGACCGATAAACCCGAGAGAGCGATATCGAATTTCATTCGCGAGCCGATCGATCGCTCCCCGTGCCGGCAGCTACTTCCCCGTTGAACGTTTATTCAGCCCGATGGCGGCGATTCAGGTCGATGGCCTCACCAAGCGCTTCGACGAGACGGTCGCGGTGGACGGCCTCTCGTTCACCGTCGAGGACGGGGAACTGTTCGGCTTGCTCGGCCCCAACGGCGCGGGCAAGTCGACGCTGATCAACATGCTCGTGACGCTGCTCGGGCCCACCGAGGGGACAGCGACCGTCGACGGGCACGACATCGTCGACGACACCGCGGCGGTCCGCAACAGCATCGGGATCGTGTTTCAGGAGCAGGCGCTCGACGAGGAGCTCACCGGCGCGGAGAACCTCGCCTTCCACTCCCGGCTGTACGGGCAGTCCGCGAGCGAGCGCGAGGAGCGCATCGACGAGATCCTCGATCTCGTGGGGCTCGAGGACGAACGAGACGACCCCGTGGGCACCTACTCCGGCGGCATGAAGCGGCGGCTGGAGATCGGCCGCGGGCTGCTCCACGAGCCGGCCGTGCTGTTCCTCGACGAGCCGACCACGGGACTCGACGCGCGGACGCGCCGTGACTCCTGGGAGTACATCCGCCGGCTCAACGAGGAGGCCGGCGTCTCGGTCGTGCTGACGACCCACTACATCGAGGAGGCCGAACAGCTCTGTGACCGCGTCGCGGTCGTCGACGACGGCGATATCGCCGCGATCGACTCGCCGGACGCGCTCACCGAGTCGATCGGCGGCGACGTGGTCAGCCTCGAACTCGACGGACGGACGGACGCGCTTCGGGACCGACTCGCGGCGCAGTCGTGGGTGTCTGAGTTCTCGGCCGACGACGGCGGCCTGCGGATCACGGTCGATCACGGCCGGCAGCGCATCGCGGATCTCGTCCGGCTGGCCGACGACGCCGGCGTCCCGGTCACTGCCGTCGACGTGCGCGAACCAAACCTCGAAACGGCGTTCCTCTCGCTCACGGGGGCGACGATGGCCGAGCGCGAGGCCGACGGCACGGCGTCGGACGACGGGGAGGCGGTCGTCGGCACCGCCGGGGGTGACCGATGAGGCGCGTCGGCCCGCTGGCGATCTACGCGCTCTGGCTCCGGGACGTGAAGCGCTTCGCCCGGACGCCCTCACGGATCGTCGGCTCGATCGCGATGCCGCTGCTGTTTCTCGTCTTCCTCGGCTTCGGCTTCAGCGGCGCGGCGATCCCCGGGCTGCCCGAGGGCGTCGACTACCTCCAGTACCTCGTCCCCGGGATGGTCGGGTTCACGATGCTGTTCGGCGCCTCCTTCGCCGGCATGTCGATCCTCGCGGACCAGGAGGTCGGTTTCCTGAAGGAGATCCTCGTCGCGCCCGTCAGCCGCACGTCGATCGTGCTCGGGCGGATCGCCGGCGGCTCGACGACCGCGCTGGTGCAGGCGGCGCTGATCCTCCTGCTGTCGATCCCGCTGGGGTTCGAGATCCGGAGCCTGCTCGCCCTGCCGATGGCGGTCGTCGTGCTGCTGTTGATCGCGACCACGTTCGTCGGCTTCGGCGTCGCGCTGGCGTCGCAGTTCAGCGACAGCGAGGGGTTCGGGCTGGTCGTCCAGTTCGTGATCTTCCCGATCTTCTTCCTCTCGGGCGCGATCTACCCGCTATCGAGCCTCCCCGACGCAGTTGGAGCGATCGCGCTCGCGAACCCGCTGACCTACGGCGTCGACGGGCTCCGGGCGGTGCTGGTGGGGAGCTCGCGGTTCCCGCTCGCGCTCGACCTCGGCGCGCTCGTCGTCTCCTCGATCGTCACCGTCGCGCTCGGCACCTACCTGTTCGAGCGCGTCGAGGCCGTGTAGATGGGGTGACCAGTCGTTTTACTTGCGGTCGCACAGTACGTTTCCCATGGCGAGCTTCCAGATCGGGCGGATCTACGGAATCCCGATCAAGATCGACGTGACGTTCCTGCTGGTGCTCCCGCTGTTCGCGTGGGTGATCGGCTCACAGGTCGAGTTCTGGGTCGAGATACTCGGCATCCTCCCGACGGACGTGCCAGGGACGGCGCCCCTGACCGAGGGGAACACGCCCTGGATACTGGGGTCGGCGTCGGCGATCGGCCTGTTCGTGGGCGTACTGCTGCACGAACTGGGTCACTCGCTGGTCGCGATGCGCTACGGGTTCGAGATCGACTCCATCAAGCTCTGGCTGCTGGGCGGGGTCGCCCAGTTCACCGAGATGCCCGAGGACTGGAAACAGGAGTTCTCGGTCGCCGTTGCGGGGCCGATCGTGAGCGTCGGCGTCGGCGTGCTCTCCTACGCGGCGTTCGTCGCGACACCCGGGAGCCTCCCCGCCGTCCAGTTCGTGTTCGGCTACCTCGCGCTGGTGAACGTCATGCTCGCGGCGTTCAACATGCTGCCGGGGTTCCCGATGGACGGCGGGCGCGTGCTGCGGGCGCTGCTCGCGCGGAACCGCTCGCACGTCCGCGCGACCCAGATCGCGGCGACCGTCGGCAAGGGGTTCGCGATCCTGCTGGGGTTCATCGGACTGCTCCGGTTCGACCTGATCTTCGTCGCGATCGCCTTCTTCATCTACATGGGCGCCTCCAGCGAGGCCCAGCGCACCGTGGTGAAGGCGGCGTTCGAGGGCGTGACCGTTCGGGAGATCATGACGCCCGCCGCGGAGCTCCAGACCGTCGACGAGGAGACCACCGTCGCCGAACTCATCCAGCGCATGCTCCGGGAGCGCCACGTCGGCTACCCCGTGCTGCGCAACGGGGAGTTCGTCGGCATGGTCACGCTCGACGACACCAAATCCGTCCCCGAAGTCGAGCGTGACGCCTACCTCGTCGAGGACGTGATGAACTACGACGTCCCCACGCTCTCCCCCGACAGCGAACTGATGGACGCGCTCGACGCCATCCAGGCCCACCGCACGGGCCGGCTCCCCGTCGCCGACGAGGACGGGAACCTCGTCGGCCTGCTCTCCCAGACCGACCTCGTGATGGCGTTCAACATCTCCCAGAGTAGCGGCGGGCTCGCCGGGCTGGGCGGGCAGGGACTCCCCCGACAGCCGTAGATCGAACGGGAATCGGCTGTTCCCCGAACGGACGCGTTTTTACGCGCTGGCCGGCTACACTCCCGTAATCGATGACTTTCGAAGATCTACCGACCACGCCCCGGTCGGAGGAGCTCCTCGACAAGGCGTTCTCCCGGGCGTCGCGGACGGGGCGGGCGAAAGACCCCTACGAGGCACAGGAAGCGATGCTGCGAACGGCGGGGAACATCCTCTCGGACAACCTCCAGAACGTCGCGGGCGCCTGGCCCGACTTCGACTACGTCGACCCGTTCTACTACGAGCTCGCCGACGCGATCGTCGACGTGGACCGGCTGCGACAGGCGCTGAGCGAGGTGACGTGGGCCGGCAACCAGATCGAGCAGCTCCGCGACGAGTACGCCTCGAAGATCCGCAACAGCGACACCGACACCGCCCGCAAGCACCGCAAGCAGGCGTTCGCTCGCATGGCCGACATCGTCGAGGAGATCGAGGACGACCTGCTCGTCGTCGGCGAGGCCCGGGACGAACTCAAGACGCTGCCGGACATCCGCCCCGACGAGCCCGCGATCGTCGTCGCGGGCTACCCCAACGTGGGGAAGTCCTCCTTCGTCAACGCGGTGACCAACGCGAGCAACGCGATCGAGTCATACCCGTTCACGACGACGGCGGTCCACGTCGGCCACTTCGAGCGTGACCACATTCGCTACCAGATCGTCGACACGCCGGGGCTGCTCGACCGCCCCGAAGCGGAGCGCAACGATATCGAGGCCCAGGCCGTCTCCGCGCTGCGACACCTCGCCGACGCCGTGCTGTTCGTCGTCGACGCCTCCGGGAACTGCGGCTACCCGCTGGACGCCCAGCTCGAACTGCGGAACGAACTCGACGAGCGATTCGACGCGCCGGTCGTCACCGTCTGCAACAAGTCCGACGTGTCGACCGACGTGGACGCCGACGCCTACATGAGCGTGGCCGAGAGCGAGAACGTCGAGGGCGTGCTCGACACGATCGTCGCAGCCGTCGACTGGGAGCCCGACATCCCGCCCTCGCGCAACGCCTGAGCCGTCCCCGAGCCGTCGCCGCCCGCCGTCTCGACGGCGGTGTACCGCACCGCGACTTCGACGTTCTCCCCGCTGCTGAGGCCGAACGGTCCGCCGTTGATGTCCTCGATTCTGTCGGCCAGTCGACCGGCCAACGCCGGCGGCTCCTCACCCGGCGGGTGGCCGACAGTCACCACCACCCGCTCGGGGCTGCGGAACGGGAACGCGGCGCCGTGTTCCACCTCGAAGCCGATCAGCGACAGCGACGGCTCCCCCGAAAGCAGCGACTCGGTCTCTGCGCGGGCGTCGTCCGCGAACGCTGCGCGCTGGGTGGAGGCGTACGTCGCGCCCGTGAGCACCGTCGAGAGGATCAGTACCGTGACCGCCAGCGCGCCGATGCGTTTGGCGGTGTCCTTCCGAGCCTCCCCCACGTCGAACCACTGCTCGGGCTGGTACCCCTGGTACCAGAACACCGCCAGCGCGACGAGGTTGATCGAGAGGAAGTTCACCGCGACCAGCACCGCCGAGCCGACGACGGCGCCCGGCCGCCCCCACGCGACCCCGATCCCGACGACCGCGGTCGGCGGCACCAGCGCCGCGGCGATCATCACGCCGACCAGCGCCGAGGAGACCCCCGAGGACAGCGAGAGCGCGCCCGCGATCCCGGCCGCCAGCGCGACCACCAGCGACGGGACGCCCGGCGAGAGCCGCTCCCGGACCTCGCCGATCGCGAGCACCTCGTTCGTCCCCAGCGGGACGACGTTCCCGAACCGCAACAGCCCCGCGAATGCGGCCGCGCTCGCGACCGCGAGCAGCGCGCCCGCCGCTTGGAGCTTGATCCCGCGCACGAACAACTCGTGGTCGTCGACGACCGAGCCGACGCTTGTGGCCATCGCTGGCCCGATCAGCGGCGCGATCACCATCGAGCCGACGACGACCGCCGCCGAGTCGAGCAACAGCCCCGCGGTCGCGACGATGGCGCTGATCGCGGTCATCACGAGGAACGGCACCCAGTCCGGCGCGAGGTCGGCCGCACGCGTGACTAGCTCGTCGCGGGCGATGCGTTCGCCCTCCTCGCCCTCGGTCCACTCCTTCTCCAACTGGTCGTAGCGCTCGGAGACAACCGTCTCGGCGTCGAGCACGACCGTGTATGCCTCGCGGTCGATGCCCGTCTCCTCTCTGAGCTGATCCAGGATCGGCTCGACGGCGTTGGTCGGCAGCGGGAACGAGACGACGCCGGTGTAGCGCCGGCCGCTGGTCTCGTCCGACAGCGCGTAGTCGATCCCGTTCTCGTCCAGCACCGAGAGCACGGCCTCCCGCTTCCCGGCGGGGATCATCACCTGTACGAGTCGCACAGGCGTGCCTCTCGCGGACCGGGCAAATAGCCGGCGGTGGCGCCGACCGGTAGCTTCGCTATCGCACTCTCTGGTTTATTATCCCGTCCCTTCGACCCGTGAGCGTTAACCCCGGCAGGCGGCTACCGACGGCCATGCCTTTCGAGAACCGGCCGGACCGCGGGGACGAGGTCGTCCTCGTCGGGCGGTCGAACGTCGGGAAGTCAACGCTGATGCGGGAGCTGACGGGTCACAAGTTCGATACGGGCGGGAAGCCGGGGGTGACCCGCCAGCCCAACCACTACGACTGGGCGGGACAGGACTTCATGTTCACCGACCTGCCCGGGTTCGGGTTCATGTCCGGCGTCGACGAACAGCAGCGCGAGCAGATCAAGACTGACGTGGTGCGTTACGTTGAGGAGAACGCCGAGGACATCCTCGCGGGCGTGCTGGTCGTCGACGGGAAGGCGGTGATCGACATCATCGACCGCCATCAGGAGAAGGGCGACATCCCCCACGACGTGGAGATGTTCCACTTCCTGCAGGACGTCGACGTCGACCCGATCGTCGCGGTCAACAAGATGGACAAGGTCGACGACCGCGACGAGCGGCTGGACGACCTCTGTGACCGGCTCGGGCTGTTCCCGCCGTGGCAACAGTATCAAGAGACGATCTGTCCGATCACCGCAAAGACCGGCAGCATCGAGCCGCTTACGGAGGCGCTGGGCCAGCGGTTCCGCGAGGCCAAGCGCGACGAGCTCCTGCAGTTCGTCAGCTGAACGTGGATCGACGCCTCGCGTAACGCTCTTCCGCTTCGGCACCCCTCTTTCGGCCATGTCCCCGGTCGTCGGCCCCCCGTCGGAACTGGACGAGCGCCGGGACGAGCTCACGCCGATGCTCCAGCAGTACGTGGATCGCTGCCGGGAGCACGACGACGCGCTCGTGCTGTTC
The DNA here is from genome assembly GCF_001282785.1 of Halolamina sediminis. NCBI lineage: Archaea > Methanobacteriati > Methanobacteriota > Halobacteria > Halobacteriales > Haloferacaceae > Halolamina > Halolamina sediminis. Next base: position 289,443 of record NZ_CVUA01000001.1, read on the forward strand.
CGAGTGGGGGATTTCTACAAGACGTTCTGTGAGATCGCCGAGGAGGTCGCCCGGACCTGCGAACTCACGATGATCGAGCGGGAGGACTCCACGGGCACCTACGACGCGGCGGGGATCCCCGTCGACAACGCCGCGGAGTACATCGAGCGCCTGCTCGACGCCGGCCACCGCGTCGCGATCGCCGATCAGGTCGAGGACCCCAGCGAGACGAACGGGATCGTCGAGCGCGCGGTCACCCAGATCATCACGCCCGGTACCGTCGTCGACGACGAACTGCTGTCGCCCGATTCGACGTACGTCGCGAGCGTGGTCGGCGGCGAGAAGGAGTTCGCGGTCGCCAGCGTCGACGTGTCCACCGGCGAGTGCCGGGTCGCCCCCGCGCCCGACCCCGCGAGCGCCCGGGAGGAGGTGGCCCGCGTCGGTCCCGCGGAACTGCTCTCGGGGCCGGGCGCACCCGATATCGATGCCCCCTGCCCGACGACCGACTGGGACGACGACGCCTTCGCCGCCGACGCGGCCCACGAAACCCTCTCAGCCTACGCCGATCCCGACCGCTTCGCCGGCGTCGAGACCCGCGCCGTGGGCGGGCTGCTCGCCTACGCCGAGTACACGCAGGGCGACGACGGCCCACTCTCCTACGTTTCCCGAATCCAGCGCTACGACCCTGCGGACTGCCTGCGGCTGGACGCCGCCGCGCTGCGCAGCCTCGAACTGTTCGAGAACCGCGCCGGCGGCGATCGTGACGGCGACACGCTGTTCGAGACGGTGAACGAGACGGTCTGTGCGCTGGGGCGCCGCCGGCTGGCGTCGTGGCTCCGCCGCCCGCTGGTCGACCGCCGCGCGATCGAGGCCCGGCTCGACGCCGTCGAGGAGTTCTCGACGCGAACGCTGCTGCGTGAGGAACTGCGCGACGAACTCAGCGCCGCCTACGACCTCGAACGGCTGGTCTCGCGGGTCTCCCGCGAGCGAGCGAACGCGCGGGACCTGCGCTCGGTCGCGGGGACGCTCGCGATCGTCCCGGAGCTGAAAGCGGCGCTTTCGGACGCGGAATCTGACCGCCTACAGGAACTCCGCGACGGCCTCGACGAACTCGCCGAAACGCGGGAGCTGATCGAGAACGCGATCGCCGAGGACCCCCCACAGGAGATCACCGAGGGGGGCGTGATCGCCGAGGGCTTCGACGACGAACTCGACGAGGTGCGCGCGACCGAACGCGAGGGTCGCGAGTGGGTCGCCGACCTCGAAGCCAAGGAACGCGAACGGACGGGAATCGACAACCTCGAAGTCGGCCACAATCAGGTCCACGGCTACTACATCGAGGTGACCGACAGCCACCTCGACTCGGTGCCCGAGGAGTACCGCCGGCGGCAGACGCTGAAGAACTCCGAGCGGTTCGTCACGCCCGAACTCCGCCGGCGCGAGGACGAGATTCTGGGCGCCGCCGAGCGTGCCGACGCGCTGGAGTACGACATCTTCCGCGAGGTCCGTGCGGAAGTCGCGGACGCTGCCGACCGCTTGCAGGCGCTCGCGGACGACCTCGCGGATCTGGACGCCCTCCTGTCGCTCGCGACGGTCGCGGTCGGCCCGGAGTTCTGCCGGCCGACGTTCCACGAGGGCGACGACCCGCTCCAGATCGAGGCCGGGCGCCATCCCGTGGTCGCACAGGCACAGGCGGAGTTCGTCCCCAACGACGCCGACCTCCCGGCCGGCAGCGTGGCGCTGATCACCGGCCCCAACATGAGCGGGAAGTCGACGTACATGCGGCAGGTCGGCCTGATCTGCGTGCTCGCGCAGGCGGGGGGGTTCGTCCCCGCCGAGTCCGCGAGCCTCCCCGTGCTCGACCGCGTGTTCACTCGCGTCGGCGCCAGCGACGACATCGCCGGCGGGCAGTCGACGTTCATGCGCGAGATGAGCGAGCTCACCGACATCCTCCACGACGCGACCGCGGACTCGCTGGTCCTGCTGGACGAGGTGGGTCGGGGTACGTCCACCGCTGACGGGCTCGCGATCGCCCGCGCGGCCACGGAGTTCCTCCACGACGAGGTGGGCGCCCGGACGCTGTTCGCGACCCACTACCACGACCTCACCGCGCTGGCCGACGAACGCGAGGAGGTGTTCAATCTCCACTTCACGGCAATCCGGGACGGCGACGACGTGACGTTCCTCCACCGCGTCGACGAGGGGCCATCGTCCTCCTCCTACGGCGTCGAAGTCGCCCGGATGGCCGGCGTCCCGGCGGCAGTCGTCGAACGCTCGCGGGAGCTCGTGGAGGACGAGGAGACCACGGCGTCGGCCGACGCGGCCGAACCGACGCAGGCCGCCACGGACGGTGCCGGCGTCGATACCGCCGCCACGATCGACACCGACGATGCCGAACCATCCCCACCCCCGGGCCAGCAGACACTGCCCGGAACCGAATCTGAGGAGAGGACCGACGCCGACGAGATCGCGGCCGAACTCCGCGACGTCGACCTCGCTCGGACCACTCCCATCGAGGCGCTGAACCGCCTACAGGAGCTCCAGGACCGTGTCTCGCGATGAGCGGCGAGGCCGGTCCGCCGGCGGTCGAACATCTCGACGAGGAGACGATCGACCGCATCGCCGCCGGCGAGGTGATCACTCGGCCCGCGCGGGTCGTGGGCGAACTGCTGGACAACGCGCTCGACGCCGGCGCCGACTCGATCCGGGTTGAGGTCGACGGCGACGGCACCGAACGGATCAGGGTCGCCGACGACGGCCACGGGATGGCCCGCACCGACGCCGCCCGCGCGGTCGAGCGCCACGCGACGAGCAAGCTCCGGGACGCCGCGGCGCTCCCGGCGACGACGAGCCTCGGCTTCCGGGGCGAAGCACTGCCAAGCATCGCCGACGCGGGGCGACTCGAACTCGTCACCAGCGACGGGAGCGAGCCCGGAACGCGGCTCGTGGTCGACGACGAGGGCGACGTTCGAGTCACCGACGCCGGGCGCGCCCGCGGGACGACCGTGACGGTCCGGGGCCTGTTCGCCGACCGGCCGGCACGCCGGGAGTCCCTCGGTAGTGAGGGCGCGGAGTTCGCGAAGATCTCCGAGCTGGTGGCGCGCTACGCGCTCACCCGGCCGGACGTATCGTTCTCGCTCGCCCACGACGGCCGGGAGGTGTTCGAGACGCCCGGCAGCGGTGCCCACGAGGACGCGCTCGCGGCCGTCTACGACCGCCACGTCGCCGCGCGATCGACGACGTTCGCCCACGAGACGACGCTCTCGGGGGGCGAGGACGGGCAGACGATCCACGTCGAGGGCGTCCTCGCGTACCCCTCGACGACCCGCGCCGACCGCTCACACCTCTGGACCGCGATCAACGACCGCCCGGTCGTCGACGGCGGGCTCCGTCGTGCGATCGAGCGCGGCTACGGCACACTGCTGCCCGACGGCCGCCACCCCATCGCAGTGGTCTCCGTCTCGCTCCCGCCGGAAACCGTCGACGCCAACGTCCACCCCGCGAAGGCGGAGGTCGCACTCTCGGTACGGGATCCGGTGGAAGCAGCGGTCGAGACCGGCGTGAACGACGCGCTCACGACCGCGGATCTCCGGCGCTCCGGCGAGGTCGCGATGGGCTTGGAAGAATCTCTCGCGCCGAAGGAGAGCGACTCCGCGCTCGGTAACGCCGAGGTGCTCGGGCAGTTCCGCGAGACGTACATCCTCTGTGCGGAGGGCGACGACCTGCTCGTGATCGACCAGCACGCGGCCCACGAGCGGGTGAACTTCGAGCGCCTGCGGGCCTCCCTCTCGGGCGAAGCGATCGAACGCGCCGAGCTCTCGCCGCCGGAGACGCTCTCGCTGTCGCCCGCCGAGACCGCGATCGTCACGGAGCGCGCCGACGAGCTCGCGGCGCTGGGGTTCGACGCCGAGCCGTTCGGTGGAACGACCGTGAAGCTCTCGGCGGTGCCCGCGCCGCTGGGTCGCCCCGCCGACGCGGGGGCGTTCCGGGAGACCCTCGCGGCGCTCGCGAGCGGTGACGATATCGAGGACGCCCGCGAGACGGCGCTCGCGGATCTGGCTTGTCACCCGTCGCTGAAGGCCGGCGACGCGCTGAAAGCCGAGGACGCACAGGCACTCGTGAATCGGCTCGGGCAGTGTGAACAGCCCTTCGCCTGCCCGCACGGCCGGCCGACGGTGCTCAGCGTGAACGAGGAGACGCTCGCGGCCGGGTTCGAGCGGTCGTAGCGACCCGACTCCGGCATCCGCTCCGGGACGACGAGACGACGCTCGTCGTCGGTCACTCGCCGGAGTCGCGTTTCACCACACTTTACAGTCCGGACAAACGAGCGCGTCCGGGTCGAGATCCGGGTTCTCCGCCGTTCCGTCCTCGCCTGCGTACCAGCGCTTCTCCACCGTCGTCCCGCAGGCCGCACACTCGGCGCCGTCGGGCGTTGACGTGTAGGTGAACGTCGGCGTTTCGGGCTCGGCGTCGGTAGCGTCGTCGGGATTCGCGCCGTCGTCCGGCCCGAGCGCGCCGTCCTCGGGATCACTTGCCCCGTCGTCGTCCGCCTCCGCCGCGCCGTCCCCACGCCCGGCGAAGTCGGTGAGGTTGGCGTCGTCGCTCATACCCCGGACTGTGGGCGGCGGGGGGTTTAGCGGTGGCGTCCCGCAAGCGAACCCTTTTCACCCGTGACGGGCCGTTACCCGGGCATGGACCCCGGACACCCGCTACAGGGCATGACCGACCTCTGGGACGACACCATCGACGACATGCAGGCCACCGCGGAAGAGCTCCGGGAGGCGGGCTGGGAGACCGTCGAGCTCCGGCCCGGCGCGGTGACGCCGCTGCCCCGACTGGAGACCGACGACGGCTACGAGGACGATCGGACGGGGTTCGACGTGCTCGTGCCGGGCAACGAGTTCGAGGCGGTGCAGAACGCCGTCGACGGCGCCGAGTTCGACGAGTACGAGGCGTACAACGCCCAGGCCAACGACGTCGTGTTCGTCGTCGTGGTGATGAAGGCGGCCGACGCCGGGCGGGCGGTGCTGATCCCGATCTACTACGAGGTCGAAGATGCGGAGGAGACGGCCCGGCGGATCGAGGCCGAGGGCGAGAGCCGGTTGTACGTCCGGCCGCTCGACGATAGCGAGCGCGTGCTGTTCGTCCAGCAACAGCCCGAGGCGCTGCTGCCGGGCGAGGCGTAGCGGCCGCGTTCGGCCCACCCCTGCCGGAACGGGCGGTTTCGACGTGTTTTTCAGCCGCGGCCGAGATTTTCGGGTATGGCCGAACTCAAGCTCGTCGTGTCGGACCCCGACACGGGCAACACGTACCAGACGGAGGTCGACGGACAGGACGCCAACCGCTTCATCGGGCGCTCGCTGGGCGAGGAGGTCGACGCCGACGTCGTCGGGCTCTCGGAGTCCACGCTGCAGCTCACCGGCGGCTCGGACGCCGCCGGCCGACCGATGCGCGAGGACGTCGCCGGCTCGAACCTCAAACAGCTCCTGCTCGAAGGCGGTGTCGGCTACCACCCCGAGAAGGACGGCGAGCGACGCCGCGTCACGGTCCGTGGCGCCGAGTTCAGCGAGGAGAGCGCACAGGTCAACGCCAAGGTGATCGGCGACGAGGACGTCGCGGCCGCCTTCGGCGAGGGCGACGACGAGTCCGAGGAGTAAGCTTTCTCTCACCTCTCGATGCCCGATCGTATCCCCAGCGACCACGCCAGCGTCCGCACGGAGCGGGCGGAGGTGGCCCGCAACGGCGGCACCCGCCGGCCCTGCCTGCGCCTGCCGGGGGAGCTCGACCTCGAGCCGGGCTCGTTCGTCCGCGTCGTGATCGACGGGGAGGAGCGCCACGCCGAGGTGCGTGAGGGCCGCCCGGGGTTCCTGCTCCGTGGCGCCTACGACCTCAAGAGCGAGGCTCGTGACCCGGGCCGCGCGGAGAACCGACTGGTCGAGTGGCTGCGCGAACGGGAGCGCGAGCCCGGCGACCCCGTGGAGATCGACGAGATCCAGCCCGGCGAGCGCTACGGGCTCCGGCTGCCGGGCGAGCGGACGTTCTACCGCGACACCAGCGGGCCGGGCGGGTCGCTGCAGGGGATCGCGGAGGACCTCGCCGGCACGCAGTCAGGCGGCGAGGGTGAGGACCTCGCCGGCACGCAGTCAGGCAGCGAGGGTGAGGATCTCGCCGGCACCAGCAGTGACGCGGGGAGCGACGACCCGTTCGACTTCGACTGAGCCGACCGGAACGCGGTCGCTTTTTCCCGTTCAGGCGCCTCGTCGGGGTATGAGCAAGCTCTCGGAGTTCCTCGCGGGCGAGCGGCTGGAGGACGTGGCGCTGTTCCTCGCCGAGGACCAGTTGGACGAGGCGGGCAAGCTGGCCGACGCCGGCGAGGAAGTCGACGGCGGGGTCGTGCTCGTGCGCCCGGGCGAGCAGGGGCGGAAGCTGTTCGACGCCGGCACCGGGCAGGACGCGATGCAGTTCGCGAAGGAGGCGATGGGCGAAGGCGGCAGCGTCGACGCCGATTTAGCCGGCGGAGAGTGTCCCGCCGGCGACGGCGACGAGCACGAAGTTCAGTACGTGTTCGCGTTCGCCGAGGCCGAGAATCCCGGGGTCGGCGGGCTGTACGCCGACGGCGACGTGATCCACGCCTACGCGAAGTGTGCCTGCGGGGAGTCGTACTCCGAGAAGTGGGTTGCCGGGTCGCGCTCCGGGGCGTAAGCCGAGGCGTTTTCGCGGGTCGGCGCTGGGCCGGTGCCGGGAACTTCGATTTCTGCTGCCGGGTCTCACATCCGATCAACAGCGGCCCACGCCGTCGACGACCGTGGCGCTAGCGCTGCTCGCGGTAACCTCTCAGGGTGTCTCCGTGATCGGCGTCCGTGGCCGTCATACTCCGTGTCCGAAACAGCCCTGATCTACCGGACGTGCACACTGTGTGGACACCCGAACCCATTTGGCCGGCCCACCCCACCCTCCGGGCATGACCAAACGGCACGCCTCGCTCCCGCCGGATGCCGAGGCCGGGGTCGACGCCTTCGTCGAGGAGGTCGACGAGCGGCTCGCGGCCGACGAGGACACCTGCGACGTGGTACAGGACACGCTGGTCGACCTGTTCGGCGACCGCGACGCCTACGAGCGCTGGCAGGACGGCGGCGACGTGACGCCCGCAGAGCGCGTCCGCCTGCAGGGGTACGACCCCTGCAACGCGACGCTGGAGTCGGAGTACTACGCCGAGAAGGACGAGGACCGGTTCCAGCGCTCGAAACACCTCCAGTGGCTCTGGCGGCAGTTCGACGCGACGCCGATGGCCGACAACATCGAGTTCGCGCTGCGGTTCCGGCAGATGCTCGCCGAACACCTGTTCGACGAGGTCGGCGAGAACTGCCGCTTCTTCAAGGGGATCACGTTCACCTACGGCCACAACATCACCGTCGGCGACAACGTGGTCGTCCACGACGACGTCCACCTCGACGACCGCGGCGCGCTGGAGATCGGCGACCGCGTCTCGATCTCGGACTCCGCGCAGGTGCTCTCCCACGACCACGACATTGTCGACCAGACGGAGGTCGTGAACTACCGGACGATCATCGAGGACGATGCCCGACTGACCTACGACACGCTCGTGCGGGCGGGCTCGAAGCTCGGCGAGAACTCCGTCGTCGGCGCGAAAGCCGTCGTCGACGGCGACGTGCCGGCCCACCACGTCGCGGTCGGCCAGCCCGCGAAATCCGTCCGCGTGAAACCCGGCTGGGAGTCCGAAGCCGCGCCGATCGAGGACGGGCTGGAGCGCAACAAGGAGCAGCGCCGGATCGAGTACGACCTGCCCGACAATCTCGAAGTGTTCGACGAGTTCGAGCGGGACCTCAATCCGCCGGGCAGCCGTTAGAGCCGGATGTAGTTCCAGCCCGAATCCTGTAGTCGTGCCAGTTCTCCGATCCCCGAAGAGACGAGTTCGACGCCCGGCGGGAACGCCGACTCGGACGTGTCAGCAAGCCCGAGGGAGTTCGTACAGAGCTTTACCTTCGCGCCGTCGCTGAGCAGTGATTCGGTGGTTCCACGAAGCCGCCCCGCGGCGGCGTCGATGCTGTTGGGGTGATCGATCACGATCGCGACAGCGTCGACATCGATCGTTTCGTCCTCCAGGAGGCTCCTGACTTTCGACTTGGCGGTTCGATAGGCGTCGGCGTCGGAGACGTGGAACACGGTGCGCATACGGACGGGTTGGGGAGAGACAGGCAAGAAAGCGCCGTCCGGGAAATCAGCTACCCCACCCTACTTCGCTCACCCTGACGGGTTCGCTCGTGGAGGGAGGGGCTTGTCCGTGAACTCGGCCTCGAACCCCTCCGGGTGGGCGGTGAATCCGCCGCTCGGCGTCACGGTTCCGGACTTCAGGGCAAGCTGACTGTTGCCCGTCCGCCGAGACGACTGTTGGCCTCGACGGACGTACCGCATCCCGATGTTCTTCGCCGCGTTGTAGTCCGCATTGGCTTCCGAGTCGCACTTTTGACACTGGAAACCGTTACGACTCTGGCGGTTCTCGTCTGCCGTGAACCCACATTCGGCGCACCGCGTGGACGTGTACGCCGAACCGACTTGTTCCACCGAGATCCCAACCACTTCGACTTTGTACTCCACTTGCTCGTAGAGCGTTCGGAACGCCCACTTGTGCCCCCACGACGCGCCCGTTTGGTCGCGGATGTGCGTCAAGTCCTCGAACGCGATCACGTCGCACTCGTACCGAAGTGCTTCATCCACGATAGCGTTCGACGCCCGATGAAGTACGTCCCGGATGTACCGAAGTTCGCGCCCACTCGACCGTTCGAGCGTTCGATGGGCGCTTCGAGTATCGGTCCGTTGGAGTCCCTCCCGTACCTTCTCGAACTCGCGGAGGTTGTGAGTTAGCTCCCGCCCACTGAAGAAGTAGGCCGTACTGGTGACAGCGAGATTTTCGATACCGAGGTCGACCCCGAGAACCGTTCCGTCCTCGGCAGTGTTCCGTTCGGTGTCGTTCTTGTGTCGGCGGAAGCCGATATGCAGGAAGTAGTCGCCGTTGCGGGCAGTGAGAGTGCTTTCCGTGACGTTCCACTCCTCAGAATCGAGGTACTGCCGTTGGTATCCGTCGGCGGCCTCGGGCAAAGCAAGTTCACACCGGATACGACTCTCCGTTGTGGACAGTGACACCGTACCGTCGTCGAACACCGTCATGGTCCGGGTGTCGTACTTCACCGTGGGTGCGGTGAAGATCGGCTTGCTTACCGTCTTGCCTTTGATCGGCGTTCGATACAGCCGGTGATGGCTTGGGCGGCTTGGTGGGTGGCGAGGACCGCGTGCTGACTACCGAGGTCGGTTTGTTCACGCACAGTATCGTAAGCGAGGGGCTGTACGTCGCTTTTCGCGTTGCACTTCCCCCACGCCATGTCCGTGGCGATTTGACAACCGCGCTTCCACGCAGTAATCGTCTCTTCGAGAAGCTCGCGTTGCTCGTCAGTTACTTCGAGACGAGTGATTGCCGTCCGACGCACGTAGTCGTCCGCCACGGTTTCAATGTGAACGTGTGACTACTTATAAGCGATTCTCAGGTGGATTCCTCCGAGTATAGACACACGAAGACACAAAATGCGGATGCCGGGAATTGAACCCGGGCCGGTAGCTTGGGAAGCTACTGTCCTACCACTGGACCACATCCGCGTTAGTGGTCTCTCGTTCACGAGGCCTACTGCGCTCGTGCATGAGCGAACGCCAGCCTCCGGTAAGTCGGTTTCGGATTCCGCCACCCCGTACCGGAACCGGACGCGCGTCCACCTCCCGCGGTCGGGGAGTGCCTATTTGTCACCCGAGACAGAACGACGACCCATGCCCGAAGACGTCCTGACGGAGAACGCGCCGCTGGACATCCGTTTCTCGGAGGCAGAGCTCGAAGCCGCCCGCGAGGAGATCGTCTCGTTCATCCGGGACACCGTCGACGCCGCCGGCGCCGAGGGCGCCGTGCTCGGCCTCTCGGGCGGGATCGACTCGACACTGACGGCCTACCTCGCCGTCGAAGCGCTGGGCGAGGACGGGCTCCACGGGCTGACCATGCCCGCCCGCGTCAGCGACGAGGAACTGATGAGCGACGCCGAGGCGGTCGCCGAGTCGCTCGGCATCCCCTACGACGTGATCGAGATCGAGCCGATCGCCGAGACGTTCGACGAGGCGTACCCCGAGGGCATCGAGGACAAAACCGCCGCGGGGAACGTCCGCGTCCGGACGCGGGCGGTGCTGAACTACTACGTCGCGAACACCGAGAACCGCGTCGTCCTCGGGACGGGCAACCGCAGCGAGGCGATGACCGGCTACTTCACGAAGTACGGCGATCAGGCCGTCGACTGCAACCCCATCGGCGACCTGTACAAACAACAAGTCCGCCAGCTCGCCGCCCACGTCGGCGTCCCCCACGAGCTGGTGATGCAGACCCCCACCGCCGAGATGTGGGAGGGGCAGACCGACGAGGAAGAGATGGGGCTGAACTACGACCACCTAGACGCCGTGCTCGCGCTGCACGTCGATGGCCCGCTGTCGACGGCCGCGACGGTGCGCTACGTCGACGGTGTCACCGAGGAGCACGTCCAGCGCGTCGAGGAACTGGTCGAGGGGAGCGCACACAAGCGCTCGATGCCGCCGGTGCCGGGGCTCTCAGTGCGGGAGTAGAACGGGAACCGCGAAGGCCGACCTACCGCACCGGGTTCTCCGGCCCGCGACCGAGGTACTCCGCGGCGAACGCCTGTACTGACTCGGCGTCGTAGTCGTCGATCACGAGCCGGTGGGTCCACGCCGTCAGCACGTAGTCGCCGCGTGGGTTCTCGTTGGGGTTCGGCGCGACGATGACGCTCTGCCACTGGCCGTCCTTGTTCGCGGTCCACGCTCGGAGGCTGGCCTCCGCCTCGTCGGAGAGGTTCCCCTCGTCGTAGTAGATCACGACCGCACCGTGTTCGAGCGAGTGGACCAGCTCCTCCAGCCGTGGCGTCTCGGTGTAGTAGCCTGCAGACGCCCAGTCGCCGGAGTGGGGGCCCGAAAGCGGCGGGACGGTGTCGTAGTCGACGTCGCCCGAGCGGTGCTCACGCCCCTGGCTCTCGAACGTCTCGACCTGCGAGATCCACTCGTCGGCGCCGCGGTTCGGCAGCGGTTCGTCCTCCATGCCCGCCGGCTCGGCGTCGAGATCCGTGCCGCCACCCGCGCCACTCAGGAAGAAAAACCAGATCGCGACGACCAACACCACGAGCACCGCGGCGCCCGAGAGGAGGCCGACGATCGGGAGCCCTCCCTCGTCGTCGCTCGCGGCGTCGACCCGGCGTTGGTCTATCGGTCCGAGCTCCTCGGCGTGCTCGTCGCCGAGATGTTCGAGGAGGGCCTCCTCGTCGTCGAAGGCCGCCCCGCAGTACTCACACTCGACCATACCACCACCACCGCCCCCGGCGCCCATAACCCTTCGCTATCGGGTGGTCGCAAACGGATCGACGAACCGCCGCTGCTGGCCGGTGCTCGTGGCGCTTTCGGGGGCTTTCCAAAGGCATTTGCGTCCGCCGCGACTTACCCTAGACGATGGACGACGCCGCCGTGGCCCGCCGTTCGGCCCGGGATGCGCTGGGGGAGATCGAGCCCGAGCCTCTCCGCGAGACGCTCGACCAGCGACTGGCAGCGGCGTCGATGGTCCCGGGGGCGCTGACGCTGTCGACCGCCCGGGCGTTCGACGACAGCGTCGACGTGACCGCGCTGGGCGAACTCGCCGCCGGCGTGCAGTTGATCTACGAGGGACTCTCGCTCACCCGACAGTTGGCCCACGAGGAGCCGTGGGCGATCGATCCGGAGAACGACATCGAGGCAGATCTCTCGGTTGTCGCCGCCGACGTGCTCGTCTCCCGGGGGTTCTCGCTGCTCGCCCGGACGCCCGCGGCCGACCGCGCGGTCGAGACCGTCCGGGCGTTCGGCCGTGACCAGACCGACCGCGAGCGGACCGACAACCCCGCAGCGATCGACCGGAACCTCGAAGCCGACGTGTTCGAACTCGCGGTCGTCGCCGGCGTCGCAGCCGTCGACGGCACCCCCTCCGAGGAGCTGCTGGGGTTCGCGGCGGAGTTGGCTCACTCCTACGAGGGGGCGCTCCCGGCGGCGCCGGAGCTGCTCGCCGAGCCGACGCGGGATCGGCTCGCGGGCTTCTCCGACGGCTACGTCGGCTCGGCGACGCGGAGTGCGGGAACGGATCCCTGATTCGGGTCGAATCGAAATCCCTATACCCGGAACCGCAGTACGAGGAGGTGCGCGCCTGGGTAGCTTAGCGGTAAAGCGCGTCCTTGGTAAGGACGAGAGCCCGGGTTCAAATCCCGGCCTAGGCTTTCTCCGAACCCCGAACCGACCAGCGACAGCCACGCCGTGACGAAACGCCTTTTTTTCGACCGACTCACCCCCACGCGTATGGCCGTCGCCGACACCGTCTCCACCGTCTTCGCTCCGGAACTGTTCGTCCTCCTCGCGACCCTGCTGCTCGTCGGCTACGAGAGACGCGACAACCTTGCCCCGAAGTCGCTCGCCCCCCGGCTCGGCGCCGTCGTCGGCGCGTGGGCGCTCGCGTTCGCCGTCTATCAGGGCGGCCCAACGATCGTCGGTACCGGTGTTCCGGGCGGCGATGCGCGGTTGACCGTCACCGCGGTCCCCGGCGGCGACGACTTCTTCGCCGCACTCGGCCTGATCGTCGCCTTCGCGGGAATTGCCTTCGCGTGGCGGCAGTTCGACTGGGGCGGGCTCGTCCCGCCGTACGCGGTGCTCCTGATCGTCACCTCGCTGCTCCACCTCGTCGTCGTCCCGCTGTGGGACGCGTCGAGCCACGTCATCTACGCCGCCGTGCCCGCGGGCGCGCTGGTCGCCGCCGACCGGCGGTTCACGCCGCTGCTGCTCGTGGCACCGCTGCTCGTCTGGAGTCGGATCGCGACCGGCGCCCACACCGTCGGCGAGGCAGTCGGCGGGCTCGTCGTCGCCGTGGTCGTGCTCGCCGGCGCGCTCGCGCTGGACCGACTACCCGGCGAGGACGGTTCCGAGATCGACCCGCTCTAGTCCTCTTCCAGCGTCTGTACCTCCCGCTTCCGGTCTTCGGCGTCGGCGTTGCCCGTGTTCTCGGTGCCGGCGGGCTCGAAGAGGACGACCTTCGCCAGCCCGTCGGCGACCGGGCGGTGTTCGACGCCCGCCGGGACGACCCCGAGCTCGCCGTCCGTGAGGCGCTGGTCGGACTCGCCTTCGAGTTCGAGCGTCAGCTCCCCTTCGATCACCCAGAACAGCTCGTCGGCGTCGGGGTGGGTATGCCAGACGAACGCCCCCTCCAGCTTGGCGGCTTTCAGCTCCTGTCCGTTGAGCGATGCGAGCAGTCGCGGCGCCCACCGCTCCTCGAACGCGTCGAACGCGTCGTCGATGTCGACGGTCTCCATGGCGGAGGACAGTCTGCCGGGGCGAAAAGCGCGTCGCCGGCGTCAGCGCAGGTCCTCGATCAGCGAGTCCGGCATCCGGTCGACCGCCTCGTCGGGGAGCGCGTCGACCGCGTGCTCCCCCCAGTCGACGATGCGGCGCCGGAGTACGGCGTAGACCAACCCGACGGCGACCGTCCCGGCGACGATCGCGTCGAACACGCCATCGTAGGCCAGCAGTACGAGGAGGCCGAGCCCGACCGTCGCGATGGCGTCCTCGGGCGCGCCGTCGTACCGGACCCAACGACGCGGCCGCCACCACTGGCGGTGGTAGTGGCTGTACACCGCCCGATCGCCGCGCTGCTCCCACGGCCGGAGTTCGAGATCGCCGCCGAGGGCGTCGGTGAGGGAGTGAGCCGCCGCGGCGGCGAGAAACAGCGCGGCGCCGACGGTCCACACCGACGGGAGGAGGAGGGCAGCGACGCCGACTGCCGCGGCGGCCAGCGTGTAGTACACCGGGAAGTGGAGCGTCCGGCGGTGTTCGCCGGGCATGTCGAGATCCGGGAACACCCCGCCAGCGAACCCCGCCACGGCGGCGACGACGGCGAACTCCGGCGCGACCAGCGCCACCGGCACCGAGAGGAGCAGCCCTGCCAGCGCGTGGGTCGTGGCCATCATCTCTTGGAGATAGGCGCCAGTGGCGGATAACGCTCACGCCTAGGGGGAAAGACGACGACGTCCGAACCCGTCACCGGGGGCGGGGGGAAAATCGACGGGCGGGCGTCGTCGGTGGAGTCGTGTCGGGCACACTGCGAGGATGGGAACTGTAGGTGTGCGCCCGTCGGGATACAGCGATCGGGAGAACTTAAACCCGCGTCAGACGCGCGAACGTTCGACCGGCGCGATCGCCGAGCAGGCCGGAACCACAGCGCCCCGCGAGCCGCAACACCGATACGCACGTCGGCCGATCACGGCGTATGCCCGAACGCTGGGAGTCGCTGTTCGCCCGCGCCGCCGAGTACGAGGCGGACGAGACCGCCGTCAGGAACGCACTCGCGGAGGTCAGGAATGAGTGATCCCTCGCCGGAACGCATCGTCGCCGACAGCGACGTGCTCGCGGCGGATCTGCTGGTCGGCGGCGACGCGCGGACGTGTCTGGATCACGTCCGGAGCCACTCGTGGCTCACGCTGGTCGCCAGCGACCCGCTGCTCGACGACGCCGAAGCGGTGATCGAACGCCTCGCCGACCCCGAGCTCGCGGCGGACTGGCGCGACCGCATCGACGACCGCCGGGAGCCGGTCGACCAGCCGGAGGGCGACCACCCCGCGCTGGCCTCTGCGTACCACGGCGGTGCGATGCACGTCCTCTCTTTCGACGAGCGGCTCACCGGGCCGAAGGGGAACACGATGGTCCGCGACCGCGTCGAGACGGCAGTCCGGACACCGGACGCGTTCGCGACGCTGTTCGACCCAGAGACGCTCTACCCCGAAGTGGTCGGCGGCGAGTATCCGGGGCCGGACCGGGAGCCGCGGGCCTGATCGCCGCGCGCGATCAGTCCAGCGGCTTACGCATGGTGTACCGCTTCACGTCGTACGCTCGGTCCTCGTAGAGCGCCTGTGCGGACTCGTTCCACGCGTCGACGGTGAGCGTCACGTGGGCACAGCCCCGCTTTTCCCCCCACGACTCGGCGGCCGCCATCAGTTCGTCGGCGATCCCCTCCCGGCGGAACGCCGGCCGGACGTAGATCTCGTTGACGTGGGCGGTGTCGTCGTGGGCGAACACGGGCGGCGCTTCCTGCACCTCGGCGGAGACGTAGCCGGCGAACTCGTCGTCGACGACTGCCACGCGGTCGATTCGATCCTCGTCGCTCAGACGCTCACAGCGGAACTCGATCACGCCCTCGCGGTACTCGTCGGCGAGGGCGTGGTAGGGGTCGTGTTCGGCCATCTCCCGACAGAACGGCACCCAGAGCCCGTCGACGAACGCGGGGACTTCCGACTCGTGGAGCGGACGGATCTCCATGCGGGCACGGCGGCGGCGCGGGGCAAAAATCGGTCGACACGGCGTGCCACAGCCTCGCGCTCCTCGATTACCGCTCGGCGTGCCACAGCCTCGCGCTGGACGCTACCGCTCGGCGTGCCACTCCGCGAACTTCGCGAGCGCCCGCCCGCGGTGGGAGATCGCGTTTTTCTCGGCTTCGTCCATCTCCGCGAACGTGGTCCCCTCGTGCTCGAAGATCGGGTCGAAGCCGAACCCGCCCTCCCCGCGGGGTTCGACCAGCGTCCCCCGAACCCGGCCCTCGAACAGTTTCACGGGCAGCGTCTCGGCGTCGTCGTCGGCGTCCGGCCCCGCCGCGGCGGCGGCGACGCGGTCGTCCTTGTCCACGGGGTCGGGCGAGGCGTCGAACCCCTCCCCGTCGCAGTACGCGAGCACGCAGCGGAACGACGCCGCGCGGTCCGCCTCCTCGCGGGCGAGCTCCCACGTTCGCTCGACGCCGATCGTCTCCTCGGCGTAGGAGGAGTAGGGGCCGGGGAATCCATCGAGCGCGCGGACGAACAGCCCGGCGTCGTCGACGAGCGTCGGCTCGCCGGCGTGGCGGTACGCCTCACGCGCGCCGCGGGCGGCGATCGTGCCGAGGTCGTCGCTCTGGATCTCGGTGTAGTCGTAGTCGAGCTGGGCGACCGAGCCGTCGTCGAGGTACGCCTCGGCCTCGCGGACCTTCCCGGGGTTGGTGGTGACGTAGCGCAGCATCTACCGGACCGTCGTCGCGGCTCCGAAAAGGGTTCGCGGTTCCGGATCGCCGGGATCAGTCGCCCGCCACGGTTGACCGTTACCGTGGCGATCAGTCGTCCACGCCGGCTGACCGCGTGCCGGCGAGATCAGTCGTCCACGCCGGCTGACCGCGTGCCGGCGAGATCAGTCGTCCACGCCGGCTGACCGCGTGCCGGCGAGATCAGTCGTCCACGCCGGCTGACCGCGTGCCGGCGAGATCAGTCGTCCACGCCGGCTGACCGCGTGCCGGCGAGATCAGCCGCCCTGCCCGGCCGACCGTCGCCGGGCAGATCAGTCGTCGTCGACGATGACTTCGACCGGCTCCTCCTCGTCGGCCGCCTCGTCGCGGTGCTTCTGGCTCTCCTGCCACCACAGCCCGACCGCGACGGCGGCCACGACCCACGAGCGCCAGTTGGCGAGGTTGAGCGTGTAGCCGACGCCGAACGGCTGCTCGACGAACATCCCCTCGTCGGGCTGCCAGTGGCTCGACAGCAGCCGACCGATACTCGGCTCCTCGAAGTTGTACGGAATACCGAACAGCTCGCCGGACTCGGGCTTGCCGCTCTCGTTGTCTCCCATGGGCGAACCGTGGACCGGCGGCGATAAATCGTTTTGGACCGCGCGCCGGCAGCTACTGGTAGCGGCCGCGTCCGCGGATCTCCGCGAGGCGCTCCAGCACCGCGTCGTCGCCGACGCCGGCGTAACCGTCCTCGAACGCCCGACAGACCGGCGCCGGCTCGGCGGCCGTCCCCTCGACGGAGCCCTCGAACACGTGGAGGTCCATCGCGTGATCCTCCGGGTGGCCGGAGTGGTACCCCAGCCCGAAGTCGATCAGGAACAGTCGGTCGCCGACGCGGACGTTCTTCGTCGTCGGGTCGCCGTGGACCAGCTCCCGCCTGTGCAGCCGGGCGAGGTGTTCCCCGAGCACTCGCGCCCGCTCGGTCGTGAGCGCGTCTGCGAGGTCCGTGTCGCCGACGTGCTGGAGTCGAAGGGTCGCTTCGGGCACGTCCACGTCGTGGACCAGCGGCGTCGGCACGCCCGCCTTACGCGCCTCGCTGAGCAGTCGCGCTTCGAGGACGGTCCGATCCCGGCGGAGTTTCGCGTCGAGGTCGGGATGGCGGTACGCCTTGGGTATCCGGCGTTTCACCACCACGCCGTCCTGCACGTCGACGACGGCCTCCGCGCCGCGGCGAGGATCGGTGAGCCCCGAGGGCCCCCCCGCGGTCGCGCCGTGGCCCACCGCCACGGACTCGTTCTCCCGCCAGGTCACGGGCACCTCGTCCGGGCGGAAGTTCGGGTCGATCGCGCTGTCCGCGATCTCGATCGTGTCGCCGGCGGCGGCCATCTCCGCACCGAGGACGGCGATCATCCCCGCGTTGTCCCGGAGGAAGCGCGGCTCAGGCGCGTAGAACTCGGCGCCGCGCTGCTCGCACATCGCCGCGAGCATCTCCCGCAGGCGGTCGTTCTGCCCGACGCCGCCGCCGAGCACGAGCTCGTCGCTGCCCGTCAGCGAGAGCGCGCGCTCGCTCACCTCCGTCAGCATCGCGAAGACGTGCTCCTGCAGCGAGAAACAGACGTTTTCGACGGCTGCCCCCCCGTCGACGGTGTCCTTCGCGGCGCTCATCAGCCCCGAGAACGAGAAGTCCATCCCCTTGACGACGTAGGGCAGGTCGACGTACTCGCCGTCTTTGGCGGCTGCCTCGACCTTAGGGCCGCCGGGGTGGCTCCAGCCGAGGTGGCGCGTGAACTTGTCGATCGCGTTGCCGACGCCCGTGTCCATCGTCTCGCCCAGCACGCGGTAGCGGCCGTCGTGGAAGCCGAGTAGGTGGGCGTTCGCGCCCGAGGCGTTGAGACAGACCGGCGAGTCGAAGTTCGCTTCGTGGCGCCCGATCTCGAGGTGGGCGACCATGTGGTTCACGCCGACGAGGGGCACGTCGAGCGTACCGGCGAGCGCCCGCGCGGCGGTGCCGGCGACGCGCAGACACGGGCCCAGTCCGGGGCCCTGCGAGAACGCGACCGCGTCGATGTCGCCGTCGGCGTGGGCGAGCGCGGTCTCGATCACCCGCGGGATCGCGTCGCCCATGTGCTCGGCGGCCTCGCGCGGGTGAATGCCGCCGCTCTCCGGTTCGTAGGCGTCGGACTCGATAAACGTCTGGTCGGTCGCGGTGTCGTGGACGGCGGCGCTCGCACACCACGCCGTGCCCTCGACACCCAGAACGCGCATCCGGCGTTACTCGGCGTCCGCGGCGGCTTCCTCGGCCTCGGTGTCGGCTTCGATCTTGTTCCGCTGGAGCATGTGGTCCTGCTCGACGTCGCGGGCGTCGTCGGCCGACTCGTACACTTTCGCGTCGCCGATCGTCTTGCGCATGCCGAACTTCGTGTCCAGCTTGCGGATCACGACCTCGTCCGAGCCCTTGTCAAGCGTCGCCGCGAGGCTGTCGCGGACCTGCAGGCGCGAGGGCGTGGCGTCCTCGTGGGTGAGCTCGAAGCGGACGTCGGTGCGGTGCAACATCGGGTTCTCGGTCTCGTCGACGATTTCGATCTCCATGGTCAGTTGCCCGAAGATGCGCCGGAAAACGGCAAAAGGATTTCGAAGGGCTACTGTCAGGCTGTGTCGTGTCGGATGGGTGTCGGTGTGGAACATTCGGTGGTCGTGGCGGAGGGGCTGTCGACGGGGGAAACAGCAACAGCGACGGCAGTTCGATCGTTGGCAACTGGGACAGCACCCGCGACAGCAGTTCGATCGTTGGTGACTGAGACAGCAACCGCGACAGCATCTCGACGCTGGACCACTTGCGACCGCAGTGTGCCGGGCACGAGGCCCGCCATCAGAAATCGAAGATTTCTGATTGGCAGACGAGAATCTTCGATTCTCGCCGACGGCAGCGAGGCGTCCACCGCCACCGCACCGCGGTCGCTGTCGGCGCGAAGCGCTCGCGCCTCCGTGCGCGAGCCGAGCGCGAGGGACGAGTGACTGAGCGGTAGCGAAGGAACGAGTCGGCTGGGGAGGTCTGTGGGCGGTGCGGTCACAAGTAGTCTCGCGTCGAGATGCTGGTGCCGTCGCTGTTCCATCGTCGACTGCCACCCCACGACTCTGTAGTAGAAAACTCCGAACCTACACACTTAACGCCGCAAGCGCCGCGTCCGCATCACCGTCGAACCGCACTAACAGATCGCGCATCTCCGCCCGGGCTGCCTCCGTCACGCGAATCAACACCATCCCCTCGCCGGGCTGGCCATAAACAACGCTCCCGCCCAGCGGCGCCGCCAGCACCGCGGGCAGCGTCGCGAGGTCCTCCTCGCCCTCGACGACTAGCAGCGTGTCGGCCTCGGCGTCGACGGCCTCCCGAAGCGCGAGCAGTAGCTCTCGGGAGAGCTCTGCGGGCTCGTTCACGACTTCGGTCCGGTGCTCGCCGGCGTCCTCGAGCGCCTCCCGGACGTCGTCGGGGATCGCGGCGCGTTCGGTCAGCCCGTCGACGACCGAGACGTGTGGCTCGTGGCCCGCCTGCCGGAGGTGGTAGGTGACCATGTCGCCGACGGCGATGATCGGCGGCTCGGCCTCGGCGAGCAGCGACTCGACGTCGGTAAAGAGCGGGCCGAACGGCTCCTTGAACGCCTCGCGAAGCTCGGGCGGCAGCGTGAGCACGTTAGCGAACCTTCAGCGCGTAGCTCCCCGGCTCGGTGACCTCCATCTCGTCGGCCACGTCGCTCTCCTCGGGGTGGTTGATGATCACGTAGCCCGCCCAGTCCTCGGTCAGGCTGGAGGAGCCACAGTAGTCACAGCTCTGGCTGTCCGGGTCGTTGACGTAGTGACACTCCCGGCACGCCAGTCGCGGGTCGGCCATCTACGCTTCCTCCTCCTGTCGCTGCTCGAACTCCTCGGCCAGCCACTCGTGCTTGCCGAGCCCGGGCTGTTTGGCCGTCAGGCCGATCTTGGAGTCCCGGGGGTTGCGCTCGTCGATGCTCTTGGTGACGATCCGGACGCGCACGGCGTCGTCGACGCCGAGGGTCTTGTTCGTATCCGAGGAGGCGAGCTGCTGGTTCTCGCCGTCGTACGCCAGATACTCGTTGGAGATCTGGGAGACGTGGAGCAGGCCGTCGATCGGGCCGATCCCGACGAACGCGCCGAACTCCACGACCTCGACGACCGTGCCGTCGACGACCTCCTGCATGTCCGGGTCGTAGGTGATGGCGTCGAACTCCGCCTCGTAGTAGACGCCCGGCCGGTTGGGCAACACGGCACCGTCGCCGATGTCGTGCACCTCGACGACGCTGACGACGCTACCCACGTCCTCGTCCATCCGTCCCTCGAGCTTGTCCTGGAGCAGGGCTTTCACCCGCTCCTCCGTCACGTCGGCGAGGTTCCGCGGCGGCACCTCGACCGTGTCCTTGAGTCGTACCCGTTTGTACATGCTAGGTTTCAGTTATCTCCAGTGTGTTCCGCCCCCTTAAACCGATTACGTCAACGCCCGCATCGAGCAGGCGGTCGCGAAGCGGGCGGTCGTTGGTCACCGCGTACACGTCGCCGTCGGCCGCTTTCGCGGCCGCGATGACGGCGTCGTCGGCGTACGGTTCCTCCGTCTCCACGATCCGACAGCGGTCGGCCAGATCGCGGCCGACCGCGGCGGCGGTGCCCGCCTCCCCGTTGCCGTCGCGGAGTTTCTCCAGCTCCGCGACGACCGCTCGGGGGGTGACAGCGTCGTACGCCCCGAGCAGCCGGTCGAGCTCGTCGAACACGCGCACGTCGAGTTCGACCGGCATCATCAGGGCGTTGGTGTCGAGCACCGCCGTCGTCCTCATTCCTTCAGGGTGCCGATGCCGATGAGCCGCCAGCGCGCGCCCACGCGGCGGTTGATCGCGATCTTCGCCCCGGCCTCCGCACAGACGGGGCGCTTGAGCGACACTTCACACTCGCCGCCGCGGGCGCTGGTGACGGCGCCGACGGTGGTGGCGGTGCCGACGGTGAGCATCAGCGGCTCGCCCGTCGAGATCTCCTCGACCTCCTCCTCGTCCTCGCCGACGACGCGCTCGAGCAGCTCCACGTCCATCTCGAACCCCTCGACGGTTGGGGGGAGCGTGCCGGGTTCGCCGGCGACCTGCCCCGCGAGCGCGTCGCCCTTCGTGTAGGAGGGGTCCAGTCCGGTGCCGACGCCGAGCAGCCCGCCCGGCGTCGCCTCCTCGACGGGGTTGCCACCGGCCTGAATCGAGCGCACGGTGGTGGTCATGGGCCGCCACTCGCTCTCGCCGCCCTCCTCGACCTCCCGGCCGGGGCGGAGTTCGATCTCGTCGTCCTCGCTCAGGGTCCCCTGGGCGAGCGAGCCGCCGACGACGCCGCCGAGCAGCGAGTCGGCGGTCGTCCCCGGCTTGTTGATGTCGAAGCTCCGTGCCACGAACATCCGGGAGTCCGCGGTGGGGTCGCGCTCGGGCGTGGGGATCTCCCGCTCGATCGCGTCGATCAGCAGGTCGATGTTGACCTCCTGCTGGGCGCTGATCGGGACGACCGGCGCGTCTTCGGCGACGGTCCCCTCGACGAACTCCTGGATCTGCCGGTAGTTCTCTCGCGCCCGTTCGCCGTCGACCAGGTCGACCTTGTTCTGGGCGATGACGACGTTCTCGATGCCGATGATGTCCAGCGCCATGAGGTGCTCCTCGGTCTGGGCCTGGGGCACGTCCTCGGTGGCGCTCACGACGAGCACCGCGCCGTCCATGATCGCCGCGCCGGCGAGCATCGTCGCCATCAGGGTCTCGTGACCCGGGGCGTCGACGAACGACACGTCGCGGACGACCTCGGTGTCGACGTCGTGCTCGTCGCAGTGCTCCTCGACCGTGTAGCACTCGGGCTCCTCCTCCTCGGGGCACCGACGCAGCGTCGCGTCGGCGTACCCCAGTCGGATGGAGATCCCGCGTTTCATCTCCTCGCTGTGCTTGTCGGTCCACGAACCACTCAGCGCCTGCACGAGCGTGGTCTTCCCGTGGTCGACGTGACCGACCAGTCCGATGTTCACCTCCGGTTGTGTTGAGTTCTCCGTCACCATGTGACCTCCTGAGAGGAATTCTACTCTAAATTCGCCCCGAGCGACTGATAAAGGTGCTGTTCTCCGGGCCTCGCGGCGGCCGCGTCGGCGGGAGAGACGCGCTTTTGTCCGCCGGCCACCCACGGCCGCCCGTGGAGGTCGCGTTCGAACTCGCGCTGTCGGCCCGCCTCGAAGCCGCGACCGACTGGATCGTCGCCCGCCAACTGGGCGCCGCCGTCGAGGAACCCGGCGCCCGCGTGATGGACGTGGTCGGCGTCGTCCCCACCGAGGCGGTGACGGACCGCGCGGCCGTCACCAGCGAGACAATCCCCCCGCTCGCCATCGAGGGCGCCGTCGGCGCCGGCGAGGCGGTGCCCGTCACCGACGCGCTCGACTGTGGCCCCGAACGCGCGGCGGCCGTCGCCGAGCGCGCCGCCGAACTGGGCTTCTTCGAGCGCGATCGCCGGGGCGGCCGCACGTACGTCCGGCAGACTGCCCGCTACCCCGACTGGGTCGACCGACTCGTCGGGATCGAGAACAAGCCCGACCTCGGCCGCCCGGGCGATCTCGAGTTCCAACTGCGGTTCGACACCGCACTGGCGCTGTTCGACGAGGTGTGGCTCGCGACCGAGAGCTACGTCACCGGCGCCCACCTGAACCGTATCCCCGACCCGGTCGGCGTCTGGCGGTTCGACCCCGAGACCGGGGAGCGTGAAGCCGTCCGCGAGGCGTCGTCGCTCCCCGTCGAGGAGCTGGGGGTCGAACTTCGCGCCGAGGAGCCGCTGCGGACCGACGTGGCGATCGTCGATGCCGACGCGAAAGCCCGCCAGCGTCGCCGGATCGCCGAGCGCGCGTGGGGGAAGGGGTGGCGCCCCGAGTCGTTCCCGGGCTGTACGCGCTGCTCGGCGACAGATGCGAGCGTTCCCCACTGTTCGTTCCACGACCGCCCGGTCGCACCGTCGATGGACTGCGGGAGCGACTGCCCGGGGTACGAGCCCGGGGAGGTGTCGAACGGAGATCCAGAAGGACGCCGGGAAGAACGGAGCGCGTGGGTCCAGAACCCGGAAGGCGTCGGACGCGAGCAGGCCGGGCTCGATCGGTTCTAGAGCTCGTACACCTCGCCGTCGACGGCCAGCGGCTCCTCGAACGCCTCCTCGGGCGGGTAGTAGTGTGCGAGGTGGACCAGCCGCGTTTCGCTCGCGTTCAGGTCCTCGCCCAGCCGGATCGCCCCCTCGCGGGTCATGTGTTTCGTGCCGAACGTCATCGGCACGTCGTCCACGATGTCCGAGCCACCCATGGGGTGTTTCGGCGCCAGCGACGCCGGGACGATCGCGTCGGCCAGCAGGAGGTCCGGGTCCCGGAGCGCGTCGCGGCTCGCCTCGGAGATATCGTAGCTCGTGTCGCCCGACAGCGAGAGCTTCGCGCCGGTTTCGGGGTCCTCGACGGCCAGCCCGTAGCACGCCATCGGCGGGTGTTCGACGGGGACGAGCGTGAGTTCGAAGCCGCAGACCGAGAAGGTCGTCAGAGGTTCCTGCCCGAAGACCTCCACGACGTCGAGGTAGTCGTAGCGCTCCCGGACCGAGTCGGCGACGCTCTCGCCGGTGAACGGGTCGACCTCACTCGCGGCGTGGACGGGCAGGTCGTCGAGCAGGCGGTAGAAGTTGCCCAATCCGTCGAGGTGGTCGAAGTGGATGTGGGTGACGACGGCCGCGTCAGGGAGGTCGGCGCCGGTTTCGGCGAACTGATGGCGGAAGTCGGGCGAGGCGTCGATCAGCAGACAGTCGCCAGTGCGCTCGTTCTCGACGTGGACCGAGAACCGCGAGCGCTCGACGCCGCGTTCCCGGGCGCGCTCGCAGGTGGCACAGTCACAGCCGACCGTCGGGGTGCCGGTGGTGTCGCCGGTGCCGAGGAGGGTGACGCGCATTCAGTTCGGGAGGGGGCGGCCGAGGACTTAGTGGTCGGGGTCGTGTTAATTCGACGTGACCTCCACTCTACGCCCGTTCGGTCACGAGCAACGGAGAGGCACAAGGCGTCACGTTCGCTTCGTTGGTCCGTCTTTCGGGGTCGGTTGAAACGGGGGTTCAGTTCGGTTGCGGTGAGCCGGCTACCGCACCGAGCGGTCCAGTCCGCTGCTGATCTCCCCAGAAAGGATTTATTTCCCACACGGTACGTGGCACGCGTGTCCCCGAATACCCTCCGTGAGTACGTCGACGAACGACCGCTCTCGTCGAGCCTCGCAGTGGGAGGCGGCCACGCCCTGCTGTCGTTCCTGCTGTGGTCGCTCTTCGATTTCGAGGATCTGCTGGCCTCCGTCGGTACCGAGCCGCTGTACGTGTTCTACCTCGTCGGCGGGATGTTCGCACTCGGGTTCGTGCCGGCAGTGCTCTACGCGCGGTACGGCCTGCGTGCACCGGGAGCCATCTCAGTGTTCCTGCTCGTCGGTTCCGCCTTCGGGACGTACCGAGTCGTCGCCTCCGGAGCGACACCTGTTGATCCGACCGCGTTCGGCTTCTACCTCCTCCTCTGGCCCGGCTGTGTGGTGCTCTACGCAGTGATCGGCGCAGTCGAGAAGGTAGCGTTGGGTAGCTAGCTCAGTCGTCGGCGTGGGCGAACACGAACTCCTTGAGCAGCTTCCCCGCCAGCGCGGCGGCCTGCCCGTCGTCCCGGTCGTTCACCTCGACGGCGTCGAAGCCGATCGCGTACGGCGCGACCTCTCGAACCACGTCGCGCATCTCCCGCGCGGCGAGGCCGAACGGCTCCATCGTCCCCGTTCCGGGCGCGACGGAAGGATCCGCGCCGTCGATATCGACCGAGAGGTACACCGACTCGTCGTCGAAGTCGGGGGTCCAGTCGCTCACGTCTTCGGGGGGGACGACCGTCACGTCGTCGCGCTCGGCGCGTTCCCACTCGGCTTCCGAACCGGTGCGAGCGCCGAGGATCACCGCACGGTCGGCGGTCCCCGAGACGGTCGAGAGCGGTTCGCCCTCGGGGTCGCCGTCGAGTGCGCGTCGCGTGACGGCGGCGTGGCTCCACGGGTTGCCGTCGTACGCCTCCCGGAGGTCGAGGTGGGCGTCGAGGACGACCAGGGTATCGGGGTCCGTCGCGCGGACGCCCGCGGCGGTGACGGTGTGCTCGCCGCCAAGCAGCAGCGGCGTCACGTCGTCGCGAACGAGATCGGCGAGGCTGCCGCCGAGGAAGTCGAGGTACTCGGGGGCGTCGTCCCACGCCCGCACGTCGCCGGCGTCGTGGACGCCCACCTCGGAGAACTGCTGGTCGGTGCGGCGGTCGTAGTCGTCGTAGGACGCGGCGAACCGCCGGATCTGTTCCGGGCCGAACCGGGCTCCCGGCTGGAACGTCGTCGAGACGTCGAGCGGCGCGCCGACGATCGCGTAGTCGGCGTGCTCGCGCTCGGCGACGGCGCCGGGAAACCCCATCACACGATCTTCCGCTGGCCCTCGTACTCGAGGTACTCGATCTCGTCGTCCGGGCTGAGCTCCTCGTCCTCGGGGACGCGCATCGTGAACGTCTCGTAGGTGTCGAGGTCCATGATCTGGGCGTCGTCCCCGTCGACGGAGACGACCTGGCCGCCCTTGCGCTCGACGATCGGGACCCAGATCTTCGCGTCGACGGGCTGGGAGAGGCTCCGCTTCTTCCCGTCGAACACGCCCTCGCCCTCGACGCGGGCTTTCGCGCTGCCGTGTTTCCCCGGCTTGGCAGTGCTGTAGTGGTTGATCTCGCAGGGGGCCTCGTCCATCATCACGTAGCTCCCCTCCTGCAGTTCACGCACCTGCTTCTGCTCTTTCGCCATACCTGCGGATTCCCGGGTGAACGGTATAAACCTCTTGGAACGGGCCGAGAGCCCGCCGTCGGCGCGGTTCCGCCGATCACTCGATCTCGATCGATCGGTCGTGGAGCCCCTGGAAGCGCGCGAGCGTCTCCGAGGTGAGTACGTCGGGGTCGACGCCGGTGACGTGCCGGAGCTGTCGCTCCCGAGCACGGCTGATCAGGTGGGAGAACAAGCGGTAGAGCTTCCCTTCCTCGTTGTACATCAGCAGCGTCCCCAGCCCGTCGACGACGACCCAGCCCGACCCCTCGCGGAGGTAGCGCTCGCCGCGGGAAAACTGGATGCTGATCCCCGTCAGATCCGACGGTGACACTCGATCGGCGATCCAGCAGGTGCCGTCGTAACGCACCGGCGACGCGGACACCGGGACGATCCCCACGTTCGCGGGGTCGCCGCCGCCGTTTCTGACCGCCTTTTCGATCCGTTCCGGCGCGTCGACGGTGACGACGAGGAGGTTCTCGTAGACGTCCTGTGGGAGGCGCTCGACCGCCGACGTCCGGCCCGAGAGCCGGGCTAACGCCGCCTCGCCGGGGGCGATATCGAGCCTCGGGCCGGCGGGGCTGTCGTACTCGCTACTCGCCATCGTCCTCCTCCGTGGCACCCGCGAACCCGCCCTCGGCCGCGTCTGATCGAACGTCGGTGAACTCTGACGGAGGCCCCTGCGCCGGGTCGTCGTCCGCCCCGAACGCGGTCTCTCCGGGGCGGACGAACTCCCGTGCGAACAGCCAGACGGCCAGCCCGAGCACGATCCCCGAGAGGAGGTAGATCCCCTCGGCGACGACCGGGCGTCCGAGCGCCTGTTCGACTAGCGAGCCGACGGTGAACACAAGCGTCGATGCCGCCAGCGCCACGATCGCCTCGGTGTGCAGCACCGAGCGGGAGTAGGCGACGACCGGGTAGAGGATCGCCAGCGAGATCGTGACTAGGACGGCGGTCTGGACCGTCAGCAGGAGGTGGCTGCTCATAATGCCCTCCGTCCGCTCAGGAGCAGGATCGCTTGCGCGGCGGTCCACGCCATCAGGACGACGGCGAGCGTGCCGAAGGCGCGGCTGGCGGTGGTCGCCGCGGCGGGGGCCACCAGCTTCGTCGTCGCGATCGCGAGGTACGCGACGGTGATCGGGACGAGTGGGCGGACGACCCGCCCGAACGGCGTCCCGCGGAAGCCGCGCGCGGCGACGATCGCGAACGGCAGCGTCGCCGACAGCACGATGATCTGCCCGACCCGGAACAGTTCGACCAGCGCTGGCACACGGGATTGCTGAACCGTATCGTAGTTAGCCTTTGTGACCGCAGGGGGCGGATGGCAAGACATTACTTCCCGCCACCGGCACTGCCTCTATGGCCACACGGCGACCACCGCTGTACGGGGTCCACGAGGACCGCGGCGCGGGGTTCACCGACTTCGGCGGCTGGGAGATGCCCGTGGAGTTCGACTCCATCCGGGACGAACACGCCGCCGTCCGGGAGGCCGCCGGGATCTTCGACGTCTCCCACATGGGGGAGATTCGCGTCGAGGGCCCCGACGCCGAGACCCTGATGCAACGGCTCACGACCAACGACGTCTCCGCGATGGGGGCGGGCGACGCCCAGTACACCTGCATCACGGACGAGTCGGGGATCATCCAGGACGACACGATGATCTACCGCCTGCCCGACGGCGACTACCTGTTCGTCCCCAACGCCGGCCACGATGAGGCGGCCGAGAAGCGGTGGGTCGACTACCGCGACGAGCACGAACTCGACGCCACGGTCGAGAACGAGACCGCGGACTGGGCGATGTTCGCAGTACAGGGTCCGGACGCGATCGGGCTCACCGCGGACGCAGTCGACACCGTCGGCGCTCCACTGGCCGAGGAGAGCGACGCGATCGCCGACCTCTCGCGGTTCACGGCGACGGAGGCGACCGTCGCCGGCGTCGACTGTCTGGTGGCCCGCACGGGCTACACTGGCGAGGACGGCGTGGAGATCCTCTGTTCGACCGACGACGCCGAGACGGTCTGGGCGGCGTTCGACTGCCAGCCCTGCGGGCTCGGCGCGCGGGACACCCTCCGGATGGAGGCCGGCCTGCTGCTCTCCGGGCAGGATTTCCACCCCGAGGAGAACCCCCGAACCCCGTACGAGGCCGGCATCGGCTTCACCGTCGACCTCGACACCGAGTTCGTCGGCCGGGACGCGCTGGCGACCCAGCAGGAGGCCGGCGTCGCGGTGACGTTCACCGGGCTCACGCTGCAGGAGCGCGGCGTCGCCCGCCACGGCTACGAGATCACCCACGACGGCGAGCCCGTCGGCGAGGTCACCAGCGGGACGATGAGCCCCACGCTGGGCGAGCCGATCGCGCTGGGCTACCTCCCGACCGAGCTGGCTGAGGACGGCACCGAACTCCACGTCGTGATCCGCGGCGAGGAGAAACGAGCGGCAGTCACCACACCCCCCTTCATCGACCAATGAGCTTCGACGTACCCGACGACCGGAACTACCTCGCATCGCACGAGTGGGTCACCACCGACGAGCCCACCCGAATCGGCATCTCCGACTTCGCGCAGGACGAACTCGGCGACGTGGTGTTCGTGGAACTGCCCGACGAGGGCGAGGAGATCAGCCACGACGAGGCGTTCGGCGTCGTCGAGTCGATCAAGGCGGTGTCGGACCTCTACGCCCCGGTTTCGGGCGAGGTCGTCGCCGTGAACGAGGCGCTCCACGACCAGCCCGAACTGGTCAACGAGGACCCCTACGGCGACGGCTGGCTGCTCGAAGTCGAGCCCAGCGACGAGTCGGAGTTCGAGGAGCTGATGGACGCCGAAGAGTACGAAGCGCAGATCGCCTGAGCCGCCGGCAGCACCGTTTTCTTCGGGTCCTCAACGCCCCGCAATAGCTACACCCGAGCGACAGAGAGAACAGTCGTGACCAGATCCAGCCAGCAATCGATCGGGTTCCTCCCCGTCGTCGTCGCCGCCCTCGGCGTTTCCCTGCTCGGCTACGGCGTGCCCGTGGTCGGCGCGTCGCCGCTGGCTGGCGTGTGGCTGGGCGGTTCGGGCCTGTTCCTGCTTCTCTCGGGGGCCGTCGCGACCCCGTGGGCGGCTGGTCGGTTCGACCTCACGCCCGCCCAGCAACGCACCACCGCGCTCGTCTTCGGCGTTGGCGGCGCCGTGCTGTTGGCGCTGTTCGTCGCCGTGAACGTCGCGAGCTTCGAGTCGGGAGAGAGCATCGGGAGCTGAGCCGTCCCCAGTCACCACGACCCTGTACAGGCACCCCCAGTCACGCGCCGGAGTCGGCACGTCTTTGTCCCCGAGGGACCACGGTTTCGACCATGAGCAACGGCAGTTCTCACCACGGAGGGAGACGATGAGCGGGAGTCCGTACGCCCCTCACACCGACGCCGAGACGGCGGCGATGCTCGACGCCGTCGGCGCCGACGACGAGGCCGAACTGTTCGACATCCCCGAGCCCGTCGCGTTCGACGGCGAGTTCGGCATCGACGCGCGGAGCGAGCAGGCGCTTCGCCGGGAGCTCTCGGGGCTGCTGGCGGAGAACGACGACCTGACTGAGTTCCTCGGTCGCGGGCACTACGAGCACTACGTGCCGAGCGTCGTCGACAGCCTCTCGCAGCGCTCGGAGTTCCTCACGTCCTACACGCAGTACCAGCCCGAGATCACGCAGGGGTTCCTGCAGGCGCTGTTCGAGTACCAGTCGATGCTCGTGGAGCTCACCGGGCTGGGGATCGCGAACTGCTCGATGTACGACGCCGCGACCGCGCTGGGCGAGGCCGCGCTGCTCGCCGAGCGCGTTCGCAGCGCCGACGGCGAGGTCGTGCTCGTGCCCGAGCAGCTCCGGGAGGGGAAACGCTCCGTGCTCGCGAACTACGTCGACGGCGCAGCGCTCCGGATCGAAGAGTACCCATCCGAGCAGGGAACCGCCGACATCGATGCGCTCGCCGACACGGTCGACGAAGAGACGCTGTTCGTCTACGCCGAGACGCCGACGGTCCGGGGCTGTATCGAGCCCGACCTCGCCGAGATCGGTGAGATCGCCGAGGAGGCGGACGCGATGTTCTGTCTCGGCTCGGACCCCGTCGCGCTGTCGATTCTCGAAGAGCCGGCCAGCGTCGGCGCCGACGTCGTCGTCGGCGAGGCCGGCGTGCTCGGCCTGCCCGCCGCCTACGGCATGGGACTCGGCCTGTTCGCCTGCAAGGAGGAGTTCCTTCGGCAGGTGCCCGGGCGGCTGGTCGGCGCCAGCGAGGACGAATCGGGCACCCGGGCGTACACGCTGACGCTCCAGACCCGCGAGCAGCACATCCGCAAGGAGCGCGCCACCTCGAACATCTGCACCAATCAGGCGTGGGTCGCGCTCCGGGCGGCGATGCACGCGGCGTATCTGGGCGCCGACGGGCTCGTCGGCCTCGCGGAGGACTGTGTGACGCTCGCCCGCGATCTGGCCGACGACATCGACGAGATCACCGGCCTCCGCGCGCCCGTCGACGACCGTCACCACTTCCGCGAGTTCGTCGTCGGCACCGACCAGCCCGCGAAGGCGATCGCCGACGACCTGCAGGAGGAGGGGTTCGCGGTCCACGTGATCGGCGATCACCGCCTGCAGGTCTGTATTACCGACGCGAACGCCCACGCGGCGGACGATCTCGTCGCGGCGTTCGAGGAGGTGGCGGCATGAGCGGAAACGGACCGGACGGGACGAGCGACCGCGAGCCGGGACGAACGTACGACCAGGCGAGGTACGCGGTCGGCGACGACGAGAACGAGCCGCTGCTGAGCGAGAAGCGCAGCGACACCGTCGAACCCGGCGACGCGCTGCCCGAGGAGCTGACCCGTGACGAGCTCACGCTGCCCAACCCCGAAGAGCCCGAGGTGGCGCGGCACTACACCCGGCTCTCCCAGATGAACTGGAGCATCGAGTCGGGGCCGTACCCGCTTGGCTCGTGTACGATGAAGTACAACCCCCCGGTGACCGAGGACGTCGCCGCCGATCCGAACGCGGCGGTCCACCCCGACCGCTCGCCCGACTCGATTCAGGGGACGCTCGGGCTGCTTGCGGGGCTACAGGACTACCTCGCCCGCATCGGCGGGATGGACGCCGTGACGCTCCAGCCGCCCGCGGGCGCGGCGGGTGAGTTCACCGGGATCGCGATCGCCCGGGCGTACCACCGCGCGAACGGCGAGGACCGCAGCGAGGTGCTGATCCCGAGTTCCGCCCACGGGACGAACTTCGCGACGGCGGCGCTGGCTGGCTACGACGTGGTCGAACTCCCCTCCGGCGACGACGGCCGAGTCGACATGGAGGCGTTGGAGGCTGCGGTCTCTTCGGACACGGCGGCGCTGATGCTCACTAACCCGAACACGGTGGGGCTGTTCGAGCGCGACATCGAGGATATCGCGGACGTCGTCCACGACGCCGGCGGCCTGCTCTACTACGACGGCGCGAACCTCAACGCCCTGCTCGGCCGTGCGCGGCCCGGGGACATGGGGTTCAACATCATGCACTACAACGTCCACAAGACGTTCGCGACGCCCCACGGCGGCGGTGGGCCGGGGGCGGGCCCGGTCGGCGTCACCGAGGAACTCGCACCGTACCTCCCGAACCCCCGGGTGGAGGAGACGGACTCGGGCTACGAACTGGCCGAGACCGACGAGGCGATCGAGCGCGTCCACGGGTTCCAGGGGAACTGGCTCGTGCTCGTGAAGGCGTACGCCTACATCGCCCGGCTGGGCGACGCGGGCCTACGCGACGCCAGCGCGAAGTCGGTGCTGAATGCGAACTACCTCGCCGAGCAGATCGACCTCGACGTGCCGTACGGACCGTTCCACCACGAGTTCGCGGCGACCGCCGGCGACGCCGCGGCCGCCGACGTGGCCAAACGGATGCTCGACTTCGGCGTCCACCCGCCGACGACGAACTGGCCGGAGATGGTGCCCGAAGCGATGCTGACCGAGCCGACCGAGATCGAGAGCAAGCAGTCGCTGGACGACCTCGCGGCGGCGTTCGACAACGCGCTGGGGTCGACCGAGGCAGAGCGTCACGACGCGCCGAATCGGACGACTGCCCGGCGGATCGACCAGACGGGCGCCGCACGGAACCCGCGACTCTCGTGGCAGGCGCTGGGCGAAGAGTAGCGAGCCGAGAAAACGGGGTCCGCGCTATGCGGTCTGCTGGGTGCTGATCCCGTTGACCTGAATGAAGCCGTAGTTGCAGTCCTCACACTGCCACTTCGTCTTCTTCCCGAGGTGGAGGTTCATCGACGCGGTCTTCCAGAACGTCCGCGTTCCCCCACAGTCCGGACACTCGTGTTCGGCTTCGAGGCTCATGGCTGTGGAGTTCGGTCGTGGGCGTGTTGAAGATGTCGTTTCTTCCATCGACGCCGTGAGTACGGTCGAATTGGTCGGTTCGAGGGGTGTGTACGTGACTGCGACCGCGACAGCAACGGTATCTCGGTCGTTGGCACATGGAACAGCGACCGCGACGGCGACAGCAGCTCGATGCTTGGCCACTTGTGACCGCAGTGCGCCGAACACGAGGTTCGGCGCAGCACGGAGTCCCCACCCCTCCCCCCGCCGGCGCCGTGATTGGCGCCGGCAAGGCGTCCACCGCCACCGCACCGCGGTGGCTGTCGGCGCGCGACGTGAGCCCCTCCGTGGGCGAACGAGCGCGCGAGGGATGAGCGAACGAAGTGAGCGAATCGGCTGGGGAGGATTGAGGGCTGTGCGGGGCGGTTGCGGTCGCAAGTGGTCTCGCACCGAGCTGCTGTTGCTGTTCGCGGTCAAAACACCGAGGTCTCGGATCACGGTCACGATCGTCGTCCCCAGTTCGACGTCAATCACGAAAAAAGCAGAAAACACCCAACCGGACCAACCACACCGAACACCGTCGTAACAAGCTACTTCCCCCATCCCACCCAACCCCCACGTATGTCCGTTACGCTGTACGCACTGGACGGCTGCCCGTGGTGTGAGAAGGCACACGACGCCCTCGAAGCGGCGGGCGTCGAGTACGACACGGTCTGGGTCGACGCGCTCCACTCCGAGCGCGACGAGGTCGCCCGCGTGAGCAATCAGCGCGCGGTGCCCGTGCTCGTCGACGAGGCCCACGGCGTCACCATGGCCGAGAGCGCGAACATCGTCGAGTACGTGGAGCGGACCCTCGCGTGACCGTCTACACCGGCCGGGGCGACGAGGGCCAGACCGACCTCGGCAACGCCGAACGCGTCTCGAAGACAGACCACCGCATCGAAGCCTACGGCACCGTCGACGAGGCCAACGCGCTCGTCGGTCGCGTGCGCCCGACGGGGTACGACGACGTGGACGACCAGCTCAAGCAGGTCCAGAACTGTCTCCACGTCGTGCAGGCGGAGTTCGCCAACCCCGACACCGGCGAGGACGACCCGCAGATCGGCCCGGAGGATATCGACCAACTGGAGGACTGGATCGACGAGGCCGACGAGGAACTGGAACCGCTCACCTCCTTCATCCTCCCCGGCGGCGGCGACGCCGGCGCGCGCCTCCATCAGGCCCGCGCGGTCACCCGTCGCGCGGAACGCCGCGCGGTCGCGCTGGCCGAACAGGACGACGAGGCGGTCAACGCCGAGGCGATCCGCTACCTGAATCGTCTCTCGGACTACCTGTTCACCGCCGCGCGGCTCGTGAACCAGCGCGACGGCGTGCCCGAGGAGTCGCCGACGTACTGAGGCGGCCTCAAAGCTTTTCGACCTCGAACACCCAACACTAGACATGGCCAGTCACTTCGAGGACGCGCGCTACTACCTGGGTCGGGCAGTCGAACACGCCAAGGCCGGCGTCGAGGAGGAACTGGAACCGCTGGAGGAGCGAGTTCGGAAGCTCACGGGCACGGAGAAAGTGCCCGAACCGAGCCGACTCGAGACGCTCCAGTCCGACCTGAAGGAACTGGAGCAGCGCGCCGAGGGCGAAGCCCGGGAGGCGATCGAAAACGCCCGCGAACGGGTGACCGCGTTCCGGGAGCAGCGCGAGGAGTGAGACAGTACGCTTAAGTCCGCCCTCGGCGTTGTTCGTGGTGAAGGGTCGGTGGTCTAGTCCGGTTATGACGGCTCCTTCACACGGAGCAGGCCCCAAGTTCAAATCTTGGCCGACCCACTTTCTCTGCGTCGTCGATCAGTGAGGGTCCCGTATCTCCGGCGGCCTGTCGTCGTCGCCGAAGCGGCTGTGTTTCCCGACTCGGTAGTAAGCGAGCGCCGACGCCACGAGGTCGGTATCTTCGCCCCGGCGGTCAGCCGCCGAGGTAGAGCTGGCCGACCTCGGGGTTGTCAAGCAGCGCGTCGGCGTCGTTCTCGAACCGCACGGTCCCCTGATCGAGGACGTAGCCGCGGTCGGAGATGTCCAGTCCCTCCACGGCGTTCTGTTCGACCATCAAGATCGCCGTCCCCAGCTCGTTGACGGTCTGGACGTTCTCGAACACGTCCTGGACGATGTTCGGCGCGAGCCCGGCCGAGGGCTCGTCGATGAGCAGGACGTCCGGCTCGGTCATGAGTGCACGGGCGAACGCCAGCACCTGCCGCTGGCCGCCCGAGAGCGTGCTGGCTTTCGCCCGCCGCTTGTCGTCGAGGATGTCGAAGCGGTCGTACAGCTGGTCCATCGTCTCCTCGACGCCGCTGTCGCGGGACACCCCGCCCATGCGGAGGTTCTCGTCGACGGTCATCGAGCCGAACACGTTGTCGACCTGCGGGACGTACCCCATCCCCTGCCGGACGAGATCCGGGGGCTCGGCGCCGGAGATCTCCTCGCCGCGGAACCGCACCGAGCCCTCCCACGGGGTCAACAGCCCGAACACCGTCTTCAGGACGGTCGACTTCCCGGCGCCGTTCGGCCCGACGAGGCAGACGATCTCCTCCGACTGGAGATGCATCGAGAGGTCGTCGAGCACCTGGACGTCGCCGTAGCCGGCGTCGACCGAGTCGACGTCGAGGACGGGCTCAGACATCGCTCCCACCCCCGAGGTACGCCTCGACGACACGGTCGTCGCTGCGGACCTGTTCGGCGCTGCCCTCCATCAGGACGGCGCCCTGGTTGAGTACCACGATCGGGTCCGCGAGATCCATGATGAACCCCATGTCGTGCTCGATGATGAGGAACGTGATCCCGTCCTCGTGGAGCTCCTCGATGATGTCGGCGAGCTTGTTCGCGAGCGTCGGGTTCACGCCCGCGACCGGCTCGTCCAGCAGCAGCAGATCCGGCTCGGCGAGCATCGCCCGCGCGAGCTCGACGAGCTTCAGCTGGCCGCCCGAGATGTCGGTCGCGGGCTGGCCGGCGAGGTGGTCGATCTCGAAGCGCTCCAGCAGCGCCTCGGCGCGTTCGAGGTTGCGGCGCTCCTCCGCGGCGACCGTCCCGGGCTGGGTGAACAGCGGGAGGAACGACTCGCCGAGCTGGTTCTGGGGCCCGACGAGCATCGCCTCCCGGACGGTCATCCCCTCCAGCTTCCGGGGGGTCTGGAACGTCCGGACGAGCCCGTGTTCGGTCACCTCGTGGGGCTCCATCCCCGTCGTCTCCGTCTCGTTGACGACGACGCGGCCGCCGTCGGGCTCGTAGAACCCCGACACGAGGTTGAAGAACGTCGACTTGCCCGCGCCGTTGGGGCCGATCATCCCCGTGATGGTGCCGCGCTCGACTTCCATCGTCACGTCGTCGGTGGCCGTGAGGCCGCCGAAGGATTTCCGGAGGTTCTCGGTGCGGAGCACGGGGTCACTCATCGCTCCCACCCCCGCGAGCGCCCGGCCAGATGAGTTCGTCGCGGGGCGGCAGCACGCCCTGCGGCCGGAACCGCATCACCAGGATGATCAGCAGGCCGACCGCGAACAGCCGCCACGACGCGCTGAGGCCGAAGGCCCGCGTCCCCTCGATGATGGCGACGATGACGACGCCGCCGAACAGCGCGCCGCGGTTGGAGCCGCTGCCGCCGAGGATCACCGCGATCCACGCGTAGAACGTGTAGATCGGGTCGAAGATGTCGGGCGTGAGGAAGTAGTTCGAGTACGCGTAGTAGACGCCGGCGAGCATCGTGACGACGCTGCCGAGCACGAACGCCTGCATCCGGAACGCGTACGCGTTCTTCCCGAGCGCCTCCGCGAGGTCCTCGTCGCTGCGGATCGTCCGCAGGACGCGCCCCCACGGCGAGCGGTGGACCCGCCGCAGCACGAGGTAGGAGACGAGCACGAAGCTGCCGACGACGAGGGCGTTCAGCAGCCCGTTCCAGAACTGGAAGCTGAGGGTGTAAATCCCCAAGTCGACGGTGCCGATGTCCCGCGGGAGCGTCTCCAGCACGGGGACGCCCTCGAAGAACAGCGGGACGCCGCCGACGCCGCTGGTCCCGCCGGTCCAGTTCTCCTGATTCCGGAACACCAACCGCACGACCTCCGCGAGGCCGAGGCTGGCGATCGCGAGGTAGTCCTCGCGCAGGCTCAGCGTCGGGATCCCGATCGCGAGCGCGAGCAGCACTGTCACGACGACCGCGGCGAACAGCCCCACGATGGGCGGTACCGCGTCCGTGATCGGCGACCCGCTCGCCGACAGCAACACGGGCACGTACGCGCCGAGGCCGAAGAACGCGGCGACGCTGAAGTTGATGAGGCCGGCGTACCCCCACTGGACGTTCAGCCCGAGGCTGAGGAGGCCGTACATCGCAGCCAGCGACACGAGGAAGACGAGGTAGGACGGCGAGACGAGGCCGACCAGCGTGCCGCCGACCAGCGCGAGCGCCGCCGCCACGAGTACGGCGTTCGTCGCCCGCTCGATCTGTGCCTGTCTCGTGTCCTCGCTCTCCTCGAAGGCGGAGCGTGTTTCGTCGGCCATCTACGTCACCTCCTCCCCGGCGATGCCGGTCGGGCGAACGAGCAACACGAGCACCATGATGACGAACGCGATCGCGTTGGCGTACGCCGGTTCGATGGGGATGCCGACGTCCGTGAGCACCGGCGTGAGTCGGTTCACCATCCCGATGACGAACCCGCCGAGCATCGCGCCGTAGACGCTGCCGATCCCGCCGAGGATGACGGCCGCGAACACGACGAGCAGGAGGTTGAACCCCATTCGGGGGCTGAGCTGGTTGTACAGCCCGAGGAACACGCCGGCGGCGCCGGCCAGCCCCGCACCGATCACCCACATCGACGTGATGACGCGCTCGGTGCGGATGCCCGACACCTTCGCGAGCTCCTCGTTGTCGGCGGTGGCTCGCATCGTCCGGCCGAGCGTCGTGTACTGGAGCACGACGTGGAGCGCGACGACGAGCGTGGCCGAGACCAGCACGATCGCGACCTCGTGTTCGGTGAGCGTGATGCCCGTGAGGTCCTCGATCCAGGGGATCGGTCGGAGCACGGTGATGCCGTACTCGTACGTCCCCGAGCCGAACCGGAGTTGGACGAGCGCCCGGTAGACGAACGCCACGCCGATGCTCGTGATGAGCAGGCCGATCGAGTCCACGTCCAGCGGCTCGTAGATCAGGTAGTGCGTGGCGACGGCGACGACGGCCGCGACGGCGATACCCGCAAGCAGTGCCGCGTAGAACCCCAGCGGAAGCGCGAACAGCGTCGGCCCGGCGGTGCCGATGGCGCCCAGCGTGACGAGGCCGGCGTAGGCGCCGACGGTCATCGTGTCGCCGTGGGCGAAGTTCGCGAAGTTCGCGATCGAGTAGACGAGCGAGAGCCCGATTCCCCCGAGCACGATGATCGCCGAGAACACGACGCCGTTCGCGAGGTAGTTCAACAGCTGTGGGAGGTAGCTGCCGCCCAGCTGTGCGACTGCCGACGCGAGCACGCCGGCGGCGGAGAGACTGCCGATCATTGGCGCATCGGGTTACTCGCCCGTGATGAAGCCCGTCGACTCGTACTCGTGATCCTGCACGGTGAGGATCTGGAGGTACGCCACGGGGTCGCCGTTCTCGTCGAAGTCGATCGGGCCGCTGACGCCCTGGTAATCGACGTCGCTGGCGCTGCCGCTGTCGGCGAGGATCTCGCTTCCGGCCTCGAAGGAGGTCACCTGCTCGCCCTCCGGGCGGGTGACGTCCCGGACCACGTCGCCCAGCGCCGCGCCGGTGAACTCGTCGGCGGCCTGGATCGACAGCGCGGCCGTCACCACGCAGTCGTAGGCGTACGCCGCCCACACCGTGGGCTCGCGATCGTACTCGGACTCGAACTCGGAGGCGAACGACTGGTAGTTCTCCTGATCGACCGGCGCCGACGGGAGGACGACCTTCATCCCTTCGAGGCTCCCCTCGGGCGTGTTGTCGAGCACGTCCGAGCCCTGGACGGAGTCGGCGCCGTACCAGGTCGCCTGCCCCTCGACGCCGCTGCTGTACGCCTCCTGGGTCATCGTCGTGAACTCCGGCTGGTAGGTGATGAACAGCCAGGCGTCGGCGTCCGTGTTCGCCATCTGGCTGACGACGCTGCTGTAGGAGGACTGCCCCTGGTCGTGAGAGGAGTCGTAGAGGATCTCCCCGTCGTAGGCGTCCCGGAACGCCTGCGTGATGCCGGAGCCGTAGTCGTTGTTCACGTACGTCAGCGCGACCGACTCGTTGCCGTCCTCGCTGATGATGTCCGCGAGCGCGGAGGACTGCGTGCGCCCGGTCGGCGACATCCGGAGCAGCCCCGGGTAGTCGGTGAGGCCGGGGCTCGTGGAGTTCTGTGAGAGCTGGACCACGTCGGTCCCCTCGATCACGCTCTGGTAGATCGCGATCGAGACCCCGGAGCCGACCGCGCCGATGAGGAACGGCACGCCCTGTTGATTGACGAGCTGCTGGGCGGCGCTCACCCCGGTCGACTGCTGGCTCTGGGAGTCCTGGACGCTGATCGAGAGCTCGCGCCCGCCGATGCCGACGTCGTTGACGGCCGACAGCGCGAGGTCGCGACCCCGCTGGTTCCGCTCACCGAAGGCGGACAG
The DNA here is from genome assembly GCF_001282785.1 of Halolamina sediminis. Taxonomy (NCBI): domain Archaea; kingdom Methanobacteriati; phylum Methanobacteriota; class Halobacteria; order Halobacteriales; family Haloferacaceae; genus Halolamina; species Halolamina sediminis. Next base: position 328,367 of record NZ_CVUA01000001.1, read on the forward strand.
CGATCCGGTCTGGGAGTCCACCATCCCGATCTCGTAGGGGCCGCTCTCGCCGCCGCCGCCGAGATCGACACAGCCCGCGGTCGCCGCGATACCGGCGACGCCGGTCGCTCGGAGCATGTCCCGCCTGCTGAGACGTTTGGTATTGTGTACCATGTTGACGTTCATAAATGGGCTGCAGCGCATATACCCCTTGCCCCTCTCGGGGTCGGCGGTGCCCGACGGCGCGGGGTCTCGAGTGCGGGGCCGTACGGGCGTCACGGCCCTCGTCCGTTCCCTCACGCCCCGCCACCACTCGCGTCCCCGTCTACGCCTCACGTCGTCGCTTTGTCACTGTCCGAACGCCGCAAACAGGGCCGAAGCTATATCTCGTTGCGAACCGACAGACGAGCGTATGTCCCTCCAACGCGGTCCCCGAGTGTTGCTCGCCGAGCCCAGCCCGTCGATGGGGGTAACTCGATGACGCTGTACGCTCTGGAGAACGTCGACGACGCCATCGACGCCACGCGGTCGTTCCTCTGGCCGTTCGACCTCGGCCGCTGGCTCAAGCTCGCGTTCGTGGTGTTCTTCCTCGGCGGCACCGGTGCGGTCAACCCCTTCCAGTTCGGCGGGGGGACGTCGTCGACTGAGAGCCCGGGTGAACCGGGGCAGCTGCCGAGCTACTCGGAGATCGTCAACGCGCTCACCCCGACCGAGTGGGCGATCGTCGGCGCGATCGTCGGCACCATACTGCTGCTCGGCCTGATATTGGGGTTCATCGGCGCGGTGATGGAGTTCGTGTTCGTCGAGTCGCTGCGCCGCGAGCGCGTCTCGATCCGGGAGTACTGGGGCGCCCGCTGGCGGCAGGGCGTCCGGCTGTTCGGCTTCCGGCTGGTCGTCGGGCTGCTCTCGCTTGCGGTCGCCGGCGGCGCGATCGTCGCTGCGCTCTGGCCGCTGTTCGCCGGTGGGCAGTTCTCCGTCGCCGTGCTCCTGCTCGCGATCGGGGTCGCGCTCGTCGTCGCGATGATCAGCGGGCTGCTCACCGGCTTCACGACGCAGTTCGTCGTCCCGGTGATGGTGGCGGAGGACCGGACGGTCCTCGGCGCCTGGAAGCGGTTCTGGCCCACGATGACCGGCCAGTGGAAGGAGTACCTCGCCTACGCCGTCCTCCGGATCGTGCTCTCGATCGCGGTCAGCATCCTCGTCGGCGTCGTCACCGCCATCGGCCTGGTGGTGCTCGCGATCCCGTTGGTGATGGTCGGGATCGCCGGTGGCGTGCTGCTCTCGGTGTCCGATATCGTCGGTGGCGCGGTGCTCCTCGTCGTCGTGGCGCTGTTCTTCGTCGCGGTGATCGCCATCTCGCTGGTGATCGCCGTCCCCGTCCAGACGTACCTGCGCTACTACGCGCTGCTCGTGCTGGGTGACACCGAGGAGGCGTTCGATCTCGTTGCGGAGCGGCGCCGCGCGATCCGGGAGTAGCCCGGAATCGTGGCGGCAACGGTAAGGGCGATGCCTGTGACGTTTCAGTCATGTACGACCACATCATGGTCGGCGTCGACGGCAGCGAAGCGTCCGAGCGGGCGGCGCGGTACGCACTCGAACTCGCGTCGCGTGTCGACGCGTCGGTGACCGCGCTCCACGTCGTCGAGGGGCGCGCGCTCGACCTCGCTGCGGGATCGGACGAAGAGACCGAACTCCGACGGGAGCGGGCGGCCGTGCTGGCGGGGATCGAGAAGATCGCCGACGAGGTCGGCCACCCTGTCGCGGACGAACTGGCGACGGGCGACCCGGCGACACAGTTGACTGACCACGCGAGTGAGGCCGACCTCGTCGTCGTCGGTCGACAGGGGCTCTCGGGGGTGAAGCGGCGGCTGCTCGGCGGCGTGACCGAGCAGGTGCTCCACCACAGCGAGACCCCGGTACTCGTCGTCCCCGACGCGGCCCAGTCGTTCGCGGCCGACCGCCTGCTTCTGCCGACTGACGGGAGCGAGAACGCCGAACTGGCGCTACCCCACGCCGCCGAACTCGCCCGGATCGACGACGGGACGGTCGACGTGCTGAACGTCGTCGATCTCACCGACGCCGGCGGCGCGTTCGACGCCGGTGGCCTCCGCCCCAAGTTCGTCGAGCGACTGAAGGAGCGCGGCGAGGAGGCCGTCCAGCAGGTGGCCGACGCGCTCAGAGCGGAGTACGCCGAGGTGAACGTCCGAACTGCGGTGGCACAGACAGCCACGGCGGGCGCCGCCGCCGAGATCGAGACGTACGTCGAGGAGAACGCCGTCGACGCGGTCGTGATGGGCTCACACGGCCGCGGGAACCTGAAGCGGACGCTGCTGGGCAGCGTCGCGTCGAAGGTGCTCCGGAGCGTCGACGTGCCGGTGCTCGTGGCGGTCCGGGACGAGCGCTGAGCGCTACGTGGCGCCCGTGATCTCGAAGCGGGCGCCGCCGTCGTCGCTCGCGGCCAGCGACACCGTCCAGCCGTGGGCGTCGGCGACGCTCCGGACGATGTTCAGCCCGAGCCCCGTTCCCTCGCTGTTGGTGGAGTAGCCCGGGTCGAACACCGCCTCGCGCTCGCTTTCGGGGACGCCGGGGCCATCGTCGGCGACGAAGAAGCCGTCCGGGAGTGCGCCGACGGTTACGGTGGAGTCGTGGCCCGCGTGCTCCACGCTGTTGCGGAACAGGTTCTCCAACAGCTGGCGGAGCTGGTCTCGATCGGCCTCGATCTCGCGATCCTCCTCGACGACCAGCGAGGCGTCGTCGGTCTCGACGGTGCCCCACGCCTCCCGGGCGACCGACTCGACGGCGACGGGTTCGAACTCCATCGCGTCTGCTCCCTCCTGTGCGATCGCGAGCAGGTCGTGGATCAGCGTCCCCATCCGGTCGAGCGCGCCGCGGATGTCCTCGATATGCTCGCTGTCGACCTCCTCGGCGAGCAGTTCGAGCCGGCCCTGTGCGACCTGCAGGGGGTTCCGGAGGTCGTGGCTCACGACACTGGAGAACTCCTCTAACCGTTCGTTCTTCCGGAGCAGCTCCTCCTCGCGGGCCTTCCGTTCGGTGATGTCCCGGTCGATGGCGACGAAGCGGTCCTGGCCGTTCACCGTCAGCCGGATCAGATGGACCTCGACGGGGAACGTCGAGCCGTCTGCCCGTTGGAGCCGGGCTTCGAACCGCCGCGGGCTGTCGATCGGCAGTTCCTGCCAGAACGACCGGGCGCGCTCGGGGTCGGCGGTCGCGTCGAGCTCCCAGACCGACATCCCGACGAGCTCGTCGCGTTCGTAGCCGAGCTCCTCGCAGGCCCGGCGGTTCACGTCGAGGATGTCGCCGTCGGCGTCGTGGACGGCGACGATGTCCGGCGAGAGCTCGAACAGCGCCTCGACCCGCTCGCCCCGGCTGACCTCCTGGAGGATACAGACGTGGCCGCCGTCGTCCATCTGCGTCAGCACGAGCCGTTCCGGGACGCGCTCGCCGTCGCTCGTGATCCCCGTCGAGAGCCCCCGCCACGACCCCTCGCGTTCGAGTTCGGGGAGGATCTCCTCGTGGAAGCGCTCGGTCTCGTCGTCGGGGTAGAGCTGCTCCCAGTGCTCGCCGATCAGCTCGGTCCGGTCGCGGTCGTAGACCGAGGCGTACGCCTGATTGACGTAGCGGTAGACGCCGTCCTCGTCGATGATCCCGATCCCCTCCTCGGCGGACTCGAGCGCGCGGTACCCCTGCCGGAGCTCCTGTTCGGCCCGGTGTTTCTCGACGAGGTTCTCGACGGCGTTCGCGAGCACCGAGTACGTCTCCGGCCCGCCCTTCTGGAGGTACTCGTCGACGCCGGCGGAGATGGCGCGGCTGGCGATCTCTTCGCTGCCCTTGCTCGTGAACAGCACGAACGGGATCTCGATGCCCGCGCCGCGGACGCGCTCCAGCAGTTCGAGCCCCGACAGCGGCGGCATGTCGAAGTCGCTCACGATGCAGTCGAACCGCTCCGCCCGGAGCGTCGGGACCGCCGCCGCCGGGTCAGTCAGCGTCGTCGTCCGAGCGTCCGCCAGCTCACGTTCGAGGAACGTCGCCGTCATCTCGGCCACCTGCTCGTCGTCGTCGACGACCAGTACGTCCATACGGCGATCGCCCGCGTCGAGTGGGACCAGCTCGCTCAGCGGGGCCGTCGGCATGGGGCGGGCTCCGGTCTCCCGATATAAATAAGCCGCTCTCCCCGGTAGTCCGGGGGCGCCGGCGTCCACGGCCGGGCAGCGACCCGACCCTTCTTGCACGCGCCAGCCCGAGCCCCCGCCATGCGCCGCGTCTGCTGGCAGTGTGGGAATCGAACCGACGACGAGCGCCGGGTCCGGTGTGACTGCGGCGAACCGCTCTGGCTCGACACCGACCCCGAGTCGGTGCCCGACTCCTGGCCCGCCCGCGTCGAGTCGATGTGGGACGCCCTGCCGCTGCTCGGCCTCGACCAGCCCGAACCGCCGGCGGGGCTGCCGACCGCCGCGGGCGGAACGCCGCTGTTTCGCACCGAGTCCCTCGACACCGAGGGCGTCAGCGTCCACGTGAAACACGAGGGGCTGAACCCCACCGGGAGCTTCAAGGACCGCGGGACGGCGTTCGGCGTCGCCGAAATGGTCGAACGCGGCGAGACCCGAATCGGCACCGTCTCCCACGGCAACATGGCCGAGAGCGTCGCCGCGGGCGCGGCTGCGGCGGGGATGGACTGCACCGTGCTCGTGCCGGCGGACATCGCCGACGAGCGGCTAGCCGCGATCGCGCGCTACGACCCGCGGCTGGTGCGCGTCGACGGCGACTACGGGCGGCTCTACTACGAGTCGCTCGCCGTCGGCCGGAAAGCCGGCGTACGGTTCCTGAACAGCGACGCCCCGTGGCGGGTGGCGGGCCAGGCGACGACGGCGCTGGAAGTGCTGGCGCAGTTCCATCGACGCGGAGACGTGAACTTGGACTTCTCCGGTGCCGGCCGACAGTCGCCGGCACCCGACGCGCTCGTCCTCCCGGTCAGCAGCGGCGGCCACGCCAGCGGCGCGTGGCAGGCGGTCCGGACGCTGACCGCCGCGGGGTTGCTCGACTCGGCGCCGAAGCTCTGCTTCGTACAGGCGGCCGCGTGTGCGCCCATCGCGGAGGCGTTCGCGCGCGGCGACGACGAAGTGACAGCCGTCGAGGGCGGCGAGACGATCGCATACTCGATCGCCAACGCCGACCCGCCGAGCGGGAACCGGGCGCTGGCAGCCGCGCGGGCGACCGGTGGCGCAGTCGTCGCGGTCGACGACGACGCGATCGAGCGGGCGGGTGAGCGGTTCGCGGGCGCGGGGGTGGCGGTCGAGCCCGCCTCCGCGACGACGCTGGCCGCGCTGTCGCCCCTCCGGGAGCGCGGTGCGCTGGAGGACGGCGACACGGCCGCGCTGGTGGCGACCGGGCGCGGGTTCGGCACCGGTGGCGCGGCGGTCGACGCCGACCGCGTCGAGCTCTCGGCGCTGGGGTCGCTGTTCGAGTGAGGCCGTGGCGCCCGTTCGGTCGGCTGGCTTCCCGGGGAACTCGTCCCACAAGCTTAGTGACGGGGGGTCGAACCGACGGCCATGACCCTGATCGCCGAACTCCGGATCTCCGGCGACCCGTTCGCACTGGGTCGGGCGCTGGAGGCGGCCCCCGGGATGCGCGTCGAAACCGAGTACAGCGTCTCCGCCCCGGTCGGCCCCGTCGTATTCCTCTGGGCCCGGGGCGGAGAGTTCGAGGCGTTCGAGTCGGCGCTGCCCGAGGATCCCACAGTACAGGAGTTCGAGCTGATCGAGGACGGCGGCGACCGGCGGCTGTACGAGGTCGTACTCGACGACACCTCAGGCCTCATCGACCCGGGCGTGTTACACCGACAGACCAGCGCCTCCCAGCTTCGGATGGTGACGGGGGCGAACTACGCAATCGTCACGGAGCGGCTGCCCGACCACGAGTCGCTGGCGGCGTACATCGCCCGCTGCCGCGACCACGGCTACGAGGTGGAACTGCTCCGGGCGTACCCTGCCGACGACCAACACGAGCGGTACGACCTCTCGGCGAAACAGGTCGAGGCGCTCTGTGCGGCGCTGGAGGCGGGCTACTTCGAGACGCCCCGCGACACTGACCTCGATACGCTGGCCGAGGCGTTCGACATCTCCGAACAGGCGCTCTCCGAGCGGCTCCGACGCGGCGTCGCCGCGGTGTTGCAGTCGACGATCGGCGAACTCGACGGGCACGAGCGCCCCCCCGGCGTCGGGCGGGTCGACGCGTCGGGCTCGGGGACGCCACCCGGATGAACGGCGTACGTATTTTATAAAACCCGTACCACACAAGCCAAAAGACTACCCCGGACGCCGTCGAAGAAGTTCATGTCCACCGGCGTCTTCACGCCGGATGGGCTGCCTCTGACAATCGGGGTGTGACCCCCTTCCCGTCCACCCCTTTCGTTCTGCCCCATAACCTTAGTAACAGGCCGGCGAAGCGGGAGCCGTGAGCCTCATCGCCGAACTCCGCCTGGCCGACGCGTGGTTGGTGCTGCGGCCGTCGCTGGAGGCGGCGCCCGAGATGACCCTGAAACGGGAGTGGGCGACCGCTGCCGACCGGACTTCCGACCCCATGCTGTTCGTGTGGGCCTCGGGCGGCGACTTCGAGGCGTTCGAGGCGGCGCTCCCCGACGACCCGACGATCGGCGAACACGAGTGTATCGACGACCGCGGCGACCGGCGGCTCTACCAGGTGACCGTCAACCGTGAGATCACCACCAACCCCGCGCCGATCGAGCGCGAGACCGGCGCCTCGCGGCTCTCGATCGAGACGACCGTCGACGGCGCGGTGCTCGAACTCCGGCTCCCGAACCGTGAGGCCCTGACCGAGTACATCAGTCGCCTCCGCGAGAACGGGTTCACCGTCGATCTGCTCCGGGCTCACGACGCCGACGACGCCGGGGGGAGCGAGTACGGGCTCTCCGAGAAACAGGCCGCGGCAGTTCGGGAGGCGCTGCGGGCGGGCTACTTCGAGGTGCCCCGCGAGACGGACCTCGGAACGCTGTCCGAGGAGTTCGACATCTCCGAACAGGCCCTCTCCGAGCGCCTCCGCCGCGGCGTCTCGTCGGTGCTCGCGTCGACGGTCGGCGAACCGACGGAGCCACAGGTCGGTCCCGTGGGAGAACCGGTCCCCGGGACCGGCGGTGCGGCCGACGACGAGTAGCTTACAGGAAGCTCTCGACGTGGTCGGCGACCTCCTCGGGGGTGTCGCCGACGGGGACGCCCGCGTCGTTGAGCGCGTCGATCTTGCTCTCGGCGGTGCCGGTGCCGCTACCGGAGACGATGGCGCCGGCGTGGCCCATCCGCTTGCCCGGCGGCGCCGTGCGGCCGGCGATGAAGCCGGCGACCGGCGTCTCCATGTTCTCCGCGATGTACGCGGCGGCCTGCTCCTCGTCCTCGCCGCCGATCTCGCCGCACATCACGACAGCCTCGGTCTCGTCGTCCTGCTCGAACAGTTCGAGCGCGTCGATGAACGAGGTGCCGATGATCGGGTCGCCGCCGATCCCGACGGCAGTGCTCTGGCCGATCCCGCGCTGGGTGAGGTTGTCGACGACCTGATAGGTCAGGGTGCCCGAGCGGGAGACGAGCCCGACGTTCCCCTCGGCGAAGATGTTGCCCGGAAGGATGCCGAGTTTGGCCTCGCCGGGAGTGATGATGCCCGGACAGTTCGGGCCGAGCAGGCGGGTGTCGACCTCCGAGAGGCGCTTGTTCACCTTCGCCATGTCCTGTGTGGGGACGCCCTCGGTGATCGCGACTGCGAGGTCGACGGGGGCGTCGAGCGCCTCGAAGATCGCGTCGCCGGCGAACGCCGGCGGGACGAAGATCACGGAGGCGTCGGCGTCCTCCTCGATCGCGGCCTCCTGGACGGTGTCGTAGACGGGGACGCCCGCGGAGGTCTGGCCGCCCTTGCCGGGGACGGCGCCGGCGACCACGTTGGTGCCGTACTCGATCATCTGCTCGGCGTGGAAGTTCCCCTCCCCGCCGGTGATGCCCTGTACCACCACGCGCGTGTCGTCGTCGACGAGAATGCTCACGCGAACCACCTCGTGGTGAGCGTGAGGTTATCGTGCGTGAGCGAGCGACCGTCGGGAGCGAGTGATCGTACGATAGAACTCATTGGTTCACCTCCTCGGCGTCAGCAACCGCACGCTGGACCGCCGACTCCAGCGTCTTCTCGACCGTCACGAGGTCGGTGTTCAGGATCTCCATCCCCTCCTCGGCGTTGGTCCCGGCCAGCCGGACCGTCACCGGCTTGGGGATCTCGTCGAACTGCTCCAGGGCCTCGTTGATCCCCTTGGCGACCTCGTCGCCGCGGGTGATCCCGCCGAAGATGTTGAATACGACCGAATCGACGTTCTCGTCGGAGAACACCATGTCCAGCGCGTGGGTGACGCGTTCGGCCTTGGCGCCGCCGCCGATGTCGAGGAAGTTCGCGGGCGTGCCGCCGTAGTAGTCGACGAGGTCGAGCGTCGTCATCACGAGCCCGGCGCCGTTGCCGATGATGCCGACGTTCCCCGACAGTCGGACGTAGTCGAAGCCGTACTCGCCGGCCTTGCGTTCGAGGTCGTCCGTGTAGCTGTCCTCCTCCATCTCGGCGAGCTCGGGCTGGCGGAACAGCGCGTCCTCGTCGATGTTCATCACGGCGTCGGCGGCGACGACCTCGTCGTCGGCCGTGATCATCACGGGGTTGACCTCGATCTCGGAGGCGTCGGAGCGCTCGTAGAGGTCGAACAGGGTCCGGAGGATACTCGCCACGTCGCCGGCGAACTGCCGGTCGACGCCGGCCTCGTAGACGACCTTCCGGGACTCGTAGGGGTGCATCCCGAACGCGGGGTCGACGTGTTCGCGGGCGATCGCCTCGGGGGTCTCCTCGGCGACCTCCTCGATGTCGACGCCGCCCTCGGTCGAGACCATCGCGACCGGCTCGCCGGCCGAGCGGTCCATCGTGACGCCGACGTACAGTTCGTCGACGAAGTCGACGCCGGCCTCCACGAGCACGCGCTCGACGGTGTAGCCTTTGAGGTCCATGCCGAGGATCGACTCGGCGGCCTCGCGGGCCTCGTCCTCGCTCGTGACGATCTCGATGCCGCCGGCCTTCCCGCGGCCGCCGACGTGGACCTGTGCCTTGATCGCGGCGGGGTAACCGATCTCCCCGACGGCCTCGACGACCTCGTCGACCGAGGAAGCGAGCCGCGACTCCGGTACCGGGATGCCGGCGTCGGCAAACACCTCCTTGGCCTGATACTCGTGTAGTTTCATCGCCTAGAGGAACTCCCGGGCGTGGGGCGCATAATCCCGTCGGTACGCGACGGCGTGACGGGGTGACGGCCGGTCCGTCGACGGCACGCGTCCCGGCCGACACACGCTGCCGGGACCGACGTTTCCTTCAGTGCCGCGACGGAGGAGTCGACGATGGCAGACGCACTGGCCGCGCCGCCGGTCGTGTACGCGCTCGCGCTGGTGCCGGCGCTGTTGTGGGGGTTCTCGCCGGTGCTCTCCAAGCGCGGGATGGCCGCGGGCGGCACCTCCCTGCAGGCGTCGCTGGTCGTCGTGGTCGTCGACAGCGGGCTCTACCTGCTGGCACTCGCGGTGCTCAGGGGCGGGAGCGCGTTCGCGGGGCTGTCGGTCGAGACGGTCGGCGTGTTCGTCGTCGCCGGCGTGTTCGGCACCGCGCTCGGCCGGCTCGCGACGTTTGCGGGCGTCGACCGCGTGGGCGCGAGCGTCAACAGCGCCGGCGTCTCCGCGCGGCCGCTGTTCGCGACGCTGCTCGCGGTCGGCTTCCTCGGCGAGCCGGCGGCGCTGACGACCGCCGTCGGCGTCGTCGTGCTCGTGGTCGGGCTCGCGGTGCTCGCACTCGGGAAGGGCGGCGATATCGGCGGCTGGGAGTCGTACGAACTCCTCTTTCCGGTCGGGGCGGCGGTCTGTTTCGCGATCGGGAACGTGCTCCGGCGCTACGGGCTGACCAGTTCGGGCGTGACGTCGCTGGAGGCGGTCGCGATCAACGAAGTTGCCGCGCTCGCCGTGCTCGCGGGCTATGCGGTCGCCCGTGGGCGGCTGGGCGAGTTCCGCGACGCGCCCCGGGAGACGTGGGCGTACTTCGCGGGCAGCGGGACGATCACCGCGGTCGCGCTGCTGTCGCTGTTCGCGGCGCTCGGGCACCCGCAGGGGACCGTCGCGATCGTCGACCCGCTGGCGGCGACGGCGCCGCTTTTCACCACTGCGTTCGCGTACTTCCTGCTCGGCGACCTCGAACGGGTGACCCGAGGCGTCGTCGTCGGCGCGGCGCTGATCGTCCTCGGGGTGGCGCTGGTCACCGCGGGGCCGGCGCTGGTCGGCTGACGGGAGAGATGACCCGCCCGACGACCACGAATTAATGTCGGCCCGGCTCGTAGCCGGCGCATGGCCAAGTACTCGACCGGAAGCGGTGGCGGCGGCGACGACGGCGACGCGTGTGAGCTCTGCGGCACGGAGTCGGCGTCGCTCCGGAAAGCCAACGTCGCGGGCGCGGAGCTGCTCGTCTGTTCGGACTGCGAGCCGATGAGTGCCAACCGCAACAAGGACGAGAAGAAACGCGAGCAGGAGGGGGGCACGCGGGACGGCGAGCGCACGAACCGCAAGAAGCGCGCGGCCCAGAACACCGCGAAGCTGATGGACTCGAACCAGCCCGACACCGAGTGGGTCGAGGGGGCCGAGTACGACGAGGACAGCCTCCCCTACCTCGTCTCCGACTACGGCGACCTGGCCACCGAGGCCCGGCAGGACGCCGGCCTCACGCCCGCGGAGGTCGCCGACGAACTCGATATCGACGAGGACGACCTGCTCGCCGTCGAGGAGGGGCGAGCGGTCCGCGCCGACGTGAGCGGGACCGTGATCGCGAAGCTGGAGGACCGGTTCGGGATCGAACTGGCAGAGTAGGCAGGTCCGGGGCGGGTGGGGATGGCCGCAGCCCACGGATTTTTGCTGTCCGGGCTGTTTCCCGCAGCCATGCAGACGCTCGCGCCCGACAACCCGGAGACGCTCTCTTTCGACACCGAGGTCGCGGCCGTCGACGGCCGCGAGGTGCTGCTGCACGAGACGTACTTCTACCCCGAGGGCGGCGGCCAGCCCGCCGACCGCGGCGTGATCGACGACGTGGACGTGGTCGACGTGCAGAAATCCCCCGACGGCGTCGTCCACACGCTGGCCGAGGCGCCCGGCCTCGAGACGGGGGAGACGGTCCACTGCGTCGTCGACGCGACGTTCCGCACCTACTGCAAGCGGGCCCACACCGCCAGCCACGTCCTGTTCGGTGCCGGCCGGCGCGTGCTCGACGACGTGGGGTACGCCGGCTTCGACATCGGCGAGGAGAGCGTCCGCGTCGACTTCACCGCCGACACCGAGATCACCGACGCGCGGATGGTCGAGATGGAGCAGCTCGCGAACCGCGCGGTCTGGGACTCCCTGCCCGTCTCGTGGGAGTACCAGAGCCCCGAGACCGCTCGCGAGCGCGAGGAGGTGGCGTTCAACACGAAGACCGAGGAGGGGGCGATGGCCAACGCCGACGAAGTGCGGATCGTCACGGTCGAGGGGTGGGACGTGGCGGCCTGTGGCGGCACGCACGTCTCGAACACTCAGGAGATCGGCCCGATCCACGTGCTGAACCGGTCGAACCCCGGCGAGGGCGCGACCCGGGTGGAGTTCGCCGTCGGCCCGAAAGCGATCGACGCCGCCGCCGAACGCCACGACGCGGCCCGCGAGGCCGCGACGAACCTCGACGTGGCGCCGCCGGACATCCCCGGCGCCGTCGATCGACTGACGAGCGAACGCGACGAGCTCCGGGAGGAAGTGGCCGACTTGAAGTCCGAACTGCTCTCGTACCGGCTCGACGACCTCGATTCCGTCGAGCGTGCCGGCGGGCACTGGCTCGTCGGTGCGGTCGAGGGGGCGACGCCGAACGATCTACAGGGTGAACTGGCGTCGTACGTCGGCGAGGAGGTCGACGGCGTGGCGGTCGCCGGCACGTCGGGCGAGACGTTCGTCGTCGTCGCGACCGACGGTGAGGGGGACGCCAACGCGGTCGTGCAGGACGTGACCGACGAGTTCGGCGGCGGGGGCGGGGGGAGTCCGACGTTCGCACAGGGCGGCGGCATCCCGGCGTCGCCGCTCGACGTAGTGGGCTACCTGCGGAACGACGACTGAGGCCCCGGAGTCGGACCGTTTTTGCGCCGCCCGGCCCATCAGTCGGCCATGCAGATCCAGACCGACTCCGCGCTGACCGACGAGCAGCGCGCCATCCGGGACGCCGTCGAGGAGTTCGCCCTCGAGGAGCTCCGCCCCGAGGCCCAGCAGCTCGACGCCGAGGAGACGTTCCCCGAGGACGCGTGGGACGACCTCGCCGAACTCGACATGACCGGGCTGACCGTCCCGACGGAGTACGGCGGTTTCGACGCCGACAGCGCCACCTACGCGGTCGTGAACGAGGCGGTCGCCTACGGCCACCTCGCGGTCGCGACCGCGCTGTCGGTCCACTGCCTCGCGACCTCCTGTATCGCGGAGTTCGGCAGCGACGCGGTGAAAGCGGAGTGGCTGCCGGAGATGGTCGACGGCCGGCCCGTCGGCGCGTTCTGTCTCTCCGAGCCCGGCGCGGGCTCGAACCCCGCGGAGATGACGACCACCGCCGAGAAAACCGAGGACGGCTACCGCATCTCCGGCGAGAAGCAGTGGATCACCAACGGGCAGCGCGCCGGCGTGTACATCGTCTTTGCGAAGACCGACGCCGACGACCGCGGGTCGATCACGCAGTTCCTCGTCCCCGCCGACTACGACGGCGTCGAGGTCGGTAAGAAGGAGCACAAACTCGGCTTGCGGGCCAGCGACACGACGGGGATGACGTTCGACGGCGTCGAAGTGCCCGAGAAGTACCGCCTCACGCCGGAGGGGAAGGGGCTCTCGGCGGCGTTCAAGATCCTCACCGGCGGCCGGCTGGGGATCGCCTCGCAGGCCGTCGGCGTCGCGCAGGCGGCGCTGGACGAGGCGATCGCCTACGCCGGCGAGCGCGAGCAGTTCGGGAAGTCGATCGGCGACATCGGCGCGATCCGGCAGAAGATCGCCGACATGGCCACGCAGGTGGAGGCGTCGCGGCTACTCTGTCGTGAGGCCGCCCGGCAGGCCGACGCGGGCGAAGATTCGCGGGTGATCGCGTCGATGGCGAAGTACTTCGCGAGCGAGGCCGCGATGGACGTGACCAACGAGGCCGTCCAGATCCACGGCGGCTACGGCTACATGAGCGAGTTCGACGTCGAGCGGTTCTACCGCGACGCGAAGATCACGACGATCTACGAGGGGACCAGCGAGATCCAGAAGACGATCATCGCGCGGGACCTGCTGGATTAGGGGCTCCGGGAGCGACCGCACGTGGATTCCCTTACGTGCCGACAGCTATCCGTGCCAAACCGTTTTCTCGCTGAACCGCCTCCCTCCCGACATGCACCCAGTGGTCTACGACCTCGACGGCACGCTCGTCTCCCTCCCCGTCGACTGGGGGCGGGCGCGCGACGACCTCGCCGCCGACCTCCGTGACTGCGGCCTCGAAGCCGGTGAGGGCGACCTCTGGAGTCTGCTCGAACTCGCCGAGCGCACCGGCCACCGCGACCGCTTCGAGGCGGTCGTGGGGGAACACGAGCGTGCCGCTGCCCGGGAGGCGCCCGCGCTGGCGCTGGCCGAGGAGCTCCGCGGCCACGACGGCCCCGTGGGCGTCTGTTCGCTCAACAGCGAGGCCGCCTGCCGGATCGCGCTCGATCGGCACGGACTCACCCCCGACGCGGTCGTCGGTCGGGACACGGTCGGGAGCTACAAGCCCGACCCCGAGCCGCTGCTCGCGACGCTGTCGGCGATGGGCGTCGACGCCGGCGAGGCGCTGTTCGTCGGCGACTCGGAGCGCGATCGGGAGACGGCCGAGCGGGCCGGCGTGCGGTTCCGGTGGGTCGAGTGAGCTACTCGTCGGCGTTCCGGCGCGCGTACAGGTAGACACAGAGCCCCGTGAGCACCCACACCGGCGCGCCCACGCGGACCGCGAAGGAGAGCCGCGAGCCCCAGTCGGGCAGCGCCACCTGCGTCGACAGCAGCGCCACCAGCGGCGCGCCGACGACGATCGTCAGCACGAACGTCATCTGCATCACCCAGCCGAAGTCGACGCCGTCGGGGTCGGTCGTGGCGACGTGTTCGGGCATCAGATCCGGTCGAGGAACGACTCCAGCGCGCTGTTGAACGCCGCGGGCTGTTCGAGCATCGCCAGGTGGGCGGCGTCGTCGATCGTCGCGAGCTCGCAGTCGGGGATCGACTCGGCCAGCGCCTCGTGGTAGTGCGGCGGCGTGAGTTTGTCGTGCTCGCCGACGACCGCCAGCGTCGGCACGTCGATCGCCTCCAGCCGGTCGCGCACGTCGAAGCTGTGACAGCTCCGGAAGTCCCGGGCGGTGACCGCCTGTCCGGTCTCGCGCATCGCCGCCTCGCTGATCTCGACCAGTTCGTCGTCGGGGTCGTGAAACAGCCGGTCTGCGCCGTGCAGGAACTCCACCGCACGGTCGAAATCCGACTCCAGCCAGACGAGCAGGTCGTCGAGCACCGGCAGGCGTGCGCCCGTTCCCGCGAGCACGAGGCCGTCGAGGTCGAGATCGCGGTCCAGCGCGACGAGCATCGCGACGGCCCCCCCGAGAGAGTTGCCACAGAGCACGCGATCGCCAGTCTCCTCGGCGACGGCGACCACGTCGTCGGCGTAGCCCGACAGCGCCTCGTACCCCGCCTGTGCGGGCAGCGACTCGCTCTCGCCGTGGTCGCTCAGATCCAGCGCCGTCACCGGCGTCCGGTCGGCCAGCCGCGACTGGGACTTCCAGACGCCCGCGTTCCCGCCGCTCCCGTGAACACAGAGCAGCCCCGGTCCGTCGTCGGTTCGTCCCGAACGACGGTACGAGATCCCTCGGTCGTGATGCGAAACCCGCTTCATACCGTCGTGTCACCCGCGGCGAGCATAAATCCGCGGGACCGCTGGGCACCCCAGCGAGGGCGAACCGGAATGGAACCGCTACCTCACCCGTAATCCTGCGACCTGCCGCCCTCGTGCGTTTTCTTGGCGGAAGAGTTAAATAGCTACCCCGGTTACTTGGAGTTAGCTAATGACCACTCACCAACGCAGTATCAGTGACGAGGAGTTCGGGCGGGTCTACGAGTACGACGAGAGTCTCGTGGTCGCGCTCGATCTCGCCGACGCCGAGGGGGAGGTCGCCGTCGACACGGTCGGCGAGACCGCCATCGTCGTGATCGAGCGGCCGGACGGCACGACGACGGAGTCGGAGTTCGAGCTCCCGGGGGAGGCGCGTGAGACGACCGTCAACAACGGCGTGCTGACCGTGGAGGTAGCGAAATGAAGCTCACGGTCAAGCCGCTGAAGCAGAAAGACGCGGGCCGCCGACTGGCGGCGGTCGACCGCGTCGCCGCCGACGAGATGGATCTCTCCGGCGGCGACTTCATCCGTATCGAGGGCCAGCAGGGCGCCGCGATCGCCCGCGTCTGGCCGGGCTACCCGGAGGACGACGGCACGGGCGTCGTGCGCATCGACGGCCGGCTGCGACAGGAGGCTAGCGTCGGCATCGACGACCGCGTCGAGGTCGAGCCCGCCGACGTGAACCCCGCCGACAGCGTTACCGTGGCGCTCCCCCAGAACATGGGGATCCGCGGCGACATCGGCAGCCTCGTCCGGAAGGAGCTCTCCGGCCAGCCCGTCACGACCGGGCAGGACGTCCAGCTGCCGCTGGGCTTCGGCCTGATGGGCGGGCAGGGGCAGGCGGTGCCCCTGAAGATCGCCGAGACCGATCCCAGCGGGACGGTCGTGATCACTGACTCCACCGAGGTGGAGATCAGCCAGCAGCCCGCCGAGCAGATCCGCGAGGAGCGCGGCGCGGCGGCCGGCGCCGGCGGCTCGGCCACCGAGGGCCCCGACGTGGCCTACGAGGACATCGGCGGCCTCGACGACGAGCTCGAACAGGTCCGGGAGATGATCGAGCTCCCGATGCGCCACCCCGAGCTGTTCGGCCGGCTGGGAATCGAACCCCCGAAGGGCGTGCTGCTGCACGGCCCGCCGGGCACGGGGAAGACGCTGATCGCGAAGGCCGTCGCCAACGAGATCGACGCCTCGTTCCACACCATCTCGGGGCCCGAGATCATGTCGAAGTACTACGGTGAGTCCGAGGAGCAGCTCCGCGAGGTGTTCGAGGAGGCCCAAGAGCAGAGCCCCGCGATCATCTTCATGGACGAGCTCGACGCCATCGCCCCCGCGCGTGACGAGGCCGGCGGCGACGTTGAGCGCCGCGTCGTGGCCCAGCTGCTCAGCCTGATGGACGGGCTGGAGGAGCGCGGCGAGATCGTCGTGATCGGCGCGACCAACCGCGTCGACGCCATCGACCCCGCGCTGCGCCGCGGCGGCCGCTTCGACCGCGAGATCGAGGTCGGCGTGCCGGACACCCACGGCCGCGAGGAGATCCTGCAGGTCCACACGCGCAACATGCCACTGGCCGACGACGTGGACATCGAGTCGCTCGCGGAGAACACCCACGGGTTCGTCGGCGCGGACCTGGAGTCGCTGGCCAAGGAGTCGGCGATGATCGCGCTCCGGCGGTTCCGTCCCGAACTCGACCTCGAAGCCGACGAGATCGACGCCGAGACGCTCGAACGCCTCGACGTCACCGAGGACGACTTCAAGAAGGCGCTGCGTGGGATCGAGCCCAGCGCCCTGCGCGAGGTGTTCGTCGAGGTCCCAGACATCACCTGGAACGACGTCGGTGGCCTCGAAGGCACGAAGGAGCGCCTGCGCGAGACGATCCAGTGGCCGCTCGACTACCCCGACGTGTTCGAGCAGATGGACGTCGACAGCGCGAAGGGCGTGCTGCTGTACGGCCCGCCCGGCACCGGGAAGACCCTGCTCGCGAAGGCCGTCGCGAACGAGGCCGAGAGCAACTTCATCTCGGTGAAAGGGCCGGAACTGCTGGACAAGTACGTCGGCGAGTCCGAGAAGGGCGTCCGCGAGATCTTCAGCAAGGCCCGCGAGAACGCCCCGACGGTGGTGTTCTTCGACGAGATCGACGCCATCGCGACCGAGCGCGGGAAGAACTCCGGCGACTCCGGCGTGGGCGAACGCGTCGTCTCCCAGCTACTGACGGAGCTCGACGGGCTCGAGGAGCTGGAGGACGTGGTCGTCGTCGCGACCACGAACCGCCCGGACCTGATCGACAGCGCACTGATCCGCCCCGGCCGGCTGGACCGCCACGTCCACGTCCCCGTGCCCGACGAGGAGGCGCGCCGCGCGATCCTCGACGTCCACACGCGTGACAAGCCGCTTGCCGACGACGTGGATCTCGACGACATCGCGGCCCGTACCGACAACTACGTCGGCGCCGATCTGGAGGCGCTGGCCCGCGAGGCGTCGATGAACGCCACCCGAGAGTTCATCAACAGCGTCGACCCCGAGGAGGCCACCGAGAGCGTGGGCAACGTCCGCGTGACGATGAACCACTTCGAGGACGCGCTGAACGAGGTGGTCCCCTCGGTGACCGAGGAGACCAAAGAGCAGTACGAGGAGATCGAGCAGCGCTTCAAGCGCAGCGAGCCCCCCGAGGAGCAGGAGCCCGCCGCGCCGACGTTCCAGTAACGGCGTCGCGAACGCCGTGGACCGCTTTTTCGGGTTTTCGACGGAGTAGCTACGCGTCGGGGAGATCGTACTCGACGCCGCTCAGCTCCTCGGAGACGTCCCAGAGCCGTGCTGCCGTCTCCTCGTCGTACGACGCCGCGCTCGACTCCTGTTTCTCCGGCGCGCCGCGCATGTTCAGCAGCCCGCCGGGGCCGACGTACTCTCCCCCGGAGATCCCCTCCTCCGTCGCCGCGAAGAGCATCGGGAGTGCGCCCTTGGCGGCTGATTGGCCCAACACCGCGTTGGCACCCTTCATCGCGAGCAGGCGGAGCGTCGACCCCTCCTCCTCGGGGCCGCGGAACTGGAGATTGGTGTCGGCGTACCCGGGGTGGCAGCCGACGCTGGTGACGTTCTCGCCGGCGGCCTCGAACCGGCGGTCCAGTTCGTACGCGAACAGGAGGTTCGCCAGCTTGCTCTGGGCGTAGGCGTCCCACTTGTCGTAGGACTGCCCGCGCTGGAGGTCGTCGAACTCGATCTCGCCCTGCTCGTGGACGCCGCTGCTCTGGGTGACCACCCTGGTCTCGCCCGCCGTGTCCCGGAGATGGTCGAGGAGGTAGCCCGTGAGCGCGAAGTGGCCGAGGTGGTTGATGCCGAACTGGCGCTCGAACCCGTCCGCGGTCTCCCCGCGGGGGACCGCCATCACGCCGGCGTTGTTACAGAGCACGTGCAGCTCGTCGAACCGCTCGGCGAACTGCTCGGCGAAGCGTGCGATCGAGTCCAGGTCCGCGAGATCCAGCTCCACCACCGTCAGCGAGCCCGTGTCGGGCGCCGACGCCCACGCGGGCCCGTCGGCGAGGGTCGCCCGGATCTCCTCGGCGGCGGCCTCGGCCCGGTCGAGGCTCCGGCAGGCCATCACTACGTCGGCGCCGTGGCCCGCGAACGCCTCGGTGGCCTCGTAGCCGAGCCCGCTGTTCGCGCCGGTGACGACGACGGTGCTGTCGGTCTGCTCGGGCATCGACGACCGGTCCCAGCTCATAGCTGAACGTTCGGTCAGGATCCGGGTAACGGTTCCGGTGCCGGTGACGGCGCCGATTTTCAACGTCGATAGTCGCGGCGGACGAACTATCCGCCCCCCGACTGAACGGGCGTTCATGAGCGTGATCCGGACCGACGACCTGCGGAAGTCCTACGGCGACGTGGCCGCACTGGACGGCCTCTCACTGTCGGTCGAGTCGGGGGAGCTGTACGGGCTGCTCGGTCCCAACGGCGCCGGGAAGACGACGACGATGAGCGTGCTGACTGGCCAGACCGTCGCCGATTCGGGGGAGGCCGAGGTACTCGGCGTCGATCCCGAGGCCGAGCCCGTCGGCGTGCGCGAGCGGGTGGGGATCCTGCCCGAGAAGGAGTCGCCGCCGAGCTTCTCGACGCCCCGGGAGTACTTCCAGTTCGTCGGCGCCGTCCGCGGGATGGCCGACGAGACGGTCGACGAGCGAACCGAGACGTGGGCCCAACGCCTGAGCTTCGCCGAGAAGCTCGACACGCTGTCGACGGATCTCTCCCGCGGGCAGCAGCAGAAGACGATGATCGCCGGCGCGTTCCTCCACGAGCCCGAGGTGGTGTTCATCGACGAGCCGCTCGCCAACCTCGATCCGATCGTCCAGGAGCGCGTCAAGCGCTTCCTCACGAACTACCGCGAGGCGGGCAACACCGTCGTCGTCTCCACCCACAACGTCGAGGTCGCGGCGGAGCTCTGCTCGCGGGTGGGGGTCGTCAACGCCGGCGAGCTGGTCGCGGAGGTCGTGCCGAGCGAACTGGGCGAGGATCGGACGCTGCTCGACGTGTTCGTCGAGCACGTCGACGACGAGACGGCGTGGGCCGGCGATGAGTGAGGCCGCGAGCGGTCCCGGCGGCGACCAGCCGAGCCGGTGGGAGCGGGACAAACTGGTGTTCCGCGAGATGCTGCGCGAGGAGTGGCGGCTGCACAGCGAACTGCTCGGCGGTGGCCGCTTCGGCGCGTTCCCGCTGCTCGTCGTCGTGCTGGTCGCGGGGGCGGTCTGGCTGCTCGACTTCACCGGCACCGATCCCGGCGCCGTCGTCGCCGGGATGCACGCGCTGGCGCTCGTCTTCGGCCTCCACACCGGCTCGATCGGCTTTATCGGCCGCGACGCGGTGGGGAACGTGCTCGGCGACGTGACGCTGCTCGTGTTCTCCGGGCGCACGCTCCCGCTCTCGCAGGGGCGCCTGCTGGCGATCTTCGTCCTCAAGGACGTGGTGTACTACGCCGGGCTGTTCCTGCTCCCGATGGCCGTCGGCGTCGCGCCCGCCGCGCTCGCGGGTGCCGGGGTCGGCCTCGCGGCGGTCCCGCTGCTCTGGGTCACGCTCGTCACGACGTTCGTGCTCGGGATCGGAATCACGATCGCCGGCGTCGGGCTGTCGGCGACGGGGCTGCCGGGGCGTGCGCTCTTGCTCGTGCTCCTCGGCGGCGGCGTCGCCGCGTGGTACACGGGCGTCCCGGTACTCAGCTACACGCCCTACGGGCTCTATCTGGATCCGGGGCTCGCGAGTGCCGGTACCTCGGCGGCGCTGATCCTCGCCGCCTACGCCGTCGGCGCCGCGACGTTCGACCCGCAAGTCCAGTCGGCGGATCGCTCGGTCGGCCCGGATTTCCGCCGCTGGCTCGCCCGCGTCGACGACCCCGTGGCGGCGAAGACGTTGCTTGACGTCCACCGCAGCTCCGGCGGCTTCGGGAAGGTGCTGTTCTCCGCGGCGATCCTGCTCGGCGTGACGGCCGGGTTGGTCGACCTCGCGGCGGACATCACCGGCGTCGCCCCCTCCGTCGGCGTCTCCTTCGGCGCGGTGCTGGGACTGACTGGGTTCACGACGTACAACTGGCTCACCACGAACGACGGCGTGGAGCGCTATCTCGCCCACCCACTCGACGCCGAAGCCGTGTTCCACGGGAAGCTCCGGGCGTTCCTGCTGCTCGGGCCCGCGGTGGGGCTGGCGTTCTACGCATTGGGGGTGCTCTGGCGTGGGACGCCGATCGCCGAGGCCGTCGTCGGCGCCGTCGTGCTCGTCGGCGTCGCCACCTACGTGTTCGGGCTGACGATCTATCTCGCCGGACTGTCGCCCAACGAGTTCCTGTTCGATACGGGGCTGTACGCCGCCTTCGGCGCCGCCGTCGCCGTCCCGCTGGTGCCGATTCTCGTGGTCGCGTTCGCGCTCGCGCCGGTATCGTCGGCGCTGCTGGTGGGGTTGGCCGTCAGTGGCGCGCTGTTGGGTGCCGTCGGGATGGGGCTCTACCGCCGTTCGCTGACGAAGTGGGGCGAGTACCACCGGGCGTAGACTCGCTGGCGCTGCCGTCCGATTCACACCCCTTTTTGCGAAGCCGAGCAGTACTCCCCGCTAATGGACGAAGATCTCCGCGAGCGGGTCGAACGGGAGGCCGAGAAGCACGCCCTGTTCAACGCGCTCGAACACGGCAGCGACGCCGAGGTCGGCCCGATCATGGGGCCGCTGATGGGCGAGAACCCCGACTTCCGCGAACACGGCGATCAGATCGCGGGCGTCGTCGCCCCGGTCGTCTCGCGGGTCAACGGGATGAACGCCGACGAGCAGGAACAGCGCCTCGAAGAACTGGACGAGGCGCTGTACGAGGAGCTGATGGCCGAGGAGGAGGAGGACGACCAGATCCTCCCCGACCTGCCCAACGCCGAGGCGTACGACGAGATCCGGATGCGCGCGGCGCCGAACCCCAACGGCCCGTGGCACCTCGGCCACGCCCGCATGCCGTCGGTGATGGGCACCTACACCGAAGAGATCTACGACGGCCACTTCATCGTCCGGTTCGACGACACCGACCCCGAGACCAAGCGGCCGGATCTCGACGCCTACGACGCGATCCTCGACGACATCGAGTACCTCGGCTTCACGCCCGACGAGGTGCTCAAAGCCTCCGACCGTGTGGAGACGTACTACGAACACGCCCGGAACCTCATCGACGCCGGCGGCGCGTACACCTGCTCCTGCTCGGGCGAGACGTTCTCGGAGCTCAAAAACGACGCCGAGGCCTGTCCGCACCGCGACAAGGATCAGGAGACCGTTCACGAGGAGTTCGACGCGATGGTCGGCGGCGAGTACTCCTCCGGCGAGATGGTGCTGCGGGTGAAAACCGACATCGAGCACAAGAACCCCGCGCTGCGTGACTGGGTCGCGTTCCGGATGGTCGACACCCCGCACCCGAGAGAAGCAGCCAGCGAGTACCGCTGCTGGCCGATGCTCGACTTCCAGTCCGGCATCGACGACCACCTCACCGGCGTCACCCACATCATCCGCGGGATCGACCTGCAGGACTCCGCGAAGCGCCAGCGGTTCGTCTACGACTACTTCGACTGGGAGTATCCGGAGGTGCTCCACTGGGGGCACGTCCAGATCGACGCCTACGACGTGAAGATGAGCACGTCGACGATCATCGAGAAGATCGAGAACGGCGAACTCTCGGGCTGGGACGATCCGCGAGCGCCGACCATCGCCTCCGTCCGCCGCCGTGGGGTTCGGGGCAAAGCGCTCGTGGGCGCGATGCTCGAACTCGGGCTCTCCACCTCCGACGTTGACCTCGCGATGTCGGCGGTGTACTCCAACAACCGCGAACTGATCGACGACGACGCCGACCGTCGGTTCTTCGTCCGCGACGGCGTCGAACTCCCGATCGCGGGCGGCCCCGACGTCGCCAATCCGCCGCTGCATCCCGACCACGAGGATCGCGGGACGCGGGACATCCCCGTGGGCGACGCGGTGCTCGTCGAGGAGCAGGACCTGCCCGAGGAGGGCGACAAGGTCTGGCTCAAAGGGTTCGGTCCGGTGGAGCGCACCGGCGACGGCTTCGAGCACACCGACGACGATCTGGAGGTCGTGAAAAGCGGCGAGGTGGACGTGATCCACTGGGTCCCCGCGGGCGAGAGCGTCCCGGTTCGGCTGCGGACGATGGAGGGCGACGAGACCGGCCACGCGGAGCCGGGGTACGCCGAGTACGACGAAGACGAGATGCTGCAGTTCGAGCGCGTTGGGTTCACACGAGTCGACGAGCAGAACGAGGACGACGAGTCGCTGGCGTACTACGCCCACCCGTAGTCCGAACCGCGTCAGGACGCGATCAGGACGACCGCGACGATCGCGAGCCCGATCCCGGCGACGTTCGCCGTGCTGAGGTCGGCCTCGAAGTAGAGCACACCGACGATCACGGGGATCACGAAGTACAGCGCGGCGATCGCCGACACGATCGCGACGCTCCCCCGTTCGAGCGCGGCGTAGAAGCTGATCGAACCGATCGCGAGAAACGCCCCCGACAGCAGCGCGAATCCGACGTCCGTCCCGCTGCCGGAGATCGGCCGGCGCATCCAGAGCACGTAGCCGCCGACGAGGGTGATGCTCGCCACGTAGGAGAGGAAGACGGCGTTCACCGCCGACAGCGACCGAGTCGCGACGCCGGCAGTCACCGCCCACCCGCCGAACAGCACCAGCGCGCCGAACGCGAGCACGATCCCGAGACTGATCACGTCAGAGGGAGCCGAACCGGACGGACAAACTCTTCGTTCCCGACGCCGGTCCGTTTCGCGTCTACGACCGGTACTCGACCACTTCCGCCAACAGTTCTGCCGTCCACGGCGGCGTGTCCGGGTCGTCGATCACGGCGTCGGCGCTGCGCCACTCGACGGCCGCGACCTCCGCGGGGTCGGCGACGTGTGCCTCGCCGTCGGCGTAGTCGGCAGTGACGACGACGTTCAGACACGTCGGCCCGTAGTCGAGTTCGAACGTCGTGCTCGTCACCTGCTCGACGTGCTCGATCTCGACGCCGGCCTCCTCGCGGGCCTCGCGTTTCGCGGTCGCGTCGAGCACGTCCGACTCTCCCGGACCGGCCTCCACTTTCCCGCCGGGGAACCCCAGCATCCCGGGTGCGTGCTCCTCGCCGTCGCTCCGGACAATCACGAGGTACTCGGTGCCGTCGACCCCTTCGCGGGCGATCACGGGGTCGACGTTGACGACGTACTGTGGCTCGGGCATGGTCGGACCTGCGGTCGAACGGCGGAAACCGTTACGGACGGCTGAGACAGATTTATCCGAGGGTGTTGCCACGCTACCGTATGACACGATCGGGCCGGAACCGAAACATCCCCCACTGGTACGCCGGCGACGGCGAGGGCGACGTGCTCTCGATCACGTCCGGCGAGGGTGCCCGCGTCACCGACGACGCCGGCGAGGAGTATCTCGACTTCGTGGCACAGCTGTACTGCGTGAACGCCGGCCACTCCTGTGAGCCGATCGTCGACGCGATGGCCGAGCAGGCCCGGAAGATCCCGTACGTCTCCTCCTCGAAGACCACCCCGGCGCGCGACGAGCTCGCGGCGCGGCTGGCCGACCGCGCGCCGGGCGGCCTGAACGACGTGTTCTTCTCGATCTCGGGCAGCGAGGCCAACGAGTCGGCGATCCAGATCGCCCGGGAGCAGCAGGACGCCACGACGGTGCTGACGCGCTGGCGCTCCTACCACGGGTCGACGTACGCCGCCGGCGGGCTCTCCGGCGATCCCGAGACTCGCTCCGTCGTCGAACGCCACGCGGCCACGACCGGGACCGGGAAGTTCCTCCCGCCGATGGTCCACGACTCCCCCTTCGACGGCGACACGCCGGCGGAGATCGGCCAGCAGGCCGCCGACCACCTGGAGTTCGTGATCAAAAACGAGGGGCCGGACTCGGTCGCGGCCGTGCTCACCGAGCCGATCGCGGGCACCTCCGGCGCCTACCCGGCGCCGCCGGGCTACTTCGAGCGCGTCCGGGAGATCTGTGACGAGTACGACGTGCTGCTGCTCGTCGACGAGGTGATCTCCGGCTTCGGCCGCTGTGGCGACTGGTTCGGGATCGGAACGGAAGGCGTCGAGCCGGACATGATCACCTTCGCGAAGGGCGTCACGAGCGCGTACGCGCCGCTTGCGGGCGTGATCGCCCGCGAGGAGATCGCCGCCGGGATCCGCGAGGCGGGCCACCCGCTCGGGCAGACGTTCGCCGGCCACCCCGTCGCCTGCGCCGCGGGTAACGCCGCGATGGACGCCTACGCTGACGGGCTGATCGAGAACGGCCGCGAACTGGCGCCGTATCTGGAAGAGCGCCTCGGCGACCTCGAAGCGCGCTACGAGGAGGTGGCGACCGTCCACGGCCGAGGGCTGCTCTGGTCGGTCGTGTTCGCCGACCCCGAGACGGACGAGCCGTTCGTCGATCCGCGGGTCGAGCCGGACGCGGACAACCCCGTCGAGGACGTATGCGAGGTGGCACAGGACCACGGCGTGCTGTTCGGGACGGGTCGGCCCGCGACGCAGGTCATCTGCTCGCCGCCGCTCTGTATCGACCGCGCGGACGTGGACGAGGCCGTCGACGCACTGGCAGCGGGGATCGAGGCGGCGTTCTAAGCGGGTCAGTCAGCGAGAGCGGTCACGCGCCACGGTTCACTCGTGCGCCGCATCCCACTCGTCGGGCTTTTTCACGTTGCCACAGACGTTACACTCGATCCGGCCCATCGAGTCGACCGCGTTGTCGGTCGTCTCGCAGTTCTCACAGAAAAACCCCCAGCGCTGCTCGCCCGCCGCGGAGACGTACGCGACGAAGAAGGCCCCCTTCGAGCCTTTCTCGCCGTCGGTCCGGTCGACGTGGACCGTCTCCCCCTCCGCGGTCCGGATGGCCTCCAGTTGCATGCACGACCCAACGCGGGGCGGAGTGAAGAACGTACGGCTCTACCGCGTCGCGCGCTTCCACTCGGCGAGCCCGACGCGCTCGCCGTCCAGATCGTCCGTCCCGAGCGCCGTCGCCGCCCACCGGAACAGCCCGACCACGTCCGCAGGATCGCGCCCCTGCCCGCCCGTCAGATCGCTCGCGACGACGCCCGGATCGACGACGCCGACGGCCTGCTCGATCTCGGCGGCGAACTGCCGCGCCACGGCTTCCGCGGCGGCTTTCGACACCGCGTAGCCGCCGTAGCCCGGCTTCGCGTCCTGCGTGATCGATCCCGACGGGACCAGCACCCGCGCGTCGTCGGCGAGATGGGGCAGCGCCTCCTTCACCGCGACGAACACGCCGCGGGCGTTGGTTCGGTACTCGTCGTCGAACGCGGCGTACCCCTCTTCGGCGAGTCGCTGCTCGCCGGGATCGCCGTGGAACACACCAGCGCACGGCACCACGAGGTCGATCTCGCCAGTGCCGGCGGCGTCCTCCATCAGGTACTCGACGTCGAATTCGTCGCGGGCGTCGACGCGCATCGCCTCGACGCCGTCGCGGTCGTCGAACTGCCCCTCGTCGCTGTGGACGCCCGCGAACACTGTCGCCCCGTCGTCGGCGAACGCCTCGGTCAGTGCCCCGCCGATCGCGCCCCCGGCGCCGGTGACGACGACTGTGGAGTTCTCCATGGTGGCCCGAGGGTCGCCGGCGACTTATCGGTACGCCTCCCGGAGCCGGCCCTACCGGCGTCGGCCGTTTTAAGCCCCGGGCGCCCCTAGTTCGGGCATGGATGTAGCTCCGGGGCTCGCTTCCCTCGACGGCCGCGACATCGTCGTGATCGGCGGCGGCGTCGGCGGCCTCTCGACGGCCTGCTACCTCGCCGACGCCGGCGCCGACGTGACCCTGCTCGAACGCAACGAGCAGCTCGGCGGTCGCGCGAGCGTGATGGAACGCGACGGCTTCCGGTTCGACATGGGGCCGTCGTGGTACCTGATGCCCGACGTATTCGAGCGGTTCTTCGCCCACTTCGACCGCGACGTGAGCGACTACTACGAGCTGAACCGACTCGACCCCCACTACCGGATCCAGTGGAAGGACGGCGACTCGCTGGATCTCGCGCCGGACATCGAGACCAACGTCGAGCGCTTCGAGCAGTACGAGGACGGCGCCGGTGACGCGCTGCGGGCGTATCTGGACGAGTCGGAGTACACCTACGAGGTGGGGATGGAACACTTCGTCTACGAGGACCGCCCGCGGCTGCGGGACTACCTCGACCCCGACGTCGGGAAACGGGCCCAGGGGCTCGCCCTGCTGGGCTCGATGCAGGACCACGTCGAGGAGTACTTCGACCACCCCAAGCTCCAGCAGGTGATGCAGTACACCCTCGTGTTCCTCGGCGGGTCGCCGCACAACACGCCCGCGCTGTACAACCTCATGAGCCACGTCGACTTCGATCTCGGCGTCTACTACCCCGAGGGCGGGCTCGCGGCGGTGATCGACGGGCTCGTCGATCTCGGAGAAGAGCTCGGCGTCGAGTACCGCGCGGGCGCCGACGTCCGCCAGATCCACGGCCAGCGCGGGGCGTTCAAGGTCGACTACGACGCCGCCGACCCCGCCGACTTCGCCCCCAGCGACCGCCACGAAGACTGGCGCGTCGACGCCGGCGGCTACGAGCTCGCAGATCTCGTGGTCAGCGACGCCGACTACGCCCACACCGAGCAGGAGCTGCTGCCCGAGCGTAAACGCCAGTACGACGAGGCGTACTGGGACTCCCGAACGTACGCTCCCTCCGCGTTCCTGCTCTACATGGGCGTCGAGGGCGATCTGCCGGACCTCGCCCACCACACGCTCGTCCTCCCCACCGAGTGGGACCAGCACTTCGAGACGATCTTCGACGAGCCGTCGTGGCCCGAGGACCCCGCGTACTACCTCTGTGCGCCGTCGAAGACCGACGATTCAGTCGCTCCAGAGGGTCACTCGAACCTCTTCGCGCTGGTCCCCATCGCGCCCGGACTGGACGACGACGCCGAGACGCGCGAGGCGTACCGCGAAACGGTGCTCGACGATATCGCCGCGAACACCGACACCGACCTCCGGGACCGCATCGTCGTCGAGGAGACGTTCTCGGTCTCGGAGTTCGGCGCACGGTACAACTCGATGCAGGGCTCGGCGCTCGGACTGGCCCACACGCTGAAACAGACCGCGCTGCTGCGGCCCTCCCACGCGTCGAGTGAGGTTCCGGGACTGTACTTCACGGGCTCGTACACGACCCCCGGGATCGGCGTCCCGATGTGCCTGATCAGCGGGCAACTGACCGCCGAGGCGATCGCCGACCGCGAAGCCTGATGCTGCGCTACCTGCTGACGCTGTCGCGCCCGCGGTTCTGGCTGTACACCGCCGGGCCCGTCGTCGTCGGCGTCGCCTACGCCGCCACGGGAGTGGGGGATCTGCTCGCCGTCCTCCCTGCCGTTCTCTTCCTCTACTTCCTGCTGCCCGCCAACGTCTACCTCTACGGCGTCAACGACCGCTTCGACCGCGAGATCGACGCCGAGAACCCCAAGAAATCGGCGGGCCCGGAGGCGCGCTGGCGTGATTCCTCGGCAGTCACGGCAGTCGTCGCGTTCTCGGGGGTTCTGGGGCTCGCGCTGTTCCCGCTCACGCCCCGGGTCGCGTGGCCCTACCTCGCCGGCTTCTTCGCGCTCGCGACCGCCTACAGCGCGCCGCCGCTGCGGTTCAAAGCCCGCCCGTGGCTCGACTCGCTCTCGAACGGGCTCTACCTGCTCCCGGGCGCGGCCGCCTACGCCGCGATCGCGGGCGCACACCCGCCCGTCGCGGCGCTCGTCGGCGGCTGGCTCTGGACCATGGCGATGCACACCTACTCCGCGATCCCCGACATCGAGCCCGACCGTGCCGCGGGGATCGAGACGACGGCGACTGTGCTGGGTGAGACTCGGACGTACCTCTACTGCGGGGGCTGCTGGACGCTCGCCGCGATCGCGTTCGGCCTGCTCGACCCGCGGCTGGGAGTGCTGCTCGGGGTCTACCCACTCTTCCTGCTCGCGACCGTCGGTGTCGGCGTCGACGTCGATCGGGCGTACTGGTGGTTCCCAGTCGTCAACGGCGTCGTGGGGATGGTGCTGACTCTCGGCGCGCTGTTCGCGATGCGGGGGTGGATCGCGTGAGCGTCGCCGCGTGGCTGCCCGACGATCCCGCCGACCGCCGGTCGTGGGAGGCGGCGCTGTCGGAACTGATCCGCGAGCACCGCTTCACGATCGCGGTCGTCTTTCCGGCGGTCGGCGCCGTCTCGCTGATCGCGAGCGCGGAGGGGTGGCTCCCCGAGCCGCTGGTGTTCAACCCCCTGTTCGTGCTGGCGGGCGTGATCGTGATGCGCTCGCCGCTGATCGTCGGCGTGCTCCCGGTCGTCGACCGCCGGGCGGCGCTCGGTGTGGCCGCGCTGGCGGCGTACAGCTACGCCATCGAGATCGTCGGCGTCACGACGGGCTGGCCGTACGGCCAGTTCGAGTACGGCGTCTCGCTCGGGCCGATGCTCGGCGGCGTTCCCGTCGCCCTCCCGGTCTTCTTCCTCCCGCTGGTCGCGAACGCGTACCTGCTCTGTCTGCTCCTGCTGGGCAGGCTCGCGGATCGTGCGCTCCCCAGACTGCTCTCGGTGATCGCACTCGTACTGGCGATGGACGTGGTGCTCGACCCCGGTGCGGTCGCGCTGGGGTTCTGGACGTACGGGGGCGGCGTCTTCTACGGCGTCCCGCTGTCGAACTACGCGGGCTGGGTGCTCTCGGCGACGGTCGCGGTGGTCGTCTTCGACGCGACGTTCGACCGGACCGCGCTGGGTGCGCGGCTGGAGGCCTGTGAGTTCGCGCTGGACGACATGGTGAGCTTCGTCCTCCTGTGGGGCGGCGTGAACGCGGTCTACGGGAACTGGCTGCCCGTGCTCGTCGCCGCGGTCATCGGCACCGGGCTACTCCGGACCGATCGGTTCGACGCGGGGATGGTGCCGGGATTGGGTCGCCGTCGGTAGTTTCAACCGCGGGCCGGCCGATCCCGCGGTCGACGCCGATGGAGCATCCCCACCCGGAGATCGACCGCGGCGAGCGCTACGAACAGGCCGACATCGAAGCGCTGTTCGACACCGGCTTCGGCTATCGCGTCTCGGGCATCAACGTCCGGAACGACGACGACGGGGACCGCTACGTGCTGCTGTTCGCCCGCGAGGGCGGCCCCTACGACGACGATGTCTCCGCGGGGACGTTCACCTACGTCGGCGAGGGGCTGCCCGACAAGGGCGACCAGTCGCCGGAGACGTTGGGGAACGCGGCACTGATCGAGGCTGAGAGCGACCCCGTACCGATCTACTTCTTCTACAAACCCCGCGACGAGCCGGGGTGGGAGTACCGCGGACAGGTCGCCGTCGAGGGACACGAGACGGTGTACGACGAGGACGGCGAACGCGAGGTGCTTGAGTTCGAACTGCGACAGGAGAACGAACGAGCCACAGAACCCGGCATTGACGCCCCGGCGGCGCCGTTCGAGCCCGAGGACACCGCCGGCCGCACGGTCACGCAGACTCGTGCCGGGGTTCGCGTCTCGGAGTCGTTCAAACAGTCGGTGTACGACCGGTTTGACGGCCGCTGTGCGGTCACCGATATCGACCACCGCAGCCTCCTGACCGTCTCACACGTCCTCCCCCGGAGCGAGCGTCCGGAGATCGCCGAGGACCCGAGAAATGCGCTACTGTTGAACTGGACCCACCACTTCGCGTTCGACGCGGCGCTGTGGACGTTCGACGAGGCCGGACGGCTGTGGGTGAACCCCGAGTACGACCCCGACGACCGTTGGATGGGAGAGAGCCTGCACGCGCGCCACGGCGAACGGATCGAGGGACTCAGGGACGCCGGCGTGGCCGACGAGTATCTCGGGACTAGGAACGAGTCGCTGAACTGGTGGCCGCCGAGCTAGGGCACCGGCAGCCGCCCGGTCAGCCGGTGGAGCCGGTGACCGCTCTCGTCGCTGGGGATCGCGCTCACCGAGCGGAACACGGCGAGTGGATCGGGGTTTCGCTGCCACGCGATCCGGGTCCGGGCGGCGAGCCAGAGCTTCCGGGGGGTCGACAGCGAGGGCGTCGTCGACACCACATCGTAGTCGAGTTTCCGGATGAGCCGGTGGTGGTCGGCGTACAGCACCGCCGCGAGCAGCACCGGGAACTGGCAGTCCTCCGGGAGTAGCTCGATACCGGCGACGCCGTCGCGGTACAGCGCTTCCGCCCGCGAGAGCTCGGCCTGCACCGCGCCGGCGACGTTCCCGTCGAACTCCAGCCGGGCGATCTGCTCGTGGCTCGACCCGTGCGCTTCGAGCGTCTCGGCGGGGAGGTAGATGCGGTCGCGCTCGACCACGTCCTCGCGCACGTCCCGGACGAAGTTGGTGAGCTGGAACGCCTCGCCGAGCGCGGTCGCCGCGGGGAGCGCCTCGTCGGCGCGGTCGGGCGCCATCACCGCGGTCATCATCCGCCCGACGGCGGCCGCGGAGCCGTCCATGTACGCCCGGAGCTCGTCGTAGCTCTCGTAGCGGGCCTTCTCCACGTCGGTCGCCATGGCGTCGACGAACGTGTTCACGTCCGACTCGGGGATCTCGTGCTCCTCGCGGATCTCCGAGAACGCTGCGAGCACGGGGTCGTCGGCCGGCTCCTCGCCCAGCGCTGCCCGGCGGAACGACTCCAACCGTTCGGCCCGCTGCTCGGGTGTGAGGTCGTTGTCGCCGTCGACCACCTCGTCGGCGACGCGGAAGAAGGCGTACAGTACGTACGTGGGGTGGCGCACTCGTTCGGGGAGGAACCGCGTCGCGACGTAGAACGTTTTGCCCGTCTCTCGGTGGATCTGCTTGCTCCGGGCGAGCTGTCGTTGTTCGACCATAGTTGTGCGGCGCTCGCCGGCCGGTAGGCGGGAGCGATCGCGTGCCTTAACGATTGCTCCGAAGCGGCTTAACTGTGCGGTCCCGTGGCACGACAGTTAGTAGAAGGTGTCCGCACAGTCGAACACGACCCCGTGCCGGGGGCAGACGTACTCACAGTGGCGGTGAACCATCGTCTCCCCGCAGTGTGGGCAGGGTCGGCCGGGCGCCGTGGACTCCTCGGCGTCGCTCACGGCCGGGAGTGAGAGCGCCGGCGAGAAAGCAGTTACGAGCGATGCCGGCGGAGGAACGCTTTCCCCCGTGGCACGCCATCACACGAATATGGACCGTCCGAGCCGGGAACAGTCGATCGAGGCCGCTATCGGCGTGCTCGCGGGGGTCGCCGCCGTCGCCGGATCGCTGCTCGCCGCCGGCGACACGCCCGCGTTCGTCGGCGCCAGCGCGGCAACACTCCTCCGCGACGCGAGCCCGGGGTTCGTCGCGGTCGAGGTCAGAGGCCTCGGCGAGGCGGCGCAGCCGCTACTGGTGGCGGTCACCGGGCTGATCCTGATCGCACTCTACGCGGCGGCGACGGCGTTCGCTCGGCGATCCGTCGACGGCGGCGCTACAGCAGGGGTGACGACGCTCGCGCTCGTCGGCGGAGGGACGCTACTACTCACGGGTAGCCTCGCGAGCGCGATCGGTGGGGGCATCGCGGCGATGGTCGTCGTGCTCGCCGCCTCGCGCCCGCTCGGATCGCGGCGGTCCGCCGGGGGGTCGCCGGGACGCCGCCGCCTGCTGCAGGCCGGCGCCGCCACGCTCGGCGCGCTCGCGGCGAGTACGGTTCGACTCGGCGGTGGATCGGACGGGGCGGGCAGCCCCGACCCGCCGGATCCGGCCGCCCAGTCGCTGCTCTCGGTCGCGGCGGAGCGCTCGCTCTCGCTGCCGAACGCCGACGGGCTGGTGTCCGATGGGTTCTACACCGTCGACATCGCGACCGTCGATCCGACGATCTCACCCGCGGATTGGGAGCTCACCGTCACCGGCGAGGTGCCCGAGGAGCGGTCGTTCACGCTCTCGGAGCTGCGGGCGTTCGACGCCGAGCGGCGGTTCGTCACGCTGCGTTGCGTGAGCGACCCGTTGAACGGCGAGAAGATCGACACCGCACTCTGGGACGGCGTCCCCGTCTCGACGGTGTTGGAAGCGGTCGACGCCCCCGAGAGCTGCTGTGTCACGCTCCACGCCGCCGACGACTACTTCGTCTCGTTCCCGCGGGAAGCGCTCGATTCGGGGTTGCTCGCGTGGGGGATGAACGGCCGTCCCCTCCCCCGAAGCCACGGTGCTCCCCTGCGGACGCTCGTGCCGGGGCACTGGGGCGAGACGAACGCCAAGTGGCTCACCGAGATCGAGATCCGCGAGGAGCCCGAGGACGGCTACTGGGAGCAGCGCGGCTGGGAGGGGACGGGCGAGGTGAACACCGTCGCGAAGCTCCACAGCACCACCGTTCGCGACGGGACGGTCCGCGTCGGCGGGCACGCCTACGCCGGCACGCGCGGGATCGACGCCGTCCAGGTGTCGACCGACGGCGGCGACAGCTGGACCGAGGCGACGCTCTCGGACCCGCTCCCGGGTGCGGTACCCCTCGATGCCGAGGATCCCGACCCCGACGGTGCCGCCGCCGACGCGTGGCGGATGTGGGAGCACGAGTACGACGCCGACGGGCGACACGAGGTGGTGGTCCGGGCGATCGACGGCGAGGGCGAGCGACAGACCGAGGACCGGGAGGGGGTCCGCCCCTCGGGTGCGACGGGCTGGGTGAGCGAGACAGTCCGGCCGTAATGAGTGAATTATGACGGTCGAACTGCCGTGAGAATTATCCGGATAGAACGTTTAACGATCGACGATGGAACGGTCCGACCTGTTCGGACTCCTCCTCGATCAGTCCCAGGATAAGATCGCGCTGCTGGACGAGGCAGGGACGTTCACCTACGTCAACGCGGCAGCCGAGCGCATCCTCGGCTTCGAGCCCGACGACCTCGTGGGGGAGAGCGCCTTCGAGTTCGTCCACCCCGAGGACCTCGACACCGTCCGAGAGGAGTTCTACCGAACGGTTCGGAGCGACAGCTTCCGCGAGGGGACGATCGAGTACCGCCACCGGGCCAGCGACGGCTGGGTGTGGCTGGAGAGCCGGATGTCGAACCTCACCCACGAGAAGCTCGACGGTTACGTGGTGAGTTCGCGGGACGTGACCGACCGCGTGCAGGCCGAGCGCGAGCAGGCGGAGACCGCCACCCGGCTGGAGGGGATCGCCGCGGTGTCGGGCGATGTACTCTGGATGTTCGACGCCGACTGGTCGGAGCTGTTGTTCGTCAACCCCGCCTACGAGGAGATATTCGGCGAGCCGACCGAGGCGGTGTACGACGACCCGAGCGCGTTCCTCGACGCGGTTCACCCACAGGACCGCCCCGCGGTCGAGGACGCGATGAGACGAATCGCGGCCGGCGAGTCAGTGGAGATGGAGTACCGCGTCAACCCCGAGGAGGAGTACAAGCGCTGGGTGTGGTTCCAGGGCGAGCCGATCACGCAGAACGGCGAGGTCGTACGCGTCGCCGGGTTCGCGAGGGACATCACCGAGCGACGGCGCCGGGAGCGACAGCTGGTCGTGATGGACAATCTCCTCAGACACACGCTCCGGAACGACCTCAACGTCGTGCTCGGGCAGGCAGACCTGATCGACGACGAGTTCCCCGAGGCCGCGGATCACACCGAGATCATCCACCGCGTCGGGAACCAACTCCTCAAGAGCGCGGAGAAGGAACGCGAGATCATCGACCTGCTCACCGACCAGCAGTGGCGCGAACCGGTCGACATCCACCAGCTGGTCGTCACGGGCGTCGAGACCGTCCGCGAACGCTATCCGGACTGCGTCGTCGAGGTAGGTACGCTCGAGCCGGCGGTCGTTCAGGGTCGGCCGGAGCTAGAGCAGGCGATCACCGAACTGCTGGAGAACGCCGTCCAGCACTGCGAGGACGCGAACCCGGGGGTACAGGTCCGGCTCCGGCAGGCGGGCGACGACGCCGAGCTCGTCATCGAGGACGGCGGGGAGCCGATCCCCGCGATCGAGGCGGACGTGCTCACCGGCGACCACGACGAGATGACGAACGTCTACCACAGCAGCGGGCTGGGGTTCTGGCTCGTCTACTGGGCCGTGGAGCTCTCCAACGGGGAGATCGACATCGACGCGCCGGCGACGTGTGGCAACCGGATCACCGTCTCGCTACCGCTGGCGCGGGACGACGAACTGTAAAAACCGACGGGTCGCTCGCTCAGCCTAACACTCGCTCCAGCCGCAGGACTCGCAGGTCTTGCAGCCTTCGGAGTAGTAGAGACTCATCGAGCCACAGTCGGGACACTCCGGGCTCTCGCCCGACGCGATCAGCTCGCTCGTGGCGTCGTCCTCGGTCGCAGCGTCGGCGGCGCCGTCGGCGTCGTCGATGTCGACGTTCGTCGGCTCGCTCGGCGGCTGGGTCGTCGCCCCACCGTCCGTCGAGGGCTCGGCGGCCTCCTCGTCGAGCTCGTCGATCGTCTGCTGCTGGGGGATCCCCTTGTCGATCTCGCCGTCGAGGTAGCGCCGCATCGCCGTCCCGATGGCGTCGGGGATCGACTGGATCTGCTCGCCCTTGTCCCAGGCGACCTTCGGGCTGCGGATGCCCTGCAGCTCGCTCGCGACCTCCTCGGGGTCGACGCCCGAGCGCAGCGAGGTGGAGATCGTCTTCGCGAGCGCCTCGGTGAAGGAGGCGGTGAAGCCGCCGGAGTTACCGATGTTCGCGAACAGCTCGAACGGCTCGCCGGTCTGGGGGTCCTCGTTGATGTTGACGTACAGCTTCCCGTAGCCGGTGTCGATGCGCTGGGTGACGCCGTGGAGCACGTCCGGGCGCGGGCGCTTGCGGCCCAGCGGCGTGTCCTCGCCGTCGGCCTCCGCGAGAAGCTGCTCGACCTGCGTGTCGAGGGCGGCCTGGACGTCCTCGTTCTCGAGGAACCCTTCGAGCCCGCCGAACACCTCGGTGATCTGCTCGACGAGCGCCTCGGCGGCCTCGTCCTCGTCGGCGAACTCGGTGTTGTCGGCGCGGGTGGTGAGCACCTGCTTGCTGCGGGTGCCGTCGCGGTAGTAGGTGACGCCCTTGCCGCCGTTGTCGTAGACGAACTCGAACGCCTCCTTGGCGTCTTCGAGGCTGGCGTCGTTGGGCGCGTTGACCGTCTTCGAGATGGCGGAGTCGACGCCCTCCTGGGCCGCACACTGGATCGAGGCGTGCTGCTTGGCGCTCAGGTCGCCGGTGACCACGAACAGTTCGCCCAGCGCGTCCGGGACCGTCTCCAGCCCCTCGACGCCGTCGAACTCGTTGTTGGCCATCTGCTCTTGAGCCTCCTTCTTCACAGCCTCGACGTCGAGGTCGTTGTCCTCCAGCGCACGCAGGAAGTAGTCGTCGAACTCGACGAGCATCTCGTCGCCCTGGACGTCGCCGGAGACGTTCTTGTAGTAGGCGACGTTGTAGATCGGCTCACAGCCGCCGGTCGTGTTGCCGATCATCGACGTGGTGCCCGTCGGCGCGATCGTCGTCGTGTTGTGGTTGCGCAGCGGGTAGCCCTCGGCCCACTCCTCGGGATCCTCGCCGGTGTGGTGCTCGAACCAGTCGGGGTAGGACGTCGGGTCAGCGAACTTCGAGTCGTCCCAGTCCGCGAAGGTGCCCCGCTCCTGGGCGAGCTCGTGGCTGGCGTCCTTCGACCCGTGGTTGATGTGGGTCATCAGCTGGCGGGCGATCTCGTCGGCGTCGTCGGTGCCGTAGCGCACGCCGAGCTGGATGTACAGCTGGGCCAGCCCCATGACGCCGAGGCCGATCTTGCGCATCTCCCGGACCTTCTGCTCGATCTCGTCGACCGGGAAGTCCGACATCGTGACGACGTTCTCGAGGAACCGCGTGCCGTAGGCGATGCGGTGGTCGAAGTCCTCCCAGTTCATCGCCTCGTCGAGGAACGCCGAGACGGCGTCCTCGTGGCTGTCGTACTCGTCGGCGTGCTCGTCGGCCCAGACGCGCCAGTCCGGCGCATCCTGTGCCGCGAGCGTGGAGAGGTTGATGTGGCCGAGGTTACAGGCCTCGTACTCCTCCAGGGGCTGCTCGCCACAGGGGTTCGTCGCGAGGATGCGGTGGTCCGGGTGCTCCTCCACGTCGAAGGAGTGGCGCTTGTTCACCCGTTCGAGGTAGATCACGCCCGGTTCGCCGTTCTCGTGGGCGCCCTCGATGAGCTGGTCCCAGAGATCCTCGGCGGGCACCGAGAGCTCCTCGCCGACCTCGACGTGCTCGCCGAGCCCGAACATGTCGTACAGCTCCTTCGTCTCCGGCGTCGCGATGTGGGGCTCCTCCGTCCGGGGGTTGGTGAAGGTGAACTCCTCACCCTTTTTCAGCGCCGCCATGAAGTCGTCGGTGACGCCGACGGAGATGTTGAAGTTCGAGAGGTGGCCCTCGACGGCGTTACGCAGGTGTTCGGGCACGCGACCCTCGTCGTCGATGAGCTCGCGAGCCTCCTCCAGCGCGTCCGCAAAGGAGTTGTGCGTGAAGTCGTCGGGGTCGTTGAGCCGCAGCGTGTTCGCGAGGCTCACGTCCTTGTTCTTCGCGTGGATGAACTGGATCACGTCCGGGTGCGAGACGCGCATCACGCCCATCTGGGCGCCGCGACGGGCGCCGCCCTGGGCGATCGTCTCGCACATCTGGTCGAACGTCCGCATGAACGTGATCGGGCCGGAGGCGATCCCGCCGGTCGAACCGACGGAGTCGCCGTAGGGTCGGAGCTTCCAGAACGCATAGCCCATGCCGCCGCCGGACTGGAACACCTCGGCGGCCTCCTTGGCCGTCTGGTGGATGTCCGTGATGTCGTCGGCGGGCGAGTCGACGAAACAGGCAGAGAGCTGCTGGAGCTCGTCGCCGGCGTTCATCAGCGTCGGCGAGTTCGGCATGAAGGAGAGATCCGTCATCAGCGTCTCGAACTCCTCGCGGGTCTCGCGGACCGACGCCGCGATTTCCTCGTCGAGTTCGGGGACGACGGTGTCGTAGGCGAACTTGTTGACGTTGTGTTCGGTGAGAGTCGTCTCGGTGTCGGTTTCGGCGTCGACACCTGCGCCGAACACGTCCTCGGCGAGCTCGTCGCGCCGCGGGTGGTCGGGCTTGAGCTGGTCGGGCGTGACCGTCACCTCGACGCCCTGGCGCTCGGCCTCGTAGACGGCCTCGGCCAGCGCGATGTTCTTCGCGACGCGGGCGA
Organism: Halolamina sediminis; assembly: GCF_001282785.1. Taxonomy (NCBI): domain Archaea; kingdom Methanobacteriati; phylum Methanobacteriota; class Halobacteria; order Halobacteriales; family Haloferacaceae; genus Halolamina; species Halolamina sediminis. Next base: position 365,996 of record NZ_CVUA01000001.1, read on the forward strand.
ACAGCTCCTCCTGGCCCTCGGTGACCTCGCCGTCGGCGTTCTTCCGGAGGTACCGGGCGGGCAGGATGTTCTCGTAGGCGTTCTGCGTGAGGCGGTCCTCCAGCGTCTCGCCGTCGGTGCGCTTGATCGGGAGCGTCAGCTCGTCGGCGCCGAGATCGGGCGAACTCACTCTGCGCTCACCCCGTGTGGGCGGATGCAGGTCTCGTCGGGAGTGGATAGATCGAACATCTGTAGCGGAGAAGTCCTATTCCGTGGACCCCCATTAACCGTTTGGTTCCCGGTACGGTTGTAATAGTACAAACTCGATTGTACTTTTTGGTGGCTGTTGCTGGTCATGGTGTGAGGCGTGTGTGGCCGCCGTCGCGGCACTCGTGTAGCGGTTAGGTAGCGGTCGGTATAACCCTGACCGAACCGCGGTGAAAGTGAACTCTGGTCGACGATACCGCAGTTACTTCACCGGGTTTCGACCCGAAGAGAGGGGGTGTTCGGGAAGAGACAGCACACCTGTCCGGCACCGTTTTGGCCCGTGGTCGGGAAGCAGCAGGCGTGCACGACGTCAGTCACCTCGTTGGGTCGGTCAGCCGTCACCGCCTCACACCACTGTTAACGGACCTCCAGTAGATGCGTGCGTTCAGGCTGGCCTACGACGGGCGAGAGTTCTACGGCTTCCAGCGACAGCCCGACGTGCCGACCGTCGAGGGAACGCTGCTCGACACGCTCGAGGCGGGCGGGATCGTCGACGACGGCGAGACGCCGTCGGGGTACGCCGCCGCGGGGCGGACGGACGCGGGCGTCTCCGCGGTCGCCCAGACGGTCGCGTTCGAGGCGCCCGACTGGTGTACGCCCGCCGCGCTCAACGGCCGGCTCCCGGGCTCGATCCGGGCGTGGGCCGCCGCGGACGTGCCCGAGGAGTTCCACGCGACCCACGCCGCCAGCGAGCGGTGCTACACGTACCACCTCCACGCTCCCGACGCCGCCGACGAGATCGCGCGCGAGGCCGCGGATCGACTTTCCGGCAACCACGACTTCCACAACCTCACCAGCGACGAGAGCGGGACCGTCCGGGACGCGTCGGTTCGCGTCGAACGCGACGGGGAGTTCCTCGTCGTCACGGTCTCCGCGGGGGGGTTCCCGCGCGGGTTCGTCAGGCGGCTGGTCGGCGTGCTCGCGGAGGTGGCCGTCGACGGGCAGTCGCTCGCGCGGGTGGCGGAGGTGCTGAGCGAGGAGTCGCTACAGGGCGGCCGCGGCGTCCCGCGGATGCCGCCCGAACCGCTGGTGTTGACGGGCGTGACCTACCCAGACGTTGATTTCTCGATCGACGAGGAAGCCGTCGAGAGTGCGCGCGGCGTGTTCGGCCAGCGGCGTACGAGCGCCCTAGAGCGTCTGCGCGTGACGGAGTCGGTGTTGCAGAGTATTCGGGAGTAGCAGTCGGCGTTCCCCGGGCTTCGGGGTAGCCACCGCTTCCGTGTCCGTGCTGTTGTCGGCGGTCGCCGTGGGCTCGATTGTCGGCTCGTTCTCCCGGATGTGCTCCCAGTCCGTGATGTCGGTCACCGTCCCGTTGGCGAGGTCGACCGTGACGGAGTACTTCAGGTCGTCCGGCGCATCCGCGGTCGAGTTCCGGATTTTCACGACCGCCCGGTCGTCGACGTAGTTCGGTGTCCGGTCGACGGTTACCGATCCGTTCTCGCTGTCGGTGTCGTTCAGGTCGACAGTGAAAGTGCCGCCGTCCTCTGCGTCTACGGTGACGTTGTACTGCCCCGTCGCGATGGACGACGTGTTCAGCTTCCGAATCGGCTCGACGGTGAGTTCGACCGCCCCCACGTCGTCGACGGCCTCGCTGACCGTTCGGTTGTTCAGCGCGATCGTTCGCGCCCGGTCACGTTCGTCCCGCGACAGCGGGCGCCGTTCTCGGGTCTCCACCGTGAACCGACTGGCGTTCGTGCGGTCAATTCTGACCGCCGACACGTTCGAGAGGGTCGTCACGGTCGTCTCGGACTGATCCGACTGCGCGACGGTCACGTTGCCGTCGCCGACGACGAACTCCGCGCCCGGTTCCGACGGGACGACGCCATTCGGGGCGAACGCGGTTCCGATTCCCGCCAACACGACCCCGACCAAGGCGAGGCCGACGACGAGCAGGAGGCGTACTGGTATCTCGGAGGGCACGCATCGACGTTAGGTGAAAGCCCTCATCAACCCAAGGGTGAAACGCGTTTCAAACCCGTTTCGTAGGTGTTTCACGCCCGCTACGGCCCAGTTCGACCGGTACATCTAAACAGCCGGTATCCCGAACAATCCCGCATGAGCCCTCCTGCCCTCCAGCGCGCTCATCTCGTGGCGGCGGTCGTGTTCGTCGCCGGCGTGCTCGTTCTCACTGTCCAACTGCTCACACCCTCACCGGTCGTCGTTTCGGTGGGGGAGAACGGTACCCAGGCGACCACCATCGGCCAGTACTTCACGTATACCGAGGCGGCGGTAGTCGCGGTCACGGCTGCGGCCTGTGGCGGCAGCGGGACGTTCCTGCTCCTCTACGGGCGAGGGCGAACCAGCGAAGAACAGGCACAGCGGCCCGCGAACTTGAGCGGGAGACGGATGCGCACGGCGGGGGACGGTGGTGTCGCTACCGGAGGTGGACGCCCGGAGACAGCCGGCGGCAGCGACGGATCGGAGGCCGTCGGGGAGCGCTGGCAGGCGACGCTCGACCGTCTCGCGAACAACGAGGAGACGATCTACGAACTGCTGGTGGACGCCGACGGGGAGCTCCCCCAGCGAACGCTGGTCGAGGAGACGGACCTCTCGAAGGCGACGGTGAGCCGAACACTGGATACTCTCGAACAGAGAGGGCTGGTCGAACGCCGGCGCGACGGCATGGGGAACACCGTCCTCCTCACCTAGAGGTTGGCGGGGAATAGGCCAGAAACGGACGTGGAAAGCGTTACGAACCGGTTTCGGCGCCGTTACCAATCAACGACTATCTGCTCTTTCAGTCAACGGGTTACTGCGGCAAGTCGGGGCGCCGGTCCCCGCCGAGGGATGAGCCCCCTTCGCCGCGCAAACCATGCGACACGAGACACTGACACTCGCGGTTGCGGCGCTGCTCGCCATCGTGGCGGGCGGTGCCGTCGCCGCGCCGACACCGGCGGCGGCCACGTCGCCGGCGGCCGACGTACAGCCCTCCAACCACACCGTTGAAGTCGTCGACCCCGACGACAGACTGGCCGAGCAGGAGATAGCCGAGTTGCGACGCCTCGCGTGGGGGAACGACGAGGTGCGACAGCAGTTCGAGGACGCCGACGGCGTGCACTTCCACGTTGAAGCCGTCGGTGAGAGCCTCGAAGTGTACGTCGCGAGCGACGAGAACGCGCCGCCGCGGGTCGTCGCCGAAATCTCGCTCGACGGCGCCGAAGTGACCGACGTTCGAACGCTAAACAACGCGGTGACAGCCGATTCGGCGGCCACAGTCGAACTCACTCCGCTGGACGAGTCGGCAGTCGAGAACGGGTCGACGGTTACCGTCCGAACTGCGTCCGGGGCGACGACACTGAGCGTCGAGAACGGGACCGCCGTCGAGGCGGTCGCCGTGACCAGCGTCGACGACGGGAACGGGTCGGCAACGTTCCGCACCGAGGCGGATAACTGACGACCCGGACGCGCTGCGACTCGTGCCGTCTTCCCCCGGTCGCGAGACCCCCGCCCCACACTCCCTTATTTCCGCCCCGTAGCGCCGCTGTGGTTCGCACGCAGGTCTACTGGGACGTGACGGTCCGTCTCGTCGCGGGGTGCGGCCATCGTCGCCGTGGAGGTGGTGGCGGCCGACACGCTGTTCGGTGTCACCCTCGTCGGCTGGCTGCTGGCGCTCCGCGGCCGCGCGACGGAGCGCGCGGCTGTCACACGATCACGGCATGGCGCTCCGTCGCCGAGACACAGAGGTCTCGGCAGGTCGCGCGCCGTGATCGGCGACGCCCGCCGTGGTTGGTCACTCCCACCCTTCGGGCCACAACGACGCCGCCTTCATCCCCGTCTCGAACTCCAGCTCCCGGAACGCCTCGGCCAGCTCTTCCTGCTCCAGCCGATCGGCGTCCGTCGACGCCAGCTCGTCGACCAGCAGCGCGGTCAGGACGCCGTGCTCCCGGATGTTCCGGTCGTCGGCCTTGTCCCGGGTGTCGGCGTGGGTGTGGCCCCAGCCGCGCCCGCGTTCGCCGCTGTCGCTGTGCAGTTGAACCGACGGCACCCCCGCGCGGACGAACGGCCACTGATCGCTGAAGGGGTGGGGGTCGGACTCCACCTCGACCGGGTGGTTCGCGCGCTCGCTCACGCGCTCGACCGCTTCGCCGGTCGACTCCGAAGTGTGGGTCAGCGCGATCAGGTCGCGGAACCGCCCGCCGCCGTCGACGTTCACCACCGCCGCCACGTCGTCGTGATCGATCGTCTCCGCGAGGTGTTCCGCGCCGAGCAGCCCCACCTCCTCGCAGCCGACGGCGACGACGCGGACGCCGCGGTCCAGTTCGTTCTCGGCCTCGCTGAGCACGCGGGCGGCCGTGAGCACGGCCGCGACGCCGCAGCCGTTGTCCAGCGCCCCCTCCGCGATGTCGTGGCCGTCGTAGTGGGCCAGCAGGAGGATCTCCTCGTCGGTCTCGGGGCCGAGCCGCCCCTGGACGTTCTGACTCCGACCCGTCGTCGTCTCAGCGTCGACGGTGAGCCGGACGCGGGTGTCGCCCTCGGCGTTCCCGCTTTTCGCGGAGCGAAAACGGGAGTTCGAGGTGTCGCTGTTTGATACCTCGGCGAACTCGGTGAGCCACGCGCCGGTCTCCTTGCTCACGCCGACCGCCGGCGCCTCCGCCTCGCGCCCGAACGTGAGCGAGCCCGTGGGCGGGAGCTGGCCGGGAACGTGGTTGACGAACACGAACGCCGCGGCGCCCTGCCCGATCGCGTAGCCGAACTTCTCCATCCGGTGGATGAACCGGCCGCCCTCCGGCGTCGTGGTCGAGGCGACGACGATCTTCCCCGCCACGTCGAGCTCGTCGATCTCCTCGGGCGTGCCGTAGCCCGCGTCGACCAGTTCGCCCTCCACTTCGCCCGCCGGGGAGTACGGAAGCGCGATCGTCTCGAACTCCCGCTCGACCGGCGATCGGACGCGGAGCGAGGAGTCCCCTCGCTGCCAGGCCTGCATCTCGAAGGGGTCCTGTTCGACGTTCCGAACGCCCGCGTCGCGGAACGCGTCGGCGACGATCTCCGCGGCCCGTGCCTCGCCCTCGCTCCCGCCCATCCGGCTCCCGATCGCGGTGAGGTCGGTGAGGAACTCGCCCGGCCGGTCGTCGGTCCACGTCCGCCCGATCGCGGCGTCGAATCCGTCCATGCTCCGGCGTGTGGGAGGGCGACCCAAAGGCGTTCCGGGCCGGCAACGACGCCCCGACGAAAAAGGCAAAACCGACCGACAAACGCCACCTCCCCGCGTGAAGTGAGAAGACTTACCACCGGATCCGACAGTACGTCACCACGATGAGTACCGTCCCCGAACGCGAGGACATCGACGAGGAGTACAAGTGGGATCTGGCGTCGATCTTCCCGGACGAAGAAGCGTGGCAGGAGGCCTACGACGACGTCGAAGAGCGCGTCGACGACCTGCGTGAGTTCGAGGGTCGCGCGACCGAAAGCGCCGAGACGCTGCTCGAACTGCTCGAGGCGTACGAGGACGTGATGCGCGACGTGTCGAAAGTCGGCGCCTACGCCCGGCTGCGGTCGGCCGAGGACACCCGGAACCAGGAGTATCAGGCGATCGCCGCCAAGGCCGAGTCGCTGCAGTCCGAGGCCTCCAGCGCGACCAGCTTCCTCGAACCCGAACTGCAGGAGCTCGATTGGGACGACGTGGCCGACCTGATCGACGAGGAGCCAGCCCTCGAGGAGTACGAGCACTTCTTCGACGACGCGCTGCGGATGAAGCCCCACACGCGCTCCTCGGAGGTCGAGGAGCTGCTGGCAGACCTCTCGGAGGTCACGAGCGCACCCTCGGACATCTACGGGATGCTCTCCAACGCCGACCTCACGTTCCCCACCGTCGAGCAGCCCGACGGCGAGGCGGTGGAGATCACCCAGAGCAACTTCACCAAGCTCCAGAAACACGAGGACCGCGAGTTCCGCCGCGAGGCCTACGAGCGGTACTACGAGACTTGGGACGACTACCGCAACAGCGTCGGCACCGCCCTCCAGAACAGCACGAAGAAGGACGTGAAGCTCGCCGAGGCGCGCAACTACGACACCGCCCGCGAGGCCGCCCTCGACGGCACCAACGTCCCGACTGAGGTGTACGACACGCTCGTCGACACCGTCCACGACAACCTCGACCACCTCCAGCGCCACGCCGACCTGAAGCGGCAGGCGCTGGACGTCGACGAGCTCGGGATGCACGACCTCTACATGTCGCTGACCGGCGAGGAGGGGCCCGAGGTCACCTACGAGCAGGCCAAAGAGTGGGTCGTCGAGGCCGTCGCGCCGTTGGGCGAGGAGTATCAGGCCCGGATGGAGCAGGGGCTGGAGAGCCGCTGGGTCGACGTGTACGAGAACCGCGGGAAGCGCTCGGGCGCGTTCTCCTCTGGCACGTACGACACCCAGCCGTTCATCCTGATGAACTTCCAGGACGACGTGAGTTCGATGTACACGCTGGCCCACGAGCTCGGCCACTCGATGCACTCAGAGCTCGCTGCCGAGGCCCAGCCGTGGCAGTACTCGAGCTACGAGATCTTCGTCGCCGAGGTCGCGAGCACGGTCAACGAGACCCTCCTGACCCACTACCTGCTGGAGAACGTCGACGACGACGAGATCCGCGCCCACGCGCTCGACCAGTACCTCGAACGGTTCCGCTCGACGCTGTACCGCCAGACGATGTTCGCCGACTTCGAGCAGCGCATCCACGAGCGCGCCGAGAACGGCCAGCCACTGACGCCCGACGCGTTCGACGAGATCTACGGCGACCTGAAGGAGACGTTCTACGCGAACGCCGACGTGGACGACCTGATCGCCAAGGAGTGGATGCGCATCCCCCACTTCTACTACAACTTCTACGTCTACCAGTACTCCACGGGCATCTCGGCGGCGGTCGCGATCGTCGAGAAGATCCGCGAGGAGGGTGAGCCCGCCGCCGCGGACTACCGCGCCGCGCTGGAGGCCGGCGGCAGCGAGTACCCCATCGACGTGCTCGATATCGCGGGCATCGACATGACCAGCGCCGACCCCATCGAGTCCGCGCTGTCGGCCTACGGCGAGCGACTCGACGACGCCGCCGAGCTGCTGGAGCTGAACTAGCGCGACTTCCCGCTTCGCGTTCCGGCCGCGAGACCGCCAAGGACCTGCGTAGTCGGCGACGATTCCGAGCCGTTCCCCGACCCAAAGGCACATTTACGCCTACCCCTTAACCGAACTAGAGAGATGTCACGCAGCCCGTCCCTTCCCGACCGCCCCCGCTTGGACCTGGACCCCGAGATGTCTCAGGCCGAGCGCCTGGAGGCGATCCGGGAACACTTCGAGCGGCTCGTTCAGGTCAACGAGGAGCTGGACGAGCGCCTTCAGGACGCCGAGGGGCGCAAGGAGGAGCTCCGCGAGGAGGTCGACCAGCTCAAGCGCCGCAACGAGACGCTCAAGACGTCGTCGCTCTACCTCGCGACCGTCGAGGAGCTGACCGACGACGGCGTCGTCATCAAACAACACGGCAACAATCAGGAGGTGCTCACCGAGCTCTCCCCCGCGCTGGAGGGTGAGGTCGAGGCGGGCGACCGGGTCGCGATCGACGACTCCTTCTCGGTGAAGGAGCTGCTCGACGACGAGACCGACGCCCGGGCGCAGGCGATGGAGGTCGAAGCGTCGCCGGACGTCACCTACGCCGACATCGGCGGGATCGACGACCAGATCCGCGAGGTTCGCGAGGCCGTCGAGGACCCGCTGATCAACGCCGAGACGTTCCGTGAGGTCGGCGTCGAACCGCCCAGCGGCGTCCTGCTCCACGGCCCGCCGGGGACGGGGAAGACGATGCTCGCGAAGGCCGTCGCGAACGAGACCGACGCGACGTTCATCAAGATGGCCGGCTCCGAGCTGGTCCGGAAGTTCATCGGCGAGGGCGCCCGCCTCGTCCGTGACCTGTTCGAGCTCGCCTCCGAGCGCGAGCCCGCCGTCATCTTCATCGACGAGATCGACGCCGTCGCGACCACGCGGACGGACTCGAAGACATCCGGCGACGCCGAGGTCCAGCGCACGATGATGCAGCTGCTCTCGGAGATGGACGGGTTCGACGACCGCGGCGAGGTGCGCATCATGGCCGCCACGAACCGCTTCGACATGCTCGACGAGGCGATCCTGCGGCCCGGCCGCTTCGACCGCCTCATCGAGGTGCCAAAGCCCGACGTCGAGGGGCGCAGGCGCATCCTCGAGATCCACGCCTCCGAGCTCAACCTCGGCGACGACGTGGACTTCGACGCGCTCGCCGAGACGCTGGAGGCGTACTCCGGCGCCGACATCGCCGCCCTCACGACCGAGGCGGGGATGTTCGCGATCCGCGACGGGCGCGAGGAGGTCCGGATGGCCGACTTCGAGGACGCTCACGAGAAGATCGAGGAGGCCTCGGAGGGGGCGCCGACGACCGGCCCGGTCGCGTTCCAGTAAGGGCGGATGAGCCGATCGGACCCGGACGACGGCGGAACGTCGTTCACGGCCGGTCGGCCGGCTCGCGGGCTAGCGATGGCGGCGCTGCTCACCTTTCTGGCCGTACTCGTCTTCTACCTCGATCAGCCGGGCTACACCCACGCGCGGCTGGCGCTGTTTCTCGCCCTCGGCAGCGCCGCCACGCTGGGAACCGCCGGCGCCGTACTCCAGCGGGCGGCGATGACCGCCGCGGGTGCCGGGATGCTGGCGCTGCTTGGGTTCTGGCAAGCGACACTCTGGATCTTCGTGCTCCCGATGACGGGCGTCCTCGCCGCGACGAGCCTGTTGATCGCGCTCGAGGAGCGGACGGTCGAGCAACGGTAGCGTCGCCGCACAGACCACAAAACGTTTCTCGGCGCCGACACCAGCGCCGGGCATGGTCCCCGGTATCGTCCCCGACATGCTGTTGGTCCTCGCGATCCTCTGGCTGTTCGACAGCGTCGCGCTCTCTCCGGTACTCGTCTCCAGCGCAGTCAGACGGCTGTTCCGGGATCGACCGACAGAGTACCTGTTCCTGAACTACCTCGCCGGCACGGCGGCGTACGCCGTCTCACACCTGCTGGTCGTGATGGTCCCCATCTTCGTCCTCAAGGGCGGTCGGCTCCACACCAACACGTTCGCTTGGCTCGGCGGGCTCACGCTGCTGAACCTGGTGCTCTGGTGGCTCGGGCTCTCGATCGTGGCCCCGATTTCGGGCTACTGGGCGCCCAAAACCGGCGACGAGTACGACGGCCGGATCGCGCTGACGCTGGGGCTGGTGAGCTACGTGGTTGCGACGGCCGCACTGGGCTTTCTCGCGCTGGTCGCCATCATCGCGATCGGGTTCCCGGGGTGAGTCCGTAGCCCCTTTCTCCGCCCGGCGCCGAGATCGGCCGTGAGCAGCAGCATCCACGTCGTCGCCGGCGCCGGCACCGCGCCGACGGAGAAGGCAGCCTACGACGCCGCGCTCGCCGACGCGAACCTCCACAACTACAACCTCGTGCCGGTCTCCTCGATCGTCCCGGCCGACGCCGAGGTGGTGACCGTCGATCGGGCGCCGGATCTGGGTCCGGCGGGGAACCGCCTCAACGTCGTGCAGGCCGAGCGGAGCGCGGTCGGCCCGGAGACCGTCGCCGCCGGCGTCGGCTGGGCGACGGGGCCCGGCCCGGGGCTGTTCTACGAGGCCGACGCCGAGGCCGAGACCGACGTACAGTCCCGGCTGGAGGCGGGGCTGGCGGCGGGACGGGAGCTCCGGGACTGGACGTTCGACCACGAGGAGACGCTGATCGAGTCGGCGGCGGCCGCGCCGGGGGAGCACACGTGTGTGGTGGTGTTGGCGGCGTACGGCGAGAGCGAACCGATCTGTTGATTCTGTCACGACGGACGAGCGCTCGGGGGAAGTAGTATCGTGGGATTGCGTGCTTGATCTGCCTCTACTGTTTGGCGAGTTGGTGTAGTCGGAAACACCGAGAAAGCCCCTGCTCGCTCCAGTCGGTGCGCTCGCTGCGCTCCTCGTCGGTCACTTCGTTCCCTCCTGTGGTGCTTGTGTCGCGCGCCTTCCCGGAGCGAGCAGCCCCTTTCAGTCCCGCCCGACCGCACAGCCCACAAACCTCCCCAGCCGACTCACTCGCTCACTCCGTTCGCTCGTTCGTCCCTCGCGCTCGGCTCGCGCACGGAGGCGCTCGCGCTTCGCGCCACCGCACCGCCGGTAGCGAGGGGAGTGCGGGGAGAGCATCGACGAAACCGCGAGCACCGTCCCAGAAAGACCAAAACGGTCCGCCTGTACGCCTACCCCATGGAGTGGCTCCCCGTCCTCGCGTACCTCGCGCTCGTCGCGGCGTTCACCGCGATCGGCGCGCCGATCGCCGCCGGGCTGTTCCGGCACCTCCCCCGGAAGGGCGCCGCCTTCGCGCTCCCGACCGCGCTGGTGCCGTTCGCGATCCTGATCTTCTGGATCGGCCAGCTCACGTTCGGCCTCCACACGCTGCTGCTCGGGCTCGGGATCGTGCTCGCCGCCTCGGTGCTCGCGTGGCGCCGCGGCGCCCGCCCCGACTGGCGCGCGGTGGCGGCGATGTACGGCGTGTTCGTCGTCGGCTTCGGGATCATGCTCGCGTTCCGGGCGGCCAACCCCGCGATCACCGCCGCCGCCGGCGAGCAGTTCCTCCACTTCGCGCTGGTGAACACGCTCGAACGCGCCGAACAGCTCCCACCGGAGGACGTCTGGTTCGCCGGGAAGCCGCTGCGGTACTACTACGGCACCCAACTCCAGGTCGCGAGCCTCGCGATGCTGACGGGGACCGCGATGCGCTACGGCTTCAACCTCGGCATCGCGACGTTCTACGGGACGCTGTTCGTCGTCGCCGCGGGCGTCGGCGGCGCGCTCGTCTCCCGCCGCGGCGGCTCCGTCCGCGTCGGCGGCGTCGCGGGCGCCTTTTTCGTCGCGCTCGGCGGCGCGGCGACCACGGCCATCCGGCTGGTCACGCCGTATCTCCCCGACTCGATCCGCGGGACCGTTGAGCAGGCCGCGTTCGGCTTCGTCGCCCAGCGCTTCGAGGGCGGCGACCTCGCCACGACGGTCGCGAACCTCTCCAAACCGCTGGACTGGGGCTGGTGGTACACCCGCTACGTCGTCCCGGGGACGATCCAGGAGGTGCCGCTGTACTCCTTCGTGAAGGCCGACCTGCACGGCCACACGTTCGCGAACCCGTACGTGCTGTTCGCGGCGGCGCTCGCCCTCGCCTACTACGTCACCCCGGCCGCCGAGCGCAGGCGCCGCCTCGCGCTCCTCTTCGGCGGCCTCGGTGCCGTCGCCGGCCTGTTCGGCTTCATGAACACGTGGTCGCTCCCGACCGCCGCCGGGCTGGCCGCGCTGGCCGTCGGCGCCGCCGACGCCCACCCCGCGACGCTATTGCCCGCCTCGCTGGCCGACCGTCTCCAGCCCGCTTCCGACCCCGAGACCCGCGCCGAGTGGCTCCTCCACGAACTGTGGCGGGTCGCGCTCGCGGCCGTCGCCGCGGGGATCGTCCTCGCGATCGGCGTCGCGATCGCCTCGCCGTTCCTGATCTTCGGCCACGTTCCGAGCAACGAGGGGATCGGCTTCCTGCCGCCGCGGAGCCCGCTGCCCGCGTTCCTCGTCATGTACGGTGGCCTCGTGACGGCGTTCGCGGCGTACGTCGTCGCCCGGGGGTGGCCCGCGGCCGACGACCTCGCGATACCGTGGCTCGGCGCCGCCGGCGCGCTCCTCCTCGGCGCCGTCGTCGCGGCCGCGGTGATCGAGAACTTCGCCGTCTTGGCCCTGCTCGGTACCCTGATCGTCGCCGGCTGGCTGCTCGTACGCTCGGGCCGGGCGGGCTTCGGGATGGTGCTGCTCGTGGCGGGCGCGGGGCTGCTCGCCGCGCTGGAGCTTGCCCACGCGCGGCTGCCGCTGATCGACAACCCACGCTGGAACACGTCGCTGAAAGTGGGCGTGCAGGCGTGGACGCTCGGCGCCGCCGGCGCGGCCGCCGCGTCGGTCGCGCTCCTCCGGGAACACGGTAGCCGGCTCGCCGCCCGAATCGACGCGCTGGGCAAGGACGTTTCGGCCGGGCCCGGCTCCCGCGAGACGCTGACCTCGGCGCTGACCGTCGCGCTGGTCGTCGCCGTCGTCCTCGCGACGGCGGTGTTCCCGGTGATGATGGTCGCCGCGGAGATCGGCGAGCCGGTCGACGAGGGCCACTACGACCCCTCGCTCGACGGGATGAAGGCCGTCGAGAACTTCCACGCCAACGAGTACGAGGCGCTGCAGTGGCTCGACGAGCGCTCCGGCCGGCCGACGATCGTCGAGGTGCCCGGCGCCTCCTACGACTGGACGAGTCCGGCGTCGACGTTCTCCGGACTGCCGACGGTCGTCGGATGGGACCACCAGGCCGAGTACCGGAGCATGGACGCCTACGAGCGCCGGGTCCGCCACGTCGACGCCATCTACGCCGGCGACTGGGAGCGCGCCGCGGCACTGCTGGAGCGCTACGACGTGACGTACGTCTACGTCGGGCCGAACGAGCGGGAGGTGTACGGCGACTCGATGCGGTCGTTCGACCGCGATGCGTTCTCGGTCGCGTTCGAGGGCGGCGCGGTGACGATCTACGAGGTCGACCACGCCGCGCTCGACGAATCGACGGACGGCGGTTCCTGAGCCCAGCGCGACGCCGTGGACCGGTTCGAGCACTTCCACCGCCGGTGACTTTATGAGTGGATACCGCCAAAGATGGACAAGATGAACGGCACAGATTTCGCCGGAGCGCCGGGTATCATGGGGGGGTCGTCGAACACCGTCGAGCTCTCTCCCGACGAGAAACGCGGGCTGCGGCGCGCCGTCGCCGGAATCGTCTCCCGCACCGAGTCCTATCTTCCGGACGGCTACGTCGTCGGCTCCGAACTCACCTACGGCTCCGAGGGGCCGGAGGCGACCGTCGCGGTCCGCCCGCCGGCGGGCCACCCCGTCAGTGCCGGGTTCCAGCCTGACGCCGAGGACATCGAGGCCGGGCTCGACGACGCCGACCGCGACGAAGTCGCGAAAGGGCTCGCCGCGAGCGCCGCCGCACAGGTGATGTACGCCATGGGCGACGACCCAGTTCCCGTCGCCCGGTAGGCGTCGATACTTCTCGCGGTTTTGCGGTTCGTTTCCACGATCGAGGGACAGCCGATGCTGTCGCGTTAGATACTTGACTGTCTGCGTCGATCATCGGACATCTCACGGAACACGTCTGTCGACGACCCGGACGGGTCGGACCCCCCGAGCACAGCGGACTCAGATGGTGCGGACGACGACGCCGGCGGGTTCGTCACCCGTCGACGACTCCTCCTCGGCGTCGCAGGCGGTGTCGGGCTCCTCGGGGGCGGCGGGCTCTACGTCGCGCAGTCGCTGAGCGGCGACTTCGGCGGGTACGAGGCGCCGGAGACACAGCCGATGGTGACGACGCGAGATCGGCTCGACGCCGCGGACCCGACGGAGCGAGTGGGGTCGTGGGAGTTCGAGGCGGCCGACGCGGTGTTCCTGTACGTCCACGGGCTCGGCGCGGACGCCGAGTCGGCCCGCGATCAGGCCTACACCGTCCGGTTGGGGCTCGCGGCGGCGATGGGAGCCGGCGCGGAACCGGACCCCGATGCCCCGCCGGTGGTCGGCTACTCGTGGGCGTCGAATGCTGATTGGGGACCGGCCAAGCGGACCGCCGACGCCAACGCCGCCCCGCTCGCCGATTGGCTGACGGCGTGGACGGAGGACGACGGGCGACCGATCCACCTGTTCGCCCACTCGCTCGGCGCCCGCGTGACGGGGGCGGCGCTCCGCGAACTCGCCGACCGTGGGCGAACGGACGCCCTCGCCTCGGTGTCGCTGTTCGGCGGGGCGATCCCGAACGACAGCGTCGCGGCCGACGGGCGGTACGGCTCGGCGATCGCGGCGGTCGACGCCCCCGTCTTCAACTTCCACAGTCGGAACGACCGCGTCCTTGGGTGGGTGTACCGCGCCTCGGACGGGACCCGCGCAGTCGGCCACGGCGGCCTCGAGGCGTCAGCGAGCGCGCCCGCGGGCTACGCGGACATCGACGTCACCGATCTGGTGGCGGACCACTACTCGTACATCCACCCGGAGAACGGCAGTCTGCCGCGGGCTGTCGATCGGATCGGTATCGAGTGAGTCACTCCGAGCGAGTCCGGCCCAAGAGTTCGGCAGAACCGGTGTGTCACTTCCCCCAGAACGGATCGCGCTTCCGCATCTTCTCCAGATACGCGTTCAGCGCCTCGCGCTCGTCGGCCGGAATCTCCTCTTTGAGCTCCTGCTCCAAGATCTTCGCGTGCTTCTCGGGCAGGTCGATCCAGAGCTCGTCGCCCTCCTCGATGTCCCGACCCACTGTCGGCCCGTCGATCGCGACGCTGACGCGGCTGCCCGCGCGGGCTTCGTCCACGTCCTCGCCCTGCTCCTGCATCCCGGAGAGCTCGCCCACCCGGGTCGACTCGCCGTCGTCGAACTTCGCCACGCGGCGGTTGTTCTCGATCGTCCCCGAGAGGATCTCGACGCCGACGACCGCGGGGTCGTTCTGGCGGAACGTGTGGTCCTCCAGAATCCGGAACCGCGCGGGGCGGTGGATCTTGTCGAGCACCGTCTCCTGCTGCTCGCGCTGGCGCTCCTCGACGAACTGCTCGTAGTCCTCGACGAGCTGATAGATCACGTCGTGGTTGAACAGCTTCACGCCCTGCTGATCGAGTTCGCGCTCGGCGTCGGGCAGCACGTCGACGTTGAAGCCGAGGATCACGCGGTTCTCGGCCTCGTTGGCGGTGCTCGCGACTGCCACGTCACGCGGCGCCACGTCGCCGACCTCCGCACGGAGGATCGGGATCTCCGCCTCCCGCAGCGCGTTGGCCATCGCCTCCAGACTGCCGAGCGTGTCCGCCTTCACCACGACGCCCTCGTCCTGCGTGTCGACCTCGATCTCGGAGAGCTCCGCCTCGACTTCGGCGATCACGTCCTCCAGCGGTCGGCCGCGGACCACCCGGACCGGCGCGCCGGCCATCGCGTCGTCGAGGTCGGGCGCCGCGACCTTCACACCGGAGGCCGCCTGCACCGAGTCGAGGCGCTCGAACTCCGCCTCCGTGCGGATCTCCGAGAGCGCCTTCGGGCGTAGCAGCGCACGGACCTCCGTGACGATCGGGCTCTCGACACCGCCGACGACGATGCGGTCGCCCTCTTGGATCGTCCCGTCGTACAGCACTACGTCCAGCGTGGCGCCGAACCCCTTCTCGTCTTTGACTTCGAGCACAGTCCCCTTCCCCGGGCCCTGGAGGTCGATCTCCATCTCCGTCTTCATGTAGCGCTGGGAGAGCCCCATCAGCACCGCGAGCAGGTCGGGGATCCCCTCGCCGGTCATCGCGGAGACGGGGACGACACCGATGTTTCCTTGGAAGTTCTGGACGCGCCAGTAGAGGTCCGCCGAGAAGCCGGCGTCGGAGAGTTCGCCGATGATCTCGTAGAGGTTCTCGTCGAGCCGCTGGCGAGCGCGGTCGGTCTGACTCTCGTAGGTCTCCTGAACGGGCGCGTCGGCCTGTGGGTTCCAGCCCGGCGTCGTGTCGATCTTGTTCGCCGCGACGACGAATGGGGTGCCGGTGCGCTGGAGGATGTCCAGCGCCTCCTCCGTCTGGGGCTGGAAGCCGTCGTTCACGTCGACGACGAGGACCGCGATGTCCGCGAGCGCGCCGCCGCGGGCCCGCAGCGTCGAGAACGAGTGGTGGCCGGGGGTGTCGATGAACAGCAGCCCGGGCAGGTCGAAGTCGTCGGCCATCACGAGGTCGCCGGCCATCGACGACACCGTATCGAGCGGGACGGCGGTGGCGCCGATGTGTTGGGTGATAGCGCCGGCCTCGCCCTCGCTGACGGCCGAGCCCCGCACCTTGTCGAGCAGGCTCGTCTTCCCGTGGTCGACGTGGCCGAGCACGGCGACGATGGGCGTCCGGAGCGATCCGGGGTCAGTAGCAGCGTCCGCGTCAGTGTCAGAGTTGGCGTCGGGCATCGAAAATCACCGAGAGAACGTCTCTTGGCTGTGGAGAGTCGCGGGCGCCAGTTACCTGTTTCGACTCTTCGCGGGCGGCGGACCCAGTGAGTGCGGTCGGCGATGGGGCGGGCCGGCCCCGTGGCGTTTATTGCGCTACGGGCTGTTTTGCCGCGCATGGCCGACATACTCGCCGAGAACCTCTCGGGGAAAGCAGTCATGGGCTCGGACGGCACCGAGCTGGGTATGCTGTACAACATCACGATGGACCTCAAGACGGGGGAGCTCCACGACCTGCTGGTCTCGCCCAACGAGGACACCCCACGCGGGAAAGTCAACTTCGAGCGCGACGAGGGCGGTCGGTTCCGGGTGCCGGTCTCCCGGGTGCAGGCCGTGAAGGACTACATCGTCGTCCAACGCTAAGGATGGAGGTCCTCGACACGTCCGCGTTCATCCACGAGTACCACACCGACGACGAGCAGGTCTCGATCCCCCTCGTGAAAGAGGAGTTGGAGGGCGGCAACGAGTACCGCTTCGACGCGATGGAGGGTGCGGGGATGGAGCTCCACCTCCCGGCCGACGAGACCGTCGACCGCGTGCGTCGGGCCGCCGGCGAGACCGGCGACGCCGACGAGCTCTCCGAGACCGACACGCGCCTGCTCGCGACCGCGTTCGAGCTCAGCGCCACGCTGGTCACCGACGACTACGCGATGCAGAACGTCGCCGAGAAGCTCGACGTCGACGTCCAGGTGATCGCCCGCGACGGGATCGAGGAGGAACGCGAGTGGACGTTCCAGTGTGCCGGCTGCGGTCGCGAGTTCGACGACGACCGCGAGCGCTGTCCGATCTGCGGGAGCGACCTCAGCCGGAAGAACCCGGCCTGATTCTCACTGACTGAGCTACGCTACCTGCCAGTACTGGATCGCGTACAGCACCGCGTTGTAGCCGCCGTGAGCGATAGCTGGCACCAGTAGGTTCCCGGTCCGCTCGTAGAGGGAGCCGAGCAGGATCCCCAGCAGGAACGAGAACGCGACGTACGCCAGCGCGCCGCTGCCGCCGCCGATGTAGTGCAGCGAGCCGAACAGCGCGCTCGCGCCGACGATCGACGGCCACGGCCCCCAACTCCGCCGGAGCACGCCCTGCAAGCCGCCACGGACCAGTAACTCCTCGGCCGGCCCGACGACCAGCAGCGAGACCGGCACCATCCAGAGGAAGTACGCCGGCGCGTGGGTCTCCGGGTCCAGCGCGGGGTTCTGTGAGGGCGCCACGCCGATCTGTGAGAACGCCGAGAGCAGGACGTACTGGCCGACGTAGAGCGCGACGATAGCGCCGACCGCGATCGCGGCCTCCCGGCGATCCGGCACGCCCCCGGAGAGCAGCGTCCGGTCCCCCTCGGCGACGACGAACAGCGCGACCGGGGCGACGAAGCCGAGATACCGGACGGCGGTGCCGACGATCTGGTACGCCGTCGTCCCCTCGGCGACCCCCAGCGTCGACGCGGCGCCGATCCACAGCGAGCTGCCGAGGCCGAGGCCGAGCACCCCCGCGACGAACAGCGTGATCGCCTGCCCGATCCGAAGTAGCCGAGACCCCTCGGCCGACGACTGGCTCATCGCCCGGAGCAAGCGCCCGCCCGGGCAAAGCGGTGACGGTCGGGCGTCGACGCCGGCCGACGCGGCGGGCGGCGACCGCGCTACTCGACGACCAACCGATCTTTCCCGCGCACGGCGCCGGCCTCCGCGAACTCGCCGCCGCCGAGCAGACCGCGAGCAGCCTTCTTCCCCCACTCCACGGCGGGCTGGGTGAACGTCGAGAGCTCGGCGAGCTCGCCGTAGCAGATGCAGGCGGCCTCCATCCCGAACAGCAGTTCGCCCAGCCCGCGCTCGTCGATGCGATCGATCTCGAGCCGGACGTTGGGGCAGTCCGCAGCCGTCAGGCTCGCCTCGGTGGCCTCGAACTCGGCGTCGAGCAGCGTTCCGAGCGACTGGCCGCCGAGGTAGGAGAGCCCCTCCAGGTCGGTCTCGGGGATCCCGCGGTCCGCGCGCTCGGTGGGACGGACGAGCGTGACGAGTTTGTCCCGCGGGCCGGCGCGGTACAGTTGGAGCTGTGAGTGCTGGTCGGTCGCGCCGAGCGCGCGGGCGGGCGTCTGTCCCCGGCCGTCCTTCCCGAGGCTCTCGGCCCACAACTGCGCGAACCACTCCGCGAACGTCTCCAGCGACTCGGCGTACGGCATGAACGCGTTCGTCAGCGCCCCGCGTTCCGCGAGCGCGTACGTGGTCGCGCCGTAGGCGTAGGCGGGCGAGTCGTACAGCGAGCCAGCGAGGCGCTCGCGCTCGTCGGCGGCGCCGGCGAGGATCGCCTCGAGATCGTGACCCTGGATCGCCGCGGCAGCGAGTCCGACCGTCGAGAGCACCGAGAAGCGCCCGGGGACGCCCTCCGGCACGTCGAGTGCGGGCAGGTCGTGCTTCTCGGCGAGGTTCCGGAGGTTCCCCTCGGGACCCGTGGTCACGAACGTCCGCTCGGTCCAGTCGACGCCCGCCCGCTCCATCGCGTCGCGGACGACGAGGAAGTTCGACAGCGTCTCCGCGGTGGTGCCGGAGTTCGAGACGACGTTGACGGCGGTTCGGGCGAGGTCGAGCGAGCCCAGCAGTTGGGTGGTGTGCTCGGGGTCGACGTTGTCGAGGTAGTAGGCGTCCACGTCGCTCTCGAGCGCGTTCGAGAGCGTCGCCGCGCCGAGCGCGCTGCCGCCGATGCCGACCGTGAGGACGGCCTCGCTGTCGGCGAACGGGGTGACGGCGTTCCTGATCCGGTCGGGATCGGCGGTCTCGGGGAGGTTCAGCGATCGGTAGCCGAACTTCCGGTCGGTCATCCCGTCGGCGATGCGTTCGTGGGCCGCGGCCACGTCGGCGTCCAGTTCGTCGAGGGCGTCACGGGTGAGTTCGGGCTCGCTGCCGAGGGCGTTGCCGATGTCGGTGCGCATGGGTGGAGTGGTGGGTGGCGGCGGGAAGTAGCTTCTGAGACGGCGGCAGCGACGGGGACAGCGTCCCGACCGTTGGCAACTGGAACAGCAACAGTAGCTCGCTCGTTGGCAACTGGAACAGCACCCGCGACAGCAACAGCAGCTCGGTCGTTGGCACCTTGCGACCGCAGTGCGCCGGACACGAGGTCCGGCGCTGCACCGAGTCCCCACCCCTCCCCCCGCGGCCGGCGACGGCTGCCGGCCGCGAGGCGTCCACCGCCACCGCACCGCTACGGCGGTCGGCGCGCGACGTGAGTGCCTCCGTGCACGAACGAGCGCGCGAGGGACGAGCGACCGCAGGGAGCGAGTCGGCTGGGGAGGTCCGTGGGCTGTGCTGGCGGGCGGGGCTGAAAGGGGCTGCCCGCTGGACGACGGCGGCCGAAGTCAAGCACCGCAACGTAGTGAGGAGCGCAGCGAGGCCCCCGAGTCCAGCGGGCAGGGGCTTTCATGGTGTTGCTGGTCCAACCGTTCCCTCGAAAAACAGTAGTGAACCAGTGGCTGACAGGGAGATCAACGCCGGGAAAACGGTATCGTCAGAACACGAATCAGGCCCGTCGGAGTTATCCCTCCCCGCACGAACCGAACGCGTATGTTCGACACCTTGGTCATCGCCACCGACGGCTCCGAGAGCGTCCAGCGGGCGGTCGACGTGGCGCTCGACTTCGCCGAGCGGTTCGACGCCGACGTGTACGCGCTGTTCGTCGTCGACGAGGGGCAGATCGAGTCCTCGCCGGCGAACGTCCGCGAGCAGCTCCGCGCCGGACTGGAGGACGACGGCGAGAACGCCGTCGCCGAGGTCGCGACCCGCGCCGAGAGCAGCGTGACCACCGCGGTCCGGGAGGGCCGCCCGGCCGCGACCATCTCCGACTACGCCCGCGAGGTCGACGCCGACATTGTCGCGACCGGCACCCGGGGGCGCCACGGCGAGAACCGCTACCTGATCGGCGGCGTCGCCGAGAGCGTCGTGCGGCGCTGCCCCGTCCCCGTTCTGACCGTCCGGCAACTGGAAGGCGGAGCCGACGGCGAGACGAACCCCCCGGCTGCGTAGCGTCGGTTCCGCCGTTCCACGGCGCTTATACCCCGGCTCGCCGACCCTCGGGTATGGACGACGAACTCATCGAGACGAGCGAGCTCTCGCTGCACCGACGCTCGCTGCTGCCCGGGAAGGGCTTTTTTTACCCGGACTCGCTGGCGGAGGACCGAACCGAGGAGCGGATCGCCGAGGCCGTCGACGGCGCCGAGACGGTCGTGATCACCGACTCCGACGCCGACGGGCTGGGCTGTGTCGCGCTGATCCGGGAAGCCCGCGACGCTGCGCTCGACGTGGCCCCCTTCGAGGAGGCGCTGGCCGAGGAGATGGCCGACGAGGAGCCGGACGACGTGGACGACGAGAAGGGCGAGGACGAGCCGGAGCCCCACGAGCGCTCGACGGTCGCGCTGGTCGCGTCCGGCCCGGGCGACATCGAAGAGTCCCTCGAACTGGTCGCGGAGTACATCGAAGAAGGGACGGATCTGTTCGTCTGTGACATCTGCCCGGACAGCTACGAGTACATCGCCGACGACCTCGAGACGCTGGTCGACCGCTGCGGCGAGGTGCGGTGGTTCGACCACCATCAGTGGGACGAAGAGCTGGAGGCGAGCGTCCGCGACGCCGGCGTCGATCTCGTGATCGGCGACAGCGAGGAGGAGTGCACGACCGACGTGACGCTGCGCTCGCTCGACTACGCGTTCGACGAGCGCTACGCCGAACTCGCCGAAGTCACCCGGGACCACGACCTCTGGCTCAAGGAGGACGAGCGCAGCGACGACCTCGCGGACTACGCCTACTGGAGCGGCCCGGAGGAGTACGCGACGGTCGTCGGCGAGTACGGTGCTGCGCTGCCGGAGACAGTACTCGACTACGTGGAACACCGCCGCGTGGAGAAGGAGCGCCGTATCGAGGCCGCGGTCTCGCGAGCGAACGAGCGACAGATCGGCGACTGGACGGTCGGCTTCACGTACGGTCGCTGCTCGCAGAACGAGGTCGCCGAGACGCTGCGGGAGCAGGGCTGTGACGCCGCGGTGATCGTCAAACCCTCCGGCAGCGCGAGCATCCGGGGGTCGGAGGGGTTCGAGCGCTGCCACGAGGTCGCCGGGCAGGTCAACGGGGGCGGCCACCCGAAAGCCGCGGGCTGTAAGCCGGACATCTACGACGACATGCTCGATATGGCCCAGCACTGGACGACCGAGGGGCAGGCCGCGCGGACGGTGATTCGACGGGCGTTCGAGACGTTAGCCGAGGAGTGACGCTGGCCGGTCGGTGGGCGTACCGACCGCTTCGCCGCCGACGAGCGCGCGTCTCACTGCGAAAAACCGAAACCGAACGACTCTCCAGCGACCGGTTCAGGCCAGGAACACGTGCCGCGGGCGATCCGCCAGCACGTCGCGGCCCCACTGCACCGTGTCGCGGAAGGCGTCCGAGCGGAAGAACTCCATCGCGTCGTCCTGCGAGCGCCACTGGCTCGCGATGAACATGTCGTTCTCGTCCTCGCGGTTGACCATCAGGTCCGTCTCGAAGTGGCCGTCCATCTCTTCGAGCATCCCACCGACGGTGTCGAACTTCTCGACGAACTCCTCCTGGTAGTCGGGCTCGACGGTGTAGAACATCCCCATCGTGCCGAAGCCGGACTCCTCGCCGGCGCGTTCGACCACGCCCGGCAGGTCAGAGAGGAACCCTGCCGCGGTCTCGGCGGCGCTTCCGGTGTCCCAGATGCTCACGACCGCGACGCGGTCGGTGTAGGTGCCCTCGTACACCGCCGTCTTGACGTGGGTGTCGTAGTGCTCGAAGTTGCCCCGGAGACCGTCGACCTCCTCGCTGACCTCTTCGGCGTCGGCCTCGCTGTACAGCACCGTCGCGTACACGTCCTCGCCGTGGGGCTGGCCCGCGTAGATGTCGAGATCTTCGAGCTGGCCGCGGATGTCGCCCTCGTCGGCATCTCCCTCGTCACCGTGGTCGTGCTGACCGTCGTCGTGGTGATCACCATCGCCGTGGTGTTCGCCGTCGCCGTGATGGTGCCCTGCCTCACCGTGCTGGTGCTCGTCGCCCGTCGGCACCGTCTCGCCGCGCAGGTACGCGCCCAGATCCGCGGGCGGGAACCGCCGGCCGACGAAAAAGGAGCCGAACTCGCCGTACTTCGAGGTCGCGTCGTCGAACCGAAGTTCGTAGACGATGTCCTTGATGTCGACGGCGTCGGCGGCGAACAGCGTCACCCCCCACTCCCAGTCGTCCAGCCCGAGCGAGGAGGAGATGATCTGGTCGACCTTCCCGCCCCACTTCCGGGCGGTCTCGCCGTGGCCGGCCATCAGGTCCGCGCGCTCGTCGAACGGCAGGTCGTACCAGTTGACCTCCTCCCCGCGGCGCTTGTCCATCGGGTAGAAGCAGACGTACTCGTCGTCGGGCAGCTCGGGCTTGATCTTCCCCTCGATATACCGCTTGAGCCCCTCGTCGACCTCCTCCTCGTCCTCGGCGAAGTAGGCGTCGGAGACGTACCCCGACACCTCCGTCACGGAGACGTAGGCGGTTGTCTGCTCGGTGTACGCCCCGAGGGCGGTGTGTTCGAACTGCCGCTCGGCCGTCGAGAGGTGATCCAGCGTCGGCCGCAGGTGCAGCACCATGAGGTCGGCCTTGTCGCCGACGACGCTGAACACCGCCGACGTGCCCTCCTCGGCGTCGACGACGGCCTCGTGATCCTCCAGGTACTCGACGCCCTCGGCGATCGCACGCTCGCGCTCGCGGTCGGGAGCGTCGCGCCAGGCGTCCCAGTCGACGTTGCGGAAGTCGTGGAGGACGAACCAACCCTCCTCGGTCTGCGGTGGCTCGGTCATGGCTCGTAGTCGGGTCCGCGGGGGCTTGGGCGTTGCGTGTCAGCCCGCCCACGAACGGCGGAACGAACGGATATCCCTGTCACTGCCGGAATCAGTCCCTGAAGCGCCGATTCCCGGACCGAAACCCTTTCAGAGAACCCCCTCCGTACGGGGAACGATGCGGAAGAGCGGCCCCCCGAAAGGCCTTATCTCGTACATCGTGCTCGAACTCCTCGAGGAGAAACCCCGGTACGGTTACGAGATTCTCAAGGAGATCGGCGACATCAGCGGCGGTCACTGGGAACCCTCCTACGGCTCGGTCTACCCCATCCTCTATAAGTTCGAGGACAACGGTTGGGCCGAGCGGATCGAACGCGAGGACGAGCCCGACCGGAAGTACTTCGAGCTCACGCCCGAGGGCGAACAGGAACTCGCCGAGAAGCGCGTCGAGACCGGCGCGAAGGCCCGGGAGTTCGCCGACGTGATCCTCGGCTTCTACCACGTCTACGTGAGCTTCGCCACCGACGAGCGGTTCGACGTCGAACAGCCCGCCGAGCACTGGCGCTTCGACGAGACGTTCTCGCGGTGGATCTGCGAGCAGGTCGTCCGCCACCACGAGTACTACTTCGACGACTTCGAGCGCATCGAGGACACGCCCGAGGAGTTCTACGACCGGATGGGTGTCGAAGAGGACCCCAACTGAGCCTCAGTTGAGCAGTTCCGGCCCGAATAGGATCAGCAGCAGCGACGCCAGCATCGCGAGCCCGACGCTCGTCGTGATCGCCCGCGTCATCGTGTGTTTGTCTTCGACGGGCAGCCGTGCGACCACCGCCTCGACGCAGGCCCGGAGGATTCGCCCGCCGTCGAGCGGGTAGCCCGGGATGCAGTTGAAGAAGGCGAGGTTGAGGTTGATCCAGCCGGTCCAGAACAGCAGGTTCGCCAGCAGGAACACCCCGCCCCCGAGCGGTTCGAGCGGCCCGGTGATCTCGTAGAAGCTGCGGTTGGCCGCGACAAAGCCCGCGAAGTTGTAGCTTCCGCCCCCGACCGCGCCGATGAACGGCAGCAGCAGAACGACGAGCACGAGCCCGAGCACCGAGCCGCCGCCGACGACGCCGACGCCGCCGTTACCGTTCAGCAGCGAGAGGAACCCCGACGCGGGGTAGTAGTCGACGCCGAGGCTGCTCGTCCCGACGCCGCTGTACTCGCCGTCGGACAGCGGCGCGATCCCCAGATAGCCGCCCGACTCGTTCTCGCGGTAGTCCTCCACGAGCGTCACCGTCGCGCTCCGCCGCTCGCCGTCGACGACCGCGACGACGTCGACCTCGTCACCTGGATCGCGGCCGTCGAGCGCCGCCGTCACGTCCGCGGCCGTGTGGGTGACTTGCCCGTCGATGCTGAGCAGGGTGAACGGTGCCCGGGACGGGAGCCCCGCGGAGTCGTTGAGCGGGTGGTCCCCGGGCTCGCCGCCGACGCCGGGGAGGTCCGGCGACGTCGCCCGGACGAGCACACCCATCGGGCCGGTCGTCGTGTTCCCGTCCGCGGTCGCGATCGCGACGCTCGTCCGGTTGCCGACCGCCTCGCGGAACCCGCGTTCGGTACGGACCTCGGTGCCGTTGACTGCGGTGATCGTGTCGTTCACGTCGAGCCCGGCCGCCCCCTCGCGGTCGAACGGCGAGCCGCCGGCAACTCTGGTGACGAGCAGCGAGCGTTCGACGGTCGTCTCGGTGCCGTCGCCGAGCGTGACCGTCACCTCGGTCTCGCTGCTGCCCGCGAGGTAGGCGTCGAGCTCGCTGTCGTTGGCGATCTCGCGGTCGCCGGCCATCACGATCCGGTCGCCGCCATCGATCCCGGCCGCGTCGGCCGCCGAGCCGGGCTGGGCGCCGCCGATCGCGGCGCCGGGAGCGACGGCGATCGACCCCACGATCGGCCCGAGCAGCAGCGCGAACGCGACGATGGTGACGAGGTAGTTGTTCGTGACGCCGGCGGCGAACATCCGGGCGCGGGCGCCGCGGTCGGCCGCCCGCTGGCTCGCCTCCTCGGGCTCGACGAACGCGCCGATCGGGATCACTGCGAGCGTTACCAGCCCCATCGAATCGATGTCGATGTCGCCGACGCGACAGAGTAGCCCGTGGCCCCCCTCGTGGACGACCAGCCCGACCAGCAGGCCGATGACGATCTCCGGCGCGACCGACAGCGGGAGGAACTCGTTGACGCCGGGAATCACCAGCACGTTCGCGGGCTCGTTGATGGGCGACGGCGCGGGCGGGTTCTCGAGAATCATCCGCCCCTGTCGGAGTAGCAGGACGAACATCCCGATCATCACCACCAGCGTCGCGCCGAGGCCGACGTTGGTCCACGCCCGCCAGAACCGCTTGGGGCCGGCGAGCCAGTTGAGGAACGCCCGACCGCGCTTGGTGTGGATGGTCGTGATCGGCCCGGAGACGCTGATCGAGTCGGGGACGTACCCCTGTTTGTCGAGCCAGAAGGCCGCCAGCGAGTAGGCGGCCACCCCGACGAGTATCCACGTCAGTGGGCCGAGGGTGGGAACAGCCTGTAACAGCCCGTCGATCATCTGCGTGTGGATCCGGCCCGGCCGGCCAAAGGCGTTCGGGTCCGACGTTACGCCGCCGCAGGACGCCGCGACGGGAGCGGGAGGCTACCCTTCCCGGCGGAGCCGCTCGACCACGAACGACTGATCGAGTTCGCCGAGGAACTCGCCCAGCCGCGGCCCCTGCTCCTTGTCGAAGAACAGCCGGTAGCCGGCGGCGAACAGGTCAGCCGTCTCCAGCCCGTGTTCCTCCGCGAGCTCGTAGATCTCGCCCTGGATCGCGTCGCCGTCGTGGCCCGCGGCGACGAACGCCGCGAGGTCGTCGAGCGCCGCCTGCTCGTCGTCGGTCAGCTCCACGTCGGGCAGGTCGGTCTGGAGCCGGTAGTTGTAGGCGTTGTCACAGCGCTCGGCCCACGCGCGGGCCTTCTCGACGCGGGCGAGCGCGTCGTCGATCGCCCAGTCCGGGGCGTTTTCGGGGATGTGCCCCTCGTTGCGGGCCATTTGGACGCGCAGGTCGTGGTCCTCGACCATGCCCAGTACTGCGGCGAACGTGTAGGGGAGGCGGATGCGCTCCTCGCGGACCGCCTCAACAGAGCGGGACTCCGTCCCGCTTGCAGCCGGGCGTCGCCCGGCGACCACGAACGGGTACGCACGATCCGCGAACCGCGACAGCTCCTCGTCGTCGACCTCGCCGAAGTAGGCGCGCTCGAAGCGGTCGAAGTCGTCGACCAACTGATCCAGCCGGGAGATGTCAAAGTCCCGGGCCTTGTTCGGGTCGAGTGCGAAGAAGTACCGGAGCACTTCGGGTTCGAGCAGATCGAGCACCTCGGGGACCGTGACGACGTTGCCCGAGGAGGAGGAGAGCGGCTCGCCGTTGAGCGTGAACCACTCGTAGGTCATCGGCACCGGTGGCTGGATGTCGAGCACCGCCCGGGCGATCTCCTCGCCGGAGGGCCACGAGCCCTCGGCGTGGTCCTTGCCGAACGGCTCGAAATCCACGCCGAGGAGGCTCCACTGTGCGGGCCACTCGAAGCGCCACGAGAGCTTCCCGTCTCGCAGCGTGGCCTCGCCGGCGTGGCCACAGCCTTCGATGTCGCGGTCGCCGGCGGTGATGCCCGTACACTCGTACTCGACAGTTCCCTCCTCTAGATCCGCGACGGTCACGTCGGTGGTGACGATGCCACACTCCTCGCAGACGACGCGGAACGGCGAGTAGTCGGCGTCGACGGAGTCCTGATAGTCGGCGAGCACCTCTCGGGCGGTGTCGACGTTCTCGAGGATCGTCCGGATCTCGGGCTCGAACTCCCCGGTCTGGTACAGCTCGGTGTTCGAGAGCACCTCGACGGGCACGTCGACCAGCTCGGCGGCGCCCGCGAGCAGGTCCGCGAAGTGCTCGCCGTAGGAGTCGTGGCAGTCGCCGAACGGGTCGGGGATCGCGGTGTAGGGCTTGCCGAGGTTCTTCCCGAGCGCGCCCGCGTCCACGTCGCCCAGTTCGACCACGTTCCAGTCCGCGTCGGCGAGCCGTCTCGGGAGCTTCCGGAGCGGGTCGCGGTCGTCGGAGGTGAACACCTGCCGGACCTCGTGGCCGCGCTCGCGGAGCACCTCGGCGACGAAGTACCCCCGGACGATCTCGTTGAAGTGGCCGAGATGGGGGATCCCCGAGGGGGAGACGCCGCCTTTGATCACGATCGGGTCGTCGGGGTCGCGGGCCTCCACGTCGTCGGCGACGGCGTCGGCCCAGAACGCGTGGAACTGTGTCTCGCCGCCGCCCTCGCCGGCGTCGCTGCCCGCAGTCGGGCCCGAGGAGGGACCGGTGGCGTCGGCGTCCGGGTCGGGCGTCCGTTCGCTACTCATGCTGGGTCCAGTACGTCGGCTCGTCGCTCTCGCCCGTGGGGACGATGTCGGTGCCGCTGTGCTCGCCGCGTAGCACGGCGTCGACGACGGCTTCGGGGTCGGTGCCGTCGAGGACGATCGTGCGCAGCGAGGAGCGTTCGATGAGCTTGGCGGCGAGCAGATCGACCGGGGCGGAGGCGCCCGCGCCGCGGTCCATCGGCGCGATCACCTCGACCAGTTCGCTGGGGGTGAGCTGGCCGTACTGCTCGGCGTCGTCGTCGGTCTCGGGGTCGGCGCTGTAGACGCCGTCGGCGCTGGTCGCGAACACCAGCAGTTCGGCGTCGATGTACTCGGCGAGTGCGGCCGCGACGGCGTCGGTCGTCTGCCCGGGCGTGATCCCGCCCATGACGACGGTGTCCCCGCCGCGGATCGCCTCGCCGGCCTCGTCGTAGCTCGTGGCGGGCGTCCGCTGGACGCCGTGGCCCATCGCCGCGATCAGCAGCCGGGCGTTGAGCCGGGTGACGCCGATCCCGAGCTCGTCGAGTTGGAACTCGTTGGCCGCCAGCTCCCGGGCGGCGTCGATGTACTGCCGGGCGACGGTGCCGCCGCCGACGACCGCACCCAGCTCACAGCCTTCCGCCGAGAGCGTGCCCAGGGCGTCGGCGAACCCTTCGACGCGCTCGGGGTCGAGACCGGGCGCCAGTACGCTACCCCCGATAGAGACGACGACTCGCATTAGGTGAAGGTCCGGCGGTGGCGGTCTTAAGGGCGGTGGTCGCCGCCCGGCGAGAAAAGGTCTAAGCCAGTTGCGCACCCCGATAGAGGTGTGCAAACTCTCTCCATCGTCGGCCCCGGCGCCGCCGACGTGCGCGACGACGTCGCGGCACGGCTGCACGGTCGCGTCGCGACGGTCGGTCGGACCGAAACGAACGGTATCGACGACGCGACTGTCGTCGACGGGCGATTCGAACTCGCCGACGACGGCGGCTGGACCGCTGCGGGCGACGACCGCTCCTTCGGGGACCTGCTCGACGACATCGCCCCCGACTACGAGTACGCGGTGATCTCGGGGTTCTCGAAGCTCCGCCTCCCGACGGTCGTGATCGGCGACGAGGAGGTGCCGGGCGACGTCCTCCGGCGGGTCGAGGACGCGAGTGACTTCGACCCCGACGCGCTCGCGGCGGAGCTGGACGCGCTCGACCCGTACGTCACGCTGGAGTCGCTGGTCGAGGAGGCCAAACAGTCGCCGCTGGCCGAACGCTCGGGCGCCATCGCGACGTTCACCGGCCGCGTGCGGGCGAAAGACGCCGAGGACGACAGCCCCACGACCCACCTCAAGTTCGAGAAGTACGAGGGCGTCGCCGAGCAGCGGATGGCCGACATCGCCGCGGAGCTCGAGGAGCGCGACGGCGTGTTCGAGGTGCTGTTCCACCACCGGACCGGCGTCGTCGTCGACGGCGAGGACATCGTGTTCGTCGTCGTGCTCGCGGGCCACCGCCGCGAGGCGTTCCGGACCGTCGAGGACGGGATCGACCGGCTGAAAGACGAGGTTCCCCTGTTCAAGAAGGAGACGACGGAGGACGAGGAGTTCTGGGTGCACGACCGCGCGTGACCCGCGTCGAGCCCGGCCGCCGCGCTCTCCGCGCCGATCGCACTCCCGATGCGTGACGCGTCACGGATATGGAGCGGTATGCGCTTCACAGGTTTAGAACGCTTTGTAAAACGTCTAAAAGTCTTTAAGCGGTTCGTAAACGATCCGTTTTAGCTCTGTTTCCCGCTTCGCCCCGCTTGAAACGGTTCGAACTCCGGGGGACAGTCTGGAGTTTATATGCCCCCTTAGGTCATGGGATGGAGTGAGGCGAACACAAATGAGCGCAACCCGGAACCCCTCCACCGACGGCGTGGCCGAGACTGACGAGCTCTCCAAAGAGGAGCGTCTCACGCGGTACCTGCGTGAGAAGGCCGAGGACGGCGAGATGTACTTCAAGTCGAAGTTCATCGCCGACGAGGTCGACCTCTCACCCAAGGAGATCGGCGCGCTGATGGTGAAGCTCAGCGACGCCGCGTCGGAGCTCGAAGTCGAGAAGTGGTCGTACACGAGCGCGACCACGTGGCGCGTCGAGACGGCCTGACGAACCGCGTCGACAGATTACCGCCGGGCAGCGCACGTCGCCGGCGGTCCCCGCTGACGGTTTCCCTCCGTTCGGTCCCCTTCTGCCGTACCAAGTCTTATGCGCGAGCGTCGGTAATCGCGACCGATGGCAGACAGGTCCGGGTCCGACGAGGTCCCCCACCCGGAGGCGCTCGACGCGTGGTTCCACCTGACGGCGGTCCGGCGTGACGGCGACCGAATCCGCTACTACGGCGAATCGCTTGTCCCGCGCTCCCGGCTCGCCGACGAGCTGGTGCCGGCGTTCGAGGAGGCGGGCTACGAGCTCCAGTTCTCGGCCGACGAGGCGGGGAACGACGTGCTGGTCGCCCGCCCGATCGGCTCGTCCGTCGCCTCGGAGACGAACCCCCGGCTCAACGTCGCGCTGCTGCTAGCGACGGTGTTCACCACCATGTTCGTGGGCGCGACCGTCTGGTACTACATCCCGCTCTCGGCGATCGCTGCGAACCCGCTCCGGATACTGGAGGCGTGGCCGTTCACCGCTGCGGTGCTGGGGGTGCTGTTGACCCACGAGATGGGTCACTACCTCGCCGGCCGCTGGCACGGCGTCGACGTGAGCCTCCCGTACGTGATCCCGTTCTACGTCCCGTTCGGCACGATGGGTGCGGTGATCCGGATGCGGAGCCGGGTGCCCGACCGCGAGGCGCTGCTCGACATCGGCGCTGCGGGGCCGTTGGCCGGGCTGGTCGCGACGGTCGTCGTCACCGCGATCGGCGTCTCGCTCGACCCGATGACGGTCCCCCAGCGCGTGCTTCAGGGGACCGGCGAGGCGATCGTCTTCCATAACCCCCCGCTGCTGGACCTGATCGCGACCGCGCTGGGGCAGGAGACTGGCTACAGCGACCCCTCGCAGGCGGTGCATCCGGTCGTGATGGGTGGCTGGATCGGGATGTTCTTCACCGTCCTGAACCTCTTGCCCGTCGGCCAACTCGACGGCGGCCACATCCTCCGTGCCGTGCTCGGGCCCCGACAGGAGACCGTCGCCGCGCTCGTCCCCGGCGCGCTGTTCGGCCTCGCGGGCTACCTCTGGTACGTCCGCGACCTCGGGATGCAGAACTCCGTCGGGCTCTGGCTCCTCTGGGGGTTCATCACGCTGGTCGTCTCCTTCGGCGGCGCCGCCGACCCGATCGACGAGACGCCGCTGGGGTGGAAACGCGTCGCGGTTGCGGCGCTGACGTTTGCGCTCGGTGCGCTCTGTTTCCTCCCGGTGCCGATCGAGATCGCGACCGTCTGACCGCCGCTCGACATCGCCCCTATTCAGCCGTCGCCGTGCGTGTAGCCCCGATCAGGGAGCGGTTCACCGTCCGCAGTCACGCCGTCCTCGACGACCGCACCGACGACCGTCGCGTCGGTCCCGGTCGATTCGATCGCCTCGACAGCCGCTTCCGGGTCAGGCGTCGTGAACACGAGTTCGAAATCCTCGCCGACGTGGGCCGCACACTCCCGGCGGTCGGACTCGCTCTCGGCGACCTCCTCGACCGCCGGGTGGACCGGCAGTCGGTCCCACTCGATCGCGAAGCCACAACCGCTCGCGTCCGCGAGCTGGTGGAGCGACCGCGCCAGCCCGTCGCTCGAGTCCATCATCGCGCTGGCGTGGCCGCGGAGCGCACGGCCGGCGGCGACTCGGGGGATGAACCGGAACAGCTCGTTCCCCGACTCGGTGTCGTCGGCCGCGAACCGGCGGAGGGCGGCCGCCGTTCGGCCGAGTTCGCCCGTCACACAGACCGCGTCGCCGGGGGTCGCGCCGTGCCGATAGATCGGCTCGTCGACGTGGCCCACCGCGGTCGTCGCGGTCGTGAACTCCGAGTGTTCGTCGAGATCGCCGCCAACGTACTCGGCGTCGACCAGTTCGCAGACCTCGCTTGCACCCCGGACGAACGCCGAGAGCGCCGCCTCTTCGAACGTCGGCGCGGCGTAGACGGCGACCGCACAGGTTGCGTCGGC
Organism: Halolamina sediminis; assembly: GCF_001282785.1. Taxonomy (NCBI): domain Archaea; kingdom Methanobacteriati; phylum Methanobacteriota; class Halobacteria; order Halobacteriales; family Haloferacaceae; genus Halolamina; species Halolamina sediminis. The sequence continues at coordinate 397,540 of NZ_CVUA01000001.1, forward strand.
GCCCATCGCCGCCAGGTCCGAGAGCGAGGCGCCGACGGCGCGCCAGCCCGCCGTCTCGCGGGTCGTCCCTGCCGGGAAGTCCGAGCGCTCGTGGAGCATGTCGGTCGTGATCGCGAGGTCGTCGACGACGGCCGCGTCGTCGCCCGCGGTGGGCAGCGTCGCCGCCAGCGCCGCCAGCGCGCTTCGCTCGTCCATGTCCGGGCGTGGGCGTGGCCTCCGGATAAACCCCATCGACCGCCATCGGAGCCTTGAAACGCGTCCCGGGAGTTCCACCCGGCATGGATACCGACCAGCTCAAAGCCACGCTGCTCGGCTTCGCGGCCGCGATCGGCGTGCTCGGGCTGCTGCTCTACTTCGTCGGTGTCGGCGACCTGCTGCGGTACCTCCGGGACGCCGACACGTCGACGGTCGGGCTGGTCGTCGCCGTCACGGTCGCGTGGCTGTTCGCGTGGGGGCTGTCGCTCCGGACGGTGTTGGGCGTGCTCGGCCAGCACGTCTCGCCGATCAAGACGTTCCTCGTGTTCGCGGGGGCGATGTTCAACAACAACGTCACGCCGTTCGGGCAGGCCGGCGGCGAGCCCGTGACCGCGCTGCTGATCTCGAAAGTGACCGACAGCGACTACGGCACCGGGCTCGCGGCGATCGCGAGCGTCGACACGCTCAACTTCGTTCCATCGATCATCCTCGCGCTGCTGGGCATGGGGTACTTCGCGACCCAGACGACGTTCAACGCGCGGCTGGAGTCGGCGTCGATCGTCGTGGTCGGGCTCGCGGTCGTCGTCGTCGTCGGCCTCGTGCTCGGCTGGCGGAACCACGAACGGGTCGAGGCGGCGGTGGTGAACCTCGGCGCGCGCGCCGGCCGGCTCGCCGGGGAGTACGTCCCACGCGTCGCGGATCCCGGACGTGAAGCGATCGAGACGCGCGTGAGCCACTTCTTCGAGGCGATCGAGCGCGTCGCGACGAACCCCCGGGGGCTCGTGCTCGCGCTGCTGTTCTCCGCGCTGGGGTGGGCGCTCCAGATGTCGGGGCTGTGGCTCGCGTTTCAGGCGATCGGGGAGCCGGTGAGCTTGGCGGCGGTGATGTTCGTGGTCCCGATCGGCGCAATCGCGGGGATGACGCCGCTGCCCGGCGGCGCCGGCGGGATCGAAATCGTCCTCGTGGCGCTCCTCGTGGCGGCACCGCTGCCAGGCGTCACCGAGTCGGTTGCGCTCGCTGCGGTCGTGATCTACCGCGGCGCGGTGTTCTGGGTGCCGGTCGCCATCGGCGGCGTGGTGATGGGGACCGTCGGCGCGGGCGCCCGCGCCAGCGCCTGACACCCTCGCGGGACACCGATACGATGGGTTTATCCGGAACAGGGAAGAAATCCTCCCTATGGCAACCCTCTACGACGTTCCGGCGGAGGACCTCATCGAGGCCCTCGCCGAGGAGCTCGACGGCCGTATCGAGGAACCCGACTGGGCGGAGTTCACCAAGACGAGTGTCGACCGCGAACTCCCGCCCCAGCAGGAGGACTTCTGGCACGTCCGCTCGGCTAGCCTCCTGCGGAAGGTCGCAGTCCGCGGCCCCGTCGGCGTCGAGCGACTCGCGACGGAGTACGGCGGCTCGAAGACCGGCACGACACGTTACCGCGTCTCGGGTAATCACCACACCGGCGGCTCCCGCAAGATCATCCGGACCGCACTCCAGCAGCTCGAGGACGAGGGCCTCGTGGAGACGGCGAAGGGTGAGGGCCGACGCGTGACCGACGAGGGGCGGAGCCTGCTCGACTCCATCGCGGGCGAGACGCTCGAGGACCTCGACCGGCCGGAGCTCCAGAAGTACGCTTAACGACGCCGCAACCGTTTTGCGCCGAGAGCAGTAACAGCTACCTATGAGTGGCAACCCCGACGAGGACCGACTCGAAGAGCTTCGACAGGAGCGACTCGAAGAGCTGCAGGACAAAGCCGGCGGCGAGGACGCCCAGCGGCAGGCTGCCAAGGAACAACAGGAGCGTGCCAAGGCCCAGCAGGACGCACTGCTGAAACAGCACCTCACTGATGACGCGCGCCAGCGGCTCAACGCCGTCGAGATGAGCAAACCCGAGTTCGCCGAGAAAGTCAAACGGCAGGTGACCGCGCTGGCACAGAGCGGCCGTGTTCAGGGGCAGATCGACGAGGAGAAGATGAAGCAGATCCTTCGCGAGCTAAAGCCCGAGGAGAAGAGCTTCGACATCCGTCGGCGCTGATGGAGCTGGCGCTGCTCTACAGCGGCGGCAAGGACTCCTCGCTGGCGGCGCTGATCCTCGACCGGTTCTACGACGTGACGCTCGTCACCGCCCACTTCGGCGTCACCGAGGAGTTCGAGAACGCCCGCGCCGCCGCCGACGCGTTGGGGCTCCCGTTCGACACGGTCGAGCTCGATCGTGACGTCGCTGAGGAGGCGGTCGACCGAATGATCGAGGACGGCTACCCCCGAAACGGAATCCAGCGCGTCCACGAACACGCACTGGAGGTTGTCGCGGAGCGCGACGTGGTCGCCGTCGCCGACGGCACCCGCCGTGACGATCGCGTGCCCACCGTCTCCCGTGCCACCGCACAGAGCCTGGAGGACCGCCACGGGATCGACTACCTCTCGCCGCTGGCGGGGTTCGGCCGCGGCGCCGTCGACCGGCTGGTCGAGCAGGAACTCGACGTGGAGACCGGTCCGAGCGAGGAGATCGCCCGCGCCGACTACGAGGGCGAACTCCGCGCGCTGATCCGGGAACGGGAGGGCGAGGACGCCGTCGAGGCGGTGTTCCCCGACCACGACCAGACGATCGTCCGCGGGCTGGCCTAACACAGGATTCAAGCGCCGGCGCCCGGAACTCACGGCCATGTACGACCGGCTGAAGGGGTTCAAGGATTTCTACCCCGACGAGATGGCGGCCCGCCGTGAGGTCATCGACACGACCGAGACGGTGGCCCGGCGCTACGGGTTCCGGGAGATCGCCACGCCCGCACTCGAGGACGTGGGGATGTACGTCGACAAGTCCGGCGAGGGGATCGTCGACGAGCTGTACAGCTTCACCGACAAAGGCGGCCGCGAGGTGGCACTCACCCCCGAGCTCACCCCGACGGTCGCGCGGATGGTGGTCGCCAAGCAGCAGGCGCTCTCGAAGCCGATCAAGTGGTTCTCCACGCGGCCGTTCTGGCGGTACGAGCAGGTCCAGCAGGGGCGATTCCGGGAGTTCTACCAGACCAACGTGGACATCTTCGGCTCCGAGGCGCCGGAGGCCGACGCCGAGATCCTCGCCTTCGCCGCCGACACGCTCTCGGAGCTGGGGCTACCCGCCTCGGAGTTCGAGTTCCGCGTCTCCCACCGGGACATCCTCGGCGAGCTCCTGCGTTCGTTCGACGAGGACGTCGACGTGGGGGAAGCGATCCGGGCGGTCGACAAGAGCGAGAAGGTCGATCGCGCGGAGTATCTCGGCCTGCTGGCCGACGCCGGCCTCTCGATCGAGGACGCGGAGGCGTTCGACGACCTGCTCGCGGCTGGCAACGACGATCTTGACGTGCTGCTGGCCGAGGTGGACCGACAGACCCTGACCGACGCCGTCGAGAACCTGCAGGCGGTGCTGTCGGCGGCCGAGGACTTCGGCGTCCGGGAGCACTGTGAGGTCTCCCTCCGGACGGCTCGCGGCCTCGACTACTACACCGGCGTCGTGTTCGAGTGCTTCGACACCGAGGACCGCGTCTCCCGGGCAATCTTCGGCGGCGGTCGCTACGACGACCTGATCGAGTCCTTTGGCGGGCAGCCCACCCCCGCCGTGGGCGTCGCGCCGGGCGTGATGAACTCGACGCTGCCGCTGCTCCTGCAGGAGGCCGGCGTGTTCCCCGAGGAGGCGGTCTCGACGGACTACTACGTACTCACGGTCGGCGACACCCGGGAGGTGGCCGCCCGGATCGCCCGCGAGCTCCGGGCGGGCGGGAACGTCGTCGAGACCGACGTCTCCGACCGAAGCTTCGGCGCCCAGATGGGGTACGCCGATTCGATCAACGCCGAGACGGTCGTGATCGTCGGCGAGCAGGATCTCGCGAACGACGAGGTCACCGTCAAGGAGATGGGAAGCGGCGACCAGACTACCGCACCCGTCGACGAGTTCCCCGGCGATCGCGAGCAGCCACGCTACGAGGACTTCGCGTAGTCCGGCAGCGCCGCTGCCCGTCGGCGAACAGGTGACGGCTGCTACACGTCGGGGGTCGTCACGCTCCCGCCCCGTTCCCGACGCGGTCGGTCTCAGGTCACGGGGGGGCTGGTCCCGTCTTCCTACTTGAAGTCGGCCCCCAGAGTTATGCTGTCGCGCGGCCCACCTCGGAGTATGTCCACCACACTCCCGGCGGCGTCGCTGGCGCTCCTGCAGCTTCCGCTCCCGGAAGGAATGCTCGGGCAGGCGCTGCTGGTGCTGCTCGCGATCGCCGTCGTCATCGTCGTCGGCCGCGTGATCCTGAGTATCGCGTGGAAGCTGGTGCTGATTGCGTCGGTGCTGATCGGTGCGCTCTGGCTGGTGACGACGTTCCTCGGCTAAGAACGGGTCAGGGAAGTGCGCCGTCGAGGAAGTTGCCGATCACGTCGTGGCCGACGGCCGTCAGCACCGACTCGGGGTGGAACTGTACGCACTCGATCGGGTGTTCGCGGTGGCGGACGCCCATCACGAGTTCCTCGCTGTCGCCGTTCTCCGACTCGTCGAGCGTCGTCGCGGTCACCTCGAACGCCTCCGGCACGTCCGTCGCAACGAGCGAGTGGTAGCGCCCCGCCTGGAACCCTTGTTCGAGGCCGGCGTAGACACCCTCGCCGTCGTGCTCGACAGGGAACGACTTCCCGTGGATGGGTCGCGGGGCGTGCCCCACCTCGCCGCCGTATTCGAAGACTGCGGCCTCGAGGCCGAGACAGACTCCGAGCGTCGGCACGTCGGGGCTGACCTCCCGGAGCACGTCCATCGTGAGCCCCACGTCGCGCTCGTTTTTCGGGTGGCCGGGGCCGGGACTGATGACGACGGCGTCGGGGTCGATCTCGCGCACTCGATCGAGCGGGGCGGTGTTCCGAAGGACTTCCACATCGGCATCGGGCGCGCCCTCGCCGACGTACTCCACGAGGTTGTAGGTGAACGAGTCGAAGTTGTCGACGAACAGCACCGTCGGCCCCTCGCCGTCGTCGGTTGTCGGGGTGCTCATGCGTCACCCCCCTCGATGCGCTCCAGTGCGTCCAACACGCCGCGGACCTTCTGTTCGGTCTCTTCGTACTCGCTCGCGGGCTCGCTATCGGCGACGACGCCCGCGCCGGCGCGGACGTGAACCTCGTCGCAGTCGCCGTGTTCGACCGTCGCGGTCCGGATCACGATCGCCGTGTCGGCGTCGCCGGTCCAGGAGAAGTAGCCGACCCCGCCGCCGTAGATCCCGCGGGGGGTGGGTTCGAGTTCGTCGAGCAACTCCATCGCGCGGACCTTCGGCGCCCCGGTCAGGGTGCCGGCCGGGAACGCCGCTCGCGTGGCGTCGAACCCGTCGAACTCCGAGTGGAGCCGGCCGGTGACGGTCGACTCGATGTGCTGGACGTGGCTGTACTTGAGCACGTTCATGAACTCCTCGACGCGCACTGATCCCTGTCGGGACACCTGCCGTACGTCGTTTCTCGCGAGGTCGACCAGCATGGTGTGTTCGGCGCGCTCCTTCCCGTCGGCGAGCAGTTCGCCCGCGAGTCGGCGGTCCTCGACGGGGCTGGCGCCGCGGGCGCAGGTGCCGGCGATGGGGTTCGAGACGACCCGTTCGCCGGTCACCGAGACGAGCGTCTCCGGGCTCGCACCGACGACCGAGCGGCCGCCGAAGGAGAGGAGATACATGTACGGCGAGGGGTTCACCTCGCGAAGCGACTCGTACAGCCCGAGCGTGTCCAGTTCGCCCGCGGTCTCGTGACTGCGGGAGACGACGCCCTGGTACACGTCGCCGTCGAGGACGTGTTCCTGCATCTCGCTCACGGCGTCCTCGTACTCCTCTCGGGGGCCGGACGTGGCGGCCTCGCGGTCGAACCCCCCCGTTTCCGGCTCCGTGGCGGCGGAGAGGTCGCCGGCGACGGTTTCGGCCTCCGCGACGAGTCGGTCGTAGACGGCGCCGGGGTCGTCGTCCGCGCCGACGATCGGCGTGAACACCAGTTCGACGGTGCCCTCGCGGTCGTCGAACGCGAGGGTCCGGGTGGTGAGCACGAACTGTGCGTCGGGGACGACCGGCTCGGGTCGCTCGACGCCCACCTCGTCGAGGTGGAGGTCGTACACGGCGTCGTACGCCAGAAAGCCCACCAGGCCGCCGTCGAGTCGCTGCCGGTCGCTGGCTTCGAAGCCGACGCGTTCGACGCCCGGTAGCGCGAGCCGCAGGCGGTCGAGCGTGTCGGGGTCGTTCTCCAGTTCCTCACCGGTCGCGCCGACCTCCTTCCCGGCGTCGGCGTCGAGGCCGTCGAGGAAGCGCGCGGCGGGGCCGAACCCCTCGACTTCGGTGCGGTCGGGGTACATCGAGACCAGCGCCTCGGGGTCGTAGCCGACGAAGGAGAACCGGGCGTGGCGGTCGGCGTCGTCGTCGCCGGCGTCGCTGTGGCCCTGTGCGGGGGCGAACGCCCCCGCGGGATCGCTGGAGGCGACTTTCTCTGCGCTTTCGAGCAGGAACGTGTGGTCGCTGCGGTCGGAGAGGGCGGCGTAGGCCGACAGCGGTTCCGTCTCGGTGTCCAGCGTCGCGGTGAGTCGTGCGACCGCGGGGCCGTCGACGTCGTCGAACAGCCCCTCGAATGCTTCGCGCGATCGGTCGAACGACGGCATCAGACGTCCTCCGCGGCGGGCCCCGGTTCGCCTGCGGCCCGCGCCTCGCGGACGAACGCGGCCAGCGCGTCGTGGTTCTTTCGCCCGGGTTCGTCGTCGCGCTCGACGCCGCTTGCGACGTCGACGGCGAAGGGATCGACTCTTTCGACTGCCTCGCGGACGTTCGCGGGCGTGAGCCCGCCCGCGAGTACGAGCGGCGTCGAGAGCTCCTCGCGGAGCTCCCGGCTGCGTTCCCAGTCGTGCGTTTCGCCAGTGCCGCCGGCCCCGGACTCTGTGAGGGAGTCGACGAGCAGTGCGTCGGCGACGTTATCGAGTGCGCGAGCCCGCTCCGGTTCGTTCGCCCCGATGGCGACGATCACGTCGACGCCCGCGCGGTCGCGGATCTCCCGAACTTGGTTGGGAGTGAAGTCCCCGTGGATCTGTAGGGCGTCCGGGGCGACGCAGCCGGCGACTTCGATGGCCGCGTCGACGCTCTCGGGGATGGTGACGGCGACGGTCGTGACGAACGGCGGGGCGGTGTCGGCGAGTTCGGCAGCGCGTTCTGTCGGGACTTCGCGGGGCGTGTCCACGTCCACGTCGGTGACGAACCCCACTGCGTCGGCGCCGGCGTCGACCGCCGCGCGGACGTCTGCCTCGGTGCCGAGCCCACAGAGTTTCGTCCGGACCATCACTCGGCCTCGACCGGCTCGCCACAGAGCGCGGCGAACTTCTCGGCGGCGGCCCCCTCGTCGATCGCGTCGGCGGCTTTCTCGACCCCCGCACGGAGGTCGTCGGCGAGCCCGGCGACGTAGATCGCCGCGCCGGCGTTGGCGAGGATCACGTCCCGCTTCGGCCCGGCCACGTCGCCGGTGACGATCCCTCGCAGGTCCGCGGCGTTCTCCTGTGGCGTGCCGCCGGCGATGGCGTCGACGGGTGCGCTGTCGAGGCCGAGATCCGCGGGCTCGATCGTGTACTCGGTGACTTCGTCGCCCTCGACCTCGGCGACGGTCGTGGGGCCGTGGAGCGCGATCTCGTCCATCCCGTCGCCGTGGACGACGAGCGCGTGCTCGACGGGCATGTGGGTCAGCGCCTCTGCGATCTGCGGGACCAGTTCCTCGCTGTACACGCCGAGCACCTGTGCGTCGGCGCCGGCGGGGTTGGTCAGCGGCCCGAGCACGTTGAAGATCGTCCGCATCCCGAGCTCCTTCCGCGGGCCGATGACGGCCTTCATCGCGGGGTGGAACACCGGCGCGAGCATGAAGCCGATCCCGTCGCGCTCGATCGCCTCCTCGACGGCCGGCGGCTCGGCCTCCACGTCGGCACCGGCGACCTCGAGCACGTCGGCGCTCCCCGAGGAGGAGGAGACGGAGTAGTTGCCGTGCTTCGCGACCGCGACGCCGGCGCCCGCGGCGACGATCGCGCTGGTCGTCGAGACGTTGATCGTGCTGTAGTCGTCGCCGCCGGTGCCGCAGGTGTCGACCAGCGGCGCGCCGTCGGGGTCGATCGTGCGCGCCGCGTCGCGCATCCCCTGTGCGAAGCCGGCGGTCTCGGCCTCGGTCTCGCCTTTGGCCCGCAATGCGGTCAGCAGCGCGCCGATCTGTGCCTCCGTCGCCTCTTCGAAGACCAGCGTCGCGGCCTCGCGGGCCGTCTCGACGCTCAGGTCCTCGCCGTCGGTCACGCGTTCGATGAGTTCCTGCATGGGTGGGGATCCGAATGTACGGATTGGGTGTATAGTGTACAACTTTGTTCATCGACTTAACGCTGTCGTGTGTCGATGTGCCACGGCGGGTAGCGAGGAATCACCTGCCGGAGTCGACTTTCGAAACCTTCAACTAATCCCACGCGGTAGATAGGGTGCGAAGCAAGCCCAATCGGGTTGGTAGTCTAGTCCGGTTATGACACCTCCTTGACATGGAGGAGGCCGGCGGTTCAAATCCGCCCCAACCCATTTTCTGATTCCTCGCAACGACGAGCGAGCGACGAGTGTACTGCCTACACTACGACTCATCACTTCCCGACGAATCAGGCAGTAACTGCCCCCAAACCACCTTCTCCACCAGCCGCACCGTCATTTGCTCCTCAACCGTAACCCGACACGAGAGCCGAAGATACCCAAAACGCGCCGCCGCTGAATCGTGCCAGTGCGTCGGCGCCGGTCCGTCTTCGATCTCCACGCCGCACGTCCCACACAGCCCGCGGCCGCCGCAGTTGGCGTGTTTCGAGACGCGCCCGTACACCTCGAACCCGGCGTCGAGCAGCGCGTCCCGGAGCGTCCGCCCGCGTTCGACCTGAATCGTCGAGCGGTCGTCGCCGTCGACGACTGTCACGGGAACTGTCTCGGCCATACTCACCCTGGGTCCGCCACCGACGTGACTCCGTCGGGTGCCGGAACGATGCTCCGGCGGACCTTTCGACCACTGGGCGAACCACCCCGTCGTGAACCGCATCGGCGTCCCCGACGAGGCCGACCTCGACTGGATCGACGAACAGACCGCCTGATCGGTCCGCGATCCTCTCGGCCGGTGATTTCTTCTGGACACGCTGACACCACCCGTACGTATGGGAACCGAAAACGAGGGCGGCGCGAACAGGGCGGGCGAGTCCCCCGAGGCGGTCGCGCTGCCGACCGACGCCGACAGCGACACGGCCGTCACCGAGGAGGGGTCGGAGCTGGAGCGCTCGATCGGGCTGGTCGGCGGCGTCTCCATCGGCGTGGGGACGATGATCGGCGCCGGGATCTTCGTGTTCCCCGGGCTGGCCGCGGGGGAGGCGGGGCCAGCGGCCGCCGCTTCCTTCGTCATCGGCGCGATTATCGCCCTGCTAGTGGCGCTGCCCGCCTCCGAACTCGCGACGGCGATGCCGAAATCCGGCGGCGGCTACTACTTCATCTCGCGGGCGCTCGGGTCGCTCCCGGGCGCCGTCGTCGGTATCAGCATCTGGCTGGGGTTGGTGTTCGCGGCCGCGTTCTACCTCGTCAGCTTCGGGAGCTACGCCGCCGCGCTGCTCGCGGAGGCCGGCATCCCGATCGGCGGCCTCCCGGTCGTCGACGCGCTCGCGCTGGGGTTCGGCCTGCTGCTCACCGCGCTGAACCTCTTCGGCACCGAGAACGCCGCGAAGCTCCAGAACTACGTGGTCGGCCTGCTGCTGACCATTCTCGTTATCTTCCTCGGCTACGGTGGCCTCGACGCGCTGGGCGTGTTCGGCACCACGAGTACGCCCGAGACGTTCATGCCGTTCGGGCTGCTGCCGGTGTTCTCTACCGCCGCGCTGGTGTTCACCTCCTACCTCGGCTTCGCGCAGGTCGCGACTGTCGCCGGCGACATCAAGGACCCCGGCCGAAACCTCCCGCTGGCGATGGTCGGCTCGGTGCTGATCGTCGCTGTGCTGTACGTCTTCACCATCTTCGTCGCGACCAGCGCGTTCGGCAGCGGCCGGCTCTCGGGGTTCGGCGAGACCGCTATCGTCGAGGTGGCCCGCGCGTTCGGCGGCGACCTGGGCGCGCTGGCGATCCTGCTCGGCGGCCTACTCGCGACTGTTTCGAGCGCCAACGCGTCGATTCTCTCCACCTCGCGGGCGGTGTTCGCGGTCAGTAAGGACGCGCTGCTGCCGCAGTTCGCGAGCCGCGTGAATCTCCAGTACGGCACGCCCCACGTCGCGCTGTCGATGGCGGGCGGCCCGGTGCTGGTGCTGGTCGCCCTCGGCGAGGTCGAACTGCTCGCGGAGGTGGCCTCCTTCCTCCACTTGGTGATGTACGGGCTGATCTGCGTCGCGCTGATCGCGATGCGCCGCGACGAGCCGGAGTGGTACGACCCCGAGTTTCGGGTGCCCGCCTACCGGGTTGTCGCGGGGATCGGGGCGCTCGCGAGCTTCGGGCTGATCGCGTTCATGGAGCGTGAGTCACAGATCATCGGCGCCGCGATCATGGTCGCGGCCGCCGGGTGGTACAAGTACTACGCCGACGACGTGCGACTCAGAGGGGTGCTGTAATGATCGAGAACGAACCTACACCCGCGGAGATCATGGCTGAGGCGTCGTTCGCGATCCGCGAGCCGCCGAAAGTGCTCGTCCCCGTCGAGGTGCTCGAAGGCGAGTCCGTCTCGGCCTCACTGGTCGAGTTCCTCGCGCCCGCCGAGGTGGTGCTGCTTGGCTACCACGTCCTGCCCGAGCAGACGCCCACCGAGCAGGCGAGCATGCAGTTCGAAGACCGGGCACGTACCGCCATCGACGACATCGCCGCGGCGTTCCGCGAGGAAGGCCGAGAGGTCGAGACCCGGGTCGCGTTCACCCACGACCGCGACGCGACGGTCGACCGCGTCGCCGCCGAGACCGACGCCACGGCGGTGCTGCTCCCCAACCCCGTCGGCGCCGTCGAGGACGTCGTCGTCCCGATCCGCGGCGCTATCGACGTCGATCGACTCGCAGATCTGGTCGCGACGCTACTCGCGGGCCGCGAGGGGTCAGTCACGCTGTGGGGGATCGACACCGGCGGCGAGTTCGACGCCGCCGCGGCCGTCGAGCGCGCCCGCGAGACGCTGGCCGAGCGCGGCCTCGCGACCGAACGCGTCCACACCGAGATCAGCGAGACCAACTCGCCGGTCCGCGCGGTCGTCGACCGCTCGGGCGAGTTCGACGTGATCGTGATGGGCGAGGGCGGCCCCGGACTACTGGCCTCGCTGTTCGGCGATGACGCCGAACGGGTCGCCGAGGGCGCCGTCGCGCCCGTGCTCGTCGTCCGTGACCGGTAGATCAGGACAGCACGCGGCTCCGGCGCGTACGGATCATGTGGACCGCCGCCGAGAGGCCAAACACCGAGACGACGAGCAGGCTGGCGACGCCCGGCGACAGCGCAGCGAACGGCGGAAAGCTGACGACGACGGCGACCAGGAACACGAACGTGAGCGCCGAGAGACCGAGGAAGTAATCGCTCCAGGGAACGTCGTCCCCGCTGACGATCTCGAGATACGCGTCCAGCGTCTCCCCCTCCTCTGTCAGGCGGACGTCCCCCCGGTTCTGCTCGTACTCGACGACGCCGTACTCGTCCATCTTCGGCAGGTGTGATTGGTAGAGCGACGTGTACACCCGTTTGCGCTGTTTGTAGGTCACAGCGGCCTCCTCGACGCCGTTCTCCCACGCCGCGATCTCCGTGGCGAGTTCGCGGACCGTCGCCTCGTCGTCGGCGTGGCTCCGGAGGTAGTACAGCACCAACCGTCGTCGCCGGTTCGAGAGCAGTTCGAACACGCGGTCCCGCGAAAACGACTGTGTCGGCGTTTCCGGACAGTGTTCGGAGCTCGGCGGCAGTTCAGCCGTACGATCGGTCGTCTCGTCGACCTGGGTGATCTGTCCCATTCATCTACTCGCCGTACCACTTTGTGGCAGCCGGCGGTCCCACTGTTATTACGCGACACTCTGTCCCGTTCGGGAACGTCGTCGCACTGTCGGTACGCCCGGTCAACTTATGTGTCGTGTGAGGCACGTAACGATCCATCGGCGCCAACACCATCAAATATACTGAATTTCACTCCCGTAGTCAATTTTGAGTATCAAAGTGAATCGAATTTCCCACTGATTAATTATCAGGAACAAAGACATCTGGGTGCCCATACCTATGTACTTCCGGTCGTAGATTAGCTATCGGAGGGTGGTTGAACGTGTACTCCGAAGACCCAACCGACGACGCGGTGGATCTCCTACAGCAGTTCGGGCTGAAGGAGTACGAGACGAGATGTTTCGTCGCGCTCTCGCAGCTGTCGACCGGCACCGCCAAGCAGATCGCCGCGACCGCCGACGTGCCGAAGACGCGGGTGTACGATTCTGTGCGCGTGCTCGAGGCACGCGGGCTCGCGAAGGTCCAGCACACGACTCCGCGGCGGTTTCGGACCGTCAGTATCGACGAGGCGATGGCGACTCTCCGAGCCCAGTACGAGAACCGGATCGAGCGACTGACTCATGCGCTGGAACGACTCCGAGAGGAGCAGCCCAGCCACGTTTCGGACACGAAGGAGGTCTGGTCGCTCGTCGGCACGGAGGCCATCCGGAGCCGGGTCGCCCGGCTGATCAACGACGCCGACGACGTGGTCGTGGTGATCGTCGGCGACGAGAGTCACCTGACCGACGAGTTGCTCGACAGAATCGACGGGGTCGACGACGTGGAGGTCGTCGTGGTGGTGCTGACCGGCGAGGCGGAGCGGCGCGTTCGCAAGCACGCGCCACTGGTACGGACAGCCATCTCGACGTTCGATTGGATGCCCGACGGCAGTGGTGCGGGCGGCGTGGCCGTCGGCACAGTATTGCTCGTCGACGACTCCCACGCGTTGGTCAGCACCATCATGCCGGACGGGGAGGAACGGGCGGTGATCGGCACTGCCCACCACAACGGACTGGTCGCGCTCGTCTACCAGCTGACCGACCTCGCGATCGACCGGTAGGCAGCCGATAACTACGGCGACTCCTGCCGCCGGGGAGGTATGGGCACTTCGACCGTGAACCGCCTCGAGCGTGCGACCGGGGTCGCGGCACTCAAACATCCCGAGTACACCGGCCCGAACCGCTGCTGGCCCTGTACGCTGTTGAACCTCGCCATCGCCGCCCTGCTGTCGCTCGCCGTCGCGGCCGCGACGACGCTGTGGGTCCCGGATACGGGCGTCGCGACTCTCACTGGGAGTATCGTCGCCGTCCTCTCGGTCGTCGTGGTCTACTTCCGTGGCTATCTCGTCCCAGGGACGCCGGCGCTGACTCGTCGCTACTTCCCGGCGTGGCTGCTCGACTGGTTCGGAAAGCCCCCTGCTCGTACACACACGGCGGTCGACCCCCGAGCGACGCTGGTGTCGATGGGCGTACTCGTCGACGACCTCGCCGCGGAGGACGTCGTGCTCGACGCCGCGTTCGCAGCAGCGTGGCAGGAGCGTATCACGGCGTACTGGGACGACGAGGACGCGGTTCGGGCGACGGTCGCCGAACTCGCTGGAACCACCCGAGACCGTGTGGAGTTCGAGTCCTACCCCGAGATGCTGGTCGCCTTCGACGGCCCGGACCGAATCGCGTCCTGGGAGTCCCGTCCAGCGTGTGTCGCCGACGCAGCGGCGGCGACGACGCTTCCGGCGTTCGATTCGACGTGGGAGCAGCGCCCGCTCGCGATCCGGGCGGAACTGCTCGGCGCACTCAGGCTGTTCGTGGAGACGTGTCCGGCCTGCGGCGGGACGGTGTCGCTCCGAACCGAGGTGGTCGAATCCTGCTGTTCGAGCCGGGACGTGATCGCTGCGACCTGTGTGTCCTGTGACGCCCGACTGTTCGAGGTCGACGCCCCACCGGACCTGCTGGCGGCAGGCTGAGCCGGCTCACCACCGACCGAGTAGGCGTCGAACCAGTTCAGTCCACCCTCGGACCGTCTCGACGACGTACCACCGTGCCGCCCAGAGCTGAACGGCGACGGAGGCCGCGAGCACGAGTAGTGAGCCACTGGCCCAGAGCAGTGGATCCACGGCCGAGACGACCGGCACGTCCGCCATCGAGGTCACCACGAACGTCAGCGCCACCGCCGCGAGCGCGCGGTAGTACTCGTCCCAGGTAACGCCGTACGGTGTCGCGACCGACATGTACACGTTCACGTCACTGGCGCGGGGGCGGAGCGACACTTCGGCGGACTCGCGGTCGTAACACACGACGCCCAGTTCATCCAGTTTCGGGAGGTGGGTCTGGTGGAGCGAGCTGTACACGCTCTCCCGCAGCGCCCGCGGCGGCGGCGACGTGCCGGCTTCGGCGGCGGCGACAGCCTCCGAGAGTTCCCGGAGACCGATCGTCGTCGGGATCGCGCCGTCGGCCAGTTGGTGCAGCGTCTCCCGTCGCCGACGGTTCGCCAGGATTTCGTAGATCTCGGACTCGGGAAGCGTGTTTCGTCTGAGTCGCATGAGTCGCTTACCCGCCCGTTCGTTTGTACGACCGTGGTTATGGCTGGCGTACCGTCGGCTTCCCCTCGCCAGCCGGGATTCGTCGACGATTCGAGCGCAGTCGCGTGGTTCTCGACGATCTGGCTCTCCCTGACAAGGTGGTTGCTGTACCCACACGACACGTTCGGGGGTCCCATCCCGTCGCGATCCGGCCTCGAACGGGAGGTTAGCTGGTCGAACGACGGGTTCGACTGCGCTGCTAGGTCGCTCCCTGCTGTCGATTTCGTCGTTCGATGGTGGCGTGCTCGCTCGTAACTAATCCCCTCCCAGAAGTTGGTGTCGCTAACCGAGCGAGGGTCCGTCCCGGCGTGGGGCACCCAGCGTTCGGGAGCAAACCATGACCGACGACGACAACCCGATCCGACTGTCGCGGCGCAAAGTACTAGGAGGCCTCGGCGGTGTCGGCCTCGCCTCTGCAGGTGCGGGGCTCGGCACCACGGCGTACTTCAGCGACCAGGAATCGTTCACCGACAACTCCCTGACAGCCGGGGAGCTCGACCTCAAACTCGACTACAAGTCCACGTACGCGGGCGGCCCCGGGCGTCTCGAGGAGATCGACGCGCTCTACCCCGACTTCGACGTCGAGGAGATCGACGATGGCGTCTACCTCACCGGCGAAGTCCCCAACGCGGGTGACAACCCCGGCGGATGGCCCGGCGCTATCGAGGACTGGGATCTCTGCGATCCCGAGCTGAACCTCGTCGACGGTGAGGGGGTTCCGGTGTTCAACCTCGAGGACGTGAAGCCGGGGGACATGGGGGAGGTCACCATCAGCCTCCACATCTGTGACAACCCCTCGTGGCTCTGGATGAGCGGTGAGCTCACCGAGAACGCCCAGAACGGCTTCTCCGAGCCGGAGGAGGAGGCGCTTCTGGAGGAGTACGAGGAGCTGCCGGAGGCGGGACAGCTCGCCGATGCCGTCGACGTCACGATGTGGTACGACGAGGACTGTGACAACGTCTACGAGCCCGGCGGCGAGGGCGAGCCGGTCTGTGTCCAGCTCGTGCTCGACGCCTCGGGCTCGATGAACGGCACTCGGAACCAGCAGACGATCAACGGCGCGAAGGAGCTTGCCGAGCGCATCCTCGACGACGGCCCGGACGGCAGCCGCGTCGGTGTGACTTTCTTCAGCGCCGACGGCTACGACGAAAGCGCGCAGGTCGTCCAGCCGCTGACGGACGATCTCGCGACCGTAGAGAACGCCATCGACACGCTCCCCGCCAACGGCGACAACACCGCGATCGGCGAGGGTATCCAGACCGCACAGAACGACTCGCTGGTCAACTGCGGCGAGGACGAGTCGCCGATCATGGTCGTCATGACCGACGGTGGGAACAACGCCGGCACCGACCCCGGCGACGCCGCGGACGCTGCACAGGGTGAAAGCACCGAGATATTCGCCCTCGGGGCTGGTGGCGCCACCGAGAGTACCCTGGAAGAAATCGCGAGCGACCCCGTCGAGGACCACGTCTTCACGTCCACGACCGACGAGGCCATCGACCAGGCGTTCGCCCAGATCGCGGAGGTGATCGTCGGCGAGACGATCATTCTCGAAGGTTCGCTCGCCGACGTGATGGCGGAGCTGGAGGAGGGGATCCCCCTCGACGGCAACCGCGCGACCGAACAGCGCGACCCGTTCAACGGCGGGGTGACCCAGTGTCTGGGCTTCGAGTGGGAGGTCCCGGCCGATGTCGGCAACGAGATCCAGACGGACTCGGTGATGTTCGACATCGGGCTCTACGCCGAGCAGTCGCGACACAACGACGATCCGACGAACCCGTTCAACGAGACGGCGACAGCGACCGAGACGCCGACACCGACCACGACGTCGACGCCCGGTGGGAACTCCTCGCAGAGCTGAACACCCGTCCACGACCACGCTCCGTGGACGGGGCCGCGAGGCCCGGGTCCCCCCCGTCGGTTCGACTCCGGCGGCGGAGCTTCCCCGCGAGGGGAGCGACAACCATGAAAGACGACAACCCGATCCGACTCTCCCGCCGCAAGATGCTCGGTGGCGTCGGCGCCATCGGCCTCGCGAGCGCGGGCGCCGGACTCGGTACGACGGCGTACTTCAGCGACGAGGAATCGTTCACCGACAACAGCCTGACCGCCGGCGAGCTCGACCTACTCGTCCACGTCGACTACTCGGAGGACCAGGGCAGCTACGCCCAGTACAGCACGCCCGACGGCACGTACATCGACGGCGGCGTCGTCGGCGGCCAGGAGGACGGTGAACCGCTCCAGATCGAGGTCTCCGACCTGAAGCCGGGCGACTCCGGCGAGGCCGAGTTCTGTTTCTCCATCGTCGACAACCCGGCGTACATGTGGATGTGCGGCGAGCTGACCGACGACGACGAGAACGGACAGACCGAACCCGAGGCCGAGGTCGACGACTCCGGTGGCGACCCCGGCGAGGGCGAGGGCGAACTCGCGGACGCCATGCAGGTGACGCTCTCGTACTGCTCCGAGGAGGACGGCGAGACCGTCATCGGTGAGGAGATCGTCTCCGATTCGCTGGGGGACGTGATGCTCGCGCTCCAGTCTGGCGTCCCGCTCTCCGGCGACGGCGACGCGGACACTCCGATCGACGACCGTGAGCCCTTCGAGGGCGTCGAGTCGGCTTTCGACGACGAGGAACCCAACACCGCCGAGCAGTGCGTCTGCGTCAGCTGGGAAGTCCCGACCGACGTCGGCAACGAGATTCAGACGGACTCGGTGATGTTCGACTTCGAGTTCTACGCCGAGCAGGCCCGCCACAACGACGGCACGACCAACCCCTGCGTCGACGAGACCGTCGTCACGGAGTACGACAACGACTGGAAGGGCCAGACCCTCGGTAACCCGACCGACGGCAGTGTCTACACCGGCGTCTCCTACGGGGAGGACCAGACCGTCCTGAGCTTCACTTTCGTGGACGACGACGACGGCACCGACTTCCTCGACACGGCGGACTACTCCAGTACGAACCTCCCGGTCGCCGTCGACGCCGACGCCGACGGGACCCACGACTGGCAGCTAATCTGGCAGCCGAACGCCGGCTTCCCGGACGACCCGTTTGGCTACAAGGAGAACACCGGCGGAAGCTACGGTTCGTCCCAGTCGCTCCCGGCCGGGTTCTCCGCGCTGAAGGTCGGCAACACGATCTCGTTCGGGATCCCGAACAGCGAGCTCTCCTCGACCTTCCGCGTGCTCGGGTACGGGAGCACGGGTGGCGAGGGTCCGGTGGCGAAGGTCAACGCCGACCCCACGGTCGGCCCGGACTGGTTCAACAGCGCCAACGCGGTGGAGTTCACCGAGTAAAGCCCGACGACCACCTCCCACACCGGATCCGCGCGGGTGGCCGGGACGGCGGTTCGACTCCGCCGGTGGGGTTCCCGTAGGGGAGACCAACCATGTCCGACATCACGAACAGCCGACTGCCCGCTCTACGGCTCACACCCGGTAGGGAGTCTATTCATATCGTTACACCCCTCCTAGGTGTCCCCGAGGGAGACCCGTACTGATGACCCACGACGGTCCCGACGTCAGCCGCCGACGCCTCCTCGCGAGCGCCGGCGCCGTCGGCATGGGGGCGTTCGGCGGCGCCGTCGGCGTCGCCGACAGTGTCACGCACGAGCCGCGCGAGTACAGCCACTACACCTACGCCGGCACGCCGGCCCAGATCGAGGGGACGGAGACTGCGGGCTCCCGGCTCCGGGTCGCGTGGGAGAGCCGCTACAACGGCGAGCCGGTGGCTGCAAGCGGCGACGGCCCCGAGTACGTCGCCGACGCGGCCGGACCGCTGTTCACGGCGCCGGACGTGCTCCCCGGGGACTACGGCACCGCGAGTATTCGACTCACTGCCGAGGGTGAAGAGCCAGTCAGCGTTCGACTCGTTCCTGCTGTACAGGGGTCGCTCGCGGCGGCCGTCTCGATCCGGCTGGGGTACGACACCGGGATCTTCGGAATCGGCGCCTGCGATGGCGTCGACGACCCCGACGACGTGGTCGGCGACGTGACGATGTCGCTCGCGGCGTTCGGCGACACGTACGGCGACGACGGCCTGTCGTTGAACCCGGACTGTCTCGACCCGGGCGAGGAGCTCTGTCTCGGCTTCGGCTGGGAGTTTCCCGCGACCGCGGCCAACGAGTGGCAGCGGACGACGACCGCCTTTGAGCTCGCGTTCTACGCCGAGGGGTGTTCGGAATGACTGCTGAGCGCCCCCCGGGTGTCCCCACACGACGGCAGCTACTGGCGGGGCTGGGGACGCTCGGCGTCGCGAGCACACTCGGCGGCGGCGCCGCGTCGGCGCTGCTCGCCGACTCGGAGGGGGCAAGCGGAACGATCACGGCGGGTGACGTGTCGCTGACCGTCGACTGCCCGGACTGCGTCACGACGCCGAACGGCGTCGCGTTCGACGTCTCGGTGGATCCCGGCGAGAGCGGATCGACGACGCTCTCGGTCCTCCCCGGCGGCAACCCCGTCCGGCTGTGGGCTCGAACGACCTGTCCCCCGGTCAGTGACGCGTTCGCGGGGGCGCTCGAGGTGACGCTCGGGCTCGACGCCGACTGCGACGGCGAGACCGAGTCGACGCTGTTCACGGGGTCGTTGGCCGAATTCCAGCGCTCGTTCGTCGACGGTCGTCGGCTCACCGGCGCGGAGCCGTGTCTCCCCGCGGACGAGTCGCTGTGTCTCGACCTCGCGTGGGAGCTCCCCGCTGGCGCGAGCCTTCCCGCATCGACGACGACGCTCGCCTTCGAGTTCTACGCCGAGCAGTGCCGCCACCAGCCGGAGTCGGCGGTGACCAACCCGTTCGCGGGCACCGATCCATGCCCCGAGGAGCTGGACTGCCCGGCGTGTGTCGAACTCGGCAAGATCGACGTACAGGGCGACCGGCTGACTGTCGGCGAGTCGTACGCCTTCGCCGAAGTGGGCGAGCAGTACCTCGACGACGGCCACGAGTACGCGCTCGAGGTGCTGTCGGTCACCGACGTGGGTCAGCCCCCGGAAACCGTCGGCGCCGGCTTCCGGCTGCTCCGGGACAGTACGCCCGCCGACGACCTGCGGATCTGCGCGGTCGCGGTCGGGGGCGGGCGTCCGAACCCGAGCGGCAGCCCGTCGGACCCCGACGCCCGGGTCGCCCGCTACACGTTCGACCCGCCGACCTCGTCGACCCCCGGACAGGTGTACGCAGCCCACGGCGCGTACAAGGACGACCCGATGAGCCAGCCGGACGACGAGCGGCCAGCGATCAGCAACATCACCGTCTCCGTCTGTGCCGACGGGACGGCGGAGGAGACCGATGACTGAAACAGACGATACGACCGACTCACGCACCGATACGGAAGTTATCACGACGCCGCCCGAGAACTCGCCCGACGAGCAGTCGCGGCCCGATTCCCCGGGAGACGAGCCGGACGATTCCCGACGTGTGACGCTCCGCCGGGGGCTGAACGCCCTCGGGGTCGTCCTGCTGCTCGCCGTCGTCGCGCCGTTCGTGGTGTACGCGGTTCCCGGCGTCGTTGGTGCGGATGCGAGCTTCGTCGTCCTGAGCGGCAGCATGGAGCCGGCGATCTCCGCGGGCGACGTGGTCGTCGTTGAGTCGGTGCCGCCTGCGACGGTCGCGGTCGACGACGTGATCACCTACTCCCGGAGCGAGGAGGCCGCGACCGTGACCCACCGCGTCATCGACATCGAGGGGACCGGCGACGGGCGCGTGTTCTACACCAAAGGCGACGCGAACGAGGACCCCGATCAGCGGCCGGTCCCCGCCTCGGCGCTCGTCGGCACCGTCGTGCTCACCATCCCCTACATCGGCTACGTGATCCAGTTCGTCGGCACCACCACCGGGTTCGCACTGCTGGTCGTCCTCCCGTTCGCCGCGCTGCTGATCTCCGAGGTCGCGATGTTCCTCCGACGCAGGCGGAAGGGAGAGACAGGCGCCGAGCGGACGACGAGCGAGCGACGGCCGCCGTCGGACGTAGCGGCCGCGGCGCCACACGCTCCGCAGCGAAACAGTGACGCTCCCGTCAGAGAGGCGCCTGCCCACACGGAGGATCGGTCGGCGGAGCAGTCCATGGAGTCGGCCGACGCCGTCGAAATCTCGTCGACGGACATGGTCCTCACACTGGGCGTGCTCGGGGCGGTCCTGCCCTACGCCGTCTACGTCGCCGTCGAGCAGCAGTCGGCGCTCTCGATCGGCGTCGCCGTCGGGTTCGGCACGGCGTTCGTGCTGCTGGCCGGCGTGTTCCTCACGACCCGGCTCCGTGAGCGCTCGCAGGGCGACCCCGCCCGGTCACCCCCGGCCGAACCCACGGCAGCAAGTGACGGCGGAGTGCCGGAGGAGGAACCATGAGCGCCCGAAACCGCCGTCTCGCGACGACCGCGCTGCTCTGCGTGATGGTCGTCGTCGCCGGGAGCGGGCTCGGTGCCGAGGCGGTCGCGCTCTTGACTGCCACCGAGACCGTGACGGGGACGTTCTCCACCAACGGTACTGCCGACGATCAGTCGACCGGGACCGCGATCCCGACGGGAACTCCAGTCGAAACCGCAGTGCTGAACGGGACCGAAACATCGAACGGAACGGAAACCGCGACGGCCACGGCGACTGACACGCCGACGCCCGTCGAAACTCCGACGGCCACAGCGACGCCGACAGCGACTGAGACAGCGACGGCAGCACCGAACGGAACCGAGACAGCGACGGCCACAGCAACACCGATACCGACCGAGACGCCGACGGTGACCTCGACGCCGACAGCGACCGAACCGTCGACGGCGACCCCGACGCCGACAGCGACCGAACCGTCGACGGCGACCCCGACGCCAACACCGACCGAGACGGCAACGACCACAGCAACGCCGACAGCCACTGAAACGACCACAGCCACGCCGACACCGACACCCACGGCCACCGGAACGCCGGCGGCGAATGCGACCGCGATCGGTCGCGTCGACGGGCCGCTTCCGGGGGGCGGCTGATCGTGCCGCCCCCGCTCGGCAGGTGGTGCCGGTCGTCGCTGCGCCGGTGCGTTCTCGTCAGCTTCGCGGCCGGCGGTCGTTCCTCGGTCTCGAAGCGCGTGGTGCTGTACCTGCTCTCGTTCCTCCTGCTCGCCGCGCTGGTCGTGGGCTGGCTGCTCCACCTGTAGCGTCGTGGGGCTACCGCGGAAGCTTTACCCTCCGCGGTGTTGCCTCCGGTAACGATGGCAAAGGATACCGCGACCGACCGACGCAAATTCCTCTCGGCGGTCGGCGGCGCGGCGGCGGCAGCGATGGCCGGCTGTACCGGCGGCGACGGCACGCCCACCGACGACACCGACGTGCCGTCCGCGACCGAGTCGGCGTCGACGCCTGAGGGCGGCCCCCAGCCGGGCGGCACCCTCCGGGTCGGCTTCGAGTCCGAACTCACCGGACTCGACCCCCACCAGACCGAGAGCGTCGTCTCTTGGGTCGTCGTGTTCAACGTCTGCGAGACGCTGCTCACCTTCGAGGACGGCGCGCCCGCGGGCCGGCTCGCGACCGACTGGGAGATCGGCGACGACGGCCGCACGTACACGTTCACGCTGACGGAGGACGCCCGGTTCCACCCGCCGGTCGACCGCGGCATGACCGCCGAGGACGTGGTGTACTCCTTCGAGCGGATGAACCAGGAGGCGGCGATGGGGGCGGACCTCTCAGCCGTCGACTCCGTCGAAGCCACCGGCGAGTACGAGGTCACCTTCACCCTCGCGGAGACGTTCGCCCCCTTCTTCAGCTTCCTCGGGCGCGTCCCGTGGGTCGTCGTCCCCGAGGAAGCTGTCGAGGAGCAGGGCGGTGAGCTCGGTGAGTTCCAGGAGCCCGTGGGGACGGGTCCGTTCCGGTTCGAGGAGCACGAGCCCGGCGAGCAGCTCACGCTCGCGGCGTTCGACGACTACCGCGACGAGGACGCCCCGCTGCTCGACGCCGTCGAGATCACCCCGATCCCGGACGCAGACTCCCGGGTCGCCGCGCTGCGGGCCGACGACGTGGACATGGTCCGCGGCGTCTCCGGCAGCGACGCGGGGACGCTGCGGGACGACGACGAGACGAAGCTCTCCCGGCAGCAGGGCACCGAGTGGGGGCAGGTCCACATCAACTGCAGCGAGCCGCCGTGGGACGAGCCCGCGGTCCGCCGCGCGGTCGCCCACGCGATCGACCGGGAATCGATCGTCGAGGCCGCCGTCTCGGGCTACGGGCAGGCGGCGTGGCAGCCCTACGCCGAGGACAGCATCTGGCACTACGACCTCGGCGACAGCCGGCGCACCCACGACCCCGAGCGCGCCCGCGAGATCCTCGACGAGGCCGGCAACCCTCTCGAGGGCGAGACGCTGACGATCAAGACCAACTCCCGCTACGGGCTGATGGAGACCACCGCGGACCTGCTGGTCGCCCAACTCTCGGAAGCCGGCATCGACGCCGAGACCGAGACGCTGGAGTGGGCGACCCAGCTTTCGGACTTCGTCGGCGGCAACTTCGGCGCGATGGCCTTTTCGGTCCCGTTCAAGATCGACCCCGACCGCCACTACTTCGGGTTCATCCACCCCGAGGGGACACAGTTCAACCACTACGGCGAGGATCAGCCCGACGCCGAACGGATGTACGAACTCTTAGAGCAGGGTCGCAGCGAGACCGACGAGGAGGCCCGCGTCGAGACGTACACCGAGTTCGAGAAGCTCGTCAACGAGCACTGCCCGTGGATCTCGGTCGCCCGCGCCGACGGCATCTCGGGGCTGCGCTCGAACGTCTACGGCGTCCAGCCGTGGCTGCTACCGTACACCCGCTACTGGACGATGTGGAAGGGGAAGTGAGCGTCGAGGGATGGTCTCACGGCTGCAGGCGTTCCTGGTCCGGCGGCTGCTCTGGGCGCTGCCGGTGCTCGCGCTGGTCTCGGTGACGATCTTCGGGCTGATCAGGCTCGTCCCCGGCGACCCCGCGATCGTGATGCTGGGCGCCGACGCGCCGCCGGAGCAGCTCGCCGCTGTCCGAGCCGAACTCGGCCTGAACGAGCCCCTCCCCGTGCAGTACGTCGACTACATCACCGACGCGGTGCAGGGTGACCTCGGCCGCTCCTACGTGAACGACCGCGCGGTCAGCGCGTCGATCGCGTCCCGCCTCCCCACCACGCTGTTTCTCACGCTCGCGGGCTTTCTCGTGTCGCTCACCATCGCGATCCCCGCGGGGCTACTGAGCGCGACCAACCGCGGCGAGTGGCTCGACGGCGTCGGCCTCGGCTTCGGCCTGCTGGGCGTCTCGATCCCGAACTTCTGGCTGGGGATCCTGCTCCTGCTCCTGTTCGGTGTCAACCTCGACTGGCTGCCCGTCGCGGGCTACGTCTCGCCGCTTTCGGACCCGATCGAGGGGATCAGATACCTGCTGCTGCCGGGGATCACCCTCGGCACCGCGATGGCCGCCGTCGTCACCCGGATGCTGCGCTCGGAGCTGCTGGAAGAGCTCCGCCGGGAGTACCTGAACGCCGTCCGGATGAAGGGGACCAGCGAACTCCGCGTGCTCGCCCACGCGACGAAGAACGCGTTCATCCCGGTGGTGACGGTGATCGGGATGCAGTTCGGCTACCTGCTCGGCGGCTCGGTCGTGATCGAACAGGTGTTCTCCATCCCCGGGATGGGCCGGCTGCTGATCGACGCGATCGGGAGCCGGGACTACATCACCCTCCAGGGCGTCGTGCTCGTCTACACGACGTTCTTCGTCGCGGTGAACATCGTCGTCGACGGCGCGTACTTCTACCTGAATCCGAAGCTGCGGGGTGAAGAATGAGCGACGCCGAACCCGGCTCGGACGCTGCTCCGGCCGACACCACCACTGACCGCGCCGACTCGCCGCTGGTCCGCCGCGGGCGGGCGTTCGCCGCCCGCTTCCGCCGGAACAACCTCGCGATGGGCGGACTCGTCGTGACGACGGGCTTCCTACTGCTCGCGCTGCTCGCGCCCGTGCTCGCACCGTACGACCCCGCAGCCGTCGACGTGCCCGCGCGCCTGCAGGGCCCCAGCCTCGCCCACCCCTTCGGCACCGACCGCTACGGCCGGGACCTGTTCTCGCGGGTGCTGTACGGCGCGCGGATCGCACTGCAGGTCGCGGTCGCGACCCCGCTCGTCGCGGGCGCCGTCGGCGTCCCGATCGGGCTGGTCGCGGGTTACGTCGGCGGCCGCGTCGACGACGCGCTGATGCGGCTGATGGACAGCATCTTCGCGTTCCCGGCGATCCTGCTCGGGCTGACGCTGGTGGCGGTGTTCGGGCAGTCGCTGACCAACATCGTCGCCGCGCTGGGGATCGTCTACATCCCGCAGTTCGCCCGCGTCACCCGGGGCAGCGCCGTCTCCGTCGTCGAGGAGGAGCACGTCCGGGTCGCGCGCTCGCTGGGGGCCTCACACGCCCGAATCCTGCTCGTCCACGTCCTGCCGTTCTGCCTCTCGGCGATCCTCGTGCAGGCGACCGTGACGGCCGCACTGGCGATCGTCCTGGAGTCCTCGCTCTCCTTCCTCGGCGTTGGCGTCCCCTCGCCCCGGCCCTCGTGGGGGTCGATCCTCCGGGTCGGCAAGGGGTACGTCGACAGCGGCGAGTGGTGGTACAGCGTGTTCCCGGGCGTCGCAATCGTGATCGCCGTCCTCGGGTTCAATCTGCTCGGCGACGGACTGCGCGACGTGCTCGACCCCCGAACCGACCCCAACAGGTGACTCACGATGGCTGACTCACACACCGCGACCGACGAACGCGTGGCCGCCACGACTGATGACCAGCCGCTCCTCCGGGTCGAGGAGCTCCGCACCACGTTCGGCCGCCGGGAGCCGCTGGTCGCCGTCGACGGGATCGGCTACGAGCTCCGGGCCGGCGAGACGCTGGGGATCGTCGGCGAGTCCGGCGCGGGCAAGTCCGTCTCGGTGCGCTCGCTCGTCGGCCTGATCGACGAGGGTCGGGTCGAGGGCTCCGTCGAGTGGCGCGGCGAGGAACTGATCGGCGCGTCTGCCCGAGAACTCCGCTCGGTCCGGGGGTCGGGGATCGGGATGGTGTTCCAGAACGCCGAGGCGGCGTTCGATCCGACCGAGACCGTCGGCGCCCAGATTGTCGAGGCGGTCCGGGCCAGCCGCGACCTCCCCAAACGGGCGGCCCGAACGGAGGCGATCGACCTGCTCGACGAGGTCGGCATCGGCGATCCCGAGGGTCGCTTCCGTGACTACCCACACGAGTACTCCGGCGGGATGGCCCAGCGTGCGGTGATCGCGATGGCGCTCGCCGGCGAGCCCGACCTCCTGATCGCCGACGAGCCGACGACGGGGCTGGACGTGAGCGTACAGGCCGGCATCGTCGACCTGTTCCGCGAACTCGTCGCCGAACGGGAGATGTCGCTGCTGCTGATCAGCCACGATCTCGGCGTGGTCTCCCAGCTCTGTCGGCGGATCATGGTGATGTACGCCGGCCGGATCGTCGAGCGCGGCAGCCGGAAACAGCTGCTCGGCTCGCCGCGACACCCCTACACGCAGGCGTTCCTCCGCAGCGTTCCCGACGTGGACGAGCGCCGCGACCTCGACCCCATCGGCGGCTCGCCGCCCGATCTCACCGACCCGCCGGCAGGCTGTCGGTTCCACCCGCGCTGTCCCGCCGCCGAGGCCGGGATCTGTGACGGCGCGGCGCCGCCGACGATCCGGTTCGACGACGGCGACGCGAGTGATGCGGACGGCCCCGGCCGCCACGAGGCGACCTGTTACGCCTACACCAACGCCCACCCCGGGGGCGATGACTACGACCGGTCGGCAGTCGAGTCGATCGAGTGGAGCGAGGAGGTGGACGAGTGAGCGACCCCCTGCTCTCGGTTCGGGAGCTGAAGCGCCACTACCCGGTCCGGTCGGGGATCCTCAAGCGACAGACGGGGGCGGTCCGGGCCGTCGACGGGGTGAGCTTCGACCTCCAGCGCGGCGAGACGCTGGCGATCGTCGGTGAGTCCGGCTGCGGGAAGTCGACGCTCGCGGAGACGGTGATCGGGCTCGACGAGCCCACCGACGGAGAGGTGATCTTCGACGGCGACTCCCTCGCCGGCGGCGCGGACAAGGCGTTCCGCCGCCGGGTCCAGATGGTGTTTCAGGACCCGTTCTCGACGCTGAACGAGCGCATGACCGTCGGCCGCATCGTCGCCGAGCCGCTGGTGATCCACGGCGGGCGGGAGGACGACCGGGCGGGGTACGTCCGGGAACTGCTCGAGACGGTGGGGCTCGATCCCGAGCGCCACTACGACGCGTTCCCCCACGAGCTCTCGGGCGGGCAGCGCCAGCGCGTGGGCATCGCCCGCGCGCTCGCGCTCGAGCCCGACCTGCTCGTCCTCGACGAGCCCGTCTCCGCGCTGGACGTGAGCGTTCGCGCCGGTATTCTGGAGCTCCTGCGGGACCTACAAGCAGAGCGCGGGCTGACGTACCTGCTGATCAGCCACGACGTGAGCGTCGTCCGGCAGGTGGCCGACCGCGTGGCGGTGATGTACCTCGGGGAGTTCGTCGAACTCGGCGGTCTCGGGACCGTCCTCGACGACCCGGCCCACCCCTACACTGAGGCGCTGCTGTCGAGCGTCCCGCGAGTCCGGGCCGAACCGCAGCCGGACGAGCGCATCCGCCTCCCCGGCTCGCCGCCAGACTCCGCCGATCCGCCCGATGGCTGTCGGTTCCACCCGCGGTGTCACCTGCGTGAGCGCCTCGACGACGACGCCGCGGCGCGGTGTGTGGCCGCGGACCCGGAGCTCACGGAGCGCGAGTCCGGCGGGGAGCCCCGGCCCGGGAGCGACGACGGACGGACGGTCGCGTGTCACTTCCGACCCGACGGGAATTACTGAAGGGAATTTTCTTAAGTAGTAATTATTAAGCTACTGCATCCGTTACGCATCCCCATGACCGAGCGAGTCGCGACCACGCTGGGATTGCACCCACTGCCAGACTGGGCGAAAGACGAACTCTCGGACCTGAAAGGCCACCAGAAGGGGGATCTCGTCGACGGCGACGAGGAACCCGAGGTCCGCGCGGCGTACGAGCGCGTCCGCGAGGTGCTGATCGAGGACCAGCGCGCGGCCGGCCTCGACCGGCTCGTCGAGGGACAGGGGCGCTGGGACGACTTCCTCGCACACCCGCTGGCGGTCCACGAGAGCGTGGAGACCGGCGGGATCGTGCGCTACTACGACAACAACAACTTCTACCGCGACCCCCGCGTCGTCGACGATCTCGCGGCCAGCGGTGACGTACCCGCCGAACTCGACGCCGCGATGGGGCTACTGAACGACGACGAATCTCTCCAGACGGTCCTTCCCGGCCCCTACACGCTCGCCGAGCTCGCCACCGACGAGCACTACGGCGACGAGGCCGAGTTCCTCGCCGCCATCGCGGCGTTCCTCGCCGGCGAGGTCGAAGCACTCCCGGCCCACGAGACACTGTTTCTGCTCGACCCATCGCTGGTGACCGATCCCCCCGAGGACGACGAGAACGAGCGCGTCAGCGATGCGGTCGACACGGTGGCGAACGCCACGGACGCCGACGTGGTGCTTCAGAGCTACTGGGGCGCCCACGAGGAGAAAACGTACGCCCACCTGATGGACGCCGACGTCGACGCGCTCGGGTTCGACTTCGTCGCCGGCGACCGCGACGCCCACCTGTACAACGTCACCGAGTTCGGCACGAAAGACGACATATCCCTCGGCCTCGTCGACGGGCAGAACACCGCCGTCGAGAGCGCCGACACCGTCGCCGAGCGGATCGACTGGGTGCAGGAGCAGATACCGAGTCAGACGTTCGACACAGTCTACGCGACGCCGAACACCGAGCTCGCCTACCTCCCCGTCTCGACGTACCGCGAGAAGCTCTCGGTGCTGGCCGAGGCGGCCGAGATCGCCCCGGAGACGGAGGTGAGCGCCTGATGGCCCGCGACGCCGCCAACCGCGAGCAGTTCCGTCCCGACGACCACGCACACGACCACTTCCTGCTGACGAGCGTGGTCGGCTCCTACCCCAAGCCGACGTGGCTCAACCGCGCCGACGACCTCGTCGAGGACCCCGACTCCTCCTTCGACGAGGATGACCTCGACGAAGCGCACGACGACGCCTGCCGCCTGATCACCGAGGAGCACGAGCGCGCGGGGCTGGACACGGTCGTCGACGGCGAGATGCGCCGCAACGAGATGGTGGAGTTCTTCGCCGAACGCATCGACGGCTACGAGTTCAACGGCCCCGTGAAGGTCTGGGGCCACAACTACTTCGACAAGCCCAGCGTCGTCGAGGCGGTCAGCTACGACGAGCCGTGGCTGGTCGACGAGTTCGAGTTCACCGACGACGTGGCCGACCGCCCGGTCAAGGTGCCGATCACCGGGCCGTACACCCTCGCGAACTGGGCGTTCGACGAACAGTACGGCGACAGCGAGGCGCTGGCGTACGACCTCGCCGAACTGGTGAACGAGGAGATCGAGAAGCTGGTCGCGGCGGGCGCCCGCTACATCCAGATCGACGAGCCCGCGCTGGCGACGACGCCCGACGACCACGCCATCGTCGGCGGCTGTCTGGAGCGGATCGCCGATGGCGTGCCGGAAAACGTCCGGATCGGCCTCCACGTCTGCTACGGCGACTACTCCCGAATCTATCCCGAACTCAACGAGTTCCCCGTCGACGAGGTCGACCTCGAACTCTGTAACGGCGACTACGAGCAGATCGAGACGTTCGCCGACGGCGAGTTCGCGCCCGACCTCGCGCTCGGCGTTGTCGACGCACACACCGCCGAGGTCGAGAGCGTCGAAGAGATCGAGGAGAACATCCGGCAGGGGCTGAAGGTGGTGCCGCCGGAGAAGCTCACCATCTCGCCGGACTGCGGGCTGAAGCTGCTTCCCCGCGAGGCGGCCTACCAGAAGACCGCCAACCTCGTGACCGCCGCCCGGAACGTCGAGGCCGACCTCGACGCCGGCGAGATCGACGTGCCGGTTCGCGACGCGGCGACTGCCGACGACTGAAACGCCACGAGAAAAGGGATTTTGCGTTACTCGTCGCTCGATTCGATCACGTCGACGACGGGGCCCGCCTCGGCGGCGTCGTCCTCGTCGTCGCTGCCCTCACTCGGCGTGGGCAGGAACGGCGCGATCAGTGCGGCGACGGCTAGCAGCACCGACCCGTACCGGACGGCGTCGACGTACCAGTCCTCGGCGTCGAGGTCCTCGGGGTTCTCGTAGCCGACCAGCATCGAGCGCTTGCCGATCTCGATCGACTTCTCGGGGAGGGCGGCGCCGGCGACGCCGGCGACGAACGTGATGGCTCTCAGGAGCATACACGAACCGTTCGGCCTCCGGACACGAGGCGTTTGCGGTTCCGGCGCCGTCGCTCGCGACCGGGGAGAAAGCGGAGAAGACGAAGCGTTACTCGTACAGCCAGGCTTCGTCGGGGCGCTCGTAGTCGATCAGCTCCGCCTCGTCGAAGAACAGATCGATCTCGCGCTCGTTCGAGCCCGGGTCCTCGTGGTCCGAGGCGTGGATGACGTTGCGTCCGAGGTCCAGTCCGAGGTCGCCGCGGATCGTGCCCGCGGGCGACTCGGCGGGGTCGGTCTCGCCGACCATCGATCGGACCTGTCGGGTCGCGTCCTGTCCCTCCCAGACCATCGCGAAGACGGGGCCGGAAGTGATGAACTCGACGAGACCCTCGAAGAACGGCTTGTCCTCGTGCTCGCCGTAGTGCTCCTCGGCGAGATCACGCGGGATCTCGATGAACTTTCCGGCGACCAGCTTCAGGCCGCGCTGCTCGAACCGGGAGACGATCTCGCCGATCAGGCCGCGCTTGACGCCGTCGGGCTTGACCATCACGAACGTTCGCTCGCGCTCGCTCATTCCTCGTCCTCCTCGTCGGCGTCCGCTTCGGCTTCGTCAGCTTCCTCGTCGGCCTCGGACTCAGCTTCCTCCTCTGCTTCGTCCGCTTCTTCTTCGACGGCTTCCTCGGCCTCTTCCTCGGGTTCGGTCTCCTCGACCTCGACGCCGTGGTCGCCGCCTTCCTCGGTCCACTCCAGATCCCGGGGCTCGCGCCCGAGGTCGGCGTTCTTCTCACATTTCGCCGAGCAGTAGTGGACGACGCTGCCGTTCGTGTGGACGAACATCGTGCCCGTGCCGGGCTCGACGTCGTCGCCACAGTAGTCACAGGTTCGATTCTGGGGCATCAGGCACCTCCGATGGAGTCGGCGTCACGCTGGGTCTCCCGCAGCTGGAGGATGTCGCCCTCCCGCACGGGACCCAGCACGTTCCGCGTGATGATGCGGCCTTGGTTCGAGCCGTCCTGGATGCGGCAC
Source organism: Halolamina sediminis (assembly GCF_001282785.1). Taxonomy (NCBI): domain Archaea; kingdom Methanobacteriati; phylum Methanobacteriota; class Halobacteria; order Halobacteriales; family Haloferacaceae; genus Halolamina; species Halolamina sediminis. The sequence goes on from NZ_CVUA01000001.1 coordinate 428,568, forward strand.
TTGACCTGCATCGCCTCGCCGTGCATCCCGGTTTTGCCGACGATCTCGATCACCTCGGCCGGCGTCGATTCCGTGCCGTTCTCCTCTTCTGCGCTCATGGGTTACCGGAGTTCCTCGACCTTCTCGGAGATGTCCTCGACGTCGTCCTCGGCGTCGCCGGCGTCGACGATGCCGGCGGCGGCGCTGCCGACCTCGAGGCCGGCGGCGTGACCCAGGTCGTCCTGAGTCTCGACGAAGACGACCGCGATGCCCTTCTCCTCGGCGAGTTCGGGCAGGTGCATGACGATCTCCTCGGGCTCGACGTCCTCGGCGACGAACACGAGATCCGCGTTCCCGCGCTCGACGGCCTTGGTCGTCTCGTTGGTTCCTTTCTTCACGGTGCCGGTGTCCCGGGCGACCTCGAGCGCGTCGAGCGCGCGGTCGGCGAGGTCGGCGGGGGTCTCGTAGTCGACGTAAACTGGCATTGTTGTAGTACCTCGTCCTGCCTGCGGGCTCGACTGCCCCACCGGAACTGCGTCCCTGACGGTGGGGAGTATCATCAACCCCTGACAGGCTTCGCTCCTCGATTCGCTAGCCCCACGTAAAAGCGTGTTCAAACTGCCGGCACCGTGACAGCGCCCGACACGGGCCGAAACGGGCAAACCGCCGGCGGGCGAACGCCGCCCGTGACCCTCGCTTCGCTCGCCGCCGACCTCCGGTCGGCGGCCACCCGCGCGAACGAACGCCGGCTGCTGGTGCTCTCCGGCGCCGCCGACGCGACCCGCCGCGCCGCCGTCGACGCGATCGAGGCCGCCGATCTGCCGATCCCGGAGTGCACCGCTATCTCGACCGCCGACGACTGGCCGTTCGAACACGTCGGCCCGCGCCGCTCCCGCGAACTGCTCGGCCGCACCCAGCAGGCGATCGTCCTCGACGGCCACGAGGAGTGTTCGCCCAACGCGATTGGCCGCACTGTCGGCGCCGTCGACGGCGGCGGGCTGTACGTCCTGCTCGCGCCCGCCCTCGACGATTGGGCCGAGCGCCGCGACGCCTTCGACGAGACGCTCGCCGTCCCGCCGTTCGAGGTCGACGACGTGGCCGGCCAGTTCCGCCGCCGGCTCGTCGACACGCTCCGTGCCCACCCCGGCGTCGCAATCTGTGAGGTGGAGGCGGGGTACGACGGCCCCGAGAGCGACGCCGTCGCGGTCCGCGACGACGGGCTGACGGACCCGTACCCTTCCCGTCCTCGCCAGACGCCCGAACCGCCCGCGGACGCGACGTTCGACGACGATATCTACCGCGCCTGCAGAACGGTCGATCAGGCCGAGGCGGTCCACGAACTGGCGGCGCTGCGGGGGACGGACGCCGACCCCGCGGTCGTCGTCGAGGCCGACCGCGGCCGCGGGAAGTCGAGCGCCGCCGGGCTTGCGGCGGGCGCACTCGCCCGCGAGGGGCGGGACGTGCTCGTGACCGCGCCGGAGCGCCGCGGCGCTGACGAGATCTTCGCCCGCGCTCGGGAACGTCTCGCTGCTGCCGACGCACTCGCTGATTCCGCGGAGGACTGCGTCTCCGCCGACTCGGGCGGCTGCGTCCGGTTCGCTCGACCCCCGGACACCGCAGACCTCCCCGGCGGCCCGGACGCCGTGATCGTCGACGAGGCCGCCGCCCTCCCGGTCTCGCTGCTCGAACGCTTCCTCGACGGCCCGCCGGTCGCGTTCTGCACCACCGTCCACGGCTACGAGGGGGCGGGTCGGAGCTTCGACGTGCGGTTCCGGGGGAGCCTCGCAGACTCCGGGCGGGAGGTGATCGACGTGCGCCTCGACGAGCCGATCCGCTACGCCGCCGGCGACCCCGTGGAGTCGTGGGCGTTCCGCGCGCTGCTGCTCGACGCGCGGCCCCCGGTCGATCAGTTGGTCGCCGACGCGACGCCCGAAACCGTCCGCTACGAGGAGCTCACACCCGAGCGCCTGCTCGCGGACGAGCACCTGCTCCGGGAAGCGTTCGGCCTGCTCGTGCTCGCGCACTACCGAACCGAACCGGACGACCTCGCCCGCCTGCTCGACGCGCCGAACCTCACCTGCCGTGCGCTGCTACACGAGGGGCGAGTCGTCAGCGTCGGCCTTCTCGCCCGCGAGGGCGGCCTGGGCGAGGACACGCGGGAGCGCGTCTACCGCGGCGACCGAATCCGCGGGAACATGCTCCCGGACGTGTTCACCAGCCAGCTCCGCGATCGCGACGGCGGCATTCCCGTCGGCTACCGCGTGATGCGCATCGCGACCCACCACGCGGTCCGGTCCGGCGGCCTCGGCTCGCTGCTGCTCTCGGAGATCGAAGCGGAGTTCCGGGAGGACGGGGGTCGGGACGCCGACCTGCGAGGCGAGCAGGTCGATTACGTGGGCGTCGGCTACGGCGCCACCCCCGAACTCCTCGACTTCTGGCGGGAGAACGGCTACCGGACGGTCCACCTCTCCACGACGAAGAACGACGCCAGCGGTGAGCACTCCGCGCTGATGGTCCGTCCCCTGAGCGACGACGGCGCAGACCTCGCGGCCCGGCACGCCGAGTGGTTCCGCGGGCGCGCGCCGGGCGTGCTCGCGGGGCCGCTCTCGGGCGTCGACCCGGACGTGATTCGCCGGGCGCTCCGGGCGGTCGACGACGGCGCGGTCCCCGAGGAACTGGGCCTCTCGGAACGCGACTGGCGCGTCGTCGTCGACGCCGCCAACGGGATGGGGAGCTACCACGCCGCGCCGGCGGCGTTCACCGACCTCGCGCTGCGAGAACTGATCCTCGGGAACGCGGGGCTGGAGCCGCCGGCAGAACGGCTACTCGTCGAGAAAGTCCTGCAGAACCGCGAGTGGGACGACGTGGCCGCGGATCTCGACAGGGTGTCGACCCGGATGACGATGCGGGCGTTCGGCGACGCCTGCGAGCCGCTGGTGGAGACCTACGGGACAGCGGCCGCGAAAGCGCACCGCGAGTACTGGGACTAGAGCCCGCTGCCGCCGGCGCGGCTGCCGTCCACGTCGATCGCGTCCACCGGGCAGACGTCGACACAGAGCATGCAGTCGATGCACTGGTCCTCGAAGGTGGGCTCGACCTTGCGCTCGCTCTCGGGGTGGTCGGGCGTGTCGACCCACGTGAACACGTCGACCGGGCAGTCCTCCAGACAGGTGCCGTCGGCGATACAGAGGTCGTAGTCGACGGCGACGTGGGTGCCGTGGATGCCGAGCTGCTCCGGCGGGTCGACGGGCCCCCAGACGGCGACGGCCGCCTCGTCCTGGTCCTCGCCGCTCGCGGCCGCCGCCTCCTCGCCCTCGACGCGCTCACGGTTGCTGTCGAAGTTGGGGTCGATGGGCATAGCCGGAGTTCTCCCGCTCGACGTAAGTATCCGCTGGTGCGCCCGCGGGGATTCTTGTACGCCGGCCGCGTTCGTCCGACCATGATCGACGCCGTGACGGCCGTCACGCTGGCGCTGCTCGTCGGCGCGGTCGTCGCCAGCGTCGTCCCCGGCGTCCCCTCCGGACTGCTCGCGCTGGTGGGCGTCTACACCGAGTACCTCTTCGGGCCCGGGCGGATGGGGCTCTGGCTGCTCCTGAGTTTCACCGTCGTCGGGATCCTCACGATCGTCGTCGACCTGTTCGGCGGTGCGATCACCGGCAGGGCCAAGGGCGCGAGCACGACGACGACGCTGCTCGCGGCCGCCGTGGGGTTGGTGCTCCTGTTCGTCCTCGGCCCGCTGGGGGTGTTGCTGGGGATGTTCGGCACGGTGTTCCTCTCGGAGCTTCGCCGCGACGATCGCGACACGGAGGCGGCGCTCGACAACGCGCTCTGGGCGACGCTGGGGATGCTGGCCTCCGGCGCCGCCGTCTTCCTCCTCTCGGCGTCGATGCTCGCGGGCTACGTGGTGTTCGCGCTCTGGCTCTGACAGCCGCGCAGGAACGCCCGGACCTCCCGCATCGCGGCGTCGTACTGGCTCTGGAACACCGCGTGATCGGCGTCGGGGACGTGGACGAGCCGCCCGTTCGGGAGCGCGTCAGCGGCGTCAAGATCCTCGCGGCGGCGTTCGGGCTCGGCGTCGGCCCGCAGCACCAGCGCCGGCGCGTCGATCTCGGGGAACAGTTCGGCGACGTACGCCTCCTCGGGGTAGCCCTCCCGGGCGATCTCGGCGATCTCGGGACTGCACTCGACGGCCGCCTCGGCCTCCCGTCGGGGTTGGCCCGGCGCGGCGTCGAGGTACTCCTCGGGCAGCTCTTCGGCGTTCTCCTCGGCGATCGCGTCGACGCCGCGTTCGTCCCACTTGGCGACCTGCTCGCGGACGAACGCCGCGCGCTCGTCGGGGCTCATGGGCGCCGGCTCGCCGGTGAACCCCGCCGGGTCGACGAGAACGGCGCCCCCGACTCGCTCCGGCGCCTCGGCCGCGGCGGCGGCCACAGTCGCGCCGCCCATCGAGTGGCCCATCAGCACCGGCCCCGACAGCGCCAACGCGTCGAGCAGCCCGAGGAGATCGGCCGCGCGGTCGTCGACGGTGTAGCCGGTCTCGGGCGCCGCCGACCGCCCGTGGCCCCGGGCGTCGTAGCTGACGACGGTGTAGTCAGCCGCGAGGTCGTCGATCAGCCGGCGTCGGCTCCGGCCGGTGCCGTAGAACCCGTGGGCGTAGACGATCGGCGGCCCTCCGCCCGTCCGGTAGTACCGCAGGTCGACGCCGTTGGCCTCGACGGTGTCGGTCTCCCAGTCCGGCGGTAGATCCATGGCTCCGCGTCAGTGCCGGGAGGAAAAAATCCCCCGACTGCTCGGTCGTGCGATCGTTCGACCGAACCTCAGTCGAGCGCCCGCTCGACCGACTCCGCGATCCGAAGCAGGAAGCCGTCCGCCCCCGGCGGCCCGACCAACTGCAGCCCCACTGGCCGGCCGTCGACCTCGCCGCAGGGGACCGACACGGCGGGCGCGCCGGTGGCGTTGAACGGGGCGGTGTTCTCGACGGTGTCGAGCACCGACACGCCGCCCTTCCCCGGCACGGCGCCGAAGGCGGGCGCCGGGATCGTCGTCGTCGGCACCGCGAGCACGTCGATATCGGTGAACAGCGCCTGCTGGCGGCGGATCGCGCGCCGCCGAGCGTCCCACGTCCGGCCGTACGCGTCGGGCGCACGATCGAGCAGCGCTCGGCCGGTCTCGATCAGGTCCCGGACCCGCCCGGGCAGCGAGTCGCGGCGTTCGTTCGCTTCCCGGAGCGCCGCCCGCAGGTCCGCCGGCAGCCCCGTCCCGAGCAGCCCGCCCCGCGCGAGCAGTGCCCCGAACTCCATCACCGTCGCGGCGTCGTTGGCGTCGACTGCCGCCGCGGCCTCGGGGAACGCCACCGACTCGACCTCGGCGTCCATCTCGACCGCGGCGCTGGTCACGGCCGACTCGATCGCCGCCTCGATCTCGGGGGTGGCGGCCGCCATGAACTCCGCGGGGACGCCCAGCCGCAGCCCCGACGGGGTCCGGTCGAGATCATCGACGAAGGAGAGCCGGGAGGGCGCGGTCAGCGATTCGGGGTGTGTCGCTTCGCGGCCGGCGATCGCTTCCAGTACCTGCGCCGCGGTGGCGACCCCGTCGGCGAGCACGCCGACGTGGTCGTTCGACGGCGAGAGCGGCACGACGCCCTCGGTCGGGACCATCCCGTAGGTGGGCTTGTAGCCGACGACGCCACAGAACGAGGCGGGGATGCGGACGCTGCCGGCGGTGTCGGTGCCCAGCGCAGCGTCGACCTCGCCGCCCGCGACTGCCGCGGCGCTGCCCGCCGAGGAGCCGCCGGGGACGTGCCCCTCGACCGCGGGGTTCTCCGTCCGGCCGCGCGCGCTTAGTTCCCCGGTCGTCCCGAACGCGAACGGATCCATGTCCGTGGTGCCGACGATCGACCCGCCCGCCGCCCGGAGCCGTTCGACCGCGACGGCGTCGATATCGGGCGTCCACTCGAAGCAGTCGGTACCACAGGTCGTCGTCACGCCGCCGACGGCGATGTTCTCCTTCACCGCGAGATCGAACTCGGCGAGCGATCCCGACAGCGGCGCGTCGGCGATGAACGTCTCCGCGAAGGCGTCGTAGGGGTCCGCCCGATCCTGTGGATACGGCGGATCGAACGCGCCGGCGACGCTGTCGGCCGGCAGCGACCGGACCCGCTCGAGGTAGTCGTCGACCCAAGCCTCGACTCGTGGCGGGTCGGCGTTCTCCATGTCCGGCCGTTTTCGCCGTACGCATAAGGGCTGTTTGGCCGCTACATTCCTCGCCCCGGGCGGTCCCCGCCCTTGAGGGAGGGGTTCCCGACCGCGACCGACCCTACTCCTCGACGATCAGTGAGTCGATGACGAACTCGTCGATGGCCTGTAGCGCCTGCTCCGGCGCGTCGTCGTGGCCAAGCGAGAGCTTCCGTTCCCGGGCCGCGTGGATCACGTCGGTGATGAGTTGGCCCGTGCGCTCGGGGTCGGTGTTCCGGAACTCCCCCTGCTCGATCCCCTCGGTCACGACCTGCGTGATGCCGCCCCGGAGGCGTCGGTGGTGTTCGTCGAATATCTTCCGGTGGCGCTCGTCGTTCTGTGCGTGGGTGAACAGCTCGTGGTACACTTTCATCCGCTCCCAGTGGTCGAACTCCTCGAATCCCGGCCCGAACAGACACTGCCGGACGCGGAGATCCAACTCCTCGCGGGGCGGGACGTCCCGGTCGACCTCGACGCTACCCTCGTACTGTTCGATGATGTACTCGAGGAAGTTCGCCAGCAGGTCGTACTTCCCGTCGTAGTGGTAGTGGATGATCTGGCGGGTCTTCTCCATCTCCTCGCCGATGTCCCGCATTCGGAGGTCGGCGTAGCCGTGCTCGCTGACGGCTCGGAACGTCGCCTCCATGATCTCGGTCCGGGTTTCCTCGGGGACTCGATCCTCCCCCAGCTCGCTCATATGCGCTATACCCCGGTGGGCTATATAGCGCTTTTCTCGTTTGGCGCCCCCACCGAGCGACTGAAGCGTCCCGACCCGGCGACAGTCGTTGACTGAACCGCTGACGGTAATTCACACACCCCCGGGAGCTTTTTGCGTTTTGGGGCGCTCTGCTCGGCCGTGTTCCCCACTCGTCGCCGCGGTATGCGTGCGCCGTAGCGACGGGTGGAGCCTTCTCGGCGCCGGCGCGGGGTAGGACACGCGGCGGCGCCGTCCGGTGAACCCCTCGTTCCCGGGCACCGTTCGACCACCGAAACCGGCGGGCTTTAGGCCCGCATCGACAACTTCCACCCAGATGAGCCACGAGGAGTTCCCGACCGACCGTCCCGCGGTGGTGACGTGTGGACTGCCGTACGCAAACGGCGACCTCCACATCGGTCACCTCCGGGGGTACACCGCGGCGGACGCGCTGCATCGCTCGATCGAGAAGCTCGGCCAGCAGTCGGCGTACGTCTGCGGCTCGGACATGCACGGCACCCCCATCGCGGTCAACGCCGCCGAGGAGGGCGTCTCCCCCGAGGAGTTCGCGATGGGCTACCACGAGAAGTACGCCGAGACGTTCCCGAAGTTCAACGTCGAGTTCGACAACTACGGCCACACCCACGACGAGACGAACACCGACATCACCCGGGAGTTCGTCGAGGAGCTCGAAGCAGCGGGCTACGTCTACGAGGACCAGATCATGGTCGCGTGGGACCCCGAACAGGACCAGCCGCTGCCCGACCGCTACGTCGAGGGGACCTGCCCGTACTGCGGTGAGCAGGCCCGCGGCGACGAGTGTGACGAGGGCTGTGGCCGCCACCTCGAACCCGGCGAGATCGAGAACCCCGTCTCGACGCTGACGGGTAACGCCGCGGAGTACCGCGAGCGCGAGCACAAGTACTTCGCCGTCTCCGAGCTCGCCGACTACCTCTCCGAGTTCCTCGACCGCCTCGAAGGGACGTCCAACGCCCAGAACCAGCCCCGCGAGTGGATCGAGGAGGGGCTACAGGACTGGTGTATCACCCGAGACATGGACTGGGGGATCGACTACCCCGGGGAGGACGACCTCGTGCTGTACGTCTGGGTCGACGCCCCGATCGAGTACGTCTCCTCCACGAAGCAGTACTCCGAGCGCGTCGGCGCCGACGAGTACGACTGGGAGGAGGTCTGGGGCCGCGACGGCGGCGACGGCGGCGAGATCGTCCACGTGATCGGCCGCGACATCATCCAGCACCACACGATTTTCTGGCCGGCGATGCTCCACGCGACGGACCACGCCGAACCGCGCGCGGTCTGTGCGACGGGCTTCGTCACCATCGACGGCAAGGGGCTCTCGACCAGCCGGAACCGCGCGATCTGGGCGGATGAGTACTTAGACGAGGGGTTCCACCCGGGCCTGCTGCGCTACTACCTCACCACGATGGGCGGGTTCCAGCAGGACCTCGACTTCACCTGGGAGCGCTTCCAGGAGCGCGTCAACGGCGAGCTCGTCGGGACGGTCGGCAACTTCGTCTACCGCTCGATGCTGTTCGCCGCGCGGAACTTCGACGGCACGCCCGACGCCGACGTGAGCGACGACGTGCGGGCGGAGATCGACGAGGCCGTCGACGCCTTCGAGCGTGCCGTGAAGAACTACGACGTGCGCAACGCCGGCGACGCCGCGGTCGAACTCGCGCAGTTCGGCAACGAGTACATCCAGCAGCACGAGCCGTGGCAACTCGAGGACGGCAGCGACGAGCAGGCACAGGTCATCCGTGACTGTCTGCAGGTCGCGACCGCTGTCGCCGTGCTGCTCGAACCGATCTGCCCCGAGAAGGCCGAGACGGTCTGGGCGCAGCTGAACGTCGACGCCGACGTCCACGCCGCCGAGACCGACGCGGTGGACGCCGAGCCGGGCGCGTTCGACGAGCCCGACGAGCTGTTCGAGAAGATCGAGGACGACCGCGTCGACGAACTCGACGCGGCGCTCGCGGAGAAAATCGAGGCCGCGACCGCGGACGACGAAGACGAGAACGAGGACGACGAACCCGAGGACACCGAGATGACCGACACCGAGCTCGAACCCCTGATCGACGAGCGTATCGACTTCGACAGCTTCGAAGGACTGGACATCCGCGTCGGCCGCATCGAATCGGCCGAGGGAATCGAGGGTGCGGACAAGCTGATGCGGCTGGAGGTCGACATCGGTGTCGAGACCCGCCAGATCGTCGCCGGGCTGAAGCAGCTCCACGACGCCGACGAGCTCGAGGGCGAGTCGGTGATCGTGCTCGCGAACTTGGAGCAGGCGGAGCTGTTCGGCGTCGAGTCCAACGGGATGGTGCTGGCCGCCGGCGAAGAGGCCGACCTGCTGACGACGAAAGAAGGCTCCGAGCCCGGGACGAAGGTCCGGTGACAGTGATGGTCGACCGTCACGTGCCGAAAGTGCGGTGACAGTGATGGTCGACCGTCCCGTGCCGAAGGTGCGGTAACGGCGACGAGTAGCGGCCCAATCAACCCGATCTTCTCTGACACGAAACCGGGGTTTATGCCCGATTAGCACGTACGACAAACAATGTCGCGAACCCCGCCCGGTCCCAAGGGCCAGCCCGTGTTCGGGAGCAGTCACCAGTACGCCCGCGACCCGTTCCGGTTCGTCACGGGGCTCGAACAGGCATACGGTGGCGTGAGCCGGTTCGACATGGGGCCGCTCGACACGTACGTGGTCACCGACCCCACGGCGATCGAGCGGATCCTCGTCTCCGAGGCCGAGCGCTTCGGCAAGCCGGCGTTTCAGGACGACGCGCTCGGCGACCTGTTGGGCGACGGGCTCCTCCTCAGCGAGGGCGACACGTGGCGCCAGCAGCGCACGCTGGCCCAGCCGGCGTTCGACATGGCCCGGCTCTCGGGGATTGCCGACCGGATCGTCGACCACACCGAGTCCCGCCTCGCCGACTGGAACGACGGCGACCGCATCGACGTGGAACAGGAGATGACGACGGTCACCATCGACGTGATCCTCGACCTGATGATGGGCGTCGAGCTCTCTCGGGACCGGCTGGAGCACGTCCGCGAGCAGCTGGAGCCCCTCGGCATGCGGTTCGAGCCCGACCCCGTCCGGTTCGCGCTCCCGGAGTGGGTGCCGATGCCGGGCGACGCCGAGTTCGACGCCGCCGTCGCCGAACTGGAGGGCGTCATCGACGACATCGTCGCCCAGCGCCGCGGCGACGTCGGCACGGACGACGACCCCGACGCGCCGATGGACTTCCTCTCGGTGCTCATGCGGGCCCGAGCCGACGGCGAACAGACCGACGAACAGCTCCGGGACGAGATGATGACGATGCTGCTTGCGGGCCACGACACTACCGCGCTGACGCTGACGTACACGTGGTTCCTGCTGTCGGAACACCCGGAGGTCGAGCGCCGCCTCCACGAGGAGGTCGACGCCGTCGTCGACGACGGCCGCCCGACGATGGCGGAGATGCGGGAGTTGGAGTACACCGAGTGGGTGATCAAGGAGGCGATGCGGCTCTACCCGCCGGTGTACACCATCTTCCGGGAGCCCCGGGAGCCGGTCGAGGTCGGCGGCTACACGATCCCCGAGGGCGCGGCGATCATGCTCCCCCAGTGGGCGGTCCACCGCTCCGACGACCACTGGGAGGACCCGGCGTCGTTCGACCCCGAGCGCTGGCGCCCCGAGCGGGCGACGGAGCGCCCGAGGTTCGCGTACTTCCCGTTCGGCGGCGGGCCGCGCCACTGTATCGGCAAGCATCTCGCGATGCTGGAGGCCCGCTCCATCGTCGCGACGACGGCCAGCCGCTTCCGTTTGGCGTACGAGGGCGATACCCCGCTCGAACTCCTGCCGACGCTGACGGCCCACCCCCGGAACGGGATGCCGATGCGCGTCGAGCGCCGCTGAGGTCCGACCCCGCCTCGGGAACGCTTCCGGCGACACCAACCACTTAGCACCCACCCGTACAACCCACCGACTATGCGTATCGAGTACGACCGGGACACCTGTATCGGGATGTTCCAGTGTGTCGCCGAGTGGGACGCCTTCGAACGCGACGAGGACGCCGGGAAGGCGGTTCTCGTCGACAGCGAGGAAGCCGAGGACGACCTGTTCGTCCGCGAGGTGCCCGCGGACGCCGAACTGGACGCGAAGTTCGCCGCGCGGGCCTGCCCCGTCGACGCCATCCGCGTCTACGACGACGACGGCGAGCAGATCGTCTGAAACCCCGCCGAACGCCCCCGTTTCAGTTCCACCTCGCTCGCCGAACGCTTATCGGCGAGCGCGCCCCAGTATCGCCAAATGGCGGCCACCGACGACGTCGGCCGGATCGACCACCCGCTACTGACACCCGACTTCCTCGAACAGCGGCGCTACCAGCTCGAACTGGCCGGCACCGCGAAGGCGGCCGACACGCTGGTCTGTCTCCCCACCGGGCTCGGGAAGACCACCGTCTCGCTGCTCGTGACCGCCGAACGGCTGCACGAGGTGGGCGGCAAAGCTCTCATGCTGGCGCCCACGAAGCCGCTGGTCCAGCAGCACGCCGAGTTCTACCGCGAGGCCCTCCAGATCCCCGAGGAAGAGATCGTCGTGTTCACCGGCGACGTGAGCCCCGAGGACCGCGCCGAACTCTGGCAGTCCGCCCGGATCGTCATCGCGACGCCGCAGGTCGTCGAGAACGACCTCGTCGGCAACCGCATCTCGCTGTCGGACGTGACCCACCTCACGTTCGACGAGTGCCACCGCGCGACCGGCGACTACGCCTACGTCTACATCGCCGAGCGCTACCACGCCGACGCCGAGAACCCGCTCGTGACGGGGATGTCGGCCTCCCCCGGCGGCGACGAGGAGGAGATCCTGCAGGTCTGTGAGAACCTCGGGCTGACCGAGGTGGAGGTGATGACCGAGGAGGACGCCGACGTCGACGAGTTCACCCACGACACCGACGTCCAGTGGGAACGCGTCGAGCTCCCCGACGAGATTCTCGAGATCCGCGAACTGCTGAACGAGGTGATCACGGAGCGACTGGAGGACTTGAAGGAGCTCGGCGTCACCAACACCACCCAGCCCGACCTCTCCCAGAAGAAGCTCAACGGGATGCGCGCCGAACTGCAGAAGCTGATCAACAACGACCAGAGCGAGGGGTACCAAGGGATGAGCACCCACGCGGAGGTGATGAAGCTCCGCCGCGCCGTCGAACTGGTCGAGACCCAGTCCGTCGAGTCGGTCCGCCGCTACTTCGAGCGCCAGCGCGAGGACGCCCGCTCCTCCGGCGCCTCGAAGGCCAGCCAGCGCATGGTGAGCGACCCCCGCGTGCGCCGCGCGATGCGGAAAGCCGACACGTACGACGGGCTCCACCCCAAGTTCTCGCAGGCCCGGATCCTGCTCGCCCAGACGCTCGGCATCGGCGACGGCGAGCGCGTCATCGTGTTCACCGAGTCCCGCGACACCGCCGAGGCGCTGACGTCGTTTCTCGGCGAGAGCTTCGAGACCCGGAAGTTCGTCGGGCAGGGTGACAAGGAGGGGTCGGACGGGATGACCCAGAAACAGCAGCAGGAGCGGCTCGATCAGTTCCGCAACGGCGAGTTCGAGGTGCTGGTCTCCACCTCCGTCGCCGAGGAGGGACTCGACGTGCCCGAGGTCGACCTCGTGCTGTTCTACGAGCCGGTCCCGACCGCGATCCGCTCCATCCAGCGCAAGGGTCGAACCGGGCGACAGGCCGAGGGGAAGGTGGTCGTTCTGCTGGCGGAGGACACTCGGGACGAGGCGTTCTTCTGGATCGCTCGCCGGCGCGAGCAGGAGATGGAGGACGAGCTCCGGAAGCTGAAAGGCGTCGCCGACGAGGTCGAGGAGGAGCTCGACGACGCCCAGCAGGCGCTTTCGGAGTTCGATGGGGCGTCGGCGAGCAGCGAGGAGGACGACGACTCGCGGGAAGAACGACTGGATCCCGGACTCGACGATTTCGCTGCGGGCGACGAAGGGAGTGAATCGACCGACGACGCCGAGGATGACGCCACCGAGGGCGTCGTCGCGATCGCCGACTCCGACCCCGAGGAGGAGGAGATCGAGATCGTCGTCGACCAGCGCGAGCTCGACTCGCCGATCGCGAGGGAGCTCTCTCGCCGGGAGGGCGTTCGAACGCGCCTCGAGACGCTGGAGGTCGGCGACTACGTGCTCTCGGACCGGGTCGCCGTCGAGCGCAAGTCGGTCGCGGACTTCCTCGACACGCTGACCGGTGGCGACCGGTCGATGTTCGAGCAGGTGGGTGACCTCTCGCGGGCGTACGCCCGGCCAGTGGTGATTCTCGAAGGCGAGGACCTCTACGGCGAGCGCAACGTCCACCCCAACGCGATCAGGGGGGCGCTCTCCTCGCTGGCGATCGACTTCGACGCGAGCGTGCTCCGCACCGAGGACGAGGACGACACCGCCGACCTGCTCGAAGTGGTCGCCGGCCGCGAGCAGGAGGAGAGCGATCGCACGGTGTCGGTCCACGGCGAGAAGTCGGGGAAGACGCTGGCCGAACAGCAGGAGTACGTCGTCGGCAGCGTCGCCGACATCGGCCCCGTGACCGCGCGCGCGCTGCTCGAGCAGTTCAAAACGGTCGAGGCGGTGATGACTGCGAAGAAGGCGGACCTGCTGGAGGTCGACGGGATCGGCGAGGTGACCGCCGACCGACTGCGGGAGGTCGTCGGGAGCGAGTACACCGGCGACGTTGACGAGAATCTTTGATCCTCGTCCGCCAACCAGAACGCGAAGCGTTCTGGTGACGGCTCGTGATCTGCTGGGACCTCCGTGTCCCAGCATCGGAACCCATGCCGTCGCCGTGTCACACCGAATACCTACTGTTCCAGCGCCGCCAGCGCCTCCGCCGCCTCCTTCGAGGCTTCGAGCCACTCCTTCGCCGTCCGGGGATCGGTGGCCTCGTTCGCGTTCCGTGCCGTCGTCGTCACCGCGCGCTGGAGCTCGGCTCGCGGCCCTGCGGCGTCGGTGGCCGTCGGTTGGGCTGCTCGCTGCCCTTGCGCCGGCTGCGTATCGCCGCTCGGTCCGGCCTGCTGTCCGCCGTCGGCGCCGCTGCCAGTTTCGGGCTGCGGAACCGGCTCGGCGCCGTTCGCCCGTTCGGCGCTCTGAGGCGGCTCAGTCGTCGGCTGCTGTGACTGTGGCTGCACCGGCTGCTGTGGCTGCTGCTGCGGTTCCGCCGCCTGTTGGGTGTCCGCTGGCTGCTCCTGTCCGCCGGCGCCGCTGCAGGTCGGACAGAACGTCTCCCCGCCGTCGCGGAACAGCGGGTCGCCGCAGTTCTCGCAGTGCTCGTTGGTCATCGTCGCCCCCTGTAGCAGGAGTTCGCTCATGCGCTGGGTCTCCTCCCGTTTCTCCTCGTCCTTCTCGAACTTCTCGCGGAGCTTCTCCCGTTCGGCCTCCTTGTCGAACTCCTCGCTCATGGACGAGGGTTGGCGCTCCGTACTGAAAAGGCGTGGTAGTCCGGCGGCGCCGCTACGCGGTCGAAAACACGGGAACTCGACGAGCGAGCGTTAGAACGGGGCCTGGGGCCCTTCGTCGTCCTCGCCGTCGTCGTCGCCCTCGCCGGGGAAAGAGGGGCTCATACTGTCGCCGCCGGTGCCGCCGAGGTCGCCGTCGGCGCCGCCGCCCATGCCCGTGTCGGCTTCGACTTTGTCGATCTCGGGGATCTCCTTGACCATCCGGGACTTGATCGCCTGGATCGTCATCGGGGAGATACCACAGCCCGAACACGCGCCGCCGAGCTGGATGTGCACCACGCCCTCCTCGCGGTCGAGGTGGGTGATCGAGGACGAACCGCCGTGCATCTGTATCTGCGGGAAGTTTCGCCGCAGGAAGTTGCTGATGCGGTCGCGAAGGTCGTCGCCGGACTGGCTCTCCGTGCTCATACGTTCACTTCGCGAGCGGGCGGCTTATGCCTTTGGTTCGGCACAGTCCGAACACGTTCGCTACCCGCCTCAGGGCTCGTTCTCGGCCCGTTCGACGCCGAACAGCTCGTGGAGCTCGGCGACGATCTCGTCGGTGTAGCGATCGAGCGTCTCGGTCAGTGTCTCGCTGTCGGCGTCGACCGCCGTCACGCGACCCGTGGGGTTCTCGGGGAGTTCGACCTCGAAGCGGCCGTCGACGAAGTGGGGTTCGGACTCGTTGAGCACCTGCTGGTCGATCGCGTGGATCAGGTCCGAGTCGAACTGTCCGTTCATCGTCTCGAACGCGTTCTTGTAGGCGCGCTGGAGCTCGGCGAAATGCTCGGTGTACTTCTCCTCCTCGAACGTGTCGGGATCGAACTCGGCCATTACCCGCGGTTGGCGCGGCGGCGGCAAAAGTGGGGCGAATCGGCGGGCTCAGAACGCGACCCACTCGTCCGGCTCCCCTCCCGGCTCGTGATACTGGAACGACCGCCCGTCGTCGTCACGCCTGGTGGTGATCACGGCGTCGAACGGCTGGGTGAGCGTGTTAACCGCCTGCTCGCCGGCGGCGTCGTCGTCGATCACGGCGACGGTCGGCCATCCCATCCCCCCGGACTCGGCGAGCAGCACGCGCAGGAACTGGTACACCTGTTCGGTGTCGCTGTACATCAGCAGCTCCGACAGCGAGTAGAGGCCGACGGCGACGTGCTCGACGCCGTCGTCTTGGAACTGATCGACGAGATCTGTGAACTTCACGCCGACTTCGGTGAGGTTCTTCGGCGAGGAGGCGTAGCGGACGAGCTCGCCGCCGCCGTCGTCTTGCCCCTGTACTCGGCTGGCGCAGTCGACGACGCCGAAGCAGTCGGGGTCGCCGTAGGCGGCGAAATCATCGCGGGCGCCGCGGTTCTGCCGGCTGGTGGAGACGAAGATCGAACAGTCCGCGAGCGAGCCGAGCAGGCGGAGGAGCAGATCGTACTTCCCGGACATCGCGGGGCCGCGAACGAGCACGCTCTTTCCGGCAGCGAGCTCGCTGATCGGGATGGCGGAGTCCAGGGCTTCGCTCGTGGGCTCCTCCATTTTCATACGCACACCTCGCGGTGAGAACACAAAACCCTGTTCCCTCCCCCCGTCTGTCCGGTCCGGGACGTTGATGCCCCCCCGCGGCATAGCCCCGTGTATGGCGACCGACCCACACGCTGCCGACTCGACGCGGAGGTGGCGCTGATGCGCTACCTCGCACGGACCGCCGACGGCGAACCCCTGCTGGGCGACGACGACGGCTTCGTCCCGCTGGCGGCCGCGACGCCCGAGCACGCGAGCGTCCGCGAGGCGCTCCCGGCCGCGGCCGCGGGGACGCTCCCCGCTCCTGACACCGCGAGCGCCGACAGGATTCCCCGGGAGAAGCGCTCGCTCGGCGCGTTCGTCGGGAAGCCGGGCAAACTGTTCGGGATCGGCCTCAACTACGTCGAACACGCCGGCGACCTCTCGGAGGACGCGCCCGAGGAGCCGGCGAGCTTCTTCAAGCCGGCGACGGCCGCGACCGGCCCGGGCGGGCCGATCCGACTCCCGCCCGAGTCGGTCAGCGAGCGAGTGACCGCGGAGGCGGAGTTGGCGGTCGTGATCGGCCGGACCTGCCGGAACGTCGGCGCCGACGAGGCCGCCGACGTGATCGCCGGCTACGCGCCCGTGATCGACACGACCGCCGAGGACGTGCTCCAGCGCAACCCTCGGTTCCTGACGCGGTCGAAGAGCTTCGACACGTTCCTCGTGCTCGGGCCGCATCTCGCGGTCCCCGAGTCGAGGGCCGAACTCGCGGAGACGACGGTTCGAACGGTCGTCGATGGCGAGACGGTCGCGGAGAACGTCGTCGACAACATGGAGTTTCCGCCGCGGGAGCTAGTGGCGTTCCACTCCGACGTGATGACGCTCGAACCCGGCGACGTGATCTCGACGGGGACGCCCGGCGCGGGCGTGATCGAGCGGGGCGATCGCGTGCGTGCCGAAGTCGAGGGGATCGGGAGCGTCGCCGCGGACGTGGTGCGATAGGAGTCGGTTCGCAGTGGCTCCGTTCTGCTGTCGGGCCAGTCCGAACGGCCGCTCCGACTCAGTCGTCGGTGTGTGACGCCGCCGGGGTGAACGTGACGCCGTCGATTTCGATCTCCTCGGGGACACCGCTCGTGTCGTGACTCCCGACTGGCGGGAGGTTCGCCTCCGCGGCCGGCGAGCCGTCGAGATCGGTCGTGTCGTCGATCTCGGTCATCTCCCCGTCGGCATCGCGGGCGTCCTGGTCGATCCGCATCGAGCAGAACTCGACGCCGCACATCGAGCAGAACCGTGCCTCCTTGTAGTTGTCTCCAGGGAGAGTCTGGTCGTGGTACGATCGGGCACGAGCGGGGTCCAGTGCGAGATCGAACTGCCGGCGCCAGTCGAACTCGTAGCGTGCTTCCGAGAGCGCGTCGTCCCAGTCCCGGGCCCCCGGAAGGCCGTTGGCTACGTCGCCCGCGTGAGCGGCGATCCGGTAGGCGGCCAACCCTTCCCGAACGTCTTCCTGCTCCGGGAGGCCCAGATGCTCCTTGGGCGTGACGTAACACAGCATCGCGGCGCCGGCCCGTGCCGCCTCGGTCGCGCCGATGGCGCTCGTGATGTGGTCGTACCCCGGCGCGATGTCGGTGACGAGTGGCCCGAGCACGTAGAAGGGGGCGCCGTCACAGAGCTCCTGTTGGCGGTCGACGTTCTGGGCCACCTGATCCATCGGGACGTGCCCCGGCCCCTCGACCATCACCTGCACGCCGTGGTCCCACGCGGTCCGCGTGAGCTCGCCCAGCGTCTCGAGCTCCGCGAACTGCGCCTCGTCGCCGGCGTCGGCCAGCGACCCGGGCCGGAGCCCGTCGCCGAGCGAGAACGTCACGTCGTGCTCGGCAAATATCTCGCAGATCTCCTCGAAGTCCACGTACAGGGGGTTCTGCAGCCCGTTCTCTTCGATCCACTGCGCGAGGATGGACCCACCCCGCGAGACGATCCCCGTCTTCCGGCCGTCCGTCAGCGGGAGGTGCTCCATCAGTACGCCGGCGTGGATCGTCATGTAGTCGACGCCCTGTGCCGCCTGCTTCTCGATCACGT
Source organism: Halolamina sediminis (assembly GCF_001282785.1). Taxonomy (NCBI): domain Archaea; kingdom Methanobacteriati; phylum Methanobacteriota; class Halobacteria; order Halobacteriales; family Haloferacaceae; genus Halolamina; species Halolamina sediminis. Next base: position 446,523 of record NZ_CVUA01000001.1, read on the forward strand.
CGAGCAGCAGCTCTGGCGTGAGTTCAGTCGGATCGTCGACGTGTTTAACCGCCTCGTAGATCGGGACCGTTCCCACGGGGACGGGCGAGTGCTCCACGTTCGCCTCGCGGATCTCGTCGAGGTTCGTCCCGGTCGAGAGGTCCATCACCGTGTCCGCCCCGTAGTGAACCGCCGTATGGAGCTTCTCCAGTTCTCCCTCCAGCCCGCTCGTCTCCTCGCTGTTGCCGATGTTCGCGTTGACCTTCGTGGCGAACTCCCGGCCGATGATCATCGGATCGAGCGATTCGTGATCGTGGTTGTTCGGGATCACCGCCTGCCCGTCGGCGACCTGTTGGCGGACGAACTCGGGATCGCGGTTCTCGCGCTCGGCCACTCGTTCCATCGCGGCCGTCAGTTCGCCGTCGCGGGCCCGTTGAAGCTGGGTTCGCGCCATTGATTACTCAGTTGTATCACTGACTAATGTCTCTTTTGGCTCCGCGATCCCCGCCGACGGCTCGACGGGATCGGCTGAACGCTGTTCCGGGTGCGGTTCTCGCCGGCCATCGGCACGGGGCTGCCGGCCCCTCGACACGGCCGCGGTCCACGTTCGCTACATTGATCCGCCCGACCGCGTACCACTACACAGAGTGGAGCCCGCTCGCATCCCCGACTCGTTCCCCGCGCCCTCCTTCCGCGGCAATCAGGAGCAGGCGCTTTCGGACATCCGCGACGCCTTTGCGGCCGGGAACGACGTGGTGCTCGTGCGCGCGCCGACGGGCAGCGGCAAGTCCCTCCTCGCCCGGTCGATCATGGGCGCTGCCCGGACCGTCGAGGAGGCCGACCCGGCCCAGCCCACCGGCGCCTACTACACCACGCCGCAGGTCAGCCAGCTCGACGACGTGGAGGCCGACGACTTACTCGAGGACTTCCGGGTGATCCGCGGCAAGAACAACTACGACTGCATCCTCCCCGGCGAGCACGACACGCCGGTCGATCAGGCCCCCTGCGTCCGGAAGAAGGGCTTTGACTGCACGGTCCGGCACCGCTGCCCGTACTTCTCGGACCGTGCGATCGCGAGCAACCAACCGATCGCGGCGATGACGCTGGCGTACTTCATGCAGACCGCCGGCAGCGACGTGTTCCGGATGCGCGACGTTTGCGTCGTCGACGAGGCTCACGGGCTCGCGGAGTGGGCCGAGATGTACGCTGCCATCGAACTCACACCCCGTCGGGTGCCGGTCTGGGACGACGTGGACGTGCCGGACGTAACCGCCGCGACGGGCGACCCCGTCGAGGGCGCGGTTCGCTTCTCGGAACAACTGCTCGAACGCTGCGAGGCCGAGAAGGACCAACTGCTCGCGAAGCCCGAGCTCACGCCCGAGGAGGCCGCCCGCCGGGACCGACTGCAGGAGCTCATCAGCGAACTTTCTTACTTCGCCGAAGACTACCGCGACGCCCAGTCGCCGACGACGTGGGTGGTCGACCAGCCCGACGGCGCCGGCGGGTCGATCACGATCAAGCCGCTCGATCCCGCGAAGTACCTCCAGCACACCGTCTGGGACCGCGGCTCGAAGTTCGCGCTGCTGTCGGCGACGATGCTGAACAAGGAGGCGTTCTGCCGCGGCGTCGGCCTCGACCCCGAGAAAGTCGCACTGGTGGAGGTGGGCCACACGTTCCCCGTCGAGAACCGCCCGCTGTACGACGTGACACAGGGGAAGATGACGTACGAGCACCGCGACGAGACGCTGCCGAAGATCGCCGACCTGATCGTCCGGCTGATGGCGAAACACGCAGGGGAGAAGGGGCTGATCCACTGCCACTCCTACGCGATCCAGGAGCGACTCGCCGACCGACTCGCCGAACTCGGCGTCGCCGGCCGCGTGCGCGTCCACGACCGGGAGAACCGCGACGCCCAACTCGAAGCGTGGAAGGCCAGCGACGAGCCCGAACTGTTCCTCTCGGTCAAGATGGAGGAGGCGCTCAATCTGGAGGACGACCTCTGTCGCTGGCAGGTGCTCTGTAAGGCGCCGTACCTCAACACCAACGACTCCAGAGTGGAGCAGCGCCTCGAGGAGGGGCAGTGGGCGTGGTACTACCGCGCCGCCCTCAGAACGGTGATTCAGGCCTGCGGGCGCGTCGTACGCTCGCCGGAGGACTACGGCACCACCTACCTCGCCGACGACTCGCTGCTGGAGTTGTTCGACCGTGCGAGCACGGACATCCCCGGCTGGTTCCAGGATCAGGTCGACCGCATCTCCCGGCCGGATCTTCCCGCGGCCGACCCCGCCGCCGCGCTCGCGGGCGTCGACGCCAGCCCGAGCGTGGGTTCGACCGGGAGTTCGGACCGGAGTGATCGACGGCAGTCCGGCGGTTCGACTGGAACCGCGTCCAGTTCGTCCTCGCGATCGTCGTCGGCGTCGTCCGGGACCGGGAGCGACTCGCCGGCGAACAAGACCGAGGCCGAGGCCGAGAAGCGTGAGAACCATCCGCTGTCGGACGTATGGGGGGACGGATGAGCAGTCGCACCAGTCGGGACGTATGGGGGGACGGATGAGCAGTCGCACTAGCCGCGTACGGGGTGACTCGTGAGCCGCCTCACCGACGCCCTCCGGGCCCGCTTCGGCGAGGGTATCTTCCGGCAGATGGCGATCGCCGCCGTCCTGACCGTGCTGCTCATGGGCGCCGTCGGGATCGCCGACCCGTTCTACTCGACGCCGGAGCCACAGACCGTCGACACCGACGCGCCGCCGGAGCAGGTCGCGCTGGACGCGCTGAACGCGACAGGCACCAACGACTATCGGATGGACTGGATCGTCCCCTGTGATCGCGAGAACGTCACGCGCCGCGCCGGTGGCTGTGTGTACATCCGCTACCTCGTCGAGAACACCGACCGCGAGTACGCGACCGACGCCGGCGAGGGGTACTTCGCGACCGGGCCGGACACCTACGCCGACGAGGTCAGTGCGACGTTCACCGAGTTCCCCGAGAACCCCGACCGCACCGTCTCCCGCGCGCTGATCCTCTGGCGGGGTGTGGACCGCCTCGACCGCGGTGATCTGGCGGCGACGCTCGCGAGCGACGCCGCTGAGACGACCGTCTCGGAGTCTAACGGCACGATCCGGCTTCGGACCGACAACGACACCGTGGCGAGCCGGCTGCTCGGCACCTCGGAGAACGCGTCGGCGCCGCCCGAGTCTTTCGACGGCAACGTCACCGTCGCCGTCGACGCCGAGTCCGGGTGGCTGGAGTCGATCACGGTCCGCACGAACAGCGAGGGGCGCGACTGGCGGCGCTACGAGTACGATCGCTGGGGCGCGGTCGCGGTCGAACGCCCCGACGGGACGAGCCGGCCGCTCCTCTCGTGGGTGTACGACGCAGTGAACGTGGAGTACCGGCCTTAGAGCGCCAGCGCGTACGCCATCGAGGAGCCGAGCATCAGCACGACCATCGTGATCGCGAGCAGCTGCTTCCAGTCCATACCGGAGAGGATCGTTCCAGCGGCTTAAAGTTCCGCGTCGGCGGCAATCAGGCGCTTTCAGTCGACTCGGTGTCGTCCTCGGGCACCATGTGCAGTCCCGAGCGGGACTTCAGCACGGCCACCTCGTCGGCGTCGGTGTCGAAGAAGTTCGGTCGCGGGATGCTCACCGTCTCGAACGTCTCGGGGTCGAGCACCTGCACCGCGTGCTCGTCCTCGACGGCGACGACGGTCGTCTCGACGGCGTCCTCGCGCTCGCCCAGCCGGCGCGCGTCGGGGGCTGCGCCCTCGTCGAAGCGGGCCTCGTAGCGCTCGCCGGAGGCGAGTCTGGTCCCCTTGAGGTTCCCGCGGACGGAGGTGACGAGCACCGGCCCGTCGCCGTCCTCGGGGTCGATGATCTCGCCCGGCCGGTAGCGGGGCAGGCGGACCGAGAACGTGACGCGGTACACCTCGTTGCCGTCGGAGTCCTCGGTGACGAGGGTGGCGTACTCCTCGAACTCGCCGCCGAACTCCTCGACGAGCCGTTTCGAGAGCGCGCGGCCGAGCTTGTTGGTCGAGAGCTTGATGTCGGCGCCGTCTTTCACCTCCTTGGCCTCGGTGACGAACGCCTCGCGGTCGCCGTCGGCCTCGCGTTCCCGGACCATCTCGTTGGCGATCTCCATGGCGCGCTCCCGTTCGTCGCTGGTGGGGACGCGCTCCTCGGCGCGGACCTGCACCTCGCCGGCGTAGGAGCCGCCCGAGATGCGGCCACAGCGCTCGCAGGTCCCGCGGGAGACCTTGACGGGGACGACGACCTGCTCCTCGACGGGCGTGTCGCGGACGATCCCCGAGAACGTGCAGTGCATGCGGATCGTGTTCTGGTCGACCTGTTCGGGGTCGACGCCCCACTGGACCTGTTCGGCCTTGAGGTGGACCCCGAGGGCTTCGGCGACCTCGTCGACGGCCACGTCGGTGTAGTCTTTCGCCCCCACGTCGACCCAGCGGTTGCCGCGGTGGACCGCGCCACAGCGCGAGCAGACGAGCACTTCGATGCGGTCGGGGGCGTCGACGAGGTCGAACTGCTCGAAGTAGCAGGCGTCACAGAGTGCGGCGTCGCGGTCCCGCGGCTCCCCGGGGAGCGGTTCGGGGCGCTCGGGCACGTCGTCGCCGCAGCGAGGGCAGAACTCGCCGGACTTACTCATTACTGCTGAATCGTCGGTTCGGACTGATAAGGACCGCGCTGTGTGTTTGGGGATGGTGTGCGTCGATTCTGTGAGGGGTTAAGTCGGCACCGCGAATAGCGACGGCGCACCATGAACAGCGACGGCGACAGCAGCTCGATCGTTGGCACCTTGTGACCGCACCGCCCCGCACAGCCCACAGACCTCCCCAGCCGACTCGGTCGCTCACGTCCGTTCGCTCGTTCGTCCTCCGAGGGAGCAAAGCTCCCTCGTGCCCTCGCTCGTTTCACTCGCGAGGACCTCGCGCGCTCGTTCGCGCCGTCGCGCTCACGTCGCGCGCCGACCGCCACAGCGGTGCGGTGGCGGTGGACGCCGCGGGCCGGCAGCGGCCGCCGGCCCGCGGGGGAGGGGTGGGGACTCGGTGCCGCGCCGGACCTCGTGTCCGGCGCACTGCGGTCGCAAGGTGCCAACGATCGAGTTGCTGTTGCGGTTGCTGTTTCAGTTGCCAACGATCGAGTTGCTGTCTCGGTAGCCGAGTACCGAACCCCCGTTCCCCTCAAAACCACCAACCGCAACTCACCCACCGATCCCGACTACTCCACCGAGTTCCGCAGCGTCCCGATTCCCTCGTACCAGATCTCCACCTCGCTTCCCGGCTCGATCGTCCCCGGGTTCCCGGGACTCCCGAACGCCACCACGTCGCCGGGGCGGAACGTGAACCGCTCCGAGAGGAACGAGAGCAGCTCGTACGGCCCCCACAGCATCAGCTCCGTGTTCGCTTCCTGCCGGCGCTCGCCGTCGATCTCGGTGTACATGTCGATCCCCCGCGGGTCCACGTCCGTCTCGATCCACGGCCCCAGCGGCCCGGAGCCGTCGAACGCCTTCCGGGAGGTGAGCCCGGGCTGGTCCAGCGCGTCCACGTCGTTCATGATCGTGAACCCCCGAACCACCCCTTCGGCCTCATCTGGCGTCAGATCGTGGCAGCGCTCGCCGATCACGGCCGCGAGTTCGCCCGCGTAGGTCACCTCCTGCGAAAAGGTCGGGTACGGGATCGGTTCTTCGTGGGCGACGACCGACGCCGGCGGCTTGATGAAGAACGTCGGCTGCTCGGGGCGCTCGTACCCCTTCTGGTCGAGCGTCTCCGCGTAGTTCCGGCCGATGCAGTAGATAGCGGAGGGGTCACACGGCGGCGCGAGCTCCCCGTCCTCGCCGACCACGAAGCGCTCCCCGTCGCGCTCGACCGCGCCGTCGACGTACTCGCCCGCCACCACGCCGTCGTCGGTCTCGATCCGTGCGAGTCGCATAGGTGGGACTCCGGCGGCGGGCGTATAGGGGTTCGGCTCGCGGGCCGCCAAGGAGAGGTTTAAGCGCCCGAACGTTCATTCACCGGTATGGAGTGGAAAGCGGACTGGGGGCTCCGGGCGCGCATGGCCGGCACCATGCTGCTGCTCGGCCTCCTCTACGTTGTCTTCATCGCTGCGCTCTCGCTGACGGATCTCGGGATGACCGGCATCGTGGTCGTGATGGGGCTGTTCATGGCCGGCCAGTTCCTCTTCAGTGACAAGCTCGCGCTGCGGAGCATGGGCGCCCGCGAGGTCGACCGCGAGGAGTATCCCGAGCTCCACGCGACGATCGAGCGCCTCTGCCAGCAGGCCGACCTGCCCAAGCCGACCGTCGCCGTCGCGGACACGGAGATCCCCAACGCGTTCGCGGCCGGGCGATCGAAGAAGAGTGCGACCGTCTGCGTGACCCGGGGGCTGCTGCGGACGCTCGACGACGAGGAGCTAGAGGGCGTGCTGGCCCACGAACTCGCCCACGTCAAGAACCGCGACGTGATGGTGATGACCATCGCCTCGTTCCTCTCGACGCTGGCGTTCATGGTCGTCCGGTTCGGCTTCCTGTTCGGCGGTGGCGGCGACCGCGAGGGCGGCGCGCCCGTCCTCGTCGCGGTCGTCGCCTCCTTCGCCGTCTGGGTGCTCTCGTTCCTGCTGATCCGGCTGCTCTCGCGCTACCGCGAGTTCGCCGCCGACCGCGGCGGCGCGGCGATCACGGGCAAGCCCTCGGCGCTGGCGTCGGCGCTGATGACGATCGACGGCAGCATGGACCGCGTGCCCGACGAGGACTTACGGGAGAGCGCGGAGATGAACGCCTTCTTCGTCATCCCGATCAAGTCCGGGTTCGTCGGCAAGCTGTTCCGCACCCACCCGACCACGGAGAACCGTGTCGAGCGTCTGCGCGAGCTCGAACGCGAGATGGAGACGCAGTAACCCAGCTCACCAGCGCCAGCAGCCGCGCCGCGAACAGCTCCCGGCCCACCAGCACGACGCCGTCGTGGATCGCCGCCGCACCGAGAACCAGAAACCAGACCGCAAGCGGTGTCGCGCCGCCGACGAACGTTTCGACCGCCGACTGCTCGGAGAGCACGCTGGCGTAGGTCAGTACCCCCGACAGCGCCGCGTAGGCCAGCAGCGTGCCGATCTCACCATCTCCGCGATGCCGGAAGCCATGCCACGGAGCATGCGGTGGGAGAGATATACGTGACGTCCTCGAAAGACGTATGTCGAGACGCGCCCACAGCTGACCCGAGATGGGCAGGTACGGATCCATCGACTACCCGTCGTTCGTGAAACGCGGCGTCCTGCTCGGCCTCGTCCTCATGTTCGTGGGCGAGATCGGCGGCTACGCCGCGGAAAACTACGTGTCGGTCCCCGCGTGGGAAGAGACGCTGTTCCTCATCATTGCCGGGGTCGGGCTGCTGGCGTTCGTCCTCAGCCCGATCCTGTTCGGAATCGTCCTCCCGCTGACGGAGTAGGGGAGTAGCTCTTTTACCCCGACACCCGTCGCGGGGCGTATGCACGTCGTCATCATCGGTGCCTACGGCAGCGCCGGCGTCGCCGTCGCCGACGGGCTCGTCGACCGCGTCGGCGAGGAGATCGACCGTCTCACGCTCGTCGACGACGGCGAGCCCGGCGGCGGGCTCTGCATCCTCCGGGGTTGTATGCCCTCGAAGGAGGTACTCTCGGCGGCGGCCCACCGCTATCAGGCCCGCACGGACCACCGCCTCGACGGCCCCGCCCACGAGATGGATCTCGACTCGATCGTCGGCACCAAGGACGAGCACGTCCTCGGCTTCGCCGAACACCGCTGCGGGCACGTCCACGACCTCGCCGAGCGGCCGGGCGTGGAGTTCGTCCACGCGACTGCCCGCCTCGACGGCGCCGACCGCGTGGAACTGTACGAGGGCGGCCCCGAGACGACCCCGACGCAGACGCTCGATGCCGACTACGTCGCGGTCTGTACCGGGAGCACGGTGGACGTCCCCGACCTCCCCGGTATCGACGACGTGGACTACATGGACTCGGCGGACGTGCTCGACGCGACCGACCTCCCGGACTCCGGGGTGGTGATGGGTTTCGGCTACATCGGGTTGGAGATGGTCCCCTACCTCGCGGAGGCGGGCGTCGACCTGACCGTGATCGAGCACGACGCGCGCCCGCTCGAGGACGCGCCGCCCGCCTTCGGCGACGAGATACTGGAGTGCTACCGCGAGGAGTTCGGCGTCGACGTCCTGACGAACACGGACGAGAAACGACTCGAACCGACCGATGACGGCGGTGTCCGGCTCACCTGTGAGAACGAGACCGGCGAGCGCGTGGTCGAGGCCGAGGAGCTGTTCCTGTTCACCGGCCGCCGGCCGAACGTCGACGGACTCGGGCTGGAGAGCGCGGGGATCGACGCCGAGCCCGGGTTCGTCGCGGACACGATGCAGGCCGTCGACGCGGAGGCGCTGTTCTTCCCGGGCGACGTGAACGGGAAGGAGCCGCTGCTCCACATCGCGAAGGAGCAGGCGCAGCTGGCCGCCGAGAACGTGCTCGCCCACGCCCGCGGCGAGGTGCTGGAACCGTTCGAGTTCACGCCCCATCGCGTCATGTTCACGGCCGCGGGCGTCTACCCCTACGCCAGGGTGGGCCACACCGCCGAGACCGCCCGCGAGGCGCTCGACGATCCGATCGTCACCCGGCGCTTGGCAGCCGACGACGGCGTGTTCAAAACGAAAGACGCGCCGCGCGGACTCGCCGAACTGGTGGTCGCCCGCGACGGGACGGTCGTCGGCTACCAGGGGCTGCACTACCACGCCGACGTGATGGCCAAGCCGATGCAGGTGATCGTGGAGATGGGACTCGATGCCCGGGAGATCCCCGACCGGGCGTTCCACCCGACGACGCCGGAGATCCTCGACGGCCTGCTCCGCGACGCGACCGCACAGCTCGACTAAGCGATCCCGCGCTCGTCGAGCCACCCCCGGAGAACTGTCGCAGACGCGGTGTCGCCGGTCGCGACGTAGTGGCTCGCACACGCGTTCCCGCAGGCCAGCGCAGTCGACCACCCCCAGTCGGCGCCGAGTCCGACCGCCAGCCCGCCGGCGAAGCGGTCGCCGCCGCCGATCTGTCGCCGGTCCTCGACGACGGGGTTGTCGACGCGGACGACCCCCTCCCTCGTCGCGGCAAGCGCCTCCTCCTTTCCGTGTTTCACTACCGCGGCGGCGTCGACCGCTTCGCGGATCGCGAGCACGCGATCCTCGTCGTCGACCGGCGGCGCCGGCGGGTCGGGGAGCGCGGCGGCGACCGCGTGGAGCTCGGTTCGGTTCACCGAGAGCACGACGTCGACGCTTCTCCCGAGTGCACGGAGCGCCTCTCGGAGTTCGCGGTGATCGCCGAGATCGCTCCCCAGCACGTCGCCGGGGTCGAACACGAACGGGACGCGCGGAATCGACTCGTTGCCGAGCTCGTGGAACGCCTCGGCCATCCCCGGCGTCGACACCCAGTTCGTGCAGACGACCGCGTCCGTGCCGAACACCGACGACAGCGGCGCGGCTGCTCGGAGGTCGTCGAGCGTCCACGCCGAGAGGTCCGACGACGCCTCCACGAGCAGCAGGTCGCTGTCGTCGAAGTCGAGCACGTTCACGATCGCCGGCCGCCCCATCGAGACGGTGTCGAACGGGAGGTCGGCGAAGGCGTCCCGGCCCGGTTCGGGGTCGTCGAGGTGGCCGTAGCAGGTCGCGTCGGCGCCGACTGCGTGGGCCTGCTGGGCAGCGTTGACCGACTGGCCACCGGGCTGGATCGACTCGGGGTCGAGCCCGAACCCCTTCCGGCCGGCGCTCTCGACCTCGCGGACGAACGTCCGCCGTCGCTCGACGGGGTCGAGCGCGCCCGCCGAGAGCCGACAGTAGCGGTCGATGCTCCCGTCGGAGAGCGTGCTCACCGCGGGGGCGGGATCGTCAGCCAGCCGTCGGGCGAGACGCTGGTAGGGCATGCGAGCGGTTTCGAGCGGAGGGAAGAAGGGCGCTACGCTCGCCCCCGACGGCTTCTCACGCTCCGGGAACTGACCGACGGCTTTTGAGTACTGACAACAAACATACACGTATGAAAATCCCCGTCAGCAGACTGGGCGTGCTGGGCGTCCTCGGCGTCTTCGGCGTCCTGACGAACGAGCCGGCGCTGTACGCCCTGTTCGCGTTGTTCGTACTGTTCGCCAGCGACCGGACGCTGACCGTGCCGCTGGGGGAAACGGAGAACGGCGGGTAGCCGCGAGAAGGGTTACCGGACGAGTAGGTCCTCACCGCGCTCGACGACGATGCGGCAGGGCGGCGACATCTTGTTGTAGGCGCGACGGAACGCCTCCTTCACTTCCTCGGCCTGCTCGACCTCGCAGTAGGCCGTGAAGATGTCCTCGCCCTGGTTGATGCGGGCGGCGGTGCCGACCGGCTTCCCGAACGCCTGCCGCATCCCGTCGGAGACACGGTCGGCGCCGGCGCCGGTCGCCTGCTTGTTCTCGCGGAGCACCTGGTGGGGGAACTTCCGCAGCACCATCTTGTAGTTGCCCTCGCCGAGCTCCTTGATCAGGTGGCGGTTGGCCGAGAGCCGCGCGGACTCGAGGGAGCCGTGGCGGATCTGCAGCGTCTCCTCGGGGCGCAGGGAGATCTTGACGGGGTAGTCGTCGGGATCTGCCTGCAGGTCGCCCATGTTGTGCTGGGCGATCTTCGAGCCGGGAATACCGGTGATGTACTCTCGCCGGGTGTACGACGGCTTGTCGATCTCCCGGTACATGGAGGCGGGCTTGTCAGACATGGCTACTTGGCTGTTCTGAGGCCCAGCCGGCGATTAAACCCTTCGATGCGTCCCCGAGTCAGCGCTCGTCGTCCTCGGTTGCCGACGACGGCTCTCCGGCTGCCGCAGCCGAGCCCCCCGCCGGCGGCTCGACGGCGACGTGTGCGAGTCCCTTCTCGGCCAGCAGCTCCCGGGCACGGTCGGTCACCGAGGGGGCGACGAGGATCCCGCGAACGTCGACGCCGTCGGGCACCTCTCGCGCCAGCGCCTCGACGTAGCGGCCGAGTTGGCCCGCGGCGTCCGGGCCGACGCGTCGGCGCTTCAGCTCGACGACCACGGGCCGCCCCTCGTCGTCGTGACCGAACACGTCGACGGGGCCGGCGGCGGTCTCCCGCTCGGTGGCCGCGGGCTCGAACCCCGGCTCCACGAGTTCGGGGTTTTCGAGGATTCGCTGGCGGAGGTCCTCCTCGCTGCCGTACACGTCGACGGTCCGGCCGCCGGTGACCGGGAGCGCCGACACCTGCTCGACGCGGTCGAAGCGCACGTCGAGCGTCTCGTCGGGGTTCTCGCGCTCACTGCGCACGCGCAGGCGGCCGTCCCGGACAGCCGCGCGGTGCTCCGACCCCGGGGGCTGCCAGTTCACCGGCGTCCGCTGCTCGTCGGTGTGGACCAGCGCCGTCCCGTCGGGCTTGAGGATCAGCAGGCGGTCGCCCGGGCCGAGCGAAGAGCTCGCGCGCCCGTCGTACTCCACGGTACAGCGCCCGAACACGGTGACCAGCTCCCCGCGGTCGAACGCCGCCGACAGCGCCGCCAGCGCGTCGCGGTGGGCGGGGCGGTGGAGAGTGGTCACGCTCACATCGACCGTTGGCTGCGGACGGACAAATGGCCGACGGTCCCGCGGATACGTGTCGTTACAGCGTCCCAACGGAAGCCGTAGCACATACAGTCCCCCCGGGGAAAAGGAGAGGCATGGTCGACCCCATACTCACCTACGTCGCTGGCATCGCGTTCCTCGTCCTGCTGATCGTGCCGGTGCTGTACCTGCTGTACGCCGAGACGGACACCGGCGAGGAGGACCCGTCCCCGAGCGAGAGCGTCGTCCGCGGCGCCGGCCCCGTGGCGGAAGCGGGCGGCGACACCGAAGCCGACAGCGCGGAGGAAGCGGCGGCTGCCGAGGCCGAGCAGACTGATGAGGACGCTACCGAGGACGGTGCGGACGAGGCAGACGAGGAGGACGCTGCTGCTGAGGCCGAAGAAGCGGAAGCCGACGAATCGGACGACGAGGAGGCTGCCGAAGAGGACGCTGACGAGGAAGCGGGGGACGACGCTGCTGACGACGACGGGGCAGCGGAAGCGGACGAGTCGGACGCGGAGGACTCTGCCGAGGAGAATGCTGAGGAGGCGGACGACGAGGAATCCGCTGTTGACGGCGACGAGGCTGCCGAAGCCGACGAATCGGACGACGAGGAATCCGCCGAGGAGGAGACCGACGAGGCAGACGAAGAGGAACCTACTGAGGAAGAAGCTGACGAGTCGGACGAGGAGACCGACGACGAGAACTGAGCTACCCGTCGAGGAACGACGCGACGCGTTCCCGGCGTTCTGCACTCTCGAACTGTTCCCACCACAGCGACGCCTCGCGCTCCCGTGCGGTCGCAGGGTCCGGCGCCGCGACGGCGGCGTTGATCGCCCGTTTCGCCCGTTCTCTCGCCGCTGTTCCAACCTCGCCCATCGACGCCACGAGTTCGGCCACGCGCTCGTCCAGCGATTCTGCCGGGACGACGTCGGTCAGGAGCCCGGCCTCCCGGGCGCGGTCGGCGTCGATGCGCTCGGCGGTGAACACCAACTCCTTCGCGGTCGACTCGCCCACAGTGTCGACCAGTCGTCGGGTCGCGCCGCCGGTGGGCAGCAGCCCGACCGCGGCGGTCGGGAGCCCGAACGTCGAGTCCTCGCTCGCGATCCGGAGGTCGCAGTACAGCGCGAGCACCAACCCGCCGCCGACGCAGAAGCCGTCGATCTTCGCGATCACCGGTGCGTGACAGTCGTGGGGGGCTCGAAATATCTCGTGAAATCGTGCCTGTCGCTCGCGCTGTGTCGGGTCGTGCTCGGCGGTCGGCCCGGCGTACTCCGCGAGGTCGGCGCCGGCGGAGAACGCGTCCTCGCCAGCGCCCTCGATCACCACCGCGTCGACCGAGCGGTCGCCCTCGATCTCGGCGAACGCCCGGTCGAGGTCGTGCATGACGGCGGTGTTCAGCGCGTTGTGGGTCGCCGGCCGGTCGATCGTGAGCGTCGCGAGGCCGTCGTCGACGACGGCATCGAGGTGGCGGTAGGGGCCGTACTCGGGCATACTCGGGGGTGGTCGTGGCGGCGGCAAAGAGCTACCGGGCTCAGTCGTCCTGCTCCGGCCGGGTGTACAGCCACGCCCAGGCCACCAGCACGGCCTGAAACGGCAGTCGAAGCACTGCTGCGGCCCGTACCGCGTCGTCGAACCGATCGGGCACGAGTTCGGGCGCCACGTCGTCGGTAACGGTGTAGACGTTTGCCGGGAACACGGCGATCAGGAGTGCGACGATCCCCCACGCCGAGACGCGGCGACTCCGCTCGAACAGGACGCCGGCACCGAGGACCACCTCCGCGATGCCGGAGAGGTGCACCAGCGCCCTCGGCCGCGGGAACTGTGGCGGCACCACCCGTTCGAACGCCCGCGGCGCGAGGAAGTGGCTCACGCCCGCGACGACGTAGAGCAGGCCCATTACCGTCCGCAGCGTTCGCCCGCTGTCTGAGTCGCTCATCGTTCCCGACTCGGCCGCCGGCAGCAAGAGCGTTCCCCCACGAGAGCGGTGGGATCGCGGCGCTCTCTCGTCGCTCGGCCCGCGACGGCGGGGTGTGAACGTCGCTACGCCTCCTCCGCGTGAACGGTCAGGGCGTCCGGCGTCGCTCCCAACAGCGTTCCGAGGTGGTCGGCCCCGTCGAGAACGTGGAGTTCAGCTGAGGGGAGCCGATCGTGGAGCCCCCGGGCGTTCACGAGCGGGACGTTGGCGTCCTCGTCGCCGTGTCGGACACGAACGTCCGCGCGAACGTCGTCGAGGGCGATTCCCCACGCCGCCGCAGTGTTCTCGAACTCGGTGACGGCGCCCGATCGTGAGTCGGCGAGCGCGTCGAGGAAGTCCTCTTTCACTACCTCCCCGACACGCTCCGGAACCGATTCGGGGTCGTCGGTGTACTGTGCGAGCACGAACGACGGGTCACGCCGCGCGGCGAGCCACGCCTGCGCGCGGAACAGGCCGCCGAGCAGCCGCGGCGTCGCCCCCGCCAGCCCGGAGAGTACGCGCTGTGGGGTCGGCGTCTCCGCGGCCACGCTCGGCGGGGTGGTTCCGGCGACGAGGTCGACGCTCTCGACGCGGTCGGACCGGGTCGCTGCGAGTGCCAGCGCGTGTGCGCCGCCGCCCGAGAACCCGATCACGCCCGCCGACTCGACGCCGGCGTCGTCGAGGACGTCGGCGAGATACGTTCCGGCGTCCGCGACGGAGCGATCGGGCCACGGCTCGGAGCGCCCGTACCCCGGGCGGTCAGGAGCGACGAGGTGGATACCCCGTTTCCGGGCGTCGCCGTCGAACAGTTCGCCGAGCCGGCCCGAGCCGGGCGTTCCGTGGAGGAAGAGCACCGGGATGCCGTCGGGGTCGCCGTACTCCGAGTACGCGAGCTGTCGATTCTCGGCTGTGCTACACGTCGTGGTGTGGTCGTGGGATATCACTGTTCGGTAGGGGGAGAGTCAGTCGGCGAGCAGTCCGCTGCCGGCGCCGCGTCGGTGGGGATCACGACGCCCGTGCCCCCGCAACGTCGATCGTTCCGCGGCCGCTGGTGCGGACGGTCTCGCCAAACGGGCCGGGCTCGGACGCTTCGACCGTGAACGAGCAGTGGAACAGGTCCGGAACCGCGTCGACCGGATCGAACACGACCGGAAGCGTGATCGTGCCGCCGGAGTCGATCTCGGGCAGTTCGACGACGAGTTCGCGCCGGCCGGCGCGGCTCTCGTAGCGTACCCGGAGCTCGGGCCAGGGCGGCGGTTGGACCCACATCCGGTACTGGTGGCTGGCCTCGTACTCGCTCGGCGGGCCAACCCGGAACAGCGCCTGATCGGCCTCGTAATCGGTGTACGTCTCGGTCGCGGCGATGCCGCCGACGGTCGTGTTCACCTCGAACGCGAGCGGCGGGGGACTCTGCTCGGACGACCGCTCGCCGTCGAACGTCACCGACGTGTAGCCGATCCCGTCGTCGTGATCCTCGACGTCGGCGGCGGGGTACTGCCAGACGAGTTCGCGCTCGTCGCCGGTCTCGACGGCGTCGACGCGCCGCGGCCCGGTTCCGGGGAGTTGGCCGGCACAGCCGGCGAGAACCGTCGCGCTGCCCGTGCCGACAGCAGCGAGCAGGCGTCTGCGTGTGGAGGGCATCGTCGTTATCGGTTCGGCGCTCGACAAAAAGTTCTCCCGGTATTCGGACCGGCGGGCGTCGACGGCGGCTCTCCCTGTTTCTCTCCGAGAAACACTGGACCCCCGTTTATTCCTCCCCCCGGCGATGGTTCGATCACCTCGACAATGACGTTCCAGAGCTCTCACGACGGCGGGTCGCCCTCCAGACGAGCGTTTCTCGCGGCGACCGGAACGGCGGTCCTGACGGCGACGGCCGGCTGTTCGGCGATGGCGGAGTTCGTCGGGAACCAACTACTCGAACAGGTCAACGTGTTCAACGAGACCGACCGGCGCGTCGAAGGCTCGATCGTCGTCACCGATCCCGCCGGCGAGACGGCGCTCGATACAACTTTCGACCTCGCTTCCTCGGAGTCGGAGGACGGCAACTCGACCGCGACGTACGACGACGTGTGGGGGGAGGCAGGAGCGTACGAGGTAACTCTCGAACTGACAGATACCGAGATAGCGGGGACGTCCAGCGCGAGCCAGACGGTGGCCATCGACGATCCCGAGGAGCAGATGCTCGCCGCCGCGCTCGGCTCATCGGAGACCGACGAACCGATCGCGTTCCGCGTCGGTACGAGCCTCTCCGAGTTCGCAGGTGGGAACTCCAGTTAGTCGGAAAACGTCGGCTTCCGGATCTGAACTCCGTGAGACGTGCTCGCTTCGCTGTGCGGACTCAGAATATGCCGCCTCCCCGATTTGAACGGGGGACAGCTCGATCTTCAGTCGAGTGCTCTCCCAATCTGAGCTAAGGCGGCGCAGTCTGACGAACGCCCGATCCGGCATTAAGGATTTCGAAAAACCGCGAGCCGGCGACGATCAGGCGACGGTGCGCGTCTGCTTGAACACGTACGTCCCGTCGGCGGTCTCGACGTACGTTCTGATCACGATCTTCCCGTCGTTCTGCTGGACTTTGTACGCCTCGGAGTAGCTGAGACCGACGCGTTTCTGGTCGCTGTACGACTCGCCCGACGCGAGGTCGCCGGCGTCTGAGCTCCCGCTCCAGATCATGTCGCCGCCGGTGTAGATCTCCGACCGGATCGTCACGTCTTCGGCGGTGTGGTCCTGCTGATTGGTGATCGTGCCGTTGACGTCCCGGCACGTCCGGCCGCACTCGGTGATCTCTTCGATCACGAAGGTGAACGGATCCGGCGCCTCCGTGGCGGCTGCGCCGCCGTCACCGCCGTCGTCGCCGCTGCCGTCGCTGCCGCTCGCTTCGGTGTCCTCGACGACGACCGTGTTCTCGTACGGCGTCGACGGTCCTGCGCTCCCCTCGTCGCCGCCGGGCGCCGGGCCGAACCCGGTCACCAGCGCGGCGGCGACCCCTCCCAGCGCGATCACGACGACCAGCGCCGCGATCGCGACGTGTTTCCCGTTCATTGGTGGTTCCTACTCGGCCGAGTTGCCTCACTCGGGGGAGATTCCCCCTACCAATAGGTCTGTTGGGCGGTGACGTTGGCGGATCGAGGGCTGGGCGCCGCCCGAACGAGTCGGGGACCGCTTCGCGCACCGAAACGCGTTCACAGACACAAGCCGCTCTTTGACCTTAGATAGCTTATAATACGTACTCGCGCAACTGTGAACGTACACCGGATGAACCATCTGCGAGTCGTCTACCCCTGTCTCTTGGCCGCCACCAACGCGGGGACCGGCTGGGTTCTCTACCGATCGCTCGCCCCGGCTCTCGGGATCGCGCTGCTGGTCACGGGTCTCCTCGTGTTTCTCACTGTAGCAGTACGGGTAGCGCAGGTGATCCGACACTCCTGCTCGTCGCTGCAGCTGAAGCCGTCGTGAGCGATCGGGACGGGCGCGGGCGGGTTTGGAACCACGGCCGCTCCCGTTCGCTCGCTGGTTTAAACCCCCTCGCTGTCACTACTTCGTGCTCACTTCGTTCGCACAGAAGGAGTGGGCTCGGGCGGATTTGGAACCACGAGGACTTCGCTCCGCTCGTCCTCTGGGTTCAAATCCTTCGACGCCATTCAGACGCCGCAGGCTCGTCGCTTCGCTCCTCGCAGTTGCGGCGTCGGAAGTGGGCTCGGGCGGATTTGAACCACCGGCCTCTTCCTTGTAAGGGAAGCGTCATAACCACTAGACCACGAGCCCGCACGCGAACACACCGGAGCCGCGCGAATAACCATTTCGCTCTTCGGCGCAACGCTTAGCACCCCGTAACCCCACGTCGTACCCGTGCGGAACCGCTCCCTGCTCGCAGTTCTCCTCGTGCTCGCCGCCGTCGTCGGCGTCGGTGCGTACGTCGTCCTCGACGACACCGAGCGAACCACCGTCACGTTCGTCGACGCCGAGAACGACACCACGCTCGCGACCGTCTCGGTGAACGTCTCGGACACGTGGGACGAGCGCTACACCGGCCTGAGCGACCACGAGTCCCTCGGCCCCGACGAGGGGATGCTGTTCGTCCATCCCCGTGAAGCGACTCACGGCTACGTGATGCGGGACATGGCGTTCCCCATCGACATGGTGTTCGTCGCCGAGAACGGGACGATCACGACGATCCACCACGCCGAGCTCCCCCCGGCGGGCGAGGACAGCCCCACCTACGAGGGGTACGGGAAGTACGTCGTCGAGATTCCCTACGAGTACACCACCGAGCACGGGATCGATGTCGGCGACCGCGTCGTGATCCCCGAGGAGAACCGAACCGCCGTCCCGACCACGGAGGCCGACGCGTGAGCGACGCCGTCGACGCGCTGGCCGACCGCGAGGGGTGGACCGCCGAGGAGTTCGCCGCCCGCGTCCACTACCGCGGCGACGGCGACCGCTACAGCGTCGAGTACTACGCCCCCAGCGACTGCGTACTCTACTGGCGAGTCAAAGGCGACGGCGAGACCGCGGTCCCCGTCGGCCGCGACACGGTTCCCGATCCCCTTCGCGCGCGGATCCGCGAGGACCTCGACGCCGCCGGCGTCGACCCGAGCGTCGAGAGCCGTTCCCTTTGAGCCACGGTCTCACGGAGCACACCTCCCGAAGCTACTTTTTGCTTCCTCCCGCTCGATCGATACCGGCGTTTTCGGCCGGTTCGCCCGGCCGTTCGAGTGTTTCGATTCGTAAGACCTTTTGAGGGCCATTGCGTCGCGGTGAACAATGTCACATCCCTCCGACGAGGACGATCCCTTCGAGGATATCCGTCAGAAGACGGATAACCCGATGCGGCGGCTGTTCGAGGAGTACGGGCTCCCCAACGCCCGGTACTTCGGCATCGGCTTCTCCGGGAGCGTCGCCGCCCGGGTGCTCGATCTCCTCCCCCCGCTGCTGCTGGGGATCGCCATCGACGCGATCTTCGGCCCCGAACAGTTCTCCCTCCCGCTGGTCCCACAGAGCGTCATCCCCACCGAGACGATGCCGCAGTTCTGGTTCGCCATCACGCTGCTGGGCGTCTCCTTCTTCGGCGGGTCGGCGTTCCACTGGGTCCGAAACTACGGCTGGAACTCCTTCGCCCAGACGATCCAGCACAGCGTCCGTACCGACACGTACGACAAGATGCAGCGGCTGAACATGGATTTCTTCGCCGAGAAGCAGACCGGCGAGATGATGTCCATCCTCTCGAACGACGTGAACCGCCTCGAACGGTTCCTCAACGAGGGGATGAACTCGCTGTTCCGGCTCTCGGTGATGGTGCTGGGCATCGCGGGGATCATGGTCTGGCTGAACCCCCGCCTCGCGCTGGTGGCGCTGCTGCCGGTGCCGATCATCGCCCTCATCACCTGGAAGTTTATCGACATCATCCAGCCCAAGTACGCCACCGTGCGCAAGACGGTCGGCCACCTCAACAGCCGACTCGAGAACAACCTCGGCGGCATCAAGGTCATCAAGACGTTCAACACCGAGAGCTTCGAGTCCGAGCGCGTCGACGACGTCTCCCAGGACTACTACGACGCCAACTGGGACGCCATCGAGACGCGGATCCTCTTCTTCCCCGCGCTGCGGGTCATCGCCGGCATCGGCTTCATCATCACCTTCGCCGTCGGCGGCCTCTGGGTGCTCGGCGAGGCGCCGCTGTGGATCACCGGCGGGCAGGAGACGCTCAGCCCCGGCGTGTTCACGACCTTTATCCTCTACACGCAGCGGTTCATCTGGCCGATGGCGCAGTTCGGCTCCATCATCAACATGTACCAGCGGGCCCGGGCCTCCAGCGCCCGCCTGTTCGGGCTGATGGACACGCCCTCCCGGATCGTCGAGGATCCCGACGCCGAGGCGCTCGAGGTCACGGACGGTCACGTCGAGTACGACGACGTGAGCTTCGGCTACGACGAGGAGACCATCGTCGAGGACGTCAACTTCGAGGTTGAGGGCGGCGATACCCTCGCGCTGGTCGGTCCCACCGGCGCCGGGAAGTCGACGGTGCTCAAGCTCCTGCTACGGATGTACGACGTCGACGAGGGGTCGATCGAGATCGACCATCAGGACATCCGCGACGTGACGATCCCCTCGCTCCGGAAGAAGCTGGGGTACGTCTCGCAGGACACGTTCATGTTCTACGGGACGGTGTCGGACAACATCGAGTACGGCACGTTCGGCGCCTCCCACGAGGAGGTCGTCGAGGCCGCAAAGGCCGCCGAGGCCCACGAGTTCATCATGAACCTCCCCGAGGGGTACGAGACGGAGATCGGCGAGCGCGGCGTGAAGCTCTCGGGCGGGCAGCGCCAGCGGCTCTCCATCGCCCGCGCGATGCTGAAGGATCCCGAGATCCTGATCCTCGACGAGGCGACCTCGGACGTGGACACGGAGACGGAGATGTTGATCCAGCGCTCCATCGACAAGCTGACCGAGGACCGCACCACGTTCGCGATCGCCCACCGGCTCTCGACGATCAAGGACGCCGACCAGATCCTCGTGCTGGAGGACGGGCAGATCGCCGAGCGCGGCACCCACGAGGAGCTCATCTCGGAGGACGGGCTGTACGCCCACCTCTGGGGCGTGCAGGCCGGCGAGATCGACGAGCTCCCCGAGGAGTTCATCGAGCGCGCACAGGAGCGCCACGCGAAGGCCGACGTGGACGTCGACGACGATTAGGGAACTTCCTCGGCGGCGGATTTCTTCTTCGTCTTGGTGGGAGTAGACAGCATCCCGCCGCTCGTCGTTTCGACTGCGACCACGACCGCGGAGTGAGCAGGGCCACTTGCGACCGCACCGCCCCGCACAGCCCACGAACCTCCCCAGCCGACTCCTTCCCTCGTTTCACTCGGTCAGTCGTCCCTCGCGCTCGGCTCGCGGACGGAGCCGCTCGCGCTTCGCGCCGACAGCGACTGCGGTGCGGTAGCGGTGGACGCCTCGCGGCCGTTCACGGGAGCGAAGCTCCCGTTAGCCAATCAGAAATCTCCGATTTCTGATGACGGCAACCGTCGCCGGCCGCGGGGGGAGGGGTGGGGATTCGGTGCTGTGCCGGGCCTTGTGCCCGGCACCCTGCGGTCACAAGTGGTCTACGAACGAGCTGCTGTTGCTGTCGCAGTCACCAACGGTCGAGCCAGTCCCCTCACCGGTGAAACATACTGCCGTCACCGTCGAACCAATCTCCCCGAGAAAAAACGAGCCAAAACCGAAAAACCGGCTCAGTCGTCCAGATACTCCCCGACGAACAGGTCCACGCGCTCGCGGGTCTCCTCCGGGATCGCCTCCGTCGGCGTGTTGATCGTCCCTTCGAGCGAACTGTGGCAGTCGCACTCGTGGCCCTCCGGGAACGTCCGGATCGCCTCCTCGATCGCGGCCTTGATCGCTTCCTCGTTGGCCTCAGCGTTCTCCAGCACCTCCTGCAGCGTGACTTCGTGGTCCTCCTTCCAGACGTCGTAGTCCGTCACGCCGGCGAGCGTCGCGTAGCACATCTCGGCCTCGCGGGCCAGTTTGGCCTCCGGGATCGCGGTCATCCCGACGACGTCCCACCCCTGATCGCGGTAGAACTCCGACTCGGCCTTGGTGGAGTACTGCGGCCCCTCAATGCAGACGTACGTGCCGCCTTCCTCGACGCTGGCGTCGGTGTCGACGGCCTCGGCCGCGTTCGAGAGATGGTCGACCATCTCGGGGCAGTACGGCTGCGCGAACGGCTGGTGGACCACGATCCCGTCGCCGAAGAAGGAGAGATCGCGGTGTTTGGTGCGGTCGTAGATCTGGTCCGGGACGACGAGCGTCCGCGGCGGGAGATCCTCGCGCAGGCTGCCGACCGCGTTGGTCGCGAGCACGTGGGTCACGCCGACCTGCTTCAGCGCGTAGATGTTCGCGCGGTAGGGGAGGTTCGTCGGCGAGTGCTGGTGGTCCGGGCCGTGCCGCGGGAGGAACGCGACCTCCCGACCAGTCTCCCCGAACTCGCCGATGGTGACCGCCGACGACGGCGAGCCGTACGGCGTCTGGACCGTCACTTCGCGGGTGTTGTGCAGCGGGAGCGCCTCGTAGATGCCCGATCCGCCGATGAAGCCGATGGTCATGGTCGCCCGTTCGCCATCCAACGGAATAAACGGGGGCGGTTCGACGCCGACCCCCGAAACCGACACCGGCGGATGTACCGTGCTACCCACTGTTGCGCGTCTTCAAGAGCCCCGGCGACCTTCGATACGTATGACCTCCGCCCCCCACGTCGAACGCTCCTCGCTCACGCGGGGCCCGCTGCTCCGGCCGCTGGTCCGGCTGGCGTGGCCGCTGGTGGCGATCCAGCTCCTCCAGGTTGCCTACAACCTCGTCGACACGATCTGGCTGGGGCGGCTCTCCGCCGACGCCGTCGGCGCGCTCAGCCTCGCCTTTCCGCTCGTCTTCCTCGTGATCTCGATCGGCGGCGGGTTCACCGCCGCGGGCGCGATCCTCGTCGCCCAGCACACCGGCGCGGGCGGCGACCGCGCGGCCGGCCGGATCGCGGGCCAGACCCTCGGCTTCGTCGGCATCGTCTCGGTCGTCGTCGGGGCGATCGGCTTCCTCGCGACGGGGCCGCTGCTCGCGCTGCTACCGGCCGACCCCGTGACTGCCGAGCGGATCGTCCCCCACGCCGCCGAGTACATGCGGGTGTTCTTTCTCGGCTCGCCCGCCCTGTTCGGCTTCTTCGTGTTCTCGGCGCTGATGCGCGGCACTGGCGACACGCGCACGCCGCTGGTGGTGATGATCCTCTCCGTCGCCGTTAACGTCGCGCTCGACCCGTTCCTGATCTTCGGTTGGTGGGTGTTCCCGGCGCTGGGCGTCGAGGGCGCCGCGATCGCGACCGTCACCTCCCGCGGGATCGCGACGGTCGCCGGGCTGTACGTGCTGTTCGGCACCGGCCTCGGCCCCACGATCGAGCCGCGGGACCTGATCCCGAAGCCGGGGCCGGTCCGCCAGATCGTCGAGCTTGGCGTCCCGACCGCGCTGGAGCAGTCCGGCACCGCGCTCGCGATGGTCGCCGCCACCGCGATGGTCGCGACGTTCCCACCGGCGGTCGTCGCGGCATACGGCCTCGGGAACCGCCTCATCTCGGTCGTCACACTGCCCGCCATGGGGCTCTCACAAGCGATGGACACCGCGGTCGGCCAGAACCTCGGCGCCGCCGAGCCCGAGCGCGCGACCCGGGCCGTCAAGCTCGGGACGGGGCTGGTCGTCGCCGTGCTCTCAGTGGTCGCGATACTCGTCGCCGCCGTCCCGGAGCCGATCGTCGCCCTGTTCCTCCCCGCGACGACGGCGGGCGCCGTCGCGACGATCGACTACGCCGCGACGTACCTCCGGATCGCCAGCGTCGCGTTCGTGTTCTTCGGCGTGTTTCAGGTCGCGATGGGGACGTTCCGCGGCGCGGGCAACACCACGACCGCGCTGGCGCTCTCGCTGCTGGCGCTGTGGGTCGTCCGCCTCCCGGCGACGTACCTGCTCGCGTTCCCGCTGGGCTGGGGGCCGACGGGCGTCTGGACGGCCGTCGCGCTCGGGGACATCGTCGGCGCGATCGCCGCCCTCGCGTGGCTCTCCCGCGGGACGTGGAAGTCGGCGGTCGTCGACTCGACGCCGGTCTCGCCGGGACGGAACGTCCCCCGACAGAGCGACGACTAGCGCGTCACGGCGAAGCAACGAGGAAGACTACACGAGCGCGCCCGACTGCAACACCGAGATCAGCACCGTCAGCACCGGCACCGACAGCAGCGTCGTCGCCGCCACCGCCGTCGAGACGAACTCCGGCGCGCTGACGCCGCCGACCTCCACGTCGTCGGCGAACTCGATCAGCAGCACCAGCGGCGTCACCGCCGCGGGCATCGCCGACTCCAGCACGAACGTCCGGGCGACGGTGGGCTCCTCGAAGCCGACCAGCAGGGCGACGCCGACCGCGACCGCGGGCGCGACGACCATCTTCCCCACGCTCGCGACGCCGATCTGGAACGGCGCGGCGCCGAAGTCGGTGTTCGCGAGCTGGATGCCGAGGATCAGCAGCATCACGGGGATCGAGGCGTCGCCGACCAGTCGCAGCGTCTCCATCGCCGTCGATCCGCCCGCGGGCACGAGCCCCAGCGCCCGCATCAGCAGCCCCGCGGCGACCGCGTAGATCAGCGGGATGCGGAACACGCGCCTGAGCGCGCCCAGCCCCGCGCTCCCGCCGCCGCGGGAGGCGACGTACACGCCGACGGTGTACATCAACACCGACTGGGCGGCGACGTACAGCACCGCCACCCCCCGGCCGACGCTGCCGAACGCGAAGTCGCTGACGGGGATGCCGTAGTTGCCGGCGTTGGGGAACGTCGAGACGAGCACCAGCGCAGACAGCGTCGCGTCGTCGACGCCGAGCAGCCGGCCCGAGAGCTCCACCAGCGCCGCCATCCCCAGCGTGAACGCGGTGACCGCCGCGGCGAGGCGGAGCAGCGTCTCGCCGCCCAACCCCGTATCGAGCAGGCTGTGGAGCACCAGTGCCGGCGCGAGCACGTACACCGTCGCCGTGTTGAGCGGCCCGGGCTCCACGTCCCTCGCCCGGCCGAGGGTGAACCCGACCCCCGCGATCAGGACGATCGGCAGGATGGCCGAGACGAAGATGTCGATCAGTGCCACTACGGAAGCCTGATCGGCGCGGAATCAAGAGGGGTTCGGTCCCGGCGATCGGCTGCCGTAGCGAGTCACTGCTCGGCGATCTGGATCCCTCGGGCGACGACGTAGAGCAGGACGATCCCGGTCCCGACCGCGAGGACGAACTGGGCCAGGAGCGTGAACACTGTCCCGAGAACGGAGAAGCTCCCGAACAGTAACACGATCGAGAAGGGGAGAAACGCCGTCGCGGCGACCAACAGGACGAGTTTCCCGAGGGGGATCGCCTCCGAGAGAACGCGCTCTCGATCTATCGCGCCGGTCTCCTCGTCGACGAACGGGTGGGACACGAGTCCCGATACTCGGCGGTCCTACATGTCTCCACCGCCACCAGTCGCTGTTAGAGCCACCCCTGCCGGCGGAAGTGGCCGAGCAGCAGCATCGCCACCAGTGCCATCCCGAGCATCGTCGCCGGGTAGCCGTACGTCCAGCCGAGTTCGGGCATCGCGAAGGGCGTCCCCGCGAAGTTCATCCCGTAGACCCCGACGACGAACGTCAGCGGGATGAAGATCGCCGCGACCACGGTCAGCGTCTTCATCACGTCGTTTGTCGACTGGGAGACGGCGTTGAGGTAGATGTCCCGCGAGCCGCCGGTCAGGTCCCGGTACGTCTCGATCAGGTCCACCACCTGCACGAGGTGGTCGGAGACGTCCCGGAAGTACTTCTCGTTGCTCTCGGCGACCTGGGGCACGTCGCCGCGGGCGAGCGAGGAGACGGCCTCTCGGGCGGGCCACGCCACCTTCCGGAACGCCAGCAGGTCCCGGCGCACGCCGTTGAGCTCCTCGAGGATCTCCGGCTCGGGGTCGTGGAGCACCCGCTCCTCGACGGCCTCGATGTCGGTCTCGATCTCGTCGAGCACGTCGAAGTAGTCGTCGACGATCGCGTCGAGCACGCGGTAGGCGAGGAAGTCCGCGCCGCGGTCGGCGACGCGGCTGCTGTCCCGGGTCCAGGCGGGGGCCGTCGGCGCCACCAGTTCGAGCTCGGGCGGCGCGATCGTCACCAGCCAGCCGTCGCCGACGAACAGCCCGACCGACTGGGTGTGGATCTCCTTCCCGAACGCCACGTTGTCGCGCTGACTCAGCCGGGTCGTCTTCATCAGCACGAACGTGTGGTCGCCGTACTCCTCGGTCTTCGGCCGGGTGTTCTCGTCGAGGGCGTCCTCGACGGCCAGCGGGTGGATGTCGAAGCGGTCCCTGATCGCGTCCAGATCCGACCGTTCGCCCGCGGAGGCGTGGATCCACGTCTCGCCCGGAGCGTCGACGGCCGCGCCCACGTCGTCGTACTCCTCGACGCCGGCGCCCGTGTAGACGACCGCTTGGAGCGTCACGGCGCTCCCTCCGCCTGCGGGCCGGCCCCTGTCGTCACGAGCACGATCCCCACCATCACCGCCGTCAGCGAGAACGCCCGACCGGGGTAGGGAACGTAGAGCCCGACGCCGTAGCTCAGCAGGCCGGCGACGAGGAGGCCGCCGCCCGCCACTCTCCGTCGATCCATGGTTCGCGTTCGGGCGACGGGTAGTTAAAGCCGACCGCGCCCTACGCCGACTCCAGGAACGTCCGCAGCCGGTCGTTGACGACCTTCGACGCCTCGACGCCGACGAGGTGGCCGGCGCCTTCTACCCCGAACAGCTCCGCGTTCGGCAGCTCCTCGGCGAGCTCGCGCCCCCGAGCCGGCGGGCAGAGCCGGTCGTCGCCGCCGTGGACCACGAGTGTCGGCTCGGTGATCTCGTAGGGCTTCTCGACGGCGAAGGGTTCGAGGGCGGCGGCCTGTCGCTCCCAAGACTCGCGGTCGGCGTCCTCGGCGGCGCGCCACTCCACGAGCTGGCTGATCGCGTCAGCCTGCTCGTCGACGAACTCCCGAGAGAGCGCCGACTCCACCGACGTCCGGAGCGCCGCCTCGTCGCTCGGCGGCGCGAACATGGGCTCGGGATCGTAGCTGTCGCCCGAGAGCGCGGTGCCGAACAGCGTGAGCGATTGGACGCGGCCGGTCGTGCGGGCGAGTTCGAGTGCGACCATCCCGCCGAGACCGGCGCCGACGACGTGGGCCGACCGCACGCCGTGGTCCCGCAGCACCGCCACGGCGTCGTCGGCCAGCGTCTCGACGGTGCAGTCCGCTGGCGGATCGTCGGAACGCCCGCAGCCGCGCGTGTCGGCCACGATCAGTTCGTACGGCCCGGCGAGGGCGGCGTGCTGCCAGCCCCACTGCCACGCGCCGAGGCCGACGTCGCCACAACACAGCACCGCCTCGCCGTTGCCGTCGCTCTCGTAGTACAGCGAGACGCCGTCGTTGTTCGCGTGAGGCACGGGCGGCGGTTCGGCCGGGCCGGTGTTGACCGTTCCGGCGGAGAACCGATGAACAGGTTGAAACACGTCGATACTGACGGTTCGGCCATGCCTACGTGCGAACGCTGTGGCGTACAGCTCGACGCCACGGGTGGGGGGCTCAAGGACGCGCTCGGCCTCGCGAGCTACGACGGCTACGAGTGCCGACGCTGTGGGACACTGCTCTGTTCGGACTGCTACAACAAGCGGACGACGGAGCTCGCCGGGGCGGCACCCGACAGCTGTCCGCAGTGTGACGGGCGACTGGAGAAGCGGTAACGGTCGCGGTCGGTCGCCCTCACTCGATTTTCTCGACTGTCACCACTGTCGCCCACGCGTCGCCGACGACGTAGCCCGTCTCGTAGGTCTCGTTCTCGTACCGGACGTACTCCACGTCCTGTAGGGACTCGGGGAGCGAGCCCCACTTCCCGTACGGCGCGTAGTACTCGCCCTCGGTGATCGCGGTCCGGACTTCGTCGCGAACGCGGTCCGGGAGGTCTTCGAGCGCGACGACGGTCGCGTTCCCGCCGGGCGTGTCGACGGACGTTCGGATCTGGTAGGAGGCGTACAGCTCCCCGGAATGGGTGGAGATCTCGTACAACTCGCTCTCATATCGGACGTACTCGTGCTCCTGGAACGAGTCGACGTGCTCGAAGTCGTACCCCGCGGAGTCGTTCACGTACGACGTGTTCGGGACAAAGCTCGCCTCGCCGTCGATCGCGTCCCGGAACGCGTGCTGCTGTTGGTCGTTCAGCTCCTCGAACGCGACGACGCGCTCGGACCCGTCCGTACTCGTGGCGGGTGTCACTGTCGGCGTCTCAGTCGCCGTCTGCGTCGGGGTCGCCGACCTGTCTGTTCCGGGCGTGCCGACGCCGCCGAGACAGCCGGCGAGGAGGATCACAGCCGCGAGCGCGACGACGGGGGCCGATTTCCGCATACCCACACTCCCGCGCCGTCGGTTGAAACCTTTGTGCCGGGATCGTCCGAAAAACCGCCGCTTACGCCGTCTGCTTCTGGCGCAGCACGTCGGGCGCCTCGTCCAGCGCCTCGTCGAGCGCCTCCACGTCCGGGCCGCCGCCCTGTGCGAAGTCCGGCGGGCCGCCGCCGCCGCCGCCGACTTTGCGGGCGAGCTCGCCGATGACCTCCCCGGCGTCGATGTCGACGCCGTCGGGGACGCCGACGACGATCTGTGCGGAGCCGTCGGCGCCGGAGCCGACGACCGCGACCTTTCCGTCCTCGACCAGCGCGTTCGCGGTGGCCTGCAGCTCGTCGGCGTCGGCGTCGATGCGCTGGATCACGGCGGTCGCGCCGTCGACGTCGACCTCCTCGGCGTCCTCGCCGCCGCCCGCACGGGCTTCCGCGAGCTGCGATTTGAGGTCCTCGATCGTCTTCCCGCGCTCCTTCCACTCGGTGAAGAACCGCTCGGCGGCGTCGGGCACCTCTTGGGGGTTCACGTCGAACGTGTCGGCCGCGTCGTAGAGCGCGTCCTCGGTCGCCTGTGTCGCGTCGATCGCGGCCGCCCCCGCGGCGAACACGAACCGCTCGACGCCGTCCTGCACGGGCTCGGTGTTCAGGATCTTGATCGTCCCCACGTCGCCGGTCCGGTCGACGTGGGTGCCGCCACAGGCCTGCACGTCGTCGCCGACGTGGATCAGGCGGATGTTCTCTCCCGGCGGGATCCCGCCCTGGTAGAGGTCGAAGCCGTGCTCGGCCTCGGCCTCGTGGCGCTCGGGCCACTCCTGGCGGACGCTGGTGTTGTCGGTCACCATCTCGTTGGCGACGTGCTCGATCTGCTTGACCTCCTCGCGGCTCACGCGGTCGTAGTGGTTCACGTCCAGCCGTGAACTGTCGACGCCCTTCTGGGCGCCGGCCTGCCGGACGTGGTCGCCGAGCACCCGCCGCGCGGCCGCACCGACGATGTGGGTCGCGGTGTGGTGCTGCATCAGGCGGTGCCGGCGCTCGGCGTCGATTTTTCCGGTGACGAACTCGCCTTTCCCGGGGCTGTCAGTGGTCCGGTGCAGGATCACGCCGTCGCGGCGCTGGACGTCGACCACCTCGACGCTGCCGTCCTCGCTGACGAGCGTCCCGTGGTCGGCGGGCTGGCCGCCGCCCTCGGGGTAGAACATCGTCTGGTCGAGTACGACGTCGTACCCCTCCTCGCGGTCGAGGACGTCGAGGACGACCGCTTCGAACTCCATGCGGTCCTGATCCTCGTAGTAGAGCTGGTCGGTCGCCGGGAGGTCCCCGACGCGGTCCTCCTCCTGATCCGCCTCTTCGAGCGCCTCCTCGGCGTCGTGGCGCTCGGCGACCAGCGAGTAGAAGTCGTCGGGCTCGTTCACCTCGGCGCCGCGCTCGCGGGCGATCTCGGCCACCATCGACGGCTGGATCCCGTGAGAGTCGTACAGCTCGATCAGCTGCTCCGTCGGGATCGGCGTCCCGGCCGCGGCGTGGTCGTCGGCCAGCTGCTGGACCTTCCGTCGGCCGCGTTCGAGCGTCTCCTCGTACTTGCGCTCCTCGGTGCGGACGATGTCGCGGATCGTGTCGCGGTTCTCGTACCCCAGCCGCTCGGCCTCTCGGTCGACCAGCTCGTCCAGCGGCACGTCGATCCCCACGTCGTCGACGAGTCGCTTCGTCCGGCGGAGCACCATCCGGGCGAGGTAGCCCGTGCCGACGTTCGAGGGGACGATCTCGTCGCCGAACATGTAGGCCAGACAGCGCGCGTGGTCGGCGATCGCGTAGATCGACTCCAGCGGCTCCATCAGTTCCTCGAGCCGCTCGACGCTCACGTCCAGCCGTTCGGCGATGGTGTCGCGGGCAGCCTCCATGTCCTCGGCCTCGTCGATGTCCATGTGGCCCGCCAGCTTGGAGGCGCGGTGGACGAGATCGGCCTCCTCCTCGGTCATCTCGATCCCGGCGTTGTCCTTCAGGAACTCGATGGACTCGGGGTAGATCGCCTCGTACACCGTGGGCGTCCCCTGACTCATCCACGTCCAGCGCTCGATCCCGTACCCCGTGTCGACGACCCGGCGATCCATCTCGGCGTACGTGTTGCCGTCCTTCATCTCGTACTCGCCGTCGGGGTCCTGTTCGAGCATCATGAAGACGAGCGTCGCCAGTTCGAGCCCCTTGTAGATCACCTCGAAGGCGGGGCCGGCGTTGCCGCCGCCGACCCACGGGTCCTCGATGAACGTGATCTCCTCGCGGGGGACGCCCATCGACGAGAAGAACTCCTCGCAGTACTCGACACACTGGTCCTTCCAGTACACTTCGCCCTCGTAGGCGTAGTCCGTCCCCTCGTCGGCGTTGAACGCGTGGTGGCCGCCCATCTCGAACGCCATCGTGTGCCGGCCGGTTTTCCCGACGTTGTCGATGTCCTGCATCCGGATGCAGGGCTGGGAAACCACGAGGGGGTTCGCCGGCGGCGGCGACTCGCCGCTGGTGACGTGTGGTTGGAAGTCGTAGATCGACGCCTGCGTCAGGAGCACGTCGTCGCGCCAGCGATTGGCGGCGACTGGCGCGGGGTCGACCCGCTGGTGGTCGTGCTCCTCGAAGAAGGAGAGGAACGCCTCGCGCATCTCCGCCAGCGAGTACGACTCGTCGAACCCGGGATCGTCGATGAACCCGTAGTCCTCACAGGGGGGCTCCCCGCAGGTGTCGCGCTCGACGCGGCTCCAGAAGTGGGCGCCACACGACGAACAGGTCTGCCGTTCGAACCCGTTCTCGGCGAAGTAGTCGAGACGGTACTCGCTCTCGAGCTCACTCATTACCGGATGTGGTCAACCGCCGGGCAAAAGGATTCCGGGGTTCGTGCGGGCGAGTCGTTCGATCACCGACGGACGGGAGCCCCTGACCCGGCGGCGTACCCCGAACCTTACCGGGGGCATCAGACGCCCCTGTGAGACGCTCCACCGAAACACATATGCGACCATCTCGCAAGAGAAACAGTAGCTGTCTACACTGTGGCACATCGAACCGAGATCCTCGTGGTCGGCGAGAACCCCTGCGGGGCAGCGGGATCGCTGCTCGATCGGGACGGGTTCGCCGGTCGCGTCGAGGCGCCCGGGGCGGCGCTCGCTGCGTTCGAGGAGTCACATCCGGACTGTCTGATCGCCTGTGGCGACTCGATCCCGGCGTCGCTGGCGGCTGCGGCCTCCGAGGCCGGCTGCCCGATCGTCGACTGTCAGGGGGAGACGATCACCACGCGGAGCGAGGAAGGGGACGCGGACGACGACTCCGCGACCGGTCTCGGCGACCGTGTGACGGCGGCCGTCGGCGGCACGCCCAACCGCGAGCGGATCGCCCGACTCCACGAGGGTTCGGCGGAGCTCGTCGGGTTCGAGGAGCGGTCGAAGCTCCACCAGCGGATCGTCGAGATCGGGACCGAAGTGCTCGGGTTCGGTATCGCGGTGCTCTATCTCTACGACGGCGACGGGTTCCGGCTCGCGGCCTCGACCGACCCGGATACTCCGGAGACGGCCGATCCGGGGTTCGGCATCCTCTCGGCGGTGCGCCGGACCGGCGAGCCGGCGATCGTCGACGACATCGAGAACCACCCGGTCGCCGAACAACGCGTCGAGGAGTTACGCTCCGGTATCGCGGTCCCTTTCGGCGATATCGGCGTGTTCGGCGGCCTCTCGCCCGAGGTGGGGAGCTACGACGAGACCGATCTGGAGTTCGCCCAGCTACTGGCTAACCACGGTGCACAGGTCGACGCCCGGATACGCGCCCAGCAGAGCCTCCGCGACCGCCAGGTTCGGATCACCCGACTCCACGAGGCCGCACCGTCGTTGATCGGGGCCGAGACCGAGTCGGCGCTGTACCAGCGGGTGGTCGACATCGCGGCGGACGTGCTCGAACTCGACCAGTCGGTGCTCCTGATGGAACAGGACGGTGAACTGCACCCGGTCGGCGGCCGGACCGACAGGCTGGACCGGGTGTCGACCGAAGCGGGCATCGTCGGCCGGACGTACAACGAGGAGCGCTCGTTCCTCATCGATAACGCCGAGGTCAACCCCGACGCCGAACCGGCCAACGAGACGGTCAGGTCCGCGATCAGCGTCCCCGTCGGGAGTTCCGGCGTGTTCCAGGTGATCTCCGACGAGACCGGCACGTTCGACGAGGAGGATCTCGAACTCGTGGAGCTGCTGGTCGGCTACGCGGAGTCGACGCTCGACCGCATCCGCTCGGAGGAGGCGCTCCGGGAGTCCCGACGGGTGATCGAGCGGCTCCACACGTCGGCGATGGAGCTTGGCGCCGTCGAGACGGAGGCGCAGCTGCTCGACATCGCGATCGACGCCGCCGAGGACGTGCTCGATCTGGACATGAGCAAGCTCGACCTCCGGGAGGGCGACATGCTCGTCCCCGTCGCGGAGTCGGGCGGCATCGCCGCGGACGCGGGCCGGAAGATGCACATCTCCGAGGGGATCGCGGGCAAGACCGCCCGCACCGGCGACTCGTTCCTGCTCACGGACATCCACAGCGACCCCGACTCCCGGCCCACCAGCCCGGAGTTCGAGTCGGCGATCTCGGTGCCGGTCGGCGACCTCGGTGTGTTTCAGGCGGTCTCGACCGAGCCCGAGGCGTTCGACGAGGAGGATCTCGAGCTCGCGGAGCTGCTGATGGCCCACGTCGCGGTGGCGCTGCAGCGCGTCCGCGCGGAGGCCGACCTCCGACGCCAACGTGACAGCTTCGAAGCGCTGTTCGAGAACATCCCCGGTGCCGCCGTCTCCTACGAGATGATCGACGGCGAGCCGATCGTTCGCCGGGTCAACGGCGCGTTCGAGCGCACGTTCGGCTACGACGCCGACGAGATCGAGGGCGAGTCCCTCGACGAGTACATCGTCCCGTCCGAGACCGAGACGGAGGCCGACTCGTACAACGAGCAGCTCGCGAACGGCGAACGGGTCCAGACCGAGGTCGAACGCGACACCGCCGACGGCACCAAACACTTCCTGCTGCAGGTCACACCACTCGAGGTCGGCGAAGCGAACGCGCCCGGCTACGCCATCTACTCCGACGTGAGCGAACGGCGGGAGCGCGAGGCCGAGCTCCGCCGGCAGAACGAGCGCCTCGATCAGTTCGCGAGCGTCGTCTCCCACGACTTGCGCAACCCCCTCAACGTCGCATCGGGCTATCTCGATCTCGTCAGGGAGACTGGCGACCTCGGGAAACTCGACAACGCCGAAGACGCGCTCGACCGGATGAATCACCTCGTCACCGATCTGCTGACGCTGGCCCGCGAGGGACAGGACGTGGGCGAGACCCAGCGGATCGACCTCGACGCCGTCGCACGGCAGGCGTGGAACCACGTCGCGACCGACGGGGCGTCGCTGGCCGTCGACGCCGACGGGACGATGGACGCCGACCCCGACCGGCTGATCGAGCTGTTCGAGAACCTCTACCGAAACGCGGTCGAACACGCCGGCGCCGAGCCGACGGTCACCGTCGGCACGCTGCCCGACCGCGAGGGCTTTTTCGTCGCCGACGACGGCCCCGGCATCGGCGACGACGTCGACCCGTTCGACACGGGCGTCACCACCAGCGACGAGGGGACGGGGTTCGGCCTCCCGATCGTCGAGAGCATCGCCGAGGCCCACGGCTGGTCGGTGTCGATCACCGAGAGCGAGGACGGCGGCGCACGGTTCGAGTTCGAGACCGCGTGAGTCGTCCCACTCGATCGAAAAACGGGCGTCGAGCCGTCTCTCAGGGCGCCGTCACCAGCACGAACACGAGCAGCGCGGCGACGGCGACCAGCAGTACGTGACCCGCCGCGGCGAGTATGGCGGGAATCCCCGCAGCGACACGCTCGAGCGGCGTTAGCGCTTCGCCGAACACGTCTTCTTCGAGGGTTGCGATGGACATGGTCCTTCTACCTCATCGTTGTACCCCCTCTCAAAAATCGGGCCCGACGATTCCGAGAAACTGGGAACGCCGGTGACCGTCGGAACGGGCCGGCAGCCTCAGCGTTCCGCCATCGCGGCCCGCACCGAGTCGATCGCTCCCTCGATATCGCCGTCGCTCACGTCCCAGTTCGTGGTAAACCGCACCGTCGTCTCGCCGAACGCCACCGCGAGCACGCCGTGCTGTTCGATCTCCCCGACGAACGCCTCCGCGTCCAGCCCCGTCCCCGCCACGTCGGCGACGACGATGTTGGTGTCGGGCTCGATCGTCTCGATCCCGTCGATCCCGCCCAGCCCCTCGGCGATGCGCTCGGCGCGCCGGTGGTCGTCCGCGAGGTGGCCGCGGTTCTCCAGTGCGAGCAGCCCGGGCGCGGCGATCATGCCGGCCTGCCGCATCCCGCCGCCGAACAGCTTCCGGGTCCGGCGCGCGCGGTCGATGAACTCCTCCTCGCCGACGAGCATCGAGCCGACGGGGGCGCCCAGCCCCTTCGAGAGGCAGAACATCACGCTGTCGGCCGACTCGGCCAGTTCGGCGACGTCAGTGTCGAGCGACTCGGCGGCGTTGAACAGTCGCGCGCCGTCTAAGTGGACGGGCACGCCGTGGTCGTGGGCGACCTCGGCCGCGGCGTCGATCTCGGCCTTCGAGATCGCGACACCGCCGCGGTAGTTGTGGGTGTTCTCCAGACAGAACAGCCCCGTGCCGGCCTCGTGGAGCCCCTCCTCGACGAGCCCCTCACGCACCTGCTCCGGCGTCGGGACGGCCGACTCGCCGAAGTCGAGCAGCCGCGTCTGGAGGCTGCTCAGCTGGGCGACCGCGCCGAGTTCCCACTTGAGGACGTGGGCGTGCTCGTCGGCGAGCAGCTCCTGCCCGCGGTCGGTGTGGGTTCGGATCGCGACCTGGTTGCCCATCGTCCCGCTGGGGACGAACAGGCCGGCCTCCTTCCCGAGGATTTCGGCGGCGCGGCGCTCGAGCTCGTTGACGCTCGGATCGTCGCGGTACACGTCGTCGCCGACGTCGGCGTTCTTGGCGGCCTCCCGCATCGCGTCCGAGGGTTTGGTGACGGTGTCGGAGCGTAAGTCTACGACCATGCTGATTGGTGGGTGGAGGGGAGGAATAAGGGGTACGGTGCCGTGGGAGTGTTTCCGGGATTCGGTGGTTGGGTTTGGGTTGTGGGAAGCGTGAAGCTGCTTGCCTCTGTTCGAAATCGAACGGGGAAGAGATACAGCAACACTGTGAAAGCCCCTACCCGCTCGGGTCGCGCGGCTCGCTGCGCGTGGTTCGAGAGACGCCGGAGGCGTCTCTCGTCATCACGAAAGGCGCGAAGCGCCTTTCGAACGACTTCACTCCCTTCGGTCGTTCCAGTGCTTACTTCGCCGTGCTTCCCCGAGCGGGCAGCCCCTTTCAGTCCCACCCAACAGCACTGTTGCGCCGGACACGAGGTCCGGCGCGGCACCGATTCCCCACCCCTCCCCCGCCGGCGC
Organism: Halolamina sediminis; assembly: GCF_001282785.1. Classification (NCBI taxonomy): domain Archaea; kingdom Methanobacteriati; phylum Methanobacteriota; class Halobacteria; order Halobacteriales; family Haloferacaceae; genus Halolamina; species Halolamina sediminis. Next base: position 481,442 of record NZ_CVUA01000001.1, read on the forward strand.
CACCGTGGCGCCGGCGAGGCGTCCACCGCCACCGCACCGCGACCGCGGTCGGCGCGAAGCAGGAACGCCCCTTGTGGGCGCGACCGGCGCGAGGGACGAGCGACCGCAGGGAGCGGAGCGACTGAGGAGCGCAACGAGTCCCGGGAGTCGAGCGGTGAGGGGCTTTCACGGTGTTCTCGACCCGTCAAGAACCACTACGCCAGTCACAAAGAGAAGGGGCGCCCGTTACTACGTCGACTTCTACAACTTCGCGTACGGCCCGCCCTTCGCCTCGGTCAGTCGGTCGACCTGCTCCTCGCTCAGGTCGATCGCCGCGGCGCCGAGGTTCTCCTCCAACTGCTCGACCGTCCGGGCGCCGACGATCGGCGCGGTCACGCCGTCGCGGTGCATCAGCCACGCTAGCGCGGTCTGAGCCGGCGACGCGCCCACCTCGTCGGCGACCTCGTCGAGCACGTCGTGCACGTCGAAGTTCGTCTCCGTGAGGTACGCTTTCTCGAATCGGCTCGACTCGGCGGCGCGGGACTCGCCGGTCAGCCCCTCCTCGCGGTCGTACTTCCCGGTCAAAAAGCCCTGTCCGAGCGGGCTCCACGGACAGACCGCCAGCCCCTCCTCGCGGGCGAACTGGAGGTAGTCCCCCTCGATCTCGCGGTCGACGAGGTTGTAGCGTGGCTGGAGCACGGTAAAGGGCTCCCAGCCCTCCGCGCGGGCGATCTCGTTGGCCTTCGCGACCCGCCACGCGTTGGGCGAGAGCGTCGACGCGCCGAGGTAGTGGACCTTCCCCTCCTCAACGAGGCCGTTCAGCGTCTTCATCGTCTCGCGGGTCGGCGTCTCGCCGTCCCAGCGGTGGAGGTAGAGCACGTCGACGTACTCCGTCCCGAGCCGGTCGAGGATCTCGTCCACTCGGTGGCGGAGGTTCTTCCGGTTCGTCCCGCGGCTGTTGGGGTCACCCTCCCGGATCTGCCAGTAGATCTTGGAGGCGACCGTGAACCGCTCACGGTCGCGCTCGGTCAGCCAGTCGCCGATCCACTCTTCGGCCTGCCCGCCGCCGTACACGTCGGCGGCGTCGATGTAGCGCCCCCCGGCGTCGGCGTAGGCGTCGAGCAGCGTCTTCGCCCGGTCCTCGCCGATCTCGAGGTTGCCCGCCTCGGTCTCGCGGCCGAACCGCCACGTCCCGAACTGCATCTCGCTGGTCTGGAGCCCGCTCTCGCCGAACGGGACGAAGTCGAGGTCGGTGTCGCTCATGTGTCCGACCGTTGGGGCGAACGGGGGAAAAGCGTTGACCAATCGGCGGTCCGGGAGGCGCTCGGGCCACCGTTATCCCGGGGCGGCCGCCATACCCCGTATGCCCGACCGCCGCTTCGCCGTCGACGACGTGCCCGACCCCGACCACCGACTGGCCGACACGGCCGCCAACCGCCACTACGTGTGGGACCCCGACCTCGACCCGGCGATCACCGTCGAGCCTGGCGAGGTCGTCCAGTTCGACTGCCGGGACGCTTACGACCGACAGCTTCCGCGAGAGCCCACGCCCGAGGACGTGGCCGCCGTCGATGCCGAGGGCCATCCGCTCGCCGGCCCGGTCGCGGTCGCGGGCGCCGAGCCGGGCGACACGCTCCGGGTCGACCTGCTCGCGTTCGAACACGAGGGATGGGGCGTCACCACGGTGCCGCCGGGCGACAGCGGCGGAGGGTTGCTGCCCGAGTCGTTCCCGGAGGCACACGTCCGCGCGTGGGATCTGGACGCTGCGGCGGACGACGGCACACCGGTCGCTCGTTTCCGCGACGACGACGCGCCGGCCGTGTCGGTTCCCGTCGCCCCGTTTCCCGGAAACCTCGGCGTCGCCCCGGTCGAGGCCCCGGCCAGCACGATCCCCCCGCGGAACGTCGGCGGTAACCTGGACGTGAAACACCTCACCGCCGGCTCGACGCTCTACCTCCCTGTCGAGGTCGCCGGCGCGTTGTTCTCCGTGGGTGACTGCCACGCCGCACAGGGTGACGGCGAGGTCTGCATCACCGGCATCGAGGCACCGATGTCGGTGACCGCGCGGTTCGACCTCGCCGATCGGTCCGTAACCCAGCCGGAGTTCGAGACTACCGGCCCGTTCACCCCGAGCGGGCGGGACGAGCCGATGTACGCCACCACCGGCATCGCGCCGGACCTGATGGACGCGACGAAGGAGGCGGTCCGGCGGATGATCGCCCACCTCCACGAGCGCCGCGGCCTCTCCCGGGCGGACGCCTACGTGCTCTGCTCGGCGGCCGTCGATCTCAAGATCAGTCAGGTGGTCGACGCCCCCAACTGGACGGTGACGGCGTACCTCCCGGAGTCCGTGCTCGACTGAGTGCGGGAGGCCGAACAGGTTCGGCTATAGTCGTATGCGGGTGCCGACTGTACTCTCCGACATGAGCACCGTCGAAACCGAACAGGCGACGACGACCACTGTCGAGGTGAAAGCCACCGGCCACGTCCGCCGGGAGCTCGGCGACCACGAGTTCGAGTTCACGTTCGAGGGCGACACGCTCGGGGCGTTCCTCGATTCCTTCTTCGCGGCGTACGGCTGCGAGGAGATGCTGCTGGCCGAGACCGAGGCCGAGGAGACCCACAGCGGCTGGGCGGAGTACCCGGGCGAGCCGCCGGGGCGCTGGGAGCGCAACCCCGAGGGCGAGCGGACCCGGGCGTTCGCCCGCGTGCTCGTGAACGGGAAGTTCAACGAACTGCTCGACGGCTTCGGGACCAAGCTCGCCGACGGCGACCGAGTCGCACTGGTGTACCCGTTCATGTTCTGCCTCTGAGCGAAGAGTTCACGCTGATCGAATTGGTCGGCGACACAAGAAACGACCGCCATCCGATGTCCCTTTCCGGGTCGACGGCGTCGATACCGGTATGAACAAGCGTTCACGCACCGTTTCTCGGCGGGGTGGCCGACGATGACCGGAAAGGACGACTACTACAACCGCGCCAAGCAGGAGGGGTACCGCGCCCGCTCGGCGTACAAGCTCCAGCAGCTCGACGAGACCGCGAACCTGTTCGACGACGGCGACACGGTCGTCGACCTCGGCGCCGCCCCCGGCGGGTGGCTGCAGGTCGCCGCCGAGGAGGTCGGCCCGCAAGGGAAAGTCGTCGGCGTCGACCTCCAGCGGATCGACGACCTCGACACCCACCAGGTGAGCACGATCCCGGGCGACATGACCGAGGAAGAGACGCGGGACCACCTCCGACGCGAACTCGGGGGCGCTGAGGCCGACGTGGTGATCTCGGACATGGCGCCGAACATGACCGGCGAGTACGAACTCGACCACGCGCGCTCGGTCCACCTCGCCCGGACCGCCTTCGAGACCGCGACGGAGTTCCTGAAGCCCGGCGGCGACTTCGTCGCCAAGGTGTTCCAGGGGAAGGATCTGGACGACCTCGAAGCCGACATCGAGGCGTCGTTCCAGTACGTCCGACGGGTCGACCCCGACGCCTCGCGGGACTCCTCCAGCGAGGTGTATCTGGTCGCGAAGGGGTTCACCACTGCGCCAGTCGCGACGGGCGACCGGCTCACGGTCGAAATCACCGACACCGGGACGGAGGGCGACGGCATCGCGAAGGTCGACTCGTTCACGGTGTTCGTCGCCGGCGCCGACGAGGGCGAGGAGATCGAGGTCACGGTGACCGACGTGAAACCCAACTTCGCGTTCGCCGAGCGCGTCGAGTAGCGGGCGATCGGTCGGCAGCGAGGCCGAACCGCCGCGACACCGCAGGATGGTCTGACCGCGGCTCACGACGTGCTCCCCGCGGCGGCTCGCGGGAGCGCCGGAGAGTTCCGGCCGCTCAATCGAGCCGCAGCAGCGTCGAGCCCGTCCGCCAGTTGTACAACTCGACGAGGGTCCCGACGGCCATCAGCGCCGCGAGCCCGGCAGTGATCAGCGAGTCGTTGCTCACCGCCTGCATCCCGAACAAGAGGGTGAGCACGCCGAACTCGACGGGCACATGGGCCGGGTGGGACCGAACTCTCGGGCTGGCGCTCGCGCCGAAGAAGACGGCCGCGAGCGCCAGCGGCGCGTAGAGCACCAGCGGGTCGTCACCCCCGGTGACGCCGAAGACGAACCCCACACCGGTGAGGAGGGCGAGCACGAGGTGGAACAGCGACCACCACCGACCGGAGGTGTCCATCGTCGGCGACGACGGGCGGTCCGGTGAAAACCGTGGCGGCTACAGCCGGAGATACGTCGTTCCCGCCCGCCAGTTGTACAGTTCGACCAGTGTCCCGACCGCGCTGAACACGGCGAGGATGCCGACGAACAGCGTGCCGCTGCCGGCGTAAGCGATCGTACAGACTGCGGCCGCGAACGCCGCGCCGAGGGCGTTGTACGCGTCGTGGTCCCGGACCCGCGGGACCGCGCTGGCGGCGAAAAACGCCGTCCCCAGTACGACCAGCCCGTACGCCCACCTGGCGGGGCCCCCCGGGCGGACGACGAACGCGATGCCGACGGACACGATCAGTACCGCCGCGGCGGCGTACAGCGCCGTCTGGACCCGTTGTTCGTCCATCACCCGCGACTCGGGCCGCCGGCGAGAAAAAGCCATCCAGTCGTCGTCACTCCGGCCGAGAGTCGACATCACGGCGATAGCTGTACAGTTCCACGACTAGCCCGCCCGCGGCGAGGACCGCAAACAGGCCGATCGCGTCGACCACTGCCGCGTCGAGGCCGGGCGAGGCGTCGACGACGAGATACCAGAGCGCGAACAGCACGGTGACGTAGCCGGCGTTCAGGACGCCGTAGGCGGGGTGGGCACGGACGCGGGCGAACGCGCTGGCCCCGAAAAAGGCCGCACACAGGCCGAGCATCGCGACCGCCGCGGGATCGACCGGGCCGGCGACGAACACGACCCCGAGCGCGGCTGCCGCGGCGGCGACGGCGGCGACGGTCAACAGCCCGTTCAGGAGTCGCTCCCAGTCCATACCCCCGGCGTCGGCACGGCCGAACAAAGAGCTACCGACAGTCTACGACGCGAACAGTCGCCGCTCGCCCGCGTCACGGCGACGGACCGCGCCGACGACTACGTAAACGAAGGGCGTGTCGATCAGCGCGATCGCGAGCTTCAGCACGTACTGGCCGACGATCAGCGCGGCGACGCTCGGGACGGGGCCGCTGTTGACCAGCGGCAGGCCCAGTTCGGTGCCGATCCCGGCGTTCGGGAGCACCCAGAACGCGACGCCGACGAAGATCACCGTGTCGATGAGCTGGCTGCTCGCAGTCGAGCCGATGTTGCGCAGCCAGAGCTTGTCGCCGTCGGTGAGATCCTTCAGCCGGTGGAAGACGAGCACGTCCCAGTTCTGACTGACGACGTACGCCAGCAGGCTGCCGGCGACGATGTTCGTCGAGGCGCCGAGCACCGAGGCGAACGTGCTCGCGAACTCGGGGTCGGCGGCGGGGGCGACGATCGTGCTCCAGACCAGCGCCAGCACGACGAAGTTCATCAGGAACGCGACGTTGACCAGCTCGCGGGCGGCCTGTTTCCCGTACAGTTCGGCGTAGCAGTCCGACGCGAAGTACGTCACGGCGTACGCGAGCGCTGCACCCGGCAGCGCGAGCGCGCTGCCCGCGACCGGGATCGAGAACGGGAGCTGGACGGAGAGCAGCTTCGCCGCGGTGAGCTGGGCGACGACGAGCGCGGTGACGAACAGCGCGACCAGCAGCAGGCGATCGACCGGGAGCGGGCGCCGGTCGGCGCTCATTCTTCCTCCTCCAGCCGACCCTGCCGCTGGTCGATCTCGTCGAGCCTGTCGAGCGTCTTCCGGATCGACGCCCGGATCGCGTCGCTGCGGTTGACGAACTTCCCGCCCTCGCCGACGTGCTCGTCCAGATCCTCGAGCAGTTCGTCGGGAATCTCGACGGAGACTTTCGTCATCGGTCCCCCTCCCGTCCACGCGGTCGATCGACGACACGCCGTGTTGCCGATGTTCGCAGAGTCATACCGGGAGAGTATCCGAGGGGACGCAAAAGCGCACCGTTCGTCGGTCACCGCCCCGGGCCCGCCCTACCTATCGTCGCTTCTCGTGGCGCCGATCGTGGGTTTGCGGAGGTTTCGCCGCCCGCCGAGGGTGAGCACGTACAGCAGCCCGAGGCCGATACCGTAGGCGGCCATCAGCGGGATCGTGATCATGATCATCGTGAGCGCGTCCGCCGGCGTCAGCAGCGCGGCGACGAGCATCATCCCGATCATCACCTCCCGCCAGCGGTTTCGCATCGCGGTGTAGGGGATCCCCGCGGTGTTCAGTAGCGCCATCAGCACTGGCACGTCCGCGAGGATACCGATCCCGGCGGTGGTGAAGAAGATCAGCCAGAAGAAGTCGGTAATCCGGTAGCTGATCGTCATGTTCGCAGCGAGTGCATCCTCGACGAGGAAGGAGATCACCCGCGGTGCAACTTCGAGGTAGCCGAACACGAGTCCGCCGAGCAGTCCCGTGCTCAGCAGCGCGGCCCAGCCGAAGATGACCTCGCGGCGCCCGCGCACGAACCCGCGGTCCCGCAGCGCGGGCCACGCGAAGTAGGCGATCAGCGGCAGCGCCGCGGCGACGCCCAGCAGCGCCGAGAACTTCACTTCGAACACCAGCGCCTCGACGGGGTGGAGCGCGATCACCTTCGACGCCTCCGCGGCGGTCTGGCCGGGTTCGAGCACCTCGCCCGGCACGCGGGCGAGGAAGTCGGCGTACACGTCGCGGATGCCGCCCGTGTACAGCCAGAAAAAGGAGCCCGCCATCACGGCCATGAACGTCCCGACGATGTAGAACAGCCCCGAGGTGAGCGAGCCGAGGATGAACTGGATGTCCTTGTAGTAGCCGCCGATATCGTCTTCGTCGGTGTCCTCGGCGAACTCGTCGAGGAACGTGCTGCCGGCGCGCTGGGTGCGGTCGCTCACGCTTCCCGGCTCCGCCTCGTCCTCCTCGGCTTCCTCCTCGGCCGCGGTGGTCGCTTCGTCGTAGCGGTCGAGGATCAGGCGTGCGCGGGCGTCGTCGTCGGCCGCCAGCGCGCGGTTGGCGTAGAAGTTCGCCTCCTGCTCGCCCAGCGCCGTGAACGTCGCCGGCGGCGCGCGTTCGAGCTCCGCAGTCGAGAGCTGGCCGACGTTCACCGCGGTCGGGTCGGTGCCCGCGAAGTAACACGCGAGCAGGACGTAGACCCCGACGAGGACGGCGACGAACGCGAGCACCCCCGCGGCGGCGATGCCCGCGGCAACCACCGTCGAGTAGCCCAATGCCGGGACGGCAAACTCGAAGCCGCCCTGCGTGAGCAGCGCGTTCACCTCGCCAGGGTAGCCGAGGACGGCATACGCGAGGCCGAACAGCACCACTGCGAGCACGGTGAGGGGCTGCCCCTGTTGGCGGAGGCGCTGGCCCCAGTCGACCCACGCACGGCCGCGCTGGATCGCGCCGATCGGGCCGACCGGCGTGAACAGCGGGTCGGTCTCGTGGGTCGGGGGCTCGGGCGCGTCGGGGTCGGGCTCGTGGGCCTCGTCGTGGCGGTCGAGGATGGCCTGTGCCTTCCCGTGGTCACCCTCGTCGATGGCGTGCTGGGCGGCCTCGAGCGCTTCGGGCTCGCTCATCGACTCGAACGCCTGGATCGGTGCCGCGCGGACGCCGTCCTCGTCGAGGGTCTCGAGGTCGATCCCTGCCGGATCGCCCATCTCGCTATCGGGCTCGACCGTCTCTTCGAGTTCGCGGTAGGCGAACAGCAGCAGGCCGATCACGGCGAAGCCGACGCCGATCGCGAGCCCGACCAGCACGACGTTCGTGGTCGCGGAGAGCGACGTGAGCCCGTCGACTGCGGGCGCGCGGTAGCTGCTCCCGATCGCTTCGAGCGCGGCGTTGGCGGCGTCGCGGCCGCCGGTGTTCGCGTAGAGCCACGCGACGGCGACGCCGGCGACCAGCAGCGCCGCGGTCGCGTTCCAGTTGCGCCGGAGCACGCCGCCGACGGAGAGGCGCTCGCTGCCGCGTTTCATCGTCACCGCGAACTTCGCGAGATAGAGGCTGAAGCCGTACAGCACGAGTAGCGGGGCCGCCCACATGATCTGGGTGAACGGGTCCGGCGGCGAGAACACGGCGCCGAAGACGAAGATCGCGACGACGGCGTAGCGCCACTTGTCCCGGAACTGCTCGTAGGGGACGATTCCGGTGTAGGAGAGCCCCGTGATGGCAAGCGGCATCTGGGCCGCCAGCCCGAACGAGAACGTCAGCAGCAGCACGAACTCGGTCCAGAGAACGATCGACCAGTAGGGGGCAAAGCCCGCCGACACCGCGTTGCCGGCGAGGAAGTTGAACATGATCGGGAAGAAGAGGAGATAGCCGTACGCCATCCCGCCCATGAACAGCAGCCCCGAGAGCAGGACGATCGGGACGGCCTTCCACAGCGGGATGGGCACCTCCGGCCAGTGGCCCCGCTCCTGCAGGGCGTCCCGGGAGAAGTAGACGAGGACGGGGGCGGCGACGATGATCCCTGCGACGAGGGAAATCTTCGCCTGCAGCAGGATCACGTCGAAGGGCGTCTGAGCGATGATGTCGAACTGCGACTGGAGCTCCGCGGGCATGCGCTGGGTCGTGACGCCTTTGAGCCACTCCCAGACGCCCCTCCGGAGCGCCATGAACACGCCCAAGAACCCGATCAGGAAGACGATGAAGACTTTCTGGAGATCCTTCTGTGCGGATCGGAGCACCGCACCCGCCGTCTCCCGCCCCTCGGCGATGGCGCGCTGGGTATCGTCGTCGAGCGCGCTGGACATAGCGAGAACGAGCCACTTCGGCGTTATCAACCTTTCCACCTCGCGGGCGGGCGATCCGGAAAGGCCTATAAGACCGCGTGAGGGATATCGACCCATATGGCCGAGGAACCGGACGACGAGGAGGGACGGGAGCCGTCCGACTCGTCAGCATCCGGTTCCGACGAGGAGCGAACGGACCCCGACGTCGAGCCGGAGGACGACTCCGATCACACGGAGTCGGACGAGTCGGAACCGCACGACGGGGACGATGACGCGACGGACGACGCGGCCGACGACGACGTGAGCGAGCCGGACGAAGAGGACGACGCGCCGGCGTTCACGAACGTCGACGGGCTCGGTCCCGACAACGACACGCGCGAGGACGAGAACGGCGCGGGAGCGGACGACGCCGAAGCAGACGACGAGGACGACGACGAGTTCGAGGCCGAACACGTTTTCGAGGATTACGACATCACCGAGACGCCGACGCGGCCCGAGGAGCGCGGCGCGACGATGCCGTCGGTAGACGACGAGTCCGAGCCGGACGACGGGGACGGGTTCGACACGGACGACGGGCTGCTCGGCGAGGGTCCCGACTCGGACCAGGAGATGCCGCTTGCGGCCCACATCGAGGAGATGATGAAGCGGCTGTCGGTGGTGTTCATCGTCGGCGGCGCGGTGGCGCTGACGCTTTTGGGACTGGGCCAGCTGTTCGAACAGGTGCCCACGGCGGTGGACATCATCGACGCGCTCTGGAACAACGCGATCCCCGGCGCGCCGGAGATCGAAGGCCGGCGGCCGCGCGTGTACGGCCCGCTGGAGCTGGTGCTCACCAAGCTCAAGGTGACCGCGCTGGCGGGGCTGCTCGTGGCGCTGCCGGTGTTCGTCTACGAGACGTACATGTTCATGCGGCCCGGGCTCTACCCCCGGGAGCGGCGGTACTACATCTCCGCGATCCCGACCAGCCTGATTCTCGGGACGATCGGGATGGCGTTCTCCCACTTCGTCATCATCCCGGCGATCATGAGCTACTTCACGGTGTACACCGACGAGAACGTCGCCACCGTCGCCTACGGGCTCGAGAGCACGTTCTCGCTGATCATCGTCCTGATGAGCTACATGGCGGTGATCTTCCAGATCCCGCTGTTCATCATGCTCGCGATCATGATGGGGATCGTCACCCGGGAGTGGCTCGAAGACAAGCGCCTCCTGTTCTGGGGTGGCTTTCTCACCATCGCGTTCCTCGTCAACCCCGACCCGACGGGGATGACGCCGTTCATCATCGCGGCGACGATGATCGTTCTCTACGAGGGGACGCTGGCGCTGCTGCGCTGGACCGGCAACTAAATCGGCACGTTCGTGCTAGGACTGGGGGATGGAGTTAAGGCATTGGCTGACAAACCAATAGCCGAGGATGGCCACGCCGATCGGCGACGACCTCGACGGCGTTAGTCTGGGGGAGAAGTACCCGGATGGAACCCTCGTCCGGGTGTTCTGCCTACGGACCGACCGCGACGCGTACCCGTGTGGATGGGCCTACAAACTCCACTACGGCACAACGGATCCCGACCCACCCAGAACGCTCGGCGACGGGACAATACGGCGCTATGACAACTCCCACGAGGACACGAAGGGGCACGAACTGCACGTGGCTCCTGACCCAGAACCCAAGACAATCGAGTTCCCCGGAATGGTCGAACTCTGGAATCGGTTCTGGAACGAGATTCCGAAACCGACGGTCGAGGTCAGATAAGCCCAACACGAGGTGATACCTATGAACGACAACACGCCGCCACTGCACCCACTTGAGCGCGAACAGCTTCGAGCGGAATCGACGCTGGTCGTCACAGTCAAATCGTCCGAGGCGTTCGAGGACGACGTGACCGACAGCATCGAGACGCTCGACCGGGGTGGCTCGGTCGACGACCCACCCACGCTCTCGTTTACCAGCTACGATGACCTCATGGAGACGTTCACGCCCCGCGTGTTGGACCTCATCGAGAGCGTCCGGCGTGCAGAGCCCGAGAGTATCAACGAGGCAGCGCGAATCGTCGAGCGGGACGTGAAGAACGTCCACGATGAACTCACTCGACTCGCTCAACTGGGGGTCGTCCGTTTCGAGGACGAAGGCCAGCGCAAGCGGCCGGTCGTCCCGTTCGACGAACTCGTCATCGACCTCCCGCTCGATCCGGAGTCAGGGGATAGTGCCGCTGCCGCTCCGTAGACGGCGACGATGATCGTCCTCTACGAGGGGACGCTGGCGCTGCTGCGCTGGACCGGCAACTAAACTGTCAACCATTCAATCGTTCAGTTGGTCTTACTGGTCATCCAGTCAATAACTACCGGACAGTGACGGGGAGGCATAGCCTGCTCTGAGTTCCAAATCTGGGAATTTAGGCCCAGAGTTTATCAGTCACCGCCGCGTGTTTAACAGTAGACAGCCTCGCTAGGCGGGTTTCCACACTCGCACCGGTGGGCGGTCGGACATACTCATGAAACAGAAAATCAAAGCGATGCTCGACGAGGACCGTGGTGTGAGCCCGGTTATCGGCGTCATCCTGATGGTCGCGATCACGGTCATTCTGGCCGCAGTGATCGGCACGTTCGTACTCGGACTTGGAGACAGCCTGCAGCAGGCGCCGCAGGCTCAGTTGGATGCGAGTTCAACAAGTTCCGGTAATCTCACGATTTCACACAATGGTGGTGACGCATTGACGGTTAGCGATGTGAGTGTTTCTCTGAATAGCACAACTGACCTGTCGCTTTCAGACAATAGCACTTTCAGTGGGGATGAATTCGGTGTCGGAGATAGTGCCACCTTTGAAAGTGGTACGAACGGTGCCCCCACAATGAACGGTGAGGTAGAGGTGACGATCATCCACAAACCCTCGCAATCCATTCTGCTCGACACAACGGTTGAGGTGGAATAATGGTGGGTATAGCTGAATTACTCAGTGATGACGATCGTGGTGTGAGCCCGGTCATCGGGGTCATCCTGATGGTCGCGATCACGGTCATCTTGGCCGCCGTCATTGGAACATTCGTCCTCGGCCTCGGTGACAGCCTGAACCAGGCACCGCAGGCTCAGCTGGATGCGGAAGTTGGCAACAGTAATAACGTCTCAATCTCACACAACGGTGGGGACGCTATCCGTGCGGGTGACCTCACGGTGAATGTAGAGGGTAATGGGGCTGAGAACTTCGAGTCCATAACCAGCTACGCCGCCGATGATGAGTTCTCCGTTGCCGATACCGCCTCGGCAAACCACTCGACCGATGCTAATGAAGGTGACCGAGTAGTCATCGTCCACGAGCCGTCCGACAGCATTCTCCTCGATACGGAATTGTAGGCTGTCGACGGTCTGAATTCGTTCTTTCTTGTAACGCAGGCCTCACCAGTGGCCACTAAGTGTCTCACCGTCGTCGACACGTTGATTGCACGACTAATGGGCCGTTTTCACCAGTTCGCGGTTTACTGAAGCCGGCTAAGCAGCCGATTGAGGAAGGCTTCCGGGAATTCAGCGGTGCTTTCCATCGCGATGGTCACCTGCTCGTGTGCGTGTCACTGTTTCGCTCTCGCCAGAAGTGGACCGTCACAAATCTAGGTGATCATCGTTCTTGTGCCACCTCAGACCCACGACTTCATCGGCTTACTGGACACGCTGGATGTTATAGACTCCGCGTGATTGCCACAACACTTTCAGCTTCGTCTTCCGCCGTGGAAGTGCCTCGCCGAGAACCGTTAGTTAGCGAGCTAGACGACGACAGATGCTTTGACCCGCTGCCGCATCTCGTTGAGGAACTGTGTCACCTCGTCGGGCTTGTATCCGATCTTTCGTTCGGTGTCGACGGCTTCGTGATCGCTCTCTGCTTGACCATCCGTTCGAGGTGCTTCACGCCAGTATCCCGCGAGACTACGGTACGTCGGTGATTCATCCGGCGTCCGTGTCCGATTCACGCTGACGCAACGTGACGCACGCGTGCTTGGACGTTCATTCTGTTGGGCCACGCTGACTCCCGCTGGCTCATACCCGCCGATCCGTCGGCCAAAAGCTGATTTTACACGCAAACAAGATATTTCGCTTCAGTATGTCGGCGCCACCGCTACCCACCGTGGCGTCACCCAAAAAAGCGCCCGAAAAAAGGACCGCTTACTGCGGCGTCGGCTCCGACCCGCCCGCGGGCTTCGTCACGTCCGAACTCTCCAGCGCGGAGCCGGTGATGCTCTTGAGCCGGCTCACCAGCGAGTCCTTCCCGCCTTCGCCCTCCAGCGCGACTTCGAGCACCTCGGAGATGTGCGAGACCGGAATGATCTCGATCATCTCCTTGTACTCGTCCTCGATCATCACGTCCTGCTCGTTGGCCTTCGGGATGATCACGCGGTCACAGCCGGCCTTCGCGGCGGCCTCGATCTTGTGGGTCACGCCGCCGACGGGGAGCACGTCGCCCCGCACCGACAGCGAGCCCGTCATCGCGAGGCTCTGGTCGACGCCGATGTTCTCCAGTGCGGAGATCACCGCCGTCGCGACCGTGATCGACGCCGAGTCGCCGTCGACGCCCTGCTGGCCGGTCTGGATGAACTGGATGTGGATGTCCTTGTCGGCGATCCCCTCGTCGGTGTACTTCTTGATGATCGCCGAGACGTTCTGCACCGACTCCTCGGCCATCTCCTGCAGCTGGCCGGTGGCGATCACCTGTCCGCCCATCCCCTGAGAGGGGGTGATCTCCGCCATCACGGGCAGCATGATCCCGGAGTCCTGGCCCATCACCGCGAGCCCGTTGACGCGGCCGACCTGGTACCCCTCCGAGACCTGCAGCTCGTAGTCCTTCCGGCGCTCGATGTAGTCGTCGGCGAGCTGCTGCTCGATCGAGCGGCTGCGGCCCTTGGCTTCGAGCACGTGCTCGCGGGTCGTCGACGCCGCGCCCTCGCCGCGGGCGATGTCGCCCGCGACGCGGACCAGCCCACCCAGCGAACGGAGTTCGAGCGTGAGGTGGTCCTTCCGGCCGGCGCGGCGCCGGGCCTCGAGGATGACCTCCTCGACGGCGTCGTCCGTGAAGTGCGGGAGCCGGCCGTCGTTCTCGACCTCTTGGGCCACGAAGCGCGCGTACTTCCGGCGCATCTCCGGACTGTCGCGGATGGTGTCGTCCATGTACACCTCGTACCCGTAGCCGCGGATGCGGTTCCGGAGCGCGGGGTGCATGTTCTCCATCGCGTCCATGTTCCCCGCCGCGACCATCACGAAGTCCGTCGGGACGGGCTCGGTCTGGACCATCGCGCCCGAGGAGCGCTCGGACTGGCCCGTGATCCCGAACGCGCCCTCTTGGACCGCGGTCATGAGGTGCTGCTGGGAGCGCACGTCGAGCGTGTTGATCTCGTCGATGAACAGCACGCCCTTGTTCGCCTTGTGGATGGCGCCGGCCTCGACGCGGTCGTGGCTCGGCGTCTCCATCCCGCCGGACTGGAACGGGTCGTGGCGCACGTCGCCCAGCAGCGCCCCCGCGTGGGCGCCCGTGGCGTCCTCGAACGGCGCGGTCTTCGTGTCGGCGTTGTCCACCAGCAGGTTCGGGATCATCGCGTCGCTGCCCCGTGAGATGTACTGGAACCCGATGTAGATCAGCACCGCCGCGATCACGGCGATGATGGGGTTCCCCATCGCGAGGATGGCGTAGCCGGCGACCACGGCGATCACGATCCACATCAGGAGCCTCCGTAGCTGATCGCGCTTCTGGGCCTCCTCCTTGTGGGCGTCGATGATCTGTTCGCCCTTGCCCGCGGGCACGGTCCGGACTTTCGGCTCGTTGCCGTCGTCCGGATTGTGGTACACCAGCACGTCTTCGAGCTCCTCCTTCGGCAGGAGCTCGGCCATCGCCTTCGCGAGCATCGACTTCCCCGTCCCGGGGGAGCCGATCATCATCACGTGGCGGCGCTGCTTTGCCGCCTTCATCACGACGTCCCGGGCGTGCTCCTGTCCGATCACCTGATCGACCAGCCGATCCGGCACTTCGATCTCGCTGGTCGAATCGATGCGGAGCCCGCCGAGCAGGTCGTCCTTCCCGATCTCCTCGTCGTCGGCGATCTCGGCGTCGAACTCGACCTCACTCCCGAGGTCGTCGATCTCGGGAGGCTCGTCCTCGTCCTCCCCGCGGCGCTGCTGCTCCGCAGGGGGGTCGGGCTGTTCGTCGGGGTCGCCCTCGCGGGCGCCCGACCCGTTGAGCGGGAAGGGATCGTCACCCTGCTCCCCCTCGTCGGGCACGTCGGTATCGTCCGTTTCGTTGCTCATAGAACGCTGTCGCTACTTCGAGAGTGGCTCGTGAGCTTGATATACTTTCCCCCATCAGCGGAATTCGCTCCTCCGTCGTAATCCGGCGTTATACTGGCGTTAGGCGCCGTTTCTCTGAACGGCTGCCGGCTCGATAGCTTATAAATGAACCCCCGGTCGCGACTCGCCGTTTTTATACCCCCCGAGAGCGAACGCCGTGAGCATGCGGGGGTTCTACATCGGACGGTTTCAGCCGTACCACGACGGCCACCACCGAATGGTGGGGGAGATCGCCGAGGAGGTCGACGAGCTCGTGGTCGGGATCGGCTCCGCCGGCGACTCCCACACCACGCGGAACCCCTTCACCGCCGGCGAGCGCGTGATGATGGTGACGAAGGCGCTGGAGTCGCTCGACATCCCCACCTACGTCGTCCCGATCGAGGACCTCGACCGCAACGCGGTCTGGGTCGGCCACGTTCAGTCGATGACGCCGAAGTTCGACGTGGCGTACTCGAACAACCCCCTCGTCGTCCGGCTGTTCAAGGAGTCCGGCGTCGAGGTGCGCCAGTCGCCGATGTTCCAGCGCGACGTACTCGAAGGGACGGAGATCCGCGAGCGACTGGTCACCGGCGGGGACTGGGAGTCGCTCGTCCCCGAGGCGGTCGCCACGACGATCCACGAGATCGACGGCGTCGACCGCATCCGCCACATCTCCGAGACCGACACCAACGGGGACTGATGGTCGACGCAGGCCCCGCGTTCGAGGCGATGAACGCGATCGGGCTCGTGGCGTTCGCCGTCGTCGGCGCGCTGAAGGGTAGCGACGCCGACCTCGACCTGTTCGGCGTGGCGGTGCTCGGCTTCCTCACCGCGCTCGGCGGCGGGACGATCCGGGACTTGCTCGTCGGCCGCATCCCCACGTCGCTGCAGTCGAACACGGAGGTGCTGTTCGCCGCCAGTGGGATCGCCCTCGCCGTCGTGCTCGCGATGCGGGTCCGCGGCGACCTGATGGCGAGCCCCGCCGTCCTCCTCCCGGACGCGCTCGGGCTCGCGGCGTTTTCGGCCACCGGTGCCGCCGTGGGGATCGAGGCCGGCCTCTCTCCCTTCGGCGTCGTCGTCACCGCGACGCTGACTGGCGTCGGTGGCGGGAGCCTCTCGGACCTGCTGCTTGCCCGCGTGCCGGCGGTGCTCCGCGAGGACTTCTACGCGACGCCCGCGGTCGTCGGCGGCGCCGTCGCCCCGCCGGCGGTCGCGCTCGGGATCGGGCTCGGCACGACGACGCTGCTCGCCGCGGGCGTCGTGCTCGCGCTCCGCCTCGGCGCGTTGCGGTACGGCTGGCGGCTACCGACGGTGTGAGCCCGCCCGCATCCACTTTAGGCTCCGGCGCCGTCAGTCCCGGTATGGATCTCGAGAAGTTCGACCACGAGTCCCACATGGCCGAAGCGATCGACTGCGCCCGCGAGGCCGCCGCCCGCGGCGACGAGCCGTACGGCTCGGTGCTCGTGAAGGACGACGAGGTGGTGATGCGGGCCGGCAACCGCGTCGTCACCGAGAACGATCTGCGAGCCCACCCGGAGCTCACGCTCGCGAAACGCGCCGCTTCGGAGCGAGACGACGCGGGAGAGCTGATGATGTACACCTCGACGGAACCCTGCCCGATGTGTGCCGGCGGGATCGACATCGCGGGGCTCCGTGCGGTCGTCTACAGCGTCTCGGGCGAGCGTGCCGCCGCGATCCGCGGGACGGATTCGCTCCTCTCCTCGACGGCGGTGTTCGCCGCGGGCGGCGGCGACGTCCGGGTAATCACGGATGTGCTCCGGCCGGAGGGTGAGAAACTCCACGAAGCCCACTGGTAACGGGCTACGCGCGGTGTTTCGCCCGCTCGACGACTGCCTGCGCGAGCGCCTCGAAATCCGCCTCATCGGGCACCACGTCGACCGCGATCCCCGCGTCCCGTGCGCTCTCCGCGGGGCTCTCGGCGATGGCGCCGACGACCGCGTCTTCGAGGCCCGCGACAGCTTCCTCACGGACCCCCCGCTCCTCGGCGGCCACGAGGAACCCCTCGACGGTCGAGGAGGAGGTGAACGCGGCACCGTCGAGTTCGCCGCGGCCAGCCAGCGCCGCGGACTCACCGGCGTCCGCGGGCCGTTCGAGCCGGTACAGCGTCGTCTCGGTCACGTCGGCGCCCGCGTCGCGCAGCCCCTCGGGCATCGTCGCGCTCGCCCGGTCCGAGCGTCCGAGGGCGACGGTCTTCCCCGCAACGTCGCCTTCGAGCTCGGCGACCATCCCTTCGGAGTCGTACTGTTCGGGGACGCGGTCGACAGTCCAGCCCTTCGCTTCGGCGGCCTCGGCGGTCGAGGAGCCGATACAGCAGAGCACAGCGTTGCCCGGATCCCAGCCCGCAGCGGCGAGCACGTCCACGCCCGTCGCCGAGGTGAGGACGACAAACTCGGCGTCCGGCGGTGTCTCCCCGGTCGGTTCGATCGTCAGCATCGGATCCGGCACCGGCTCGGCGCCGAGGGCGTCGAGGAAGTCGGCGGCGTCGTCGATGCGGCCGTCGTCCGGGCGGAAGACGGCGACGCGGGGGCGGGGCATCTACTCCTCGGCGGCGGCCGCGATCAGGTCGTCGGCGCCGCGGTCGGCGAGGTCGGCCGCGAACTCGACGGCCGCGTCGACGTGGCTGTCGATGGGCAGGTCGCGGGTCTCCTCGACGACCTCGGTGCCGTCGGTCGAGAGCACCTGCGCGCGGACGGAGACGCTGTCGCCCTGCACGGTCGCGTGGACGCCCAGCGGGGCGACACAGCCCCCGCCCAGCTCCGCAAGCACGGTGCGCTCGACGGTGACGGCGACGCGGGTCGGCGCGTGGTCGAGCTTCTTCCGGAGCCGGGAGATCACGTCCTCGTCCCGGGCGGTGACGGCGATGACCCCCTGTGCGGGCGCCGGCACGAACTCCTCGGTCGGGAGGGGGCTGGTGCCGATCCTGTGGCGCAGGCCGCTGCGTTCGAGGCCGGCCTCGGCGAGCACGATCGCGTCGTACTCGTGGTCGTACTCCTGGCCCAGCGCGCCGCGTTCCAGTTCGGAGAGGCCGTCGAACCACTCCTCGACGGACTGGTCGAACTCGTCGGTCTCCTCCTCGATCGCGTTCAGCCCCTCGTTCTCGTCGTCGAGGACGCCCTCGGGATCGATGTTGTACTCTCGCATCTCCTTGCTCGCCTCCTCCTCGTCCGTCCCGAGCCGGCGCTCGTGTTCGCGCTGGAGTTCGGGCGCGAGCAGCTTCTCGATCCGGCTGTCGACGTTCCCCCGGAGCGGCCGCACGTCGAGGTCGGGGCGGGCGTGCAGCAGTTGGGCGGTCCGGCGGACCGACGAGGTGCCGACGACGGCGCCCTCGTGGAGTTCGTCGAACTCTTTCCCCTCCTTCGTGACCAGCAAGTCGCCGGCGGGCGCTCGCTCGGGCACGGCGGCGACGACGATCCCGTCCGCGAACTCCGTGGGCATGTCCTTCATCGAGTGGACCGCGGCGTCGCAGTCGCCGTCGACGACCTCCTGATCCAACGCGTGGACGAACGCGCCGATGCGGCCGAGGTCGGCGATGAGTTCGTCCCGGATCCGGTCGCCCTCGGTCTGGACTTCGACCAGCTCCACCGGGCGCCGGCGGGTGCCCACCCGTTCCTGCACGAACGCGGCCTGTCGCATGGCGAGGTCGGACCCGCGCGTGGCGAGGCGGAGGGTCCTGTCGGTGCTCATGGGCGGGAGTGGGCGACGGGTGGGGAAAAGGGGTACGTTCGCCGTCGAACGTCGATTCCGGCGAAACACTGATACCGGTCGTATACGAACGTATACGCATGCCGACCAAGAGCGTTCGGCTCGATGTCGACCTCTACGAGCGAGTGATGGCCCGCAAGCGCGAGGATGAAACCGTCTCGGAGACTGTCGATCGGCTTATCGACGACGTGTCGCTACTCGATCTCGCTGACGACGGGGAGTACGACGAGGAACGCGCTGACGAGCGAAAAGCTGCCCTCGAACGTACTGCCGATGCCGACGAAGTCTCGCTGACCGATCTCACGGAGCGGGAGACGTGATCCTCGACACGAACTTCCTTATCGACATCGACGCCAACCGGCCCGAAGCAATCGAGAAAGCTCGGGAGATCGAGGACGCGGGGGTTCCCCGCCGAGTCCCACACGTCGTCGTCTTCGAGTTGTGGACTGCTGTCGGAAAGGGGAATGAAACGGAGGCCAATCGACGGAAGTTCGAACGTGTACTTGACGGACTCCCGCGGGCGGAGACCACGGACTCGATCGTGAAACGCGCAGGCGAGATCGAAGGCCGAGTGCAGGCAGCCGACCCGAACGATAGCGGTGTCGGCGTCGCCGACGCAGTGATCGCCGCGACAGCAGTACACCTCGGGGAACCGGTCGTCACCGACGATGGTGATTTTCGTCGTAGGATCAAGGAACAGGCGAACGTCGATACGTTAGAGATCGAGGAGTACGCTTAGAGCGCCTCCCGATACGCTTCGAGCGTCTTCTCCACGTCCGCCTCGGTGTGGCCGTAGGAGACGAACTGGGACTCGAACTGGTTCTGGGAGAGGAACACGCCCTGTTCCTTCATCGCCGGCCAGAAGCGCCGCCGCCAGCGGTCGGTCTCGGCGGCGGCCACGTCGGCGCCGGTCTTCGGGCAGTCGTCGTAACGCGGGCAGCTCTCGGTCTGCTTGCAGCCGCCCGCGCAGGTGTCGTCGACGTTCTCCGGGCCGTCACGGGTGAAGAGCAGCTTGAACATCGAGTCCGTCCCGGCGACGGTGTACGAGGGCGCCTGCTCCCGGACGATCTCGGTGAGCCCCTCGCGGAGCTGCTCGCCCAAACTGTCGACGTGCTCGTACACGTCGTTCTCGGCGGCGAAGCGCAGCGTTTCGAGTCCGGCGGCCATCGTCACAGGGTGGCCCGAGAACGTCCCGGCCTGGAACACGTCGCCGGCGGGGGTGAACTGGCTGATGATCTCGCTTTTGCCGCCGATGGCGCCGACGGGGAAGCCGCCGCCGATGATCTTCCCGAACGTCGTCACGTCGGGCTCGATGCCGAACTTCGACTGAGCACAGCCCAGCCCGCCGACGCGGAACCCCGTGATCACCTCGTCCCAGATGAGGAGGGAGCCGTAGTCGTCACAGAGATCGCGCAGCGTCTCGTGGTAGCCGTCGACGGGGTGGACGATCCCCTTGTTCGCGAGGATCGGCTCGACGAGCACGGCGGCGATGTCGTCGCCGTGCTTCTCGAACGCCTCGGTCGCGGCCTCGTGGTCGTTGAACGGCACCGGGATGGTGTGCTCGGCGAACTCGGTGGGGATTCCCTGCGTCGAGGGGCCGCGCTCGTCGATGTCGCCCTCCACGAGCGTGGAGTCGTTGGCGCCGTGGTAGGAGCCCTGCATCACGACGATCTTGTTCCGGCCCGTGTAGCCGCGGGCGAGCCGCGTCGCCGACACGGTGGCCTCGGTGCCGGAGTTGACGAAGCGGAGCATCTCCACGCTCGGGACGTGTCGCGCGACGAACTCGGCGTGCTCGACTTCGATCTCTGTCGGCATCCCGTACATCGGTCCCGCGCTCGCGTGGCGCTGGATCTCCGACTGGACCTGTTCGGGCAGGTCGTGGCCCAGCAGGAGCGGACCGAGCCCCATCACCCAGTCGACGTAGCGGTTGCCGTCGGCGTCGATCAGGTGGCCGCCCTCCCCGTGGTCGGCAAAGGGGGGATACGGCTCGATCGCTGCCCGGACCGAGGAGTTCACGCCGCCGGGCATGACCGACAGCGCGCGGTCGTAGAGCTCGCCTGAGCGCTCGTGGTTCATACGTCGGGGCTCGGGCCGGACGGCGAAAGAAGCTAACGGGTTCGGCAGAGGGGGCCGCGTCCCCCGGCTCAGGCCGCCGGGAGCCGGAGCGTGACGACCGTGCCGCCCTCGGTGGACGAGCCGAACTCCAGCCGCCCGTCGGCGGCATCGACGACCGCCTGCGCGACCCAGAGCCCCAGCCCGGAGCCGTGGGTGAGCTGGGTGATCTCGGTGTCGCCGGTGACGACCTGGTACTCCTCCTCGGGGATGCCCGGACCGTTGTCCCGGATCTCGATCGCGACGCGGCCGTCCTCGCGGGCTGCGGTGACGGTGACCTCGGGCTCCTCGGCGCCGTGGACGACGCCGTTCTCGACGAGCTCCGCCAGCGCGTCCGTAAGCGCGGGGTCCGAACGGACCGTCACCCCCTCCAACACGTCGACCGTGAGGTCGGCGTCGGGATGGGCGTCGGCCACCGCGGCCACTGCCTCCTTCGCGTCGGCCCGGATCGACCGTTCCTCGAGCCCGCTCCCGCGGCGATCGTAGATGCTCATCACGGTGTCGGCCTCCTCGGCGAGCTCGCCGACGGTCTCGACGTGCCGCTTGAGCGTCTCCGCGGAGTCGACGACCCCCTGATCCTCGGCGACTGCAGCGATCTGGTCGGCGTGACCGAGCATCACCGTCGCCTCGTTCCGTAGGTTGTGCCGGAGCACGCGGTTCAGCACCGCCAGCTTCCGGCGCTCGGCGGCCAGTTCCTCCGCCCGGACACGCCGAGCGTCGTAGACGCCGATGATGACGTGGGCCGCCGCGCCGATCGCGAGCAGGTTCGCGATCGTGAACGCCCGGTCGACCGGGGCGGCGCCGGCGTTGCGCTGGTAGGCGAACAGGCCGAGCATCACCGCTCCCAGCACGACGATCCCGAGCACGTTCCAGATCGCGATCCGGATCGCGTTGCGGTTGCTGAAGTTGCTGTGGTAGAGGCTGTACCCCGCAGCGACCAGCCCGGTCGAGACCACCGTGCCGAGCAGCGAGAGCGCGAGCCCGACCGGCCCGAGCCCCGGCGTCAGCAGGACGGTGATGTTCGGGATCAGCAGGACGACCCCCGTCAGGACGACGATAGCGCTCGCGACCAGCCGGACGGGCCCACGGTCGGGCTCGCGGTCGCTCTCCACGTCGGGGTTGAAGCCGATCTCTCGCAGGAGCACGGCGACGATACCCCCGCTCCCTCCTGATTCCACCATAGATCCGTCTGTCCCACCGGCCGCATCAAGCTGTCGGCGGTGTCACAACGAACCCGATAAGGCCCTCCCCGCGCCAGTTCCGGCCATGACCGAGTACTTCGAGGTGCACGGGCGCGACGGCGCCGCCCGCCTCGGCGAACTTCGCCTCGCCGACCCCGTCACGACGCCGGCCACGGTCGACGAGGTGACCGAAGACGCCGGCTCCCTCTGGGCCGAGGACCGCGAGCTCCCCGACGGCGCCGACGACCGCCTCACGATCCTCCCCCACCGCGCGTTCCCGCCGGGCACCCGCGAGCCCGTCCGGGAGTCGTTCCGCGTCGACCACCCCGAGATCGACGCCCCCAGCGCCGCCGTCGTCTCCAGCGAGGAGGCCCGGGACGTGGGTGCCGACGCCTACCTGCTCTCGGACGCCAACGGCTTCGTCGGCCACGCCGCGGCGTTCAAAGACGCGATCGTCCGCACCCGCGAGGCGATCCCCGCCGACACCGCGCTCTACCTCTCCGGCGTCGCGACGCCGCGCAACGTCGCGACGCTCGTCTACGCCGGCGTGGATCTCGTCGACGCGAAGAAAGCGAAGGTCCGCGGCGCGGAGGGGTTCTACCTCACCAGCGAGGGCGAGCGGTTCCTCGAAGACCTCCGAGAGCTTCCCTGCTCGTGTTCGGCCTGCCAGCAGCCGATCGAGGAGTTCGACCGCCGGGACTGCGCGGAGCACAACGTCAACGCACTGCGCACCGAACTCCGGGTCGTCCGCGAGCGCATCCGCGAGGGGCGCCTCCGGGACTACGTCGAGGGGCAGGCCCGCCACGACCAGTGGCTCACTGCGGCGTTCCGGGAGTTCGATCAGCAGTACGAGTACGTCGAGGAGCGCGCCCCCGTGGTCCGGGACAGCGAACTCGCGGCCGCAAGCGGCGACAGCATCCGCCGGCCCGAGATCCAGCGCTTCGCCGAGCGCGTGACCGAACGTTATCGGGCCGAGTTCGACGGGCCGCTCGTGCTGGTGCCTTGCTCGGCGACGAAGCCGTACAGCGAGTCCCAGAGCCACCGACAGTTCCACGACGCGATCCAGTGGCGCGGCCACCTCGCGTCGATGACCTCGCCCATCGGCGTCGTCCCGCAGGAGCTGGAGCTCACCTACCCGGCCCAGCAGTACGACACCGTCGTCACCGGCCGCTGGAGCGCCGACGAGAAGGAGTTCGTCTCGGCGGTGCTGCGGCGCTACCTCGAACGGAACGACTACGATCGCGTGATCGCCCACGTCCCGCCGGGCGGCTACACCGACATCTGCGAGACGGTCGAGCCCGCCGTCGACGCCGAGTTCGAGTACACTGTCGGCGACCACCCCACGACCGACGAGTCGCTCGACGCGCTCTCGGCGGCGCTGGAGGGGGAAGAAGCGTACCAGAAGCGCACTCGCGAACACCGGATCGTCCGCGCGATGGCCGACTACCAGCTCGGCGAGGGCGCGGGCGAGGCGCTGTTCCCGAGCGACGAGATTCAGACCACCAGTCGCTACCCTAAGCTGCAGGTCCGCGACAGCGAGGGCGAGCAGTTGGCGACGATGGTGCCCAACTACGGCGTGCTCTCCTTTACCACCGCGGGCGCCCGGAAGTGGGCCGAGAGCGACGCGCCGAGCAAGACCGTCGAGATCGACGAGTTCGTCCCCCACGGCAGCGTGCTCGCGCCGGGCGTCGTCGACGCCGACGAGGAGATCCGCACGGGCGACGAAGTGATCGTCGACGGCCCGAAGGCGTTCGGCGTCGGCCGGGCGTCGATGTTCGGCGAGGAGATGCTCGAGTCGAGTCGCGGGATCGCGGTCGAGACGCGGCACGTCGACGAGATTTGAACGCTTCGTCTGCCTCCGAGCGCGTCGCACTCGTGACCGTCGACGCCACCTGACCACGGTAGATTTTTCAGGATTCCTGACGCGTCTCCGGACATGGTCCCGCTCAAGTCCTGGCCGGGCATCGCGCTCGTCCTCGTAGTCTCGCTCGGACTCGCCGCCCTCACCGCAGTGCTCTCGCTGGGCGCCCTCCCCGCGGTCGTCCTCATCCTCGGCTGGTTCATCGTCGCGCCGGCGCTGGCGATCCTCACGTACTACGAGGACGATGCCGACGGCGATCCTGAAGCGGCCGACGACCCCGTAGCGACGCTGCGGGAGCGCTACGCCCGCGGCGAGCTCACCGAGGCGGAGTTCGAACGGCAACTGGACACGCTGCTGGAGACCGAAGGCACCGAACAGCCCTCGAACCGGGATCGGGAGCGGACCGTGGTCGAGGAGCGGTAACGACGTCACGGGAGCCGCCGAAACGGCGAAGGGCCCGGAGCGAGAGAGACGGACGATGGCACGCGTCGAGACAGCTGCGCGACTCCACTTCGGCTTCGGCAACCTCGCGCTGGCACACGACCGGCTCTACGGCGCGCTGGGCGTCGCGCTCGATCGCCCGACGCTCGCCGTCGAGGCGACGACCGCCGAGGCGGTGGTCTGCGACGACGAGGTGGCCGCTGAGTACGCCGAGCGCGTCTGCGAGCTGCTCGATCTACCCGGTGCAGCGGTGTCTGTCGAGAGCGACCTCCCCCGCCACGCCGGGCTCGGCAGCGGCACGCAGACCGCGCTGGCCGTGCTCGCGGCGATCGCCCGGGCGTACGGCCGCGCGCCAGCAGCCCGTGAGCGCGCGCCCGATCTCGGCCGCGGGGGCCGCTCGGGCGTCGGCGTCGCGACGTTCGAACAGGGCGGGTTCGTGCTCGACGCCGGCCACCCCGCGGCGCTGTTCACGGCCGACGCGCCCGAGGTGGGGGCGTGGGAGGTACCGGCGGTGTCCGCGCGCCACCCCGTCCCCGGCGACTGGCGGTTCCTCGTCGTCGTCCCCGACGCTTCGGCGGGACGAAGCGGCGACGACGAGGACGCCTCGATGCGCCGGACGGTCGCCGACGCCGAGTCCGAACTCGCCGACCGGATCGCGGGCGTCGTGGTCCGCGGGGTGCTACCCGCGGTCGCGGCCGGCGACGCCGCCCGTTTCGGCGACGCCGTGAGCGAGGTCGGTCGGCTCAACGGCGCGTGGTACGCCGACGAGCAGGGCGGCACCTACCGACCCCCGGTGGGGAGCGTCGTCGACGCGCTCTCCTCGTCGGCCGCGGTGTACGGCGCCGGCCAGTCGTCGTGGGGGCCGGCGGTGTACGGCGTCACCGACGCCGCACACGCCGACGCTGCCCGCGAGGCCGGAGCGGACGCGCTCGAGGCGACGGGCGTCGGGGGGGAGGTACTCGTCGCTGCGGGGCGTAACCGCGGGGCGTCGATCGACTAACGGCTCCGGACCGCGGCCGACACGGGAACCCTTTATACGGCCGGCGTGCCCTCGAAGAGCTATGGAGCGGCTACCGCTGGGCGTCGCGCGCATCGACAGCATCCTCCGCGGCGGGGCGCCGCCGGGGAGCACCCTGCTCGCGGCCGGGGAGTCCGGGGCGGGCGCCCGCGAGTTCGCCCACACCGCGGCGGCGATGAACGCGCTGTACGACGCCGACCCGGAGCTGTTCGACCTCTACTACGGCGATCTGCCCGATCGGTCGGTCGTCCCGCCGGAGGTCCACTACGTCTCCTTCACCGCCGACGCCGACGAGATCGCCCGCGAGATGCAGCACTCGATGGACGACGACATCGTCGAGGCGGCGACCGAACACATGCAGTTCCGCGACCTCTCCCCGGAGTACTTCCAGCTTTCGCCGATTCCGCGGGAGTGGTACATGGGCGAGGCCCAGACGATCGAGGACCTCGGGAAATCCGAGGGGACCGAGGACGTGCTCGGCGCGCTCGGGGACTACCTCAACGAGAACGCCACGGGCAACCTCGTCGTGCTCGACTCGATCTCCGACCTCGTCGGCGCGATGGGCGAGGACGTGGAGTGGAACGACATCACGACGCTGCTCCGCGGGCTCACCAAGGCCTCCCACACCTGGGACGGCCTGATCATCATGATCGTCAACCGCGACGCGATCACCCGCACGGAGTTCGGGCAGTTGATGGACGCCTCCGAGGGGACGTTCGAGTTCTCGTGGGAGTCCGGCGGCTCCCAGCGCGCCCGGACGATGGTCGTCCGGCAGTTCCGGGGGGTGCTCTCCCAACTGGAGGCCGAGAACATCGTCCGCTTCGAGACCGAGATCCACGAGGGCGGCTTCGACGTGAGCGACGTGCGGAAGATCCGCTAGTACCGCTCGTACCCCGCGGTGTCGAGGTAGTTGTGCGCGACCGTGATCGTGTGGTCGGCGTGGAGCAGCTCCGGGCCCACCCGGACTCGCTGGTCCGCGTTCTCCGCTAGCAGCTCCGCCTCCGACTCGGCGAAGTCGTGGTGATCGGAGAGCACGAACAGCGGGTCCGCCGGCGGTTCGACTTCCGGGAGCGGCTCGCCGTCCTCGTGGAGTTGGACGACCGTCGCGTCCCGAGCGACGCGCTCGAACGTCGCCTCGACGCCCATCCGGTAGAGCGAGACGCCCGGACTCGTCTCGACCGGCTGGTGGCCGATCGCCTCCCGCTTCTCCTCCAGTGCGCCGCGGATCAACGCCGCCGTCGAGCGCTCGTCGGGGTTGAGCCGGCGGAGGTCGGCGCCGTCGAAGGTGACGGTGTACTCGTCGGCGAGCACGAGGTGGACCTGTACGTCCTCTCGGAGGTCGTGTGAGAGGAAGAACGCGGCGTTGACACAGCGACACAGCACGTCCAGCCGGCCGGCGCCGCCGGCGATGTCGTCGAGCGAGAACGACGGCTCGGTCGGGGCGTCGTGCCCGACGACGAGGAACTGGCGCATGGTCTGAGACCCGCGCCCCGAGCGGGAAGCAGTTACGTTCTTCAGTACCCCTGTGCGTTCCCGTCCTTCCGGGGCTCGGTCGCGCCCGACAGCGTGCCGTCCTCGTTCCGGACGATCTGGGCGCCGCCGAACAGGCCGGGGTAGAGCACCCGCACGTCGTGGCCTTTCCGGGTGAGCTTCGTCAGCAGCTCGTTGCCGTCGCCCAGTCGCTCCTCAACGGCCAGCGTGCCGTCCTCCCGGTAGCGCCAGCGCGGCAGGTCCAGTGCGGCCTGCAGCGGCAGGTCGTAGTCGACGATGTTCGAGATCACCTGCAGGTGGCCCTGTGGCTGCATGAACCCGCCCATCACGCCGAAGGCGGCCCAGTCCTCCGTCTCGTCGTCATCGGCCGCGAAGTCCGCGATCGCGGGGACCAGCGTGTGGAACGGGCGCTTCCCGGGCTCGATGTGGTTGGGGTGGTCCTCGTCGAGCGAGAACGACGCGCCGCGGTTCTGGAGCGCGATCCCCGTGTCGCCCGCGACCAGTCCGGAGCCGAAGCCGGCGAAGCGGGAGTTGATGAAGGAGACGACGTTCCCCTCCCCGTCTGCAACACAGAGGAGGACGGTGTCGGCGTCCTCGGCGTTGCTCCCCTCGACGCCGAAGCTCACGTCGTGGTTGGCGGTCTCGCCGATGAGGTCGGCGCGCTCTTTCGCCCAGTCTTCCGAACCCAGCGGCGGGTGGTCCTCGTACTCGGGATCGGTGATGTAGTGGTGGCCGTCCGCGAACGCGACCTTCATCGCCTCCGCGAAGTAGTGGACGCGCTCGGGGCTGTCGAGGTCGTGCTCGCCGGCGCCGATCTCCTCGGCGACGTTGAGTGCCTCCAGCGCGATCAGTCCCTGGTTGTTCGGCGGGAGCTCGTACACCTCGGCGCCGTTGTACGTCGTCGACACCGGGTCGAGGAGCTCGGGCTCGAAGTCGGCGAGGTCCTCGGTCGTCATGAACCCGCCCTTCGACTGCACCTCCTCGGCGATCTTCTCGGCGATCTCGCCCTCGTAGAACGCGTCGGCGCCCTCCTCGGCGATGGTCTGGAGGGACTCACCGAGTCGGGGGAGCGTGACCTCCTGCCCCGTGCTCGGCGCCTCGCCATCGAACAGGTACGCCTCGCGGGCGTGCTCGTCGGTGAACAGCTCCTCGCCGTGCTGCCACTGGGACGCGATGACCTCGGAGACGGGGTACCCCTCGGTCGCGTAGCGGATCGCCGGCTGGAGCAGTTCGGCCAGCCCCTTGTTGCCGAACTCCTCGGCGGTGAGCTCCCAGCCCCGCGCGGTACCCGGGACGGTCACGGCCTGTGCGCCGGTCATCGGCATCTCGGCCTCCTCGGGCTCGATCTCCTCGTCGGACTCCGCGGCGACGGCCTCGCGGACGTTCTCGAGCGTCGCGTCGGCGGGCGCGCCACCACAGGAGCGCATCGCGCCCACGTCGCCGTCGGCGGTTTTGTACAGTGCGAACACGTCGCCGCCCAGCCCCGTAGAGGTGGGCTCGACGACGTTCAGCGCGGCCGCGGTCGCGACCGCGGCGTCGAACGCGTTGCCGCCGTCGCGCAGGACGGAGATCCCCGCCTGTGAGGCGAGGGGTTGGCTGGTCGCGACGACGCCCTCCGCGCCGTAGACGGTCGACCGGCGCGAAGTGAAGCGGTCTAAGTCCGGTTCAGACATGGCTGGCAGTTGGAGCAGCCGACGCAAAAAGGGATAGGACCGGGCGGGCTCTGCCGGGGCCTGTCGGCTCTCGGTGCCGGAAACCGAGGTATCCGTTCAGCTACCGAACCACCGTCACCGGACACGGGCTACGCCGGACGACGGTTTCGGCGACGCTGCCCAGCAGCACGCGCGTGACGCCCGTCCGGCCGTGGCTGCCGAGCACGATGTGGTCGACGTCCTCCTCGTCGGCGTAGTCGACGATCGCCCGGGCCGGCCGGTCGGTGACGCGGACGGTGTCGATTTCGTGGCCCTGCTCGGCGGCGTGTTCGACGGCGTCGTTGAGGATGTCGTCCGCACGCTCGTTCGCCTGTTCGATCCACTCACCGGGGTAGCCTCCTTCGGCCCCCGGCGCGGCGCTGTAGCCGGCCGCGATGGGGTCGACCGCGGTCAGCGCGACGATCTCGTCGTCGGGGAACTGTTCGAGTGCGTGGTCGAGCGCGACCTCGGACTGTGGCGATCCGTCGACGGGGACGAGTACGGTCTTGGGCACGAATACTTGGTCGGATTCGTGGAGCGAAAAACTACCGGCCAGTTCCCGATCGGCGGGACTGGATCGGCGCGTCTCGAACTCCCTGCGGCGTCGAGATCCCTGCTCGCGGTATAGCCCGAACGGTCACTCGCCGCAGTTCAGTACGACAGAGCCACGGCGTAGGCTCCGTGCTCGCGCGACGGAACGCGCGACAGGTCGCGTGCCGTGGTTACAGTTCGACAGAGCCACGGGGTAGGCTCCGTGCTCGCGGCACAGAGGCCGCGAGCGGTCGCGTGCCGTGGTTTCAGTTCGACAGAGCCACGGCATGGGTTCCGTCGCTGCGACACGGGGTCTCTCGCCGTGGCTCAGTAGGGCCACCGCCCGCCCATCTTCAATTCCTGTACGTACCCCTCGTCGATCGCGTCGCGGGTCTCCTCGCGGCTGCGGGACTCGACCTCGAACTCCCCCTGTGCCGCGCGGTACACTGCCTCCGTCACCAGCGTCGCCACGTCGCGCAGATCCCGGGAGTCGAGCTTGTCCAGCGTGTCGGCGTGGGTGTGCCCCCAGCCGCGGCCGGACTGGTCGGAGCTGGTACCGGTCATCGTCGCTGGCACGCCCTCCTGGACGAACGCCCACTGGTCGCCGTGGGGAGAGATCGTCGACCCCGTCGAGATCGGCGCATCGAAGTCGGCGGCGACCGAGCGGAACAGCTCGCCGAGCTCGTCGAACCCGTTCGTGCCGACGCGGAGGGTCCGGGAGCTACAGGCGCCGTCGAGGTTGATCACGCACTTCACGTTCGAGAGGTCGGTCGTCTCCGCACAGTGGTACGCGCCGCGCAGGCCGATCTCCTCGGAGCCGAACGTAACCAGCCGGACGCGGCTGTCGAGGTCGTCGGCGACCTGCGAGAGCAGTCGGCCGACCTCGGCGACGAGCACCGAGCCGGCGCCGTTGTCGTTGGCGCCGTCGGCGATGTCGTGGGCGTCGACGTGGGCGGTCACGAGCACCTCGTCCGCATTGCCCCCCTCGTCGGGGCCCTCCGGGCCGACGAACGCCTCGACGTTCCGGGAGGTCGCGGGCTCGTTCCGGCAGTCCACGTCGACGGTCACCTCGCAGTCGCCGTCGGCGGCGTAGCGCGCCAGTCGCGCGCCGACCTCCTTCGAGACGCCGACGGCGGGGATCGGGCCGGGGCGGTTGTTGTAGCCGACCTCGCCCGTCGGCGGCAGTGCGCCCTCGATGTGGTTCCGGAACACGAACGCGACCGCGCCGTGATCTGCGGCGTTGACGTACTTCTCCATCCGGTGGAGCCAGCGGTCGGCCGACTCGGGGGTGTCGCTCGTGGCCATCGCGATCGCGCCATCGAGCTCGGCGCTCTTAGCCTCGAACTCCTCGTAGGTGCCGTCGCCGACGTCGACGATCGGCGCCGTCGCCTCGCCCGCGGGCGTGCCCGGGAGCGCGACGACCTGGTGACTCCCCTCGTGGACGCGCTCGCTCGGCGACTCGACTGTCAGCGACGACTCACCGCGCCACCAGCCGGGGATCTCGAACTCCTCGACGTGGGGGTTCTGGAGCCCGGCCGTCTCGAACGCCTCGCGGATGATCTCGGCGCCGGCTGCCTCGCCGGTCTGCCCGGCCATGCGGTTGCCCACGTCGACGAGCTCTTCGAGCCGGTTCCACGCGAACAGGCTCGTCTGTGCGTCGCCGACGACGGCGTCGGGTAGATGGACCATATTCGACGCTGTTTCGGCCGTGGGATAAAGGGGTGCGGGTCGCGGAAAGAGCGAGGGACCGGGAGCCCTTGACCGGGGCACTCGCTACTCCCTCTGTTCCGTTCTCACAATGGTCTCACGGATCCTCGAATGCGGTCAAATGGCCGGATCCGATATACATCGTCCCGTCGACGATCGCTGGACGTGCCTCCCCGCGGAACGACTTGTCGTTCCACAGCTCCTCCCCCGTTTCGGGGTCGAAAGCACGCAGGATGCCGGCGCCGATGTAGAGCGTCTCGTCCGCCACGACCGGGCGAGCACCTTGGGAGGTCGGAACGTCGACCTTCCATCGAACCGAGCCGTCAATCGCGTCGACCGCGTAGATATTGTCTTCCCACGTCGAGAAGAAGAGGGTCCCGTCGTCCAGTGCTGGCGAGGAGTCGATACCGCCTTCGGCTTTGAAGTTCCATCGCTCGTCGCCTGACTCCGCATCGAGCGCGTACAGTCGCTCGTCGTGAGCGCCGGCGTACACCACGCCGTCGCTCACCGCGATCGCGTTGAACACGCCGCCCTCGTCCATGGAGTTGAAGTCGTCGTACTCCCCGGTTTTGAACCGCCACTGTTCGCGACCGGTTTCGGCGTCGACGGCGTAAACGTGGCCGTCCTTTCGCCCGCTTCCGATGAAGACCGTCCCTTGGGAGACGGCGGGTGTCGTGGCGACGTCGGAGTTCGTTCGAAAACGCCACGTTTCCTCCCCCGTCTCACAGTCGATCGCGTAGAGGTTGTTGTCGTGGCTCCCAACGAAAACGGTTCCGTCGACGACGGTAGGAGCGGCGTAGACGACGTCATCCACCTCGAACTGCCAATGGATTGCTCCCGTTGAGCGGTCCAATGCGGTGATACAGCCGGAATCGTCGTTGTCGTACGATTCTCGGCTCTCTGCGACGATGGTGTACTCGTCGGTGACCGCCAGTGACGGAGCGCCGTTCTCCGCCGATTCGTACCGCCACTTCTCGCTTCCGTCCGTCGCGTCGACTGCGTACACGTGGCTCTGATCGTCACGAAACTCGCCGACTTCGCCGACGTACACGGTTTCGTCTTTCAGCGTCGGAGACGTCGCGATGACCTCCTCCCCGGAAAACTGCCACGTTTCCTCGATTCCTCGTTTCGGACCAGCACTCTCGACGGACCCAGTGTTGGCCGGGTCCGGGCCGTACATCGGCCACGAATCTTGATCACTCATTGTAGGGGGTGATGTCGTCTTAACGACAGCTCTCTACGGGAAACAGTGACAGATGTGTAAAAATGTACCGAAGAAACGCTGACATGTCTGGCAATTCGTCGAAAATGTGTCGCTGACTGTCGCAACCACGTGTCTCGCTCCACCGGGACCGCCCGCCTCAGTCGTCGGCGGCCACGGGCTCGGCGTGGTCGATCTCCGTGCCGAGCACGTCGAGGAACTCGGCCAGCCACTCGGGGTGGTCGGGCCACGCCTGTCCGGTGACGAGGTTGCCGTCGCGGACGGTCCCGTCGACCCACGCGCAGCCGGCGCCCTCGACCTCGGCGCGGACCGCGGGGTAGGACGTTGCCTCCCGGCCCTCCAGCACGCCCGCGGCGGCGAGGATCTGCGGGCCGTGACACAGCGCCGCGACGGGCTTGTCCTCCGCGAAGAAGTGCTGCACCGTCTCGATCACGGAGTCGTACGTGCGCAGGTACTCGGGGGCGCGCCCGCCCGGGACCACCAGCGCGTCGTAGTCTGCGGGGTCGATCTCTTCGAGCGTCACGTCGACGCCGAAGTCGTGGCCGCGCGTCTCCAGATACGTCTGGTCGCCGCGGAAGTCGTGGATGGCGGTCTTGACCACGTCGCCCTCGTCCTTCTCGGGGCAGGCAGCGTGGACCTCGTGGCCCACCATCTCGAGCGCCTGATACGGCACCATCACTTCGTAGTCCTCGACGAAGTCGCCGACGATCTCCAAAATCATCTTGTTTGACATTTTCCCGCGTATCAGTACGGGCGGCGAGCTATTAGGTATTTTGTCGGTTCTCCGGAGTCGTGGCGTCGTAAACCGCGTGTTCCGATCGACGGTCCAACGACGCCACCGGCGGGCTAGGTGTCCGCCTGTGGTCGCCGAATCCGGCAGCTGCCGGCCGAGTATCGACCCCGACGGAAGGGTGTGTGGGCCGGTCGCGAGGCGGCGCTTGGATAGCTTTTTGTGTCGACTCGCCCGAACGCAGAACATGATCCCCGGCGCAACTGACCCCATCTCGCGCGACGGCAAACTGCTGATTCTGGCGTACGACCACGGCCTCGAACACGGCCCCGTAGACTTCGAGGCGGTGCCGGAGTCGATGCACCCCGAGCACGTCTTCGACGTGGCGACCCACGACGCCGTCACCGCGCTCGCGGTCGGCAAGGGTGTCGCCGAGGCCCACTACCCCGACTACGAGGACGAGGTCAACCTGCTCGCGAAGCTCAACGGCACCTCGAACCTCTGGATGGGCGAGCACGACTCCGCGGTGAACTGGAGCGTCGATTACGCCGACGAGCTCGGCGCCGACGCCATCGGCTTCACCCTCTACGGCGGCTCGAACCACGAGGTCGAGATGGCCGAGGAGTTCGCCGAGGCACAGGAGGAAGCCCGCGACCGCGACATGGGTGTCGTGATGTGGTCCTACCCGCGCGGGCAGGGCGTCAAGAACGACACCAAGCCGGGCACGATCTCCTACGCCGCCCGACTCGGCCTCGAACTCGGCGCCGACGTGGCGAAGATCAAGTACCCCGGCGACCCCGAGGCGATGGCCCACGCCTGCGACGCCGCGGCGTCGACGGACGTGGTGATGTCCGGCGGCTCGAAAGCCTCCGACGAGGCGTTCCTCTCGACGGTGAAGGAGGCGATGGACGCCGGCGCGAAGGGGCTCGCGGTCGGCCGGAACGTGTTCCAGCGGGAGAACCCCGAGGCGCTGCTCGACGGGCTGGAGAAGATCATCTTCCAGGAGACGTCCGTCGAGGAGGGGCTGGCCGCCGTCGAGAGCCACGGCGCGCAGGCGACGCTGGACGGATGAGCACCGTCGACGACGTACTGGAGACGGTCGCGGCGGTCGCCCCGGACGTCCGCGGCGGGCTCCCGGGCCGCCGACTCACGGAGGCGGGCGTCGAGAACCCCTCCGGCGAGAGCGTCACGGCTGCGGACGTCCACGCCGACGAGCTGTTCTTCGAGGCGCTGGGAGCGATCGACGGCGTCGTCGAGTTCGCCAGCGAGGAGCGGGAGGCGGTCGTCGACACTGGCGACGGTGAGCCCGGCGAGGGCGACGTGGCGGTCGCGATCGACCCGCTCGACGGCTCCTCGAACCTCGCTTCCAACAACGCGATGGGGACGATCGTCGGGATCGCCGACGACTCCCTCCCCGCCGCGGGGGAAGAGCTCGTCGCCGCGGCGTACGTGCTCTACGGCCCGATCACGACGATGACCGTCGCTCGCGAGGGGACGGTGACGACCTCCGTAATCGACGGCGGGGAGGCCCGTGCCGTCGAGGAGGACGTGACGCTGCCCGACGATCCCGTCGTCTACGGCTTCGGCGGCCGCGTGCCGGACTGGCCCGACGCATTCCGCGAGTTCGCCCGCGAGGTCGAGACCGAGCTCAAGCTCCGCTACGGCGGCGCGATGGTCGCCGACGTGAATCAGGTGCTGAGCTACGGGGGTATCTTCGCCTACCCTGCGTTGGAGTCCGCGCCGAACGGGAAGCTCCGCCTCCAGTTCGAGGGTGCGCCGATCGCGAAGATCATCGAGGCGGCCGGCGGCGCCTCCTCGGACGGCGAGCAGTCGCTGCTGTCGGTCGAACCGACGGAGCTCCACCAGCGCGTGCCCGTTCACGTCGGGAACGAGGCGTACGTCGACCGGCTGGAAGCGGCGCTTTCGGACTGAGGCGGGGCGCCTCGACGCCGGTCCCATCGCCGCCGACGATGGAAGCACGAACGACAGTTTCTTACAGCGATTGGGTCGTACGTGGAGGTGCGCGCGGGTTGCCGAGCCAGGCCAAAGGCGTAGCGCTTAGGACGCTATCCCGTAGGGGTCCGCCGGTTCGAATCCGGTCCCGCGCATACTGCCTCGAACGAACGTGAGAGGCATGTCTGCGCGTCGGAGGATTCGAAGCAGGGAGGTCGCGCGCAGCGAAGCGAGCACGTCCGACCGTGGTTCGAATCCGGTCCCGCGCATTTTCCGACTCGACCGTAGGGAGAGTCGTGAAAATCGCTAAGAGGATCCCGAACCCTGCGAGGAACGGCGTCACTGCCGATCGTTCCCGGTCACCCCGTCACGAACTCGCTCCCGGACGCTCTCCCGGAAGCTCCGCTGCTCGGTGAAGTCACGCAGCCGCATCTGGTCCGAGGAGATCCCGTCGTCCTCGTCGGCGCCG
Organism: Halolamina sediminis; assembly: GCF_001282785.1. Classification (NCBI taxonomy): domain Archaea; kingdom Methanobacteriati; phylum Methanobacteriota; class Halobacteria; order Halobacteriales; family Haloferacaceae; genus Halolamina; species Halolamina sediminis. Next base: position 516,609 of record NZ_CVUA01000001.1, read on the forward strand.
AGCAGCCGCGGCAGCGCGGTCTGGGCGAACGTTAGGGCGACCACCAGCACGATCGGCGCGAAGAACAGTCCGTAGAACCCCAGCACTACGGGGCCGAGCGTGTACGCGAGCATCAGGAGGCCGACGTGGGTGTTCTCGCCGCTCAGGATCGGCCGCAGCAGGATGTCCGGGATCGTGTCGACGACGACGACCGCGACGGCGAGGAAGCCGACGATGTAGACGAGCAGCGACTGGTCGCCGCCGAGCACGATCGGGAGCGCGGCGATAACCGTTAGCGGGAGGTAGACGATCTTCATCCCCACTACCGGGATCAGGCTCGCGATCCCGGTCAGCGTGCCCGCCAGCGCGGGGTAGGGGACCTCCGCCGGGGCGGGGGCGACTGCGTTGTAGGCGGTGAACGCCGCGATCGCGATCAGCGAGATGGCGATCACGTTCAGGAGGTTGCCGAACAGCACCGACTCCAGCTCCGCGTCGGCCGCCTCCAGATACTCCCGGATGATGGCGTCGTCGTCGAACCGGAGCAGCCAGTCGCGGATGCGTCGCCCGTCGATCAGCAGGTAGTAGGTAACGATCACGACGACGAAGAGGTTGAGGAAAAAGCCCGAGACCAGCGAGGTCAAAAGCTCCGCGTGGTCGCTCGCGAACTGGATGAACGGCGAGAGGTCGCCCGACTGGTACGCCTCGTACAAGCCCTGTACGGTGAACTCGGGGATGCGGTCGATCCCGCCGAGCCACTCGACTTCCGTCGCCGCCACTTCGAGCAGCGAGTACTGCTCGACGAACGACCGCGCTTCGATCACCAGCAGCACCGTCGCGTAGCTCACGAGCAGCAACAGCGGCACCGCGAGCGAGGCGAGAACCGTCACCGCACGCACTCGCGCGGGGAGTCGGAGCCGCCGGAGGAACTTGAAGTACCGACGCGTCGAGTAGTAGAGGAACACTGACACCGTCAGCGGGGCGATGAACTGGTACCCGAGGAAGCCGACCATGACCGCGACGACCACGCCGAACAGGGCGATAATCAGCCGTCTCTCGTCCATACGCGACCCATCAGCGCGTTCGGTCTAAAGCTTGCTGGAGGCTTTCGGACCGCCGCGTCTGACGGCCGTCTGACGGACCCACAAACCCTTTCATCCACGGGCGGGATTATTCTTGATAATGCCGACCCCTGCCGATCTCCTCGACGACCTGACGGCGGATCTGGACGCCCTGTTCGTGTTTTCACCCAGTAGTGGGTTCTACGAACGGTTCGAGGATCTCGACGGGGAGGTGGTGGTGATCGCGCCGGAGAACGTCGTCGACGCCGAGACGTTCGTCGAGCTCCCGCTGGAGTTCGAGAACGTCCGCGACCGGATCAAGTTCGGCGTCGAGGGCGCGATGGACCGCGGTGTCGTCGACGACGGCGACGAGGTGGCGTGTGTGGTCAGCGTGTTCGACGAGCACGACTCCGTCGTGCGCGTCCGCGCCGACGAGTCGATGCACTCCGGCGTGTACGACCTGTTCGCGAACTCGCGTGCGGATCCGGGGGTCATCCGCGACGTGTTCGAAGTCGTGATCGAACTGGGGAAGAAAGGGCAGAAAGGCAAGCCCGTCGGCGCGCTGTTCGTGATCGGTGACGCCGGGAAGGTGATGAACAAGTCCCGGCCGCTGAGCTACAACCCCTTCGAGAAGTCCCACGTCCACGTCGGCGACCCGATCGTGAACGTGATGCTCAAGGAGTTCTCGCGGCTCGACGGCGCGTTCGTGATCAGCGACTCCGGGAAGATCGTCTCCGCGTACCGCTACCTCGAACCGGGGGCGGAGGGCGTCGACATCCCGAAGGGGCTGGGCACTCGCCACATGGCCGGCGCGGCGGTCACCCGGGCGACCAACGCGACCGCGATCGTGCTCTCCGAATCCGACGGGATGGTGCGGGCGTTCAAGGGCGGCGAGCTGATCCTCGAGATCGACCCGGAGGACTACTGATGCCGCTGGTGGCCCTCCAGCCCGGGTTCGAGATCGGCGGCCCGTTGGGTGCAGTCCCCAAACGGGTCTGGCTCGCACTGGCGGTGTTCGTCCTCGCAGTGGTCCTCGCGTGGCTGGTCGTCAAAGTCAACGCGGGGCTGCTCCGACGGGCCGGCCTGCCGGAGACGATCGAGGGGACGGCGTTCGAGCGCACCGTTCGCGGGATCGGCACCTCGACCGTCGCGATCCTCTCACAGCTCTCGGGGTGGTTCATCGTCATCCTCGGCGCCATCGTCGCGATCTCCATCGCCGAGCGGAGTTACGCCGAGCAGTTCTGGTCCCAGGCGACCGGATTCTTCCCCAGCTTCTTCGTTGCCGTCTTGATTCTGATCGTCGGCGTCATCGTCGGCGACAAGGTCGGGCTCGTGCTCTCCGAGCGGCTGCGGAGCGTCAAACTTCCCCAGATCGGGATCGTCCCGACCACTGCGAAGTACAGCGTCTTCTACGTCGCGTTCGTGCTCGCGCTGGACCAGATCGGCATCGCGACGTTCGCGCTGGTTGTGCTGTTGGCGCTGTACGCGCTCGCACTGGTGGTGTTCACCGTCGTCGCGGGCAAGCAGATGCTCACCTCCGCGGCCGCGGGGCTGTACCTGTTCCTGAACGAGCCCTACGGAATCGGCGACACAGTGAAGATCGGCGACGAGCGCGGCGTCGTCCAGGAGATCGACGTGTTCGTCACCCACATCGAGTCAGACGGCGAGGAGTACATCGTCCCGAACGACCGCGTGTTCGAGGGCGGGATCGTGATCGTCCACGACGAGTAGCCTACTCCGGCTCCAGTAGCCTACTCCCGGTCGAGTGGCTCAGCGGGCACGCCCGCGACGGTCTCCCCCGCCGGCACGTCCTCGGTCACCAGCGAATTCGCCGCGACCTGTGCATCGTCGCCGATCTCGACGCCCGGAAGCACGACCGCGCCCGCGCCGATCATCGCTCGGTCGCCGATTTCCACGTCACCCAGCCGGTACTCCTCTTGGAGAAACTCGTGACAGAGCAGCGTCGCGTCGTAGCCGACGATCGCGTCCTCGCCCAGCGTGATTCGCTCGGGCCAGAACACGTCCGGCGTGGCTTCCAGCCCCCACGAGACGCCCGCACCCACGTCGGCGCCGAGCCGCCGGAGCAGCCAGTTCTTGAGCCGGAGGCTGGGCGAGATCCGGATCAGCCAGACGGCGACGTAGTTCAGCGCCACCCGCAGCGGGGACTTGGCGTCGGGCCAGTGCCGGAGGGAGTTCCGCGGGCCGGGGGTGGCGTGGCGGTCCAGTCGATCGAACCGCGTGTCGTTGCTCATGGGCGGGGTTGGTCGGGGGGAGACAAAACGGCAGGGGACGCCCTACTGGAGGTGTCGATCGTCGATCCGGTAGCGCCGCCGCTACTCGGTGTGATAAACGCAGAAGTCCGCAGCGAAGAACCGACTTACAGACGGGTCAGGTTCGTCGCGCGGGGGCCCTTGTCGGCCTGTTCGATGTCAAACTCAACTTCCTGGCCTTCCTCGAGGTCCGGGCCGCCCACGTCTTCCATGTGGAAGAAGACGTCCTCGTCTGCGTCCTCAGTCTCGATGAAACCGTAACCGCCCGTGTCGTTGAAGAAATCAACCGTTCCAGTCGCCATTGCAACCGAAGCAACGCGCCGCGCCCGGATAACCCTTTCGAGAGCGCGACCCGCACGATCGTCGGCTCGAACGCCCACAAACGCTTAAGTTCGGCCGCTCACAACCGCCGGGCGAGATGGGGACCAAGAGCAAGACGATCTCCTTCCGCGTCGACGAGGACGCGTTCGAGACGCTGCGGGAGATCGCAGAAGAGCGGGAACTCTCGCTGTCGGCGGTGTTCCGGGACTACGTCGACACGCTCGTCGCCCACGACGGGCAGGTGGATCTCGTCCCCGCCGACCGGGAGGCCGAGGACGACGAGAGCTTCCCGCCGACAGTGGAGGTGCCCAAGAGCTTCATCCGCGAGCACGAGCGGCTCGAGTTGGAGGCCGACCACCTGCGCGAGCAGCTGGAGGAGCACAAGCGCTACATCGACTACCTGCGCGAGCAGGCCGACGAGGCCGAAGACGTCGTCAAGCTGGAGGAGCTCGACCGCGACGAGAACACGTACCAGATCGGGTAGTCAGCCCGAGAGCTCCTGTTTGGCTTCGCGGGCGCGGCGCGCCGCTTCTCGGTCCCCTTCGACTTCTGCCAGTGACTCGACGGCCTCCAGCCGCCGGATCGAGCTGTCGAGGAAGGAGAGCACGTCGCCGGAGTAGGCGTACAGCATGTACTCCGCGGACATCGTGTCGACGATGGCGTCGGGGCCGAGCCCCTGCGCGCGGAGTTCGAGCAGGTACTGGATGAACTTCTCCTCGGGGTGGCCGCAGTAGGGGTTGTTGTCGCAGTCGCAGTCGAGGAAGTCCTCCGCGAAGTCGAGCACCTTCTCGCGGGTGGCTTCGTCGAGTTTCTCGATGCCGTCACCGGTAAAGAGAAGGTCCAGCGTCGCCCCCTTGAACGCGCCCTTGGGGATCGAGCGCTCGAGTTGGGAGGCGATCTGCCGGTGGTTCTTCACGTAGATCTTGTCGGTGATCGCCACTACCGGCGGCTACGCGAGTCGGCGGCAAAAGCCTCTCGCTCCCCTGCGGCGGCGTGTCACGGGGCCGGGAATGTCGTAACGTATTTCCCTGAAACCGTGGTAGGAATCGGTGTGTCCGGGCTGGGGTAGTGGTATCCTTCAGCCTTGTGGGGGCTGAGACGCGGGTTCAATTCCCGCGCCCGGACCTTTTCCTGCGAACGAAGTGAGCAGTGAAAAGTCTGCCAACGGGGATTGAAGCAGGGAGTGGAGCGAACGGAGTGAGCGGAACGACCGTGGTTCAATTCCCGCGCCCCCGCCCGTTGGCTCCTATCAAGTGGATAGTGACGACCTTTCGCGACAGCAACAGCATCTCGATGCTTGAACACTTGTGACCGCAGTGTGCCGAGCACGAGGCCCATCATCAGAAATCTTCGATTTCTGATTGGCAGACGAGAATCGGAGATTCTCGTCAACGGCACAGCGCCGAGTCCCCACCCCTCCCCCCGCCGGCGCCGAGATTGGCGCCGGCGAGGCGTCCACCGCCACCGCACCGCTGTGGTGGTCGGCGCGAAGCGTTCGCGCCTCCGTGCGCGAACCGAGCGCGAGTCGGCTGGGGAGGATCGAGGGCTGTGCGGGGCGGTCGCAAGTGGCCAACGATCGAGCTGCCGTTGCTGTTCCAGCAGTTGACTCCGAAACCAGGATCACGACCGACAGAACCGACAACCACGAAAACCGCCGAAAAAACCCCGACTACCGCCCGAACGGGGAGAGGTTCGGCCCCATCGACCCGTCCGGGCTGGCGCCGCTCTGCTGGATGATGTCGAACGCGGTCATCAGGTCCGTCCGGGAGATGATCCCGCAGAGCTTGCCGTCGGCGTCGACGACGGGCAGGCGCCCGACGCCGTGCTCCTGCATCGTCTGGAACGCCTCCATCGCGTCGGTCCCGGGCGTCGCGGTGTACACGTCCGTCGACATCACGTCGTCGACGCGCATCGCATCACGTTCGACCTCGTCGACCGACTGGGCGTCCGAGAGCGTCACCATCCCGACGAGCTCGCCGTTCTCGACCACCGGATAGCCGGTGTGGCGCTCGCGGAACATTCGCCCCATGAGGTCGGCGACGCTGTCGGCCGGCGACACCGTCCGGAGGTCCGCTCCACCGGTCATCACGTCGCCCACGCTGACGCCCTGGAACGCCGCCTTGAGGACGGTCTGCTGGGCCTCGCCCGCCGCGCCGATGTAGATGAAGAAGGCGAGCGCGACCAGCAGCAGGTTCGGGCCGCTGAACAGCCCGACCAGCCCCAGTAGCAGCGCGAACCCCTTCCCGACCTCCGCGGCGATCTGGGTCGCGCGGGCGTGGGATCGTGTCCGGGCGAGCAGCGCACGCAGCACGCGCCCGCCGTCCATCGGGAACCCCGGCAGCATGTTGAACGCCGCGAGCATGACGTTCGCGAGCATCAGGTAGCCCAGCAGGAACGTCGCGATCGGCTGCCCGCCGCCGGCGACGAGCGAGAAGCCGGCGTACCCCACCACGCCGAGGGCGACGCTCACGATCGGTCCCGCGACGGCGACCTGCAGTTCGATCTTCCAGTCCTCGGGCATCTCGGCGAACTGGGCGACGCCGCCCAGCAGCCAGAGCGTGATCGAGTCGATCTCGTAGCCGTAGTACATCGCGACCGCCGAGTGGCCCAGCTCGTGGAGCAGCACGCACGTGAACAGGCCGATCGCCGCCGCGGCGCCGAGCACGAAGGGCGTGTACCCCTGCGTCAACACGCCGGCTTGGATTCCGGCGCCGAACGTGGGGTTGAACACCTCCTCGGCCAGCGTCGTCACGTCGCTCCCGATCAGGTAGGCGAACACCGGCAGTATCAGCAGGAACGTCGCGTCCAGCTTGATCGGGATACCGAAGATGCTCCCGAGACGGATTCCTCGCATACGGATCGGTTTGGCCGACGGAGTGAAAAAGGCGGTCGCCGCGGCCCGTGCCGTCACGGTTTAGCGCCCAGACGCCGAACGGCCGGTATGGTCGATCACGTCGTGAAACGCAGCGAGGAGATCGAGTACGAACCAGTCGATGCCGCCGAGGGACTGCAGAAAGGGGTCCTGCTCGACGAGAGCGACGGCGCGCCGAACTTCGCGGTCCGGCGGTTCGAACTCGACGTCGGCGCCGAGGTGCCCGAGCACACGAACGCGGTCGAACACGAGCAGTACGTGCTTGCGGGCGAGTACGTGGTTGGCATAGGCGACGAGGAGTACACGGTCTCCGCCGGCGACTCGCTGCTCATTCCCGCCGGCGCGGTCCACTGGTACCGGAACGACAGCGACCGCCCCGGCGCGTTCCTCTGTGCGGTGCCGAACGGCGACGACACGATCGAACTGGTCGAAGAAGAATAGTCGGTTCTCAGCGACCTTACCCGGCCGACAGTCGCCGATTAGTCGCTCGACCTGCCCGGCTGACAGCGTGCCGGTCAGTCGCTCGCCACCACGGCGTCGACGCTCCGCTTGCTGACGGGCCGGCGCGTGATCGTCGTCGCGCAGTCCGGACAGGAGAGCGCGATCCGCTCGCCGAGCTCGGTTGTCGTCGCCGATTCGTCCCAATCGCCGTCCGGCGGGCTCTCGTGCCCGCAGACGGAGCAGAACAGCGTCGCCTTCGTGCGTGCGGAGGGGGTCATTACCGAACCTTAGCCGTTCTGGGGTGGTAAACCCTCCGTGAGGCTGTGTTGCACCCGCATGCGCCGGATTCCCGCGGCACGGCTTCCCGCCGACCGCATGGCTGAAGTACCCGTTTCGCGTACCCCCACTCGTGTCTCAGCAGGTCGCCCGCGTCGACACCCTGTTCCTCCACGAGTCCGGCGACGACTACCGCGTCGTCGTCCTCCGTGACAGCTCACGGGTGTTCCGCGGCACGCTCGAACTCAAGGAGACCGACGCCGGCCCCCGCCCCCGTCGGTTCCTGCAGTCCGATGACGACGGCGGCGAGCCGATGCGCCCCGAGGAGTTCGTCGAACTCGCCCGCCGCGCCGAGCGCATCCGCATCTCCGAGCAGACCTCCCCCGAGGGCCGCGAACGCTTGCAGGCGATGCTCGACGGCTACCAGCAGGAGGCGTTGGTCGTACGCACCTGTCGGTACTGCGCCAACGCCGGCCGCTACTCGCCGATCACCGAGGAGACCGCGATCTCGGCGGACCGGGACTACATCTGTCAGGACTGCGCCGTCGAGGAGCTCGAACGCGAACTCGCCTACAAGGGGCAGTTCACCGGCGCCGCACAGGAGCGCCTGGAGGAGCTTCTGCTGGAGGTCGGCGACCTCGACCGCATCACCGACCTCCTGCAGGGAAATCTCGACCCCGACCTCACGAAGTTCGACACGATCTCCGCGACCACCGACGAGGTCGATCCGTTCCCGACCAGCGATCTCGACCTCCACCCGAAACTGCAGTCGATGATCGAGGGGCGGTTCGACAGCCTCCTCCCGGTTCAGAGCCTCGCCGTCGAGAACGGGCTGTTCGAGGGCCGGGACCAGCTCGTCGTCTCCGCGACGGCAACGGGAAAGACCCTCGTCGGCGAGCTCGCGGGCGTCGACCGCGCACTGAAAGGCGACGGGAAGCTGCTCTTTCTCGTCCCGCTGGTCGCGCTCGCGAACCAGAAACACGAGGACTTCGAGGAGCGCTACGGCGACATCCTCGACGTGACACTCCGTGTCGGCGGCTCACGCGTGACCGACTCCGGCGCGCAGTTCGACCCCAACGCCGACGTGATCGTCGGTACCTACGAGGGGATCGACCACGGCCTCCGGACCGGCAAGGAGATGGGCGACATCGGCACCGTCGTCATCGACGAGGTCCACAGCCTGAAGGAGGGCGAGCGGGGCCACCGCCTCGACGGGATGATCTCCCGGCTCAAGCACTACTGCGAGCAGCGTGCGAAGGACCGCTCGGGCTACGACGGCGCGCAGTACGTCTACCTCTCCGCGACCGTCGGCAACCCCGAGTGGCTGGCCGAGCAACTGCGTGCGACGCTGATCGAGTTCGAGGAGCGTCCTGTCCCAATCGAGCGCCACGTCACGTTCGCCGACGGCCGGGAGAAACTGCGGATCGAAGACCGTCTCGTCAGGCGGGAGTTCGACAGCAAGTCCTCCAAAGGGTACCGCGGGCAGACGATCATCTTCACCAACTCCCGGCGGCGCTGTCACGAGATCTCCCGGAAGTTGGAGTACGACTCCGCGCCGTACCACGCCGGCCTTGACTACGGCCGGCGCAAGCAGGTCGAGCGCCAGTTCGGCGATCAGGACCTCGCGGCGGTCGTCACCACCGCGGCGCTCGCGGCGGGCGTCGACTTCCCCGCCTCGCAGGTGGTGTTCGACTCGCTCGCGATGGGGATCGAGTGGCTCTCCGTCCAGGAGTTCTCCCAGATGCTCGGCCGTGCTGGCCGCCCGGACTACCACGATCAGGGGACGGTGTACCTGCTCGTGGAGCCCGACTGCTCCTACCACGCCTCGATGGAGGCCACCGAGGACGAGATCGCGTTCAAGCTCCTCAAAGGCGAGATGGAAGACGTCTCGACGATGTACGACGAGACTGCTGCCGCCGAGGAGACGCTGGCGAACATTGCCGTCGCCGGTAAGCTCGCGAAGCGACTCAACGACCGCATGATCGGCGACGTGCCCACCAAACACGCGGTCGGGAAGCTGCTCGAGTGGGAGTTCATCGACGGCTTCGAAGCCACGCCGCTGGGTCGGGCGGTCACGAGTCACTTCCTCTCGCCGGACGACGCGTTCCTGATCCTCGAAGGGATCCGCGAGGGGAAGAGCGCCTACGAGCAGGTGGCGACCCTCGAACTCGCCGAGCAGGAGCTGTAGCGAAACCGAGTTCTCCCCGCGCGTCGCGCGCTCCCGCATGACGAGTGACGACCCGGCCGACGAGCCGGCACCCGAGGAGCCGGATGCGGACGAGATGGACGACGAAGCGATGGCGCTGGGGATCGGCGTCGGGGTGGCGCTCGGCTCGGCGATCGGCTTGTCGCTGGACAACCTTGCGATCGGGATGGGAGTCGGCCCCGCGTTGGGTGCCACCCTCGGCGCCGCGTTCGCCGAGCGGGAGTGACTGCCGGGAACCCGCACCCTTTTGCCGGCCGGTGGTAACCACATCCCCGTGGCAGCGATCACGCCCGGAGTCGTCGTCGTCACCCTGATCGTGCTGGCGGCGCTGGTGCTGTTCGCGACGGAGCCGGTCCCCGTCGACATCACCGCGCTGGGGATCATGGTGACGCTGATGCTCGTCGAGCCCGTCAGCGGGGTACTCGCCGATGCCGGCGTCCTCGCGGGGCAGGTGACGATGATCACGCCCGAGCAGGGGCTCTCCGGCTTCGCCAGCCCCGCGACGATCACCGTGCTCGCGATGTTCATCCTCAGCGAGGGCGTCCGCCGGACCGGGATCGTCCAGACGCTCGGCGAGTACATCGGCCGGATTACCGGCGACAGCGAGACGAAACAGCTCGGCGCGATCGTCGGCATCGTCTCACCGGTCTCGGGGTTCATCAACAACACCGCCGCGGTCGCGATCCTGCTCCCAATGGTGACCGACGTGGCCAACCGCGGCAACACCTCCCCCTCGAAGCTCCTGCTCCCGCTGTCGTACGCCTCGATGTTCGGCGGGACGCTCACGCTGATCGGCACCTCGACCAACGTGCTCGCGAGCGACGTGGCCGCGCGGCTGGCCGCGGCGCCGGAGTACGCCAACACCGACCTCCACGAACTCGGGATGTTCGAGTTCACGGGGCTGGGGGTCGTGGTGATGCTGGTCGGGATCGCCTACCTGCTGACCGTCGGCCGCTGGCTCACGCCCGCCCGGATCGAGCCCACCGACGACCTGACCGAGGAGTTCGGCGTCGGCGACTACCTCACGGAGGTGACCGTCCGGGAGGACTCGCCGCTCGTCGGCCGGAAAGTCCGGAACGCGCTGGCGGAGGGCGATCTCGATGTGGACCTGCTCCAGCTCATCCGCGGCGAGGAGGTGTTCCTCGAACCACTCGGCCCCAAACAGATCCGGGCCGGCGACACGTTCACGCTCCGGACCGACCGCGACACGCTGCTCTCCCTGCTCGATCTCGAGGGGCTGGATCTCGTGGACGTGCCCGTCGACGAGGCCGAACTCGAACAGGCCGAGGCGGGCCAGAACCTCGTCGAGGTCGTCGTCGCCCCGGGCTCGCCGCTGGTGGGCGAGTCGCTGACCTCGATCGGGTTCCGGCAGCGCTACAACGCGACCGTGCTCGCGCTCCGGCGGGGGCGCGAGGTCGTTCGCCGACGGATGGACGAGGTGCCGCTGAAGGTCGGGGACACGCTGCTGGTGCAGGCGCCGACGGAGACGATCGAACGGATTGACGGCGGCCGGGAGTTCATCCTGATCGGCGAGGTCGAACAGCACGACTATCGCCAGGAGAAGACCGGGCTCGCGATCGGCATCGTCGCCGGCGTCGTCGCGCTCGCGGGGCTGGGGGTCCTCCCGATCGTCGTCGCGGCGCTGGCGGGCTCGCTCGCGATGGTCGTCACGCGCTGTCTCGACCCCGGGGAGATCTACGAGGCGGTGCAGTGGGACGTGATCCTCCTGCTCGCCGGCGTGATCCCGCTGGGGATCGCGCTCGAACGCACCGGCGCTGCCTCGCTGCTCGCGGAAGGGGTCGTCGCTTCCTCGGCCATGCTCCCCGTGATCGGCGTGCTCGCGGTGTTCTATCTGCTCACCGCGCTGCTGACCAACGTGATCAGCAACAACGCTAGCGTCGTGCTGATGATCCCGGTCGCTGTCGAGACCGCACAGGCCGTCGACGCCAGCGCGACTGCGTTCCTGTTCGCGGTGATGTTCGCGGCGAGTACGGCGTTCATGACGCCGGTGGGCTACCAGACGAACCTGTTCGTCTACGGCCCCGGCGGCTACCGCTTCACGGACTACGTCCGGGTCGGTGGGCCGCTCCAACTGCTGCTGATGGGCGTGACGACGCTCGGGATCGCGACGATGTTCGGTATCCCGATCGCGGTCTGACCCCGAAACGCTTTACCGCGAGAGTCGTCGATGTAGGGGTACGGGACCGTGGGTTAGCCTGGTATACTTCGGGCCTTGGGTGCCCGTGACCCCGGTTCGAATCCGGGCGGTCCCATCATCTTCGATGTGAGAGCACGAGAACCGGGAGGGCCGGTTCTCGGCGGTCCCACTTCTGCCGACGCAACGACGAGCGTTAGCGACGAGTCCGCGTTCCTGCGTCGACGCCACGGCGTCGCTCGTCGATAGTCGATCACACGTCAAAAGCGCTGTACCCAGTCGCGGTTACGCGACCGAAGACAGATTAGTTGCGGACGAGGTTCGTCGCGCGCGGGCCCTTGTCGGCCTGCTCGATGTCGAACTCCACGTCCTGCCCTTCTTCGAGGTCGGCGCCGCCGATGTCTTCCATGTGGAAGAAAACGTCGTCGTCCGCGTCCTCAGTGGAAATGAAACCGTAGCCGCCCGTGTCGTTGAAGAAATCAACTGAACCGTTTGCCATTACAAACAAATGTACAGTCCGTTCCGGGATAACCCTTCCGAGGGTCGTGGTACCACGACCTACCGCTCGGCCAGCGACCGCACCACGAGCTGGAGCACGTGGACGAACACCCCGGCCACCGCGACGTACAGCCCCACGGACTGCATCGCCGGCCGCCCGCGGCTCTCCCGGACCTGCCACATCTCGTAGCCGAGCCGCAGCAGGAACCCCGCGAAGATCAGCGCGAATGCGGCGACGCCCACGGCCGGGACGAACGTCCCGAGCAGGATCGCCCCCAGCCCGGCGAGGAACGCGTACGTCGCCCAGCGGCCGTAGTGGTCGAACTGCGTGCCCGAGCGCAGGTAGACGTAGCTCCCGATCAGCGCCGTCATCGCGACGACGATGGCGCCGGTGATCGCCAGCGCGGTGATCCGGACGCCCTCCGAGAGGAACGAGAGCACACCACCGCCGAACGCGCCGAACGCCAGTTCGAGCACGACCACGCCGGCCATCGCCAGCCCCATCGAGTCGTTCTCGAAGCCCCGCTCGGCGACCAGTTGCCCGCCCGTGATCAGCGCGCCGTAGATTAGCGCGCCGACGATCGGGACCGAGAACACGATCCGGTTCACCGCCGCGATCGGCGTCGCCGCCGCGACGTACATCACCAGCACGTTGAGGAGCATCAGCCCCGTCGCGCCGCCGACGACGCCCCACTCGCGGGCCGACAGCAGGAACCCCCGCTCGGTCGTGGTCTCGTAGCTCATGTCCTCGATAAGCGCCAGCGCACCGAAAAGCGTTGTCGCCGGCGGTTCGTCCCCCGGCCCGCGACGCTGCCCCGGCCCTCTTGTAGGAGGGCGCGCCACACCACGTATGGACGCCACGAACCGAACGACGAAACCGCACGCAAGCGCCGCGTTCCCACCCCAACGGCAACGCTTAACCGTCGGCTGTGCTACCCACCGCTACGAATGAGTGCCATCGACGACGTCCACGAGGAACTCGACGCGGACGTCTCCGTCGAGGAGTTCGAGGAGATGGTGGCGGAGAAAGTCGAGGAGATGGGTGGCCTCGCGGACGACGAGACGGCGGCGATGCTGGTCGCCCACGAACTCGAGGACGAGGGCGGCGAGGTCGAGAGCGTCGCGGACATCGAACCCGGCATGGACGACGTGAAGTTCGTCGCCAAGCTGGTCTCGATCGGCGAAAAGCGGACGTTCGAGCGCGACGGCGACCAGCCCGACGGGCAGGTCGTCAACACCGAGGTCGCCGACGAGTCCGGCCGGATCCGGCTCTCGCTGTGGGACGAGATGGCCGAGTCCGCGCTCGAGGAGTTGGAGGAGGGCGACGTGCTCCGGATCGCTGGCCGCCCCAAGGAGGGGTACAACGGCGTCGAAGTCTCGGCGGACAAAGCCGAGATCGACCCCGACGTGGAGATCGACGTGTCGCTGACCGACAGCTACACCGTCGAGGAGCTCTCGATGGGGCTCTCGGACGTGACCCTCGTCGGGAAACTGCTCGACGTGGACGACCAGTACCGGACGTTCGACCGCGACGACGGCACCGAGGGCCGGGTCGGAAACGTCGCGATCGGCGACGAGACGGGCCGTATCCGGGTGACACTCTGGGACGAGGCCACCGACCTCCTCGAGGAACTCGACGCCGACGAGGTCGTCGAGGTCGTCGACGGCTACGTCCGCGAGCGCGACGGCGACCTCGAACTGCACGTCGGCTCGCGGGGCACCATCGAGGCGGTCGACGAGGACGTCGAGTACGTTCCCGAGACGACGGACATCGCCGACGTGGAGATGGACGACACCGTCGACATCGCGGGCGCGGTGATCGAGACCGACGACAAGCGCACGTTCGACCGCGACGACGGCTCCGAGGGGCAGGTCCGGAACGTCCGCGTCCGTGACGACAGCGGCGACATCCGGGTCGCGCTCTGGGGTGAGAAAGCGGATCGTGACATCACGCTCGCAGACCGGGTCGCGTTCACCGACGTGGAGATCCAAGACGGCTGGCAGGACGAACTCGAGGCCTCCGCCGGCTGGCAGTCCACCGTCTCGATCCTCGACGGCGAGGCCGACGTGGCGGGGGCCGACGCGGGTAGTGACGAGAAGACCCCGCCGTCGGCCGATCAGGGTGGTCTCTCCGCGTTCGGCGAGGACGGCGACGGCGCCGACGGGCTCCGCGACGAGGAGAGCGGAAGCGGTGACGGCGAGGCGGTCGAGTTCACCGGCACCGTCGTCCAGTCCGGTAGCCCAGTCGTCGTCGACAACGGCGAGGAGACACGCAGCGTCGAGACGAGCGAGAGCGTCCAACTCGGCGAGGAGGTCACCGTTCGCGGGGTCGAGCAGGACGGCCGCATCGACGCCGACGAGTTGCTCTGAGCCGCTCCGGGGCTGTACCGCACGCTCGGGCCTGGAAGGACACACTTAGGTTTCACCCGTTACACTCGCTGACCGATGGATCGTTCCTCGCTCCCCGACGCCCTCCGCCGGACCGACGATACGGTCCGTGCCGTGCTCGTCGTGGTCGCCGCCGGGCTGGTCGCCCGTCTCCTCTTCCTCGGCCAGCGCGTCGCCCACTTCGACGAGGGACGCGTGGCGTACTGGGCCCTGCACTACCTCGAGACGGGCGAGATCAGCTACCGGTACATCGTCCACGGCCCGCTCGCACAGTATGCCGACGCGCGGGTGTTCGCCGTCCTCGGTCCCACCGACTTCTCGATGCGGCTGTTCGTCGCCGTCGTCGGTGCGCTGCTCCCGCTCTCTGCCCTGCTGTTCCGCCAGCGCCTGCGCGACACGGAGACGGTGATCGTCGCCGTCCTGCTCGCGTTCAACCCGATCGTGCTCTACTACTCACGGTTCTACCGCAGTTCGCTGCTGGTCGCGGCGTTCATGTTCGTCGCGTTCGGCTTCGGCCTCCGCGCGGTGGACGACGCCCGGCCGCGGCTGCTCTACCCCGCCTTCGCGTTCGGCGCGCTCGGCTTCGCGGCCAAGGAGAACGCGCTGGTGTACCTGATGTGCTGGGTCGGCGCGGGCGCGCTCCTGCTCGACTTCTCGCTGATGCACCCCCGGCACTACGACTCGGGGATCGAGGCCGTCGCTGCCCGGGTGGCGCCCTACGCCGACGCGCTGCGTGACCCGGAGCGCTCGACCGATGCCGCCGTCTGGACGGTCCTCACGGCGCTCACGCTGCTCGTGATGGGCTACGCCGCGCTGTCGGGCTGGCCCGCGACCGCCGTCGTGGCGGCGCTGGTGCTGCTGGTCTCGCTGACGATGCTCGTCGACGTCGTCCGTCCGGACGGGCACGCCATCCGGTGGGGCGGCGCGCTGTTGGGGAGTCTCGGGCTGTTCTTCCTCGTCTCGCTGTTCTTCTACGCCCCACGAACCGTCGGCTCGGGCGTCGGCCTCTGGGACGCCGTGTTCAACCCCCTCCGCTTCCCCGCACTCCTCGACGCGACGTGGGGCGATATCCGCCCCGGACTGGAGTACTGGTTCGGCGGGAGCGTCGAACCGAAATGCGGCGAGGAGACGATCATCGGCGGCTACGTCTGCTTCCTCGAACACACGGCCTCGGTGCTCGCGAACTACGCGCTAGTCGTCGTGCCGTTCGCGGCGCTGGGGTTCGTCGTCGCGCGCTACGCCGGCGACCGCCCGCGCTCGCTGGTGATGTTCGCGGGCTACTGGGGGTTCGTCAGCATCCTCGGCTACCCGCTGGCGACGGACATCCGCGCCGGCTGGATCATGGTGAACGCGATCGTCCCGCTGGTGATCCCGGCCGCCGTCGCGCTGGGGCTGGTGGTCCGCTGGGGCTGGCAGTCACTCGCCGCGGAGGACCGCGTCGGCACCGTGCTGACCGTGGCGCTGCTGCTGCTCGTCACCGGGGCGATGCTCGTCCCGGCCGCCTCGGCGTCGTACGTCAACCCCACCGCCGACGACAACGAGCTCGTCCAGTACGCCCAGCCCCAACAGGAGTTCCGAGAGACGTTCGACGACATCGGCGCGATCGCGCCTACACACGATGGGACCGACCTCCTGGTCTACGGCGAGGAGCTGGTCGTCGAACCCGGCACTGGCGGCGGGATGGCCCCGGAGTGTCTCAACCTCGGGCACGCACTCCCGCTCCACTGGTACATCGCCGCCGACGACGTGACCCAGCAGTGTGCGTACAACGAGACCGAACTCGAGTCACAGATCGAGGCGAGCCAGCCCGCGGTCGTGATCGCCCACGTCGACCACGACGACACGGTCGACGCCGCGCTCGGCGACGGGTACGAGCGCCGTCAGCACCACCTCCGGACGATGGGCCGTGAGGTCGTCGTGTACATCGACGACGAGGCGCTGGCGGAGGCAGAACAGTGACTGACGAGACGCCGGCGACGGCGGCCGACGCGCTGCGTGCCGGCGTCGCCGCCCACAACGTCGGCGAGTACGACATCGCCCGGGCCATCTGGGCGGGCGAGACCCCGATGGCTCCCGAGACCGGCCCCGACGATTCGCTCCGGACGGGGCTCGCGGCGTTCGCGACGGCCGTCCTCGACGCGCGCCGCGGGGGGTGGACCGTCGCCCTCGCTGCGGCCGAAGAGGCCGACTCAGAACTCGCCGCCGCCGACCCACGCGACGACCCCACTGGCGTCGATCTCACGCCGGTCGAGCGCTGGCTGGCAGCGTTCCGCGCCGATCCAGCGCTCGCCGAGCGGTCGCCGCCGCCGCTTCTCTCTATCGGCGGGGAGCAGCCCACGCCCGGGGAGCTACCCCTCTCGGCGGCCGCGCTGGTCGCCGTCGCCGTCGCGACCGGTATCGGCGACGATCCCGAGGTCGTGGTCGACGCCGTCCGGTACGCCCGCGAGAGCGATCAGCCGGAGAGCACGCGCTACGCGACGTTCGTTCGGGACTACGCGGACGCCGACGCGAGTCAGCGATCCATCGTCTTCGAACGGCTCTCGTCGATGGTCCAGCGAGAGCGCCGGAAGGAGGACGACGTCTCGGGGCTGTTCTAGTCGACGACTTCCACGGCGTCGCCGACGCGGAGCGTCGCTCCGCGATCTCTTTCGGGCACTTGCCCGATCAGCATCAGCGTGTAGAAGTGGTCGAACGCCGCCTCGTCGGCCCACTCCGGGAACGTCTTCTCGCGCTTCTCGAGGAACCGCTGCCGGAACGCCGGCGTCGGCTCGCCCGTCTCGGGGTCGCGTTCGGGCACGACACAGCGGGCACAGGGGGTCACCCCCTCGATCCGGACGCCGCCGACCTCGAACGCCGGGGCGTCGTCGCCGACGAAGCGGTCCTCCCAGAACGCCGGCACGCCGGAGACTTCGAGGTTCGCACGCAGGCGCCGGCGCGCGCCCTCGACGCGCAGGTCGTCGAACCACGAGGCGACGGCCGAAAGCGTCGCGGTGCTGATCACCGACGGCCCCATCTCCCGACGGTCGACGAACCCCCGCGACGCGTCGCGCCGGAGGGTGAGATCGGCGTCGAAGAACTCGGAGAACCACGCCCCGGCCGCCGCGCGCTCGTCGTCGAGGTCGAACTCGCGACGCTCGCCGTCGGCGGTCTCGACGGTCAGCGTCGTCGTTCTGGGGTCGTACGCGGTGTCGAGCTCGTGGAACCGGTCGCTGTGCTTGGCGTTGAACACGCCGTTGTCGTGGGGGTTGCCGTCGACGTCGTCGCTCTCGGATGCGACAGCAGCGTCGAACAGCGCGAACTCCCGGTCGCCCGCGAGCGTGCCACCGTCGAGAACCTCGCAGGATTCGAGTTCCGTGGCGTCGAGCCCCTTCACGGGGTAGATCCGGACGCGTTCGAGTCTGGACACGGCTGGGAGTAGCCCCCCGCGGACATAGATGTTCGTTCCCGCTCATGTTCGTGCCCGCGTTTAACTGCCGGCGGGCCGTACTGTTCGGTATGGTTTCTCCCGGCGACTCCGCACCAGTGTTCTCAGCGACGAACGGCACGAGCGACCACGAGGATTTCGACCTCGACGACCACCTCGGCGACGGGCCGGTCGTGCTCGCCTTTTTCCCCGGCGCGTTCACGCCGCCCTGCACCAACGAGATGGTCGCGCTGCAGGAACGCCTCGGCGAGTTCGAGGCCGCCGGGGCGACGGTGTTCGGGGTTAGCGCCGACTCGCCGTTCTCTCAGGGGGCGTTCCGGGAGGAGCACGGCATCGAGTTCGACCTCGTGAGCGACATGGCCGGCGAGGCGATCCGGGCGTACGGGCTGGAGATGGACATCCCCGATCTCGGCCTGTTCGACATCGCGAACCGCGCGGTGTTCGTGCTCGACGACGGGGGGACGGTGACGTACTCCTGGGTCGCCGACGATCCGACGAACGAACCCGACTACGAGGCCGTGATCGCGGCCGTCGAGGACGCGTAGCTACTCGGTGTCGTCCTTCGGCTCCCTTTCGAACGTGAACTCCGCGGAGTTGTCCACGGGCTCGTAGCCGAGCACCTCTTTGGTGCGCTTAAGCCAGTAGTACTTTCGCGTGAAGTCATACACAGTGAAATATCGGTGTGCTAGTACTACTGAATCAGTATGGTTAAAAAAACTGTGTCGAATCAGCCGGTAAGTGGGATTGCGAATCTATCGACAATCTATCTTCGCGAACAAGGATGGCTCCCATCGATTAATGGACTAGTACTGGGAACAAGGAAGCGGATAGATCAATCGTCGAACCCTTTACGGGTCATCTCTCCCCACTCAGTGTTACCGCGGATGAACTTCGGAATTCCTGTGAACTTTATCAAGGTGCGTATTTGTCGATAACCAATATTCTCGAGAACGCCAAGAGCCATCAGCTGAGCTATTTGGGTGACTTTTCGATATCTTCGGAACGTCCACACTTCTGCGTAGGTCGCGTACCAAGACAGGAATATCCCGAACCCGCTGGTAACCAAAAAGAATAGGACGAACGGGGCAGGTTTGAACAAGCCAAGAACGACAGCAATTGGTAACACGAGATAGCCTACCGACTCTACCAGTGGGCCGATGACTTCCGCGATAAGGAAATACGGGAGTGCGAACATCCCGATTCGACCGTATCGTGGATTGAATAACATCTGGCGGTGAGTAATCAAGTTCTCGATTAGCCCGTTGTACCAGCGACGTCGCTGAGCCATAAGCACCGACCACCGTTCTGGAACCTCTGTCCAAGCAACTGGAGCAGGAACGAAAGAAATTGTGTACTCTTCACCTGCATCAATCATATGTTTATGCAAACGGATAACTAAATCTAGGTCCTCTGTAAGTGTGTCCGTTCGATACCCACCTATATCTTGAACTATATCGGTCCGAAAAACTCCAAATGCACCGGAGAGAATAATCAACAATCCTAGCGAATCGAGGCCCGCTCGACCCGAGTAAAAGGCCCGGAGATACTCAAGTACTTGAATTCCTGGTAGATATTTATTGGGAAATTCTGGGGTAGATATGTCGCCATCTTCAACTCGATTACCATTCGCCACACGAACCGTTCCGCCGGCTGCGATAACCGATTTCTTCTCACGAATAAAGGGCTTGACTACCTCATTGAGTCCGGAACGGTCAAGAATTGTATCTGCGTCGATAGTACAGAAGAGTTCCTGCTCAGTAAACCAAACTCCGGCGTTGACTGCATCACTACGACCACCATTTTCTTTGTCGATAACGTAGAGACTTGGATGCGCTGACGATCGGTACACCTGTTTCACTGGTTCAGTAGGGAAGTCGATTGGACACGGAGCAGCGACAGATCGTAAATCAAAGGTTTCAATCAATACATCAAGCGTGGCATCGTCGGACCCATCGTTAATTACGATCGTCTCATTGTCTTGGTACTCAAGGTTGATCGACGATCGAACGGAGTCAACGATGACTTGCTCTTCATTATATGCGGGAATAATAACTGCAACTCCCGGCAAAAATGGAGAATTCAACGTCTCGTACGGTGGATCCCATTCAGCAAGACGGAACTCCGTCTGTAATTTTGGGAGTGCGACCGTATGAATGGTGAGGTACAGCACATTGATTAATATATAAAGTAAGATCGCAAACCAGCCGAACATCTGAATCATCCCAGCAAGTGCTTCCTCGAAAAAAAGTTGTACGAGGGGCACAAAATCAACGGAGGAACTCGTAATCAAGATAATAGGGTTGCTTTCCATCATTATCTGTATTATCATCAATCTGTCTCTGTCGTGCTCAATTCATTGCTCGCAGGAATTCGATTTAGTTCTTTTTTCCAAACCCAGGATCTCTTGGCCTCTACTGAGAGGGACCTTTGAGGTCGGTGGTTGTGATAAAGCAAAGTATCAATGATTGCTTGCCGAACGCGTTCACTTGGTTCATTATTGAGCCGAACTTCAAGACGTGTAAGCTCAAATTCACCCCCCCAGTCGCAAATCGTTCTTGCTGCAGCTAGTCGAACACGCTTATTTTCATCTTCTACTGCCATCAAAAGACTATCTAAGACCTGATTAGAGGTTTCAGGTTCGAAACTCCGGAGTGCCATCACAGCAGCCTCACGAACTTGCGCGTTCTTCTCCTCTATCGCCATTTCCAACCACGGAGGCGGTGCGCCAATAACAACCCCCAATTCGTCAAGTTCGCTGATTACATATAGGATTTGAACAAGTTCCGTTTGACTTAGGCGGTCAGTCATCTTTGCAATTTCTGCAACGAGGAGGTTTGGTGCTCGCTGCCCAACTTCGTAAATCACCCCCATTCCTATCACCGCAAGTTCCTCCCCAGATTCATCGAATAAAAACCCGAGAGCATCGCGATAAGCGGTTTCAGTATGTACACTCATCAAAGCTTGCGCGGCTGCTCCTCGAAGAAGAGAATCTTCTTGGCATTGGGGGCAGAGCATATCGACCGATGGCGGAGAGCGAAGTAGGGTTAGGGATGTCAACCCATTGAGTCGGCTGATACGGTCACCCTCTTCAATTTGGTTCGCCGCTGTTTCCTCCAACCCAAGGTCAATGGCAAGTCGCCGTAGATGTACGGCATCACAGTCCGTTGCCTCATACAGTAGGCTACGAACGATCCTACGTGCAGAAGCTTGTTCGCGTGGGGAAAGTTTATTTATAAAAGATTCCCAGTCTCCTGGTTCCTCTCTTAATCGGTCTTGGATTAGTTCTTCTACGCGAGAGTCAACACTATTTCTTCGTATATCTTTCAACCTTTTAATAAATGCATAGCCGAGAGTGAACACCTCTAGCAGAAGGAGGAAAAATGCTAGCCCGACAACGACCAGCATAATCTCTATCATCGAAAAAGAAGGAATCATCTGAAAGGGAAAAAGAATCGTTTCGGGTAATAAGCTGACTCTGTCAGAAGAATGTATCATATGTATACCACTAATGAACGAGTCTGTGTATGACGCACTAACTTATGAGTATTGGGGGAGAATTTGTATGTTATAGTGTTCGTCTGTACTTATCGATTCAACGAGTGAGGTGCAGATCTATGACACTCTTTCTATCATTTAATCCCAAAGAATAGGGATCTCCGAGATCAAGCAACAGGAGAACCGACAGATGGCGACGACCCACCAACACTGTGTGTATGACTACGCAGAGCGGGATACAGATAGCTCCCGCTCAGAGGCATACGTCTCGAAGCTTGTTGGTGGGAAATCTACTCCTCTGACCCTTCGTCTTCCCGGGGTTCGCCGTCGAACGTGTACGCCGCGGAGTTGTCCACGGGCTCGTAGCCGAGCACCGCCTTCGCGCGTTCGAGGGAGTAGTACTTGCGATCGTTATCCGAGATGCCGTAGACGATCTCGTAGCCGTAGTCGGCCTCCAGACAGCGCCGGAACAGGCGGGCGCAGTCGCGGTGGGAGAGCCACATCGCCTGCCCGCGCTCGTACTCCCGCGGGGGGTGACCCTCGGTGAGGTTGCCGATCCGGACACAGACCACGTCCAGATCGGCGTGGTCGTGGTAGTAGCGCCCGAGCGTCTCGCCGCTGGCTTTCGAGACGCCGTAGAGGTTCGACGGCCGCGGGAGCTCCGTCCCGTCGAGTCGGTACTCGTCGTCGCGGCGGTACATCTCAGGCGTGCGCTCGTCGGTCTCGTAGGCGCCGACGGCGTGGTTGGAGGAGGCGAAGGCGAGCTTCTCGACGCCGGCGTCGACGGCCGCCGAGAACACGGTCTGGGCGCCGTCGATGTTGTTCGCGAGCACCGAGTCCCACGGCGCGTCCGGCCGGGGGTCGCCCGCGAGGTGGATCACCGCGCCACAGCCCGCGACGGCGTCGGCGACGGCGTGCTCGTCGGTCACGTCCGCAACGATCGACGCCGACTCGGGGACGCCGTGGCGCCGGTCCTCGGGGACCGGTTCTCGATCGAGTAGCCGCCAGTCGTACTCGTCGGCGAGCCGCGAGAGGATCGCCTGTCCCACGCGGCCGCCGGCACCCGTCAGCAGCACCGGGTCGTCCATTCGGGTGGATATGTGGATAGCGGGGGTAAATACGGAACGGTTCGGCGGGTCGGCTCCGGTACCGCTTTGCCGGGCCGCCGCCCAGCCTCGAGCATGACCGACACACCCACCGACGCCCAGCAGGCCTGCTTCGAGGCCGGCATCAAGTTCGGCTCGCTCTACCACCAGTTCGCTGGCACCCCCGTCTCGCCGGACAGCAGCCACAGCCTCGAAACCGCCATCGAGGAAGCGATCGAGAACCAGCCCCACTGCAACTCCGTCGTCGTCGAGATCCTCGACGACCGCGTCGCCGACGCGATCGACCACGACGAGGGGTACGCCGAGCTCACGGGCAGCCTGATGGAAGTCGAGATGCGGATCAACTACGAGGGAACGGCGGTCCGCACGCGGATGGCGATGGAAGACGGCTACCCACGGATGAAACTGGTCGCGGTCGAGGACTGAGACGGCTGTCGCGATCGACGGCCGGGCGGCGCGGTGAAACTGGTCGTCCGGACCCGGCTGAACCGCGTTCTGACCCGATATCTCCCGCTGTTTCAGTTCCACTCCGTGGCGACCTTTTTACCAGCCCGGTGTGCAAACTACCCGCATGAGTCAGACCACGTTCGACGAGGACGACCTGTTCGGCGAGGCGGCCGAGGAGATGCGCGGCGAGGTCGAGAGCCACCTCGTCGAGGCCCGCGAGTCGCTCCCTGCCGCCGACGCAGTCTGGGAGGTCGACGCAGACAACGTGCTGGGCGTGCTCAACGGCCTCAAGTCCGCGCTGGACACCGCCGACGCCGCCGAGCACCTCCGGGCGGCGAAGAAGCAGTACGTGATGGGCGAGCGCGCCGACGCGTTCGAGGACGCCGACGATCTGGAGGCGGCGATCGACGACCTCGAGGCGCTGATCGAGGAGATCGAGGACGCCCACGAGGACGCCAGCGAGCTCGCGGGCGCGCTCCCGGAACTGCGTTCCGAACTCCAGGACGCTGCCGGGGACGAGGAAGACGACGAGTAGCTACGCCCGCTCCCGAACCGCGTCGAGCAGGTCGACCAGCGCCGCCGCCGCCAGCTCTGCGAGCTCTGCCCCGCGTTCGGCGTCGCCCTCACCCGGATCGCCGACGACGCCGTTCTCGCTGAACTCGTCGCTGTCGACCGCGAGATTCACCCCCGACACCCAGTCGCCCCAGCGCTCGCTCCCGCCCTCGCGGGCCTCGTCGATACGGTCCTCGTGGACGAGTTCGGGACGGTCGTGTCGGAGGAACGCGGTCTCCAGCGGCCCGGCGTGGCCCATGTCGCTGCTGTGCTCGCCAACCGCCTCGAACCAGGTGAACGGGGCCACACGGGCCACCTCGTCCCGGGTGAGCCGCGCGGCGACCTCCCGCAGCGCGTCGACGTTCCCGCCGTGGCCGTTGACTAGCACGACCGCGTCCGGGCCGTCGCTGGCGGCGAGGCTCTCGACGATCTCGCGGACGTACGCGCGGAACGTGTCCGGCGACACCCAGAGCGTCCCGTCGAACGCGCGGTGCTCCTCGCTGATCCCGACCGGCACCGTCGGCGCCACGAGCACGGTCTCGCCGGTTTCTGCCTCGTAGGCGTCGGCGCCGGCCTCGGCGACAGTTTCGGCGGTGAACGCGTCGGTGCCCAGCGGCGCGTGCGGGCCGTGGCCCTCGGTCGAGCCGACCGGGAGCACGGCGAGCTCGGCGTCGGCGTCGCGAACGTCGGTCCAGGTGGCGTCGGCGAGGCGCATACGCGGTGCTCGGGCGGGCGTCGCTTGTAGGCTGTGGGTCGACGGTGCCGACTCGGCGCTTCCCCGGCTCCGTGGGCGACAGTCGTCGCGGCCGAGGAGTGAGAGCCTGTGACACGAGAAAGAAGATTCAAGAACGCGTACCGACAATCGAACTCTATGAAATTCTTCTCGTCACGGGAAGCCCGTTGGCGAGTGGTCCTCGCGACCGTCCTCCTCGGGGCCGGGTTCGTCGCCCTCTACGTCGCGTTGCAGCGCTACGCACCGTTCGTCTTCGACACGGAGGCGCTGCGGATCTGGATCGACCAGTTCGGCGTGTTCGCCCCGCTCGTGTTCGTGCTCGTGCAGGCGACCCAGGTCGTCGTCGCCCCCATCCCCGGACAGATCGTGGCCCTCGTCGCCGGCTACCTCTTCGGCGCGGTCGCCGGGACCGTGTACAGCCTCGTCGGCGTACTGATCGGGAGCGCGATCGCGTTCAGCCTCGCAAAGCGGTACGGCCGCCCGTTCGTCGAGAGCGCGCTCCACGAGGACATCCTCACACGGTTCGACGGGTTCGTCGAGCGGGTCGGGATCCCGGGGCTCATCGTGTTCGTCCTCATCCCCGGTCTCCCCGACGACGCGATCTGCTTTCTGAGCGGGCTCACGACCTGGCGCCTCAGAACGTTCATGGCGGTCATCGCCGTCGGCCGCCTGCCAGCCTACGTCATCACGGTGTACGCCGGCGGCGAACTGGCGGACGGACAGTTCCTCTCGGGCGCGGTGCTGATCGGCGTGGTGATCTCGCTGTCGCTGCTCGGCTACTACAACCAAGACCGTATCCGGCGGTTCGTCGAACGGCTCGAACCACGCATCCCGTTCTGAGCCCCCCCGCGGTGCCGACACGCGGTCAGGGCCGGGATCGGTCGCCGTCCGCGTCCTCGGCGCCGATCTCGCCCAGCGCGGTCTCGGCCTCGCTCGACTCGCCGAACCCCGCAGAGAGCACGCGGGTCAGCGCCTCCTCGACGCTCTCGTCGGTCTCCTCGTAGTCGTCCGGCTCGACCTCGACGACGAACCCGGTGGTGATGTTCGGCGCCGTCGGGAGGAACAGCACGTCCCGGCCGTCGGCGGTCGTCTGCCCGGTTTTGAACGCGGTCATCCGCATTCCGTCCCAGGGCTCCAGTTTCACGGGCTGCTGGAGATCGCTCGCGCCCGAGACGGCGGTCTCGACCGCCAGCTTCGAGGCGTTGTACAGTACGCGAACCCCGGGGACGCGGTTCACCACGTCGTCGAACAGCCCCTCGGCGATTCGGCCCATCTGGGTGCGCATCAGGTAGCCGGCCGCTAGCGTGACAGAGAGGAACAGCCCGAGGGTCAGCCCCAGTTCGAGCGCCATCGCCGCCGCCTCGACGCTGATCGGCCGCGGCAGTAGCCCCACCGGGATGCGATCCGGGGGGACGTTCAGCGGCAGGCCGAGCAGGTGGCCGATCAGCCACCGGAGCACCAACAGCAGCACCAGGACCGGGAGGACGACGATCAGGCCGCTGGCGAAGTCGCGCTTCCACCGGGTCATTCACTCGAACGTGTCGCCCCGAGAAGTAAATCGGTACCGCTACCCGCTCACGATTGCGTCACGCGGCTATCCGCTCACGATTGCCCGCAGCGCGAACAGCGCGTTCTCCTTGCGCTCGCGCAGCCGCCGGTAGAAGTACGAGAGCCACTTGTCGCCGTAGGGCGCGTACTGCCAGACCTCCTCGCCCTCGGCGGCGAGCTCGCGTTGGGCGTCGCCGCGGACCCCCATCAGCATCTGGACCTCGAACTCGCGGCCGTACTCCTCGCGGAGGTCGCGGGCGTAGTCGATCATCGCCGGGTCGTGACTCCCGACGGCGATATCGCCCTCGTACGCCGAGAACAGCGTCTCTAGGTCCTCGCGGTAGTGTTCGTTCACGTCGGACTTCTCGGTGTAGGCGATCGACCCGGGCTCGTCGTAGGCGCCCTTGACCAGTCGGATCTTCCCGGGGACGTCGGCCAGCCGTTCGAGGTCGTCGCTCGTCCGCCGGAGGTTCGACTGCACACACTGCCCGACGCCGCCGTCGAACTCCCGGGCGAGCTCCTCGAAGGCGTCGAGCGTCACGTCGGTCGTGTCGGCGTCCTCCATGTCACACCAGACGAACACGCCGGCGTCCTGTGCGGCCTCGACGATCGAGCGGAAGTTCGACGTGAACACGCCGTCGCTGATGTCGATGCCCAGCTGTGAGGGTTTCACCGAGATGCAGGCGTCGACGTCGCTGTCGGCGATGTCGCGCACCAGCGCCCGGTAGGCTTTCGTGTCCGCGGCGGCGTTTTCCGGCTCCGCGTAGTGTTCGCCGAGAAGGTTCAGGATAACGTTCACGCCGTCGTCGTTCGCCCGCGCGGTGTGGTCGAGTGCGGCCGCCGGGCTCTCACCCGCGACGAAGTTGCTGGCGATCGGGGGTATCACACCCCTATAGTTGCTGTGCAGAGGCTAAAACCGTTGGGCTCCGGACTGGGTTACCCGCTCCGCGACCGTCAGTAGCCGACTCCAGCTCGTCGTGCCGGCCCGGAGCGCGGTCAGATCTGCCGCTTCGACGGTCACCTCGACGGTGTTCTCCTCCCGTGCCACGCGCGCGGTGGCGCGGTCGTCGTCGACGCCCCCGACCTCGGGGTCGAGACTGGCGGCGACGCGTCTGGCGCGGTCGGGAGAGCCGTAGGAGACGGAGAGCGTCGCCGTGTGTGCCGTCACTTCACGTCGACTTCCTTCACGTCGCCGCCGCGCTCCTTCAGCAGGACGCGGTGACCACAGTAGGGACAGCGCACGCCGCCGTACTCGTCGAGTTCGACGTCGCGCTTACAGCGGGAGCACTTGTAGCTCATCTATTCGCTCTCTTCGGAGAGTGCCGCGCGAATGGAGCGCTGGACCGAGCGACCGCCGGGCGTCTCCGGGCGGTAGGCGCCGCCGGTGAACGTCTCGCCCGTCTCCTCGTTCTTCCAGATGCCGGTGCCGATGCGTTTGACGGAGTCGCCGTCGACGGTGGCGTTCTCCATCGCGTCCTCGATCTCCGAGACGCGTCGCCGGGAGACCCGCCCGTAGCGCGCACCGAAGCGACCGGCGCTGCCGGCGGACCGGGACTTGTTCTCAGCCATAGTGCACGGGAGTAGCCGCAGTACGCACAAAAACCCTGCGAGTCGCGCCGCCCCCGTCAGTCGTCCTGATACCCCGCCTCGACCAGCGCCTCGTTGAGCGCCGCCCGGACGCGCTCGCCGGTCTCGCGGTCCATCGCTGTCGTCACGACGCGGTTCTCCTGCACGCTGGAGCCGTCCCGGATCAGCAGGCGGACGTTGCCGCTCTCGCCGGCGCGGGTCGCCTTCGCCCGGACGCCGCCGCGGCTGCCGCCACCGCCGGCCTCGATCGGCCCCGGGATGAGCTTCTTCACGTTCGGGTGGGCGGCGACGGTGTTCACCACGTCCCGGCCGTCCCGGCCGCCGATCAACGTCGAGTGCGAGCCGCCGAGCTTCTCGGTCGGCGGCGTGTCGACCACTTCGAGGCTCCGCTCGCCGCGCTGGCTCCGCACCCGCTCGACGGGGTCGTCGTCGGGCACGCGGTAGAACCGGTGGTGGAGCTGGGCGCGACACTCCCGCAGCGGCTCGCGCGCGCCGGCGGCGTACACCTCCTCGGGGCGCTTGCGCCGGATCTCGTCGGCGACCTTCCCGGCGAAGTTCCGGAGTTCGACCACGCGCGCCTCGGGGTCCTCCTCGGGAACGGTCGTGATCGTCGTCTCGCCGACGATCTCGGGCTCCTCGTCGTCGGCGTGCTCGGGCGGGTCGCGGAGGAAGGTGAGCGTCGCGCGCTCGCGTTCGAACGCGACGACGACGGCGTCGCAGTTGGCGGTGTCGCAGGCCAGACAGTAGTCGCCCGGCCGATCGAGTTCGGTGCCACACCGCCGACAGTCCATGCTGGAACGTGACGGTTAGCCCGGAAAAGCGAAGCGTTTGTGCCCGGGGCAACGTTCAACAGCTCTCTCGCTGAACAACTCCCCGTGCCCCGACGTGCCCTCCACGCGCTCGTCCTGCTGCTCGCCGTCTCGGCGACGGTCACGCTCGCCGCGCCCGCGATCGCGGCGCCGCCGCCCGAACCGGTCTGTACGAACTGCGCGCCGGCGTACGAACGCGCCGCTGCCGACGCCGGCCTCGACGTGACTGTCGCCCGGAGCGCGGCGGTCGTCACGCTCGCCGAGAGCGGGAACACGACGTGGCGTGTCGGGCTGGTCCTCGATGGCCCCGACGCCGCGGAACTGGCGGAGAACGACAGCCTGCATCGCCGGCTCGCGGCCGAAACAGCCGGTGAACAGCTCGTCGCGGCCACCCCCGGACCCGGATTCGACCGCACCAGCGGCGGGGGGCCGACGTTCCCGGACGCCGAGCACGTCCGGTACTACCGGTTCAGCGACCCCGAGTTCGCCCGCGACACCGTCGGCGGCGCCATGGTCGTCACGAAGTTCCGCGCCGACCTGCAGGGAGCGAACTACGACGGCCTCGGCGTCGACAGGCTGACGGTTCACTCGTTCCTCGACATCACGCACACGCTACCGGGCACCGACACCGTCGACGGGCTGGGCGGGAGTTCGTTCACGCTGGCCGAACGCCACACCGGGCTGGCGACGTTCGAACCACAGACCGGCATCGTCGGTCACGCGAGCTACCTCCCGAGCTTCGTCGGTCTCGCTGCGGTGTTGCTCCCCGTCGTCGCCGCGAACGCCGCCATCGTCGTCCTCCCGGCACTGTTCGTTCACGCGCTCGTGACCGGGGGGCTGTTCGTGCTCCTCGCCGGGAGCTTCCCCGAGCCGGACGACCGCTGGCGGCGCGGGGTCGCTGGCCTCCTCGCCGCGACGGCAGCAGCTCTCACGCTCCAACCGCTGCTGGCTTCGGTGCTAGGCAGTCCGATCCTCGGCGGCGCCGAACCGCTGTTGTTCGGCCCCGCTGCCGCGTTCGCGGTCGTCGCCGTCGGGCTCGTACGGCCGTCGCTCGTCGGCGACGGCTCGCCGAAACGGCTCGCGATCCGCGCGCTGGGGGCCGGTGCCGCCGTCGGCGTCGTCGCCGGCACCGCCGCGCCGGGAACGACGGGCTGGACGTTCGCCGCGTGGGCGTTCGAGCCGACGCCGCCCGGCGCTACCGCGTGGGACGGGCTCGGGTTCGCGCTGACGGTCGCCGGACCGACGCTTGCCCTGCTCCCTGCCGGCGCCAGCCTCGCTGCGGGGCAAACTCGCTCGGCGCTGACCGTCGCGCTCGCGGGCGCTGCGCTCGGCTGGGTCGCGTCGCCGGTGCTCTACTTCGCACAGGTCGGGCTACTCGTGCCCGGGATTCTGCTCGGCTTGCCGGCCGTCAGCGCCGCGTTGCTCCTCGGCGCGCCGCTGCTGCTCGCGGGGTGGCTGCTCGGCGAGGAACGGGGATCGACGCCGACCGACGCCTGATCGCGCCTACAGCTCCGTGGGATCGGTTTTCAGGTACTCCCGCAGCACCGCCGTCGCGTAGCTTCCGGAGGGGAGCGCGAACTCGAACGTCAGCGGGTCGCGCTCGACGGTCATCTCCGTGTCGACGAGGATCGCCCGCCGCGTCCCTGTGGACTCGAAGTTCCCCGGGAGGTCGAACATCGACGGTGCCAGCCCGAGCTCGTCGAACACCTCGCGCTCGATCTCGCCGGGCTCGCCGTCGGCGAACTCGGTTTCGGTCCCGATCAGGGGCGCGGTCACGAACGCCCGCCCGCGCTCGCAGTGACGGGTGAGCACGTCGACGCGCTCGGCGGTCGCACGCTGGAGTCGATCGGGATCGGGCTTCCGGATCGCGTCGATCGCGTTGTCGGCGAAACAGCACACGTCGCCCTCGATGGGCGCATGGAACGCCAGCCCGCGATTGAGTCGTTCGCTCAGGATTCGGTTGAACGCGTACGACTGGGCGGCGTTGACGAACAGCCGCTGGAGGTTCGACGGGACGGCTTCGAGCGCGTGCCGCCAGTCGTCCGGCTCCCCGCCGTCGGCGCCACCGGCGTCCCGCTCCTGTAGCCGGTGGAGCATCGACCGCTCGTACCCCAGCTTCCGGGGCATCCGGTCAAGGCAGGCGCCCCAGTCGGGGTCCTCGCTCGCGGCCTGCTCGTCGACGAACGCCCGGGCCGCCCGGGTGTCGCCGGGCTCGGTGTCGGAGGGGTTGCCCGCGTACGAAAGCACCGCGTCGCGCCACTCCCCGCGGACGATCGCGAGCCCGACTTCGTGGGTGACGGGACGGCGGCTGCCGAACCGCTGGTGCCCGAAGACGTTGGGAACGCCGATCCGATCGCCGTCCGAATCGCCCGCGAACGCCCGCAGCTGGTCGGTGATCGCCGCGGCGTTCTCGGGCTGGGTGGGCTCTCGGACCGTGATCTCGAAGGCGTTGCCCGCGAGGTCGCCGTAGGAGAGGTGTCGCCCGGCGCGGCCGACGACCTCGATCTCGGCGTCGCGGATCTCGGCCAGCGCCTCGGGCTCGGCGTCGTACACCGAGAACAGCTGGGTCGTGACGGCGTGTTTGTCCTTCGTGCCCGCCCAGTCGACGCGTTCGCGGGAGGCTTCCATCGCGTCGGAGAGCCGCCCGGCGAAGTCGTTGGTGTCCCACCCGGACAGCGTCGCCCGGAGCACGAGGTAGGGGTAGTCGTCGGCGCCGCCGGCGACGGGCTCGGTGTCGAACGCCTCCAGCTCCCGGACCCGGAACTCCTCGGGGCGGTCCCGTAGGCGGCCGCCGACGCCGTCGGCGTCGCTGACGTACCAGTCGACGCCGACGGTCCGCTCGCGGGGGTGGGCTTCACGCATCGCCCGAGAGTACCCCGCCTCGGGGGTTAACGCTGTTCGTCCCGAGTTCGAAAACGCCGCCGACGAAACGGGGGATCCGAGGGCGGTCCGAGAACTGACGCCGGTTCGGGTGCTGTGACGGGACGATCAGTAGAGCGAGAGATCGCCCGTCACGCGGTCGACCACCTCGTCCTCCCCGGGGCCGATCGCGACCGTCGTCGCCGTACCGGGATCGAGCTGGGTGTGGCCGGCGTCCCGGACGACCGCGTTGGGGAGCCCCTCCCGCTCGGCGCGGTCGGCCAGCTCGAACAGCTGGTCCTCGCCGCTACCTTTCAGGACGACTTTCTTCTGGCCCTCGCCTTTCCACGCCGTCCGGGTGCGGCTGTCGGCGTCCTCGTACGCCGAGAGCGAGGCGTGTGCCACCTGTGCGGCCAGCTTGCCGGTCCCCATCCCGAGGTCGGTCCGCGCGACGATCGCCTGCTTCATACCCGACCCTCCCGCGGCGCGGGGGTAAGCGCTTCGGGAGTCCGGCGGCCTCGCCGCTGGCCGTCGCTATCTGCCACCACTCCAGCCCCACAGTGGTGGCCGACCCTCCCGGGCCGACGCCACGGGATCGCGAACAGGCGGGCTCACGGCTCCCGAAGCGGTGCGCTGCGCTCCCCCTCGCCGCTCCGGGGTGGCTCTCAGACCATGGCGTGACTGGTCGCGCTCTCCCTTTTCAACTCTCGGCGGACCGGGGCGTTTAGGCCCCCGCGGCTCTCTCCCTCGGGTATGATCCTCTCGGACCGCGACATCCTGCGCCGGATGGAGGAGGGCGACCTCGTCGTCGACCCGGTCGACGATCTCGACACCCAACTGCAGCCGGCCAGCCTCGATCTCCGCCTCGGCGAGGAGTTCCTAGAGTTCCAGCGTACCAACATCTCCTGTATCCACCCCAACCGCGAGCAGGAGGTGGGCGACTACGTCCGGGAAACCACGGTTCCCGAGGGCGAGGAGTTCATCCTGCATCCGGGGGATTTCGTGCTCGGCACGACCAAGGAGCGCGTGGACATCCCCGACGACCTGATCGCCACCGTGCAGGGGCGCTCCTCGCTGGGCCGGCTCGCGGTCGTGATCCACGCGACAGCGGGGATCGTCGACCCGGGCTACCGTGGGCAGATCACGCTCGAACTCTCGAATCTCGGCACCGCGCCGGTCGCGCTCTCGCCGGGGATGCGCGTCTCACAGCTCATCTTTACCGAACTCTCCTCGGCTGCGGACCGCCCGTACGGCGTCGAGCGCGACTCGAAGTACCAGGACCAGTCCGGCCCGCAGGCGTCCCGGATCGGCGTCGATCCGGAGTTCTCGGGTGAGGGTGAATGAAGTTCGTCGAGGAGGTCGTCGTCGACGCGTTCCTCCCCACCTTCCGGGCGATGCTGGCCGAGCGGCTCCGGGACCGCGGACTGACGCAGGCCGAGGTCGCAGACCTGTTGGGCGTGAGCCAGTCGGCGGTGTCGAAGTACGCCCACGGCGAGGTCGACGTCCACCCCGACGTCGAGGGTGACGAGCGAGTGCGCGCGCTCGCCAACCGCGTCGCGGAGGGGCTGGCCGACGGGACGCTCAGCCGCGTCGGCGCGCTGGTCGAGACCGAAGTGCTGATCCGGGAACTGGAAGACGGCGACCTGCTCGCGCGCCTCCACGAGGAGGCCGTCCCCGACCTCGCCGAGGCCGACGCGACGTTCGCGGTCCACGACGCCGACTCGGCGCTGCGGACGAGCGAGCAAGTCCTCGCCTCCGTCCGGCGCGGGCTCAGGGTGCTCACAAACGCCTCGGGCTTTGCGGGGCTGATCCCCAACGTCGGCGCGAACCTCGCCGAGAGCCTGCCCGACCCCACGGGAATCGAAGATGTGGCCGCGGTGCCGGGCCGCGTCGTCGACGTGAAAGGCGCCGCGACGGTGCCGGGCGACCCGGAGTTCGGCGTCAGCGAGCACGTCGCCGGGGTGCTCCTTTCGGCCCGCGCCGGCGGCGCCGACGCCAACGCCGCGGTCAACGTCGCCTACGACGAGGAGATCCTCGCGGCGTTCACGGACGCGGGCTACCGGACCGTCGAGTTCGACCCCGGCGCGGGCGAGGACGCCGTGGAGGCGGCGATCGCGGCGGCCGACATCGACGCCGACGACCCGTTCGTGCTCTACCAGACCGGCGCTCACGGTGTGGAGGCGATCACCTACGTCCTCGGCCCGGACGCGCCGACGGTCGCGCGGGCGGTCGTCGGGACGCTGCTCCGGTAGCCCGACGGCCGGCAAGGCGCCGTTTCGACACCTGCAACGCCCGTTTCGAGGATCAGACGACGCCGAAGAGCGGTGCCGCCAGCCCGACGAGCCACGCACCGACGCCGACGGCGAGGACGCGTCGGTCCTCGCGGGCGCCGCCGAACGCAACGACGGCGAGCGCGGTCGAGAGTGCGAGGCGGTGGCGAACGATCCGGCCCGGGATTGGCTCGACGCCGACGAGCGCGAGATCGAGCAGCGTCGCGAGCGCGAGCCCGGTGAACGCGAGCAGCGCGGCCCGGAGCGCCGGCCGCTCGTGGGAGAGAACGACGGTCGCGGCGGGCGTGCCGACGACGAGAACGGGGTAGCCGACCGCGACGTACAGCTTCGGGTTCACGCCGGGGGCGACCGCCTCGGCGGCCAGCCCCCACGCGCGGACGCCGAGGACGACCCCGAGAAGCGCGACCGGGATCGCGAGCTCACGGCGTGAGAGTCTGCGGGTCGTCAGCGGCACCGCGGCGCCGAGCAGCGTCGCCGCCGTGAACTCGACGGCGAGCCACGAGCCGTCGCTGCCGCCGCCGGGCTGTCCGTGCGTTCGACGTTCGACGCCGTCGACGAACGGCTCGTCCGCGAGATCACGCTCGACGAACGCCGCGCCCGGGGCGATACCGGTGACCGTGTGGCGCAGTCGGAACCAGTCCCAGTACTCCGTGTGGGCCTGCAGCGCGGTCCAGTTCCCCGACGCGCTGGGGTAGGCGCGAATGTGGGTTCGCTGGCCGAAGTACTCCCCGACCGCCAACTGGTAGGCGGGCGCGACCCACTCGCCGCTCTCCTCGCGGTCGGCGCCGACGTAGGAGTACCGAACCGAGCCGTGGGCGGGCCGCCACGGCGACACGTCGACGGTCGCGTTCCCGCCGACGGGCCCCCAGTCGGCGTCAGAGCGCCCGACGAACGCCCGGCGCACGCGGTTGGGCTCGCCGAGGACGACGACGTTGAGCGCGAGCGTCCGCCCGTCCGCCGACCGACTCCGGCTCGTGTACGGCCAGACGTAGCTCTCGCTCCCGTCGGGCGAGACCAACTGTTCCGACGGCGGGGGCTGCGCTGCCGTCGACGCTCCAGCCGCCGCGGTGGCGGCCAGTACGGCAGCGACGAGCAGGGTCGCCAGCAGGGCGCGGCGTGAACGCACGACCCCGCGTTGCGTCGCCACCGACAATACTGTTGGCGTCGGGGGTGTGGGGCGGCCGTCGCCGGGGTGTCCGCCGGCGGCGCTCGGCTTATCCGGCTCCCTCCCCTCCGTTCGTCCATGAACATGCTCGTCGACGGCGAGTGGCGGATCGACGCCTACGAATCCACCAACGAGGAGGGGGAGTTCGACCGGAGCGAGAGCAGCTTCCGGAGCTGGCTCGACGGGGGCGTCGCCGCGGCTGGCGAGGCGCCGAACTCATCGGCGTTCGCGCCGGAGTCCGGCCGGTATCACCTCTACATCTGTCGAGCCTGCCCGTGGGCTCACCGCGCGGCGATGACCCGGCAGCTCCGGGGGCTGGAGGACGACATCTCCATCTCGCTGGTCCAGCCCGAGCGCTACGACGAGGGGTGGGAGTTCTCCGAGGAACACCCCGACCCCTTCCACGACTCCGAGTACCTCCGCGAGGTGTACACCGACGCCGACCCCGAGTACACGGGCCGGGTGACGGTGCCCGTGCTGTGGGACAAGCAGGAGGAGACCATCGTCAACAACGAGTCGAGCGAGATCATGCGGATGCTCGACACCGCGTTCGACGGCAACGAGTTCTCGCTGTACCCCGAGGACCTGCGCGGCGAGATCGACGAGATCGTCGACGCGATCTACGAGCCGATCAACAACGGCGTCTACCGGGCCGGCTTCGCGGGGACGCAGGACGCCTACGAGGACGCGGTCGACGACCTGTTCGACGCGCTCGACCACTGGGAGGGCGTGCTCGCCGACCAGCGATACCTCGCCGGCGACGGCGAGCGCCTGACGCTCGCGGACGTGGCAATGTTCGCGACGCTGGTCCGGTTCGACCACGTCTACCACACCCACTTCAAGTGCAACCGCCGGGCGATCCACGAGTACCCGAACCTCTGGGGGTACACGAAGGATCTCTACCAGACCCCGGGAATCGAGGAGACAGTCAACATGGACCACATCACCCGGCACTACTACGTCAGCCACGGCGACCTCAACCCCACACGGATCGTCGCGGTCGGCCCGGATATCGACTTTACCGAGCCCCACGGCCGCGACGAGCTCCCCGGCGGCCCGCCCGCGCCGCTGACCGAGTAGACCACCAGTTCCTTCTTCCGCCCGGGCGGAGCCGACCACATGGTCCTCGGACTCTCCGGCGCCGATCCGTTCGGTGCCGCGATGCTCCTCGCCGGCGCGGTCGTCCTCCTCGCGAGCGCACGGTACGTCTGGCGGGCGAGTGCGGTCGTTCGGGCGTCGACGGTCGACTCGCTCTCGGGCGTCGCTTCGGGCTCGCTCGTCCGCCTCTCGGGTACGGCCGAACCGGGCGATGACGACACGCTGACCGCCCCCTTCTCCGGCAGCGAGTCGTTGGTGCTGCGTTACACCGTCGAGGAGCGCCGGCTCAGCCTGTTCCTGCTCCCGTGGTCCGTGACCATCCACGAGCGAGCCGGCTCGGTGCCGTTCCGCCTGCGAACCCCGGAGTCGGTCGTCGACGTGACCGAGCCCACGCGGACGGTCACGCTCCGAGAGAACTGCGTCGCGACCGTCGCCCCCGACGGGACGCCGCCCGAACGTATCGAACGCTTCCAGCGACGCACGGACGCGATCCCGTTGACGACGGTGTGGCACGCGCGGCCGTTCGGGGTCGGGCCGCTGCTGGAGGCGCTCTCGCTCGGCACGCGGCGGTACGTCGAGGCGCGCGCGGCGCCCGGCGAGGACGTGACTGTCGTCGGTCGTGTGACGGAGGCTGGCGGCGTCGACCCGTTGGTGGTTTCGGACCGCTCGCCGGCAGGCACGCTCCGCCGGATGGCGGGCACGTCGCTCGTCGGCCTCGCGATCGGCGCGTTCGTGGTCGCGCTCGCCCTCGTCCTGCTCGTGGCCTGATCGCCGCGAGGGGAAGGACCTTGGGCTCGGCGCCCAACATCGGCGTATGCCCACGCCCACGGAGCGCGTTCGTGCCTGCGAGCGCTCGAAGATCCGCGTGATGTTCGACCTCGCGGAGGCGGCCGACCGCGACCTCGTCCGCCTCGAAGTCGGCGAGCCGGACTTCGATACGCCCGAGCACATCGTCGACGCCGCCGCCGAGGCGGCCCGCGCCGGTGAGACGCACTACACCTCCAACGCCGGCCTGCCGGCGCTCCGAGAGGCCATCTCGGAGACGCTCGACCGGGAGTACGACGTGCGCTACGACCCCGAGCAGTTCGTCGTCACCAACGGCGGGATGGAGGCGCTCCACCTCGCGGTGCTGTCGGTGCTCGGCCCGGGCGAGGAGCTGTTGATCCCCTCGCCGTCGTGGCCGAACTACTGGACGCAGGCCCGACTCGCCGACGGCGTGCCGGTCGAGATCCCGATGCCCGAGGAGACGGGGTACGCCCTCGACGCCGAGCGCGTGATCGAGCAGATGGGCCCGGAGACGGGCGCCATCGTGCTCTGCTCGCCCGCCAACCCCACGGGACAGCTGTACGACCCAGACGAGATGCGTGCGGTCGTCGACGCCGCAGCCGAGCACGACGCCTACGTGATCGCCGACGAGGTGTACCTCGGACTCACCTACGACCGCGATCCCGCCGGCCTCGCCGCGCTGACGGACCACCCGGAGCACGTGCTCACGGTCGGCTCCTGCTCGAAGACGTACGCGATGACGGGCTGGCGGGTCGGCTGGCTCGGCGGGCCGCAGGACGTGATCGACGAGGTCAACAAGATCCACGAGAGCACGACCGCCTGCGCGGGCTCGGTCGCCCAGCACGCCGCCATCGCCGCGCTCACCGGGCCGCAGGAGCCCGTCGAAGCGATGTACGAGGCGTTCGCGGAACGCCGGGAGTACGTCGCCGACCGCATCGAGTCGATCGACGGCGTGTCGGCGCCGGCGCCCGACGGCGCGTTCTACGCGTTCCTCGACGTGGACCTGCCCGGGAGCAGCCTCGACATCGCCAAGCGGCTGCTCTGGGAGCAGGACGTGGTGCTCGCCCCCGGCGACGGGTTCGGCGAGGCCGGGGAGGGGAAGCTCCGGCTCTCCTTCGCGAACTCGATGGAGCAGTTGGAGAAGGGACTGGACGGGATCGAGGCGGCGGTTCAGGGGAACTGACCACTGCGGTACTGCGGTTGCTGTGCGGTGGCGCGAAGCGCTCGCGCCTCCGTGCGCGAGCCGAGCGCGAGGTCCTCGCGAGTGAACCGAGCGAGGGCACGAGAGAGCTTGCTCTCTCGGAGGACGAACGAGCGAACGGAGTGAGCGAGTGAGTCGGCTGGGGAGGTTCGTGGGCTGTGCTGGCGAGCGTCCCCGTGAGCGAAGCGAACGGGGGATCAGCGAGACGCGAAGCGTCTCGCAGAGGGACTGAAAGGGGCTTCTCGCTCGGCGAGCGAGAAGACGCAAGCACCGCAGCGAAGCGAGGAGCGCAGCGAGTCGCAGCCGCCGAGCGGGCAGGGGCTTTCTAGGTGTTGCTGATCAGAAAGCTGGCAGTCGGACGAAACCCTCGTACGAACTGTAACTTACCCCAATACCCACGCTCGCCGGTCACTCCGTTCCCGGCTCGCGTCTCGAGGTCGGTTTGCCTCCGTTCGCTCGCGAGGCTCGCTCACGGAGTTGCCCCGCCCTCGCTCACCGCATCAACTCGCCCCCATTAACGTGCAGCGTCTCCCCAGTCACGAACCCCGCATCACGCAGGTACGCACACCCATTCGCGATGTCCTCGACCTGCCCGATCCGCCCGACCGGGATCTCCGCGATCTCCTCCTCCATCTCCGCCTCCGTCCGATCACTGACCATGTCCGTCTCGATGTGACCCGGCGCGACCGCGTTCACCCGGATCTCCGGCGCGAAATCCCGCGCGTGGCTCTTCGTCAGTGAGAGGAGCGCGCCCTTCGAGGCGGCGTAGTGCACCTCGATCGGCGCGCCCGTGAACGCGAGGATCGAGGAGATGTTCACCACCGACGTGCCGTCTCCCGACTCCCGGAGGTACGGCAGCGCGGCCTTCGTGACGTTGAACGCGCTGTTGACGTTCACGTCCATCACGCGGTCGAAGTCGTCGGGAGACAGCTCCTCGGTGAACACGTGCTGGTCGATCCCGGCGTTGTTGACCACGTGATCGACGCCGTCGAACGCCGCGGCGGCCTCTTCGACCAGTCGCTCCGCTTGCTCGGGGTCGGACACGTCCGCGCCGACGACGATCGCCTCCTGGCCCGCCGCCCGGACGCGCTCGGCGGTCTCCTCGGCCGCCTCCTCGCTTGTGTGGTAGTTCACCGCGATGTCGTAGCCGTCGGCGGCGTAGCGCTCGGCGACGCCGCGACCGATACCCCTCGACGAGCCGGTGACGATGGCTGCTGGCACGTTCGCCCATCGTCGCTGCGGCACTTGGCTGTCGGGGTGGCGGCGACGCGAGCCGCCAACGTCCCACGATGTCAGTCGCCACCCGCGATGCACTCTTGCCCATGGGAGTCCAACCCACGATTATGCGCGGCTCCAGCCGCCTGCGCCGCCTCGCCCCGCCGCCGCGAGCGGTGGACTGGGGAA
This sequence comes from Halolamina sediminis, assembly GCF_001282785.1. Classification (NCBI taxonomy): domain Archaea; kingdom Methanobacteriati; phylum Methanobacteriota; class Halobacteria; order Halobacteriales; family Haloferacaceae; genus Halolamina; species Halolamina sediminis. Next base: position 555,578 of record NZ_CVUA01000001.1, read on the forward strand.
TCCTCGTCGCCGTCACGGGCGTCGTCGCGACGGGGCTGCTCGCGTGGACCGGCTGGCTCCCGCCGGCGCTTCTGGTCGACCTCCACGGGACCGTCGGCACCACGCTCGCCGGCCTGCTCGTCTTCAAGTTCGCCCGCGTCGCCCGGCGCGTGCTCGATCGCCGACGGTGGGACCGCGCGACGCCGATATCGATCCTGCTCGGCGTCGTCGCCGTCGCAGCGCTCGTCTCCGGCACCTTCTGGGGAGTTGGCGGAAACGTCACGATCGGCCCGTGGACCACGCTCAACGCCCACGTCGGACTGGGGCTGCTCGCGATCCCGATCCTGCTCGTCCACCTCCGCGCACGGCTGCGGCTCCCCGCCAGAACCGACGCCTCCCGGCGGAGTGCGCTCCGGATCGGCGGCCTGCTCGTCGCCGGCACGATCGCGTGGCGCCTCAGCGAAGCCGTCACTGCCGTCAGGGGGGTGACGGTCCGTGAGACCGGCTCGAAACCCACCGGGGAGCTGTACGACACCGAGACCGATGGCGGGTCGTTTCCCGTCACTTCGTGGGTCGCCGACGACCCCGACCCGATCGACCGCTCCGAGTGGACGCTCTCGATCGCGGGACTCGACGGCGACGGGATCGAGATGGCGTACGACGACCTGCTCGCCACCGCCGGCGACGAGCAGCGGGCGACGCTCGACTGCACCAGCGGCTGGTACACGATCCAAGAGTGGCAGGGCGTCCGCGTCGGCGACCTGCTCGACGAGGCCGGCGTCGACGCCGGGAGTGAGGAAGCGCGTTGGGTTCGGTTCGTCAGCGTCACGGGCTACCGCTGGAGCCTCCCTGTCGCGGAGGCCCGGGAGGCGCTGCTCTCGACGGCGATCGACGGCTCCCGGCTCGCCCACGGTCACGGTGGGCCCGCGCGGCTGGTCGCGCCCGAACGCCGGGGGTTCCAGTGGGTGAAGTGGGTCGAGCGGGTCGAACTCCGCCGGGATCCAGACCCGGCGCAGTGGGCGGTGACGCTCGTCAGCGGCTTCGACTGACCGCGGCGCGGCTTTTTGTCCGTTCGGTCCACCACCCGACTATGGAGCGGATCGCAGTCGACGACGTCGACGGTCGGATCGGCCCCGCCGCGGTAGTGCGGGGGCTCACGGAACCGCTCGGGCTGACCGATCTCGCGATGAACTACTACGAGCTCGAGCCCGGCGACTCCTTCGCGTACGCCTACCACAACCACGAGATTCAGGAAGAGGTGTTCTACGTGATCGAGGGGACCGCGACGTTCGAAACCGAGTCCGGCGACGTGGCGGTGGGGCCGAACGAGGCGATCCGGTTCGACCGCGAGGAGTTCCAGCGCGGCTGGAACCGCGGCGACGAGCGCGTCGTCGCGATCGCGCTGGGCGCGCCGCTTTCGTACGGCGAGTCGGTGACGCTGCGCGACTGCCCGGAGTGTGAGGCGAAGACCGACAACGATCTCGGCCGCGCGGACGGCGAGGACGCGATCGTCGCCCACTGTACGCAGTGTGAGACCGAAACCGGCCGCTGGTACCGCGGCTCGATGCCCGGCGAGGTGCCCTGACTACGCCGACTCGTCGGCGTCGTTGTCGGTTCCCGTGGCGTCGTCCGCGGTTGCGGGCCCGCTCTCCCTCTCGCGGTCGCGCTCACGGTCGGCGAGGATCGCGAAGCCGGGGAGCCCGATGCCGAGCCCGAGGGCGAACGGCAGCCAGAACAGCGGCTCGCCGACGAACAGCAGCGCAAGCGAGAACACGAACGCGCCGATCACCGAGAACCCCGCCAGCCGGTCGAGCCGGTAGCTCCGCGCAGTGTCCTCCTCGGTGTCGGGGTGTTCGCTCATGTCGCGACCGACGTGGCGCGCGCTCAAAGGGGCTGTGTTCCGGCGACGGAGCCGGCCTCTCCGCCTCTCACACTGAGAACTCGTACACGTCGTCGCCGACGTGGTGGAGCGATTCGATCACCTTCCCGCTCTCGCCGGCCATCTCCTCGCCGTCGACCAGCGCGCGGCCCACGGCCAGCGCCTTGCCGTGGCTCTCCTCGACGATCACCACGAGGTCGCCCTCCTCGATCGTTTCATCGGCCTCGGTGATCCCCGGGCGCATCACGTCGGCGCCGTTGCTCACGAACGACACCGCGCCGGCGTCGACGGTGACGATCCCCTCCTCGGGCGGATGGGCGTTGGCGCCCCGGACGGAGAGGAACGGCTCGCCGTCGTAGTACAGCACGTCCGGGTCGCCGTCGACCAGCACCACGTCGAACTCGGTGTCCTCCAGCTCCACCAGCTCGTAGGTGTCGGCGTCCAGTTCGACGCCCAGCCCCTCGCTGAGCGCGTCCTCGATCTCGGCCACGGCGTCGCTGCGCAGGTGGTGGCGGGAGCTGATCTCCATACCCGCCTGTGGGCCGTCTCGGGGGATAAATCGCCCGCTCCGAGCCGCGCCGTCGAACCGCTTTTGCCGGCGGGCGCCGACCGCCGAGGGGATGCCCCCGCTCTGGCCCGCCGTCTTCCTCCTCGCCGGCGCGATCGTCTGGCTGCTCGCCGCGCCCGCACCCCTGACCGGCCTCCGACTGCTCCGGACGCCCGAGTTCGCTGTCTCGGACCTGCTCGCCGACCGCCCCGACCGCGCCTGCTTCACCGGGACGGTCGTCGAGGCCGAGGACGGCGGGACCGTCGAGGCGCCGTTCTCCGGCCGGCGGGCGGTCGCGCTGGCGTACCAGGTGCTGGAGGAGGAGTCCTCCGGGCTCTGGTGGCTCGGCTTCCCGTTCGGCACCATGACCAGCTTCGAACCCATCGACGGCGGCGCCGTCGCGGAGCCGTTCCTGCTCGACGACGGCACCGGACAGGTCCGGGTCGACCCCGGCGGCGCGACGTTCCGTCTCGACCCGGACACGATGATCGGTGTGAAAGGCGGCGACACGCCGCCCGAGCGGATCCGGCGGTACATCGACAGCAACGACGACGTGAACGATGAGGACGTGAGCGTCAACCTCGGCATCGTCAACTGGGGCGTCGGAACCGATCGGCGCTACGTCGAACGCCGGGTCGAACCGGGCGACGAGGTGCTGGTCTGTGGCGGGGCCCGGGACGCCCGGGGAGCGATCGGCGCCGTCCCCGCGGTCATCGACGGCGGCTCGCCGTTCCTGCTGGCTGACACCGACCGCCGCACGCTCGCCCGACGGCTCCTCGTCGGCAGCCCCGCCGCAGTACTGCTCTCGCTGGCGCTGATCGCGGGTGGCGGGCTGGCGTACGCCGGCTTCTTGGGTCTGCTCTGACCCGGTGCATCGCGGAACACGGCTCGCGCCCCGAAACGCCTACCTGCCGGCTCCGCCAACGGCACCCATGAGCGAAACTGACGACGCCCAGGCCGCGGCCGGCACCGCCGAGGGACAGGGCCCCGTGCTGATCTCCGAGGCCCTCGACGAGGCGCTGGCCGAGAAGCGCGACGAGCTGTTCGAGGAGTTCGACCTCCGGGACGAGTTCCCGCCCGCGGTGATGCGCGAGGCCGAGCGCCGGATCGAGAACGTCGAACAGGAGATCCAGGACGAGCTCGACGACCGGGCGGACCTCCGCGATCTGACCGCCTGGACCACCGACCCCGCGGACGCACAGGACTTCGACGACGCCCTCTCCGTCGAGGAGCACGACGACGAGTACGTGCTGTACGTCCACATCGCGGACGTGAGTCACTACGTCCACCCGGACTCGCTGATGTGGGAGGAGGCCGTCGAGCGCTGTAACACTGTCTACCTGCCGGGGTACACCACCCACATGCTCCCGCCCGCGCTGGCGGAGACGGTCTGCTCGCTCGTCCCCGAGGAGGACCGACTCGCCCACACCGTCGAGATGCATCTCGACAAGGAGGAGCTCTCCTTCGAGGAGATCGACATCTACAAGTCCGTCATCAACTCCGACGAGCGGCTCACCTACACCCAGTGTGAGCACCGACTCGAGGACGAGGATGCGCCGCTGCACGACGAGAACCAGTTGGCGTTCGAGCTCGCCGACCGCATGCACGAACAGCGGAAGGCCGACGGCTCGCTCGTGTTGAACCCCCGCCGGGATCAGGCCCACACGATGATCGAGGAGTCGATGCTGAAAGCGAACAAGGCCGTCACGCACACGCTGATGTGGGATCGCGGCGTCGAGGCGATGTATCGCGTCCACCCCCAGCCGACCCCGGACCAGTGGAACGAGGCGCTGAAGGAGATCCAGGAGCTCGACGGCGTCTCCATCCCCGGCGAGGCGTTCGGGGACGACCCGCGGAAGGCGGTCAACGCCGCGCTGGAGGAGTCCCCCGGCCGTTCGCTGGACAAGATCCAGCGCGCCGTGCTGAAGGTGATGCCCCGGGCGAAGTACATGAACGACCCCTTCGGCGGCCACCACGCGCTCAACTTCGACATCTACGGCCACTTCACTTCGCCCATCCGCCGGCTGTCGGACCTGATCAACCACTGGATCGTCCACACCAACGAGGTGCCCGAGGATCTCGTGGAGCTCTGTGACCGCGCCTCGGACAAGCAGAAGGACGGCGAAACCGCCGAACGGCTGTACAAGCAGTTCATGCAGGAGCAGGGGCTCGACCCCCACGCGGTGAACAACCGCGGGGTGGAGGTCGTCGACGCCGAGGCGGCCGACCACGACGTGTAGGCGGGGGTCGTGCCGCGTGGCCGCCTTCGGCGGATCCACCCGGACGCTTATAGTCGCGGCTGCCGACGACCGAGTATGAGCGACGACGACGGCCCGCAGGTGCCCATCCACTGTCCCGAGTGTGAGACCACCACTCGTGTCCCCTTCTCGGAGCTCGCCGACCGGATCGAGGCCCACAACGAGTCGGTCCACGACGGCGACGACGTCGCCCAGGTCGATCCCGGCGTCGCCGAGCAGTTCCAGGACATCGTGCTCGAGGAGTCGGGGCTGCTTGAGGACGACGCCTGACTGCCGAACGCTTATGCCGACGCTCACCCTGGTTCGAGCGTGATTCGTGACCGCCGCGGAGTGAGCGAGACCGTCGGCTTCGTGCTCGTGTTCTCGCTCGTGTTGCTCACCGTCGGCACCGTTCTCACCGTCGGCTACGGCGGTTTGCAGGACGTGCGCGACGCCGAACGCGTCAACAACGCCCAGCGGGCATTCGACGTCCTCGCGAACAACATCGAGGACATCACCGCCCGCGGCGCTCCGAGCCGCGGCACGGAGATTCGACTCGCGGAGGCCAGCCTCGGCCGGGGGGAACCGACGATACTGAACGTTTCAGCCGACTGGTCGTCGTCGAACTTCTCGACGGGCAACGACAGCCTCGACTCGATCGTCTACGAGGCCGAGGGGACACAGATCCGCTACGCCGCCGGCGCGGTGACGCGGGTCCAGTCCGGCGGCTCGGTGATGCTCGTCGAGCCCAACTTCGTGCTCTCCGACCAGCGGGTGATCCTCCCGGTCGTGGAGCTCGTCGTCGAACAGCGCAGTATCGCCGGGTCGCGCACCGTGTTGGTCCGCTCGGTCCGAACCAACCGGGAGGTAGAGCTGGATCGCGGCGTCGATCAGTTCCAACTCAACGTCACGACCCCGGCGACCGACGCGTGGGAGGGGTATCTCGAAGAGGAGGGGATGAACTGCACGCGCCCCAGTGACGACCGGCTCTCCTGCTCGATCGACGATCTCGACAGCGTTCAACTGGTCCGGTTCACGATCGAGGTCACGTTCGGTTGAGGGAGTGTCGGCGTCGATTATCGGCCCGTTTCTACTGGATTGCGACTTTTCGAGACCGAGAACACATCAAAGCGAGGTGCTCTGGAGTAATTTGGACTGCGCGGATCGTTACCGGGGGCGCAGAAACGCGGACTCGCTGGGAGTCTCGCGAGCGAAGCCGGAGGCTGAGCGAGTGAGACTAAAGCGAGTCAACGACTGAACGAACGGAGTGAGTAAAGAAGTGGACTCGCTGGGATTTGAACCCAGGGCCTCTTCCTTGCGAAGGAAGCGATCTACCACTGATCTACGAGCCCGCAGTCGAATCGAGGCGGGGGAGCGGTTTGAACGTTGCGCTTCCTCGTCACCGTCGATCCTGGCGCCGACCCAGCAGTCGCTCGCCGGCCGTGAGAAAACGTGAGAACGGAAAGCCGCTCAGTCCTCGAGGACGATCTCGATCGAGACGTCGTTCGGGACCTGAATCCGCATCAGCTGGCGGAGCGCGCGTTCGTCCGCGTCGATGTCGATCAGCCGCTTGTGGACCCGCATCTCCCAGTGCTCCCACGTGGCGGTCCCCTCGCCGTCGGGGGACTTCCGCGAGGGCACGTTGAGCTCGGTCGTCGGGAGCGGGATGGGGCCGGACAGCGAGACGCCCGTCTTCTCCGCGATCTCGCGGACGTCGTCACAGATGTCGTCCAGGTCTTCGGGGCTCGTCCCCGTCAGACGGACGCGGGCCTGTTGCTCGGGCATCTATCGCTCGTCGACGCTCAGGACCTTGCCGGCCGCGATGGTCTGACCCATGTCGCGGATGGCGAAGCTCCCCAGCTCCGGGATCTCGCTCGACGGCTCGATCGAGAGGGGCTTTTGCGGGCGGACGGTGACGACCGCGGCGTCGCCGGACTTGATGAAGTCCGGGTCCTCCTCGGCGACCTCGCCGGTCGACGGGTCGATCTTCTGGTCGATCGACTCGATCGTACACGCGACCTGTGCGGTGTGGGCGTGGAACACCGGCGTGTAGCCGGCGGTGATCACGCTCGGGTGCTGCATGACGACGACCTGCGCCTGGAACGTCTCCGCGACGCTGGGCGGGTCGTCGGCCGGGCCACACACGTCGCCACGGCGGATGTCGTCCTTGCCGATGCCGCGGACGTTGAACCCGACGTTGTCACCGGGCGCAGCGCTGGGCACCTCCTCGTGGTGCATCTCGATCGTCTTCACCTCGCCGCCCACGTCGCTGGGCTGGAAGGAGACGTTGTCGCCCGTGTTGAGCGTCCCCGTCTCGATCCGTCCGACCGGGACGGTCCCGATACCGGAGATGGTGTAGACGTCCTGGATCGGCAGGCGGAGCGGCGCGTCCGTCGGCGGCTCCGGCTCCGGCAGGTCGTTGAGGGCCTCGAGCAGCGTCGGGCCGTCGTACCAGGCGGTGTTCTCCGAGGCCTCGGAGACGTTGTCGCCCTCGAAGGCGGAGATCGGGATGAACGTCGTGTCGTCGGTCGCGAACTGGACCTGGTTCAGCAGGTCCTCGACTTCGCCGATGACCTCCTTGTAGGAGTCCTCGCTGTAGTCGACGAGGTCCATCTTGTTGATCCCGATGATGAGCTCGTTGATACCCAGCGTGCGGGCCAGGAACACGTGCTCTCGGGTCTGGGGCGCGACGCCGTCGTCGGCCGCGACGACGAGCACCGCGTTGTCGGCCTGCGAGGCGCCCGTGATCATGTTCTTCACGAAGTCACGGTGGCCCGGACAGTCGACGATGGTGAAGTTGTACTCGTCGGTGTCGAACTCCTGGTGGGCGATGTCGATGGTGACCCCTCGCTCTCGCTCTTCGGCGAGGTTGTCCATGACGTAGGCGAACTCGAAGCCACCCTTGCCCTTCTCTTCGGCCTCCTCTTTGTGCTGCTCGATGACGTGCTCGGGGACGCTCCCTGTCTCGTAGAGGAGCCGGCCCACGAGCGTACTCTTCCCGTGGTCGACGTGGCCGATAATGGCCAAGTTCTGGTGCGGAATGTCGCTCATAGTGGATTCACGCGCTGAAGGCGCTGTGGGGAAACGTTCGGCAGAACGCCGTAAAACCATTTCGATACGTTCCCCCCGCAATCCGGCCGTGTACGGCGGTTTGTGGTACTGTACCGTGGTTCTGGTCTCAGCGCGGGGGGAGCCGCCCCACGTCGGACAGCACCGCCGACGCCGTCTCGGGGCCGCCGGCGCCGTGTCCCGAGATGTTCAGCCGGCCGGCGTGGTCGGTCTCTATCTGGACGATGTTCTGGGTGCCGGTCACCGCCAGCGTCCCGTTCTCGGGCACCAACCGTGGCCCGACCCTGACGCCATCGGGCGTTGCCTCGGCGATCAGCCGAACCGTCCGCCCGTCCTCGCCGGCCAGCGAGAGCGCGCTCGCCGGCAGCGACTCGATCCCCTCGACTTCGGCGTCGTCGAGCGTGAGCGCGTCCCGGCCCCGGGCCTCCCGGAGCACGTTCGCGACGATCACGCCCTTGAGCGCGGCGTCCGTCCCGTCGACGTCGAACGTCGGGTCGGCCTCCGCGACGCCCAGATCCTGGGCCTCCGAGAGCACGTGGTCGTAGCTCAGCCCCTCGGCGGCCATCCGCGAGAGCACGAAGTTCGCGGTGCCGTTGAGCACGCCGCGGACGCGATCGACCCGGTTGGGGCCGACGTCTTCGACGGACCGGACCGCGGGGATCGCGCCGCCGACGGTCGCCTCGAACCGGAGCTGGCCCTCGCTCGCCCGGGCTGCGGCCCGGAGCTCGTCGTAGCGCTCGGCGACCGGCCCCTTGTTCGCCAGCACGACGTGTCGATCGCGGTCGAGCGCCGCGACGGCGTTGGAGAAGCCGGGATCGGCGTCGCCCAGCGTCGTCGGCGTCGCCTCGACCAGCGCGTCGTAGTCGGCCCCCAGCAACGACTCGTGTGGCTCCTCGCCGACCGTCCCCCTCTCGGACTTCCGGGCGAGTGCGTCGTCCACGTCCAACGGATCGCCCAGGGCGGCACCCGTCGAGTCCGCGAGACCGACGACCTCGTGGCCGTGCTCGCCGGCCAACTCCGCGACCGATCGGCCGACCGCACCGACGCCGACGATGGCCAGCCTCATCCGCTGGCCTCCAACGGCTCGACGACGGTCAGCCCCTTGCGGTCGGCGATCTTCCGCACCTGCTCCAGAGCATCCCCGCGCTCGCCCGAGCGGGCGCCCAGCCGCAGGTACGCGCTGGAGACCGCCTCCACGCCGTCGGGCGCCGACAGCGAGAGCTCCTCGACGGCGACCGTCGACGCGCTCTCGATCTCCCGCAGCGTCTCCGAGAGGTCCGTGTCGACCAGATGACCGCTCAGCAGCACCCGGAACGCCTCGCCGTAGTACTCCTCGTCGGCGGCGACGACGGTCACCCCACGGTCACGGAGCCCCTCGATCACCTCGTCGAACCGCTCGGCCGGGCAGTCCAGCGCCACCTCGACCGGGATGCGCCCGCCGGGTGTGCGACTCCCGCGCTCGTGGAACACCGAGAGGAGGTTCCCCCCGTGTTCGGCGATGGGTTCGAGCGCGGCCGCGAGCTCGCCCGGCTCGTCGTCGAGCTCGAGCCGGAGCGTGTGTGTCGTCACCCCGTCGGCGCGGCTCATCGTGGGACGACACCTCCGGCGATCGACTGTGGACGGAACACGAACGGACGGAGCGGCGGGGTGGACATAAGCCTTCTCGGGGTGTGGCAACCCCGCCACCCCCGAGCCGGCGCCGTCGCTGGGGAGTCGAAAAGAGCGAAGAGAACCGCAAGACGTCGACCCGGGTCGCCGACTTAGATGTAGTCGACCGACTCGGGGAGCTCGAGCTTCATCCCCTTGCGCTCGCGGATCTCCATGATCTGCTCGCGCTGGAGGTTGTCGGCCATCACGCGGAAGCCGGCGTTCTCGGTGTTCCAGGACGCGCGACCCTCGGTCGCGCTCCGGATGTCGCTGGAGAAGCCGATCATCTCCTCGACGGGCGCAACGCCCTCGACGACCATCAGGCCGCCCTCCTGGTACATGTCGTCGACGCGGCCACGGCGACCCTGAATCTCGCCGGAGGCGGCGCCCATGTGTTCGCTAGGCACGTCGATCCGGACGTTCTGGATCGGCTCCAGCAGCCGGATCTCCCCGTCGATCAGCGCGTGGTGGACTGCCTCGCGGACGGCGGGGATGACCTGTGCGGGACCGCGGTGGATGGTGTCCTCGTGGAGGCGGGCGTCGTGCAGTCGGAGCAGCGTCCCCTGCACGGGCTCGGCGGCCAGCGGGCCGTCGTCGAGGGCCTCGGAGAGCCCCTCGACCACCAGCTCCATCGTCTCGTTCAGGTGCTGGATCCCCTTCGTGTCGTCGATGAGGATGTTCGTCCCGTGGATGTGCTCCACGTTCTGGGACGTGTCCTTGTCCATGCCGGCGTCCTGCAGCGCCTCACGGCGCTCCAGTTCGGGCATGTCCATGGAGACCTCGCCGAGCTGGATCGCGTCGACGATGTCCTGCCCCATCGGGTGGATGGAGATGTAGAACTTGTTGTGCCGGTTGGGCGAGACGCCCTCGACCTCCCGGGACTCCTGCTGGGGCTGCTCGCGGAACACGACGATCGGTTCGCCGGTGTTGACCGGGATGCCCTGCTCTTTCTCGATGCGCTGGGTGATCACTTCGAGGTGGAGCTCGCCCTGTCCGCTGATCAGGTGCTCGCCGGTGTCCTCGTTGATCTCGATCTGGATCGTCGGGTCCTCCTTGGCGACCTGCTGGAGCGTCTCGATCAGCTTCGGCAGGTCGTCCATGGTCTGGGCCTCGACGGACTTCGTGATCACCGGCTCCGAGATGTGCTCGATCGACTCGAACGGCGTCATCTCCGCGGAGGAGACCGTCGAGCCGGCGATGGCGTCGCGCAGCCCCGTGACCGAGGCGATGTTCCCCGCGGGGACGCGATCCACTTCCTCGCGTTCACTCCCCATGAACAGCCCGACGGACTGGATCCGGTTCTTGCCGGCCGTCCCGGAGACGAACAGGTCCTGCCCCTTCTCCAGCGTGCCGGAGAACACCCGGCCTGTGGCGATCTCGCCGGCGTGGGGGTCCATCGAGATGTCGGTCACCATGAACACCACGTCGCCGTCCTCGTTCACCAGCCGCATGTCCTCGGCCAGCTCGGACTCGGAGTCGCCGCGCCAGATGCGCGGGACACGACGGGGCTGGGCGTCGACGGGGTTGGGGAAGTGCTCACAGACCATGTCGAGCACCACGTCCGACAGCGGCGAGCGCTCGTGGAGCTCGCCGCGCTTGTCGTTGCGCTCCATCTCGATGATGTCCTCGAAGGAGATGCCGGTACGCTGCATCGACGGCATCGAGACGCCCCACTTGTACAGCGCGGAGCCGAAGCCGACGGTGCCGTCCTCGACGGAGACGGTCCAGTCGTCGTCGATGTCGTCCATCTCCTCGATCATCCCGCGGATCAGCTCGTTCACGTCCGCGATGACACCGAGCAGGCGCTCCTGCATCTCTTCCTCGCCCTCCTGCAGCTCGGAGATCAGGCGGTCGACCTTGTTGATGAACAGGGTCGGCTTCACGCCCTCGCGGAGTGCCTGTCGCAGCACCGTCTCCGTCTGGGGCATGGCGCCCTCGACGGCGTCCACGACGACGAGCGCGCCGTCGACGGCACGCATCGCTCGGGTCACGTCGCCACCGAAGTCGACGTGGCCCGGCGTGTCGATGAGGTTGATGAGGTGGTTGGTGTCCTCGTACTCGTGGGTCATCGAGACGTTCGCCGCGTCGATGGTGATCCCACGCTCCTGTTCGTCCTCCTTCGTGTCCATCGCCAGCTGCTCGCCGGCGGTGCCCTCGGAGATCATCCCCGCACCCGCGAGGAGGTTGTCCGAAAGCGTCGTCTTCCCGTGGTCGACGTGGGCGGCGATGGCGATGTTCCGGATGTTCTCCGGGGTGTCCATCAGCCGCTCACATTCTTGGACAATTTTCTTGCGTCGGCCCATTGGGGTGGGCTACCCGTGGCGGGGTCAAAAGGGTAGTGTTTCACGGAGCGGGTGTGCCACCGACACACGCCTCTGTGGCCGCCACAGCGGGCGATTCTGTCACTCGACTGGTGCCCGGTGTCGTCCGTCTCGATCGGTCGACGACGGTTCCCACCGGGGGCTGCCCGACGCCGCCTCATACTGCCGACTCCGGCGGCTGCCCGACGCCGCCTCATACTGCCGACTCCGGCGGCTGCCCGACGCCGCCTCATACTGCCGAAACCGTCTTCCCCTTCTACCCCGTGGTACAGTCACACATGGATATACGACTCCCCGACAACGGCCCCGCGGAGCCGTTTCTCGGCGCAGCAGACCTCTTGGAGACCGAGAGTGAGATCGATCTTCCCGTCCACGTCCGCGTCCGCGACGACCCCGACGAGCGCACGTGGGCCGGCCACTACGAGGACCGACACGTGCTCAACATCTCCCGACAGGCCGCGACGAGTGCGATGGCCCGGGAGCTGGCGCTGCACGAACTCTCACACATGGCGCGCTACGAGCAGCACCACCCCTCACACCACCAGTCGACCCGGGAGGCGATCTTCCTCGCGCTGGCGGGCAAGAGCGTCGAACAGCGCAAGCTGGCCCACGTCCACCAGCTCGCCAACCACATGAAGGACATCTACGCCGACGATATCACGCTCTCGGTCGCGCCGGGCGGGAAGCTCGTCACATTCCTCGAGTCCCGGCTCGCCGCCGCCGTCGCCGACCGGCCGCCCGCAGCGCCGACGGGCTGGCAGCTCGCGACGCCGGGGTCGGACCCGCAGATCACGGCGGTCAACGCCGCCTTCGCGCTCGCGCTGGTCGAACGCCACGACCTCGTCGATTCCGACCACCGCATCTACGACCTCGCACACGCGGCCGCGGACGACGCGCCCGAGGTTGGCGTCGAGGAGTTTGCCGAGGCGTTCCGCTCGCTCGACGACGACCCCTCCGAGAGCGAGTACCGCAAGGCGCTGGTCGACGTGACCCGCGCGTACGTCGGCGAGGGCGCCGACTAGGCCTCGGTGATCCGCACCAGCACGTCGTCGATCTCGCGGGGGAACGGCTCGTCCGCCCGCCCGTCGCGGTTGGAGGTGATGGCGTACAGTGCGCCGTCAGGGCCTTCCTCGACGTGGCGGATCCGTCCGAGCTCGTTCACGAGCAGGTCGTGGCTGGTGACGGTGTACTCGTCGTCGAGCCAGTCGGCATCGTGGCGTTTGCCCGTCTCGCCGAGTTCGGGCAGCTCCTCGCCCGCGGGGGTCAGCGTGAACGACTTGAGTCGCTGATTGATGAGCGCGCCCACGAGCAGTCGGTTCTGTAGCGTCGGTGCCTCCTCGCTGCGGTAGAACGACGAGCCGGAGGGGGCCCACGTTGCCGACACGAGCGCCGAACTCGCGACCGGCCGGTGGTAGTCGGTCCCTTCGTACTCCTCGGGACGGCGTGCCTCCGGCCAGCCGTAGTTCCCGCCGGCCTCCAGTACGTTCACCTCGTCGGGACCGGGGCCGTGCTCGTCGGCGACCGGCGTCGCGTCGGGGAGCCAGCTCAGCCCCTGTACGTTCCGGTGGCCCATCGTGAAGATGCGGGGGTCGCCCGGGCTCTCGTTGCCGGGCGCGCCCTCGCCGTCGGGCGTCATCCGGAGCACCTTCCCCGCCAGCGTGTCGGGGTCGGCGGCGAGATCGCCGTCGCCGGCGTCGCCGGCAGTCACCCAGAGGTAGTTCGCGGGGCCGAACCGCAGGCGGCCGCCGTTGTGGATGTTCGTTCTGGTGCCGGCCCGGGCGGGCGACTCCGCGAGCACGGAGACCGGCTGGCCGGGGTTCTCGCTGTCCGGCTCGAAGGCGGCCAGCCGCACGACGGGCTCCTCGTCGGTCGTCGCGGTGTAGTAGACGTACACCAGCGGCACGTCGGGGTAGTTCGGATGGGCTTCGACGCCCATCGTGCCGCCCTCCCCGCCCTCGACGAACCAGCTGTCCTCGTCGCTACCGGGCTCGACGGAGCCGGCGGGAATGGCGTCGGCGGGTTCGAACGCCGGGCCGATCTCGCCGTCGGCGTAGCGCAGCACCTGCCCGGTCCGCTCGGTCAGGAACAGCTCGCCAGTCCCCGTGAACGAGAGGTCCCACGGGATCTCTAGCTGTTCGGCGAGCACCTCGGTCTCCAGTTCGGTCTCGGCGGCGCTCGTCGGCGCCGACCACTCCGGATCGTAGCCGTCCCACGCCGTCTCGTCGTGGTCGAGGCTGGGGTCGTACTCCCCGGACTCGGTCGGTCCGCTGGGGGAGGGATCGGTCCCGGGGTCGGTCTCGCTCGGGTCGTCCGGAGCGCTACAGCCGGCCAGTCCGACGGCCGAGAGGGCGAGCAGCGTTCGGCGGGAGAGCGTATCGGGGTCCACGTTCGATACTCGCGAGCGCCGCCCAAAGTCTTTCTGTCAGGTGGCATCCTCGCGACGCCCTCCGCCCTCCAGCAGTCGGAGCGGCCGCGTGACCGTCGACGCCGCGGCGACGAGGAGGAACACGCTGCCGAGCGCGGCGACCGCGCTGGTCTCCCCCAGCCCGTCCGCGAGCACCCCGGCGCCGACCGCCAGCGGGAGCTTGTACAGTCTGGTGAGCATCGACACCGCGGACACGGCCGTTGCCCGGCCGGCGTCGTCGACGGCCTCGCTCACGCGGGCGTTGACGACCGGGAGCAGCAGCGCCCGCGAGGCGCGCTGGGCGACGAACATCGGGAGCGCGGCGACCAGCGCCAGCCGGGGAAGCACGAGCAGCCCGCTCGTGAGCACGGGGACGGCGATCAGCAGCCGTCGCACCCCCAGCCGATCCTCGAGCCACCCCGCGCGCTGGCTCGAAACCGCCGTGACGCCGCTGAAGCCGGCGTACAGCAACCCGAGCGAGAGCCCGACCGGCAGCCCACCGGGGATCGCCGTCTCCAGCAGCGACTCGGCGATCGGCTGCACGTACGTCGTCGACGCGCTCAGCACGGCGAAAAAGAGGCCGACGTACAGCGCGAACGACCGCAGCGACGGGCGGGCGACCGCCCGGCGGAGCACACCGAACGTCTCGGCCGCGCTCGGGCCGCTGGTCTCGTCCCCGCGATATGCTCGGTTCTTGGGCAGCGAGGCCAGCGCCGCCAGCCCGAGGAGGTTCATCCCGACGCTCGCGAGGAACGGCCACGTCGGATCGACGCCGTAGAGTGCGCCACCCCCGATCGCGGTGACGACCGAACTCCACGCCGTCACGGCCTCACCGCGCCCGCGGATCCGGGTGAACTGGCCGGCGTCGAGGCGCTCGCTGAGCGTGTCGTATAGCCAGGCGTCGATGCTGCCCGAGGCGAACGTCAGCCCCAGCGCCCACGGGACGTACAGCGCCGCGTACCCCAGAGGCGACCGGACGAACACGAAGCCGAGCAGCGACGCCGCCTTCAGCCCGATACTCAGGCCGATGCTCGCCCGCCGGCCCAGCCGATCGCCGACGTACCCCGTCGGCACCTCGCCGAGCACGACGATCGCGGCCGACAGCGCGCTCAGCGTCCCGACGACAGTGAAGGAGAGATCCCGGAGCAGAAACAGCGTGAAGATCGGGGCGATGAACCCGACCGAGCGGGTCGCCTGCAGCAGGTAGAACTTCCGGACGACGCTGGAGGGCACGGCTCGGGGGGTCGACCCGGACCGTGCAAAAACGCATCGAGAGCCGCCGCTCGGGAGCTGCTAAAAACGAAAAGCCGGAGCCGAGTTAGCGGGCCGCGGCCGCGACGCGCTCGGTCTCCTCCTTCTGGGAGATCGGGTAGACGTTCACGTCGTAGTCGGCGGCGCCGACGAGCTGCTGGGCCAGCGCCTCCTCGACGGGGGTTGCCGTGTTGCGCGAGGCGTTGAGCGTGCCCTGCGCGATGAACTTCAGGCCCTGGTCGACCCGGCGCTGGGGCGCTACGTCGACGGCCTTCGGCACCGAGATCCCGCCGTACTTCAGGCGGACGGTCTCCTCGCGCGGGGCCGCGTTCTCGACGGCCTCGACCAGCACCTGCGCGGGGTTCTCTTCGGTCCGCTCGTGGACGATCTCGAAGGCGTCCCGCACGATGCGGGTCGTCTTCTGCTTGTGACCGGTGTTGTCCTCGGTCTGCATCAGTCGGTTGATCAGGCGCTCGACCACGCTGATCTCGGACTTCTCGAACTGCTTGCTCGCGTGGCGACCCATCGTGTGCGCGACGGGCGTCACGTTGAGGTAGCGCTGGGTCGAGGGGTCGGAGTACTCGATGTCGCTCACGTCCCAGACGCCGAACAGGTCGGCGCCGGTCGACGTCTCCTCGGTCTCCTCTTCGGCCTCGATGTCCTCGGGCTCGGCCTCGGCGGCTTCTTCCTCGCTCATCTGACTGGCTTCTCCGCGTTCCCGCGAACCAGTTCGATCAGCGACACGCCGTTGACCTTCTCGACCTTGTAGTTGACACCGGAGATGTCACCCATCGCACGACCCTTCGAGCCACCGATCCCTGCGATCGTGACCTCGTCGTGCTCGTCGATGAACGAGATCGCGCCGTCACCGGGACAGAACGCGGTGACCTGCTTCCCGTTCTTGATGAGTTGGACCCGGACACACTTCCGGATCGCCGAGTTGGGCTGTTTCGCTTCGATACCGACCTTCTCCAGCACGATCCCGCGACCCTGCGGGGCGCCCTCGAGCGGGTCGGACTTCTCCTTGAGTCCGCGTTCACGGCGCGCGTACTCCGAGTCGGACCACCGTCGCTTCTGGCGGTCCTTCTTGAGTTTCCGCGCGGCGTACTTGCCGTTCGCCATACCACAACTGTTCGACGGAGCCACTTAAGCGTCCCCTTTCGAGGAGAGAAGACGGATCGAGAACGCGTTAGAGGTGGCGCTACTCCGATCTGCGCCCGTCCCGGCTACGCCAACTGCACGTCGTCGATGTCGAAGTGTCGGGCTGCCAACTTTCGGGCTGCCTCGATCGACTCGCCGTCGGCGCCGATCGCGACCCCGCGGTCGCCCTGCGGGACCTCGACGTACGCGACCGTGCTGCCGCCCTGGGTCGACAGGGTGACGTTGCGCACGGCCGCGGGCGCGAGGCAGTTGGCGACGAACGCGGCGGGTTCCTCGGCGTTTTCGACGAGATCGACCCGGCTGCCCAACTGTGACTCGACGGCCTCGACGGTCTCGCCGTCCGGCCCGATCGCCGCCCCCATCTCGCCGGCGGGGATCACGAACACCGCACGGTCGTCCTCGATCAGGCAGTCAACCGGCGTCACGTCGGCCACGTCGGCGAACGCGGCGATGTGCCGGCGCGCTTCGTCCGACAGCGTCAGGCTCATCGGCGGCCTCCGGCCTGCGAGTGGGGGTAGGGCGGGCCCATCAGTCGTCGGCGGATTTCGCGGCGCCGCCCGAGCCCATCCGGAGGTCCACGTCGCCGGTGCCGATCGACACCGGCTTCCCGACGATCACGTTCTCGATCACGCCGTCGAGGTCGTCGACCTCGCCGTGGACGGCGGCGTCGAGCAGGTGGTTCACCGTCACCTCGAACGCCGCGCGGGCGAGCACGGACTCCTTCGAGCCGGAGATGCCGTGCCGGCCGATCGACTCGATCGTCCCGCGGTTGGTCATGATGTCCGCCACCAACATCAGGTGCCGGACGTTCACGTCGTCGAGCCCCTGTTCGGCCAGGGTCTCGTGGGTCTCGTTGATGATCGTCTCGCGGGCGGCCTCGATCCCGAGGTTGTCGTAGATCTCGTGGATGTTGTTACACGTCGAGCGGCTGGTGTCGACGCCCTCGATCTCGAGCACGTCGCCGAAGGCCGACCCCTCGGTGTAGAGGACGAACTCCTCCTCGTCGTCCTCGACCTCCTCCTTCCGGATCACGACGCGGGAGATCTCCTCGATCCCCTTGAACACGACCTCCCGCAGCTCCTCGACCAGTTGGAGCAGCTCGCGGTAGCTCGGCTGTTCGGGGCCGAACGCGATCTTCGTTCCCTTGCGCTTGGTCGCGACTTTGAGCTCGCTCTCGATGGTGTCCTGGATCTCCTCGGCGACGTCGCCCACGTCGTCGTAGGTGGGCCAGCGCTTCTGGAGCGTGTCCTCGTTCAGGTCGATCGTGACCTGCATGTCCGCGACGTTGGTCGAGACGTTCCCCAGTGCGAGGATCTTCGTCGCCTCGATCTGCCACACCACCTCGCGGGCCTTGTCGCGGTCGGTCGCGTACTCCTCCTCTAAGTGGACCGTCATCGTCGGCGTGTCCGGCGTCTTCCGGGCGTCGACGAGCTCGATCAGCCGGGGCAGCCCCTGTGTCACGTCGATCTCCGCGACGCCCGCGAAGTGGAACGTGTTCATCGTCAGCTGGGTGCCCGGTTCGCCGATCGACTGGGCCGACACCGTCCCGACGGGGTCGAGCGCGTCGACCCGGGTGTCGTCGTAGCGGGTGACGACCGCCTTGACGATCTCGTCGATCTCCTCGCGGGTCGCGCCCTCGTTCTCCTCGATGGCGCCGTAGATGCGGTCCTTCAGGCGCCGCGGGAGCTCGGTGTCCTCGACCAGCGCCTCGGTCTCCTCGTCGACGTGCTCGAAGCTCTCGGGGAGTACGTCGGGGTCAGTCATCGCTCACCCCCTGGCCCGCCTTGTTCAGGCCGGGGCCGGCGTACTCCGAGATGTTGGTGGTCTCCTCGTCCTCGCCGAGGAAGCGGGCCTTCTGCTCCTCGCTGCTGAACTCGGCGTCCAGCACGCGCTGGGTGATCGCCTCCACGTCGACGGGGTCGTCCTCGTCTGAGGAGACTTTCACCGGCGAGGTGCCATCCTCGCCGAACTCGAACTGGACGACCGTGCCGGAGGTGTCCCGGACGGTGCCGTCGTACTGCGCTTCCAGCTCGGAGAGGGCGTTGATCAGGCGGCGCTGGAGGTAGCCGGACTTGGAGGTCCGGACTGCCGTGTCGACCAGCCCCTCGCGGCCACCCATCGCGTGGAAGAAGAACTCCCGCGGCGTGAGTCCCGAGCGGTAGGAGTTCTCCACGAACCCGTGGGGTTTGGCGCCGAGGTCGCCACGCTCGTAGTGGCTGAGCGTGCGGCCCTCGTAGCCGCGGTTGATGCGCTCGCCGCTGACGGACTGCTGGCCGACGGTGGCGGCCATCTGGGTCAGGTTCAGCATCGACCCACGCGCGCCCGAGCGGGCCATGACGATCGCCGGGTTGTCGTCGTCGAAGTGGTCGCCGGCGATGTCCTCCGCGGAGTCACGCGCCTTGCCGAGCGTCTGCATGATCTTGAGCTCGAGCGTCTCGTCGACGGTCCGGCCGGGGATCGAGTTCAGATCGCCCGCCCGGTACGTCTCGATCAGCTCGTCGACCCGTTCGTAGGCGTCGTCGATCGCCTCGTCGACCTGCTCGTCGGCCGTCGGCGGGACGGACTCGTCGTCGATCCCGATCGAGAACCCGAAGTGCATGATCGAGCGCATCGCGAGCGTCGCCACCTCGTTGACGAACACGCGGGCGCGCGTCTTCGAGTAGTCCTTCGTGATCGTGTCGACGATGTCGCCGCCGAAGGCGCCGATGGCGCCCTCGTCGATCGTCCCCTGCACGAGCTGGCCGTCCTCGATCACGACCTCGTCGTCGGCCTCCGAGCGGAACTCGAGGTTGAGGTCGTCGGGCAGCAGCTCCGAGAACACCGTCCGGCCTGTCCAGACTGGCTCGCCGTCGTCCTCGCCGTCGGGCTCGGGCAGCTCGTCGACGCTGGTCGCACGCAGCAGGTCCAGCGCTTGGTTCTCGGTGAACTCGGGGTTGTTCCGGGTCAGCAGGTACGTCCCGGAGACGTGGTCCTGGATGGCGCCGATGATGTTCTCGCCGAAGCGCGGGCTGAGCATCTGCTCTTGGACGCGCATCAGGACGCGGGCCTCCGCACGCGCCTCCTCGTTCTGGAGCGCGTGCATGTTCATCTCGTCGCCGTCGAAGTCGGCGTTGTACGGCGTACAGACCGTCGTGTTCAGCCGGAACGTCTTGTACGGCATCACGACGACCTCGTGGGCCATGATCGACATCCGGTGCAGCGACGGCTGTCGGTTGAACACGATGATGTCGCCGTCGGTCAGGTGCCGGGAGACCTCCCACTCGGGCTCGACCTTCTCGGCGAGCTCCTCACAGTTCTTCTCGGTCACCTTCAGCCGGCGGCCGTCGGGCCGCTTGACGTAGTTGGCGCCCGGATGCCCCTCGGGGCCGTTCCGGACGTACGTCCGCGCCTCCTCGAGGTTGCGCTCGGAGACGTTCATCGTCTGGGTCATCTCCCGAGCCACGCGCTCGGGGACGCCGACCTCGTTCAGCGACAGCGTCGGGTCCGGCGAGATCACGGTTCGCGCCGAGAAGTTCACGCGCTTCCCGGACAGCGAGCCGCGGAAGCGACCCTCCTTCCCCTTCAGGCGCTGAGAGAGCGTCTTCAGCGGCCGTCCCGAGCGGTGTCGGGCCGGCGGCGTCCCGGAGATCTCGTTGTCGACGAACGTGGTGACGTGGTACTGGAGCAGCTCCCAGAGGTCCTCGATGATCAGCTGGGGTGCCCCCGCCTCGCGATTCTCCATGAACCGCTGATTGATGCGGATGATGTCGACCAGCTTGTGGGTCAGGTCGTCCTCGGAGCGCTGGCCGTTGTCCAGCGTGATCGAGGGACGGGTGGTGACCGGCGGCACCGGTAGTACTGTCAGGATCATCCACTCCGGCCGGGAGGTCTCGGGGTTGACGCCGATGTTCGCGAGGTCCTCGTCCGGGATGTCCTCGAACCAGTCCCGGATATCGCTGGGCATCAGCTTGTTCTCGTCCTCCTCGGTCAGGTCGATGTTCAGCGCCTTCTCCAGCGCCTTGCGGTCCTCCTCGCGCGGGCGGAACTCGCCGCCGAGGATGTCGTTGATCCGGTCGAGCGCGATGCCGGTCTCGTCGGCGAGCTCCTGGGGCGCGACGCCGTCGTCGTCCTCGTCCTCGGGCTGCATCGCCTCGGCGATGATCTCGGAGTACTCGCCGGCGAGGACGTCCTGCACCTCGTAGTAGGTGGTCGGCTTCTCGTGTTTGATGTCGTACTGGGTCTCGCCACAGAACGGACACCGCGACGTCTTCCGGGCCTGCCGGATGGCGGCCTTCAGCACGTCGTCGGGGTCGTCGCCGAGCTCCTTGGCTCGCTCGAGCCGCTCGGCGAACTCGGCCTGCTCGTCCTCCGTGAGCGAGAGCCGGCCGCAGTCCCGACAGGTGCCACGCAGCAGGCGGCGGATCAGCTTCGCGAAGCCGACGTGGATCACCGGCGCCGCGAGCTCGATGTGGCCGAAGTGGCCGTTACACGAGCCGGAGTGCTGGCCGCAGGTCCGACACTCCAGCCCGGGGTCGATGACCCCCAGCCGGGGGTCCATCAGCCCCATGTCGATGGGGTAGCCGTCGTCGTCGTACGTGTCGGCGGTGATCACCTTCGTGGCGCTCATGTCCCGGTACGTCTCCGGGTCCATCAGGCCGAAGCTGATCTCGCCGATCTCCTTGGGTGAGCCTGAGATTGACATTTATACTGCGTCCTCCAGTTCGAGTTTGGGTCGGATGCCGAGCGCCTTCATCTCGTCGAGCAGCAGCTTGAACGCGTAGCTGACCTCCAACTCGTGGATGTTGTCCTCGTCTTTCGTGATTGGGTCGTACACTCGGCGCTGCTCCACGTCCTCCACGGCGACCATCCCGGTGTCCTCCGAGATGTACACCGTCTCGCGGTCCGAGGAGTCGAGCAGGCGTTCCTTCAGCGCCATCGCGGCGCCGTGGCCGATCAGCACCTCACGCTCCATCTCCCCCACGCGGAGGCCACCCTCGCGGGCGCGCCCCTCGGTGGGCTGGCGGGTGAGCACCTGCACCGGCCCGCGGGAGCGGGCGTGCAGCTTGTTGCTCACCATGTGGTACAGCTTGTGGTAGAAGATCGTGCCGACGAAGATCTCGGCCTCGATCTTCTCGCCGGTCACGCCGGAGTACATGACCTCCTTGCCGGAGGACTTGAAGCCGCGTTCCTCCAGACTCTCGCGGAGCTCCTCCTCGCCTTCGCCCTGGAACGGCGTGCCGTCGACGCGCCGGCCTTCCAGCGAGCCGACCTTGCCGCCGAGCATCTCCAGCACGTGGCCCACGGTCATCCGCGAGGGGAGCGCGTGGGGGTTCATCACGAGGTCGGGGATGAGCCCCTCCTCGGTGAACGGCATGTCTTCCTGGGGTGCGAGGTGACCGACGACGCCCTTCTGGCCGTGCCGGGACGCGAACTTGTCCCCGAGTTCGGGGATCCGTTCGTCCCGCACGGACACCTTCGAGAGCTTCGAGCCGTCCTCGCCCTCCATCAGCGTTACCGTGTCGACGATGCCGTCCTCGCCGGAGCGCATCGTCACGGAGGTCTCACGCCGCTTCTGGGGCGAGAGGCCGCCGAGGTCCTCCTGCTCTTCGAGGAACCGGGGCGGCGAGGTCTTCCCGAGCAGCACCGAGCTCTCGTCGACTTTCGTCTCGGGATTGACCAGCCCGTCCTCGTCGAGCTGGGTGTACGCGTCCTCGCCGCGTGCGCCGCGCACGTCCTGCGAGGGCGTCTCGAAGCGGTCCTCCTGCCCGCCGGGGTAGCGTCGCTCCTCACCCTCGTACGTGCGGAAGAAGTGCGAGCGGGCGAGGCCGCGCTCGACCGAACCCTGGTTCATGACCAGCGCGTCCTCGATGTTGAACCCCTCGTAGGACATGACCGCGACCGTGAAGTTCTGGGCCGCGGGGCGCTCGTCGAACCCGATCTGCTCGGTGGTCTGGGTCTTGACCATCGAGAGCTGCGGGTAGTGTAGGAGGTGCTGTCGCGTGTCGGGCCGGATGCGGTAGTTCGCCGACGGCAGCCCGAGGGACTGCTTCATCATCCCCGCACCCATCGTGATACGTGGCGACGCGTTGTGCTCGGGGTAGGGGATCATCCCCGCGCCGATCCCGAAGATCAGCTGCGGGTCGACCTCGAGGTGGGTGTGGTTCTCGGTGAGGTCCTCCTCGTCGACGGCGACGAGGATGTCCTCCTCCTCCTCGGCGTCGATGAACTCGACGATGCCGCGGTCGACGAGGTCGTCGAACTCGAGCTCGTCGTCCTCGATCGCCTCGATGTGCTCGTCGGTGAGTCGCGGCTCGCCGTCGTCGACGACGATCAGCGGGCGCCGCGCGCGGCCGGAGTCGGCGTTGACGATGACCTCGCGGGTGCGGTCCTTGACCGCGACGTTGACCATCTCGCTGACCTCGCCGTTGCGACGTGACTCTCGGATCTGTGCTGCCAGCTCCTCGGGGTCCGGATGGGTCCCGACGAGGCTACCGTTGACGTAGACCTTCGCAGGTCGTTCTTGTTTTCCTGCCATCTCAGTCGTCCGCGGGTGTTGCTCGTTCGACGCCCTCGATACCGGGGATGCCCTCCACGCCCATGTCGTCGAGCTCGCGCTTCAGTTCGCGCTCGTCGTCGACGTGCTGGGAGAGCTCCATCGCCTGTGCGAAGTTCTTCACCAGCCCACAGTTGGGGCCCTCCGGCGTCTCGGAGGGACAGATACGCCCCCACTGGGTCGCGTGCAGGTCACGCGCGTCGAAGTGGGGCTGGGAGCGACTCAGCGGCGAGCGGAGCCGCCGCAGGTGGGAGAGAACGCCCATGTAGTCGGTCCGGTCGACCAGCTGGGAGACGCCCGAGCGGCCGCCAACCCAGTTCCCGGTCGCGATCGGGTGCTCCAGCCGTTCGGTGAGCACGTCCGACCGCACGACCGTGTTGACGCTGAGGTCGCGGTTGCGCATGTTGGCGCGTTCGAGCTGGTACTTCACGTCCCGGGAGAGCTTGTTCAGCGCGGTCCGGAACAGGTCCTTCATCAGGTCGCCGCTGACCTTGAGGCGCTTGTTGGAGTAGTGGTCCTTGTCGTCGGAGTCACGACGTCCGAGGGCGAGTTCGAAACACGCCTCGGCCATCCGACAGAGGTAGTACGCCTTGTTGATACGGACGTCCTCCTCGTCGACGCCCTCCTCGTGGAGGTGCGGGAGGAGGTAGCGGTCGATCACGTAGTTCGCCCGCTTGAGCTGGTAGTTCTTCCCCTGTCCGGAGGCGACGCGCTTCCCGAGGGTCTCGATGGCCCCCTCCTCGGTCTGCACGTCGGCCTCCTCTAAGTTCTCCAGCATGAACTTCACGATCTCGGGGTCCTCCGAGACGCGGTGAACGATCTCCTCGTCGGATTCGAGGCCGAGCGCTCGGACCAGCGTCACGAACGGCACGGAGCCGGAGACGGAGGGGAAGCTGACCTCGAGGATCCCCTCACGGTTGCGCTCACACAGCACCAGCGCGCGGTAGCCCCGGCGCTGGGAGAACGTCTTGGCGACCTGAATGTCGTCGCCGTACTTGGTGTCGTGCTCCGCGAGGATCTTGTTCGGCGCCAGGTCCTCGCTGGTCATCAGCACACGCTCGGAGCCGTTGACGATGAAGTAGCCGCCGGGGTCGACGGGGTCCTCGCCGATGTCGATCAGCTCCTCGTCGGAGAAGCCGTCGATGTTACACTTGTTCGAGCCGACCATGATTGGCATCCGGCCGACCTTGGTCTCGGTCTGGTCGACGACCTCTTCGGGCTCCTCTTCGCCGCCCCGAACGATGGACATCTCCATGAACACCGGCGCGGCGTAGGTGATGTTGCGCAGGCGGGCCTCCTGTGGGTAGAGCAGCTCCTCGGAGCCGTCGGCCTCGCGCACTCGCGGTGTCAGGATACGTACGTCGCCGAGTTCGACCCAGACGGGCTCTTGCCCTTCCTTGTCGCCGATGTCGGTGCCGATCGTCTCCTTCTCGTCGACCACGTCCTGCATCCCGCGGTCGAGGAAGTTGTTGAACGATCGGAAGTGGTGCTCCGCCAGCCGTTCCTGGGAGAAGTACTCCCGGGAGACCGCACGTCGGTCCTCTCGATCCATTATTCGACCACCAGCCTGTAGACGACCGCAGTGTCTGTGGTACGGGAGTCGCGCTCGATGCGAACGACGTCGCCGGGCTCTGCCTCCTTGGGCAGGGCGGGGTCCCTGCGCTTGATCTTGGGTAGGTTGGTCTTCTTCACTTGGTACTCCTCCAGCACCTCCTCGACCTCGGGCTCGTCGAGGAGCGTGTGCTCCGGAACCAGTTCGTGTTGGCTTACGTCTACCATAGGTGTGGGGCGTTCAGAGAATCGGTCACGAGATACTACGGCTGTATTTTAGCCGGCGGCACATAACGCTTGCTAATGTAGGTTGCGCGTGCGCGAGCGGTTGACGCACGCGACCCGTGAAGCCGTGTCGACCATAGGTCGCGGGCCCTCCCTGGCGCGGCGACGCCACGCCACGCGGTTCCCTCCCATAGCAGCGATGGATGGCAAGCCTTATTTACAACACGGCGGTACGATTGAGTGCAGCGAGGCAGCGTGCCCGGATGGTGTAGTGGCCCATCATACAACCCTGTCACGGTTGTGACGCGGGTTCAAATCCCGCTCCGGGCGTCTTCTGCTGATCTTCACCGGCTAGCGAGGGCTCGGCTTCGATCAAGCGTCGAGTCAAGCGAAACAGCGTCGGCGGGATTCTGAACCCAGAGGACGAGCGCAGCGAGTCCTCGCGGTTCAAATCCCGCTCCGGGCGTCTTCTGCTGATCTTCACCGGCTAGCGAGGGCTCGGCTCCGATCGAGCGTCGAGTCGATGTCTCGTGAACCGATCAGCGTGGTAACGAGTCCGACTACCTCAGTCGTCGTCCGCCGCGACGGTCTGTTCCTCACCCGTCAGCACGTCCATCTGCGTCGCGAGCCACGCGTCGATGTCGTCCTCGCGAACCGAGACTCGCATCGTCGCCGCGCGCTCGCGGCGCTCGGTCTCGTCCATCGTCAGCGCCGTCCGGATCGTCTCGGCGAACCCCGCCACGTCGTAGGGGTTCACCGACAGCGCCGCGGGACAGAGCGACTCGGCGGCACCGACGAAGCGGCTCAGGACGAGCGCCCCCGGCGTCCTGTTTCGGGTCGATCGGTCGAGCCCGTCCGCCTGCGCGAGCCCGGCGTTGGGCGCCGGCTGCCCCTGTGCGGCGACGAACTCCTTCGCGACGAGGTTCATCCCGTCGCGTCGGGAGCTCACCACCGCGGCGTCGGCGTGGCGGTACAGCCCCGCCAGCTCGCGGTCGTCGACGTCGTCCTCGATGTAGACGACGGGCGTCCAGTCGGGCGTGCCGTGGGCCCCGTTCAGGTCGGCGATCCGGTCGCGAACCTCGTCGTAGTAGCGCCGGTAGGCGGGGATCCCCTCGCGGGTGCGGGTCCCCTTCTGGACGTAGGTGAACTCGCCCGCCAGCTCGGGCGTCGTCTCCAGCAGGTATGCGAGCGCATCGAGGCGCTCGATCACGCCCTTCGTGTAGTCGAGGCGGTCGACGCCCAGCACGATCGAGCGCCCCCGATCGAGGTCGTACCGACCAGTCACTCGGTCCCAGTAGTGAGTCGCGGCGTCGCTTCTGGCGTTCGCCGCGACGCGCTCCGTGTCGACGCCGATGGGGGAGGCGTGCGTCTCGACGGTCCGGCCGTCGTAGCGGATCGTGCCCGAGGCCATCAGTTCGGCGTCGGGGACGAA
Organism: Halolamina sediminis; assembly: GCF_001282785.1. NCBI lineage: Archaea > Methanobacteriati > Methanobacteriota > Halobacteria > Halobacteriales > Haloferacaceae > Halolamina > Halolamina sediminis. The sequence goes on from NZ_CVUA01000001.1 coordinate 581,813, forward strand.
CCGCGCCACGCAGTCCCGGAAGTTCGCGGCGTACCGCTCGAGGTGGAAGCCGATCGCGTCGTTGCCGAGCAGGCCGCGGAGCAGTTCGGTCCCCTGCGGGCAGATCTCGAAGAACTCCGGCGTGGGCCACGGGACGTGCCAGAACTGCACCAGCCGCGCCTCGGGCCGCTCCTCGCGGACGTACTGCGGCGCCAGCGCGAGGTGGTAGTCCTGAAACCAGACTACGTCGGGGTCGGCGGCGACCGCGCGCTCCGCGAACCGGCGGTTGGCCTCGCGGTACGCCGGCGCGAACGCGGGGTCGACGGTCACGGGGTCGGCTTCGAGGTGGCAGATCGGCCAGAGCACCTGATTGCTGTAGCCGTAGTAGTAGTTCTCGATCAGCCGGCGGGGGAGGTCGAGCCGTGAGAGCGTGTAGCCCGGTCGGTCGTCGTCCGCCGGCTCGTCCCCGCTGCCCCCCGCCGGAACGTGAACCTCGCCGTCGGGCGCCACCGCGGGGTCGAAGTCGGCGTCACCGCTCCCCCACGCGACCCACGTGCCGCCCGTCTCGGCGACCACGCCGTCGAGCGCGGTCACGAGCCCGCCGGCGGGGCGCTCGGCCGTCGGCTCGCCGTCGACGTACTCGTGGACGCACGGCTCGCGGTTCGAGACGACAACGAGCGAGCGGTCGCCGAGCGCGTCGTCGATCACGGCCAGTCGTGGTCGCCGGGCGGAGTTGAACCCATCGGGACCGGCAGAGCGACGCTGTGCGGGCGGCACGACGCGGCCGGCGTCGGCCGCTTCCAGCACGCTTTAGCTTCCGCCGCCGGACCCACGACCATGAACCCCGTCGACGTCGCTGGCCTCCCGGTCGGGGACGGCCACCCGCCACGGATCATGGGCGTGTTGAACATGAGCGTCGAGTCGAACTACGACCCCAGCACCTGGGGCGACGTGGACGGCGCCGTGGATCACGCCGAGCAGATGGCCGCCGAGGGCGCGGACATCATCGACGTGGGGCTCCAGTCCTCGAACCCCAAGAACCCGTGGCAGGCGGTCGACACCGAACTCGAACGGCTGGAACGCGCGCTCGAAGTGCTCGATCGCGCGGACTGTGACGCGGTCTGGTCGATCGAGACGCGTTACGCCGAGGTCGCCGACGAGGCGCTCGCCCGCGGCTTCGACATGGTGAACGACGTGTGTGGCTTCGCCGACCCCGACATGCCCGACGTCTGTGCGAAACACGACGCCGCGGTCGTGAAGATGGCGTCGCCGCCGGACATTCAGTCGCCGGGCCACCTCCGCTCAATCGACGACTGCTTCGCCGCGCTCGCTCGCGGTGGCTTCACCGAGAAGACGATCATCGACCCCGCCTTCGGCGGCTGGTACGACGAGAAGACGTACGAGGACAACTGGGAGATGTTCCGCCGGCTCCGCGAGTTCCGGGCGTTCAACCGTCCGATACTGACCGCGACCAACCGCGAGGACTTCCTCGGCGATATCGCAGACCGCCCCGAGACCGAGGACCAGCTCGCGGTCAGCCTCGCGGCGGCGACGATGGAGGTCGAACGCGGCGCGGACATCGTCCGCACCCACGACGTGCCGGAGACCGCCGACGTGGCCGCGGTCGCCGACTTCCTCGGCGACCGGCGCGCGATCGAGGCAGGTCCTGCAGCCCACGAGAACGACGACGAAGCGGGCGTCCACGCGGCCGAACTCACTGGCGTCACGCCCCGTGAGGTCGCACGTAACACCGCCCTCCGGGAGCACGACGGTGCCGACCCGGCAGAGGCGGTGACCCTCACGTTCGTCGCCGGCGACCTGCCCCGAGCCGCCCACGAGGAACTCATGGCGGTCGGCGGCGAGCACGGTCTGCTCGTCGCCGCGGGCGACGCCGGCAACACGATCCCGGCCGACAAGGTCGAGGCTGCCGCCGACGGGTCCCGAGGTGGTCACGGGGACAGCCCGGCCGGCGAGGGGACGTTCGTCTCCGGGACGCTCGCGGCGTACGAGGACGCGCTGCCCGGACTGTCCGGGACGCCCGGGCTGGAGGCGCTCGCTGCGGCGATCCGGGCGGCGATCGACCGCGAGCAGTTGTCGTCAGGCGCGCCGCAGGAGTAGCGTCGCGGTCCCGACGCCGACCAGCACCACCGCGACCGCGAGTAGTGCGGGTAGGTTCCCGGCCAACACGGCCGACGCGAAGCCGACGATCGCCCCCCAGATCGCGTCGCGGAACTCGATCAGCCCGCCGACGAGAAACACGAGCGAGAGCAGGAACAGCGCGGCGATCACCATCCCGCGAACCGGGTTCTGTCGGATCGCCAGCCCGAGTCGCTCCTTGAACGTCGGCACGCCGTCGTCCCACGCCCGATCACCGCTCCGATCGTCTGGTCGACTCACGGTCCCCTCTTCGAGCGCTCGCACCTGTCGTTTTCTATTCGTGGGTCGGTCGATCCCTCCGCGGCGACCTCGCTGGCTCGTGGCGTGTCGCCGCCGTGGGGCGTGTGCCGGTCCCGGACTCGGATCGTGTGTGTCGACTCGGTTGCGTCGTCGACAATCAGCGCCTCGCCCCGCCCGCTCGGCAGTCGGTCCCCGAGCGTTCCGGAGAGGTACGTCGGACTCGCGGCCGCGAGCGCCTCGATGTCGGCCTCGCTCGTGAGTCGGTGGGCGAGCAGGAGGTCGGCCTGTGAGGCGGCGACCGCCGGGAGCGCCGACGGTCGCTGCGTCGCGAGAACGAGCGAGACGCCCGGCGCACGCCCTCGAGTCAGGAGCGTCCGGAGCGCCGTGCCCGCGACGCCGTCGACGGCGACGTGTGCCTCGTCGACGAACAGCCACGGCAGCCGGTCCGGACACCCGTCGCCCGTCCGAGCGTCGTAGAGCAGCCGCGCCACCGCGGCCACGACGGCGCCCGTCGGCGCATCGTCGACGCCCGACAGCGAGAGGACGGTCGCCGCCGGCCCGAACAGGTCGTCGGCGTCGAGCCCGTCAGGGTCGAACACCGCCCACTCTCGCGCCCGCCGGAGGTGGTTCCTCGCTGTCCGCCGGAGTTCGGGCACGCAGTCGGTCCCCTCGACTCGATCGAGCATCCCGGGGAGCGTCGACGACGACGCGGCGACCTCCCAGATCAGCCCACCGGCCGCGCTCGTCGGATCGAGTCCGACCAGTGCCGGCCACTCCGACGCGGGCAGCGCGTCGGCCCGGATTGTCGGCCGCTCGATCACGTTCGCCGGGACGGTCCCGGTATCGCCGATCGTCTCGGCCGCAAGCCCCGGGAACGCCCCCATCGGATCGACGACGACCGGCGCGAGACCGTCGGCCCGCGCGGTCGCTTCGGCGAGCACGCCGAGCGTGTGTGACTTCCCGGCGCCGCGCTTGCCCACGACGAGCGCGGCGTGCGGGCGGTCCACGTCGATCCCCACGCGGGCACCGCGGCTCCCGTCGCGGGCGAGATACCGGCCGAGGTGGCCGGCCATCGGTGGCGGCTCGCTTCCTGTTCCGCTCTCGCTCGGCCCGTCGCGCTCGCGACCGACGACGTGCATACCGAGGGTGGTCGCGTCACCCCCCTTGAGTGCTCGTCCGCTCTTTCAAGTGCGATGACGGAACCACCGTGCCCATGCTCGATCCGAATCGAGTTCGCGGGCGGGTCGCCGACGGCATCGCCGAACTGCGCGACGACGAACGCGCGATCGAGGGGCTCCCGGTTCGCCTCGTCGTCTCGCTGGTCGTCGGCGCCGCGTGTCTGAGCGTGATGTTGAACCTCGTCAACGGCGTCGGCGGGCTCGCCGCGTCCGAGGTGGATGTGCGCCCGACGCCCGAGGTGGTCGAGACCGGGGAACAGGAACTGACGGTGCGGGTCGTCGACCCTGACGGGAACCCCGTCTCGGGGGCGACGGTCATCGTCGACGGCGGGACAGCGAGCCTCGACGGCGTCGCGACCGCGAAGACCGGATCGGACGGCAACGCCACCGTCTCGATCGATCCGGCGCTCGGCTCGAACCAGGCCGAGGGGACGCTCACGCTCGACGTGAAGCCGCCGGCTGGGGGATCGTACGTCGACCGCCGCGAGAACAGCCACGTGTTGGTGATCGGCGAATGAGTTGTTCGGAACGCCCCGACGGCGAGGCTCACTCGCCGCGGCCGATACCACAGTACCCGCTCGTTCGGCCGGCACTCGCCGGCGTCACCGCGAGGGACGTGGTCCGCGCGTCGCCCTACCGCCGGTCGCCGTAGTCGCCGTAGTCGGGCGCGCCCGAACTGCGTTCGCGACCCGAGAGCCGCTCGTCCCAGTCGAGCCACTCGTGCTCCCAGCCGGGCGAGGCGCCGCGCTCGGCGCGCTCGCGGTCCTCCCGCCGGGTTCGGTTACGGGTGACGCCGGGCTGTTCGCCGTCGACGAGCAGCGGCGCGAACTGGACCGGCCCACGCTCGTCGACGCGCCGGTAGCCGTCCGGGGCGTCGCGGTCGCGCGTCACCGCGACGAGCGTCTGGTCCCCGTTGCCCTTCGGGAACACGATCCGGCCGTCGTCGGCCAGCTGTTCGAGCAGGGGACGCGGCGGTTCGACGACGCCGGCCTCGATCAGGATCCGGTCGTAGGGGGCGTACTCCGGCAGCCCGGCGGAGCCCTCCTGGCAGTCCACGAGCACCTCGCCGTAGCCTGCCGCGTCGAGGTTCGAGCGGGCGCGGTACACCTGCGGGCGGGCGATGTCGAGCGCGTGGACGTGGCGCCCGCCGAGAATCTCCGCCAGCACGGCGGCGGTGTAACCGCCGCCGGCGCCGACGACCAGCGCCTCCTCGCCCTCTCGCGGGTCGAGCGCGGTCAGGAGCCGTGCGACCGTCCCGGGCGCGAGCGTGACGGCGCCGTCGACGGTCCGCGGGCGGTTGTCGTACGGCGCCTCCTCGACGAACTCCCGGCGCGGTACCGTCCGCATCGCGAGCCCGATCTCCTCCGGGAGCGGCCGGCCGAGGGTGTGTTCCAGCCCGTCGACCATGTCGTCCCGGAGCACCGCGGGGTCCATAGCCGCGGTTCGGTGACGCGGGTATTTGAACTCGGCGGTGCGTCAGATCGCCGGGTCGTCAGCCTCCAGTCGCCCGACGACGGCTTGGTACGGCGTTCCGGGCACGTCGCTCGTCTCGACTTCCGCCAGCCCGGCGTCGACGAACCACTTCACGACCGTCGACTCGGTGTAGGGTTCGCCGGTGCCGGTCGCGAGTGCGGTCGCCGCCACCTCGACCGCGGCCGCGGACCGGTCCCGGAGCGGCTCGATCAGGACGACGGCGCCGCCGGGGGAGAGCACGTCCGCCGCAGCGAGCACGGTGAACCGGTTCTCCTCGGCCCCCTGCCGCCACGCGCCGTCGACTATCAGAACGAGGTCGAACGCCGCCTCCACGTCGACGAGACTGCCCGCTCTGGTCGTGACGAGCGTGGACTCGAGCAGCGGTTCGACGGCCTCGATCACGGCCGGGCCGTCGAGTAGCGTCACGTCGAGCCCCCGATCCGCCAGCGCTCTCGCGTGCCGGCCGGGGCCGTCGGCGACCACGAGCGCCCGCTCGGCGTCGGTATTCGCGGCGAGCGCGGCGTCGACGGTCGCCTGGACGGTCGTGTCGTCGACTGCCTCTGCGGCGCCGAGGCGGTGGCGGACGCGCTCGTCGGGGTCGACGGGCGGGACGCCGCTCTCCATCGTCCGCGGGAGTTCGGCGTAGGTAGCGAACCGATCCAGCGCGGCCGGGACCGTGCCGACCGAGCGGAGGTCACGGGTCGCAAGCAGCCCCAGCGCGCGGTTGGCTGGCTCGACGGCGCCGTCGACGCGGCGCAGGAAGCCGAGGTCGGTCAGCGCGTCCGTGACGATCCGGGCGGCACGCTCGGTGACGCCGGCGGCGTCGGCGGCCTCGCGTTCGTCCCCGGCCCCCTCGACGAGCGCCGCGAGCAGCCCCGTCTCACGGGCGGCCCACAGCAGCGCAAGCGCCGGCGTGTCGAGCTCTGAATCTCCAGCGGTCGGCATCGTCATCCAGATGGGGAATTCGTGTGAAAGCAGTTTGGGTCCTCACTCGCCCTGCATCCGGACGAACCGGACGCCGCCGAACGTCTCGCGCTCCGTTCGCTCGTTCTCGCGGACGGTCAGCCGGACTAACTCCTGTCGCGCGCTGCCGACAGGAGCGAGTATCCGTCCCCCGGGTCGGAGTTGTTCGACGATCCCGGACGGCACCTGCTCGGCCGCACAGGTCAGGTAGGCGGCGTCGTAGGGCGCGTGTTCGGGCCACCCCTCGTGGCCGTCGCCGGTCCTGATCGCGACATCGTACCCCAGTCGGTCGAGCGTCTCGCGGGCGCGGTCGGCCAGTTCCGCGACGTACTCCACCGAGAAGACGTTCTCTTCGCCGACGACTTCGGCGGTGACCGCGGCGTGGTAGCCACACCCCGTCCCGATCTCCAACACCCGGTCCCCGCGTTCGAGGCCGAGGCGGTCGACCATCACTGCCACCATGTGCGGCGCCGAGATCGTCTGTCCCTCGCTGATCGGGAGGGGCCGGTCGCGGTAGGCCTCGCCCCGTCGGTCCGCGGGCACGAACTCGTGACGCGGCACCGCCCGCATCGCCGCTGCGGTCACCTCGCGCTCGATCATCCCGCGGTCACGGAGTCGCTCGACCAGCCGCTCGCGGCGTCGCTCGAACTCCATACCCGCGTTTTCGGGCGGAACGGGTAAAGACGGTTCGGCGGGACGCGTGCCGAAACTACTTCCCCTCCCGGCCGGAGAGAGTCACCTATGCAGGCCGCCGGCTACGCGGACGCGCTCGCGAAAGCCGAGCAGTTCGTCCGGGGGAACCCCGAGCTGGTCGCCGGGGCGGCGGCAGTCACCGTGTTCGCGGTCATCGTCGCCCTCGCGCTGCTTCGCTACCGGCGCCCGATAGGCGTCCGGTTCAAGGAGGCGCTCGCGGACCGCGACCGGGTCGCGGTGCTGATGCACCCCGACCCCGACCCGGACGCGATGGCGGCTGCGATCGGCATCGCCCGGCTGGCAGAGCAGGTGGACTGTGAGTCGACGATCCAGTTCTCCGGCCAGATCCGCCACCAGGAGAACCGCGCGTTCCGGAACGTACTCGACCTCGACATCGAGGAGATCGACCACGTCTCCGAGCTCGCCGCGGAGTCGGTCGTCCTGGTCGACCACAACCAACCCCGCGGGTTCGAGGGCGCCGACGGCGTGCTCCCCTTCGCGGTCGTCGACCACCACCCCGGCGAGGGGACGGGCGAGGAGTTCACCGACGTTCGGACCGACTACGGCGCCAGCGCCAGCATCGTCGCGGAGTACTTCGCCGACGTGGGCGGCAAGCCCGTCCCGCCGGACGTCCACGAAAGCGAGGTCGCCGCGCGCTTCACGCTCCCCTCCCGGGAGTGTACCGGCCTCCTGTACGGCATTCTCGCGGACACTCGCCACCTCACCACGGGCGCGGCAGCGCCGGACTTCAACGCCGCGGCCTCGATCGCGCCCGGCGTCGACGAGGACTCCCTCGACCGGATCGCGAACCCGCAGGTCAGCGGCGAGACGCTCGACGTGAAGGCACGTGCCATCGCCGGCCGGCAGGTCGAGGGCTCGTTCGCGGTCAGCGATGTGGGGACGTTGTCGAACGCCGACGCCATCCCGCAGGCTGCGGACGAGCTCATCACGCTCGAAGGCATCACGGCGGTCGTCGTCGTCGGCGAGCGCGACGGGACAGTCCACCTCTCCGGCCGCTCACGCGACGACCGCGTCCACATGGGTCGCGCGTTGGAGAACGCCGTCGAGAGCATTCCGGCGGCCGGCGCGGGCGGCCACGCCCGGATGGGCGGCGGGCAGCTCCCGGCCGACGAGGAGGCGTCCCGCGAGGAGCTGATCGAGCGAATCTTCCACAGCCTCGAAGGCGACGTGTAGCGGTCGACGCCGGCGCGATCGGGCGGCGTCGCCCCGACACACTGCCCGTCGTCCGGCAGCCATATGCCGAGCCGCGCCCTCCGTCCGACAATGGCGACCCGTGACGCGACGTGGCGCTACCGGGATCGGTTCGGCGATCGGTACGGGCGAACCTTCTTCCGTCGGTTCGGCCCCGGCGTGGTCTCCTCGATCGGCGCCGGCAGCTACCAGGGCGAGCCGACCGCCGCGGTCGACGACCGCCACCGGGACGCGCTCGTGACCGCGCTGGAGAACGGCTGTAACGTCCTCGACACCGCGCCCGACTACCGCTGTGGCCGTGCCGAGGGCGTGGTCGGCGACGCGCTGGAAACCGCAGACGTGGACCGCGATGCGGTGCTGCTCGCGACGAAGGGTGGGTTCGTCCCGTTCGACGGCGAGCGCCCCGCCGAGCCGGCAGAATACGTCCGCGAGCAGTTCGTCGAGACCGGAATCGTCGATCCGGCCGACCTCGCCCGCGGGAGCCACGCGATCGCGCCCGCGTTCCTCGAAACGATGCTGGATCGCTCGCTCGACGTGCTGGGCGTCGAGACGATCGACTGCTACTACGTCCACAACCCCGAGACGCAGTTCGCGGAACACCCCCGCGAGGAGGTGTACGACCGGATCGAGGCCGCCTTCGAGCAGCTGGAACGTGAGATCGCTGCGGGTCGAATCGACCGCTACGGCGTCGCCTCGTGGGAGGCGTTCCGCGTGCCCGCCGACCACGATCAATATCTCTCGCTCTCTCGCGTGCTCGACTGTGCCCGCTCGGCCGCCGAGTCAGTCGGCGGCGACGTCGACGACCACGGGCTCGCAGCGATCCAACTGCCGTTCAACGTCCACATGGCCGACGCGTTCACCAGCGCTCACCACGAGGACCCCGAGAGCGGCGAGGCGGTGAGCGCCTTGGAGTTCGCCCACCGCGAGGGGCTGTCGGTGTTTGCGAGCGCGGCACTCATGGGCGGCGAACTGGTCGAGGGGCTCCCCGACAACATCTCGGCCGAACTCGCCGGCGACAGCCCGGCCCAGCGGGCGATCAACTTCGCGCGCTCGGCGCCGGCGGTCGCCGCGGCGCTGGTCGGCATGGGCCGGCCCAGCCACGTCCGCGAGGACTTGGCTGCCGGGACGTTCGACCCGCTGGGGGCGTCGGCGTTCGACGCGGTGTTCGAGTAGGCCCGAACACGGCTCCCCCCGAAATCTCCGGAACCTTCTTTATCGCTACACCGGCATTCCTACCTGATGGGAGTACTCTGGCTCGACGACGTTCGCGCCGCGGACCTGGAGACGGTCGGCGGGAAGGGAGCTTCACTCGGTGAACTCACCGAGGCCGGGCTTCCCGTACCGCCGGGATTCGTGGTCACGGCGGGGACGTATCGGGCGTTCATCGAGGAGGCGGGCATCGACGAGGAACTGTTCGCGGCGATGGACGTGGACCCGGAGGACTCCGCCGCGCTCAAGGAGGCCTCCGACACCGCCCACGACCTGATCCTGAACACGCCGTTCCCCGAGAAGGTGCGCGAGGAGATCCTCGCCGCCTACGGGAACCTCGACGACGGCGAGGCGTTCGTCGCCGTGCGCTCTTCGGCGACCGCCGAGGACCTGCCCGACGCCTCCTTCGCGGGCCAGCAGGAGACGTTCCTCAACGTCACGGAGGAGGCGCTGCTCGAACGCGTCAAGGAGTGCTGGGCGTCGCTGTTCTCCCAGCGCGCGATCTACTACCGCGAGCGCAAGGACTTCCCCCACGACGCGGTCGACATCGCGGTCGTCGTCCAGAAGATGGTCGACGCCGAGAAGTCCGGCGTGATGTTCACCTCCCACCCCTCGACGGGCGAGCCCCGACTGATCATCGAGGCCGCGTGGGGGCTGGGCGAGGCGGTCGTCTCGGGGACGGTCTCCCCGGACAACTACGTGTACGACCGGAACGCCGACTCGGTCGAGGAGGTGACCGTCGCCGACAAGAAGGTCAAGATGATCAAGGACCCCGAGACGGGCGAGACCGTCGAGGAGCCGGTGTCGCCGGACCGGCGGAACGAACGGGTGCTCTCCGACGACGAGATCGAGGATCTCGTCGAGCTCGGCGAGCGCGTCGAGGACCACTACGACGAGCCACAGGACGTGGAGTGGGCGGTCGCCGACGACGAGATCTACATGCTCCAGTCCCGGCCGATCACGACGATCGACGACGGCGACGCCGATCTGGAGGAGGAGCGCGAGACGGAGGACGACGGCGAGGGCGACGTGATCCTGCGGGGGCTCGGCGCCTCGCCGGGCGTCGTCTCGGGCGAGGTCCGCGTCGTCACCGAGCTCGACCAGCTCGACAAGGTGGGTGACGGCGACGTGCTCGTCACCGAGATGACGATGCCCGACATGGTGCCCGCGATGAAGCGCGCGGCGGGGATCGTCACCGACGAGGGCGGGATGACCAGCCACGCCGCGATCGTCTCCCGCGAGCTCGGCGTCCCCGCGGTGGTCGGCACCGGCAGCGGGTCCCGCGAGCTCGTCGACGATCAGGTCGTCACCATCGATGGCGACCGCGGCACCGTGATCGAGGGCCGAACCGAGCCCGCCGAGCCCGACCACGAGCCCGTCGAGGAGGTCCGCCCCAAGACGCCGGTCAAACCGATGACCGCGACCGAGGTGAAAGTCAACGTCTCCATTCCGGAGGCCGCCGAGCGCGCGGCCGCGACCGGCGCCGACGGCGTGGGACTGCTCCGAATGGAGCACATGGTGCTCACGCTGGGCAAAACCCCGGAGCGGTACATCGCCGAAGAGGGCCCCGAGGCGTACCAGGAGCAGCTCGTCGACGGCATCCAGGGCGTCGCCGAGGAGTTCTACCCCCGGCCCGTCCGCGTCCGGACGCTCGACGCGCCGACCGACGAGTTCCGTTCGATGGAGGGCGGCGAGGACGAGCCCAACGAGCACAACCCCATGCTCGGCTGGCGGGGGATCCGCCGCAGTCTGGACAAGCCGGAGGTGTTCCAGCACGAGCTCGCGGCGTTCCGGAAGCTGTACGACATGGGCTACGACAACGTCGAGCTCATGCTCCCGCTGGTGAACGACGCCGAGGACGTGATTCAGGCCAAGGCGCTGATGGAAGAGGCCGGCATCGACACCGAGAAGCGCAACTGGGGCGTGATGATCGAGACGCCCGCCAGCGCGCTGATGGTCGAGGAGATGGCCCAGCAGGGCATCGACTTCGCCTCCTTCGGCACGAACGACCTGACCCAGTACACGCTGGCGGTCGACCGCAACAACGAGCACGTCGCCGACCGCTTCGACGAGCTCCACCCCGCGGTGCTGGAGCTGATCAGCGAGACGATCGAGACCTGCCGCGAGCACGACGTCGACACGTCGATCTGTGGGCAGGCCGGCTCTAAGCCCGAGATGGTGGACTTCCTCGTCGAAGAGGGGATCAGTAGCATCTCGGCGAACATCGACGCGGTGCGTGACGTCCAGCACGAGGTCAAGCGCGTCGAGCAGCAGCTGATCCTCGACTCGGTCCGCTAACGCCACTCGGCTCCTTCGCTCCTTCTCAGACTTCCACTTCCGACGCGTCGCTGACCTCGTAGCGCATCACCTCTGGTTCGCCCCCGAGCAGCTCCGGGAGCTTCGTTTCGAACGCCTGGAAGTGGTCGCTCTCGACGTGGGCCGCGAACGCCGCCTCGTCCTCGTACACCTCCACGAACCGCAGGAGATCCGACTCCACCAGATCGGTCACGGCGCTGTACTCGATCACGCCGGGCTCTTTCCGCGTCTCTGAGACGAGTTCGGCGGCGCGTGCGAGCGCTTCCTCGCGCTGTTCCGGGTCGATCGGGAACGTCGCGTGAACCACGAGCATCGGCGGCGCTTCGGCACCGCCCCGGATACGCGTTCGGGTCGGCACACGCGACTGCTAATCATTATTAACGAGAGGCACCTCGGTTGCTACATGACCGTCGTCAGCGTCTCGATGCCCGAGGAACTGCTCGAGCGAATCGACACGTTCTCCGAGGAACACGGCTACACGGGTCGCAGCGAGGTGATCCGGGAGGCCGCCCGGAACCTCCTCGGCGAGTTCGAGGACCGCCGGCTGGAGGACCGCGACCTCATGGCCGTCGTCACCGTGCTGTTCGAGTACGAGACCACGAGCGTCGAGGAGCGCATGATGCAGTTGCGCCACGAGCACGAGGGGCTGGTGGCCTCGAACTTCCACTCCCACGTCGGCGAGCGCCACTGCATGGAGCTGTTCGTGCTGGAGGGGAACCTCGAGGAAGTCTCGACGTTCGTCGGCAAGATTCGGGCGACCCGGGACACGCTCACCGTCGACTACTCCGTCACGCCCGTCGACGGGTTCGACCCTGCGTCGGGGCTGGGGCCCCTCTCGGGCCACAGCGAGGCCGAGGACGGTGAATCGGGGAGTGATGCTGCGGACGACACCGGCCACGACCACTGACTGCCCCGCTCAGAGCCAGCCGTCGTCGACGGCTCCGACTAGCTCGGGATCCGCGGCGCGCCAGTCCTCGCTCGCGCGCTCGTACAGCGCCTGCGCCCGTTCGGTGGCCACCGCGACGGCCGCCTCGGGGTCGGCGTCGACGAACGCCCCGTCCCGCAGGATCGGTTCGCCGGCGACGAACACGTCCCGGACCTCCCGCCCGGTCGTCGAGTAGACGAGGTTCGGCACCGCCGTGTGCAGCGGCGACTCGACCGCGGGCGCGGTCGAGAGCTGGTCCGTCTCCACGACGAGCAGGTCCGCCCGCGTCCCTGCTTCGAGCGTTCCCACCTCGTCGTCGATCCCGAGCGCCTCGGCGCCGCCGACGGTGGCGAGCCGCAGCGCCTCGGGCGCGGTGAGCGCCGTCGGGTCGGTCCGCTCGACTTTCGAGAGCGTCGCCGCGGTGCGGGCCTCGCGAAATACCGAGTGGTGGCCCGGCCCGGGTGCCTGATCGGTGCCGATCCCGACGGGGGCGCCGTACTCCCGGAACTCCGCCACGGGGGGCACGATCCCGTCGATCGCCGCAATCGAGGACGGGCAGCCGAGCATCGCCGCACCGCCTTCCGCGAGCCGCCGGCGTTCGTCGGGCGTCGCGCCGTGGCAGTGCACCGCTACGAGCGACTCGTCGACGACCCCCAGATCGTCGAGCACCGACACCGTCGACTCGTCCGTGCCGTAGCGCTCCTCGATCTGGATCGCCTCCCGCTCGCCCTGCGCGGTGTGGAGGTGGAGCTTCGCACCGCGCTCATGGGCGTGCTGCTGGACCGTCTCGAGGAGTTCGGGCGACACCATATCCAGCGCCTGCGGCCCGTAGGCGGGCGTCACGAGCGGCTCGTCGCCGAACCGCTCGAACAGTCGGTCCGCGCGGGCCAGCGCCGCCTTCCCCTGCTCGCGGTCGAACGGGTAGCGCTCTCGGGGTCCGAGATCGCCGCGCTCGTCGGGCACCTCGTTGATGGTCTCGACGGCGACTACGTCGACGCCGAGGGGTTGGTACACCGCTTCGACGAGCGTCCCCACTTCGCCGGCGTACTCACAGATCGTCGTCGCGCCGGCGCGGACCGCCTCCAGCACGCCGAGTCGCGTGCCGGCGACGCGGTCGCCCTCGTCGGCGTGAGCCGACAGCGGCCCGAGCGCGCGGTTCATCCACTCGATCTCGGGCACGTCCTGTGCGCCGCCGCGGAGCAGCGTGTGGGCCATGTGGGTGTGGGCGTTCACCAGCCCGGGCATGACGACGCCACCTTCGGCGTCGACGTGGTCGTCCGTGTCGCTCGGGTCCGGCCCCTCGGCTGCCGGACCCACGTAGCTGATCCGGCCGTTCTCGATTGCGACGACCCCATCGTCGACGATTCCGAGCTTCTCGCCCCGCATCGTGAGCAGCGTTCCGTTCGTGACGAGCGTGTCCATGCGCGGGGGCTCGGCGGGGGCGTGCTTGAAGCTTCGGCGCCCGGGCCGCGAGTCCGGCTCGCGGGAAGTGGAGCCCGCGGGCGAGCTGGCCCCGTTGGCATCGCGCAGGGGCCGCTACCCCGGTGCTTTTCCCGGTTCAACGTCTGGAACCGGTATGTCCGAATCAGAGGGCGTCGCTGACACCGACGTCGAGGCCGACGAGGTAGTGGTGTTCAGCGACTACGTCTGTCCGTTCTGCTATCTGGGTCGCGCGTCGCTGGCACAGTACCGCGAGGGTCGCGACGCACCGCTGGCGGTGGAGTGGCACCCCTTCGACCTCCGGGGACACAAGCGCGACGAGAACCGCGAAATCCGCAATGACGTCGACGACGGGAAGGACGAGGACTACTTCGAGCAGGTTCGGGAGAACGTCGAGCGCCTGAGCGAGCAGTACGACGTGGCCCTCGACATCGACGCGGTGCCCGACACCGACTCCTGGAGCGCCCAGCAGGCGGCGTTCTACGTTCGCGAGGAACACCCCGAGCAGTTCGAGGCGTTCGACGACGCGCTGTTCGAAGCGTTCTGGGACGACCACCGCGACATCGGCGACACCGACGTGATCGCCGACGTCGCCGAGTCGGCCGGCCTCGACAGCGAGGAGATCCGCAAGGCGGCGACCGACGAGGAGTGGGCCGACCGGCTCGAAGCGCAGTTCCAGAGCGCCCGCGACCGTGGCGTCACCGGCGTGCCGACGTTCGCCGCCGACGGCCACGCCGCCCGCGGCGCGGTGCCGCCCGAGCAGCTCGAGCGCCTGATCGAGGGTTGATCGCCCGGCTCCCACGAAACACTTATACTTCGGCTCCGTTCTTTCGGGTGTCGCGATGCTCCCCGGTTCGGGGTAGGGGCCTTATCGGGGCGGCACCGCGGCGATGCGCGCATCGCCGTGCGGTCGGCCAGACGTGGCCGTTCACCCACGGCGGATTCGTTATTCGCGAGACGGGGAAACACGACCGAAGGGAGTGGTAAACCGTCTCGGCTGCGAACAGGGCGGGACCGGAGGTCCCGCTGGCAACCGGGAGCCACCGGCTCCCGGTGACGGGGAGCAACGCGACCCGTGAGCTGCGGTTCACGCCAAACGCGAGCCGCGACGACCGCCAGCGACCCGCAGGGCTTTAGCCACCAACCCACCGAGACACCTCCATGTCGCAGGGAATCGTCGAGGAGTTCCTCTCTCTGAAGGCCGAGACCGACGCGGATCTGCTGTTGATGCAGTGTGGCGACTTCTACGAGCTGTTCGCCGACGACGCCGAGACCGTCGCCGACGAGCTCGACCTCACGATCTCCCAGAAGTCCTCCCACGGCTCCTCCTACCCGATGGCGGGGGTGCCGCTCTCGGAGCTCACCCCCTACCTGACCGCACTGGTCGAGCGGGGCTACCGCGTCGCCGTCGCCGACCAGTTCGACGCCGAGGACGGCTCGAAGTACCGCGAGATCACCCGGCTCGCGTCGCCGGGCACGCTCGTCGAGACCACCGACGACGACGCCCAGTATCTCGCCGCGGTCGTGGAGGGGCAATCCGGCGAGTACGGCCTCGCGTTTGCTGACATCACCACGGGCCGCTTCCTCGTCACGGCCGTCGACGGCGCCGACGCCGCGAGCGCCGAACTCTACCGGTTCTCCCCCACCGAACTCCTCCCCGGCCCCGGCGTTCGCAACGACGACGCCCTGCTCTCGCGGCTGCAGGAACGCCTCGACGCCACCCACACGCTGCGTCCGAGCGACGAGTTCGGGGCCGGCCGCGCGCGCCACCGCGTCCGCGAGCGGTTCGGCGAATCAACGCTCGAGAGCATCGGTCTCGACGATGACTCCCCCGCCGTGCAGGCT
The DNA here is from genome assembly GCF_001282785.1 of Halolamina sediminis. NCBI lineage: Archaea > Methanobacteriati > Methanobacteriota > Halobacteria > Halobacteriales > Haloferacaceae > Halolamina > Halolamina sediminis. The sequence continues at coordinate 597,443 of NZ_CVUA01000001.1, forward strand.
GCGGGCGCGATTCTCGCGTACGTCGAGGACACCGGCCTCGGCGTCTCGGCGGCGATGAGCCGGCTCCAGCACTACCGCCCCGACGACCACCTCGACCTCGACGCGACCACCCAGCGCAACCTCGAACTGGTCGAGACGATGCAGGGCGGCAGCGAGGGGTCGCTGTTCGACACCATCGACGCCACGGTCTCCTCGCCCGGCCGACGCCTGCTGCGGGAGTGGCTCACGCGCCCCCGCCGCGATCAGGAACTACTCGCCCGCCGCCACGATGCGGTCGAGTCGCTCGCCTCGGCCGCGCTCGCTCGCGAAGCCCTGCGGGACTGCCTCGACGACGCCTACGACCTCGAACGGCTGGCGTCGCGGGCCGCTTCCGGCTCTGCCGACGCGGGCGACCTGCTCGCGGTAACCCAGACGCTCGCGGTGCTGCCCGCGCTGGAGGACGCGATCGACGACACGCCGCTTGCGACCTCGCCGCTGCCGGAGGTGCTCGCGAAGCCCGACCGCGCGGCCGCCGCCGACCTCCGGGACGACCTCGACGCGGCGATCCGCGAGGACCCGCCGAAGACCGTCACGCAGGGCGGGATCTTCCGTGAGGGGTACGACGACGAGCTCGACGAGCTGATCGAGCGCCACGAGGAGCTGGAGCGGTTCCTCGATACGCTCGCCGACCGGGAAAAACGCCAGCACGGGCTCTCACACGTCACCGTCGATCGGAACAAGACCGACGGCTACTACATCCAAGTCGGCAAGAGCGTCGCCGACCAGGTGCCCGAACACTACCGCGAGGTGAAGACGCTCAAGAACTCCAAGCGGTTCGTCACCGAGGAGCTGGAGGAGAAAGAGCGGGAGATCATGCGCGTCGAGGAGGCCCGCGGGGAACTGGAGTACGAGCTGTTCGAGGAGCTCCGCGAACGCGTCGCCGCCCGCGCCGAACTCCTGCAGGACGCCGGGCGCGCGATCGCCGAGGTCGACGCGCTGGCCTCGCTGGCGGACCACGCCGCGCGCAACGACTGGACCCGCCCCGAACTCACCGACGGCGACGCGCTGCACGTCGAGGCCGGCCGCCACCCCGTCGTCGAGACCACGACGGAGTTCGTCCCGAACGACCTCCACCTCGACCGCGATCGGCGGTTCCTGATCGTCACGGGGCCGAACATGAGCGGGAAGTCGACGTACATGCGACAGGCCGCGCTGATCACTCTTTTGGCGCAGGCCGGCAGCTTCGTCCCTGCCCGAGCCGCCGAAGTCGGCCTCGTCGACGGGATCTACACCCGCGTCGGCGCGCTGGACGAGCTCGCACAGGGGCGCTCGACGTTCATGGTCGAGATGCAGGAGCTCTCGAACATCCTCCACTCGGCGACCGAGGACTCGCTCGTGATTCTCGACGAGGTGGGGCGCGGGACGGCGACGTACGACGGCATCTCGATCGCGTGGGCCGCGACAGAGTACCTCCACAACGAGGTCCGGGCGAAGACCCTCTTCGCGACCCACTACCACGAACTCACGACGCTCGCGGACCACCTCGACGGGGTGGCGAACGTCCACGTCGCGGTCGACGGCGAGCCGGGCGAGGAGAACGACGTCACGTTCCTCCGGACGGTTCGGGACGGCCCGACCGACCGCTCCTACGGGATCCACGTCGCCGACCTCGCGGGCGTGCCCGGCCCCGTGGTCGACCGCGCGGGCGACGTGCTCGACCGCCTGCGCGAGGACAAGGCCATCGAGGCTCGCGGCTCGGGCGGCGACGGCGAGCCAAAACAGGCCGTCTTCGACCTGAGTTCGGGCAGCTTCGCGGGCGCGACGAGTGCCGACGAACCGGGCGGGGGAGCGGCCGACGCGACCCCGGAAACTGTTGGCGACGGTGGCGGGAACGTCGAGGGTGAGCCAGTCGATCCCGAGGCCGCCGACGTGCTCGACGAACTCGACGGAACCAACGTCGCGGAGATCTCGCCGATCGAACTGATGCAGCGCGTCGAGGAGTGGCAGTCCCGGCTGGAGGACTGATCGGCGCGGCACGCTGTCAGCCGCGCCGGAGGACTGATCGGCGCGGCACGCTGTCAGCCGCGCCGGAGGACTGATCGGCGCGGCACGCTGTCAGCCGCGCCGGACGACTGATCTCCCCGGGGCTGGTCGGCTGGGAAGGAGTGAGCGCATCGTTCTTTGTCCCGCGCCCTGTGGGTGTCTCCATGGACGCACAGCGAGTCGACGCAGGGGATCGACCGTGAGCCGTCGGTTCGCGGTCACCCAGAAGGCGGTCCTGCTCGGCCCCGACCCCGAGCGCCGCCTGCTGTTGCTGGAGAACGAGGACGGCGTCTGGGAGCTCCCCGGGGGCCAGCTCCGCGTGGGCGAGCAGCCGGTTCCGGGGCTGAAACGCGCGATCCGTGAGACGACCGGGCTCGACATCGACGTCGACGAGCCCGTGCTGAGCACCGCGTGGGAGATCGACGAGGGCGGCGCGTTCGCCACGATCTACCGCGCCTACAGCCCGACCGAGAGCGCGACGCTCGCGGGCGACCACGTCCGGGCGGTGTGGCTCGACCCCGCGGAGGCCGTCGAGCGCGACCTGAACAGCACCCAGAAGCGCGCGATCGAACGAGCGGTGGACCGACGATGAGCGAGCACGACGACACCCCGACCATCACCGCACTCGACGACGAGACGGTCCAGCGCATCGCCGCCGGCGAGGTGGTCGAGCGCCCCGCCTCCGTCGTCAAGGAACTCGTCGAGAACAGCATCGACGCCGACGCCGACCGCGTCTCGATCGCGGTCGAGCGCGGCGGCAAGGACGGCATCCGCGTCCGCGACGACGGCGTCGGCATGACCGCCGAGGAGCTCGACCTCGCGGTCCGGGACCACCACACCTCCAAGATCGGCGACATCGCCGACCTCGAAGCCGGTGTGGGAACGCTCGGGTTCCGCGGCGAAGCACTCGCCGCCATCGGCGCGGTCTCGCGGACGACGGTCCGATCGAAGCCCCGCGGCGGCGAGATGGGCCACGAACTCACCGTCACCGGCGGCGACATCGGCGAGCCCGAGCCGGCGGGCTGCCCGGCAGGGACCGTCGTCGAGGTCGAGGACCTGTTCTACAACGTCCCCGCCCGCCGGAAGTTCCTCAAGACCGACGCGACGGAGTTCGACCACGTCAACACCGTCGCAACGCAGTACGCGCTGGCCAACCCCGGCGTCGCGGTCTCGCTGGAGCACGACGACCGCGAGGTGTTCGCGACCGACGGCACCGGGAACCTCCGCTCGACGGTGCTCTCGGTGTACGGCCGCGAGGTCGCGGAGTCGATGGTCGACGTGGAGTGGGCCACAGAGGCCGACGACGCCCCCGTCCACGCCGTACAGGGGCTCGTCTCCCACCCCGAGACCACCCGCGCGGGCCGGGAGTACCTCTCGACGTTCGTCAACGATCGCTACGTCACCGCCTCGACGCTCCGGGAGGCGGTGCTGGACGCCTACGGCGGGCAGTTGGCGCCGGACCGCTACCCGTTCGCCGTCCTCTTCGTCGAGCTCGATCCCGCGACCGTCGACGTGAACGTCCACCCGCGGAAGCTGGAGGTGCGGTTCGACGACGAGGCGGGCGTCCGGGAGGCTGTGAGCGACGCCGTCGAGGACGCGCTGCTGGCCGAGGGGCTGATCCGCACTTCCGCGCCCCGCGGGCGCTCACAGGCCGCGGAGACGCCGGTCCGGCCCGGCGAGGACGACGAGGAAGCGGTCGGCGGCGCCGGCACGCACCACGAGGAAGCGAGCGGCGTCGGCGACCGAGGCTCGTCTGCTGATCGGCAGCAGTCCGCCGACGGTCTCGGCAGAGCCACCGGTAGCGACAGACCGACCGAGAACCCGGGGATCGAGCCGTCGACGGACTCGACAGCGCCCTCGGGCGGTATCCGTGACGACGAGTCGGCCGAAACCGAACTCGAGGACTGGAACGACAGCGCGGAAACGTCGACGGACGACACCGACGAGGGAGCGACCACCACCGAGTCGGCGGGCGAGGAGACGGACGACTGGTCGGTCGACCTGTCGGGAAGCTCCTCGGCGTCGACCGGCGGATCGCGTTCACCGCAGAGCAGTCGAGACCACACTCCCCGTGACGACACGCCGGATTTCGCCGACTCTCCGGATACAGCCGACCCTTCGAGCGGTCGATCCGACTCCGGAACGGACGAGCAGTCCCGGACCGAGTCCGCCCGAACGCCGGAGCGGAGTCGGTCGTTCGCCACGGCGACCCAGCAGGCGCTTGGCGGCGGAACCGCCGAGGCGGGCGGCGAGTTCGACTCGCTGCCGACGCTGCGAGTGCTCGGGCAGCTACAGGACACCTACGTCGTCGCCGAGACCGACGACGGCCTCGTCCTGATCGACCAGCACGCCGCTGACGAGCGCGTGAACTACGAGCGCCTCCAGCGGGAGTTCGACGGCGGGATGGCGAGTCAGGTGCTGGCGTCGCCGGTGACGCTCGAACTCACCGCCCGCGAGGCGGAGCTGTTCGCGAGCCAGGCCGACGCGCTGGGGGAGCTCGGGTTCGAAGCCGAGCGAGCGGACGATCGCACGGTCGAAGTGACCGCGGTCCCGGCGGTGTTCGACGCGACGCTCGACCCCGAGCTCCTGCGGGACAGCCTCTCGGCGTTCGTTGCCGCGGGCGACGGCGAGACGGTGGTCGACGACGCGGTCGACGAGCTGCTCGCGGATCTGGCGTGCTACCCGTCGGTGACGGGCAACACGTCGCTGACCGAGGGGTCGGTGAGCGAGCTGCTGTCGGCGCTGGACGACTGCGAGAACCCCTACGCCTGTCCGCACGGCCGGCCGGTGATCGTGGAGGTCTCCGGCGAGGAGATCGGAGAGCGGTTCGAGCGCGACTACCCGGGACACGGCGGACGCCGGCAGTAACGGACGGCGACGCTCGTGTCGCCGTCGACGGACCGTGCCGGGGTCGGGCAGGGCGGACGCCGGCAGTAGTCAGTTCTCCCCGAGAACGTCCGCCAACTCTTCTGCCACCCACGCCCCGAGTTCAGCCTTGCTCCCCGTGAACTCCGCGTACCCCTCGCCGCGCACCAGTAGCGCCCGGGTCTCGTCGTCGCCCATCACGCTCGCGTCGTTGGCGACGACGAAGGAGAGGCCCGCGCGGTCCATGATCCGCCTCGCTTCGTCGATCAGCCCCTCGTCGCCGCCGGCGGTCTCGGCCTTGAACCCGACGATCGGGAGGTCCGGATGAGCGTCCCGAACGTCGTCGATCAGCTTCGGCGCCGGCGTCAGCGTCAGCGTGCGCTCGTCGCCGGACTTGATCTTCTCGTCGGCGGCGTCGACGGTGAAGTCCGAGATCGCCGCCGCGGAGATCACCGCGTCGCCGCCGACCGAGAGGGTCTCCAGCACGGCGTCACGCATCGCCGCCGCGCGCTCGACCTGTCGGACTGCGGCGTAGGGCACGTCGTCGCCGTCGTGGACCAGCGTCACGTCCGCGCCGCGAACGTAGCACGCCTTCGCAACCGCGCGGCCGGTCTTCCCCGAGGCGCGGTTGGTGATGGTCCGGATCGGGTCGATCGGCTCGCTCGTCGCGCCGGCGGTGACGACGACGTGCCGGCCGGCGAGGCTGTCGGGCGTCGTCGCGCGAGCGACCTCCGTGACGATCGCGTCCTCAGTCGCGATCTTGGCTTTCCCCTCCTCGATCCGCGGGTCGACGAACTCCACCCCCCACGACTCCACGCGGTCGATCGCGTCGAGCACGCCCGGGTGGTCGTACATCGGCTCGTGCATCGCGGGGGCGATCACGACCGGCACGTCGGCGCCGATGGCGGTCGTCGCGGTCGTCGTGACCGGCGAGTCGTCGACCGCGGCGGCGACCTTCCCGACGGTGTTGGCGGTGCAGGGCGCGAGCAGGAGCAGGTCCGCCCAGCCGTCGCGGCCGCAGAGCTCAACGTGCTCGACGCGACCCGTGAGCTCGGTGATCGGCTCGTGGCCGGTCGCGAACTCCACCGCCCAGGGGTGGACGATCCCCTGTGCGCTCTCGGTCAGCACGCCGCGGACCTCGGCACCCTGCCGGCGGAGTTCGTGGGCGAGTTCGACGACCTTCACCGCCGCGATGCTACCGGTCACGCCGAGCGCGACGTTGACGCCTTCGAGCATTCCTCGGGAGATGGGACGCCGGGGGCTTAAACACCGCCCGCGCCTACTCGACCCCGTGTGTACGCTGACGCTCGCTTGGCAGGTGTTCGACGACGCGCCCGTGGCCGTGGCCGCGAACCGCGACGAGCAACGTAATCGGCCGTCCGAGCCGCCGGCACGGCTCGAGGGGGAGCCCACCGTCATCGCGCCCCGCGACGCGGAGGCCGGCGGGACGTGGCTGGGGTACAACGACGCCGGCCTGTTCGTCGGGATCACGAACCGCTGGACCGACGCCGACCTCGCGGGCGAGCGCTCGCGTGGGCTGCTCACCCGCGACGCGCTGCGGGAGCAGTCTGCCGAGGAAGCGCTTCGGACGGTCGAGAGCGCCGTGGAGAACCACGAGTACGCGGGGTTCAACCTCGTGCTCGCCGACGCCGACGCGGCGTACCTGCTGGAGTGGGACGGCCGGCTGCTGGTCCGCGAACTGGAGCCCGGCGTCCACGTCGTCGTCAACGTCGGCGCCAGCGACGCGCCCGCGATCCCAGCTTCGGCCGCCGAACGCGGGCAGGAACAGGCCGAGGACGCGGCTGCCGTCCGGACCGCGCTCCTCTCCGAACCCGACGAGGGTAGCGACGCGTGGCTCGACCGCGCGTTGGGCGTGCTCGGCGACCACGAGTACGGCGTCTGTGTCCACCAGAACGGCTACGGGACGGTGTCGGCGTCGCTGCTCTCGATCGGGACGGACGGCTCGGTTCGGTTCGACTTCGCCGACGGGCCACCCTGTGAGACGGCGTTCGAGCCCGTCGAGGCGGCGGTCGACACGGACGAAACGTAGTTCGGCTTATCGTCGTCGAAAGAAAAGGTCGAACGGGAGAGAGACTGCGCTATCGGCGAAGCAACGCGCCCGCGGCGCCGCCGACGACGAGGCCGGCGGCGAACCCCGCGGCGGCGACTTTCCGGCGTCGCGCAGCGACTTCTTCCGGGAAGTACTCCTCGGTCAGGTCGATCGTTCGCTCGGCCAGTCGGTGGCGCGCGGCGGCGGCCTCCTCGCTGTCGGCCGCCCGAGCCTGGAGCGCGGCGTAGCGTCGCCGAAGCTCGTCGACGGCCATCTCGCTGTCGACACCGCGGTCGCCCGCGTACTGCTGAACGTTGCTGAGTTCCATATCCACACTTCGCTGTCAGTGGGGATAACTGTTGCGTGCGGAAGGACAGAAGGTAGCACGGGTCTCAGAGCGGGAACCGTGCGATCGTCTCGTGCACCGCGCCGTCGTCGCCGAGGATCGAACGCTTCAGCCGGAGCTCTTCGGCGGTAAAGCGGCCGACTGTGGGGTCGGTGTTCCGGAGGCGGTCCTGCACGAGCTCTTTCCCGCGGACGTCGTTCATCCGGGCGAGCGTGACGTGCGGCGTGAAGGGATTGTCCGCCGCGTCGAACCCCCGGTCGGTGGTCTCCCTTTCGAGTGCGGCCGCGAGCGCTTTGAGGTCGGCCGCGCCGTCGCGGACGCCGGCCCAGACCACCGAGATGTACTCCGCGGAGGGGAACGCGCCGAGGCCGCCCACCTCCACCTCGAACGGCGAGAGGTCGGCCGCGTCGACTGCCGCCGCACCGGCGGCTTTCGCGTCGGCGACGGTCGGTTCGTCGTCGGCCGCGTCGTCCTCGGCCGCGGTGTCGCCGAGGAACTTCATCGTCAGGTGTGCCTGTATGGGGTCGGTGAAGCTGAGCCCGTCGGCGGCGGCGAGATCGCCCTGCAGCGCGGTGAACGGCGCCCGAAGGTTGTCGGGCAGGTCGATCGCGAAGAACAGGCGCATACCGGGGTGGCAGGTCCCGGCGACGACTAAGCGTTGGGGCTGGACGCGTAACCCTTACCCCCGACGACCCCGAACTTCGGGTAATGAGTGATAACCCCCGTGAGGACCGCGATCACCAGTTCTCGGAGGGTCAGGGACTCCCCGACGAGTTCGAGGAGTTCGACATCGACCCGCCCGAACTGAAAGTCGATCCCGGCGAGGTCGACCCCGTCGACACCCGCGTGCTCGCGGACCTGCTCGACGAGCGCAACATCGCGAAAGACGAGGTCGACGTCGACCAGCTCATCGACGTGGGCGTCTCCTACACGAAGATCAACCGCTTCGAGGAGGCGACCGAGACGTTCGATCGCGCCGCGCAGTACGCCGAGGACCCCCACACGGAGCAGGAGGCCTGGGTCAACAAGGGCGCCGCCCACGCCGAACTGGAGGAGTACGACGAGGCCATCGGCGCGTACAAGGAGGCGATCGACATCGACGACGACTCCGAGCACGCCGCCACCGCCGAGACGAACCTCGCCTACGCGCTCTGGGAGTTCGGCCAGAGCGAGGAGGCGCTGCGCCACGCCGAGAACGCGGTGGAGATCGACCCCCGCTTCGCGCAGGCGTGGTACAACCGCGGCTTCTTCATGCTCGAACGCGGGCTCGCCGAGGACGCCGTCGACTGCTTCGAGAACGCTCAGCGCCTCGGGATGAGCAACGCCGAGGTGCTGGAGGAGAAGGTCCGCGCGCTCGAGGAAGTGGGCCGCGAGGAGGAGGCCGAAGAGGTCCGCCAGCGCGCCGAGGAGATGCGCGAGGAGGCCGAGCAGCAGATGGTCGAAGAGTTCTGATGCTCCTTCGCGAACGCGAGACCGAACGCGGGCTGCTCGTCTCCGTCTGTGACCCCGACCTCGTCGGGGAGACGTTCGAGGACGGGGAGATCTCGCTGACGGTCGAGGAGTCGTTCTACGCCGGCGAGGACGCCGTCGAGGCCGACGCCGACGCCGTGATCGAGGGGCTGCGCCGGGCCTCGGTCGCGAACCTCGTCGGCGAGGAGTCGGTCGGCGTCGCCGTCGAGGCCGGGATCATCGACGAGGCGACGGTGCTGGAGGTCGGGGAGACCCGGCACGCGCAGTTGTTGCAGATCTAGGGGTCGATTTCTCGGGAACGCTCGCTTCGGGACCGTTTGCCGCCGCTCGCTTCGCTCGCGACGTTTCCACCCTGCCACCGCGGCTCGCGGGTCACTTCGTTCCCCGCTCGCGTTTCGGGGTGGTTTTCCGCTCGCTCAATACCCTCGCTCGCGTTTCCCCACCCCGCTACCGAAGCCCCCTTGCACCTCCAGCCCCAGTTATCACCCAATGGCTACCCACGATTCGCCGGCGCTCGACGTCGACGCCATCCGCGAGGATTTCCCCATCCTCGACCGGAAAGTCGGCGGCGACGTGACCGTTCCCGGCCCCGACGAGAACGACGACACGCCGCTGTACTACCTCGACAACGCCGCGACGAGCCACACGCCGAAGCAGGTCGTCGAGGCGATGACGGAGTTCTACTACGAGTACAACTCCAACGTCCACCGCGGCATCCACAGCCTGAGTCAGGAGGCCTCCGTGGCCTACGAGGAGGCCCACGATCGCGCGGCCGAGTTCGTCGGCGCCGACGGCCGCGAGGAGATCGTGTTCACCAAGAACACGACCGAGGCGTTCAACCTCGTCGCCTACACGTGGGGGCTGACCGAACTCGAACCCGGCGAGAACGTCGTCACCACGCAGATGGAGCACCACGCCTCCCTCGTCACGTGGCAGCAGCTCTGTGAGAAGCAGGGCGCGGAGATCCGCTACGTCGAGATCGACGACGACGGCCGGCTGGACATGGACGACCTCCGGGAGAAGGTCGACGACGACACCGCGATGGTCAGCACGGTCCACGTCTCGAACACGCTCGGGACGATCAACCCTGTCTCCGAGATCACCGACATCGCCCACGAGCACGGCGCGCTCTCGTTCATCGACGGCGCGCAGGCCGTCCCCACCCGTCCCGTGGACGTGGGCGCGATCGACGCCGACTTCTACGCCTTCTCGGGCCACAAGATGCTCGGCCCGACGGGGATCGGCGTGCTGTACGGCAAGGAACACCTCCTCGAAGAGCTCCCGCCGTTCCTCGTCGGCGGCGCGATGATCCGCCGCGTGGAGTTCGGCGGGTCGACGTGGGAGGATCTCCCTTGGAAGTTCGAGGCGGGCACCCCGCCGATCGCCGAGGCCGTCGGGCTCACCGCCGCGATCGACTACCTCGAGGACGTGGGGATGGACGCGATCGAGCGCCACGAGTCCGAACTCGCGGCGTACGCCTACGACCGGCTGAGCGAGTTCGACGACGTCGAGATCTACGGCCCGCGCGAGGAGCGCGGCGGGCTCGTGGGGTTCAACCTCGAGGGCGTCCACGCCCACGACCTCTCCTCGATCCTCGACGACCACGGCGTCGCGGTCCGCGCGGGCGACCACTGCACCCAACCGCTGCACGACGTACTGGGCGTCCCCGCCTCCACGCGTGCCTCGTTCTATCTCTACAACCGCAAGGAGGAGATCGACGAGCTGATCGACGCCGTCGACACGGCGCGGGAGCTGTTCGCGTAGTCGACGCTGAGACTGGGGCGGTGGCGCGAATGCGGAGCGCGCTCCGTCGCGCGACGGGCGCGAGGGACGACTGACCGAACGAACGTGAGGGAGGGAGTCGGCTGGGGAGGCACGTGGGCTGTGCGGGGCGGTTGCGGTCGCAAGTGGTCTACGGACGAGACGCTGTTGCTGTCGCCGTTCGCGGTCGAAACCGCTCTACAGTGACGTTTACACTCTGCCACACCCCGTTGGCAATCCCGGTATTCGACCACGAACCCCGGAACCCTTTTCCCCGAAAACCGTCTGTTTCGAGCCATGAGTGGCTCGGACATGTACCGCCAGCAGATCCTCGACCACTACAAGAACCCCCGGAACTACGGGGAGATGCCCGACCCGGACTTCTCCCACGTCGGGGAGAACCCCTCCTGTGGGGACACCATCCAGGTCGACGTGAAGCTGGCCGACGACGACGAGACGATCGAGGCGGTCTCCTTCAGCGGCGACGGCTGTGCGATCTCACAAGCCGCGGCGTCGCTGTTGACCCAGGAGCTCCCGGGTACGAGCATCGAGGAACTCCACGAGATGGACACCGACGACATCGTCGACCTCCTCGGCGTCGACATCTCGCCGATGCGGATCAAGTGCGCCGTGCTCGCCCGGCAGGTCGCCCAGGACGGCGCGAAGCTCTACCGCGGCGAGATCGAGGAGAAGGACCGGACGATCACCGAGGAGTAGCCAGTTCTTCGAACTGATACTCGAACGTGACAGAAACTAAACGTATACAAACCGCCGAACGGGGGGCCGATCCCCGCCGAGAATGGCGGTACGTTTTTGAAACGCCGTCTCATTCCCGATAACGAATGGCCTCGGACGAGATCATCGAGGTGCTCGGGAACAAGTACAACCCGGAGATCCTCGAAGCGGCGGACGAGCCAAAGTCCGCTCAGGAGCTCTCCGACCAACTGGACGTCCCGATCGCGACCTGCTACCGCCGGATCGAGGAGCTGACGGAGGCGGACCTGCTCGAACTCCACGACCGGCCGCTCTCGGAGGAACACCGGCGGATCAAGGTGTACCGCCGCTGTGTCGACGAGATATCGATCGACTTCCGGGACGGGCTGAGCGTCGAACTCGAACAGCGCTCGGACGTGACCAACAAGCTCGACGAAGTCTGGCGCCGGATGTCCCAGAGCTAGAACTGCGGCCGCTCCTCGTTACCCATCATCGAGAAGCCACCAGCGCGCTCGTAGACGGTAATGCCCCCCTCGCCGATCTCCATCGGGAAGATGTCGGTGTTGATGTCCTGTTTGCGCATCTTCGCGACCCAGACGTAGCGGTTGACGCCGTTGTCCGTCGGCGTCTGGATGAAGTAGATGTTCCCGTCGGTGAGGAAGTTCTCCAGCCCGATCTCGGTCTCGGGGAACACCGCGCCCTGCTCGTTGATCAGCAGCGAGGTGAGCCCGTTCTTCTTGAGGATGTCCGAGAACTTCAGCAGGTAGGTGCGGTTCTCCTTCTCGTCGTCGAAGAAGAGGCTGAACATCGTCAGCGAGTCAAGCACCAGCCGGTCGTACGTGGTGCCGGCGAAGTCCTGCAGCAGGCGGTCGATCGCGGTGTTGAAGTCCTCCTCCCGGAGCATCGTCGACTTGTCGTACACCTTGATGTCGCCGTTCTCGACCATCTCGCCCCAGTCCTCGAAGCCGACCGACTCCGCAGCCTGCCTGATGTCCTCGGCGTTCTCCTCGAAGGAGATGTAGATACCCTTCTCGTCGAACTCCTTCACCCCGGTATGGAGGTACTGGATGCCGAAGATGCTCTTGCCCGTACCGGGGTTGCCGCTGACCAGGACCGTCGAGTTCTCGACGATGCCGCCGTTGAGAATAGAGTCGAGACCGTCGACGCCGGTCTCGGTCACGTCGACCATGAGTACCGTGAGCTAGCGTCGTGGAGGGAATTAAGCCCACCGGGTCGCCACCGGGACGCGAGGGTGTCGCCGGCGCGAACTCGCGGCACTGGCCGACGATTTGACGACGGTAAAGTTAACTCAAAGCGGCCGGAGGGATAGGATCATGAGTGAGGGGGTCACCGAGTCAGGGGCGCGGAATCGATCGGACGACGCGGCGGACGTGCGGGTGTTGATCGTCGAGGACGAGCAGGACGTGGCGGAGCTCTACTCCAGCACCGTCGGGGCCGAGGGGTACGACGTCGACGTCGCGAACAGCATCGGCGACGCGTCGTCGATGGTCGACGAGCGGTACGACATCGCGCTGCTCGACCGCCGGCTCCCCGACGGACACGGCGAGGACCTGCTCGCGGAGATCCGCGACCGGGAGCTCGACGTCCGGATCGGGATGGTGACCGCCGTCGAGCCCGACTTCGACATCGTGGAGATGGGGTTCGACCTCTACGTGCTCAAGCCGCTCTCCCAGAACGACCTGCTCGCCGCCGTCGAGCGCCTCGAAACCCGGAGCCAGTACGACGACCGGCTCCAACGCACCGCGTCGCTGGCCTCCAAGCGAGCGACCCTCGAAGCCGAGAAACCCCGCGAGGCGCTCGAAGGAAGCGATGAGTACCAGAAACTGACCGCACGGCTCGACGAGCTCGACGACGAGCTCGACCGGATCACCGACCAGCTCGACACCGAGGACTACCGCAAGCTGTTCGAGGACATCGGCGCCTAGTCGCCGAGCTGCTCGCCGACGATCCGGTCTGCCTCTGTGAGGAACGCGTCCCGGTTCTCTCGGGGGATCGTCGCCCCCGCCGCCACGTCGTGACCGCCGCCGCCGCCGTCGACTGCCGCCGCCGCCTCGGACATCACGACCGAGAGGTCCAGCCCGTCACGGACGAGGAAGCCGCTGCCCCGCGCCGAGACTTTCAGTTCGTCCGCCGACTCCTGGGCAAAGGCGACGATCGGCTGATCCCGGCGGATCCCCGCCGCGCCCAGCGCCATCCCGGCGATGATGCCGACGATCGTCTCCCGGATGTGGCTGCCCGCGTCGAACCACTGGAGATGCTCTTCCTGTTCGACGCCCTCGGTTTTCACCCACTCCAGTCCCTCCGAGAGGTTCCGGCGGTGAGTTCGTAGCAGCCGGCGCGCTTCCTCCAGCGCTTCGTCGCGGTAGCCCAGACAGACCGCGAGCCCCACGTCCGCGCGCTCGTAGCGCGCGGTGGCGTTCAGCACCGTCGAGAACTCGCTCACGTCCCGGAGTTCGGTGCCGACCTCCTCGTCGGCGAGCGTGTACGTCGTCGTCGTGACGCCGTTGACGCGCTCGGGCGGCACGCCACGCGAGATGGCGTGTTTCATCAGCGCGCTCGCGACGGTCTGGCGCTCCTCGAAGGAGAGATCGACCCACCGCCGCCAGTCGCCGTCGACTTTCAGATCCACGTCGAGCTCGGAGAGAAAGCGGATCGACCCCTGCTCGTCGCCGGAGATTCCCGGAATCCGGAGCTCGCTGGCGTACTCGAGGAGTTTGGGCAGCGGCCGTGTCTGCCGACCGTACAGCGAGATGTCCGTCACTTCCTCGATCGCGCCCGCCTCGACGCCCTCGGCGACGATCCCCTCGTTCGCGCCGATGAGGCCGCCGTCGGTGTCCTGCATATCGCCCACGGCGCCGATCACGGCCAACGCCGCGAGATCGCGGTTGTCGACGCCCTCGGGCTCCATCGCGCGGGCGAGCACGTACGTCGCGCCGGCGCCAGACAGCTCCGACGCGCCGTCGATGTCGAACAGTAGGGGGTTGAGGTGGTGGTCGATCTCGGGGGGGCCCTCGCCGTCCTCCCCGGTCGCCGGCTGGTGGTGATCCGCGACCACGGCGTCGAACTCGCCCGCCTGCTGGTGGGTGACGATGTCGTCGAGTTGGCCGCTGCCGAAGTCGGTGAACAGCGCGACCTCGTGGTCTGTCGCCGCGATCCGGTCGATCCCGTCGGCGTCCAACTGCTTCTCGAAGGTGGTCTCGAAGGGGATCCCGGCCCGCTCCAGCCCGGTCGCGGCGATCGCCCCGCTAGTGAGCCCGTCGGCATCGATGTGGGAGGCCAGCACGACGGAGTCGGCAGCCAGCAGTCGGTCGGCGCAGACGGCCGCGCGCTCGGCCATCGCGGGGACGGGATCGCTCATCGCTCTGGTGGAACTGGACGCGGCTTGAGGTAAAAGCTCTCGCTTGCGAGGCCGCAAAAACTCCGCGAGCGAAGCGAGCGGCGGCAAACGCCCTCGGGGAGCGAACGGTGAACGGAGTGAGCCTGCGTTGCGGAGTCGGGAAACCGCCCCGAGCGTGGTGACCCGCTCAGCCGTCCGGGACGATCTCGGGTGAGCGAGGCGGTTCGGGGTCGTCGAGGCTCTGCCCGCCGCGCATGTACCCCACTCACTTCCTGCGGTTCTCCGCGGTCGTGACGTGGGTAAGGTGGTGCCCGCCGACGAACACGAACGCCGAGCCCCCCCAGCAGGCCCGCGAGAGGAAGAAGATCGCCACACTGGAGGGGGACCGGTCCGGGATCGAGCGCCAGCACGTAGCCGAACGGCACCAGCCCTTGGACGAACAGGCCGACGAGTCTCGGCTTCCGGGTGCCGACGCTGTCGAGCAGCTGTCCCGTCGGCGTCGCCATTACGAGGCGCGTGAACCGGTTGATCGAGAGGATCGCCCCCACCACGAACGAGGAGATGCCGAGCACCGTCCCCAGTGTCGGGAGGGTCGGGAACGCGACCCCGCCCCCGACGCCGCCGAAGAACACGCCGCCGATCACCGCCCCAACGACGCCGGGACGCTCGGCTCCTCGTCGTCGATCCCCGGCCTGGCGGGAGTGGTGAGCTATACGCGTTACCAGGCGTACGCCTCGCGGGGATCCGTCGCGTCGGCCGCACGGTCGAACACGTGCTCGCCGTCGACGAACACGTGCTGGGTGCGCGTATCGACGCGCCAGAACTCGCCGTCCCACACCGCCACGTCGGCGTCGGTGCCCGGTTCGAGCGTACCGACGCGGTCCTCGATGCCGAGGATCTCCGCGGCGTTGGTGGTCACGGCGTCGAGTGCAGCCTCCGCCGGGAACCCCTCGCGGACGGCCAGCCCGACACAGACGTCGAGGTGCTGCTGGGGCAGGATCGGCGCGTCGGTCTGGATCGCGACCTTCACGCCGGCGTCGTGGAGGATCCCCGGCGTCTCGAAGGTGATGTTGCGGAGCTCGTACTTCGAGGCGGAGGAGAACGAGGGGCCGACCACCGCGGGCACGTCGCGCTCGACGAACTCATCGGCCATCGTGTGCCCCTCGGTCGCGTGCTCGATCGAGAGGTCGTCGATGCCGAACTCGTCGGCGATCCGGAACACGGTCCGGATATCGTCGGCGCGGTGGGCGTGGACCCGCAGCGGGAGATCCCCAGTCAGGACCCGCGAGAGGTTCTCCATCCCGATGTCGCGCTCGAACGCCTCGTCCTCGTCGGTTTTCTCCTTGCGGTCGAGGTAGTCCTCGGCCGCGGTGAACTGCTCGCGGAGCGTCGCGGCGACGCCCGGCCGGGTCGAGGGCTGGCGCCCCTCGCGCTCGCCGTGGAACCGCTTGGGGTTCTCGCCCATCGCGGCCTTCATCCCGTCCTCCTTGATCAGCATTTCGTCGGCGCGGTCGCCGTAGGTCTTCATCGAGACGATCACGCCGCCGATGACGTTGCCCGACCCCATCCGGCTTGAGACGCTGGTGACGCCGTTCTGGAACGCGTGTTTGAGCTCCTCGTCGCGGGGGTGGAACCCGTCGAGCGCGTTCACGTGGGGCGTCGTCGCCGACGTGCCCTCGTTGAAGTCGCTGTCCTCGGGCTCGGCCCACTCGGCCATCCCGGCGTGGGAGTGGGCGTCGACGAGCCCGGGCGTGACGTGGGCGCCGTCGACGTCGATCTCCTCGGCTTCGGCAGGCACGTCGACGGCGTACCCCACGTCGACGATCTTCCCGTCTTCGATCAGCACGTCGCCTTCGATCGTCCCGCGCTCGGTCTGGGTGTGGACGATCCCGTTGCGGATAGCTCGCATACCCCCGAGTCGCTGCGAGGGGACAAATGGTTTCGGTTCGTAGCAGCCTGTGCCGCGGCGTCAGCTTCCCGTCCCCGAACGGTTCGCTATGCGACACCGCCACATGGTCGGAGTAGAATTAAGTAGGAAGCCGATAGAGGGTTTCACAGGTCGAACGATGCGCATCCCGACATCCCCCTCCATGCTCACAGCGTCCAATAGCTGTGAGTCTGGGTCTACCGGAGCGGACCGGTTCGGGTATGTCGGGATTATCGCACTCGTACGCCCGCAGGTTCGGTCCGGTCGGCTCGCAGCGTGAATCGGTTCACGGCGGCCCGGTCGGTGCGAACCTGCACTCTCCTGGAGCCGTCTGTTCACGTTGTGGGCCAACTCCCACGGGAGCTGGTCCCCCAGCACGTTCGAGTCGTGGTGGGAGCGTGCGATGAGCACCAAAACCCCCGAAGGGTCGGCGGTTCGCCGCCAGCCCGTCGGCGTGGCCTGTACAGTGAGCGTCCCACGGAACGCGGCCGGCGACCTCGAAGCCGGCGTGCGCGACCGCCTCAGCGGCGCCGACGGCGTCGACGCCGTCGAGACGGTCGACCTCGAAGGCATCCGGCCGGGGCTGAACGACCTGACGGTCACCGTTTCGGCGTCGTTGGTAGTTGACGATCCCGGCGACGCCGGCACGCGGTTGGAGGAGCGGTTCGGCGTCAGCGACGTGGAGGTGGAGTTGCGAACCGGGCCGCCTTAGCCAGCCACGGCGAGTGAGCGGTGACGACCTCCGTGTCGTCACCAACGAACTTGATGCCGTGGCTGTGCGTAACGAAGGCACGGCACGTGACCCGCGACAGCCTCCGTGCTGTCGCGACGGAACCAATGCCGTGCCTTTGACCAGCCACGGCAAGCGACCAGCCGTCGACGCCATGTCGACGGCTCGGAGCCTACGCCGTGGCTGTGTATAACCGAAAACGGCGCGCGACCCGCCGGCGTAGACGAGAGCGTCGCTCTCGTCTGCCAACCAGAACGCGTCGCGTTCTGGTGACGCCTCCGTGCGCCGGCGACGGAGCCAATGCCGTGCCTGTGTCTAGCGAAAAACGGCGGCCGCGGCGCGTCTGCCGTGGCCGTGTGTAGCCGAACGACTGTGAGCGACCACGGGCGACGGATCGGCCGTCGAGTCGCCCCAACTCTTCTTTGCTGCTCCGACTGCCCAGCGCCGCCGAGGAAGGGCAAGGTAGTTACCCGTTCCGCCCCCGACTCCGCCCATGAGCGTACTAGAGGACGCCCGCGCGGTCGACGCGGTCGGCGGGGTCTGTGACGCCTGTCTGGGCCGGGCCTTCGCCGACCGGAGCTTCGGCCTCACCAACCGCGAACGGGGGCGGGCGCTGCGGACCACCATCGGTCTCGCGGACGACGAGGAGCCGGCGTTCGTCGACGCGGCGGACTGCTGGGTCTGTGAAGGCTACTGCGACGAGTTCGACGACTGGGCCGAGCGCGCCGCAAGCGAGGTCGAGGACGTGGAGTTCGAGAGCTACCAAGTGGGCACTCGCCCGCCCGCGCTGATCGAGGAGAACGAGCGCATGCTCCGAGAGGACGCCGGCCTCGACGCCGACGCGGGCGAGGCGTTCAAAAGTGAGTTCAACCGCGAGGTGGGGAAACGCGTCGGCCGGCTCACCGACACCGAGGTCGACTTCGAGCGCCCCGACGTGCAGTTCCTGCTTGACCTCGCCGAGGACGAGGCCACCGCCGAGATCAACTCCGCCTTCGTCTACGGCCGCTACCGGAAGCTGAAGCGTGGCATCCCGCAGACGAAGTGGCCCTGCTCGGCCTGCAACGGCAGCGGGCGACAGGGACGTGAGCCCTGCGAGGAGTGTGACGGCTCGGGCTACCGCTACCCCGAGAGCGTCGAGCAGCTCACCGCGCCCGTCGTCGAGGACGTGATGGACGGCGTCGGGGCGACGTTCCACGGCGCGGGCCGGGAGGACGTCGACGCCCGGATGCTCGGCACCGGCCGGCCGTTCGTGATCGAGATCGAGGAGCCCCGCCGCCGGACGGTCGACACCGACCGCCTGCAGTCCGACATTAACGCCTTCGCGGAGGGGAAAGTCGAGGTCGAGGGGCTGCGCCTCGCGACCCACGACATGGTCGAGCGCGTCAAGCGCCACGACGCCTCGAAACGCTACAGCGCGCAGGTCAGCTTCGACGAGCCAGTCGACGCCGAGTCGTTTGCCGACGCGCTCGCCGAACTCGACGGTGCGACGATCGAGCAGGAGACGCCGAACCGCGTCGACCACCGGCGCGCGAGCAAGGTCCGGACCCGCGACGTGTACGAGATCGAGGGTGAACTCGAGGACGCACAGACCGCCACCGTCGAGGTCCACGGCGCGGGCGGGCTCTACATCAAGGAGCTGATCTCCAGCGACGAGGGGCGGACGACACCGTCGCTCGCGGGCCTGCTCGGCGTCGGCGCCGAGGTGACCGCGCTGGACGTGCTCCGGGTCGACGGCGAGAGCGAACCGTTCGAGCACTCGGCGTACTTCCGGGACTGATGGTCGTCGGCGCCGACGAGGCGGGCAAGGGACCCGCGCTGGGGCCGCTGGTCGCCGGCGCGGTTCGCGCCGACCCCACCGACCTCCCAGCGGGCCTCGCGGACTCGAAGGAGCTCACTGCGACGCGCCGCGAGGAGCTGGCTGCCGAACTCCGCGACCACCCCGAGATCGCGGTCGCCACAGCCGCGATCGAACCGGCGCGTATCGACGCACCCGACACGGACATGAACGGGCTCGGCGTCGCTGCACAGGCGGAGGCGATCGCGGCGGTCGCGGAGTCGGGCGACGACGTGCTCGCCGACGCCGCCGACACCGACGAAGGGCGGTTCGGCCGGCGGCTCCGAGATGCGGTCGCCGAGGCCGGAACCGCGGTCGACGTGACTGCCGAACACGGCGCCGACGAGACTCATGTGATCGTCTCGGCCGCGAGCGTCGTCGCGAAAGTCGAACGCGACCGCCGGATGGCGGAGATCGACGGCGAGTACGACCACGAGGTCGGGAGCGGCTACCCGTCGGACCCGACGACGCGGGCGTTCCTCGCGGGCTACGTCGAGGACCACGGCGAACTGCCCGCCTGCGCACGGGCGACGTGGTCGACCTGCGAGGACGCACTCGCGGCCGCCGAGCAGTCCGGGCTGACGGATTTTTAGTCGTCGAAGGCGAGCGAGAGCCGCCGCCGATCGATCTCGCGGGTGTTCTCGGTGTCCGCGTCCATCTCTTCGGGCGTCCAGAATCGGAGGTCGCTCGCCTCCTCGCCCGGCTCCAGTTCGCCGCGGGCGTCGTCGTACCCGAGCAGGTAGGTGAGCATGTAGTAGTGGTAGCCGCGGTGGGTGCTGTGTGGTGCCGAAAGCAGCGTGAGGTCGTCGGGGTCGGCACGCAGCCCGGTCTCCTCCTCGAGCTCCCGGACGGCGCCCTCTCGCGGTGACTCGTCGTACTCCGGGTGGCCCCCGGGCAGCGTCCACTCCCCGCCGGTCGCCCACTCGCTGTCGCGGTCGGCCTGCTGCATCAGCAACACGGCGTCGCCGTCGCGGACGAACACGCCCGCAGAGGGGACTGCGTTTCGGAAGAACGGCCGCTCACACGCCGGGCAGTACGGACGCTTCCGACCGTGGACCAGCCGCTCGGTCAGCTCCGCGCCGCACTGGTGGCAGAACTCGGGCTCGACGGCGACCATGAACCTCGTTCGATCCGTCGAGGGATAGCCGTTCTCCCGATCAGCGGAACGGCGAGAGATCCCACGCGTACGCGCCGAGTCCGAGCAGCGCCCCGACCCACAGGAGGAACACGATCGTTATCGGGACGTCGAGCACCAGCAGCACCCCGGCGAGTGCGGGGAGCACGAGGAAGCCGAACAGCAGGCCGCCGCCGATCTGGCTCACTGCCCGGACCGCGGCGCGGATCTCCTCGCGGACTGCCCGCCGGACCGCGGCCTCGGTCTCGGGGTCGAGATCGTCGGCGTCGCCGTTCGTGGAGGACATATCTCCCTGTTGGGCGGAGTCGAAGAAAAGCGTTTGCCCGCTCAGTGCTCGCCGGTCAGCAGCGAGCGCAGGATGTCGCCGTAGGCGGGCCGGGTGACCAGCACGCCCACGAGCACGCCCATGATCGTGAATATCGCGAACCCGCGGAGCTGCCCGAGCGAGAGCACCGCCAGCGGCGACAGCGCGATGATCGTCGTCGCCGCCGCGGCGCCGATCACCCAGAACGCCTTCCGGAAGCGGCTCTGGAACACCCGCCGGCTGTTCACCTCGCCCTCGCTCATCACCTCGTCGGCGATGATGATCAGGTCGTCAACCCCGGTCCCGATCGCGGCGACGAAGCCGGCGATCACCGAGAGGTCGATCGGGTAGCCGAGCGCCGCGGCGATACCCATCAGCACGACGACCTCCGAGAGCGCGGTGACGATCATCGGCCCCGCGACCTCGACCCGGCGGTAGCGCGCGAACACGACGCCGCTGACCGCCAGCACCGCCGCGATCCCGGCGATCAGCGAGTCGGTCTTGAAGCGGTCGGACTGCGAGGGGTCGACGTACAGCATCGAGTTCGCGTCCAGATCGAGCTGGGTCGGCAGCGCGCCGGCGCGGAGGTTGATCGCGACCTCCTGTGCGGTCGAGAGGTTCCGCGTCGTCAGACGGAACCGCGGATCGTCGGCCCACTCGCCGCTCCGCATCGGGCTGGCGAGCCCGGACTCGACGCCGAAGGAGTTCAGCACCTGCCCGTCCTGGACGACCAGGATACACGGCTCGGTCCCGTTGGGGTTGTCCTCGTACGTACACCGAGTGCCGCCCTCCTGTGCGAGGCCGGTGTCGACGAATCCCTGCTGGACCTCTTGGGCGCTCCCCTCGGCGACGACGACGCTAACCTCGGCGCCGGTGTTCTCTCCGGGGAGTCGGCGAGCGTTGCCGACCTGCCGGAGGTCCTCGGCGTCCATCACGGTGGTCTGGACGTACGCCCCGCTCTCGTTCTGGTGGTACGCCTGGATCAGCACCTGCCCGCGGGACTCGATCAGGTCACGCACCGCGCTCTGGTTCGCGTTGGGCACCTCGACGAC
Source organism: Halolamina sediminis (assembly GCF_001282785.1). Classification (NCBI taxonomy): domain Archaea; kingdom Methanobacteriati; phylum Methanobacteriota; class Halobacteria; order Halobacteriales; family Haloferacaceae; genus Halolamina; species Halolamina sediminis. Next base: position 619,011 of record NZ_CVUA01000001.1, read on the forward strand.
GATCACGTCGCCGCCGACGGTGCTGACGGTCCCGCCGGAGAGCCCGGCCTCGTTGACCTTCTGCCGGAGGATGGTGACCGCGGTCGACTGGGTCACCTCGGAGACGCGGTTAGCGGTATCCTCGTACTCGTAGCCCGCCGCGTTCAGCGCGGTCCCGAGTTGGGCCGCGGTGACGTTCCCGGTCCGGACCTCCACCACGGTCGTCTGTTGGGTAATGTCGCCGTACTCGCCGGGGTAGCGGACCGCGACATCCTCCGTGCTGGCGTTCGCGAGTTCGGCGGCGACCTGCTCGCGGACCGCCGAGGTCTCGGTGTCGTTGCCGATCTCCACCCCGGTCGCGTGGACGCCGACGAGCGGCGCCTGGATCCGGGTGCCGCCGGAGAGCTCGATCCCGTACTGGAGGTTGGTGATCCCGCCGCTCTCGGCGACAGTTCCATCCTCGCCGCCGGCTGAGGTGCTGGGTGCGAGCGTCGGGGAGAACAGCGCGAACACGCTCGCGAGCACGATGACGACCAGCAGCACGACCCGCCAGTTCGCCTTGATGCTGGCCCACGTTCCGCCGTCGTCGGCCATCAGCGGTTCACCCCCTCGAACTTCCACCAGCGAAGCAGCGACATGTTGAGCATGTAGGTGTTCAGCAGGTCCGTCGTCAACCCGAAGACGAGGATCAGCCCGATCGAGGAGAGCAGGCCGATCCCGAACGCGGTCGCGACGATCGTCATCACCAGCATCGCGGCGATGGAGGTCAGCGTCATCGTGATCCCGGTCTCCATCGCGCGGTAGGCCGACTCGTAGAACCCGCCCTGCCGCCGGAGGACGTGGTTGTTGAGTAGGATGTCGGAGTCGACGGAGTACCCGATGATCATCAGCAGCGCGGCGACTGAACCGAGCGTGAGCGGGATGCCGAGGACGTTCATCAGCGCCAGCGGGACGACGATGTCGGAGAACGCCGACAGCACCACGGCGATGCTCGGGACGAACGTCCGGAACATCGCGAACACCAGCACGCTCATCCCCGCGAACGCGACGGCGACGCCGCCGATCGCCTGGAGCTGGGCCTCGCTCCCGAACGTCGGGGAGGTCCCGTCGACCGACTGTACGTCGAAGCCGGCTCCTTCGGCCTGTTGCTCCAGCCGCGCGCTGTCGCTTTCGGGGCCGTAGGTCACGATGAAGCGGTTACTGTTCGCCACCGGCTGGATGTTGGCGGGGTCGGCGTCGATCGCGTCGCGGATCTGCTGCTGTGGGTTCTCGCCATCGACGGCGACCCGTATCTCCGTCCCGCCGGTGAACTCGACCCCGAGATCGACCGGCGCCCCGGTCGTGAGCCAGACGCCGCCGATGATCAGGAGGGCCACCACCAGCACCGCGAGCGGAACCGCCACCAACTGCCGGTTCGAGTAGTCGGCGTAGTCAACCTCCGGGAGCCCGAAGGGGAGATCCACACCGGGCACTTACCTCACCTCCCGGACGAACTGATTCATACCGCCGAGTTCCCCACGCGTCCCGAATAAGCCTTCTCTTACCGATCGCCGCTGAAGGGCCGTCGCCGCCTACCCCTGCCCGACCATCGAGTCCTCCTCGGCCCACTCCTCCTCGCGGAGTTCGTACTTCTGGACTTTCCCGGTCGCAGTCGTCGGGAGATCCGTGACGAACTCGACACGCCGGATCGCTTTGTACGTGGCGAGGTTCTCGCGGGTGAACGCGACGAGGTCGTCCTCGGTGACGCCCGGATCCTCGGGATCCCCGGACTCGGGGACGACGAACGCCTTCGGCGTCTCCCCCCACTCGTCGTGTGGCGACGGGATGACCGCGACGTCGCTCACGTCCGGGTGCTCGAAGAGCGTGTCCTCGAGTTCGATGCTGGAGATGTTCTCGCCCCCGGAGATGATGATGTCCTTCTTCCGGTCCTGAATGGAGAGGAACCCGTTCTCGTCGACGACCGCGAAGTCCCCCATGTGGTAGTAGCCTTCGAGCCGTTGGTTGAAGGCTTCCTCCGTAGCGTCGGGCTTGTTCCAGTACCCCTCCATCACCTGGTTCCCGCTGACGACGATCTCGCCGATCGTCTCGTCGTCCCAAGGGACGTCCTCGCCGTTCTCGTCGACGACGCGGACCTCGGTGCCGAGGAAGCCGACCCCCTGGCGTTTCTTCAGCGAGTAGCGGTTCTCGTCGTCGAGGAGTCGTTCGGCTTCCGACGTGGTGATGAGGGGACCGGTCTCGGTGGCGCCGTAGACGTGGACGAGGTCCCAGTCGAACTCGTCCTCGACGGTACGGATCGTCGCCTCGGGCGGCGCGCTGCCGGCGGTCGCGGCGCGAACGTCCGCGTCCCCGGTGGTCTCGACGTCGTTGTCCGCGTAGTAGTCCTGGAGCATGTTCAGGACCGTCGGCGCCGCACAGAGATACGAGACGTCCTCGGTTCGGACGGTCTCGAAGATGTCGGCAGCGTCGACGCCGCGAGTGCAGACGTGGACCGCGCCGGCGCCGGTGATCGAGAAGATGTGTCCCCAGCCGTTGACGTGGAACATCGGGAGCGTCCAGAGGTACGTGTCGGTGTCCCGGATGTTCTGGTGATAGGAGACGAGGAAGGAATGCAGCGTCTCGTTCCGGTGCGTGCGGCAGACGCCCTTCGGATCGCCCGTCGTCCCCGACGTGTAGTTGATGGTGATGACGTCGGTCTCGTCCATCTCCGGGCGGTCGTACGACGGTGACGTCTCCGCGAGGGGGTCGTCGACGTCCTCCCAGTCACCCTCGACGGCGTCCGCGTCGTTCGTGAGGAACGTCTCCACGGGAACGTCGTCCCGGACCGCTTCGATCTTCTCTGCGTACGCGTAGTCCGCGTAGATGGCGGTGACGCCGGCGTCGTTCAGGATGTACTCGAAGTCCTCGGGCGTGAGGCGGTAGTTGAGCGGGGTGTGGACGGCGCCGATCTGCATCGCCCCGTAGGCGGCTTCGAGGTGGTAGTGCGTGTTCGGGTCGAGGACGGCGACGCGATCGCCCTTCTCGACGCCACGCTGCTGGAGGAGTGCGGAGAAGCGGTCGACGCGGTCGCCGAGCTCGTCGTACGTGTATCGCTCCCCGGTGGTCGCGACGACGCCGGTCTCGTCGCCGTAGTACTTGCGTGCGCGATCGAGAAAGTCCGTGACGAGGAGTGGTCGCTCCATCTCTAGGCTATTCAATCGACGTTTGTGTCATAATCTTTCGGGTCGGGACGAATCCCGGACGGAGCCAACGTTGATACGTGGCCGGGTCCATACCTAGCACGATGCTGCTCCAGTCCGGGCTGCTCGGCCCAGAGGCGCTCCCCCTGCTGCTGGTCGCGGCGGGGATCGCGCTGTCGATCGCGGAGGCGCTGGCGCCGGGGGCCCACTTCGTCGTCGTCGGCGTCTCCCTGCTCGGGGCGGGGCTGGTCGGCCTGCTGCTCGGTCCCGTGGCGACGCCGTTCGTGCTCGCCGGCCTCGTGCTGCTGTTCGGCATCGTCACGCTGTACGGCTACCGCGAGTTCGACATCTACGGCGGGAAGGGACAGGCTCAGACCAGCGACTCGACCGACTTGAAGGGCCAGACCGCCCGCGTTACCTCACGAGTCACCCCGAGCGAGGGCGAGGTCAAGATCGAGAACGGCGGCTTCAGCCCCTACTACTCCGCCCGCACTATCGAGGGGGAGATCCCCGAGGGCGAGGCGGTGATGGTGATCGACCCCGGCGGCGGCAACGTCGTCACCGTCGAGTCGCTGGGCGCCGTCGAGGGGAGTCTCGACCGCGAGATCGAACGAGCCCGCGCCGAGAACGCCGAACGGGAGGTCGAGGGGGAACGCCCGGACGACGTCGCTGCCGACGAGACCGGGCGGGCGTCGGCAGACGAGGAGGGTTCGAACACCACGGACGGCGTCGGGTCGGACGACGAACCGGAACGGGAGCGGGAGACGAACTGACGGCGCCGGCTCGCGGTTTTCTCGCGGGAAACTATTAAGCCGCCGACAGCCCAACCCCGGGGTATGGTCATTCCACCGCTTCAGGCCGGCGCCGTCACGGGCGTCGTCGGCTTGCTGTTTCTCTTCGTCGTGGTCGCCGCGGTCTGGCAAGCCGTCGAGATCGTCGACGCCACGGAGAAGAAAGCCCTCACCGTGTTCGGCGAGTACCGCAAGCTGCTCGAACCGGGGATCAACTTCATCCCCCCGTTCGTCTCCCAGACCCACGCGTTCGACATGCGAACGCAGACGCTCGACGTGCCTCGACAGGAGGCGATCACCCGGGACAACTCCCCGGTCACCGCCGACGCCGTCGTCTACATCAAGGTGATGGACGCCCGGAAGGCGTACCTCGAAGTCGAGGACTACAAGACCGCCGTCTCCAACCTCGCTCAGACCACCCTCCGTGCGGTGCTGGGCGACATGGAGCTCGACGACACGCTCAACAAGCGTCAGGAGATCAACGCCCGGATCCGGAAGGAACTGGACGAGCCCACCGACGAGTGGGGGATCCGCGTCGAGTCCGTCGAGGTCCGCGAGGTCAACCCCTCGAAGGACGTCCAGCAGGCGATGGAGCAGCAGACCTCCGCCGAGCGCCGCCGCCGTGCCATGATTCTCGAAGCGCAGGGGGAGCGACGCTCCGCCGTCGAGGAAGCCGAGGGGGAGAAGCAGTCCAACATCATCCGCGCACAGGGGGAGAAGCAGTCCCAGATCCTCGAAGCACAGGGTGACGCGATCTCCACCGTGCTCCGTGCGAAGTCCGCCGAGTCCATGGGCGAGCGCGCCATCATCGACAAGGGGATGGAGACGCTGGAGAACATCGGGCAGGGCGACTCCTCGACGTTCATCATGCCTCAGGAGCTCACCTCGCTGGTCGGCCGCTACGGCCAGCACCTGACCGGCAGCGACACCAAGACCAAGGAGAGCCTGAACTCGCTGGACTTCGACGAGGAGACCCGCGAGATGCTGGGTCTCGACGATATCGAGGACATCCTCGGTCAGATCGACGAGGCCGCCGAACTCGACACCGAAGCGATGGAGCAGGAGGCCGAGAAGATCATGTCCGGCGACACCGAGCCCGACATCCAGTCGGCCGACGATGTCGTCGCCGACGCCGACGAGGAGATGGGCGACGTCGAGATGGAGAGCGAAGAGTCCGGCTGAGCGCCGGATCACTCTCACGAATCGGCAATCCTCTCATAATTTCCAAGGGGTATATACCGACCGGATAGTAACGGGTAATCATGAAGCGACGTAGCTATCTTCGAACCGCCGGCGTCGGCGCGGCGGCGCTGTTGGCCGGCTGTTCCGCCGAATCGGTGGACACCGACTCTCCCACCGACGCGAGCACCGAGACGACGACGGGGACGCAGGTCGGGACGACCGAGGGGACGCCGACGCTACGGGTCGGCACGTACACTTCGTTCATCGACGCACCCAGCACCAGCCCCGGTGAGTGGGTCAAAGAGCAGTTCGAGTCCGAACACGACGCCACCCTCGAGTGGTTCGCGCCCGACGGCGGCATCGACTACTTCCTCCAGCGCCGTAATCAGGGTGTCACCGTCGACACCGACCTGTTCGCCGGCCTCACCCCGGAGAACATGGTTCGAGCCGACGACAACCTCGAGGACGGGGACTCGCTGTTCGACGCGGTGGACTCGAGCGCCATCTCGAACGCGGACCACATCGTCGAGGACTACCAGTTCGACCCGCAGGGGCGGGCGTTCCCCATGGGAGCGGCGTACATCAGTCTCGTGTACAACCAGAACATGCTCGACGAGCGCGGCGTGGGCGCCCCCGAGACGTTCGAGGACCTCACCACCGACGACTACAGCGACGCGCTGCTGATCCCGAATCCACAGAACAGCGAGACGGGGCTTGAGTTCCTGTTCTGGACGATCAACGAGTACGGCGAGGACGGCTACCTCGACTACTGGCAGCGCCTCCTCGACAACGGCGCGCGCATTCTCGAAGGCTGGGGCGCCGCCTACGGCGCCTACAGCGAGGGCGAGGCGCCCGCGGTGGTCTCCTACTCGACTGACCAGGTGTTCGCCGACATGTCCGACGCCGACATGGCCGAACACCAGATCGGCTTCCTCAACGGCGAGGGGTACGCCTATCTCGAAGCGATGGCACGGTTCTCGGACACCGACCAGCCCGAACTGGCCGGGTCGTTCATGTCGTTCATGCTCCAGCCCGAGATCCAGGCCGAGGTCGCCCAGCGCAACGTCGCGCTGCCGGCCGTCGACAACGCCGAACTCCCCGAGAAGTTCGACGAGCTGACGCCCGAACCAGAGACGGTGGTCTCGTTCGACTACGATCGCCTCTCCGGCAACGTGGACACGTGGCTGGACGAGTGGTCCCGGCAGGTCGCCTCACAGTAGCGTGACGGTCCTCCGCGAACGGTTCGAGGCCGCCGCCCTCCCGCTGGCCGCGGTCGCCACGCTCGCGCTGCTGACGCTGCTGTTCTACTACCCGGTGGGGCGAGTGCTCTCCGAAGCCGTGCTGCGCGAGGGGCGGCTCACGGTTGAGCCGCTGGTCGCCGTGCTCACGGACCCGTTCTTCTTCGGCGTCCTCGCACAGGCCGCCCAGGACCCGTCGGTACTCTGGACTGCATTCGAGCCACACACACTCCGACTCTCGCTCCCGCTGACCGATCTGGGGGTCGCGGTCACCTACCCGTTCCCGAACTACCGGCTGGGGCTGTTCGGGTTCACCGCGTATCAGGCGCTGCTGTCGACGCTTGCGAGCGTCGCGCTCGGGCTCCCGGGGGCGTACGTGCTCGCACGCTTCGAGTTCCCGGGCCGGAAGACGATCCGGTCGCTGACCGCGGTGCCGTTCGTGATGCCGTCGATCATGGTCGCGATCGGCTTCATCGCCACGTTCGGCGCGAACGGGTTCGTCAACGACGCACTGGCCGCGCTGGGGCTCCCCCGGATCGAACTGCTGTACACGCTGCCGATCATCGTCCTCGCCCACGCGTTCTACGACGCGCCGCTGGTGGCCCGCGTGACGGCGACGGCGTGGGAGAGCGTCGACGCCGGCACCGCCGAGACTGCCCGGAGCCTCGGCGCCTCGCCGCGGCAGGCGTTCCTCGACGTGGTGCTCCCCCAACTCCTGCCGGCGATCCTCACCGGCGCGCTGCTGACGTTCATCTTCTCGTTCATGTCCTTCGCTATCGTGCTCGCGCTGGGCGGGCTCTCGCTGGCGACCGTCGAGGTGTGGGTGTACCACAAGGTGTCCCAACTCGACTACGCCACCGCGTCGTCGCTCGCGACGCTCGAGATGCTGTTCTCGCTCGTGTTGACGTACGCCTACCTGCGGTACGAGGCACGCCAGCGCGCCGAGAGCGCCGCCCGGCCGGCGCCCCGGAAGCAGTTGGTCGGCCGGCTCGACCTCGACCGACTGGTGGTCTGGGGGTACGTCGCCGTCGCGCTGCTGGTGTTCGTCACGCCGATGGCGAGCATGATCATCGAGAGCGTCACCGGCCCGAACGGGTTCACGCTCGACTACTACCGCTTCCTCGTGGACCGGCAGGCGACCGCGGCGTCGTTCCAGATCAAGCCGCTGACCGCGGTCCAGAACTCGCTGCTCTACGGGGTCGCGAGCCTCGCGATCGCCGTCCCGATGGGGGTGTTGCTGGCGGTCGTCTCGACCCGTGACGTGCCGGGCAGCAAGCTGATCGACACGCTGTCGATGGCGCCGTTCGCCGTCTCGGGGGTCGTCGTCGGCCTCGGCCTGCTCCGCGGACTCGTGTTCGGCACGACCGCGTTCGGCTACCGATTCACCGTCACCGGTGCCGTCGCGGTCGTCGCCGCCCACGCCGTCAGCGCGTACCCGTTCGTCACCCGGAACGTCGCGCCGCTTCTGGCCACGATCGACCGGTCGGTCGTCGAGTCCGCCCGAACGCTCGGCGCCTCGCGGTTCCGGGTGCTGCTCGACATCGAACTCCCGCAGGTGTTCGCCGGCGTCGTCGCGGGCGCGGCCTTTGCGTTCGCCATCAGCATCGGGGAGTTCGATTCGACGGTGATTTTGGCCAGCGGGAGTTCGGCCTACACCATGCCGGTCGCCATCGAACGCTTCCTCGGTCGACGGCTCGGCCCCGCGACGGCGATGGGCTGTGTCCTCCTGTTCGTCACCGCCGTCAGCTTCCTCGTCATCGACCGCCTCGGCGAAGGGAGGGGGATGTAGATGGTGGCCATCGATCTCGACTCGGTGCGCAAGGCGTTCGACGACGCCGTCGCGCTGGAGAACGTCTCCCTCGCCGTCGAGGAGGGGGAGTTCTTCACGCTCGTCGGCCCCTCGGGCTGTGGGAAGACGACGACCCTCCGGACGATCGCGGGGCTCTCCTCGCCTACCGACGGGACGGTTCGCTTCGACGCCGAGGACGTGAGCGACACGCCCGTCGAGGACCGCAACGTCGGCGTCGTGTTCCAGAGCTACGCGCTGTTCCCACATATGACCGTCGCGGAGAACGTCCGCTACGGCCTGCGCTTTACCGACCCACCCCGCGGGCTCACCGCCGACGAGCGTGTCGAGGAGCTGCTCGAACTGGTCGACCTGCCGGAGATGGGCGACCGCGAGCCGGACGAGCTCTCCGGCGGACAGCAACAGCGGGTCGCCCTCGCCCGGGCGCTCGCCCCCGAGCCGGACGTGCTGCTGCTCGACGAACCGATGAGCGCGCTCGACGCCCGGCTGCGCGAACAGCTCCGCCGTGAGATCAAACGCATCCAGCGCGAACTCGGCGTCACGACTGTCTACGTCACCCACGATCAGGAGGAGGCACTGGCGGTGTCGGACCGCCTCGCGGTGATGCACGACGGCGGCGTCGAGCAGGTCGGCACGCCCGTCGAGGTGTACGAACAGCCCGCGACGGAGTTCGTCGCCTCCTTCGTCGGCGAGAACAACGTGTTCTCCGGCGTCGTCGTCGGCCGCGACGGCGACGAGCTGGCGATCGAGATCGACGAGACGGCGCCCGCGGACCACCAGTTCCACGTCGTCGACGCCGCCGACCACGCCGTCGGCGACCACGTAACGTTCTGTGTCCGCCCGATCCATCTCGACCCCGACGCCGGCCACAACCGGTTCCCGATGGCACTCGGCGCCGCGGAGTATCTCGGCGGCACCACCCGGCTCTACGGCGAGTGGGCCGGCCGGGAGATGGTGCTCCGACTGCCCGAACCGCCGGCCGACGACACCCTCACGGTCGGGTTCGATCCGGACGCGGCGACGATCCTCTGAACCGACAGTTTCAGACCACGCCCACACGACCTAGCAGTATGATCACGCTCGCATCCGACTTCGGCACGCCGTACCCCGCAGCGATGAAAGGCGTCATCCTCCGGCAGTCCGACGCCCGACTGGTCGATATCGCTCACGACTTCCCCCGGCAGGACGTCCGCTCGGCAGCGTTCTGGCTCCGGGAAGTGCTGCCCGAGTTCCCGCCGGCGACCCACCTCGTCGTCGTCGACCCTGGCGTCGGCACGGGCCGCGGCGCCGTCGTCGTCGAAGTCGGCGCCCACCGGATCGTCGCGCCGGACAACGGCGTCGCGCTCCCGGCGGCCCGACGGCTGGCCGACCGCGCGGCCGGCACGCCCGAGATCCGCGTGTACGACGTGGCGTACGACGACGATACCACCGCGAGCAACACGTTCCACGGCCGGGACGTGTTCGCCCCCGCCGCCGCGCGAGTCCACGAGGCGGAGTCGGTCGCCGACGCCGACCGCGTCACTTCGACCGACGAGTGGGTCGATCTCGCGTTCCCGGATCCCGAGACCAACGACGATGGGGCGACCGGCGAAGTCCTCGTCGTCGACGACTTCGGCAACACGATCACCAACGTCCCCGGCCGCGTGCTCGACGGCCTCGACGCGGTGACGGTGAACGGCGAGTCCGCGCCCGTCCGGGACGCCTACGCGGAGATGGACACCGGCGAGCGCCTCGTCACCGTCGGCAGCCACGGCAACGTCGAGCTCTCGGTGAATCAGGGTCGCGGCGACGACGCGTTCGGCCTCGCGGTCGGCGACGACGTGTCGATCGACTGGTGAGAACCCCCCACGTGTCGCCGGCACCGGACAGTTTTCACCCCGCAAGCCGGAGTAACGGGACGTGCCACCGGACGAGGACGACGAGTTCGCGGAGCTGCGGGCCGAAGAGGGGAACGCGATCCTCCGGCTGTTTCTGGAGTACGGCCGCGAGCGGCTGCTGACGTTCGTCGGCGGCGCCGTCGCGGCGGTCGTCCAGATGCTGATGGCGCTCGTCCCGTCGTTCGTGCTCGCGATCGCGATCGACTCGCTGTTTTTCGACACGCGGGCGTTCTCGCTGCCGCTCGTTCCCGCCGCGTGGATTCCCGGCGACGAAGGGGTGCAGTTCCTGCTCGCCGGCGGGCTGGTCGGCGCCTCCTACGCGCTGAGTTCGATCTTCAGTTGGGTGAACAACCACCTCTGGAACAGCTTCTCCCAGCAGTTCCAGCACTCGGTGCGCGTCGACGCCTACGACGCGCTCCAGCGACAAGGGGTGGAGTTCTTCGACAACCGCCAGACGGGCGAGGTGATGAGCATCCTGAACAACGACGTAAACCAACTGGAGGGGTTCCTGACGAACAACCTCAACAGCCTCATCACCATCGTCGTCCGCGTCGGGGGGATGGGCGCGGTGATGCTGCTGATCAACTGGCGGCTGGCGCTGATCCCCGTCGCTGCGATCCCCGCACTGGGCTATCTGAGCTACTGGTTCGTCGAGACGATTCATCCGAAGTACCAGGAGGTTCGCTCCTCGGTCGGGAAGCTCAACAGCCGGCTGGAGAACAACATCGGCGGGATCGAGACGCTCAAGTCCTTTACCACCGAGCCGTTCGAGACCGACCGCGTCCGGGAGTCCTCGCGGGAGTACCTCGACGCTCAGTGGGACGCGATCACCACCCGAATCAAGTTCTTCCCCAGCCTGCAGGCGACGACCGCCGCCGCCTACGTCTCGGTCTTTTTCGTCGGCGGCTGGTGGGTGGTAACGGGGACGCCGCCGCATCCCTTCTTCTCCGGTGGCGACCCTAACGCGACGCTCACCGCCGGGACGCTCGTCCTCTTCCTGAACTACTCGCGGCGGTTCGTCTACCCGATGCGGCAGATGGGGCAGATCATCAACGGCTACCAGTACGCCGAGGCCGCGGGCGAGCGCATCGTCGGCCTGCTCGACGACGACACCCGGGTCAGCGCCGAGAGCGACGGGATCGAACTCGACGATGTGGACGGTCACGTCGAGTTCGACGATGTGAACTTCGCCTACCGCGACGAGGACGGCGAGGCCGAGGAGACGGTGCTCCGAGGCATCAGCTTCGAAGCCGACCCCGGCGACTACGTCGGCCTCGTCGGCCCCACCGGCGCCGGGAAGTCGACGACGATGAAGCTGCTGCTGCGGTTCTACGACCCCGACTCGGGGACGGTCACGCTCGACGGCCACGACCTCGCGGACGTCGACCTCCGGAGCCTCCGCGAACACGTCGGCTACGTGAGCCAGGAGCCGTACCTGTTCTACGGCACCGTCGCCGAGAACATCGCCTACGGCGTCCCCGACCACGACGAGGCGGCGATGCAGGAGGCCGCCGAGAAGGCCGGTGCCCACGAGTTCGTCGCCGACTTGGAGGACGGCTACGACACGATGGTGGGCGAACGCGGCGTGAAGCTCTCGGGCGGCCAGCGCCAGCGCATCGCGCTCGCCCGGACGATCCTCCGGGACCCGGACGTGCTCGTGCTCGACGAGGCGACCAGCCACGTCGACAACGAGACCGAGGCGGTGATCCAGAACAGCCTCGAAACGCTGACCGAGAACCGCACCGTGTTCGCCATCGCCCACCGGCTCTCGACGGTCCGGGACGCCGACCAGATCCTCGTGATGGACGACGGCGAGGTCGTCGAGCAGGGAACTCACGAGCAACTGATCGACGGCGGCGGACTGTACGCGAACCTCTGGCACGTCCAAGTCGGCGAGATGGAGGCGCTGCCCCAGCAGTTCGTCGAGCGGAGCCTCGAAGCGGAGTAGCGGGGCCCGAACCTTTTCGGTGGCCGGCGCCGAACCAGGAAATTATGGGTACGTACATGGCGCTGGTCGACGTGACCGACGAGACCGTCCAGAACGTGCAGGACCTCGCGACCGTCTGGGCCGACCTCACCGGCGACATCGAGACGCTGGGCGGGGAGCTGGTCGACGCCTACGCGATCCTCGGCGAGCACGACTACCTCGTCATCTTCGAGGCCGACGGCCGCGACGAGGCGTTCCAGACCTCGGTGTCGATCGAACGCTACGGTCTCGACACCCAGACGATGGAGCTCATCCCGGTCGACGATCTGGGCGAACTCGTCCAGGACATCTGAGTCAGACGGCGAGTAGTCTTCTCAGGGTCGCGACGAGCTTATCGACGAGGTGTGGCGCCGCCTTCTACGCCGACACCGGCGGCTGCTCGTCGCCGCCTTCTACGCCGACACCGGCGGCTGCTCGTCGCCGCCTTCTACGCCGACACCGGCGGCTGCCCGTCGCCGCCTTCCACGCACGAACCCTTTTTCGCTCACGGAAACACGGAACAGCCGTGAGCAAACAGGCCCTGTTCGACGACATCGCCGACGACGCCGATTGGCTGACCGATCTCGCCGAACAGCTCTGGGCGAACCCCGAACTCTCCCTGCAGGAGCACGACTCCGCGGCCCTTCTCCGGGACGCGCTCCGCGAGGAAGGGTTCACTGTCGAGTCCGGCGTCGCCGGCATCGAAACCGCGTTCGTCGCGCGCTACGGCGACGACGATCCCGTCGTGGGCACGATGGGGGAGTTCGACGCGCTGCCGGGGATGAGTCAGGCGCCGAGAGCCCAGCGCGAACCGATCGAGGCGGGCGCGCCCGGCCACGGCTGCGGACACAACCTGTTCGGCGTCGGCAGCCTCGCGGGCGCGATCGCGGTCAAGCGCGCGATCGAGCGCGGCGACTGCGAGGGGTCGGTCGTCTACCTCGGCACGCCCGCCGAGGAGGTCGGCGCCGGCAAGGTGTACATGATCCAAGCCGGCGCGTTCGAGGCGGTCGACGCCGTGATCACGTGGCACCCCGACTGGTACAACGCACCCAACGAGTGCTCCACGCTCGCGATGGACGCCTTCGACGTGCGGTTCACGGGCGAGAGCGCCCACGCTGCCAAGTCGCCGGAAGCCGGCCGGAGCGCGCTCGACGGCGTCCAGCTGCTCGGCACCGGGATCGAGTACATGCGGGAGCACGTCCCGGACCCGGTCCGTATCCACTACGTCGTCACCGAGGGCGGGGAGGCCGCCAACGTCGTCCCGGAGGAAGCAGCGATGGAGGTGATGGTTCGCGCGCCCGATCGTGCGGCCATCGAGCGCGTGTCCGATCGCGTGCGCGACGCCGCCGAGGGCGCGGCGCTGATGTCCGGCACCGACGCCGACGTAACACAGACCACCGGGATGTACGGCGTGCTCCCCAACGGCGCGCTCGCGGACTCGATCCGCGAGAACATGGCGGCCGCCGAGTTCCCCCTCACCGACGAACAGGCCTCGTTCGCGGCCGACCTGCACGCGACGCTCGAAGAGCCGTCCTACGACTCCGTCCTGCCGGAGCACCGCGACGAGGCTGCCGAGGCGACGATGTTCACCGACCCCATCGACGCGCCCGATACGGGAGAGACCGCCGCCTACTCCACAGACTCCGGGGACGTGTCGTGGAACGCTCCCCTCGGGCGCTTCCGCGCGGCGACGTGGCCGGCGGGGACGCCGCTGCACTCGTGGCAAGCCGTCGCCGCCGGGAAGGATCTCGGCACTGCGGGGATGCTGTTCGCGGGGAAGGTCGTCGCCGGCTCGCTGTACGACCTGCTGACCGACGAGGAGCTGCTCGCCGAAGCCCGCGCGGAGTACGAACAGCGCAAAGGGGATCGCGAGTACGAGTCGCCGCTGCCGCCCGACGCCGACCCGTACGACTTGGCCGAGCGGTGAGCCGGGGGCCGACTGTCGAGTCGGACCCAGTAACTTAAACCCGAGAGCGGGCAACTCTCTCTCAATGAAGCCGACGGAGCTGTCGGGACTCCCCGACGGCGTCGCAGCCCACCTCGAGGGCGAGGGCGTCGAGGCGCTCTACCCGCCACAGGCCGAGGCCGTCGAGCGCGGCGTGACCGACGGCGAGAACGTCGTCGCCGCGGTGCCGACCGCCTCCGGTAAGACGCTGATCGCCGAGCTCGCGATGCTGTCGGCGGTCGAACGCGGCGGCACCGCGCTGTACATCGTTCCGCTGCGTGCGCTGGCCAGCGAGAAGAAGACCGAGTTCGAGCGCTGGGCGGAGTACGGGATCGACGTTGGCGTCTCGACGGGGAACTACGAGTCCGACGGCGAGTGGCTGGGCTCGCGGGACATCATCGTCGCCACCAGCGAGAAGGTCGACTCCCTCGTCAGGAATGGCGCGCCGTGGATCGACGATCTCTCCTGTGTCGTCAGCGACGAGGTCCACCTCGTCGACGACCGCGAGCGCGGGCCCACGCTGGAGGTCACGCTCGCGAAGCTCCGGCGCATCAACGCGAACCTCCAGACGGTCGCGCTGTCGGCGACGGTCGGCAACGCCGGTGAGATCGCCGACTGGCTCGACGCCGAACTGGTCGACTCCGACTGGCGCCCGATCGACCTGAAGACGGGCGTCCACTTCGGGAACGCCATCAACTTCGCCGACGGCTCCCAGCGCGAGGTCCCCGTTGACAGCGGCGGCAAGCAGACGCCCGCGCTCGTCGACGACACACTCGAAGAGGGGGGATCGAGTCTCGTCTTCGTCAACTCCCGGCGGAACGCCGAGTCCGCCGCCAGCCGACTGGGCGGCGTCACGCGCGATCACCTCACCGACGAGGAACGCGGTGAACTCCGCGAACTCGCGACGGCGATCCGCGATGTCTCCGACACCGCGACCAGCGACGATCTCGCCGACTGCGTCGCGAAGGGGGCGGCGTTCCACCACGCTGGCCTCTCCAGCGAGCACCGCGACCTAGTGGAGGGCGCGTTCCGCGACCGCCTGATCAAGGTGATCGCGGCGACGCCGACGCTCGCCGCGGGCGTGAACACCCCCTCACGCCGGGTGATCGTTCGTGACTGGCGGCGCTACGACCCGGAGTTCGGCGGCATGAAGCCGCTGGACACGCTCGAAGTCCACCAGATGATGGGCCGGGCCGGCCGGCCGGGGCTCGACCCCTACGGCGAGGCGGTGCTGCTCGCGTCGAACGTCGACACGAAGGACGAACTGTTCGAGCGCTACGTCGACGGCGAGCCCGAGCCGGTGCGCTCGAAGCTGGCGGCGGAGCCGGCCCTGCGGACCCACCTGCTCGCGACCGTCGCGTCCGGCTTCGCGAACACCCGCGAGGAGCTGCTATCCTTCCTCGACAACACGCTGTACGCCGTCCAGAGCGCCGGCAGCGCCCAGTTGGAGTCGGTGACCGACACGGTGCTCGACTACCTCGCGGCCAACGAGTTCGTCGAGCGCGAGGACGGGACGATCACCGCTACCGAGATCGGCCACACCGTCTCGCGGCTCTACCTCGACCCCATGAGCGCCGCGGAGATCATCGACGGCCTGCGCGACGCCGAGGGCGGCCGTTCCGGCGGACAGTACGGCTCCCGCAGCGCCATGGACGCCGACGACGCCGACGAGTCGGCCGGGTTCGTCTCCGGAAACGAACTGCTCGACGACGACACGCTGGCCGACGCCGATGGGGAGGGCGGCGAGACGGCGGAAACCGACGCGGACGAGGACGCCGACGACATCTCTGCGATCGGGCTCTACCACCTCGTCTCCCGCACGCCGGACATGTACCAGCTCTACCTGAAGTCCGGCGACCGCGAGGAGTACGAGGAGGTGCTGTTCGAGCGCGAGACGGAGCTACTGGGGCGCACGCCGTCGGAGTACGACGACGTGGCGTTTGAGGAGTGGCTCGCCGCGCTCAAGACCGCCCGGATGCTCGAGGACTGGGCCAGCGAGGTCGACGAGAGCCGCATCGCGGAGCGCTACGGGGTCGGCCCGGGCGACATCCGTGGCAAGGTCGACACCGCCGAGTGGCTGCTCAACGCCGCCGAGCGGCTGGCGGGCGAGCTCGACCTCTCGAACGTCGTCGCGGTCCGGGAGGCGAAAAAGCGCGTCGAGGACGGCGTCCGGGAGGAGCTGCTCGACCTCACGGGCGTCCGCGGCGTCGGTCGCAAGCGCGCGCGGCGGCTGTTCGAGGCCGGCATCGAGTCCCGCGCGGACCTCCGCGAGGCCGACAAGTCGGTCGTGTTGGGCGCACTGCGCGGAACGAAGACCGCCGAGACCGTCCTCGAGAACGTCGGCCGCGAGGACCCGTCGATGGACGGCGTGACCGCCGACGCCGACGCGGAGCGTGCCGGTCGTGAGGAGGAAGGTGGGCAGGCCTCGCTGGGTGATTTCTGATGCGGCTGCTCGACGGGACGGCGACGGTCGACGACCTCGACGCGTTCCTCGGGGTGCTCGACCACGCCGCCGAGGCGACCGGAACGACTGTGCAGGCGTTCGACGCCGACTACGTCGTCTCCGCGGCGCACCTCGAACGGGCGCTCGACCGCGCCGACCGGGCGATCGCCCGCGGCGAGAACGTCGCCCGGGAGCGGGCGGTGGAGCTGCTCTGCTACGCGGCGGGGCGCCGGCAGATCAACCGCGCGCTGGAGATGGGCGTCGCCGAGGGCGAGAACCGCGTCGTCGTGCTCGTTGACTCGCCGGCCGGCGACGACGAAGCGGAGGCGGAGGCCGTCGACCGGCTCCGCGACCACGTCGAAGAAGCGCCGATACTGGGGGCGTACGACGAGCCGACCGTTCGCGAGTTCTTCGACGTCTCCGACGCGGAACTCGGCGCCGTCGACGGCGACCTCGCGGATCTCGTGCTCGAACGCGTCGCGCTGCTGGACGTGGAGAAGTAGTCCCGCAGGGCGTCTCCGGCGCTGCCAGAACGACTCCGCGACGCAGCGCCGAACGATCAACCACGGACGTGGAGACGGTCGTCATCCGGACTAGCGACCCGAACTGTCCCGTCTGTGGCAAGCGGGTCGACCTCGTCGAAGCACAGGAGGAGGGCGTCGGCGACGAGTGGCGCTGTGCGGAGTCACTGGTCGAAGATGAAGCGACTCGTGGAGTTGGAGTAGTTCGACGCCGCTGGCGCTTCTCGAAGGGTTCCGGAAGAAGTGAGTAGTTCCACCAGGATTCGAACCTGGGTCGGAGCCCCCAGAAGGCTCCAGGATTGGCCGCTACCCCATGGAACTATTCTGACACGTTCGCCATCCCTGCCGGGTGGCGATCTTCGCAACTACAGGTAGTCCGTTGGGAAGTATGAGTGTTTCGGAGTCGACCACGGAGCCGGTGGTCGGTGTGCTACCCCTTCCGGTGGCGCTTCCGATGGCAGTTCGCACAGAGGACCTCACACCGCTGGATCTCGCGGTACACCCGTGGCGTTCCGTACCCCTCCGAGATGAGCCGGCTCACGGTGAGATCCTTCTCGGCCTCGTCGACGTGGTGGAAATCCAGTACGGCCCCGTCTTTCACCCCACAGCTCGCACAGCCGCGTGCCTCCTTGTACTCGTTCGCCCAGATTCGGCGCCTGTCGGGACTGACGACTTCGAACGTCTCCCCGTTTGGTCGTTCGCCGACGAGACGAGCGGGCTCTTTCCGAAGCTCGATATCTATCCTGAGGTTCGACGGGCTGACGTGCTCGCGGCGGTGACAGTTGGCACAGAGCACCTCACACTTCTCGATCTCCGACCGAAGCCGCTCTTTTGACACCTCCTGTAGAACCAGACGACTCACTTTCTCGTCTTTTCGGTCGGTATCCTGATGGTGAAAGTCGAGAACGTCGGGGTCAGATTCACCACATCTGGCACAGCCTTTCGAGGCTTTTCGCTCGGCGACCCACTCGCGGCGTTCCGTACGCCTGCGCCGCGTCCGCTCGGTGTTCCACTCCCGGTTCCGGTAGTGCCAGCGTTGATCGACCGACAGCTCTCCCCATCGCTCGCGAACCTCGTCGTCGATCCCCTCCGGCGGCGGCCCGACCCGACTGCCGGTCGAGGCGTTGGTCGACAGCCCGGCGCGTTCCTTCGCGTCGTTCCAGCCGCCGATGGTGCGGATGATCGTCGCCGACGCCGGCGTCAGCCCGAGCGCCTCGTACTCGGCTTTCGTCGGCGACGCGCCAAGTTCCCGCGCCGCCTCGCGGAGGGCGTCGATGCAGTCCTCCTCGTCGACCATGGATTCGCAATGACCGACTACAAGAAAAAGCCTACTGCGAGGGTGCTACCCGAGCAGGTAGCGCATCCACGGGTAGCGCTCGATCAACGCTCGGCCGTCGATCTCGTACTGCTCGATGTAGGCGTCCAGCCCGAGGATCCGGCCCGCGCCGAAGGCGGCGACGGCCAGGAACACGAGCATGTACGCGAAGTCGCCGTTGATGTAGCCGTGGTCGACGCTCCAGTTGCCCAGGTAGAACATGAGCATCATGAACGCGCCCCAGAACGCGGCGAGGCGGGTGAGGCCGCCGACGAGCAGGCCCAGCCCGATGAGCACCTCACCCCACGGGACCGCGACGTTCACGAAGTCGAGGAACAGCCCTGACGAGCCCATCGCCTCGAACAAGCCGGCGGCGGGACTGCCGTTCGCCGCGGGGGCGTTGTTGAGGTAGCCGGCGGCCGAAAAGCTCCCGCTGAGGACCTTGTCGATGCCGCTCTGGAGGAACGCCAGCCCCATCATCAACCGCAGCGCGAGGATGAACCACACGCTCAGGGTGTGGAGTTTCCCCTCCGCGGTGAACCCTGCGACCGTACTTCGGAGTCGGACTTCCTGTGTTGCCATATCTGGACGTTCGGCCCGTACGGGCTTAGCCAAGATGGCGGTTCCCGACAGGTGGGAACCACCGTACTCCCGGTTTTCGCCGATCGAGAATCACCACCTACTTGCCGGTCTACCCCACAGAGACGGTATGTACGTCGGCCGCTTCCTCGTCGCCGCCCCGGGACTGGCAGCCTACCGCGTCTCCTCGCGTTCGTTCCCGAACCGGAAAGTCATCGAGCGCGACGGCAGCCTCACCGTCGTCCCGACCGACGACGCCGAGCCCACGGACAACCCCTACGTCTCCTACAACTGCGTCCGGACGGTCGACGACCGGGGGATCACGGTCGTCGGCAACGGCTCCCACGTCGACCCGGTGGCGGAGAAGCTCGGGCTGGGCTACCCCGCCCGGGACGCGCTCGTGAGCGCGCTGTTCGCGCTGGACTTCGAGAAAGACGACTACGACACGCCTCGGATCGCTGCGGTCGTCGGCGCCGACTCCGCGGTCGTCGGCACCGTCCGCCGGGACGCCCTGCTCGTTCGCGAGGTCGAGGAGCCGACGCTGGTGGCGACGTACGAGAAGGACGACCCCGAGCCGTTCGCGCTCGCCGCCGACGGCGCCGCGGCAGCCGCCCGTGAGCTGTACGACCACGCGTTCGAACACGCCGTCTGTGCGGCGGGCGTGAGCGTCGACGCCGCGGGGATCGAGACGGCGATCCACAACGGCGAGTAGCGCGACGCTTTTCCCGATCGCGCTGTTTTCGCCCCCCGTGCAACTCGGGGTCATCTCTGACGTACACGGCAATCTCCCCGCGCTGGAGCGGGTGCTCGAAGCGATGCCGTCGGTCGACATGCTCGTCTGTGCTGGCGACGTGGTCGGCTACAACCCCTGGCCGGCGGCCTGTGTCGACGCGGTTCGGGACCGCGGGGTCCCGACGGTGCAGGGAAACCACGACCGCGCGGTCGCCAACGCCGACGCCGCCGGCTTCAACGGGATGGCGAAAGCCGGCGTCGACTACGCCCGCGAGCAGCTCGGCGCGGAGGCCGTCGACTGGCTCGGCGCGCTGCCGACCGAGCGTCGCGTGGCCGACGGCCGGGTGAAGATCGTCCACGGCCACCCCGACGACCCGGACCACTACACGTATCCGCGCGAGTTCGCGGCCGGGCTGCTCGACGACGAGGAGCTCCTGATCATGGGCCACACGCACGTCCAGCACCACGCCGTGTTCAGTGAGGGAATCGTCCTCAATCCCGGTAGCGTCGGGCAGCCGCGTGACCGCGACTCCGACGCGGCGTACGCGGTCGTCGACCTCGACGACCGCTCGGTCGCGGAGTACCGCGTGAGCTACGACGTCGACCGGGTCGTCGACGCTGTCGAGGACACCGGTCTCCCGACCGATATCGGCGAACGGCTTCGAGAGGGCCGCTGACGCTCGTTCTTCCGACACACTGCGCTCGTTCTCCCCGCCAGTTCTCGCCGAACAGCGACGCGTCGACCCGTCTACCCGCCGTTAGTAAACTATATTTGCACTACTACAATCTAACTGGGAAACGCTTAACCCGGTCGCCGAAAAGCGGGCATACGGCGAGACCCGGTTCGCGGGAGCGAGCCGAAACCGACAGATGGCGATGCCGTAAGTGGCAACGCTGTCGGTCGCTTCCGGCGGGTCCGCCGCGGACATGACCCAGGCAAACCCATCGACGACTGACCGAATCGAGGACCGACTCGCCGCGGCGACAGCGGATCTCGACCTCGCGAGCGACCGCGAGGCGCTCGCCCGCGCGGCCGAGCGCGACAGCTACGACGGCGCCGACGCCGACGAGATCGACGAGGCGCTGATCGGCGTGCTGACCGCGCGTACCGAGCGCGACCCCGCTCACGACGACGCGGCCGCGCGGGTCGCGCGCTGGCGCCACGCCCGGAACGTGACCGGCACGGACGGCCCGCTCTCGGGCGAGATCTACCGCGCGTCGTTCGTGGACGCGATCGAGACCGGCGTCGAGCGCGGCCTGCTCGACGGGCGGATGGCTGAGTACGACTTGGAGTCGCTCGCCCACGCGCTCGTCCCCGAGCGCGACGAGCAGTTCGGCTACATGGCCGTCTCGACGCTGGTCCAGCGCTACTTCCTCCGGACTGTCGAGGAGGACGACCCCCTCGAACTCCCACAGGCGTTCTGGATGCGCGTCGCGATGGGCGTCGCCCTCGCGGAGGACCCCGAGGACCGCGAGGCCCGCGCGGTGGAGTTCTACGACGCGCTCTCGACGCTACGTTTCGTCCATTCGACGCCGACCCTGTTCCACGCCGGCACCACCCACCCACAGCTCTCCTCCTGCTACCTCACGACGGTACAGGACGATCTGGCGGACATCTTCGACTCCTACAAGGCCCACGCGAAGCTCTCGAAGTGGTCCGGCGGGCTCGGCAACGACTGGACGAACGTCCGCGCCGAGGGGTCGCTGATCGAGTCCACCGGCGTCGAGTCGACGGGCGTGATCCCGTTCCTCAACATCTCCGACGACGTGACCGGCGCGATCAACCGCTCCGGGAAGCGCCGCGGCGCCGCCTGCGCGTACCTCGCGGCGTGGCACCTCGACTTCCCGGCGTTTCTCGACCTGAAGCGCAACACGGGCGACGAGCGCCGGCGCACCCACGAGATGAACACCGCGGCGTGGGTGCCGGACCTGTTCATGAAGCGCGTCCGGGCCGGCGAGCAGTGGACGCTGTTTTCGCCCGACGAAGTGCCCGAGCTCCACGAGGCCACGGGGCGAAAGTTCGAGGAGCTGTACGAGCAGTACGAGCAGGCGGCCGACGACGGCGAACTCCGGCAGTACGAGCGCGTCGAGGCCGAGGAGCTCTGGCGGACGATGCTCACCCGGCTGTTCGAGACGGGTCACCCGTGGATCACGTTCAAGGACCCCTGTAACGTCCGCTCGCCGCAGGACCACTACGGGACGATCAACAGCTCGAACCTCTGTACGGAGATCACGCTCAACACCTCACAGGACGAGACGGCGGTCTGTAACCTCGGTTCGGTCAATCTCGCGAAACACGTCGACGGCGACGGACTCGACGACGACGCACTCGAAGACACCGTCGAGACGGCGATGCGGATGCTCGACAACGTCGTCGACCTGAACTTCTACCCGACCGACCGCGCCGAGCGCGCGAACACGCGCCACCGACCCGTCGGCCTCGGCGTGATGGGGTTCCACGAGATGCTGACCGAACGCGGCGTCGGGATGGCCAGCGACGAGGCGCTCGACGTGGCCGACGAGACGATGGAGCGGGTCGCCTACCACGCGATTCTGAACTCCTCGCGACTCGCGAAGGAACGCGGCACGTACGACTCCTACGAGGGGTCGAAGTGGGACCGCGGGCTGCTCCCGCAGGACACGATTTCGTTGCTGGAGGAAGAGCGCGGCGAGCCCGTCGACGTAGAGCCCGAGGAACGCCTCGACTGGAGCGAGGTGCGCGAGCACGTCGCCGAGCACGGGATGCGCAACTCCAACACCACCGCGGTCGCGCCGACGGCGACCATCTCGACCATCGCGGGCACCACTCCCTCGATCGAGCCCCGGTACTCGAACCTCTACGTGAAGTCGAACATGAGCGGCGACTTCACGGTCGTCAACGAGCACCTCGTCGAGGAGCTGGACGAACTGGGGCTCTGGACCGACGAGATGCGCGACGAGATCAAGTTCCACGACGGCGCGATTCAGGAGATCGAGTCGATCCCGCCGGCGATCCGGGAGCACCACCGCGGCGCCTTCGAGATCGACCCGCGCCACCAGCTCGAACTCACCGCCCGGCGGGCGATCTGGGTCGACCAGTCCCAGAGTCACAACGTGTTCTTCCCGTCCACGGACGGCACGCTGCTGGACGACGTGTACCAGCGCGCGTGGGAGCTCGGCCTGAAAACGACGTACTACCTGCGCACCCTCGGCGCGAGCCAGTTCGAGAAGTCGACGCTGGACATGGAGGAGTACGGCCGGACCCAGCGCCGCGACGCGGACGGCGACGGGAGCGAAGACGACCCGACCGAGCCGGCCACCGACGGCGGCGAATCGAACGACGGCTCGGAGCTCCCGAGCGTCGAGGACCCAACCTGCGAGGCCTGTCAGTAATGCCGATCGACTACCTCACCGACGGCGACACGCACGACCCGAACAAGATCCTGCCCATCGACTACGAGTGGGCCCGCGAGTACTACGAGGCGGGCGTCGACAACAACTGGGTGCCCGAGGAGATCCCCATGGGCAACGACGTGACCCAGTGGAACGGCGACGAGCTCAGCGACGCCGAGCGCCGGCTGGTCGAGTGGAACCTCGGCTTCTTCTCGACTGCGGAGTCGCTGACCGCGAACAACATCGTGCTCGCGGTGTACGACCACGTGACGGCGCCGGAGTGTCGGCAGTATCTCCTGCGGCAGGCGTACGAGGAGGCGGTCCACACGGACACGTTCATCTACTGCTGTGACTCGCTGGGGTTCGACCCCGACTACCTCTACGGGATGTACGACCGAATTCCCGCGATCGAGGCCAAAGACGAGTTCGTCGTCGACCTCACGCGGGTCGTCGACGACCCCGAGTTCACGATCGACGACGAGGCCGACGTGCGGGCGTTCCTCCGGGACCTGATCGGCTTCTACGTCATCATGGAGGGGATCTTCTTCTACGCCGGCTTCGCGATGATGCTCGGACTCAAGCGGCAGGGCAAACTGGAGGGGATCGGCCAGCAGTTCGAGTACATCATGCGCGACGAGTCGCTGCACCTCGGCTTCGGGATCGAGCTGATCGACGCGATCCGAGGGGAGACCGACGCGTGGACCGACGAGTTCGAGGCGGAGATTCGGGAGCTGATTCTCGACGCCGTCGAGCTCGAACAGCAGTACGCTCGCGAGGCCTGCCCCGAGGAGATCCTCGGGATGGGGCCGACGCAGTTCGCGGAGTACGTCGAGTACGTCGCCGACCGGCGGCTCACCCAACTCGAGATGGACGAGGCCTACGGCACCGAGAACCCGTTCCCGTGGCTCTCGGAGGCGGCCGACCTCAACCGCGAGAAGAACTTCTTCGAGACGCAGGTGACGGAGTACCGCTCCGGGGGGTCGCTCGAATGGTGAGGCTGATCGACTCCTACACCGAGACCAGCGAGGTAGTGATGCCGGACGCGACCAACAACCTCGGGCGCGCGCTCGGCGGCTGGGTGCTCCACCGCATGGACCTCGGCGGCGTCGTCGCCGCCCGGCGGTTCGCCCGCTCACAGGTCGTCACCGCCAGCATCGAGCGCGTCGACTTCCACGCGCCGATCGACCTCGGCGACATCGCCGTCCTGACCGCCTACGTGTACGACACGGGCGAGACGAGCATGCAGGTGCGCGTCGACGTGACCGCGGAACGCCCGAGCGAGGGCATCGAGCGCGAGACCGCCTCCTCGCATCTCACGTTCGTCGCGATCGACGGCGAGGAGTCGGTCCAGCCCGTCCCGGACCTCGCAGTCGAGACCGACGAGGAACGGCGGCTCCGGGAGGCGGCGATGGACGCGGAGTCGCCACCGGTGCCGTAGGCGGCCACGGACCGACGCTTCGACGTTTTTACCTCGACGATCGATTCAGTCTGCTCGGCAACTCCGGCGGGAGCGGTTACTCGAGGTCCACGCCGGATCAGATTAACACATATATCCGCACCCGTGTCTTCCGCTCCTCTATGAAATTCTGCGACGCGTGCGGGTCGATGATGCGCACGGCGGGCGACACGTGGGTGTGTCGCTCCTGTGAGAACGAGGAGCCGCGGGACTCGCAGGCGGAAGCGGCGATGACGACGCAGAACGAACAGGAGGACGGCGGGGAACCCCCCGTCGTCGACGGAACCACGAACGCCAACGAGACGGTGGAGGAGTCCTGTCCGGCGGACGACTGCGACAGCGACCGGGCCTACTACGAAACACGGCCGAAGCCCGGCGGCTCCTACGAGGTTCGAGTGTTCACCTGCATCGACTGCGGGCACACGTGGCGCGGGTCCTGACGGGGTCGGTTTTCAGAACTGCTCGTGGACGATGTCCAGCGTCTCCTCGCGGTCCTCCCACGCGACGAAGATCGCGACGGAGGTCGCGGAGGTGATCAGGTCGTGGATGTTGATCCCCGCCTCCGCCAGCGGATCGACCAGCGAGCGGATCACGCCCGGCTGGTTCGGGAGCTCGCCGCCGGTCACGCGGATCACGGCGATCTCGTCCTCGACGGTGACCGAGGAGAGCGAGTCGTCCTCGACGACGGCGTCGTGCAGCGTCGCCTCCGCCGCCTCGGCGACCTCGCTTTCGACGTAGTACGTCAGCGAGTCCATTCCGCTGGCGACCGCGTCGATGTTGATACCGGCGTCGCCGAGCTTCTGTGAGACCTCCGCGAGGATCCCCGGCCGGTTCCGGATCGCCCGGCCGGCGACGGTGAGACAGGACAGCGGCGCCTCCTCCATGTCGATCAGGTGCTCGAAGCTCCCCTCGACGCTGGTGCCGCCGGAGAGCAGGTCGCCGTGCTGGTAGTGGACCACTCGAACGCCGAGATCCTCGTCCTTGTAGACCAGCGCGGAGGGGGCGACCACCTCGGCGCCGCGGAACGAGAGGTTCCGGAGCTCGTCGACGGTGATGGAGCCGACGTTGCGCGCGCCCTCGACGACGCGGGGGTCGCCGGTCATGACGCCCTCCACGTCGGTGACGATCACTACCTCGTCGGCGTCGAGATAGTTCCCCAGCATCATCGCGGTGGTGTCCGAGCCCCCGCGGCCCAGCGTCGTCACGTTGCCGTCGGGATCCTCCGCGAGAAAGCCCGTGATGACGGGGACGGTGTCGTCAAGCGTCGCCGCGAGCGCGTCGACCCGCCGTTTGGTCCCCGCGACGTCGATCTCACCGCGGTCGTTGGTGACGACCGGCCAGTCCTTGTCGCCCGGTTCGAGGAACGTCGCGTCGACCCCGCGGGCGCCGAGTGCAGCCTTCAGCATCCGGACCGAGGTGCGTTCGCCCATCGAGACGATCTCGGCGCGG
Source organism: Halolamina sediminis (assembly GCF_001282785.1). Classification (NCBI taxonomy): domain Archaea; kingdom Methanobacteriati; phylum Methanobacteriota; class Halobacteria; order Halobacteriales; family Haloferacaceae; genus Halolamina; species Halolamina sediminis. Next base: position 644,839 of record NZ_CVUA01000001.1, read on the forward strand.
TCCTCGTCGCTGGCGTCGAAGGCGATCTCGTCGAGCAGCTCGTCGGTCTGTGAGCCCATCGCGCTCGCGACGACGGCGATCTCGTGGCCCGCTGCGACGGCGTCGGCGACGGAGTCGGCCGCCCGGTCGACCCGGTCGCCCGAGCCCAGCGAGGTGCCGCCGAACTTCGCGACTACGCGCACCGGCGGACACCCCCGATGTCGTGCGTTCCGTTCATACGCCCGCTTCTCGGACCGTCGGGTTAACGCTGTCTCTCTCGGTGCTTCGACCGGGGTGTGTGACTCCGTTTCGGGGACGTATCCCACGGCTTATCTGTGGGTGTGCCGTACTACCCGTATGAGCGACGATTCATCAGGCCGGAAGAACCTCCGGATGCCAGACGACAACCAAGTGTTCGGTGTCGTCACCGAGCACCTCGGCGGCAACCACGTCCGGGTTCGGTGTGCCGACGGCGAGACGCGGCTCGGGCGCATCCCGGGTCGAATGAAGTACCGCACGTGGATCAACGAGGACGACGTGGTCATCCTCGAACCCTGGGACTGGCAGGACGAGAAGGGGAACATCGAGTGGCGCTACGACGAGCAGGACGCCGAGCAGCTCCGCCGCGAAGGCCACATCGACTGATCTGCGGCTTTCTGTGGTTTCTGCGTTTCGGTGACAGCGCCCGCCGAACCGACTGCTGTTTTCCCGGTGAACTGTTTCACATTCAAGAGGAATTTACGTAAGCTTTTAGCGATCGGTTCTGCCATACCGTGTGGATGCGTAACAGTAGCAGACGAACGTTCCTCAAGGGTACAGCGGGCGTGATCGGCGGCACGGCACTGGCGACGGGCAGCGCTGTCGCGACCGGCGACGGCGAGACCGGACGGTTCCTCATCAATCTCCGGAAGGTCGATCGCAGTGAGATTCCCGACGACGTGGAGATCATCCACGACCTCTCGGCGGCGGACGTACTGGTCGCACGTGGTGACCAGTCCCGCGTCGGCAGCGCGACCGCGACCGCGCCGGACGTGAAGATCGACCGCAGCGATGACGAGGCCGGGGCAGTTGTCGAAGCCGAGGGGCCGGCGGCCGCCGGCGACTCCGCGAGCCACAACCACGACGGAGCCCCGAGTAACACCGAGCTCCAGTGGGACAAGCGCGAACAGGCGGTCGCCGGCGAACTCACCGACAAGCCCGGCGGCGGAAAGTTCGTCCACGACACGGCGACGGGTGAGGGCACCCGCGTCGCGGTCGTCGACTCTGGCGTGTACGACCCCCACCCCGACCTCGAAGATGTGGTCAACACGGAGCTCTCGATCAACATTACCGGCGACGGTCGGGGCGACGACGGAACAGCCCACCGCCCCAACGGCGCGGGCAACCACGGCACCCACGTCGCGGGCACGATCGCCGCGACCAACGACAACGACGGTCCAGCCGGCGGCGTGCTCGGGACGGCGCCGGACACCGAGATCGTGGCGGTCCGGATGTTCTCCGGGAAAGAGGGGTTCGCGGGCGACGGCCTCGCCGGCTGGGAGTACGCCGCAGCGATCGGCTGTGACGCGATCAACTACAGCGTCGGCTACACGGTCTCCGACACCGTCGAGTACCCGGGCCTGATCGCGCTGGAGCAGATCATCAGTCAGGTCGCGGCGTACGTCCGCTCACAGGGCACCGTGATCGTCAACTCCGCCGGCAACGGTTCGCTGGACATGGACGCCGAGAACACGCTCAGCCTCCCGACGGAGGCCGACGGCGTGTTCGGCGTGAGCGCGACCGGTCCCCTCGGCTACGGCTGGGGCGGCAAGCACAGCGACAACGAGGCCAAGTGGCTCACCGGCAACCGCCTCGACGAGCCGACGACCGACCCCGCGCCGTACACGAACTACGGCTCGGCCGTCGACGTGAGCGCGGGCGGCGGGAACTACGATCTGGAGGCTATCGTCGGCGGCAACGACGCCGCGTACAACGATCTCGTCTACTCCACGATCAACACCACCGGCCCGGATGGCGAGCAGACCGCGTCCTACGGCTGGAAGGCCGGCACCTCGATGGCGGCCCCGCAGGTCGCGGGCGCCGTCGCACTCGTCCGCTCGCTCCAGCCGGACGCCAGCGTCGAGGAAGTCGAGTCGCTGATCCAGGAGACGGCGTCGATGCCCGACGAGGGCGAGACGTACCACGGCGCCGGCCACCTCGATCTGGAGGCGCTCGTCGACGCCGCGAGCGGCACGGGCGCGTAACGCCGCTGCCCACCAGTTTCGGTCAGCAACCGTTCCGCGATCACGTTTTTTCGGCCTGTTCCCACCGCGAGCCTTGCAGCTGTGGCCGTCAGATTCTTGTGTGTTACTCTCTAACGTGCAACTGAACCCCGTTGAGGCGGGTTCCGACGGAAACTACCGTCGTAGCGGACGGGAGGCGTACCGGCGACCGACTGATTAGACCCAGCGACGCCGAGCACGCACGTCGACGCGGCCGGGCGGTCGGTGTTGGCCGCCCGGCGCGACTCACTCGATGGTATACACCCTTTTGAGCCTCCGCCGTCTATCTCCCGTGTGAACGTCGTTCCCGACACCAGCGTCGTCGTCGACGGCCGCGTCTCCGAGCGCGTCGCCGACGGGCGCTACGAGGGTGTCACCGTCTACGTCCCCGAAGCCGTCGTCGGCGAGCTCGAAGCCCAGGCCAACGCGGGGTACGACCCCGGCTGGAAGGGGCTGGAGGAGCTCCAGCGGCTCGCCGACTACGCCGACGAGGGGGAGATCGAAGTCGAGTACGTCGGCCGACGACCCAACGCCGCGGAAACCGAGGGCGCCGGTGAGGGCGACATCGACGCGCTGATCCGCGACATCGCCGCCCAGCAGGCCGCGACGCTGCTGACCAGCGACGGCGTGCAGGCCGAGGTCGCCCGCGCGAAGGGGCTCGACGTGGACTACGTCGAGCCCGTCGTCGACACCGACGCCGCCGAGCCCGAGAGCGAGGGGCTGGCCATCGAGCAGTTCTTCACCGAGGACACGATGAGCCTCCACCTCCGCTCGGACACGCGACCCAAGGCGAAGCGGGGCGACATCGGCGAGATGCGCTACGAGCACATCGGCGACGAGCCCACCAGCGACGAGCAGATGGAGGAGTGGGCGACCGAAGTGATCGAGACCGCCCGCGCCTCCTCGGATGGGTTCATCGAGCTCAGCGAGGAGGGGATGGACATCGTCCAGTACCGCGACTACCGGATCGCGGTCGCCCGCCCGCCCTTCGCGGACGCGATCGAGATCACGGCCGTCCGGCCGGTCGCGAAGACCACGATCGAGGACTACGCGATGGCCGACGAGCTCAAGGACCGCTTCACCGAGCGCCAGCGCGGCGTGCTCATCTCGGGCTCGCCCGGCGCCGGGAAGTCCACGTTCGCACAGGCGGTCGCGGAGTATCTCAACGACAACGACTTCGCGGTCAAGACGATGGAGAAACCCCGGGACCTGCAGGTCGGCCCCGAGATCACCCAGTACACCGAGCTCGGCGGCTCGATGGAGAACACCGCCGACTCGCTGCTGATGGTCCGGCCGGACTACACCGTCTACGACGAGGTCCGGAAGTCCAGCGACTTCGAGACGTTCGCGGACATGCGGCTCGCGGGCGTCGGCATGATCGGCGTCGTCCACGCGACCCGCGCGATCGACGCGCTCCAGCGGCTCGTCGGCCGCGTCGAGCTCGGGATGATCCCGCAAGTCGTCGACACCGTCGTCTACATCGAAGCCGGGCAGATCCACACCGTGTTCGACGTGGAGACCGAGGTGAAGGTGCCCGCCGGCCTGACGGCGGAAGACCTCGCACGCCCGGTGATCATGGTCTCGGACACCGAGACGGGCGAGCCCAAGTACGAGATTTACACGTTCAACCGACAGGTCGTCACCGTCCCGCTCGACGACGAGGGCGAGGAAACCTCCGGCGTGAACCAGATCGCGAAACAGGAGATCGAACGCGAGATCCACTCCGTCGCCCGCGGCCACGTCGAGGTCGAACTCCAGGGGCAGGACCGCGCCGTGGTGTACGTCGAGGAGGACGACATCTCCTACGTGATCGGCAAGGGCGGCGGCCGGATCAGCGAGATCGAGGATCGCCTCGGAATCGACATCGACGTGCGGACCCACGAGGAGAACCCCGCGCCGGCGACCGCCAACGGCGGCACGGAGAGCGTCGGCTCGCCCCAGGGCGAGGTGGTCGAACCGGAGATCACCGCCCGCCACGTCGTGCTCCGACTCGACGAGCACGTCGGCGAGACCGTCGAGGTCCGGGCAGACGGCGACTACCTGTTCACGGCCACCGTCGGCCGCGGCGGCGACGTGCAGGTCTCTCGCGGCTCGGCGATCGCCGAGGAGCTCGAGGACGCGATCGACCGCAAACAGCAGATCACGGTCGTTCCCGCCTGATCGGGGACCGCCACGCTGCCGGCAGCAGTTCTCGAACCCCGTCTGCGGTTGTTTCCGGACTCGCACAGCGACGCGACGGATCTTCTCCCCTGACTGTGATGGTTGTGAACTATGCACAGGGATTTATGCTGCTCGCCCCCCAACTCCCACGGTATGGCCACGAACAACCGCGGCATGAACCCCCTCGACACGCTCCGGGACCGCTACGACACCGTCGAGACGGTCTGTCCGGCGTGTGGGTACGACGACGCCGACGGGAAGTGGACCGGCGAGACCGACGGCGCGGAGGTCCGGTACGAGCACGCCTGTCCGAGCTGTGGGCACGTGGCGGTCCGCCGGATCACGATCGGGCGCTGAACCGCGCGGCGCTCGCGCCCGCTCCCGCGTGCGGGGACATCCCCGGGACCGACGGGTTCAACCCTGCCGACTCCGTAGCCCGCGCTGAATGAGTAAGGACTTCATCGAGGTCCGCGGGGCCGAGGAGAACAACCTCGCGGATCTCGACGTGGAGATCCCGCGGGAGGAGTTCAGCGTCGTCACCGGGCTCTCGGGGTCGGGGAAGTCCTCGTTGGCGTTCGACACCGTCTACGCCGAGGGACAGCGCCGCTACATCGAGAGCCTGTCGGCGTACGCCCGGAACTTCCTGGGGCAGATGGACAAGCCGCAGGTCGAGTCCGTCGAGGGGCTCTCGCCGGCCATCTCGATCGACCAGAAGAATGCCGCGAACAACCCCCGATCGACGGTGGGGACGGTCACGGAACTGCACGACTATCTCCGCCTCCTGTACGCCCGCGTCGGTACGCCCCACTGTCCCGAGTGCGGCCGCGAGGTCGGCACCCAGAGCGCCCAGCAGATGGTGCGCCGGGTGTTCGAACTGCCCGAGGGCACGCGTGCGAAGATCGCCGCGCCCGTCGTCCGCGACCAGAAGGGCGCGTTCGAGGACCTGTTCGAGGAACTCGTGAGCGAAGGCTATGCTCGCGTCGAGATCGACGGCGAGCGCTACGACCTCACCACCGACGACCCCGACCTCGACGAGAACTACGACCACACGATCGACGTGGTGGTCGACCGCGTGAAAGTCAGCGAGGAGGACCGCTCCCGGATCACCGACTCCGTCGAGACCGCCCTCGAAGAGGGCGACGGCGTGCTGAAGGTGATCCTCCCGTCGCCGCCCGAGGAGCTGCCCGAGTCGTTCGGCGGTAACGTCTCCCGGAGCACCGGCGACCTCGCCGACGACGAGGCGGACGCCGACGCGAACGAGCGACTGGTCGTCGAGTTCTCCGAGGAGCTCGCCTGCACCCACTGCGGCATCGACTTCTCGGAGATCGAGACGCGCTCCTTTTCGTTCAACTCTCCCCACGGCGCCTGCCCGGAGTGTGAGGGGATCGGCGAGACGAAGGAGGTCGACGAGGACCTCGTCGTCGTCGACCCCGAGAAGCCGATCAAGGACGTGTTCGAGGCCTGGAGCTACAACCGTTCGTACTACCAGACCCGGATCGACAGCGTCGCCGCCCACTTCGGCGTCGACGTGACGACGCCGTTCGCCGAGCTCACCGACAAGCAGCAGCGGCAGTTCCTCTACGGCACCGACGAGCAGGTGGTGTTCCAGCGTCAGACGAAAAACGGCACCCGGCGCAAGGAGAAGCGGTTCGAGGGCGTCATCCCCAACCTCGAACGCCGCCACGTCGAGACTGACAGCGACTCGACCCGCGAGCACATCGAGGAGTACATGGCCGTCACCACCTGTCCGGCCTGCGAGGGGACCCGGCTCAAGCCACAGTCGCGCTCCGTCCTCGTCGACGGCACCGACATCACCGAGGTCAATCGGCTGAGTATCGCCGACGCCCGTAAGCACTTCGAGGGGATGGAGGCGAACCTCTCCGAGCGCGATCGCACGATCGCCGAGGAGATCCTGAAGGAGATCCGCGCCCGGCTGGGCTTCATGGAGGAGGTCGGCCTCGACTACCTCACGCTCGACCGCGAGGCCTCCACCCTCTCCGGCGGCGAGAGCCAGCGCATCCGGCTCGCGACGCAGGTCGGCTCCGGCCTCGTCGGCGTGCTGTACGTGCTCGACGAGCCCTCGATCGGGCTCCACCAGCGCGACAACGACCGTCTGCTGGACACGCTTGAGGGGCTCAGAGATCTCGGCAACACGCTGCTCGTCGTCGAACACGACGAGGAGACGATGCGCCGGGCCGACCACGTGATCGACATGGGCCCCGGCCCGGGCAAGCGGGGCGGCGAGATCGTCGCACAGGGCGAGTTCGACGACATCGTGAACACCGAAGCGTCGGTCACCGGCGACTATCTCGCCGGCCGGAAGACGGTACCTGTCCCCGACGAGCGTCGCGAGAGCGACGCGGCGCTCACGATCGTCGGCGCCCGCCAACACAACCTCGAGGACGTCGACGTCGACCTGCCGATCGGGCAGTTCACCGCCATCACGGGCGTCTCCGGCTCCGGGAAGTCCACGCTGATGCACGACGTGTTGTACAAGGGGCTGGCTCGGAAGATGAACGACAACACGAGCGTCGACCCCGGCGAGCACGACGCGATCGAGGGGACCGACGAGATCGAGACGGTGCGACTGATCGACCAGTCACCGATCGGTCGGACCCCCCGCTCGAACCCCGCGACGTACACGGGCGTGTTCGATCACATCCGCGAGGCGTTCGCCCAGACGAAACTCGCCCAGCAGCGCGGCTACGACAAGGGGCGGTTCTCGTTCAACGTCAAGGGCGGCCGCTGTGAGGAGTGTGGCGGGCAGGGGACGGTCAAGATCGAGATGAACTTCCTCTCGGACGTGCACGTCCCCTGCGAGGAGTGCGGCGGGGCCCGCTACAACGACGAGACGCTCGACGTGGAGTTCAAGGGGAAGACCATCGCCGACGTGCTCGACATGGACGTGGCCGAGGCGTACGACTTCTTCGAGGCCAACAGCCAACTGCGCCGCCGGCTCAAGCTCCTGAAGGACGTGGGGCTGGGGTACATGAAGCTCGGCCAGCCCTCGACCACGCTCTCCGGTGGGGAGGCCCAGCGCGTCAAGCTGGCCGAGGAGCTCGGGAAGAAGCAGACCGGCGAGACGCTGTACCTGCTCGACGAGCCGACGACCGGCCTCCACAAGGAGGACGAGCGCAAGCTGATCGAGGTGCTCCAGCGCCTGACCGACAACGGGAACACCGTCGTGGTGGTCGAACATGAGCTTGACCTGATCAAGAACGCCGACAACGTCGTCGACCTCGGCCCCGAGGGCGGCGAGGGCGGCGGCGAGATCGTCGCGAGCGGGACGCCCGAGGACGTCGCCCGGATCGACGACTCCCACACTGGGCGCTACCTCCGTGACTACCTCCCGAGCGTCGACATGGAGGGACCGCGTGCGGACCGCCGGAAGCCGGCGAAGGAGGAGGCCGAAGCGCCCGCGGCCGACGACGACTGATGCCCGAACTCTCCCGCCGCCGACTGCTCGCCGCCGGCGCGACGGCGACGCTCGTCGGCACCGCCGGCTGTACGGCCGCCGAGCGCGCCCGACTCAACCCCTTCGCCGAGCCGCCGGTGTCGATGACGGCCATCCGGGCCAGCGGTGACGAGACGGAGACGAACTGCAGCCTCGATGCCGAAGCAGTTTCCGAGATCCCGGAGCTACAGAACCCCCTCGACGAGCTCGCCGACGCCGATGACGGCGACCGCGTCGAACGCGGGCTCTCGATCGCGACGGGGCGGCAGATATCGAACCTGTTCACCCGCCAGTGTGACGGCGACGTGGGCGGGATCTACCGCTACGACGGTGCCGCCTACCTGATCGGGCTGACCTACCGCGATCAGGCCGACCACCAGGACCACCACGACCACTTGGCCGAGAGCGCGACCGAGACCGAAACGCCGAGCGAGCAGTAACGGCCCTACCTTTTCGACGCTCCACGCCTTCTCCCCGATTATGTCCACCGCCTACGCCGTCTACGAGGACGCGCTGTTCGTCGTCGACACGGCTCGCGAGACGGTCGTCCACGAGGAGCCGTTCGACTCCCGAACCGAGTGCGTCGCCGTGACCGACGGCACTCTCCTCGTCGGCACGTTCGAGGAGGGCCTCCAGCGCTCGACTGACGAGGGTGCGTCGTGGGAGCGCGCTGCTGGGATCGAGCAGGACGCGGTTACCTCGCTCGCGGTCGCGCCCCACGACCCCAAGACGGTCTACGCCGGCACCGAGCCCAGCCGTCTCTACCGGAGCACCGACGGCGGGGAGACGTTCGAGCGACTGCCGGGCCTCACGGATCTCCCCTCGTCGGCGGAGTGGTCGTTCCCGCCGCGGCCAGACACCCACCACGTTCGCTGGATCGAGCCGGATCCGGGTGATCCGGACCTCCTGCACGTCGCGGTCGAGGCCGGCGCGCTCCTACGCGCTCACGTCGACGCCGACGGGAGCGTCGACTGGACCGATCGCGTTTCGAGCGCTCGCCGGGACGTGCACACGATCGCGACCCATCCCGAACGGCCCGCCCACGCGTGGGTTGCCGCGGGCGATGGATACGCCGAGACGACGGACGCTGGCGAGTCGTGGCAGCATCCGCAGGACGGCCTCGATCACACGTACTGCTGGAGCGTCGCGGTTGGACTGCCTCCCGAACGGCCCGACGGCTCGACGCCGCGGATCCTGCTCTCGGCGGCGACGAGCGCGCGCGAGGCACACCGTGTCGGCGAGTCCTACCTCTACCGGCGAGACGGTGGTGAGTGGGAACGACTCGACGATCGCGGAATCCCGACCGGAGAGGGGGTGTACCGCGCGGTACTGGCACGCGGCGACGACGAAACGACGTTCTGGGCGGCGAACAACCACGGACTGTACTGCACCGACGACGGCGCCGATTCGTGGACCGGGATCGACGTGTCGTGGGCAGATCGCGTCGGCGAGCAGACGTGCCGTGGACTCACGATCGTCGTTGACTGATCCCGCAACCTGAACTTCAAGTACCGGAACGCGACCACCACCGTCGATGCAGTAACCGACAGCGCGGGTCGAACACGGCCGGAGTCCGACGTACCGGCCCGCGATAGGGAAGCGCGTCGGCTGTCAGCCCCAACCACGAGACATATGTCCCGAGCCCGGGTAGCCGGGGGTATGTACGACTTCGCCGTCGTCGGCGTCGGGCCCGCCGGCGCGCGCGTCGCCCGCCGTGCGGCTGAGGCGGGCTACGACGTGGTCGCCTTCGAGCAGGGGGAGATCGGGACGCCACTCGCCTGCTCGGGACACGTCTCGAGGGACATCTGGGAGTACACCCCCGCGGGTGCCCGCGAGGAACTGCTCCAGAACGAGGTGTACGGTGCCGACTTCCACGTCGGCGGCGCCGAGAGCGACGCCTACCCGTTCTACAAGGACGAGCCCGTCTCGAACGTGATCGACCGCGAGGAACTGGACCGCATCCTCGCTGAGGCGGCCAGCGACGCGGGCGCCGAGATCCACGACGGCCACACCGTCACGGGTGTCGACGAGCGGACCGACAGCGTCGAACTCACGGTCTCGCCGGACGACGGCGACGCGTTCACCGTCGAGGCGCGGATGCTTGCCGGCTGTGACGGCCCGGTCTCTCGGACCAGACGCGCGGTCGACCTCCCCGAACCCGACGAGAAGCTCCACGGCGTGCTGGGGTTCGACTCTGCCCCCGACCACGGCGACTTCGTCGACGTGCACCTCACGGTGCCGAGCTTCTTCGCGTGGCGCATCCCGCGTGGCGAAGCCGGCGTCGAGTACGGGCTCGCGGTCCGGCCGGACGCCGACAGCGACGCCCGCGCCCGGTTCGACCGCCTCGTCGACGCCTACGGCGCCGAGATCGACCGGTTCTGTTCGGGTGCGATCCCGATCGGGCCGCCGGACTCCGTCACGTCCCACCGCGTGTTTCTGGTCGGCGACGCGGCCGCACAGACGAAACCGTTCACCGGCGGTGGCATCCTCTATGGAATGCGCTCGGCGGACCACGCGGTCAGGGCGATCGATCCCGACGATCCGGCCACGCTGTCGGCGTACGAGGCGGCGTGGCGCGACGAGCTCGCAACGGAGATCCGGCTCGGTCACTGGCTGCGCCGCGCCTACTCGCTCCCGGAGCCGATCCAGCGGTTCGGACTCCGGCTCACGTCGGGCGAAATCGGGGTCCACATGGACCGCCCGACCACGCTGTTCTCCCGGGAGCACCTGCGGAGCTACCTTCCCTGACTACCCGCTCAGTACGACGGGAGCCGCCCGGACTGCTCGCCACCCTCGACGAACGGGAGCGACGACCGCGTCGCTCTGACCTCCCCGCGATCGGTCCGGACGGCACGAACCGACGCGTCCCGATCGATCCGCGCGAACGCGATCGGTTCCGACAGCGACGGGCTCCACCCTGCCCGCGTCACGCGGCCGATCGGGGCGTCCGAACCGAGCACGGCGGCCCCGCTTCCGGGGATCCGGTCGTCGTCCGCGGCGTCGATCCGGAGGCCGACGAGCCGGTGGCTCGGCTCCTCCGTGGTCTCCCCGACGCCGGCGACGCGAGCCAGCCCGGTCGATTCCGGGGACTCGCCGCGGATGTCGGGGTCGAACAGCGGCGTCCCGGCTTCGAGGGTGAGCGTCTCGTACGTCCGGTAGCCGAAGGGGGCGGCGCCGTTGCCCCGCGAGAGCAGCGTCATCCACACCTCCCCGGCGTCGTCGGCGGCACAGATCACCTCGTAGCTCTCCTCGCCGCCCGGCGCGTCCCCGGCGACGACGGAGACGCCGGCGTCGCCCATCGACCCACGGACGAACGAGTACGCCCCCGTCGGCGCGCCGGCGTTGTGCAGCACCGACGCGATCTTCTCGGTCGCCATCGGGCCGTGGACGCCGAACACGCCGAACTCGGTCGTCGCCTCGCGGGCGGTCACATCGCGGTCGGCGGCGGCCAGCCGGCGGGCCAGCGGCTCGGCACGCCCCGGCGGCGTGAACAGCAACAGGCGCTCGCCGGCGTCGTAGACGAACAGTTCGGCCTCGATCGTTCTGCCGTCGAGTACTAGCGCGTAGCAGCCCCCGCCGTCCGTGCCGGGCAGCTCGTTGGTGACGGCCTCGCCGACGACGGTGTGACGATCGCTCCCCGTCACGACGACGACGCCGTACCCCATCTCGATGGCGCCGACGCCGTTGCGGACTGCCCGGACCGTCCGGTCGGGGCGCCCGTACTCTTCGACCACTTCGCGGCCGCCGCGCTCGCCGAACGTCGCGCCGTGATCGGCGTGGCTCCCGCCGACTAGCGTCATTGCCCGACGGTTCGGCGCCCGCGGGAAAAACTCCGCCGGTTCCGCGGCTCAGAACCCGAACCGGTCCCGGATGATCTCCAGCACGCTCGGTTCCTCCTCGTCGAGATCCTCGGGGTCGGCGACGACTCCCTCCGCGGGGTAGAGCACCACCCCGTCGCCGTTGCTTTCCACCTCGATCAGCCCCGCATCCTTGAGGTCACCGAGCGCGGGCTCGAGCCGGTCGATGTCGGCGTCGACCGCCGCGCGCAGTTCGAGTACGCTCATCCCCTCCTCGGCGCGGTCGGCCAGCGCCGCGAGCACCTCGAACTCCACTTCGTCCCTGTCGCGATGCTCCGGACTGACGGCCATACCCGACCGTGGGAGTGCGAACGGCTTACCTCTACCGGCGACTGGCGGCCCGACCGGCGTGCTGTGGGGACTCGCACGGCCACCACGGCAGGTGGCGGGGTATTTTTAGCCTTCCGCCCGTCTAACTCGGGTAATGGGACTCAGGTGTCTGCTCGGACACGACTTCGGCGAGCCGGAGACCGAGCGTGAACGCAACGAGGAGGGTAACGAGGTGGTCGTTACCGTCCGGGAGGTCAAGACCTGCGAGCGCTGCGGTGAGAAGCAGGTAGTCAGCGAGAACAAGGAGATCACGTCGATCGATCAGCTCCGCGACTCGGCTGCCGGCGAGCAGTCCCGAGAGGAGTCGGCCCCGAAAGTCGGGATCGGAACCGACGCCGAGGAGGAGTGGGGCGACGACGACCCCGCGGCCGGGCAGCCCGAACCGGCGACAGCCGGGACGGAGCCGGAACAGCCCGCCGAGGAGACGGCCACCGTCGAACCCGACGAGGACCCGATCGAGCGCGGCGTCGCCGACATCATCGAACAGGCCGAGAAGGACGACGACATGCTGGAACAGGCGCCCGGGGAGCCGGCGGCCGAGCCCGAACCGGCGGCTGATGCGGCTTCCGACGAGTCGGAGCCGGCCGAGAGTGAGGACGACGAGCCGGTCCACCCCGGCCAGCGCTCGGCGGCGGCCGAGGAGTCCGACGCCCCCGACCCGGCGGAGGACGACGGTGTGATTCTCGACGACGACGCGTCCCCGCCCGAGGAGGGCCGCCACCAGTGGGAGGAAGAGGCCAGCCCCGAGGAGGTCCCCGGTGACGAACGGAACGTCGGCGACGCCTCGGCGCCCGAGGAGTCGGAGGAGGACGACGCCGAGATCATCGACGCGAGCGATTCGTTCCCGGAACCGTCGTCCGCCGAGCCCTCGTCGGAGCCGTCGACTCCCGAGGACGAATCGCAGCAGTCCTCGACGCCGTCGGCCGTCGAGTCCGAGGACGCCGAGATCGTGGACGCCGATCCCGAGCCCGCCACGGGCACCTCGGATCCCGCGCCCGAGTCCGGCGTGAGTCAGTCCGAGGCCGCCGACGCCTCGACCGAGCGCGAGGAGACCGACGAAGGGCACATGCCGTGGCCCGAGGGTCCCGGCGAGGACGAGGGCCACGACGCGACGGCGCCCGAGGGTGAGCCCGCGGACGTGGACTTCGGCGACTTCGCCCCGGCCGAGGAGCAGTCGAGCGACGCCGAGACCGACCGCGCGAATGGCCACCGGACCGACGAAGGCGAGTCCAGCGAGCAGTCGACGGCGCCGACCGCGAACGTCGATCTCGAACGGTCGAGCCGCGACGCCGAACTGGAGTATTTCTGCCCCGAGTGCGGGCTGACCCGCGACGTGGGTACCTCCTCGATGCGGGCCGGCGACATCTGCCCAGAGTGTCACGCTGGGTACATATCGGAACAGCAGAAGGCGGAGTAGCGACCCACAACTCGTAAACCGACCGCTCGCAAACGCCCGGGTATGAAGGAGTACAAGATGCGCCGCGGCGAGACGCTCGAGGAGCGCATCCCGGATATGGAGGCGACCGTCGAGGAGTACTTCGGCGAGATCACCGACACCGAGGAGTACAAGGGGAGCGACCTCTACGTCGTCGAGAATCCGGACAACCCCGTGTTCGAGCGCATCGTCGCCGGGGCGGTGAAGTACTCGGGCAAGAAGGACTGGCTCGGCGTGGAGTTCGAGGAGCGCGACCCCACCGAGCTCGGCCCCGACGAGCTCGAAGCCGCCGGCGACGCCGTCGACACGAAAAACGAGTTCCTGCTCGAAGCCACCGCGCGTGACGCCAAGTCCCGCCGCGACTCGCTGAAGCGCGAAGTCGAGGACGACGCGCCGGACTACTAGATCTCTTCGGGCAGCCAGCCCCCGTCGATCTCGACGTTCTCACCCGAGACGTAGTCGCTATCGGACCGACAGAAAAACAGCGCCGCGTTCGCCACGTCCTCGACGGTCGCCCAGCGCCCGCGCGGCGCCTCCTCGGGGAACTCGTCGCTGGTCTCGATCACGTACGGCGACACCGCGTTGACCGTAATCCTGTCCTCTTGCGTGTCCGCCGCGAGCATCCGAGTGAACATCAGTACGCCCGTCTTCGCGACGAAGTACGGGAAGTTCGTCGGCCCGACCAGCGCCTTCTCGCTGCTGGCGTAGCCGACGTTGACGATCCGGCCCCACGCCTGCTCGCGCATCGCGGGCAGCGCGCGGCGTGAACAAAGCATCGTTCCGTTCAGGTTCGTCTCGATCACGCGGTTCCACGTGTCGAGGTCGATCGCTTCCCAGTGGTCCGGGGCGAAGTCGCCGACGTTGTTCACGAGCACGTCGACCGGCCCCAGTTCGGCCTCCACCTCCTCGAACAGCGCGTCGACGCTCTCGGGATCGGTCACGTCGCCCTGGACGGTCGTCGCGTCGGCGCCGAACGCCCGCGCGTCGGCCGCCGTCGTCGCCGCCTCGTCGTCGCTGCTGTAGTAGTGGACCGCCACGTCCGCCCCGGCGTCGGCCAGCGCGAGCGCCAGCCCGCGACCCAGCCCCGCGGCGCTCCCGGTCACCAGCGCGACCCGCCCGTCGAGATCAGCGTTCTCCATAGCGCACCGTTCGTCGCGACCCCCAAGCGGGTTTCGCCCGCCCCTCGGCCGACCCCGCCGCTTATGGGCACACGTCGCCTCCCAGGAGCCATGCGCAGGCGCGAGGCGCTGTCGCTGCTCGGCGGCGCCGCCCTCCTCTCCGGACGTGTCGCCGGCCACCCGACGCCGCCGGCTGGCGACCCCGACGGAACGCCGCCGACGCGGACCGACACGGGGTATGGCCCGCTCGCCCGGCTCCCGATCGAGGGCGCCACCGAGGCGGTCGTCTCCGACGATGGGACGACCGCCTACGTCGCCGCGACGACGGGGTACGCGGTCGTCGACGTCTCCGACCCCGACGAGCCGCGCGTGCTCGCCGAGCGCCGCGACCCGCTGGCCGACCGCGAGGGGGGGCCGCTCGCCGGAATCTACGACGTGAAACTCTCCGGGGAGACGCTACTGGTCGTCGGCCCCGCCAACCCCGGGATGAGCGAGCTCTCGGGCGCGCTGTTCGTCGACGTCTCCGACCCCGAATCGCCCGAACGACGGGCGTTCTTCGAGACCGACTACCCGATCCACAACGCCGACCTCGACGGCGAGCGGGCGTACCTGACTGCCAACGACGGCGCCGATCGCGGGCTCGCGATCGTCGACGCCGCCGGTGAGCCGAGCCGTCTCGGCGGCTGGTCGCTCACCGAGCACGACGAGCGCTGGACCGCCGTTCCGCCGCTGCCGCGCACGCTCCACGACGTGTTCGTCCAGGACGGCGTGGCGTACCTCGCCCACTGGGACGCCGGGACGTGGCTGCTGGACGTGACCGACCCGAGCGCGCCGACGGTGATCGCCCACATCGGTCGCGGACCGAGGACGGTCGCCGACGAGTACGAGTCCGGGGCGGACGTCTACGACGGGCTGCCCGGAAACGCACACTACGCCGCGGTCGACGAGGCCGGCGACCTGCTCGCGGTCGGCCGCGAGGCGTGGGCGACCGAGGAGCGTCCGGAAGGCGGGCCGGGCGGGATCGACCTGTACGACGTGTCCGACCCCTCGGAGCTGATCCACCGCTCGACGATCGACCCCCCGCCCACCCCTGACCCGACGCAGGAGGGGACGTGGACGACCGCCCACAACTTCGAGTTCCGGAACGGCATCCTCTACAGCTCGTGGTACCGCGGCGGCGTGAAACGCCACGACGTCTCCGACCCGTCGGCGCCGCGGGAGCTGACGTGGTGGGCCGACCGCCCCCACGCGGAGTTCTGGACCGCGCAGGTCGCCGTCCCCGGATCGACGTTCGTCGCCACCTCGCGGGCGACGCTCGACTCGCCCGCCGCGCTGTACGTCTTCCCCGACGCCGACGGACGGACGCTCTGGGGGTACGACGACCTCGTGACCCCGACCGCGACGCCGACGAGTGTCGAGACGCCAACCTCGACCGATGCCACCCCCCGCGTCGACGCGCCGGGGTTCGGGCCGCTGGCAGCGCTTGCGGGCCTCGGGCTGGGCTCGCTCGCGTGGCTGCGCGGCCGAGATCAGACCTGAGAGAGGTCCGGACTGAGCAGCAGGAACGACCGTGACACAGTTTTTTCGCGCCCGTCGGCGTGCAGGAAAACCGCAAGCTACCAGTGTCCCCGTCCCGAAAGGGGAACGATGAGCGAGGAGAGCCTGAAACAGCGCGTCGAGGACTGGATGACCGGGCAGATGCCCATCATCCAGATGCACGGCGGGCGGAGCGTCGTCCGGGAGGCCGACCCGGAGACGGGCACCGTCACTGTCGAGCTCGGGGGGTCCTGTGCCGGCTGCGGGATCAGCGACCTCACCGCACAGAACATCAAACGCGACATGATCGTGGCGTTCGACGAGGTCGACGAGGTCCACGTGCTGGTCCCCTCCACCGGCGAGCAGGGCGACGCGACCGTCGAGGGCGGCCGGGGTGGTGAGCTCCAGCACGGCACCGAACACCCCAACCACTTCTGAGCGCCCGCCAGCGGCTCCCCTCGCGGTGAATTGATACTGGCCCCGTGAGACCGGCCAGTATGAACCGACGACAGTTCCTCCCAGCTACGGGGCTCGCGGTCGCGGTTCCGGTCGCAGGCTGTGCCGCACCGACCGACGGCACGGAGACACCCGGCCCGCAGCGCGTGACGGTGAACTTCCGCAACGACGGCGACCGGAGGCTCGTGTTCACCGCCGCCGTGGTGGCCGAGGGGTTCGGCGGCGTCGAACTCACATACGCCGACGACGAGACGGCGGCGTTCCCCGACGCCGAGACGGTCGACGACGTGCCGGCGAAGGCGTGGGAGCAGGCGGTGACGTTCACCCCGCTGGGGGACGCTCAGCGCCGGCAGTTCGGCTCGACGGCCGGCTCGGCCACCGGGATGGAGTTCCAGCCGATGCCGTACGGCAGCACCGTCGTCACCGCGGTCGCCGATCCCGACGCCGAGCCACCGATGCTGAGCATCGGCTCCGGGAGCTGCGGGCAAAGCGAAGAAGCGGCGCTCGAGCTGTCCGTCGACGCCGGGGGAGTCGTCCACCAGTCGACCGCCTGTACGGACACGTCGCCGTAATCAGATCGCACGCTCGATGCCCGCGGCGACGCTGCGTGCCTTCTCTGCCAGTTCCTCGGACACCTCCCCGGCGTCGACCGCCGCGTCGAGCTCGTCGTCGTCGACGCGCTCGACCGTGCCGTCGGGCTGTTTGATCACGTCGACGTGGAGGTCGACGTAGCACACCGAGTCCGGGAACAGCTCGACGGGCGTACAGACGTTGACGTACGTCCCCTTGTGCTCGCCGTCGGCGCTCCGGTAGGTGGTCGGGTACCACCAGCGCCCCTCGCGGAACTTCGTCTGCGCAGTGTCGCCGGACGCCCGGCGGGTGCCGAGTGCGTCGTACGTCCCGCCGCCGCTCATCTCCCGCTCGACCGTGAGCTGGTCGCCGTCGCGCTCGACAACCTCGCCCTCGCCGAGCACGATCCGCCGCCCCGCGGGCTTCCCGTGGTCGATTCGGACGCGATCCCCCTCGGTCGGCCCGAACTGGTCGGCGACGACGGCGAACGGGAACTCCCCGCCGAGATCGTCGCCGCACAGTGCCTCCGCGAAGTCGACGCCCGCGCTGGCAGCCTCGGTGCCGGCCTTGGTCCGGTGGTGGCCCGGCATCGTCGCCGTCACCTCGCGCCTGCGATCGTCGAGGGCGAAGCGGGACTCGCGGCCGAACCAGACCCACGCCCCTGCTGTGGGTGTCGCGACTTCACGGACCGGCTCGGGGTCGCCGGCGTCGTCGACGGCCCGATCCAGTTCAGCGGCGCGTTCGTTCGCCCGCTCCAGCGCGTCGCCCAGTGTCCCCATCTCGGCGTCGCGGGCGTCGCGTGCCCACTCCAGTCCCCAGCCGTCCGCGGGCTCGGTGTCGAGCAGGTCAGTCAAGCCGGCGAGTTCGCGGCCGGCAGCGTCGTCGCGGCCGGCGACGCGGACGCCCGAACGCCCGCGGACGAGCGTCGCGAGGCCGGCCTCGACCCGCAGGCCGGTGTCGAGCACCGGGCGGTCGTCGCCCCACGGCGCCGCGGCCCCGACGACCTGTCCCCGGACTACGTCGCCGTCGTCGATATCGCCATCGACGTTGCGGTACGGGAGAAACCCGTCCCCCCCGCCTAGTTCGACGACCGCGCCGCTGCCGAGCGTCTCGGTCACGCGGCCGTCGAACACCGCGCCGACGGGGGCGGGGTCGTCCCACGCCAGCGTGTCGATCCCCCTGTCGACGAGCAGTTCCCGAACCGACGCGACGGCGTCGGGCTCGCCGGCGACGTTGACGCCCTGTCGGTCCGGCCCGGTCTCGATCGCGGCGTCGTGGTCCGCGGCGGGGAGCTCGGCGTCGAAACGCCGCTCGATCGGCGGCGAAGCCTGTACGACACGGTGGCCGGCGTCGAGTAGTACTCGGGTGAGGGCGGTGGCGTAGATCCCCCGGACCCGGACGCTCGACGCGCTGCCGGCCGCATCCTCGGTCATGGACGGAGGTTCGATCGGGGGGAACAGGTAGGTGACGGTCTCCGGCGGCGCAGTGTCGACCCTGCCGCCGCTCGCCGTGGTTCTGCAGCGAATCGAGAGAGAAAGGGGAGCGCGTTAGTTCAGCTTCTCGCGGGCGATCCCGACGCCGGTAGGGGTGACGACGATCTGATCGTCGCCCTTCTTCACGATGTCGCCGTCGACCTCGTTAGCGACCTGTCGGAGCTCCTCGACGATACGGTCGCTGGCGGTGTCTGTCGTCGAGTGACGGGTGATGTCCGCGATCACGAGGTCGCCGTCGTAGACGGCGTCCTTGATCTCGATCACGTCCTGCTGGCCACCGATCTCGGCGAAGTGGACGCTCATCGTCCCGGCGGCGCCGGGGCTCTCGAAGTCCTCCTCGAGGTCGAGCGTGGCGTAGTCCTCGGTGCTGCGATCGCCGCCGCCGCCGAGGATCTTACTCATGATTCCCATGCCAGAACGCTCCGGGGCTGCGGCATTAGTTCTTGCGCCGTCCGCTCGCGAGCCGGCGGCGGACCGCCCGTTTCGCCGGGAGAGGACGACTTTTCCCCGCTCCGGACACAGCGACGCCCGTGACCTTCAGCATCTGCGTGCGCGAGGAGTACGAGGACGAGGACGGGAACGAACAGCGGCGGTTCGGCGTCGCCGTCACCACGCGGCTGCCCGCGGTGGGGACGCTCTGTCCGTTCGTCTCCGAGAACGGCGCGGTCGCGACACAGAGCCTGGTGAACGTCGAACTCGGGGAGCGCGGAATCGAGTACATCGACGACGGGCTCGCCGTCGAGGATGCGCTCCAGTCGCTACTGAACGCCGACGACGGCGCCGAGAACCGCCAGCTCCACGGTGTCGACGCCGAGGGGGCGTTCACGTTCTCCGGCGAGGAGTGTCACGGCTGGTACGGCCACCGCGAGGGCGAGAACTACACCGTCGCGGGCAATCTCCTCACCGGCGAGGCCGTGATCGAGCGCGTCGCCGAGACGTACGCGGAGTCGGAGCGGGACGCGCCGCTGGCCCAGCGCCTGATCGACGCGCTCGGGGCGGGCTACGCCGAGGGCGGCGACAAGCGCGAGGAGCTCCACGTCCAGAGCGCCGCGCTGAAGGTACGCAGCACCGAGGACGGCGACGAGCCGTACTACAACGACCTGCGCGTCGACGCGACGGAGACGCCGATCCAAGAGCTGCGGGAGACGTACCGACTGGCCAGCGACGGGTTCGAGCAGGCCATGGCGCGCTACGAGGAAGCGATGGCGGCCGACGATCTCGACGCGGCCGACGAGGACGGGGAGTAGCGGGTCGAACGCTCGGTTCGTCGACTGCCGGCTCCCGGGGTTTGATAGGCGCTCGGGGCTATGCCAGCCTGTGTCTATCGAGGAACCCTCCGAGGACGCACCTGACGCGTACCGCGACCTCATCGAGCAGAACCGACGTATCTCCTACCTCAACGACGCCGGCGGCGTGCTGGGCTGGGACCAGCAGGTCACCATGCCCGAGGGCGGCGCGCCCGCCCGGTCGAAACAGCTCTCGGCGCTGTCTGCGGTCACCCACGACCTGATGACCGACGACGAGTTCGAGGCCGCGCTCGTCGGCGCCGAGGACGCCGCAAACGAGCTCGACGACCGCCAGCAGGCCAACGTCCGCGAGATCCGGCGGAGTTACGATCGGACCGCCGACGTGCCCGGCGACCTGGTCGAGGAGCTCTCCGAGGTCCAGAGCGAGAACCAACAGATCTGGCAGGAAGCGAAGGCCGAGAACGACTTCGAGCTGTTCGCGCCGCGGCTGGAGACGCTGCGCGACCTTTCGATCGACCGCGCCGAGCACATCAGCCCGGATCAGGCGCCCTACGAGGTGCTGTACGAGGACGGCCTCCCGTACATCTCCCGGGAGCGGATCCAGGAGATCTTCGACCGACTGAAGACGGAGCTGGTGCCGCTGATCGAGGAGATCGAGCAGCACGGCGACGAGCTCGCCTCGCCGTACGAGGGCGGAGAGTACGCCGAGGAGAACCAGCGTGCGCTCTCGGAGGCCGCACTCGACGCGATCGGCTACGACCGCGACCACGGGCGGCTGGACATCTCCGCCCACCCGTTCACCTCCGGCAACCAGTTTGACGCCCGCGTGACGACGCGATACAAGCCCGGAAATCCGATGGACGCGCTGACGGCGACGATCCACGAGTACGGCCACGCGAGCTACATGCTCGGGCTGCCGGAGGAGCACTACGGCACGCCGCTGGGGCAGTCGCTCTCCTCGGGCGTCCACGAGTCACAGAGCCGCTTCTGGGAGAACCACGTCGGCCGCACGAAGCCGTTCTGGGACTTTTTCCTCCCCGAGGTGAAGGAGCACCTCGACGGAGTCGACGACCTCACCGCACAGGAGGCGTACGAGGCGGTCAACCGCATCTACCCGAACAACCTGATCCGGGTGGAGGCGGACGAACTTACCTACCACCT
The DNA here is from genome assembly GCF_001282785.1 of Halolamina sediminis. Lineage (NCBI taxonomy): Archaea > Methanobacteriati > Methanobacteriota > Halobacteria > Halobacteriales > Haloferacaceae > Halolamina > Halolamina sediminis. The sequence continues at coordinate 665,896 of NZ_CVUA01000001.1, forward strand.
CCACATCATCCTCCGATGTGAGATCGACAGCGCGTTCGTCGCGGGAGAGATCGACGTGGAGGAGATCCCCGAGCTCTGGAACGAGAAGATGGAGGAGTACCTCGGCGTCACGCCCGACGGCGTCGGCGAGGGCTGCCTGCAGGACATCCACTGGTCCTCGCGGTTCGCGGGGTTCCAAGGGTACACGATCGGCAGCGTGCTGGCGGCACAGTTGGACGCGGCGATGCGTGACGATCTCTCCGACGTGGACGGGAAGATCCGCAACGGGAACTTCGAGCCGATGCGAGAGTGGATGAACGAGAACGTCCACAGTCACGGCCGCGCCTACAAGTCCGACGACCTGATCGAGGAGGTGACCGGCGAGCCGCTGACGGCGGATTACTTCCTCGACTACGTGGAGGAGAAGTTTACGGACCTGTACGGGCTGTAGGAGTTCGAGTCTTCCTTTCGGTTTTCAGGCGTTTCTTTGGGTGTGTCGGTGAGCGTGATCGATCGAATAGCGACGGCAACAGCATCTCTATCGTTGGCCACTTGCGACCGCACCGCCCCGCACAGCCCTCAGGCCTCCCCAACCGACTCCTTCGTTCACTGTGTTCACTCAGTCGTCCCTCGCGCTGGCTCGTCCCCGGAGGGACTCGCGCTTCGCGCCGACAGCGACCGCGGTGCGGTTGCAGTGGACGCGAGCGCTCGCCCCCGGTCGGCGAACCCGTGGGGAGGATGGCGCGGCCGACCGACAGGAGGCCGCGGGAAACCGAGCGGGGAACGGAGTGACCCGCGAGGAGAGGGGAAGACCATCGCGGTGCTGGGCGGTGGCGGTACAAGTGGTCATGCTTCGAGACGCTGTTGCTGTCGCCGTTGCAGTCCTGGCACCCGAGAACGGAGGTCCCGTCGCTGTCACAGTAGACGTCTCGTCCAACACCGACAGAAACGACCACCCAACGGGCGAAGAAGCAAAGAGTCGCCCCACCCAACCACGCGCCGTGAAGGAGTACGAGCGCAAACAACTGCTCGAACGGGTCGGCCGCGAAGCCGCCACCATCGGCGCCGACATCCCCGAGGAGATCGAGGTGCAGGGCGAGCCCCTCGAGCTCCGGCAGTTCGTCTTCGAGATCAAGCGCCGCGACACCGTCCCCGCCGAGGAGCGCGAGCGCGTCGACGACGCCAAGCGGAACCTCCGCCGGGAGCGTAACGAGCGCCTCGAACGGATCGAGGAGGGCGAGATCAGCTTCGCGGAGGGTGAACGCCTCGCCGCCAGCATCATCGGGATCGACCGCGCGCTGAACGCCCTCGAACAGCTCGACCCCGTCGACCTCGAGAGCGAGGCCGCCCGGCAGGAGGCCGCCGACCAGAAGCGCTGGATGAACTTCCTCCAGCAGGCGCTGGGCCACGACGACGACGGCAGTCAACGACGCGGGTCGCTCTGACGACCGCCCCGCCCCGACCGAGACACGACCAAATCACCCTGGAACCCACCTCATGCCCACGAACGACGAACTCGCAACCCTACTCGAAGAGATGGCCGACCTGTTGGACGCCCGGGACGTGGAGTACAAACCCACGGCCTACCGGCGCGCCGCGGAAAACGTCCGAGAGTACCCCGAGCCGGTCGAGGAGCTCGCCGAAGAGGGCGAGAACGCCGTCGCGGAGATCAACCGCGTCGGCGACGCCATCGCCGCGAAGCTGGTCGAATACGTCGACACCGGCGAGATCGAGGAGCTCGAAGAACTCCGCGAGGCGCTCCCCGTGGAGATGGCCGCGCTCACGAGCGTCGAGGGCGTCGGCCCCAAGACGGTCGGCACCCTGTACGAGGAACTCGGCGTCACTGACCTCGACGAGCTCGAAGCTGCCGCCCGGAACGGCGAGATTCAGGAGGTTCCGGGGTTCGGGCCCAAGACGGAGCAGAACATCCTCGGGGGGATCGACTTCGCCCGGCAGGCCCACCAGCGCACGCTGCTCGGCACCGGGCGCCCGCTGGGGGAGGCCGCCCGCGACTTCCTCGCGGGCATCGACGCCGTCGAGGCGGCCGAACTCGCGGGGTCGAACCGACGCTGGAAGGAGACGATCGGCGACGTGGACGTGCTCGCGGCCAGCACCGACGGCGAGGCGGTCGTCGACGCCTTTCTCGACTGGGAGGACTCCGCCGAGACCATCGAGTCCGGCACCACGAAGGCCAGCCTCCGGACCGGCGACGGCGTTCGCGTCGACCTGCGGGTCGTCGACCCCTCGGAGTTCGGCGCCGCGCTGCAGTACTTCACCGGCAGCCGCGACCACAACATCCACCTGCGCAACGTCGCGATCGACCGCGACCTGAAGCTCAACGAGTACGGCTGCTTCGACGTTTCGACGGTCGAGAACCCCGATTCGGGCCAGCGCGTCGGCGAGCGCGTCGCCGGCGAGACGGAGGCGGCGATGTACGAGGCGCTCGACCTCCCCCTGATCCCGCCGGAGCTCCGGGAGAACACGGGTGAGATCGAGGCCGCCCGCGATGGCGACCTGCCGGACCTGATCGAGGAGGACGAGATCCGCGGCGACCTCCACGCCCACACCGAGTGGTCCGACGCCGACGCGACCGTCGAGGAGATGGCCGTCGGCGCGGCGGCGGTCGGTCACGACTACCTCGCGATCACCGACCACGCGGAGGGGCCGGGCGTGTTCGGCAACACCGGCCTCTCGCCCGAGGAAATCCGCGAGCAGATGGCGGCCGTCGAGGCGGCCCGCGACGCCCTCGACGACGCGGGCCAGGACCTCGAACTGTTCCACGGCATCGAGACGAACGTCGATCCCGACGGCGAGCTCTCGACCCCGGACGAACTGCTCGCGGACCTCGACATCGTCGTCGCTTCTCCTCACGCCGCGCTGGGGCAGGACCGGGCCGAGGCGACCGAGCGGCTGGTCGCCGCGATCGAACACCCCGAGACGGACATCCTCGGCCACCCGACGGGGCGACTGATCAACGAGCGCCCGGGGCTCTCCCCCGACTTCGAGGAGTTGGCCGAAGCCGCGGCCGACGCTGGGACGGCGCTGGAGCTCAACGCTAACCCCAGTCGGCTCGACCTCCCCGACTCCGCGGTCCGGGTGGCGGTCGAGGCCGGCGCCACGATCGCGATCGATACCGACGCCCACCGGCCCGGCGCGTTCTCGGAGGTGCGCTTCGGCGTCCACACCGCACGCCGGGGCTGGGCGGAGACCGACGACGTGCTCACCGCACGCGGCGCCGACGGTGTGCGGTCGTTCCTCGACCAGTGACCGGCGCTGGGAGCGAGTCCCGGGAACACCGGTTCCTGCTCGACGCGATGCTCGGCAAGCTCGCGACGTACCTCCGGATGTGCGGCTACGACGCCGCGTACGCGCTGGACCGAGGGATCGAGGGTGACGATACGATCCGGACTCTCGCCGAGGCGGAGGGCCGAACGCTGCTCACCCGGGACGAGACACTCGCGGCCTCGGCGGACGATGCCGTACTGCTCACCGAACGCGGTATCGAGGCACAACTCCGGGAGCTCCGGGCCGCCGGGGTCGAGCTCTCGCTCCCCGACCGGCCACGGCGCTGCAGCGCCTGCAACGGGGAGCTCGTGCCCGCGGCCGCCCACGAGCCGCCCGAGCACGTCCCCAACGACGTGGAGCCGTACCGCTGTCGGGACTGTGGACAGTGGTTCTGGAGAGGATCGCACTGGGACGACGTCGTCGAGACGCTCGCCGCGCTGTGAGCTACTTCCGCGGGCTGTACTCGTCGCAGGCGTCCATGTCGTCCATGACCTCGTCGTGGAAGCCGCAGTAGGGCTGCATTCCCTTATCGGTCTGGACGTACTCGAACTGCTTACAGGAGCCGCAGTAGCTGTCCCGGTCGGGCCCGCTCGCGGCGTTCTCGGGGGTCGAGCCGGTCGGCGTCCAGTCGTCCTCGCGTCGGGGGGAGCCCTCGGTTCCGGCCCCGTTCACCTCGCCCGCTGACTCGCTCCTGCTACTTCCCGACCGCCCGGCGGCGTCGTCGCGGTGCTCCCGTCGCGGGGGTTTGGAGCCGACGGAGTCGTCGGTGTCGGATCGCGGATCGGTCGTCGACGGGTCACTCGGCCCGCGGTTCGACGTCGAGGCGGAGCTACTGGAGGTGCCCGGCCCGACGTCGGGGATTTCGGACCCGTCGACGAACGCGCCGCCGGTGCCCACGTCGTCGATCGTGTTCGTCGACGCGCCGCCGTCGCTGGCGACGCTACTGTCGCTTCCCCCACCGGCGCCCGGGCGATCCGGGGAGTCCACGTCGGGCGTCCCGCCGAGGACGCCCATGCTGCCGGAGAACTTCGAGAGCTCGGAAGTCGGCACTTCGATCACCTTCGTCTCGCCCTGCGTGGTCACCTCCACTCGGGCGGTGCCGCCGGGGCTGTTCCGGGACTCGAAGTTGACGATTCCGGTGAACAGACACCAGAGCGTCGTGATGATCCCGGCGGAGTACAGCAGCGCGACGGGGAGGGTGAGCAGCGATCGGTCCCCGAGGCAGTTGCTCCCCACCCACTGACAGGGGTAGGCGTGGGCGAACAGCGCGACCCCGAGGATGGAGAGCGCGGCACCGATCACGGCCGCGACACGGGTCCGCCGGCCCGAGGGGAGCACGATGAACACGCCGAGGATCGCTGCTGGCACGCCGAGCCCGGCGAGGATGCCCGCCCACTCCCACGAGGCGGTGAGCGAGCCCAGCGGCGTCGTCGCCCCCACGACGACCCCGGCGATCGCGAGGAGGCCGCCGAGCGCGAACAGCCCCAGCCCAGCGTACAGTCGGCGGAGGCTGGTCTGGAACTCCGCGTCGGCCGTGTACACCTCCGAGAGACTGGTCATATTGAGAGTAACAGAGCCCACGGACTAAAAGCCGTACGTCAGACATCTGTTCGCGAACGGAGATGTCCCCGCCGTCGACGCCATCGAAAGCGTTACCGTCCGGACGGGCGATGTGCCGGGTATGAGCGAAGAGGAGACCGAGGAGGAAGCAGAGCCGGCCGTCGAACTCGGCGAGGGGACCGATATCGAGGGCGCCCCCGTCGCTCGGGTGGCCGCACGACTCACGTGGCCACAGGAGCGCAGCCGTATCGTCGAGAAGGAGGGCGAGGCGAGAATCCGGACGCCCCACGGCGCGCGGATTCTCGGGAACGTGCTGGAGGAGACCGACACCACGTACTTCGACACTCGACAGTCCTTCGTCGAAGCCGTGAAGGACGTCGTCGGGCACGGGCCCGTCGAGACCGACGAGGAGCAGTCAGAACTCCCGTAGACTCGACTGAAGCCCCGTCGCCATCGTCGACTTTCGTCGCAGACGTGCCTCAGGGACCGGCAGGTGGCTCCCGACCTCGCTGATCGCCCCCGACAGCGTCTCCGCGGTGCCGTGTTCCCCCTCGAAGGCGTGACGGACAGCCTCCCGGACTTGCCAGACGCCGACCGGGCCCCAGTAGTCGTCGGAGACGTGCCGCAGGACGAGCGCCTTCGCCTGTCGCCCGATATCGGAGAGGTGTTCGAGCACACCGAGCCGGGCGGCGTAGTACGCACCGGCGGTCTCGTCGACGTAGCCCGTCCGGCCCTCGAACGACTCGTGGGCGCTCGCGAGATACGTGCCCGCCTCCGGGTCGGGGTTCCAGATGCTGCCCGGCGCCTTCATCTCGACGAGCTCGTACTCCCAGTTGCCCGGCGCGAGGATCACCCAGAAGCTGTTGCCGAGATACTCGTTGTGGTGGACCTCCACGCTGTCGACGCTCTGGGTCCCACGGAGCGTCCCGCGGAGGTACTGCCCGACGGTGTCGTCGACGGCCGTGATCGACCACCGCGTAGGGACGAGTTTGCGGTTCTCCGCCTGCCCGAGCGCGCCCGCCGAGAGGATCGTGTTGATGTCGTACACGTCGAACCCGCGGCGGTAGAGGTAGTTGATCGCGCCCTGGGCCTGCCAGTCGTCGTCCTCCAGCGTCTTCTCCACGGGGCGGGGGACGTGCGGGTTCTCGGTGAGGTCCGCGGACTGGGCGGTGGCTCGCGGCCCCACGGGCGTCGCCACGTCGTCGCGGGAGACGTCGTAGTCCACGTCCGGGCGGCCGTCGAGCCCGACCTCCACGCCGACGGGCCGGTCGGCGATCGCGATCTCGCGCTGGACGCCGGTGAACCCGTCCCACGCGTCGTGGACGTCGACGCCAACCCCCGTGCGATTCGAGTTCAGCAGGCTGGTCCGGCGCTCGAACACGTCCGCGATCCCGACGCCCTCGTCGTACCACTCGCCGCTGGTCTCGAAGCGCCCGGCGTCGTCCTCGTGACCCACCGGCGAGAGGATGCCCGTCGACACTTTCGGGTAGTCCGACCGACCGACGAAGATCGAGGGGGAGACGCTGCCGACGAGCGCGTCGTCGGTGACGTGTTCCTCGAAGCGGCTCTCGAACTGCTCTAAGTGGTCGAGTATCTCGTAGTTCTTCTCCTCGGCGAGGCGGCGGCGTTCGGCCGCCTCGTCCGCCTCGTACTCGAGATACTCGTCCAGTCGCATCACCACGAACTCGGCGCTACGTCGGCTTGAAAGTTCTGTGCGCGGCAGCCTCGGCTACCACCCACAGGAACGAACAGGTGTCACGAGCGCCTCCCGACCGGTGTGTCACGCTCCCGTCTCGGCCGAGCCGGGGCCGTTCTCAGCGCATACCGTCGGTGGTCCCGTTCTGACACTTGAGCGTCGGGGTGACACAGAACAGAGGCGTCTTTACGCGCCCGGGAGGTAGCCTACCCATGCCGACGGTCACTGTCGACCCCGCGGACGCACGCGAGCGCCTCCGCGAGGCCGGCGTCGAGATCCGGGAGGGGAACACCGAGCACGAGCGCTGGCGGGCCGAACGCGGCGACGCCGTCGCCGTCGCCTACGACGACAAGGTCGTCGTGCAGGGCGGGTCGCCGACGGACCTCACGCTTCTGCTGGAGGACGGCGGCGGGCGCGCCCACGTCTACTTCGACGGTGCCAGCCGGGGGAACCCCGGGCCGGCAGCCGTCGGCTGGGCGATCGTCAGCAGCGACGGCGTCGTCGCCGAGGGCGGCGAGGAGATCGGCCGCCGGACGAACAATCAGGCGGAGTACGAGGCGCTGCTGCGGGCGCTCCGGGCCGCGCGGGATCTCGCGCTCGACGAGATCGACGTTCGGGGGGACTCCCAGCTGGTCGTCAAACAGCTCCGGGGGGAGTGGGACACCAACGACCCCGAACTCAGGGAGCTGCGCGTGACCGCCCGGGAGCTGCTCCGCGAGTTCGACCGCTGGGACGTCGAGCACGTTCCACGGGAGATAAACGACCGCGCCGACGATCTGGCGAACGAGGCACTCGATGACCGATAGCGAGCCCGAGACAGTCGACCGAACCGAGGGGGAAGAGCGCGTGCCGGACATCCCGGCCGATGCCGTCGACGAGACCGAACGGCTGACCCGACTGGCGCGTGCGGCCGAGCGCCGTGAGGACGATGCCGCGGCCGAGGAGGCCTCGGTGTACCGGGGGCGACGCGAGGAACTGGTCGAGAGGCACGACTACGAGACGCGGCTCCGCGACGGGGACGATACGCTGGTCCTCTACCCCGAGGAGTGGCTGGAAAACGGCGTCGTCCAACTGGACCGCGTCGAAGAGACCGACCGCGCAGTCGAGATCTCTCTCTCCGGCCCGGGCGACCCCGAGCACTGGCAGGAGATCGCGGACCACAACGACGAGCTGGTCGAGGAAGTCGCCGAGGAGTATCCGGACCACGAGGCCAACGCCCGGGCGGTGGCGGACTTCGCGAGCAACCACTACGCCAAGCCCGTCGAGAAGCTGACCGCCGAGGAGGTCGAACTGTTCCTCGACGAGTACTACCCGCGAAACGCTTGGCCCAGCGAGACGGACGCGTCGCTGGTCGAGGCGTCGGTTCGAAAGCTGTTCACGGCTGCCGGCAGCGAGCCGCCGGCACCGGTCAGCGAGGAGTGACTGCCGTCAGTTCTGTTCGTCGACGATCTCGCGGACCTCGTCGGCGCGGCTCTCGTCGGTGACGTACCGGGAGAGCGTCCACTCGAGCGTGTCGAGAACCGCCTCGTGGCCCTTCTCGGTCAGCGCGTACTGGTTGGTTCGCTTGTCGAGTTCGCTCTTCTCGACCAGCCCGAGCTCGACCAGATCGTCGAGGTTGGGGTAGAGTCGGCCGTGGTTCACTTCCGCCCCGTAGAACTCCTCGAGTTCGCGTTTGATCGCGAGCCCGTACATCGCCTCTTCGGAGAGGATGACGAGGATGTTCTGCTGGAACGCTGTGAGGTCTCGTGCGATACCTGGCTCTTCGTCGGTGACTGCTTCTGCCTCTGACATTGTTAGGGTGTGGCACTGTCCGCTCTCCCCACAACCGTGGAGACGGCCGACCCCCCTTCCCGGGGTGCGGCCGCCGAAAGCACACAGTAGGGTGTTCGTCCAGTGCTCGTGACAGATGATACTCGTCCCTGCCTAAAAGCGTTTTCGCCCGGACAGGAACGTCCCGAAAAGCATTTGCCCGGCTTGGCGGAACCTCAGGAGGCATGACGAACCTCTGGGAAGACCTCGAAACCGGGCCCGACGCGCCCGAGCAGATCTACGCGATCGTGGAGTGTCTCAAGGGCGAGCGGAACAAGTACGAGTACGACAAGGACGTGCCGGGCGTCGTGCTCGACCGCGTGCTGCACTCGAACGTCCACTACCCCTACGACTACGGCTTCATCCCGCAAACCTACTACGACGACGAGGACCCCTTCGACGTGATGGTGATGGTCGAGGACGCGACGTTCCCCGGTTGCGTGATCGAGGCCCGCCCGGTCGCGATGATGAAGATGGACGACGACGGCGAGCAGGACGACAAGGTGATCGCCGTCCCCAGCGAGGACCCCCGCTTCGACCACATCGACGACCTCGACGACATCCCCCAGCAGACCCTCGACGAGATCGACGAGTTCTTCGAGACGTACAAGAACCTCGAGGAGGGTAAGGAGGTCACCACCCTCGGCTGGGAGGACAAGGACGCGGCGCTCGACGCCATCGAGCACGCACAGGAGCTGTACGACGAGAACTTCTAACCAGTCACGGCTCGCGAGCGGCGAACGACGCTATGTCGTTCGCTCGGAGCGTGTTGCCGTGACTGTGTGACGACAATTCCGGCTCGCGAGCGGCGAACGATGCTATGTCGTTCGCTTGGAGCGTGTTGCCGTGACTGTGTGATGACTGATTACGGCTCGCGAGCGGCGAACGACGCTATGTTGTTCGCTTGGAGCGTGTTGCCGTGACTGTGTGATGACTGATTCCGGCTCGCGAGCGACCGCGACTGCCGGCGTCGTTTCGCGCGCACCCTCCAGGCCCGCGAGCGCGTCGAGTCGACGTGGCGTCGTCGCCGTCGATGCGTTCCAGTTCTCAGCCGAGACCGACCGATACCCCACGAACATAGATATGTCCCGGAGGTATCGCTCGACGCTCGGCGATACGTTATGCGTATGGGTAATCTCTTGGGTGTCCCGGCCCACCTAGTAGATATGGCCACGAAACAGCACTCCGTCGGTATCGACCACGTGACCGTCGTGCCCGGGCCGGCGGCGACGGCCGACGACGGCGACGACGACGAGGACGAGAACTAACGGTTCTCGATCACGTCGCCGACCCGGTCCAGCCCCTCTCGGAGCTCCGGGGTCGGGAGGCCGAACCCGATCCGGAAGCGGTTCTCGTAGGGGCCGAACAGGTGCCCTGGCGCCAGCACGACCGAGGCCTCCTCGACCACGACGCGGCAGAACTCCTCCGCATTCTCGAACCCGTCGGGGACTGTCACGAACCCGTTGACGCCGACCGGCTCGTGCCAGTCGAGGCCGTGCTGGTCGATCCAGTCGGCGACGATTTTGCGGTGTTTCGTGGCGAGGTCGCGGTTCTCGCGTAGGATATCCTCCTCCTGCTCGCCCAGCGCCTGTTTCGCGACGTGCTGGCCGAACAGTGTCGGCGAGATGGTCGTGTAGTCCTTCCAGCGCCACGCGCGCTCGACCACGTCCGCGTCGCCAACGACCCAGCCGAACCGTAGCCCCGCCAGCCCGTACGCCTTCGTGAGGCTGGTCGTGGAGATGCCGTACTCCCCGAGCGCCGCTGCCGGCGTGATGGGCGCCTCGGCGAGCAGCCGGTACACCTCGTCACAGAGCAGGTACGCGTCGTGCTCGGCCGCGAGGTCGTACAGTTCGCGAACGCTCTCCTCGTCGTGGTAGTTCCCGGTGGGGTTGTTGGGGTTGTTGAGCACCACGACCGCGGTGTCGTCGCGGATCGCTTCCTGGACCCCGGCCACGTCGACGCTCCAGTCCTCACGGTTCAGGGGAACGCGGGTCACCTCCCCGAACGCCTCGGGGACGGCGTGCAGCGCCTGGTACGTCGGCGTGACGACGACCGCGTGGTCGCCGTGCTCGGAGTTCAGCAGCGAGAGGAACGTGAGGAAGTTCGCCTCCTGCGTGCCGACGGTGAACAGCACCTCCTCGGCGCTCCGCCCGTAGCGTTCGCCCACGTCGGCGCGGAACTCGGGGTCGCCGTTGGTCGGGATTACGTACCCCAGCTTCCCGGGGTCGAGGTCGAAGCGGTCGGCCGGCAGCGAGCGGATCCCGCTCTCGGCGAGCATGATGTCGGCCTCGTGTTCGTACTCCGCGAACCAGCGTTCGAGGCCGAACGGGGAAACGTCCATACGGGTTCTGTGTCGCCGGCCGGCAAAAACCACCTGCTGCCGGCGACCGTTACTTCTGCTCGCGCTCCCGCATGTTCTGGCGGGTGAACTGCGGCGTCGCCCGGACCGACCGCTGCTTGCGCCGGAACGAGCGCCACAGCGCGAACACCAGCGGTGCGATCACCGCGAGGATGCCCGCGGAGACCCGCCAGTCCTGTCCGAACGCGTAGATCAACGCCGCCGAGAGCACGCCCGCGGCGACGAAAATCCCCAGGATCAGCCGCTTCGCGAGGTCCCGGAACACGTCGTCGCCGTCCTCGACGTTGATGTTGACCGTGAGGTTCTCCCCCTCGATCCCGTCGAGCACGCGGTCGAGCTTCGGGGGAACCGACACCAGCGCGCCCGCGGTCTCCTGAGCCCGGTCGGCGGCGTCGCTCGCGATCCGGCGGGCGGTCTGCTCGCGGTACCCCTGCTCGGTGAGGTAGTCGGTCGCGACGCTGATGAAGTCGAACTCGGGGTCGAGCGTGACACACACCCCCTCGACGACGGTCGCGACCCGGAGCACCAGCGCGAGGTTCCGCGGCAGCCGTAGCGGGAACTCGTAGATCGTCCCCTCGACCTGCTCGATGATCTGCTGGACGCGGTACTGCTCGATGTCCTCGCCCCGGGCGTCCTGGATCGCGAGCTCCATCACCCGGCCCATGACCTCGCGGTCGGCCTCCGGCGAGAGCGTCCCCATCTCGACCAGCGCGTCGAGGATCGCGTCGGTGTCCTGCTCGGCGATCGCGACGTAGAACTCCACGATCTTCTCCTGGATGTACGGGTCGACCCGCCCGCTCATCCCGAAGTCGTAGAAGATCACCGCGCCCTCGTCGTCGACCGCGAGGTTCCCGGGGTGGGGGTCGGCGTGGAACACGCCGTCCTCGATGATCATCTGGAGGTAGATGCGCTGGAGTCGCGTCGCGAGTTCGGTACGGTCGATCCCCTTCGCGTCGAGCTCGTCGATATCGTTGATCTTCGTTCCGGGCAGGTACTCCATCGTCAGTACCGACTCCCCGGAGGCTGCCTCGTGGGTGTCGGGGATGCGGATATCCTCGTTGGCCGCGAAGTTCTCGCTGATCTCCTCGAGCATCACGCGCTCGCGGCCGTAGTCCATCTCCTGTCGGATCGTCTTCGAGAACTCCTCGGCCAGGTTCGACAGCGAGAACGAACTCGACTCGTTGACGAAGAACACGATCACGGGCAGCGACCAGCGAAGCACCTTCAGATCGGCGTTGACCAACGGGACGATTCCCGGTCGGCGCACCTTCACGGCCACCTGCTTGCCGTCGTGCACTGCGCGGTACACCTGTCCGAGACTGGCGCCGCTGATCGCCTCGCTGTCGAACTCGTCGAACGTCTCCTCGACCGGACCGAGCTCGTCTTCGAGCACCTCCTTTGCCTCCGCCCAGTCGGCGGGCGGCACCTCGTCCTGCAGGCTCGAGAGCACGTCGACGTACTCCGGCGGGAGGATGTCCGGCCGCGTCGACAGCAGCTGGCCGAGCTTGATGAACGTCGGGCCGAGCGTCAGCAGCGTTTCGAGTAGCGCCTCGGCCCGCCGGACGCGCGTCTCGCTGTCGACGCTGCGGCTCCGCCCGAACAGGAGGAACCGCTTGCGATCTCTCGCCCACGCGAACAGCAGGGGGAAAAAGCCCTTGAGGACGACGAGGAACCGCCAGTAGGCACGGAGAGAGACCAGTCTAGATCACCCCATCCTCGGGCGCGTCGGTTCGGGGCTGGCGGTCGGTCCGAGCATCAGGCGTCGTCGATGTCGATCGACTCGGCGGGGCCGGCCGAGCGCTTGGGGACGGTGACGGTGAGCACGCCGCGCTCCATCGACGCCTCGGCGTCGGTCCCGGCGTCTGGCGGGAGCGGGATCTCGGCGTCGAGGAAGAGTGGCCGATCCTCCCGGACGTAGTCGAACTCGCCGCCGAACGCCTTCTCGCGGCGCGCTTCGACGTGGAGCCGACCCCCCTCGCTCCGCAGATCGGTCGTCTCGGCTGTCGCCCCCGGCAGGTCGATCACGAGCCGGTAGGCGGACTCGCTCTCGAGCAGGTCGGCGAACACCGCATCTGGGAGCTCTTGGAGCGCCTCGCGAACTGTGTCCATGCTCGGAGTATGGGGCGGAGTGTCGAAAAAGCCGGCGGTGGTGGCGCGACACCACGTTGGCGGACAACCGTGGTGGTGGTGCGACTGAGCGACGATGTTCAGCCGTGACGATGGCCCGACGAAGCAGCGACGGATCGAGAGAAAAGTGGCGAGACCGCGTCAGGTCGACGGCGTCATCTCGATGTTGAGCGCCTTCTGGATGATCTGGATCGACGCCGTCGAGCAGAGGAAGTACCAGAAGATCCACGGCCGGATCGGCCCGAGCATCGGCTCGGTCCACTCCAGCGTGCCCCAGATCGGGAACACGACCTCTGTCAGCACGTGGTGGCTGCTCGCGCCCCGGGCGCCGATCGCCCAGTACATCCAAAGGAACACCGGGATGGTGAGGAACATGATCCACGCCATCGGGCGGAACTGCTCTTTGAACATGCCGAGCTGGTCGCCCATGGCCTCCATCTGCTCCTCCTGGATCTCCTGCATCGCGGCGTCGTCACCGCGCTCCTTGGCCTCCTTCCGGCGCTCTTGGATGTCCTTCATCCGGTCCTGGTAGGCGCTCATCTTGTCCATATCCATCAGGAGCGCGCGCAGTACCGTGGAGTAGAGGCCGGTGGTCATCGCCAGCAGCAGCACGACCGCGTAGAACGGCAGCACGTCGAGCAGCGGGCCGAGCCCGAGGTCCAGCGTCTCGCCTACGGCGTTCCGGATCGGGGTGTACGCGTACCCGACCATGAACAGCAGCGTGCCGACCCCGGCCAGCTTGTCCCACTTCGACCAGGACGTGCTCTCCACGTCGTCGAGGTCGACCGAGGAGCTGGTGAGGTCGTCGTCGTCACCCTCGAGCGCCTCACGGACGGCGTCGGGGTCGTCGATCCGGAACCCGGTGTCGCCCTCGACGAGCACCTCCTTCTCGATCAGCCGGCCCCACTGGCCGCTCTCGATCTCGCCTTTCACGTCCGTCCAGCCCACCTCGCCGTCGTCGGCGCGGTCGAGCACCGTCTCGAGGACGTCCCGTATCTCGGGGTCCTCCGAGACGAGTTCGCGGACGCGCTTCTCGGTCCGTACCATTGACTCGGCCTTCGCTACCAGGCGTTATGAAGCTTTTACTTGTCGCTGCAGAACGGCGGCGGCGAGAAAGCCGCGCCCGGCCGGCTCAGTCGTCGCCGTCGACCGCGTCGGTCAGCCGCCCGAACACGTCCTCGGGTGCACCCTCGCCGTCGATTTCGACGAGCTCGCCGGCGTCGCGGTACTGTTCGATCACCGGCTCGGTGTTCTCCTCGTACACTTCGAGGCGCTCGCGGACCACGTCCTCCTCGTCGTCGTCGCGCTGGTGGAGGTCGCCGCCGCAGGCGTCACAGACGCCTTCCTCCTCGGGCGGGGCGAACTCGACGTGGTAGTTCTCGCCGCACTCCGTACAGACCCGCCGGCCCGTCAGGCGATCGACCAGCGTCTCCCGGTCGACGTCGAGGAAGAACACGTAGTCGAGCTCGGTCGCGTCGTCGAGATACTCGACCTGGTCGAGGTTGCGCGGGTAGCCGTCGAGGACGTAGCCGTCTGCATCCTCGAGTGCGGCCGCCAGCACCTCGTTGACGACCTCGTCGGGGACGAGTTCGCCCGCCTCCATGAAGCTGCGGGGCGTGCCGTACTCCGTCTCCATGTCTTTGTTCGCCCGCAGGGCGTCGCCCGTCGAGACGTGGTCGAGGTCGTACGTCTCACAGAGCTTCTTCGCCTGCGTTCCCTTGCCGGCGCCCGGCGGCCCCAGCAGCAGAATGTGGTGGTCGGCCATATCGAGTCGGACTCGGGCCGAGCATAAAGGCTTGAAGAAAGCGGCTGGCGACGGCGCGGTAGCGTTTTGGTCCCGTCCGTCGAGATGGCCCTGTGACCGACAGTCCGCGACGGATCGACGACGAGGACGTCGACGTAGCTCCGACAGTCGAGACGTACGCCGCCAACGCCGAGCGGTTCGTGGAGAAGTACCGCGAGTGGAGTCTCACGGCGCTGCACGGCGAGGCGTTCCGCGACGCGCTCCCGAATCTTGCCGGCCGGCCGCCGCGCGTGCTCGATCTCGGCTGTGGCCCGGGCGCCGACAGTGCAACGTTCGTTGATGCCGGCCTCGATGCGGTCGGACTGGATATCACCCGGCCGTTCCTCCGTGCGGCTCGCGACGACGTGTCCCGGGCGCGCTTCCTGCAGGGCGACATGCGGCGGCTCCCGGTCCGGGACGACGCCGCAGACGGCCTCTGGAGCAGCGCCGCGTTCCTCCACCTCCCGCGCTCGGACGCGGCGTCGACCCTCCGCGAGTTTGCTCGCGTCCTGCGTCCGGGCGGGCCGCTGCTGCTGTCTGCGAAGGCACGGGAGGCCCACGAGCAGGACGCGATGGAACTGGCCGACGGGCGACGGTTCACACTCTGGCGGGAGGCGCCACTCGAACGGCAGCTCGCCGACGCCGGGTTCGAGCCCGAGCAGATCAGCGACGAAGAGGAGTGGCACACGTTCCTCGCGGTCCGGGACTGATTAGTCGCCGGCCGCCCGAGAGCCGGTATGACCCGCTTCGACGCCGATACGCCGACCGATCGACGGAAGCTGTTCGCCGACGCCGTCACCGCCCACCGCACCCGCGGCAGCGCGTTTCTCACGATCGAGGCCGCCCCGCCGGAATCGCCCGCGTTCGATCCGGACGGGGAGGACGAGGGGGACGAAGAGGAGCCCCAGCCGTGGCTTCAGTTCGCCGAGAAGACGTTCAACCTCGACGTGACCGACGCCGAACTCGACCGCATGAAGGCGCTGGTCGACGAGTTCCCGGAGTTCCGTATCGACGAACTGGAGTCGCCCGACACCGCCGAGGGAACCAACGTCCGGATCACCGCCCGCTCGGACGCCAACCGCCTCGCGGACTTCGCGGACCGGGTGTTCCGCGACGTGTACGAGCGCGAGGAGGGGTACCGCGCGTGGGTCGTAGCGGTCTGATCGCGGACCGACGCGCTACGCCCAGTGGCGCTCGGTCAGGTCCGCCCGCATCACGAAGTCGGGCTCGTCGCCCACGTCGACGCCCGCTAGCGCGGCGTCGCTGACCCACTCGACGGATTCGGGAATCAGCACGCGCGTCGTGTCGGCGCCGACCGCGGCGGCGTCACGACTGATCGCCGCCAGCAGCGCGTCGCAGGAGTCGGGTCCTTCCCACGCTGCCACGCCGTATTCTCCGCGGACCGTGGTCTCGCCGTCGTCGTCCTCGCGCTCGCTGGTCCGGGCGCGGAACGCGAAGCCGCCGACTCCGCCGTCGGGCGCCGAGACGACGAGCAGGCGATCGTCCGCGGCTGCCTGCCGCAGTCGGTCCCGGGTCAGCTCCGACAGCGCCCACGATTCCGAGTCGTCGAGCGCGAGCCCGTCGAGCGCGTCGCGGGCGCCCGCGTCGGTCCAGAACCCCCACGTGGCGTCGGGGTCGGCGCCGGTCTCGCCCGCTGCGTCGGTCCGTGCGGTCGCTTCCGGGTCCGGGTCGGGCTGCACCCACCGGAACTCGGTACCGGGGTCGAAACCGTTGAACCGCGAGGCACCCAGCCCGCCCGTGTTCCACGAAAAGACCATGTTCCGGGCGACGCGTCGGCCCGTCTCGTACAGCCAGTGGAAGCCGGCGTCGTTCAGCGCCCGGGAGAGCCCCCGGCCGCGGTACTCGGGATCGACCCGCATCGCCTGCATCCATCCTTCGTGTTCGCTGAGCCCGACCGCCTGACAGATTCCCACTGCGCGGTCGTCGGCTACCTCGTCGACGTCGTCGGGGTCGACGGCATCCACGTCCTCGGGCGCCGGCGGCGACGCGGTCGTGTCGACGGCGACGAAGGTTCGCGTGTCCGGGTCGTCGGACTCCATCCACCGCGGGAACGCGTCGGGGATGTAGTCGCCGCTCTCCCACGTGTCGGCGGTGAACGCGGCGACTGCGGGGTAGTCGCCGGGGACCGCTTCCCGGACCACGATCTCGTCGTCGTCGGCGTAGTCGATTCCCCCAGTCACGTCCAGGGCTGTGACTCCTCGGTGAGCTCGCCTTCCAGATCCCGGCCCATCGCGTCCGCGGGGTTGTTCGTGTTCGCGAGCGCCCACATCAGCTTCACCTTCGCGGTGCCGGGGAGCGTGTCGCCCGACTCCACGACGCCGGCGTCGAGCAGGTCCCGCCCGGTGTCGTACACGCGGTCACAGACCCGCCCCTCGAGACACTGGGAGGTCATCGCGACGGTCGTGCCGTCCTCGACCAGTTCTTCGAGCCGCGGGATGATGTCGGTGTGGACGTGGCCGAGCCCGGTCCCCTCGACGATCACGCCGTCCTTCCCGTCGAGGTAGTCCCACGCCGCCGGATCCATCCCCGGCGTCGGCTTGACGAGCTCCACGTCGGTCGCGAGCTCGGAGTGGATCGCGAGCTCCCCCTCTCCGCGGGCGGTGTAGTCGTCGTGGAAGGAGACGCCGGCAGCGTCGCCCTGCCCGTCTTTCGCTCTCTCGTAGTCGACGGTGCCGAGCGGCTCGCCGCCGACGGTCTCGAAGGCGTCACGGCGGGAGGTGTGGTTCTTCCGGACGCGCGTGCCGCGGTGGAGCGCGCAGTCGTCGTCGGAAGGGGTGGCGTGCATGCAGACCATCACCTCGGCGGCGTCGGCGGTCGCCGCCTCGACGGCACAGACCGCGTTCATCACGTTGTCCGAGGAGGGCCGGTCCGCCGAGCGCTGGCTGCCGGTGAACACGATCGGGACCGGCGTGTCGAGCATGTACGACAGCGCGGCCGCGGAGAACTGCATCGTGTCGGTGCCGTGCATCACGACCACGCCGTCGGCGCCGGCCTCGATCTCCTCTTTCACGGCTTCGGCGAGCTCCTGCCAGATCGCGGGGGTCATGTTCTCGCTCAGGATGTCCGCCACGACCCGGCCGCGGTAGTTCGCCCGCCCCGCGAGTTCGGGGACGGCCCGCAGCACGTCCTCGGCGTCGAAGCGCGCGGTGACGGCGCCGGTGCGGTAGTCGACGGTGGAGGCGATGGTGCCGCCGGTCGAGACCAGCGCAACCGTCGGCAGGTCGGCGTCGAACTCGATCTCGGAGGCTTCGCCGCCGGCCTCGCTCTCTTCGATGTCGTACACGCCGGACTCGACAACCTCGACGTCGGCTTCCTCCCGGCTGATCCCGACGTTGTAGCCGCCGTCGAGCTTGAGCACGAGATGGTCCTCGTCGGTCGTGGGCATCAGGACGCCCTCGTCGGTCGCGTCGTCGTGTTCGACGCGGACACGGTCCCCTGGGTTCATGGGCGGAACTTTCCGTCGGTCGGACTTCAAACTGCTTCTTTGGGCGGGTCTTCGGTTGCTTGGCAGTCCCCCGGATCCACCTGCGAGCGGGCGCAAGACCCATGCCCTCGGGCGTCCCACGTCGACCCATGCAGCGCTCCCTCGAACGCGACGACGAGACGACCGCCGAGGCGGAGGCGTCGAGCGACGGCGGCCGGCTCGCGAGCGTCCGGCGGCGCGTCGGTCGCGTCTTCTCGATCCGCGGGTTCCTGCTCGCGCTCGCCGTCGTCGTCGCGGGCGTCGCCGTCGGCGGCGCGATCGGCGGGTTCGTTCCGTTCCTGGGGACGGTCGGCCGGATCGTCGGCGTGTTCGCGGCGACGTTCCTCCTCGGCGCCGTTCGCTCCCACCAACAGTACCTCGAAGTCGCCGTCGCGGGCGCGGCTGTCGCGGCGGTGCTGGCGGTGACGCAGGTGTTCAGCGGCGTGTTCCTTCCGATCGGCGTCGAGTGGCTCCAGCAGTACGGGCTGGCGCTGGGGGCGATCGGCGCCGGCAGCGGCGCGGTCGCATCGGTGTTGGGGCACTACTTCGGCCGTGACCTCCGTGACGGGCTGACGAAGTCGATCGAGGGGTAGGCGGCGACTTCGATAGCGTCTCGACCGTCGACCGTTCGGTCCGGGAGTACCCGGACAGCGACCGCAACAGCAGCTCGTTCGTCGACTACTTGCGACCGCAGTGCGCCGGGCACGAGGCCCGGCGCGGCACCGAGTCCCCACCCCTCCCCCCGCGCTCGCCGACCGCTGGCAAGCGCGAGGCGTCCACCGCCACCGCACCGCCGTGGCTGTTGGCGCGCGACGTGAGCAGGGCGGGATCGGCGGTCCCGCTGGCAGTGCGGGCGACGCGTGGGTCGCCCGCACGACGCCTCCGTGGGCGAACGAGCGCGCGAGGTCCTCGCGAGTGAAACGAGCGAGGGCACGAGAGAGCTTTGCTCTCTCGGAGGACGAGCGAACGGACGTGAGCGAGTCGGCTGGGGAGGATTGTGGGCTGTGCGGCGCGGTTGCAGTCACAAGTGGTCATGCTCACTCCGCGGTGATGTTTGCGGCTGAAAACCAAACTCCGCAGTCGTGTTCGTAGTCCCCCCGGTATCCCCTGCTTCGGAGCCCTGGACACCACCGTCGACCTAGACCCACCCAGCCAAAAATCCGACTACCTGCTCCGAAAACGGCATACCCCCGCCACCCACACCACTCCGCATGGAGTACGAGGAGCCGAAGTTCTTCCAAGTGATGGGCTACGTCGGCGAGGCCGAGCACGACGTGGTCGACATGGTCAGCGGCAATCCCGACTGGGAGCCCCCCGAGGCGCTCCGTGAGGGGCTGAAAGAGTACGCCGAGTTCGAGCCCGACCGCTTCCAGTACCCGCCGAGCGACGGCACCGCCGAGCTCAAAGCCGAGATCGCCCAACGCCGCGGCGTCGACCCCGAACGGGTGGTGATCACCAACGGCACCGGCGAGGCGAACTACCTCGGGATGGCCGCCGCGCTCGAACGCGACCTCGGCGACGAGGTGCTGTTGACCGATCCGGTCTACCCCTACTACCCCGGGAAGACGCGGATGCTCGGCGGCGAGCCGACGTTCGTCCCCGCCAACCGCGACGGCAGCCTCGACGTGGCCGCCTACCGCGAGGCGATGAGCGACGACACCGCGCTCGTGGTGCTCAACACGCCGAACAACCCCACCGGCGCGGTGTACGACCACGCGAAGGTCGAGGAGATCGTCCGACTCTGTGAGGAGCACGACGCCCTCGCAGTCGTCGACGAGGTGTACGACCACTTCGACCTCTCGGGGACGTTCGAGTCCGCGCTCACGATCGACTCCGACCGTCGGATCGTCACCTCCGGCTTCTCGAAGTCGCTGGCGATCACCGGCTTCCGTGTCGGCTACGCCATCTTCCCCGAGTGGCTCGCCGAGAACGCGAAAGCCCGCCACATGCTGGTCAACGTCGCGACCACGCGCCCGGGCCAGCACGCGGTCCTGCGCGGACTGGAGGGTGCCGACGCCGCCTACTACGAGGCGGCCCGTGAACTGGTTCGCGAGCGCGTGGACACGTTCACTGACGCGCTGGACGCCGCGGGCGCTGAGTACACCCGCCCCGACGGCGCGTTCTACGTAATGGCCCGCTTCGACGGCTACCCCGGAACCATGGCAAACGTCGAGCGACTCATCGACGAGGCCGGCGTTGCCGGGATGCCCGGTGAGGGGTTCGGCGAGGCGTACGACGACTGGCTCCGCTTCGCGCTGGTGACGCCGCGGGTCGAGGAGGCGGCCGATCGGTTAGCGGAGTTCTTCGCGTAACACCCTTTTGGCTGCCTTTGTTCGGCTCTCGCCGATGGCGGTCCCACCGTCGGCTGGCCACCGAGAACGGTCGATAAACTAGATATCGGGATATCGAAAGAGGGTCGACACCGCCACACAACGCTCAAGCGCCCCGAGCGAGAACGCCCGCCAGTGTCGACCCGCGAGGAGAAACGCGAGCTCGGCCTCGAACTGCTCGCCCATCTGGAAGACGAGGAGCTCTCGCTGGCGGAGACGATTGACCGGCTGGAGGCGGTCACCACCAGCCCCGCGCTCACCCGGCAGATCCTCGACGACGCCGAGAAGCGCGGGCTGATCGAGCGCGAGGACGGCCGGCTGCGCACCCGGACCGGCGGCACGTTCGTCCGGTTCGAGAGCGGGGTAGTCGAACGCGAGGGCGACTACGACTGCCGACGCTGCGGCGCGAGCATCTCGACGGGTCACTTCGTCCAGTTCGAGAGCGGGGAGTTGGGGCCGTTCGGTCCTTCCTGCGTGCGGAAAGTGCTCGGACGAGAGTAATCCCTCCGCCGGCGTTCGGATCTACCGTTCGCCAGCGATCACGTCGACTGTCGCATCCTCCTCGTACGGCTCGTCGAACTCGGTCAGTCGCTCCCGGACCGCACTCTCGAAGCGCTCGCGGTCGTCGCCGAGGACGGCGGGCGAGCAGAAGGAAAGCGAGAGCAGGTAGCCGACCACGCCGTCGGCGTCCCACTCGCGTTCGACGTCGAACACGCATTTCTCGGCGCTGAAGCCGTGCTCGTCGAGCAGATCGGCCCACGACTCGTCGTACTCGACGGGGCCAGTGCGTTCGGGCGGATCGTCGAGGTACTCGGTGAGGACCTCGTACACCGCGTCCTGCCAGTCGGCGGTGCCGCGGGCCAGCCACTCGGTGTCGCTCAGCAGCGCGACGCCGCCACCGGCTTCGGTGATGTCGTACAGCGTGTCGAGCGTCCGCCCCTGGTTCATCCAGTGGAACGACCGGCCCATCACGGTCAGTCGGAGCGGGTCGAACTCGTCGGCCATCGCCGGCAGGTCGGCGTCGCTGCCGACCCGCCACTCGGTGTTCTCGGCGCCGACGACGCTCGCGCGTTCGCGGGCGTGGTCGAGCATCGCCTCGTTCGGGTCGACGCCGACGACTTCCTCGACGTGGGGCGCCAGCGTGACGCCGAGGCGGCCGGTACCACAGCCGAGGTCGAGCAGCCGGCCGGTGCCGTCGAGGAACCGCTCGCGCAGGGCGTCGATGGCTTTGTCGTCGTACTCCGGACGATAGACGGCGTACTGCTGGGCGGTCGTCGCGAAGCGTGCCGCCGGATCGTCGGTCGTCGCATAGTCGCTCATGAGGAGAAACGGGGGGACCGATCGGAGAAATCGCTTCCGCTACCAGGCCGACCAGGCGCTGGTCCGCTCGTCGCGGCCGAAGACGCGCTTGATGTCCTTCGCGAACGCGAGGTCGCCCTCGTGGTCGAGCTTCTTGTGTCGGTAGTCGTCCGCGATCGCGTCACGGAGCTGGAGGCTGTCGACCGTGAACTCGTCGTCGCCGAGCTCGTGGCTCTCGCCGACGACGAACTCGAAGTCGCCCGGGAGGAACACCTTGGTGCTGCGGGACTGCTCGTTGCGCCCGTCGCCCTCTTTGGGGTGGATGGTGACGTTGACGCCGACGTTGTCGACGACGCGGGTCCAGACGGTCTCGACCTCGTCCATCTCGGCGTGTTCGGTGCGGCGCTCGGGGCCGACCTCGATGCTCGTGACCTCGACCTGCTGGATCGCCGCCTCGGTCTCGACGACGAACTCGTCGCCGGCCTCGACCGACTCCTCGCTCTCGGCATCGAGGGTGGTCTTGTACGAGTCGCCGTCCTGTGAGACCACCACGTCGACAGTGATCTCGTCGGGGGTCTCGATCGTCTGCTTGTGGACGTGGCCACACTCCGTACAGCGAACCGTCGACTGCCCGCCCGGCGACAGCACCTCGTGGACCGTCTGCTCGTGGGGCGAGCAGGACGGACAGGTGAGGGGGACGCGCTCGGCTGAATCGCTCATACCCGTGGTTCCCGTTCGAGCGGTTTAAGCCCGCGTTTTCGCGGGTCGGCTACTCACGGGAGCGCCCGCAGGTCCGCCAGCATCTCGTCGAGATCCTTCGTCGACGCCGCGAGCGAGAACCCGTCCCGCTTTGCGAGCGTGGGCGCGTGGTCCCACACGTCCTCGGGCTCGATCCCGTGGAGCACGACCGCGTTGGGCGTCGGCGTCAGCACGCGCAGCGCCACCAGCGGCGACTCGCCGCGGGTCACCTCGGTGAACACGAGCGCACGATCGGTCGACTCACCGTAGAGGCGGTAGAACTCCTCGCTGGAGAGGCGGGTGATTGCCTCGATGCTGTCGATCACGGTGTGGCCGTTGACGTGCTCGGCGCCGCCGTCGGCGAGTTCGGTCGCGCCGGTGGCCTCGTAGAACTCGGCCATCGGGACCGCGCGGGTGTACTCCCGGAGATCGAGCACGATGTCGCTCTCGAACCCCGCGGTCACCACCCGCGCGTACTGGCGGATGTGCGCGCCGCCGCGGGCGGCGTCGATCGCGAGCAGTCCCTCCACGAGCCGGCGGACGACGCCGATCCCGGGGCTCTCCCGGCGGCCGCTCTCGTAGTCCGAGACGACCGACGAGGAGACGCCGAGCTCCTCGGCCAGCGCCGTCTGGGACACCTCGAAGTCGGTGCGCCACTTCCGCAGCGTCGCGCCCGGGTCGTCGGAGATCACCACTTCGCCGGCGATCCGGCGGGCGAGTCGGCGCTCTGCGTTCTCGGTCACGGCTGTGGCTGGGTGGGGGACTGAGAAAGGCGTATCGGAGCGGTTCGTCGGGGCGGCGTCGGTGAGCGGTTCCCAGCGACTAGAAACCATAACGAACATTAATGTAGTATCCGCCGGCTTCTCCCGTATGGACCTCGATTGGCAGGATTCCGGTGGGTACGTGGCGATCGGCCTGTTGGCGATCGTGCTGGTACTGACGCTGGCGGGCGTCGAAACGATCGCGGGGTACGAACTGTTAGCCGCCGGGCAATCGGCGTTCGGGTTCCTCGCCGCGGGCAACTTCAGTCTCGGCGTGTTGTCCGCCGGTATCTTCTCGGTCGGGGTGTTCTCGGTCGGGGTGTTCTCGGTCGGAATCTTCTCGATCGGGATCTTCGCCGTCGGGCCGTTCGCCTTCGGGATGTATGCAGTCGGCTTCTACGCGGCGAAACAGCTCGGTGAGTCCCCGAGCCGTGACGACTCCGACTAGCGGGGCTCGCTTCCCACCTCCACGAACCGCCGGTCGAAAAGACTGTGAGTACCCCCGCTTCGGGCCGGACACCCCCGAACCGGCCTACTCCTCCAGCGTCACACTCTCGTCGGCCGCCGACCGCAGCGCGTCCGAGCGCCCGTAGCTCCCCGGCGCGATCGCCAGCGTCCGCACGCCTTCCCGCCCGGCCAGCTCCAGCGCGGGCTTGAAGTCCGTGTCCCGTGAGGCGATCGCGACGGTCTCGACACCGTTCCGGAGCACGAACTCGGCCACGTCGACGGCGAGTTTCACGTCGACGTCGCCGCTGGTCGTGATCACCTCGAACCCGTGAGCCTCCGCCGCCCGGATCAGACTGCCCGGCGCCTGCTCGTTCAGGTAGAGCCGCGCCGACACGACCCGGCTCGAGGCGGCCGCGGCCGCACGCACGTCGTCCAGATCCACGTCGAACTCGTCGCGTAACACGTTCGGCCCGTCGACGAACAGCGCAACCCCCTCTCGCTGCTCGCCGAACAGCCGCCGCACCCAGTCCATACATCTGCCTGCGCCCGCCCCGGGATATCGCTTCCGGGACTCGTCGATCGTCGTGCGAACTGATGATAGAAACCGTTTCTAAGAATAATTAACGAGCTAACAAGAAATATTCGGACTTTTTCGATAGAAATATAAGTTCGATCTTCCGTTGTGATGGCACACCATGTCAGACGGTGACAGCAGCCAACGCGGTCGACGGAGCGTTCTGAAAGGTATCGGCGCGCTGGGCGCCACTGCGGCCTTTGCGGGCGTGAGCACCGCGACCCCGGGCCGCGGCGCCGGGCCGAAGAAGGAGGAGATCCTCGTCGGCGTCTCCGCGACGGCCGACGACATCACGAGCACCGTCGCGAACTACGTGCCGGGCAACGCCGAGGTCGTCCACAGCAACGACACGCTGCACTACGTCGCGGTGAAGTTCCCGAGCACGGCCGCCGATAAGGCCCGAGAGAACTTCATCGAGGCCATCACGAAGAAAGACCACATCAAGTACGCCGAGAAGAACGCCACCCACGAGGCGCTGGCGACGCCGAACGATCCGCAGTTCGGCGACCAGTACGCGCCCCAGCAGGTGAACGCGCCGACGGCGTGGGACACGACGTTCGGGAGTTCGGACGTGACGATCGCCGTCGTCGACACGGGCGCACAGTACGACCACCCGGACCTCGCGGGCAACTACGCCAGCGACCCGGGACAGGACTTCGTGGATAGCGACGGTGATCCGGCGCCGGACGACGCCCAGAGCGAGTACCACGCGACCCACGTCTCCGGCTGTGCGGCGGCGGTCGTCGACAACGGCACCGGCGTCGCCGGGCAGGGGAACTCCACGCTGATCAACGGCCGCGCGCTGGACGAGAACGGCAGCGGCTCCACCGCTGACATCGCCGACGCGATCCAGTGGGCCGCCGATCAGGGCGCCGACGTGATCAACCTCAGCCTCGGCGGTGGCGGCTACACGGAGACGATGAAGAACGCGGTGAGCTACGCCACGAACAACGGCGCGCTCGTGACCGCGGCGGCGGGGAACAACGGCTCCTCGTCGGTCTCCTACCCCGCGGCGTACTCCGAGTGTCTCGCGGTCTCGGCGGTCGACGACGGCGAGAACCTCGCGTCGTTCTCCCAGTACGGCAGTTCGGTCGAACTCGCCGCCCCGGGCGTCGACGTGCTCTCGACGACGACGGAGACCCGCGGCGGGTACGAGCAGCTTTCGGGCACCTCGATGGCGACGCCGGTGGTCTCCGGCGTCGCCGGCCTCACGCTGGCCCAGTGGAACTCGCTCTCGAACAGTGACCTCCGGAGCCACCTCAAGAATACGGCCGCCGACATCGGGCTCTCCAGCGACGAGCAGGGGAGCGGGCAGGTCGACGCCGCGGCAGCAGTTACCACCGAGCCCGGTAGCGGCGGCGGGGACGGCGGCGACGGCGGCGACGGCGGCGACTCCACGTCGTCGTCGGTCAGCGGTAGCCTCTCGGGCTACTGGGACTACGACGACTACAGCTACGCGTGGAACTACAGTAGCCCCTCGCAGGTCGTGATCGAACTCGACGGCCCCGCTGACGCCGACTTCGACCTCTACGCCAACACCGGCACCACCGCGAACGCGACGCCGAGCGACTACGACTACGGCTCCTACACCGCCGACAGTCAGGAGACGATCGTGATCGACGCCCCCGACGACGCCACGGAGCTCCAGGTCGACGTGGACTCCTACAGCGGTTCGGGGAGCTACACGATGACGGTCACCGAGTACCAGTAACGTCGTCGGGCCCTCGCCCGGCCCGACCCGGCAGGTGAGGGCGAGGAACCGGGAAGGACGACGGCGGCAACCGACAAAAGGTCAGACAGCCCACACAGCGTCCGTCACCCGGAGGATTTTTTCTCGTACCTGTTACAGTGTCGGGGTATGTCTGTGACACCACGCCATGTGGGTCATACCGCCGCCCGCGTGACGGCGATGGGTGGTCTAACGTGGTAGAACGAACTCGTACCCTCGGCTTCCGCGTCGCGTTCGCGCTGGGGCTGGGCACGATGATCGCAGCGGGGATTTTCTCGCTGTCCGGGACCGCCGTCTACCGGATCGGCTCCAGCGCGGTCATCTCCTTCGTCATCGCGGCACTGGTCGCGAGCATCACCGCCGCGGCGTACTCGGAGTTCGCGTCGATCTACTCCGAGAACGGCGGCGGCTACCTGTTCACCTCCCGCACGTTCGAGGAGCGGGACCTGCTGACCTACGCCATCGGCGCGTCGCTGTTTCTGGGGTACACGGGAACGACCGCCTTCTACCTCGCGACGATGGACGAGTGGTTCTTCCTGTTCATCCTCCCCGAGTCGGTCGGGTCGGTGCTCCCCCACGGGACGGTCGGGATCACTGCCGCACTCCTGCTGGGAACGCTGAACGCGCGGGGGACCGAGGAGTCCGGCGCGTTCCAGGTGATCGTCACGGCGGCGAAGGTGGCGGTCCTGTTCGTGTTCATCGGCGGCGCGATCAACTTCGCCGGCCCCGGGCAAGCGACCGCGACGTTCACCGGCAGCTTCGGCAGCGTGATCGGGCAGTCCACCGACATCCTCTCGGTGGCCGCGCTGGCGTTCATCACCTTCTTCGGCTTCTCCGCCATCGCGGCCTCGGCGGGCGAGATCATCGACCCGAAGAACACGGTGCCGAAAGCGATCGCGGCCTCGATCGTCACGGTCACTGTGCTCTACACGTTCGTCATCGTCGCGATGGTGAACACGCCGGAAACCATCGCCGGCCAGCCACGCGGCGAGGTGCTACAGGCTGGCGAGACCGCGATGGGGAAAGTCGCCGCCGCGTTCCTCGGTCCGTTCGGGCAGCTACTGATCGTCGCGGGCGCCGTGTTCTCGATGGTATCGGCGTCGAACGCGTCGATCCTTGCGGCCTCCGGAATCGGCTCGCTGATGGGCCGGCAGGGCGACGCCCCCCGAAAGCTCTCCCGGATCCATCCCGACTACGGGACGCCGTTCTTCTCGGTGAGCGCCGCGACCGCGGTGATCGCGGGGCTGATCTTCGTGTTCATCACGCTGTTTGGCCACCACGGCCTGCTCGGCAGCGTCGACGTGGTCCCGACGCTCGGTCTCAACCCACTGACAGGGTTCGCGACGTTCAATCTCCTCGTGCCGCTGTCGGTGGTGAACATCGCACTGATCTACTCCCGGCGGAACAAGCCCGATCTCACCCGCGGCTTCGAGATGCCGCTCGTTCCCTACCTCCCGATCCTGGGGGTGATCGCCAACGTCGCGCTGGTGTACAAGCTGCCGACCCTCGGCGTGATTATCGGGGTCGCGCTAACGCTGACGGTCGTCGGCGCCTACGTCTTCTGGGGCGGCGCGCCCGAGGCCGAGGAGCTGGTCCACGAGGCCGCGGGTGAACGCCAGGTGATCAGCTCCGTCGGCGACGCCGGCGGGGGCCGGACGCTCCCGAGCGTCGACGACCGCTTCACGGTGCTGGTGCCGGTGAACCGCCTCGAGCGCGCGGTCGACCACGCGCGGTTGGCTTCGCGCATCGGCGAACTGTACGACGGGGCGCCGGTCGTGAAGGTGCTCAACACCGTCGACGTGCCGGATCAGGCCGACTCGACGGCGTTTCTGGACACGGCCGAGGAGCGCATGCGGAAGCTGGAGTCCGAGCTCGCAGCGATCGAGGACGAGGTGTCGGCTGACCTGCTCGCGGAGGGGCACGTCTCCCGGGACGTGGCATTCGATATCCTTCAGACCGCCCGCGACGACGAGGTCGACCGCATCCTGATGGGGATCCCCGAGGAGCACCCCCACATCACCGAGCAGGTGGAGTACGAGGCGCCGTGTGACACGCTGTTCGTCGGGGGCGGGGAGCAGCCCGACGACCTCTCGCGGGTCACTATCGGCGCCGGCGGCGGCCCGCACCACAACGCGCTGCTCGACCTGGCCGAACGGCTGGGCGACGTGGGGAGCCGCATCGACGTCGTGAGCGTCGAGCCGGAGGGCGAGAGCGGGATCGCGGAGGACGTCGAGCCGACGCTCGCGGTGTTCGACGACGACGAGGACGTCCACGTCCACAATCTCGCCGGCGAGAACATCGCGGCGACACTGGTCGAGCAGGCCGCCGAGCGCGACGCAACGCTGATAATCGGCGCGACCCGAACCCGGTTCCTGCGCCAGTGGGTGTTCGGCTCCACGACCGACCGCGCGGTGTCGCTGGCCGAGGAGCAGGGCGTGCCGGTGATCGTCTACGCGACTGCCGCGGCCGGCGGCTACCGTGGCCGCCTCAGCGAGGCGCTGTTCGCGCCGTACCGCTACCTCCGCAAGCACCTGTAGCCGAGAGCCCCAGACCTATTAGCCGTGCCCGCCAACCTCGGCGTAATGGCGACGTGTGACGAGTGTGGGAAGCAAGAGAACATGCCCTACGAGTGTCGCCGGTGTGGCGGCTCGTTCTGTGCGGAGCATCGACTCCCGGAGAACCACGACTGTCCGGGGCTGGAGTGGGACGACCCCGTCGGCGTGTTCGATCAGGCCGAGGAGCGCGACGCCGGCAGGAGCGGGGGAAGCCGCGCCGGCCTCCGACGCCGTGCGCGCTCGCTCTGGCGGAGCTACGTACAGAACAACGCGACGTTCGTGTTCCTGCTGTTGATGTGGGTGGCGTGGGTGATCCAGCTCGCGCTCCGCGTCTTCGCGCCGACGCTGGAGCCGACGCTGTTCTGGCTCCAGTCCGAACACCCCGAGTACGTCTGGACGTGGGTCACGTCGGTGTTCGCCCACGGCGGCATCGTCCACATCGCGGCCAACAGCATCGGGATCTTCTTCTTCGGCCAGGTGGTCGAGCGCCGCATCGGCACCAAGCGCTTCGTCGGGCTGTTCCTCGTCTCGGGGGCGGTCGCCGGGCTCGCACAGATCGGGGCGAGCATCGCGCTCTCCCCCGGCATCCCGACCTCGGTCGTCGGCGCCAGCGGGGCGCTGCTGGCGATCATGGGCGTGCTCACCATCTTGAACCCGGGGCTGACCGTCTACCTCTGGTTCTTCCTCCCGGTGCCGATCTGGGCGCTCACCATCGGCTTCGCCGCGCTCAGCCTGCTCCAAGGGTTCGGGCAGATCGCCGGCGGCGCCGGGATCGCCCACTGGGCCCACCTCGCCGGGCTCGCGATCGGGCTGGCCTACGGGCTGTACGTCCAGGACCAGGTCGAGCCGCCGAGACAGCTCCAGTTCGGCGGCGGCCGTGGACCGGGCGGCCCCGGCCGCGGCGGCGGACGGTTCTGAGCCGTGGTACTCGACCGACCCGAGTTTCGCCCCGACCCGGCGCTCTCCCGTGAGGAGATGGAGGCGCTCCAGCGCGAGATCGCCGATGCAGCCGTCTTCGCCGACGACCTCCCGTTCGATCCCGCGACTGTCGGTGTGGACGGGCCAGTCGAGGCCGACAGCACCGGTAACGAGCGGCTCGGCAGCAGCGACGCGCCGGTGATCGTTGGGGTCGACCAGTCGTTCCTCGAGGAGCGCGCGGTGTCGGCGATCGTCGCGGTGCAGGACGGTGCCGTGATCGAGCGGACCCACGCGGTGACGCCGCTGTCGATCCCCTATATCCCGGGCCTGCTCGCGTTCCGCGAGGGCGGGCCGATCCTCGCGGCGTTCGAAGCGCTCGCCGTCGACCCCGACCTCGCGGTGTTCGACGGCTCCGGCCGGATCCACTTCCGGCAGGCCGGGATCGCGACCCACGTCGGTGTCGCGCTCGGCCTGCCCAGTATCGGCGTCGCGAAGAACCTCCTCTGTGGGACGCCCGCCGAGCCCGTCGATGACCGTCCCGCGGGCTGGTCGACCCCGATCGAGGCCGACGACAGCGTGGTCGACCGACGGGAGACCACGGAGAAGCGAGCGGGGAGTGAAACGACCCGCGAGCAGGATGTCGAGGCGCACGCGGGCACCACGATCGGCCACGCTTACCAGTCCCGACAGTGGGATCGGAATCAGTCGATCAACCCCCTGTACGTCTCGCCGGGCCACCGCGTCTCGGCGTCGACGACGGTCGAGTTGGTGGACGCGCTGTGTGCGGGGTACAAGCTCCCCGAGCCGACCCGGCTCGCGGATCGCTACGCCGACGACGTGAAGGCAGAGCACGAGTAGCTCGCGCTGCCCTCTGTCCGGCGCGGCTCCTCGTGCCGCGCCGACCGGCTCCCTTTGCGCACACTTAACCCTCGGCCCGCCCAGCCTCCAGCCATGCGACCGGAGACGGTGCTGATCACTGGCTGTTCGTCCGGCATCGGCCGCGCCACCGCCGAGGCGTTTCTCGACGACGGGTGGACGGTGTACGCGACCGCGCGGGACACCGACGATATCGCCGATCTCGAGGCCCACGAGAACTGCGTGGTCGACGAGCTCGACGTGACCGACGACAGCGACGTGCGCAACGTCGTGAACCGGATCCTCCGCAACGAGGACCGGATCGACTGTCTGGTCAACAACGCCGGCTACGCCCAGTTCGGCCCGACCGAGGAACTGCCCGTGGAGGCCGTCGAGGACCAGTTCGCGGTGAACGTCTACGGCCCCCACCGGCTCACGCGGGCGGTGCTCCCGCACATGCGCGAGGCTGGCGCGGGGACGATCGTGAACCTCTCCTCGGTGGCCGGGCGGGTGTCGATGCCCGGCGGCGGCGCCTACTCGGGCTCGAAGTTCGCGCTGGAGGCGATGACCGACTCGCTGCGCTGGGAGGTCGAGGGCCACGGCATCGACGCGGTGCTGATCGAGCCCGGCCCGGTCCGGACGAACTTCACCGACCGCGCGAGTGAGGAGAGCGACGCGGCCGAACGGACCGGCGCCTACGAGTGGTTCTGGTCGGCGTTTGAGGACACGCAGGTGCTCGGCGGCGACGGCCCCGGCGCGGTCGAACCCGAGGCCGTCGCGACGACGATCGTCGACGCCGCGAACCTCACGGACCCGCCCGCGCGGATGCCCGTGGGGACGTTCGCGACGCTGTTGGTGAAGAGCCGGTTCGTCCCGGACTCGGTGGTCGATCTGGGGATGCGGTTCGCGCGGAAGCGGTTCGATTAAGCGGAGTTCGGGTGCGAAGTTCTCTCGATTTTCGTGGCGCGTATGTGATGCAGCGGATCGTTCTCACCGTCGCTCTCTTGGAAGCAGCCGCAACCGCGAACAGCAACAGCAGCTTGATCGTTGGCACCTTGTGACCGCACCGCCCGCACAGCCCTCGACCCTCCCCAGCCGACTCCCTCCTTCGCTTCGCTCAGTCGGTCGTCCCTCGCGCTCGGTTCGCGTCCGTCGACGCGAACGCTTCGCGCCGACAGCCACCGCGGTGCGGTGGCGGTGGACGCCTCGCGCTCGCCAGCGGTCGGCGAGCGCGGGGGGAGGGGTGGGGACTCGGCGCTGTGCCGTTGACGAGAATCTCCGATTCTCGTCTGCCAATCAGAAATCTTCGATTTCTGATGATGGGCCTCGTGCTCGGCACCTCGCGGTCACAAGTGGCCAAGCATCGAGATGCCGTTGCCGTCGCGGTAGCAGCCGGCTACTCGATCACGGAAAATCTAGAAACCACACTGTTCACCCACTAATCAGTCCAGACACGCCGCAACCACACGCAACGCAGCTTCCCCACGTACGTCGTCGGCCAGCAGCGGCACGCGCTTCACGTCGCGGCCGCGGTACAGGTCGCTTGCTCGCCCCAGCGCGTCCTGTTGCACCGACCACCGGCGCTGGCAGAACTCACACTCCTCGAGATTGGGCGTGACGATCCAGCCGTCGTCGACGTCGTCGAGATCCGCCACGTCGGCGGGATCCTCCATCACGCGGTTGACCACGAGCGTGCTGACCGGGATGTCGAACTCGTCCAGGCGCTCGACGAGGCGTTCGGATTCGGTGACGCTCATCGTCTCGGGCACCATCACCACCCGGAAGTCCGTCCGTTCGGGATCCCGAAGCAGCGTGCGCAGGCGTTCGATTCGCTCCTTGAGCTCGTCGAGGTCCTGCCTGCCCGCCCCTTCCTCGTCGTCGCCGCCGAACACGCCCTTGATGCCGTCCATCATCCCGGAGAACTGCTGGCGGAGCTTCACCATTCGCCCGACCATCGTGTCGAGCATCTCGGGGAGCTGGAGCAGCCGCAGCGTGTGCCCCGTCGGCGCCGTATCGACGACGACGCGGTCGAACCGCGGGTCGTCCATGTGCTCGATTAGCTTCTGCATCGCCGCGGCCTCGTCGGCGCCGGGCATCGTGCCGCCGAGCAGCGACTCCATCCCCGCGCCGTCGCCGAGCATCCCCGCGAGGTCGCCGACTGGGCCTTCCTCCTGCTGGGCGGCGAAGAAGCCCTCCTCCATCGCGGCGTCGGGGTCGATCTCGACGCCCCACAGCGGCACGTCCTCCCGGAGCCGGCTCGGGTGGGCCGGGATGTCGGTGTCGAGCGTGTCCGACAGCGAGTGTGCGGGGTCCGTCGACACGACGAGCGTCTTCGTCCCGGCTGCGGCGGAGGCAAGCGCCGTCGCCGCGGCGCAGGTAGTCTTCCCGACACCGCCTTTCCCGCCGTAGAGGACGTACTCCGGCGCGTCGACAGTCTCGGGGAGGGCAGTTTCCACGTCGAGCGTTTCGGGGGCGTCGTGGCTGGCCGACGCCACGTCGACGGACTCCTCGTCCTCGACGGCGTCGACCGGCTCCACGTCGATCTCGCTCATTGCCGGCTGTGGGCGACGAGGCCTTGTGTGTCTCTCGGTCCGGGGACGATCACCGAGCCCAGTCGCTCGGCACGTACTGCCCGAACTTCGGCGTTTCCCGCGCTCCGAGCGGCCGGAAGGCCCGCTCGCCGTCGACGCGGAACTCGCCGATCGTCGAGCGCGCGGGCCCGGTCAGGTGGCCGACGAACGCCATCGCCAGCGTGTACGCCACGTCGTGGCGGGCCGGGTTCGTGGGGATGGCGGCGTACTCGTTGCGCAGCAGCGCCGGCGGGTCGTCGATCCCTCGATCGACGTGGGCCGTCAGCGACCCCTCGCGCACCGTGAGGAACGTGCCGCGGTCGGTCAGCGTGTACGCGCTCATTCCCTCGGCGACGGCGAGCGTGTCGCCCATCCCCTGCCCGGTCTCGCGGTACCAGTCGCCGCCGGGGTCGACGGCCGCCGCCTCCCAGATGCGCTGCTCGCGGATGTGGGTGCCCGAGCGGTCACCCCGGGAGACGAACGCGGCTTCGGCGTCGGCGATCGCGCGAAAGGCGGTGGATGGGTCGCTCCCCGCGACGCCCGCAGGATCGTCGGGCGGGCCGACGAGCAGGAAGTCGTTGACCATCAGCCTGCGACGGTTGAGGCCGTGACCCGACCGAACGAACTGATCCTCCAGCGGCCGGGCGTGGACGACGACGAGATCGCAGTCGCCGTTGCGGGCGGTCTCCAGCGAGCCGCCGGTGCCGCGCGGCAGCGTCCGAACCGAGGCGCCGAACGACTCCTCGAACCCCGGCACGACGGCGTCGAGCAGCCCGCTGTCGTACGCCGTCGTCGCCGTCGCGAGAGTGAGCGCCCCCGTCCCGTCGGACCCGGCGGTGTCGCCCTCGCTCGACCCGGCGGTGCAGCCGGCGAGCGCCAGCGTGCCGCCGACGCCGACGGCCTGCAGATAGCGGCGCCTGTCCATGCCGGAACAACTGCTCGACGTTTCAAATAGCTACTGAAGTAACTGAAAGTGGTTCTCACTCGCGACCACAAGCCCCATCGCCCTCCGGCGAGGAGGACGGCCGTGCAGCGACGCACTCGTGCGGTACTGGGGCTCGCAGTCCTCCTCGCCGTCGGGGTGGGCGCCGCGCTCACCTCGCCGCGGTGGGTGCTCGCCCGGCTGGACTGGCTGGCCGCGGACCCCCTGCGCTTTACCGCCGCGCTCGTCGCGCTGGCGCTGGTCCGGCCGCTGCTCGCGTGGCCGACCACGCTGATCGCCGTCGTCGTCGGCTACGGTTGGGGGCTGCGCGGGCTCCCGATCGCGCTGGCGCTGATCGCGCTCACCAGCGTCCCGCCGTTCCTGCTCGCCCGACGATCCGCCGATGGCGGCCGGTTCGCAACCGCGGGCGCGCGAGCGATGGACGCCACGGGCGACCTGCGCGGCGTGATCGTCAGCCGTCTGCTCCCGGCGCCCTCGGACGCCGTCTCGGTCGGGGTCGGCCTCTCGGGTGTCCCCTTGCGGGCGTTCCTCGTGGGGACCGCGATCGGTGAGCTCCCGTGGGCCGTCGCCGGCATCGTCGCCGGGCAGTCGATCGAGCGCGTGCTCCGGGAGGGGTTGGGCGCCGTCATCGACTCGCAGTTGATTCTCGCGGCCGGCGTCGCCGCCGTCCTCCTGCTCGCCGGGCCGGCGTACCGCCACCTCGCCGGCGCGGACGCGGGCTAGCTACTCGAACAGCGACTCGCCGGTCATCTCCTCGGGCTGCTCTCTCCCCAGCAGCGAGAGGACCGTCGGCGCCACGTCGGGTAGCGAGCCCCGCTCGCGGATCGTTCGGCCGTCGGCGTCGCCCTCGGGCGAGACGTAGATCAGCGGGACGGGGTTGAACGTGTGAGCGGTGTGGGGCGACTCAGGGGTTCCCATGTCGTCTGCGTTACCGTGGTCGGCAGTCACGAGCAGGTGTGCGCCCGCCGCCGCGACCGCGTCCGCGAGCCGACCGAGTTCCCGGTCCACCGCCTCCACCGCTGCGACCGCGGCGTCGAAGTCGCCGGTGTGGCCCACCATGTCCGGGTTGGCGTAGTTGAGCACCAGCGCATCGGGGTGGCGCTCGTCGTCGGCGATCGTCGCGACCGCGGCGTCGGTCACCTCCGCCGCCGACATCTCGGGCTGGAGGTCGTACGTGGCAACGTCGGGTGAGGCGACGATGCGGCGTCGCTCCCCGTCGAACGGCGACTCCCGGCCGCCGTTGAAGAAGTAGGTGACGTGGGGCTCCTTCTCGCTCTCGGCGACCCGGAGCTGGGACTCCCCGTTTTCGGCCCACACCTCCCCGAGCGTCCGCTCGGGGTCGTTCGGCGGGAACGCCACGGGGAACGGGTACGTCTCCTCGTAGCGCGTCATCGTCGTCAGCCGGATCTCGGGGCGATCGAGCGCGAACGGCCAGCCGTCGGTGTTCACCCCGCCGAGCAGCCGACAGAGCTGCCGAGTTCGGTCGGCCCGGAAGTTGAACGCGATCACCGAATCGCCGTCCGCTAGTGCTGGACGGCCCGCGATCAGCGTCGGCTCGACGAACTCGTCCGTCTCGTCGCGCTCGTAGCTCTCCTCGACTGCGGCGACCGCAGAGTCGGTTTCGTATCGCGCCTTTCGATTTACGATCGCGTCGTACGTCTCCCGGGTTCGCTCCCAGTTGTGGTCGCGGTCCATCGCGTAGTACCGGCCCGTGACGGTGGCGACGTGGCCGGTTTCGTGCTCGCCGATGACCTCTTGGAGTTCGGTGAGGTACTCGACGCCGCTTCTCGGTGCCGTGTCCCGCCCGTCGGTGAACGCGTGGGTGACGGCGTCGACGCCGCGTTCGGCCGCGAGTTCGATCAGCGCGTGGAGGTGCGCCTGGTCGGAGTGGACGCCGCCGTCGCTGACCAGCCCCACGAAGTGGACCCGGCCGTCGTGGTCGGCGGCGTACGCGAACGCGTCGCTAATGGCGTCGATGTCGTCGAGTTCGTCCGCTGCGATGGCGTCGTTGATCCGGGTGTACGGCTGCTTGACGACGCGGCCGGCGCCGAGGTGGGTGTGCCCGACTTCGCTGTTGCCCATCTGTCCCTCGGGGAGCCCGACCCGGCGTCCGTGGGCGGTCATCGTCCCGAACGCCCCCGCTTCCCGGAGCGCGTCGAAGTTCGGCGTCGCCGCCGCGCCGACTGCGTCCCGGCCGGTCTGATCGTCCGGGGCGAGCCCCCAGCCGTCGAGAACGACGAGTGCTGCGTCCATGCGGGAGCGGTGGGCTGGCCGGCGTATCACGCCTTCGGTGGGCCGACAGACCCATACCCGTTCGCGGAGAACCGGCATCAACGACCGATGGATCTGGACGCGCTCGGCAGACGCCGCCTGCTCGCGCTCTTCGCCGGCAGCGGTGCGGCGGCGGGCGGCGCGTACATGTTCTCCGGCGGGCAACCGGCCGACACCGACGCGATCGGGGCCGAGGAGTCACACCGGCTGGCCGAGGCTCACGCGCCGACGCTGTACTACGGCGCGCGCGAGCAGTGGCCCGCCACGGACCCCCGCGAGTACGCGACCGAGCGCGACGGCGAGACGATCGTCGACGGGTTCGACGCGCTCGACGGCTACACCGAAGACGGTCGCGAGGCGGACTACCCCCACCCGACGGTGTTCTACCACGCCATCGACTACCCCGACTCGTCGCTGTCCTGCGTGCAGTTCTGGATCTACTCCGCGTTCGACCAGTTCTCGACCAACTTCCACTGGCACGACTGGGAGGTGTTGCACGTGTTCGTCGACCGGTCGGCGGACGGCACGGCGACTATCTCGGACACCGAGGGATCGACGACCACCGGCACCGACCAGTCGGCGTCCGTTGACACGGGCGAGCCGGTGCTGTTCGTCGCCTCGGCACACTCCCGGAAGGTGCCGAACAACGAGCACCTCGACCCCGACGTGAGGCGCGCGTCGATCATCAGCGAGGTCGGCTCCCACTCCAGTACGCTCGGGGTGAACGCCCGGCCGACGACGTTCCAGCGCACCGCCGTCGACGGGCTCGCGCCGGACATCAGCAACGACCCGATCGAGGTGATCTCCGGTCAAGCCTCGCTCCCGCTCGCGTACGGGCTCCCGCGGGACGAGGGGCTGATCCTCCCCTACGCGATCCCGGAGTACGACGGCGATCGGCTTCCGGAACACGACCGACTGCCGAACGTCCGCCCCGGGGATCTGGTCCCGGACGAGCTCACCGTCGATTCGTACGGCGAACTCGCGAGCCCCCCTGCGGACATCCCGGAACGCGAGGGCGACGTGGCGTTCGTCCCGGACACCCGTGCGGACGCCAGCGCCGACGCCGATGCGCGGTACGAGCTGGTCGACGCCGAGGAGCTCCGCCACATTGACGCGTTCACCGGCCCGCAGCTGAGCTTCAGCTTCACCGTCCCGGAGTTCGTCGAGAACGCGATCTCGGGCCACATCACGACCGTCGGCGTGCCGTGGGAACAGCCCCGATTCGACAACCCGGCGACCGACATCAGCGACCCCCAACACCGGGCGGCGCTGGCCGACCGCTACGAGCCGATCGAGGCCGGGGGCGACGTGAGCCGCATCCTCGGGGCGGTCCGGGAGGCGACCGGTGCCGACGACGCCCCGGGGAGCAACGGCGTCGCGCTGCTCACGCCCTCGATCGAAACCGTCGCACTGCTGGAGAGCGATCCCGAAGCCGTCCCCTCGTTCTCGGGCGTACTCGCCGTGGAGGACCCCGAGGAGGGTGAGCACCAACTCACCGTCAACGGCGCGGGAATGGCCCCCTACAGCGAGAAACTGACCCACGAGGGCGGTACGACTCGCGCCGGGGTCGACGGCGCGATCCCGATGAGCGCCAACGAGGACGCCGTGAAGATCCGCGGGGAGAGCGCCGAAGGGACCACCCTCGAATCAGTCGCGCTCGACGACGACTTCGCCGGCACGGTGTACGACGGCCGCCCGCCGGGGGAGGGCGGGCGGTTCGGCATCTACGTCCACCGCGAAGGCGCCTACACCGCCGAGATCCGGGACGACTCGGGTGGGCGAGGGGCGCGCCGGGTCAACCCCGACGCCGACGACGAGGCGATCGACCTCCCCGAGATCGAGACGGGGAAGGCGGCGCTGACCAATTTCCTGCTCCGGTTCCTCGTCGAGACGCGGCTGCAGGCCGCAGCACTGCGGGACGACGAGAATATCGACGACGTGCCCACCGGGCAGAACATCGACGACGAGCGGGTGGCGAGCGTCGTCGCGACCGCACGGGAGAACGCCGGAGATCTCGTCGACGGGATCGATGACGCGGTCGAGAGCCTGCTCGACGAGGCGGACGAGACGGACGCCGATGACAACGGGAACGAGGGCAACGGCGGACCCGGGGGCGGTGTCGCCGGCATCGTTCGGCGCGTCGACGCCGCAGTTCTGGTCGCCGTCGCCGCCCGGGCGGCCGCTCGCGACGACCGCCCGGACGACGCCGACCGTCGGCTGGAGTCGCTCCGGACGCGGCTCTCCACCGTCGACGAGTCCGTCGAGGGTGAGGGACTCCCGGGCGAACTGGCGTCGTTCGTGACCCGTCGAACGGCGAGCGTTCGGTCGCGGATCGACGCGGCGATCGAGGCTGACGTGGAGACGGCGTCGTAGCCGGGGGGTGGGTTCGGGGCGCCGTCGGGCCGGAAAACGGGCGCCGTCGCCGGGATCGGGACCGTCCCCGAGTGAGACAGCCTTTTTGCTCCCTGCCGCCAAACCCGAGTATGGACTCGGCGGTACTGCTGAACCTCCTGGGCAACGAGAACCGCCGGCGCATCCTGCGGTTGCTCTCGCATAAGTCCTGTTACGTCACGGAGATCAGCGAGTACCTCGGCGTGAGCCCGAAAGCCGTCATCGACCACCTGCGGAAGCTGGAGGAGGCCGGGCTGGTCGAGAGCCACACCGACGACCAGCGGCGGAAGTACTTCCACATCGCCCGCGCGGTCCGGCTGGAGGTGAGCGTCTCGCCGCACAGCTTCGGCGCCAAGAGCGCCTACCCCGCCAGCCGCGGCCTCGACATGACCGGTCGCTGCTCGCATCTGGATATCGACATCGACGACCGGCCCGAGGGCGACGGGCTGGAGGGGCTAGCCAAGGAGTTCGATCGCCTCCAGAGCCTCGAACGCGAGCTCTCGCTGGCCCAGCGCTGGGTCGACGGCCGGCTGAACGAGGTGCTCGACCGGCTCAACGGTCACATCGGCGCCGAGGCGGACTCGCGGTTCTACGCCGCGGTGCTGTCGGCGGTCGTCACGACCGACGGGTCGCTCCGGGCGATCGCGGAGGCGGTCGACGCCGACACGGCCGCCGTCGAGGACGGGCTGGAGCAGCTGACCGAACGCGGGCTGCTGCGGGAGGTCGACGAAGCGGGCGAGTGGGAGTTGGCTTAGACGTTCCCGTTGAGGAGGTTCCGACAGCAACAGGTTCGGGGTGTTTTCCTTCGATGGGTGTTCCGACAGCAACAGCAGGTCGATCGTAGACCACTTGTAACCGCACCGCACAGCCCTCAATCCTCCCCGGCCGACTCGTTCCTTCGCTACCGCTCAGTCACTCGTCCTCCGAGGGAGCGGAACTCCCTCGTGCCCTCGCTCGGTTCACTCACGAGGACCTCGCGCGCTCGTTCGCCCACGGAGGGGCTCTCGTCGCGCGCCGACCGCCGCGGCGGTGCGGTAGCGGTGGACGCCGCGCGGCCGTCGACGAGAGCGAAGCTCTCGTCTGCCAATCAGAAATCTCCGATTTCTGATGACGGCACCGGTCGCCGGCCCGCGGGGGAGGGGTGGGGACTCGGCGCACTGCGGTCGCAAGCAGTCTCGCGTCGAGATGCTGTTGCTGTGGCGGTCGCTGTCCCAGAAGTCAACAAATCGAGCTACTCTTGCCGCCGAGATCGAGCGTCGATACGAAACACCCTCGCTTCAGAAAAGTACGAACACGACGACCCGAGAGTCAGCTCCGAACGAGACTCGCGCCGTCGAACTCCGTCCGGGTGAAGTCGAGCTGCATCAGGTCGAGGATCGTCGGCGCGATGTCGAGCAGGTCGCTGTCCTCGATGTCCGCATCGGGCGTGTCGATGAACAACGAGGCGTTGTCGAAGCTGTGCATCCCGTTCCGGGGGCCGTCGGCGAACACGTCGGTGCCGCCGGTGAAGCCGGCCTTGAGGTCGAACCCGTGGTTGGGGATGGCCACCAGATCCGGCGCGATGTCGTCGTGGTCGCCGCGGAACGCCTGCTCCTTCTCGACGACGCGCTCACAGACTTTCTGCCCGTCGGGCCCTTCGAGCGCTTCGAGTTCTGCCTTGAGCTCGTCGCGGACCTCGTCGTACTCTTCCTCGGGGACGCTCCCGCGGGGCTCGCGGTCCTCGAGGTTGATGTAGAACCGGCCCGGGATCAGCGAGTACGCCCGCGTGTCGTCGGCGAGATCACCGAGCTCGTCGTGGTCGTCGTCCTGGTAGGAGAGCCAGCCCTCCTGCTCCAGCCACTCGTTGAGGTGGACCTCGTAGTCGAGGCTGGTGAACCCGTGGTCGGAGGCGACGACCAGCGTGGCGTCGTCGGGGAGGTCCTCGCGGATCTTCCCGATGTACTCGTCGACCTGCCGGTAGAACTCCATGAACGCCTCCTTCTCGGGCCCGTCGCGCTCGTAGTCCTCGAACAGGAAGTGGTTCACCCGGTCGGTCGTCATGAACACGCCGAAGAACAGGTCCCAGTCGTCTTGATCGAGGTAGTGTTTGAACGCCTCGTAGCGCTTATCGAGCGTCGCGTGGGCGTCGTCCATGAACGCCGACTTGTCGTCGTGGCCCTGCTTCACGTCGGCGTCGATCTTGTAGTCGATCGACTGGAGGTACTCCGCGAGCTCGTCGGGGTAGGCGGCCTTCTCGACCGAGGGCGAGAGAAAGCCCGACACCATGCGCTGGACGTTGCGCTGGGGCGGGAACGTCACGGGGACGTTCAGCACCGTCGCGTCGCGGCCGTCGTTGGCGACGCGGTCCCAGAGCCGCGTCGCCTGCACGTCTCGGCCCATCGGGACGTACGTGTCGTACGTGCCGATCTCGCGGTCTTGGAAGCCGTAGACGCCGGTCTCGCCGGGATTGACGCCCGTCGTGAGCGACGGCCAGCAGGCGCTCGACTCTGGCGGGACGATGCTGTCGATCGGACCGGCGCTCCCCTCCTCGGCGAGCGCGGCGAAGTTCGGGAACTCGTCGGGGTGGTCGTCCAGCAGACTGAACGGTACGCCGTCGATACCGAGAAAGACGACCCGGGGATCGCCCTCGCCCCGGAGTCGGTCGAACAGTCCCATAGGTGGTCGTACCGCCGAGCACCTTAAGAACCTTCCCTCTACGGAGCGTTTCCGGCCCGCGGTCGATCGCTCGACGACGTCGATACCGGGGGTGGCAGACATCGGCGCCGAAAGTGTGTCGGCATCGACGCCGGTGGTGTGACATGGGGGCACAAGATTTATCTAGTAGTGTGACATACTGTGACATGCATGGCGACGTCAGAGCAGCACTCCGCCGACGAACTGTTCGACGAGTTCCTCGAAGATCGCGGGCACGACACACGGGGATGGGAGGAGTCCTATAACAAGAAACAGTGTCCGGACTGCGGCGGCCTTCACGAGTCCAACGCGGTGGAGTGTTCGGTCTGTGGCTGGCGCCCCTGAGTCACTGACGCGCCCTCTTCGCCTTTCTCGCGAACCCACTCCCTTATGGGGGATGGGCCCGTGTAGCCTCCAATGACCGAGACGGACGCGCACGTCACACGCCTGTTCGGCGGCCCCGGGAGCGGGAAGACGACGGCCCTCCTCGATCGGGTCGAGGGGCTGTTGGAGGACGAGGACGTCACCGTTCGGGACGTTCTCGTGGTCTCTTACACCCGTGCGGCCGCCGCGGAGATCCGCGAGCGCTTGGCCGAACGGCTCGACACGTCGCCGCGGGCGCTGCAGGGGAACGTCTGTACGATGCACGCGAAGGCGTACGAACTGCTCGACCTCTCGCGGGGCGACGTGGTCGGCGAGAGCGACAAGGAGGAGTTCTGTGAGGAGTACGGCGTCGAGTACGAGGACGAGAAATCGGGCGCCGGCCGGCGGACCGCCCGGTCGACGACGCTGGGTAACAAGGTGATCGCAACCTCCCAGTGGCTCCAGCGTACCGACCGCGACGTCGCGGACTGGTACGACGTGCCGTTCAAGTGGGATGTGGAGGAGGTCCGCCTCCCGCCGGACATCGACCCCAACGCACAGGAGGGAAACAAGTACACGCCGACGTGGCCCTCGGACGACGACCGCCTCGACGTGCCCGAGGCGATCCGCGGCTGGCGCAACTACAAGGGCGAGAACAGCGTCATCGGCTTCGCCGACATGCTCGAACGCGTCGCCCAGCGCTCGCTCCAGCCCAACGTCGACTACCTGATCATCGACGAGTTCCAGGACATCACGACGCTACAGTCCAAGGTGTACGAGGAGTGGAAACCCCACCTGGAGAAGGCGCTGATCGCCGGCGACGACGACCAGGTCGTGTACGCGTGGCAGGGCGCCGACCCCGACCTGCTGCTCGACGAGGACGTCGACGAGGACGTGGTGCTCCCCAACTCCTACCGCCTCCCCTCCCGCGTGCTCAACGTCGTCAACAAAGAGATCCGCCACATCGACAAGCGACAGGAGAAGGATCTCCGACCGCGGAAGGAGGGCGGCGCCGTGGAGGCTGCGGAGTCGCCGTCGATGCTCGAACTCGTCCGGAACGTCCGGCACACGATCGAGCAGGAGAACGCCCGCGAGGACGGCGACGGGAGCGTGATGCTGCTGTTCCGGGCCCGCTACCAGATGTTCGACTTCGTCGACGAGTTCATCGACGAGGGGATGCCCTTCTCCTCGCTGACCGACCAGCGGCTCTGGACCGACCGGCTGACCGACTACGTGCGGGCGA
The DNA here is from genome assembly GCF_001282785.1 of Halolamina sediminis. Taxonomy (NCBI): domain Archaea; kingdom Methanobacteriati; phylum Methanobacteriota; class Halobacteria; order Halobacteriales; family Haloferacaceae; genus Halolamina; species Halolamina sediminis. Next base: position 708,638 of record NZ_CVUA01000001.1, read on the forward strand.
TCGAGGCCGTCGACGCCGGCGAACGTCTCACCGCGCTCCAGGCTCGCCGGCTGGCGGATATACTCCAGGAGTCTGCCTTCGGCAGCGGCGACCGCGACGACCTCTACGACCTCATCGACGAGGTCGAGGAGCAGTCCGCGGAGGACGACCTCGCGGAGATCCCGGTCGCGCCCGACGCCGTCGAGGACGCGGTGCCGTTCATGCCCGGTCCGCGAAGCGCCGCGGACATGGCCCGGAAGATCACTTCGTTCCAGCGCAAGTCGATGAAGGCGTACTTCGAGGGCGACTACCGGAAGATGGACCCCGACCGCGTCCGCGTCGGCACGATCCACTCCGCGAAGGGCCGCGAGGCCGACCACGTGTTCGTCGCGACCGACCTCACCGAGAAGGTGGTCGAGCAGATGGCCGCCCAGGCCGACCAGCAGGGGCTCGAAACGCCGGGTGAGGAGGAGTTCACCAAGACGACTGACCCCGTACCGGTCCTCACTGACAACGAGCGCCGCGTGTTCTACGTCGGGATGTCCCGGGCACGCGAGCGGCTCGTCCTGATGGAGAACCTCGTCACCGGCGCGCCGACGCTGCCGATCAGCGTGGTGCTGTTCAACGAGCTCAGAGACGAGCCGCCGTCGGAGCTGATCGACGAGGTACAGGAGTCCCTGGAGGCGCCCGAACCGGAGCCGTGACGCCGGCGCTCGCGCCCGGAGCCCCCGACGTTTCTCCGGACCACCCCCCCGCTCCCGGAACTGACCTATCGCCGATCGCAGCGGCGGTCGAGGAGGCCGACGCCGCCGGGTTCGTCGCCGTCGGCGACCGCTTCGACGACGACGTGCGGTACCTCTCACGGTTCGTCGGCCCGGACCGGGCGTACGCCGTCGTCGTGACGCCGGACCGGGCCGCACTGACCGCGCCGGCGCTGTTCGACGAGCAGGCCGAACGGGAGTTCGTCCGCGGCGCTCCCGACGACGGGATCGCCCGCGAGATTCGGACGGAGAAACAGCGCGGTCCCGCGGGCGTCCGCGCAGCCGCCGCGGTCGACGACCTCGCTCCCGCCGCCGCCGACTCGACGGTTCTCACTCCGGCGAGCATCCCACACGACGCCGCGCTCTACCTCGAAAACGCCGGCTACGAGCTCCGGTCCACGACTGCCGTCGCCGACGCCCGTGAACGGAAGACCGAGGCCGAACTCGCTTGCCTCCGCCGAGTACAGGCAGTCACCTGCCGCGGCATGGCCCGCGCCGAAGCGGTCCTCGCGGCCGCCGAACCAGACGGCGACGATCTGCTGTTCGAGGGCGACCCGCTCACGACCGAACGCCTGCGCCGTGAGGTCGACGCGGAGATGGCGCGTCACGGTGTTCGGAGCGCGGAAAACACGGTTGTCGGCGCCGGTTCGACCGCCGCGGATCTCCACTACACCGGGAGCGACCACGTCGCCCCGGGCGAGACGGTGCTGCTCGATATCTCCCCGCGCGGCCCGCACGGCTACTACGGCGACCTCACCCGGACGTTCGCCGTCGCAAGCGAGGGCGGCTGGGAACGCCGCGCGTTCGTCGCGGTCGAGCAGGCACACGAGACCGCCCTCGAACACGTCGAAGCGGGCGTGACGGCCGGAACGGTCCACGAGGAGGCCGCCGCCGAACTCACCGCCCACGGCTTCCGTATCGACTCGGACGAGGTCGGTCTCACCCACGGCGTGGGACACGGCGTCGGCGTCAGCCTCCACGAGGGGCCATCACTGCGGGTCGAGACGCCGCTGGAACCGGGGAACGTGATCACGATCGAACCGGGCGTTTACGACCCGGAGATCGGCGGCGTCCGGATCGAAGACCTCGTCGCTGTCACCGAAAACGGCTACGAACGGCTGGCGACCTACCCCGTCCGGTTCACGCCGACGTCTCCCGAGTAACGCGTCCTCGACTTTTTGAGGGAGAACGCGGCCAACCGCCTCGTGGCCTGAACGCGGCCGCAGGGTGATCCGGGCGGGAGAACGGCGCACCTCCTGCGGCATCGTCGGACGACATCCGACTGCCAGCTCCCGTCAGCGTCGACGTGCGCCGTCTGTCCGCCACGGTCGGGAGCCACCGCTCTCGGCGATCTACTGCTCCTCGTCCGACTCCTCGGGGTTGGTGACGACCCCTTCGACCGCGCGCTCGGCGGCCATCCCCGGCAGGTCGCCGGGCGTGGTCAGATACTTGGGGAGTAGCACCATCAGCGCCGCGATCGCGAGAAAGGCTCCGCCGACGGCGGTGTCGCCGCCGAGCAGTCGCTCGACCGCGTAGATTCCCAACGGGATCGCGAACACGAGGCTGCCCGCGACGCCGACGGTCTCCAACAGGCCGAGTCGCATCACCCGGGCGTAGATGGGCGGCGGCCAAAACGTTCCCGCCACAGAACTGAGAGTGGAAACGCTCTTGAGACGCCACCGCGGAGTATCGGGCGTGTTCACCGGCATCGTCGAGCGGACGGGCGAGATCACCGACGTGAGCGAGACCGAAGACGGGCGCCGCCTCACTGTCGCGGCGTCCGGGCTGGACGATCTCCACCACGGCCAGTCGATCAGCGTCAGCGGCGTTTGCCTGACCGTCGAGGCGTTCGATCCGGAGGGGGGTTGGTTCGAGGTGTTCCTCGCGGCGGAGACGGTCGAGAAAACGTACCTCGGCGAGCTCGGCGTCGAGGACGCCGTCAACGTCGAGCGCGCGCTCCCGGCGGACGGCCGCTTCGACGGGCACGTGGTTCAGGGTCACGTCGACACCACGGCGACGGTCGAAGCGATCGAGCAGGTCGGCGAGGACTGGCGCTACACGTTCTCGCTGCCCGAGTCGGTCAGCCAGTACGTCGTCTCGAAGGGATCGATCGCGGTCGACGGGATCAGCCTCACCGTCGCCGAGCGCGACGAGGGGCGCTTCGAAGTCGCGATCATTCCCGCCACCCGAGAGATCACGACGCTGTCGGAGAAGTCGGTTGGCGACCCGGTCCACTTGGAGGTCGACGTGGTCGCGAAGTACGTCGAGCGGATGACGCAAGGCTACCAGTGAGCGCGCGACGGTCAGTAGGCGTTCGGCGAGCCGGTCAGTAGGCGTTCGGCGAGCCGGTCAGTAGGCGTTCGGCGAGCCGATCAGTCGGCTTGGCCCGAGCAAGCGTCGGCGCCGCAGTCAGCCTGCATCGGCTCTGGTGGGTTCAGCTGATAGAGGTTCTGGCGGGCGTCGGCGAAGTAGACGTCCTCGTCCACGACGCCGATCCCCTCCAGGCGTTCGAGCGCGTACCGGACCGTCCGAGCGGAGAGCATCGACTCCTCGACGATCCCCTTCTGGGTCAGCGGACCGTCGTACTCGAGCACTTTGAACACGAGCTTGGCGCTTGGCGGGAGGTCGTCGAGGGCCTCCTCGTCTGTCTCGGTCATCATTTCGGATCGAAACCCTCCACCGGGATAAATCTTCGTGGACTGGTGACGCACCCCAGCACTGTCTGGGGTCCAAGCGAACTCCTTTTGTCGGCGCGCCACGGAGTCGCGCCCATGGCTACGGAGAGTTCTCGCGGGCTTTCGGATCACGTCCGCGGGGTGACCGTCACGACCCTCGCCTGTCTGTCCGGCGTGGTCGCGACCGCCGTGAGCGGGGTGGTGTTCGCCGACCCCACGTCGGTGGGGATGACGACCCAGCTGGCGGTCGTCGCGGCGTTCGTGATCGTCCAGCAGCCGATCCTCTACGCGATCGGCGTCGACATCGGCGAGTTCGGGATCAAGGACAACCTCTACATCGCGTTCATGACGTTCGCGCTCTGGTTCCTGAGCTACACCGTCGTGCTCTCGACCGGAGTGAGCTTCTGATGTCGAGCGACAGTATCGCGGTCGTGGATCTGGACCGCTGCCAGCCCGACCGATGTAACTACGAGTGTCAGAACTTCTGCCCGCCCAACCGGACGGGCAAGGAGTGCATCACGCTCCGGGGTGAGGACGCCGACGAGGGCGACCCCGACCAGATCCACATCTCCGAGGAGATCTGTCTGGGTGAGTCCTGCGGGATCTGCGTCGAGAAGTGTCCGTTCGACGCGATCGAGATCATCAACCTCCCGTCGGAGCTCGACCAGGAGCCGGTTCACCGCTACGGCGAGAACGCGTTCTCGTTGTACGGGCTGCCGACGCCCGAGCCGGGGAACGTCACCGGGATCCTCGGCCCGAACGGGATCGGGAAGTCGACTGCCGTCCACGCGCTGGCCGGCGAGATGACGCCGAACCTCGGCGAGTTCGAGGGGGAGGCCGACTGGGAGGCGGTGCTCGACCGCTACCGCGGCACGGAGCTCCAGACGTACCTCCAGGACCTGATCGACGGCGAGATCTCCGTCGCGCGCAAGCCCCAGTACGTCGACCAGATCCCCAACCAGTTCGACGGCGAGGTCCGGCAGCTGCTCGAACGGACCGACGAGCGGGGCGAACTCGACTACCTCGTCGACGAGCTCTCGATCCGGCCGGTGATGGATCAGGACATCGACTCCATCTCGGGCGGGGAGCTCCAGCGCGTCGCGATCGCGGCGGCGCTGGCCCGCGACGTCGACTTCTACTTCCTCGACGAGATCACCCCCTACCTCGACATCAGTCAGCGGATGACCGCCGCACGGCTGATCCGCGAGATGGCCGACTCCGGCGAGCGCTCGATGCTCGTCGTCGAGCACGACCTCGCGATCCTCGACCTGCTTGCGGACACGCTCCACATCACCTACGGGGAACCCGGGGCGTACGGCGTCGTCACCGACCCCAAGTCGGTCCGCAACGGCATCAACGAGTACCTCACGGGCTACCTCGACAACGAGAACATGCGCATCCGCCCCGAGGAGATCACCTTCGAGCAGCACGCGCCGCGTGCCGCGACGAAGGGCGAGCCCCTCGTCGAGTACCCCGAGATGCGCAAGTCCTACGGCGAGGGCGAGTTCTCGCTCGACGTCGAGTCCGGGACGATCTACGAGTCGGAGGTGCTGGGCGTCGTCGGCCCGAACGGGATCGGGAAGTCGACGCTCGCGAAGATGTTCACCGGCGCGCTGGCGCCCGACGAGGGTGAACTCGACACGCGGCTCGACATCGCGTACAAGCCGCAGTACATCGAGATCGATCAGCCGATGCGTGTCGACGCGTTCCTCTCCTCGATCACCGACCAGTTTGGCTCCTCCTACTGGAACACCGAGATCGCCCAGCCGCTCCAGCTGGAGGGGATCATGGAGCAGAACCTCGACGACCTCTCGGGCGGGGAGCGCCAGCGCGTCGCGATCGCGGCGTGTCTCTCGGAGGACGCCGACCTCTACCTGCTCGACGAGCCCTCGGCCCACCTCGACGTGGAGCAGCGCGTGCAGGCTACCTCGGCGATCCGCCGGTACACCGAGAACCACGACGCGACGGCGATGGTGATCGACCACGACATCTACATGATCGACCTGCTGTCGGACCGCCTGATGGTGTTCGACGGCGAGCCCGCCCAGCACGGGACCGCCCGCCCGCCACAGGAGATGCGCGCGGGGATGAACGACTTCCTCGCGGATCTGGACATCACGTTCCGCCGCGACGAGCGCACGGGGCGGCCGCGGATCAACAAGCCGGGGAGTCAGAAGGACCGCGAGCAGAAGCGGAACGGCGAGTACTACTACTCGGACTGATTCTCGGTCGTTTTCGGTGATTCCCTCGTTGTTTGGTTGCTCGACCAGCCGTCGGGACCGGTACCAGTGGGTTTGCCCAGCGACCGCGACGGCAACAGCATCTCGAAGCATGGCCACTTGCGACCGCAGTGCGCCGGACACAGGGTCCGGCGCAGCACCGAGTCCCCACCCCTCCCCCCGCGAGCGCCGTAATTGGCGCTCGCGAGGCGTCCACCGCCACCGCACCGCAGCCGGCGGTGGCGCGCGACGTGAGCCCCTCCGTGCGCGAACGAGCGCGCGAGGGACGACTGACCGAGCGAAGCGAGGGAAGGAGTCGGCTGGGGAGGCGTGTGGGCTGTGCTGTCGGGTGGGACTGAAAGGGGCTGCCCGCTCGGCGACGGCGGCCGACGCAAGCACCGCAGGGAGCGGAGCGACCGAGGAGCGCAGCGAGGCCCCCGAGCCGAGCGGGCAGGGGCTTTCACGGTGTTGTCGTCCACTCACTCGGAATCACGTTTCCCAGAACCTCAAGCAAACAACCCCACCGATACCACGAAGCTATACCCCATCGCGACCCCGACATCCATACAGAAGATGCTCCGGCTCGCCGTCGCAACCCAGCGAGAAACCTACGAGCGCATCCGCGACCCCCTCGCCGAGCGCGACATCGAGGTGGTCCCCGTCCGCGCCAGCGAGCGCACGCTCTCGCTCTCCTCGCCCGACCTCCCGAGCGTCGACGCGGGTCTCGTCTTCCCGTCACGCTTGATGGAGGGCGGCGCCGTCGCGGTCGCGCTCGGCGTCCCGTGGGTGAACGACCGCGAGGCGATCCTCACCTCCCGCAACAAGGCGGAGGTGCTCGCCGCGCTCTCGGCGGCCGATATCCCGACCCCCGAGACGACGCTGGTCTCGAACCCCGTCGAAGACGAGAGTGTTGCCGCCGCGGCCGAGAGCCTCCAGGCCCGTGTCGACGCCGCAGAGCTCGTCATCAAACCCAACTCCACCACCCGCGGCGTCGGCGTCGCCCGCGTGGCGGATCCGGACTCGCTGCTCGGCGTGACTGACTACCTCGACCTCGTCCACGACTTCCGGGCGACCGGCGACCGATCGTTCCTGCTCCAGGAGTACCTCCCCGACGCCCGTGATTACCGCGCGATGATCGTCGACGGCGAGTACGCCGGCGCCGTGGAGCGCCGGCTGCCCGAGTCCGAGACCGCCGCGGGCAAGTGGAAACACAACGTCCACCGCGGCGCAGTCGCCGAGGGCGTCTCGCTCTCGAAAGATGCTCGCGAACTCGCAGAGAGAACGGCCGACGTGCTGGAGATCGACTACCTCGGCGTGGATCTGCTCGAAACCGACGACCGGCTCGTGGTCAACGAGACCAACGCGCGCCCGACCGTCGACGATGCGACGAAGTACGAGCCGGAGTTCTACGATCAGTTGGCAGAATTGATCCGGAAGACGGCCGAGAGCCGCTAGGAGAGGTCGATGTCGGCGGCGTCGTCGAGCTTCTCGAAGCTGACTTCGAGTACGCCGTTGTTGAACGTCGCCTCCGCGGAGTGTTCGTCGACTCGGGTCGGGAGCCGCACGCGCTCGCGGTACTCGCCGGCGGCGATCGTCAGCGTCTCGCCGTCACACTGCAGCGAGATCTCCTCTTTCTCCGCGCCGGGGAGGTCCGCGACGAGCCGGAGCTGGTCGCCCTCGTCGAAGGCGTCGACGTGCGCGTCGGCGCCGTCGTCCTCCGGGCCACCACCCATCATCCGCTCGATCTCGTCGAAGATGTCGCCGAACGGGTCTTCGCGGTCGTCCCTACGCATGGGCGTCCGTACATCAGGGCCGGGCAAAAGCCTTCTGTCGGCGGGGGTCGCCGCTCGTTCGCGTGGTTTTCCCCACCCCGGACGCCGAAACCGTTCGGTTTGAAGTGTCCCAACAACGAATCGCGCGACGATGGGTTCTTTCGCGACGCTCGACGCGTTCGACGAGCGGTTCTCCGAGGCGCGGGTACTGGTCCGACTCGACCTCAACTCCCCGATCGAGGACGGCACGGTCCGGGACAACCGCCGGTTCGAGCGCCACGCCCGAACCGTCGCCGAGCTGGCCGACGCCGGCCACCGGGTGATCTGTCTGGCCCACCAGGGTCGCCCCGGCCGCGACGACTTCACGCATCTCGACCAGCACGCCGGCGTGCTCGCCGCCCACCTCGACCGGGACGTCCAGTTCGTCGACGACATCTGCGGGCCGACCGCAATCGACGCGATCGAGGACGCCGACCCCGGCGACGTGCTGTTGCTCGACAACGTCCGGATGGACGACGACGAACTCGCCGACCGCGAGCCCGAGGACCACGCCCAGTCGCGGCTGGTCACTCGCCTCGCCGAGGCCGCGGACGCCTACGTCAACGACGCCTACTCCGCGGCCCACCGCGGTCACGCCTCCCTCGTCGGTTTCCCGTACGCGCTCCCAGCCTACGCCGGCCGGGTGATGGAGACGGAGTACGACGCCAACTCCGCGATCGCCACCCGCGAGTTCGACGGACAGGTGACGATGGTCGTCGGCGGCACCAAGGCGACCGACGTGATTCAGGTGATGGACGCGATCGGCGACAAGGTCGACGCGTTCTGTCTGGGCGGCATCGCTGGCGAGCTGTTCCTCCGTGCGGCCGGCCACTCCGTCGGCTACGACATCGGCGACTCGGACCGCTACGACCAGCAGTGGGCCGAGAACGAGGAGACGATCCGCTCGGTACTCGACGAGCGCGGCGACCAGATCCACCTGCCGCTGGATCTGGCCTACGAGAACGAGTACGGCGGCCGCGCCGAGATCGCGCTCTGGCAGATCGACGAGAAGAGCACCTCCTTTCTCGACATCGGTTCGGCGTCGATCGACACCTTCCAGGAGATCGTCGCCGACAGCGAGGCGGTGTTCGTGAAGGGCGCGCTGGGCGTGTTCGAGGACGAGCGTTTCGCCGACGGCACCGTCGAGGTGCTCGAACAGATCGCCGAGACCGACTGCTTCTCGGTCGTCGGCGGCGGCGACACCTCCCGCGCGATCGGGATGTACGGGCTCGAGGAGGCGCAGTTCTCACACGTCTCGATCGCTGGCGGGGCGTACATCCGCGCGCTCACGGGCGAGCCGCTGGTTGCCGTCGAGGCGCTGGCAGCGAACCGGCCCGAGTAGGGACTACCGCTCGAACGTCCGGCCCAGCCCCATCCCGAGGGTCTCGTTGGTGGTCGCGATGCTCTCGGCTTTGCTCGCGGAGTCGGTGATCGCCCGGATCGCGTCGACGTTCTCGGGCACCACGTCTGACTCCTGGTGGATCGCTTGGAACAGGTAGAGATCGTCGCCCCGTACGGCGATCGACTCGCCCCAGATGCAGTTCTCCCAGATGTCCCCGCGGGAGCGCCCGGCGTCCAGCGCGAACTGCTTGAGCTTGCCGGCGCCGTCGATCCCCGCGTACTCGGGGATCAGGAACAGCCGGGACTCCTCGCGTAGGAGCTCCCGAACGTCCTCGGCGTCGGCGTCGCTCTCGAGCGTGACGTTCACCGAGTGCATGTGCATCAGCGTCGCCGGCACCTTCAGCCCGAGCGTGTCGATGTCGAGGTCGGGGAAGATCGTCTTCACGTCCGGGCCGTGGTGGCTCGGCAGCGAGACGGGGTCGGGGAGGATGTCGTCGATCGGGCCGCGACCGGTCTGGCCGGGGTCGCCGCCGCGCCGGACGAGCGTCACGCGGGACTTCTCGACGCCGTACTCCTCTCGGAGCGGCGCGAGCAGCCGGGAGAGCCCGGTGGTGTTACAGGAGACGACGCGGACGTGGTCGGCGCCGACCGCGTCCTCGAAGTTCGCGCGGGCGTTGAACGACGTGTCCGCCACGTCGGCGTCCTCGCCGCCCTGGTAGATCGCGGGCGTGTCGTGGGCCTCGTACACCTCGCGGTTCTGGGCGCCGATGCCGCTGGGCGTCGCGTCGACGATCACGTCCGCGGTGCTCACGAGGTCGTCGAGGTCGCCCGCGACGGCGATGCCCGCCTCGTCGAACAGCTCGCGGCGTTCCTCGACAGCCGCGTAGAGGTCGAACCCCTTCGAGACGGCGGCCTCGGCCTCGAAGTTGGGCGAGGTCTTGGCGACGCCGACGATCTTCATGTCGCGCTGTGCGACGACCGCGTCGGCGACGCGTTTCCCGATCGTGCCGTAGCCGACCACACCGACTTGGATCATGGTTCGAGATGGGGCGCTAGCCGATAAGTAGGCGGCGGTTCCGCCCGACTGCCGCCCGTCGCAACATCTATTCACCCTTCGGGCGAACTTCGCTCCGTGACCGATCTTCGCAACGCCGCCGAGACGGCGATCCACCAGTGTCTCGATCTCGGAGCCGAGGAGTCGATCGCGATCGTGACCGACGACGAGCGCCGCCCGATCGCGGAGGCGCTGTACGAGGTAGCCGCCGAGGTAACCGACGACGCGACGTATCTCCAGTACCCGCCGGGCGAGCAGCACGGGCAGGAGCCGCCCGAGCCCGTCGCGGCGGCGATGAAGAGCGCCGACGCGTTCCTCGCGCCGACGACGCGCAGCCTCTCGCACACCCGGGCCCGCTCGGCCGCTTGCGAGGCGGGCGCCCGCGGCGCGACCCTCCCGGGAATCACCGAGCGCGTGATGGTCGAAGGGCTCGACGCCGACTACGAGGCCATCGCCGAGCACTGTGAGGCGGTGCTCGAACAGGTCGAGAACGCCGACGAGGTCCGGGTGACCAGCCCCGCCGGGACCGACATCACGTTCGACGTCGACGGTCGGGGATGGCACGAGGACACCGGGATGATCCGTGAGTTGGGGAGCTTCTCGAATCTCCCCGCGGGCGAGGTGTTCGTGGCCCCTGAGAGCGCCGACGGGACGTTCGTCGTCGACGGGACGATGATGCCCCACGGGCTGCTCGAGGAGGACCAAGAGCTCCGATTCGAGGTCGACGACGGCCACGTCACCCACATCTCCGACGAGGCGGTTCGGGAGAACGTGGACGCTGCCCGCGAGGAAGTCGGCGACGCCGCGACCAACGTCGCGGAGCTCGGGATCGGGACCAACGTCGGTGTCGACGAGCTCGTGGGTTCGGTGCTGCTCGACGAGAAAGCCGCCGGCACGGTCCACATCGCGATCGGCGACAACGCCTCGATCGGCGGGGAGACCGAGGCGCCGATCCACCTCGACGGGATCCTCCGCGCGCCGACGGTGTACGCCGACGGCGAGGAAATCAGCCTGCCCGAGTGAGACTGTCGGGCTATTCGACGTACTCGTACAGCCGCTCGTTCATCCGGCCGCGGCCGGCGAACACGAACTCGCCGTCGGGCGTGGTGAACTCCTCGACGTCGACGGTCATGTCGTGGTTGTGGACGTCGTGGATCTGCTCGTACTCCTCGAAGTCGAGATCGTAGCGCGCGTCGAGCTGTTCGTCGATGTTCAGCTTCTCGATCTCGTCGAGCCAGCCGTCGGCGACGGTCTCGGCGTGGATCTCCGCCTGCGCGCCCGAGCCGTAGGAGCCGACGAGGAGCTTCTCGCCGGCGAGATCACGACCCTCCGCGGCGGCCTGCTTCAGCGCGCTCGCGCGGGCGACGTGGACCGAGCCGGTGTACCAGTTCCCGACCTCTCGGGCGATCGACAGCGTCGGCTCGATGGTGTCGGCGTACCACGACTGGTACGTGTCGGTGCGCTTGAGCTCGTCCATGTACTCCTGGATCGCGTCCTCGTAGGCGTCCCAGTCCTCGAACTCGCTCTCGCGGGGCTGGCGCCCGATCTCGTCGGCGAGCTCGTCCTCGATCTCGGTGTCGCGGATCATGTGCCGGTAGCCCAGCAGGCCCGCCTTCCGGACCATCCCCGGGAACGGCGTGTGGAACGGGATGTACGTGAAGTCGTCGGGGTGCATGTCCCACGCGACGGACTCGAAGTCCTCGACGGCCTCGCGCATCCGGGCGAGGTACACCTGCATCGAGCGCTTGCCGTCGACGCTCGGGAACTGCTGGTTCGGCTTCAGGAAGTCGGTCTCGTCGGCGCTGCCGTACCCCTGCTCCGTCGAGAGTTCGACGAGGCTGGGGTCCTCGGTGATCAGCATCGCGACAGCGCCGGCGCCCTGGGTCGCCTCCCCGCTGGAGCCGCGGGCGTAGAGTGCGGTGTCGGTCGCGACGACGATCGCGGAGCGGCCGCGGTTGCGGCCCGCCTTGATCCAGTTGTACGCATCGTCGATTGACTGCGTCCCGGCGATGCAGGCGAACTTCCGCTCGCCCTTGTTGGCGTGGTGGAAGTCGCCGTCGTACACCTCCTCCAGACAGCCCGCGATGTACGTGGAGACGGGCTTTGAGTTGTCGAACGCGGACTCGGTCGCCACGTCGATGCGGCCGATGTCGTCCGGCTTCAGGCCCTTGCGGTCCATCAGGCGCTTGGCGGCGTTAGCGCCCATCGTGACGATGTCCTCGTACACGTCCGGGAACGAGGAGTTCTCCAGCCCCAGCCCCTTCCGGTACTTGTCCGGGTCTTCGTCCTTCTCCGGGGCGAACGTGCCCGGGAGATCGAGTTTGGTCTTGCCCGCCCAGATCTCGACGGCGTCGATGCCCACGGTAGTCATGGTTCCGTGTGTGACGGTTGGCTATTTGGGTTTGTCGATGAGGGTTACGTCGATTGTGGAAATAAATAATTAGAGGTGTCGGTTATCCTGCTTGGAACTCGATCGTCTCACTCGCCGTGTTGCCCGCTTCGTCGGTAACCGTGATCGTGATTAGGTAGGTGTTCCCGCCAGTGTAGTCATCTTGTACAAGAGTGGTTTCCCCGGCTGTAGATGCACTGTACGAAGCTGCATCGACTTGGCTCCGATAGAACAGCACTCTTTGCTCCATCGTAATGGATACATCCGAAATCTTTCGGTTATCGTACACCTCCCAAGACACTGTAACGTTCGCCTTTGAAGCCGTGTAAGGGCCGAAGAACCCTTGTCTCTGCTCAGTCGTCGTGTTGTCCGCAATTATCTCGAATGACTCGATAGTTGGGTCTGTGGTGTCAGGCCCTGACGGGGTTGCGGTGGGAGTAGCGGTGGGCGTCGCGGTGAGTGTCGCGGTGGGTGTCGCGGTGGGTGTTGCGGTGGGTGTTGCGGTGGGTGTCGCGGTGGGTGTTGCGGTGGGCGTTGCGATGGGTGTCGCGGTACTGGCAGGCGTGCTCGTAGTGACCGTCCGCATCCACTCCTCCCCCACGGCCCACTCCTCACTGTAGAGTCGGCTCTCGCTAGGCAGATGGTACAGCGTCACGCCGACGACAGACCCGCGGCTGACGTTCGCATACTCGGAGACGTTCACCGACCACGTCTCCCCAGGTGTGAACTCCTCCCCGAGTGGGGGGTAGGCGACCCGGCTCCCGTTCACCTCGACGGAGAGCCGTAGCTCTCCCGCACCGACGGAGTCACCCCCGGCGTGAGTGATCGTCACGTTCGGGGGATCGGTGTCGCCCTCGATGGAGAACAGCGGTCGGTCGCCGCCGTCGTCGAGCGTCGGGAGATAGAAAGCGCCGAAGGCACCGACCGAGAGCACGAGGACTCCCGCGAGGAGGATGACGCCGATGGATTCGGACTGTGCGCGGGTGTCTAGGAGCATATCTGGTGGGGTCAGCTCTCGACTTCGCCAATGCTCGGCTCGCCCACCACCTGGTCATCGTCCTCCACTTCCGCGTTCAATGTCGCCGCATTCCCCGCCTGATCCAGGATCTCCATCCCCTCGACTTGTAACTGTGTGTTCTCGGAGTCGAGCGACGCCGACCGTTCGTTCTTTGCTTGGACAGTTGACTGTCGGAGATCGATCCCGTTCGTCGCCGACAGCGACACCTTTCCATTCGTCGACTCGATCGTCGTCCGTCTAGCGTCTAGGGCACCAATTGAATCGATACTTACCTCGTTTTTCGCCTTGATCGCCCCGTCGGTGATGTCGACGCTCCCCTCGGGCACGATTGTGATTTTCCCGTTGCTCGACTCCATGGTCGCTCCCCGTGCGCTGAGTGCTCCTTCGGGGCTCAGCTTGATTTCGTTTTTCGCCTTGAGGGCCCCGCTATTGATATCGAGTTGCCCCTCGGGGTCAAGTGTGACTTTTCCGTTCCGGGACTCGACAGTTCCCCCGATAGTCGTATCCCCGACGTCACTCGAGACTGTAAAGTCGTTCTTGCTTGATACGGTCGCCCTGTCTTTGACGGTGAAACTCCTCGCCTCGTCAATGCTGATCTTGTCGTTCGTACTCAGCGAGTCGGCGATGACCAAATCCGTGTTCGGATTCGAGTAGCCGTTCAGGTCGGATGCCGTGTAGCGCGTCTCACCGCTCTGGTACTGGCCGTCCCCGTTCGTGTCGTTGAATGCAACGTACTCGTTTCCGCTACCGTCTGACCCCGGGACACCGCCACCGCCGTTGTTGCCGGTACCGCTCCCGTCGATGTTCACAACGGTGAGGTTCACTTGAGCGCGCTCCGCGGCCGAGCTGTTGTCGTCGAAGGTCGCTTCCATCGTAACTGATTGCGCATTTCCGTCTATGTTGTCGGGTGCTCGGTACTGTACGTCGATCTTGCCGTCGTGCTCGCTGGTGTTCGCCGTGGTGGTCGACCTACAACTGCTTGGATTGTCTATGTAGACACATCCTAACATGTTGTTGATCGAGATCGTCACATTCCGTTCACCGGTCGGATTGTTGAGCTCGTCCCGAAGTTCGAACCGAACGGTCTGCTCAGTGTTCTCGCTGACCGTCGAATCACCACTGACTGCAGTCAGATACACCGCCGCAGTCTGCCCTTCACTGCCGACCGTGCCGACACTAACCTTCGAGACACTGAGTTCGTAGTTCCCAGGCTCCAGCACCAACCTGATGCGGTCGAACTCCTCGTCGACCGAGCCTGCTGGCTCGACAGTCAGCACTCGTTCCTCGCTAGTCAAGTCTTCCCAATGCTCGACGCTCAGCCGAGTCGCGAGCGTGATCGTGACGTTTTGATCGCTGTCGATCTCGACCGTGTTCTCTGAACTGCTCACCGAGCGGACATCGAGGGAGGTGGCGTACGAGCCACCTTTACTGAGATCCCCCGCGAGGAGGACGAGATTGATACGGTTCCCCTGAATCAGCTGCTGGTCGGTGGTGGGTATCTTCGCGTCTTGTTGTGCGTTGAAAACGACACCAGTGCCGGTATCAATCCCCGTATCGGGCGCGTTCTGGTACTCGTTGTAGTTCGGGGAGTAAACGATCGCTCCCGTATTGAACGCCCGGTCGCTCCCGTTCCAGTAGTCACCTACATCCCCATCTGCGGTCGCGTTCCCAATTGTGACGTTCACGCTCTCATCACTCGTCCCCACGGTCTCGATGTTGCCCGACGGTGGTGGTGGATTAATGAACACCGCACGGGCGGGGTATCTGGTGCCCAACTGCACTGTCGTCGCGGTCGTTCGTCCGGTCCGTCCCGCTGTGAGCAGGTCGTTCCGGAGGTCAAGCATATCCATCCCGACCGCCTGATTGTGGTTGTACTCGATCTCGGCGTTCTGTTGGGGGACGACCGTCGTCTGGTACGTAGTGAGGGCGATAACGAGAAAGCCGAACAGCAGTATCGCCCCGACTTGGATGGACTGCCCCCGGTCGTCACCCCAGAACTCCATACACCTACTCAGACGCCCGGCACGCAAAAAGGTGCGCTGTCAGTCCTCTTCTTCAACGGTTTCCGGCGACGCCAGCGCGTTCTGCAGCGACTCGAGCCCGTTGACCCACTCCGCGACCAGCCCGTACTCCATCTCCTCGGCCAGCGCGGGGTCGATCTCGTCGCCGTCGATCACGCGCGTCCCGGCCTGAACGATGTAGCCGACCGCGGTGTCGATGTCCTCCTCGGCCTCGGCGTCGCCGGCGGCGTCGATGTACTCCTCGACGCTCGCCTCCTCGGCCGCCCCTGCGGCGATGTACTCCTGGGCGGCGTAGAACACGACTTCGAGGCTCATCTGGACACTCTCGATCAGCATCGCCTTCTCCTCGTTTTCGAGGGGCGCCTCGGCGAGTACGATCTCCTGCATCTCCGTGAGCTCGTCGTGGGCGCGCTCCTCGTCGATCGTGCCGTCCTCGTAGGATTCGACTACCTTCGCGACCGCGATGGCGGTGTCCTCTTGGAGGTTCATCAGGAGGCGCGCGGAGTCCTCGTCCTCGAGGTCCAGATCCTCCTCGCGCAGGCGATCGATCCAGTTCTGCCAGCGCTCCTCGGTGTAGAACGTCTCCACGGGCTCGTCTTCGTCGGTCATGCCCCCATGTGCTCCCCCAGGACGCAAAGGGTTTTCCTATCGGCTACACCGAGCGAGACACCACATAGCACGGTCGAGCGGCTTACTCCTCCCGATCGAGCGTCGCGACGGTGTCGATCCCGTACACGTCTTTCGGCGTCTCGACGTGGGCGTGCACCACGGCGTCGTCGTGACCCTCTTCCAGTAGCCACCGAACGCGCCGCGGGACGGTCTTCGGCCCCAGCACCGCCCCCGGCCGGTCCGGATCGTCGACGAAGTCCGTCTCCATCAGGAACGGCTCGCCCGCCTCGGCGGCCGTCAGCAGGCGTTCTTTCTCGCTCATCACGCTCGGCGTCGGCCCCGCGAGCTCGCCGCCGGCGTAGTGCTTTACCACCTTCTCGGCCGGCAGCCCGCGCGCTTCGGCCCACTCGGCGACCTCGGTGAGGTCGTCGGTTCCCTCGGTGTGGAGTTGGACCGCGCAGTCGTGCTCGGCGCCCAGTTCGAGCCCGTGTTTGAGCACCGCGTTCGAGGCGTCCCACACCGCGTCGCTGACTTCGTAGTGGGGGCGCCCTGTCTTGAGTGCCAGCGCGCGCTCGTCGCCTGCATCGGACGGCGGCGACGTCCGGCCGCCGCCGGAGACGTACTCCGCGGCGAGGTCGAGCCCGGACTGCATCAGGTCCCGGGCTTCTTCGGGGCTGTACCCCTCCTCGAGCAGGTGGCTGATCAGCCCCGGATGCACGCCAAGCACGGGCCACGCCGTCCCGGGCAGGATCTCGTTTGCGTCGGCGACGGCGTCGAGCGTCGCCTCGAACGCTCGCCGGAAGTCGGCCCGTTCGCTCGGCACTGGCCCGAGGTGCCACGAGGGCTTGTTCACGACGAGCAGGTGGGTGCCGCCCAGTCGCTCGAAGTCCCGGACTGCGTCCATCCCCTGTCCGTGCTCGGGATCGAGGTGGAGGTGGTTGTCCAGCACCGGCGTGTCGAGTTCGTCCATACCCGTACGGCGGGGCGACCGACCCTTGAACGCTGTCCTGTCGCGCCGGCGCCCTGCGGGCTGTCGACCATCGCTGTGGCCGACACAAACGCTATACCCGTGTGTCGCTCACCCACACGCGTGCCATCGACGCTGGTCCACGTCGCCGTCGGCGGTCTCGTCGGCGCCGCGCTGCTGGGCGATCGGTTCACGCCGAAAGCCATCGCGGTCGTGCTGATCGCCGCCGCGGTTCCCGATCTGGACTCCTTCCTCGCTCCCGTGATCGCGGGCGCCCACCGCTCCGCGCTCCACACGCTCTTCCTCCCTACGCTGCTCGGCGCGGTCGTGTACGCCGACAGCCGACGCGACCGTTCGTGGCTTCGACAGCGGTGGGGCAGGAACGCACCCTACGTCGCCGCCGTCGCGGTCGTCGCGCTGCTTGCTGGGGGGATCCTGCCGGACATGGTCACCAACGGCGTCAACGCGCTCTGGCCGCTTCACGACCAGTTCTACACGGTCGACGGCGAACTGAAACTCTCGACGACGGAGGGCGTGGTGCAGACGTTCGTCGATCTCTCGCCGACCCCCGAGGAGACTTCCCGGCCGTCGACCACCGAGAACACGCGGTACAGCACCGGCGCGAACCCGACGCCGTGGCAGGAAGACGACGGGCCGGTCGAGCGCGTGTTCCCGCTGGTGACGGCGGGCTGGCAGCTCATGCTCGTCGGGCTCTCGGCGGCGACGGTGGGCGTGCGCTCGTGGCAGACTCGCGGGCGCTGAACCGCACGTCCCCGGATCCCCCGCGGGAGCGATAGCCTCAACACCGATCGGGCGCCACGGCACCCATGGAGATCCGCCCGTACGAACCCGACGACGCGGAGGGGCTGTGGGACTGCAAGCGCGCCTTCGAACTCGGCCTCGGCAGCGGCACCGGCGGCGAGCAGAAGCAGGCGAAGTACGAGGGAAAACTCGACGCGGAGTACCGCGAGGCGTGGTTCGAGTGGGTCGAGCGCTGTGTCGACGCCGACCCGCGGTGTGTCACGGTCGCGGCCGAGGAGGAGGGCGTGGTCGGCTACGTGTTCGTCCTGCCCGAATCCCACCGGTTCATCTGGGACGCCGCCGTCCTGAACGAACTCTACGTCGCGCCCGACCACCGCGGGACCGGTGTCGCCGACGACCTGATGGACGCCGCCGTCTCGCTCGCCCGCGATCAGGACCTCCCCTTGGACCGTCTCGTGCTCGACGTGGACCGGGAGAACGAGCGGGCGGGGGCGTTCTACGAGCGCCACGGCTTCGAGCACTGGGGCGAGATGGTCGCCCGGAAGCTCTGAGGGGATCTACCGGAACTCGACGGTGGTGTTGGCGCCGTCGGCCTCGCGCCACTCCGGCTGGCTCACCGAATACTCGATCGTGTCGTGGACGATCCCGTCGTCGAAGCTCACGCGGTTCCGGAACCGCCCGGCGCGCCGGCCGCCGTGGCGCTCGACGTACTTCGTGATCGCGCGCTCGGAGTTCTCGTTCTCGGGGAGGTGTGAAACCCGGACCAGATCGAGGTCGAGACGATCGAACGCTAGCCGGAGCAGCGCGTCGGCGCGCTCGCCGGAGTAGCCGCGTCCCCAGAACGGTTTGCGGAGCCACATTCCGAGACCCCCGACCCGTGAGTCCCAGTCGGCGAACAACCCCGCCGTCCCGGCGAACTCGCCCGCCCCGTCGCCGGGCTCCGCCTGGCTGCCAGCGGAGCGTCGCTCCTCACGGGGCTTCCCCTCGCGGAGACGGAGCAGGTACATCGCTCCCTCATCGTTCTCGGTGCGCTCGGCCACGTCCGCCAGCGTCTCCGCGACGCCGTGTGGGTGGTCGTACGGGCTCCACGTGAGGTACTCGGTGGTCTCCTCGATGTCCGGCGCTCCCTCGCGCCAGTGCTCGTACAGATCGAGCGCGTCCGCGTCGGCGGTGTCCGCCCCCACCAGCCACAGTCGGTCGGTCAGCACCGTCTCGGGGAACAGGTCGCTCACGCCCAGAGCTCCCCCTCGTGGTCGAGGAACGTCACCTCGTGGTCCGGGTCGGCGTCGTGGTACTCCGACTGCGTGACGCTGTAGCGCACGACGTCGACGGGCCCGTCGCCGTCGCTGTGGAAGTTCCGCAGCGTCCCCTCGCGGCGGCCGCCCATGCGGTCGATGTACTTCTCGATCGCTCGTTCCGACTGCTCGTTGTCGGCGTCGTGGGTCACGGTGACAACCTCGAGATCGAGGTGTTCGAACGCCAGCTCGGCCAGCGCCAGCGCGCGCTCGCCCGAGTAGCCCCGCCCCCAGAACGGCTTGCGGAGCCACGTGCCGAGCTCGGCGCTGTCGGTGTCCCAGTCGAGCGTGAGGCCGCCGAAGCCGGCGATCTCGCCGGCCCCGTCCTCACTCTTCTTCGGCCGGATGACGTAGTCGGCCCCCTCGTGCTCCTCGCGGAGCTCGACGCCGCCTTCGAGGAACTCGACCGTCGCCTTCGGGTGGGGGTGTGGCTCCCACGGCAGGTACTCGGTGATCTCGTCGATGTGTGGGTGGCCAGCCCGGCAGTGGTCGTACAGCTCGAACACGTCGACGTACTCGGGCGTCCGTGGCTCCAGCCGGAGTCGCTCGGTCTCGATGATCGCGGGGAACATACTCGTGAGGATGTCGGGGAACTGAAAAAGTCTGCCTCGGCTGTGGGGAGCGCTTGCATACGACGTACCACCGAACGGTTCATCCCGCGGCGGCCGACTCGCCAACGATGGTGTACTCGATACACTCGCTAGCTTCGACGGGGTTTCGACGCTGACGACGGCATCGGCTATTCTGTGGGATAATCCGGGTATCTGGGGAATAATTTTGTATCTTCCCACATAACACGCGTCTATGTCGGACGTGACTCTCGACGATCGAGGGCGGCTAACGCTCCCGAAGGAGATGCGGGAGCGGTACGGGGACCGCTATCGTGTCGTCGAACTCCACGACGGTATCAAGCTCGTTCCGATCGCCGACGACCCGCTTGCCGCGCTCAGAGAGGAGTTCGCCGATATCGATAAGTCGGCTGAGGAGTTTCGCGACGAGGCGCGCGAGGCGGCACTCGAAGAGGCGGGCCACTGAATGTACGCGGAAACAGATTTCCTGCTCGCACTCCTCAAAGACGAAGATTGGCTCGGTGACGCAGCCGAGTCAGTGTACCGGGAGTATCGGGACGAGCTGTGGACCTCGCAGTTCACGCTCATCGAACTCCTGCTTGTCGCGTATCGTGAAGAGCGGGATACCGCACAGATCGTGACGAACGCCGCCGAGCTTATCGAGGTTCGTGGCGACGTCGATACGGTCGTCGCGGCAGCGACGTACGTCGAAGCCCACGACTTCACTCCGTTCGACGCGCTCCACCTCGTCGAGTCGGACGGCGATACTGTCGTCTCCAGCGACGGGACGTACGAGGGGTTCGCACCACGACTCGACCTGACGGAGGTGGGTGAAGACTGATGCTCCGGAACAACTAACCACCGCAGCCACCTCCCTCCGGTAATGGCTGATTGGACCGAGTCCTACCGGCCCGACACGCTCTCGGCGGTCCGGGGGAACGACAAGGCCCGCGACGCCTTCGAGGAGTGGGGGCAGACGTGGGATGACCACCGGGAGGCGGTGATCCTCTACGGCAGCCCCGGGGTGGGGAAGACCTCCGCGGCCCACGCGCTGGCGTCGGACATGGGCTGGGAGACGGTCGAACTCAACGCCTCCGACCAGCGCACCGCCGACAAGATCGAGCGGTTCGCCGGCCGCGCGGCGCGCAACGAGACCCTCGGCGGCGACTCCACCGACGAGGGGGGGCGCCAGCTCGTCATCGTCGACGAGGCCGACAACATCCACGGCAACTACGACCGGGGCGGCGCACAGGCGATCACCAAACTGGTGAAGGAGTCGAACCAGCCGATCGTCCTGATCGCCAACGAGTTCTACGAGATGAGCCGCGGGCTCCGGAACGCCTGCCAAGACATCGAGTTCCGAGACGTGTCCGCGCGCTCGATCGTCCCCGTCCTCCGGGACATCTGCCGGAAGGAAGGGGTCGAGTTCGACGCCGACGCGCTCCAGCGCATCGCCGACGCCAACAGCGGCGATCTCCGCGGCGCGGTGAAGGACCTGCAAGCGACCGCCGAGGGGAAAGAGCACCTCACCGTCGAGGACGTGGTCACCGGCGACCGCGACACCACGGCGGGCATTTTCACTGTCCTCGACGCGATTCTGAAGGAGGAGGAGAGCGCACAGGACGCGCTGCACGTCGCCTACGACGCCGACGAGACGCCGGACGACCTCACGGCGTGGGTCGAGGACAAGGTGATGAAGGTGTACGAGCCCGAGGAGACCGTCCGGGCCTACGAGTTCCTCGCGAACGCCGACCGCTGGCTGGGCCGCGTCCAGGCCACCCAGGACTACTCCTACTGGCGCTACGTCACCGACAACACCGCCGCGGGCGTCGCAGCCTCGCGGGACGGCACCTCCGGCGGCTGGACGCAGTACGGCGGGCGACCACAGATGTGGCCCGCCTCGGACGCGACGATCGACGAGATCTGCCGGAAGATCGCGGTCTCGGGCGGGCTGAGCATCGAGACCGCCCGGCGGGAGGTGCTCCCGTTCCTCTCGGCGATGATCCACCACTGCAAGCCCCGCGAGCTCGCGGTCGCCGTGACGGCGTACTTCGAGTTCGACGAGGAGGACCTCGCGGCGGTCTCGGGTAGTGGCGAGTCCACCAACAAGGTACAGGGGATCGTCGCGGACGCCGAAGAACTCCGCGAGGAACAGATGGAGGAGCACGCCGGCGGCGCGTTCGCGGGCGAGCTCCCGGACCGTGAGGACGAGGCCGAGGAGGCAGCATCCGGCGACGCCGAGTCGACCCCGGAGGACGACGCGGCGGAACCGGAGCCGGACGACTCCGAGGAGGAAGAGGCGGACGACTCGCAGGCGGGGCTCTCGGACTTCGTCTAGTCGGCGTTCTCAGTCGACGGTCGTCGCCCGCGCAGTCACTCGCTGCTGTCTAACGGTGACGACTATCGTGTCGGCGCCGGTCGGGCCGGGCAGCGCGGCGTGGAGCACGATCCGCGTGCGGTCGCCGTCGCCCCCGTTCCCGGAGTCGACGACGGCTTCGAACGCCCAGCGTCCCGCTCGCGGGAAGAAGTCGGAGACCATCCGCTCGCCGTCCGCCCGGAGCCGGTACTCGCCGGTCGCCTCGGGCTCCTCGAAATCGACGTCCCGGGGCGTCTCCGGGGTCGCCGTCGGCGACTCCGTGATTCCGATACCGCCGCCGCTACCCCCGTCGCGCTCGGGGAGCTGCGCTGCACGGACCGTGACGGTGACGGGCTCGCTCCGGCGGTTCCGGACGTGGAGGCCGCCGGGGACCGTGTTCTCCCGGAGCGACCGGCCACAGCCGGCGAGCGCGACGGGGACGGCGGCGAGGACGGCGCGGCGTGACCGCTGCATGGGCAGTAGCTGTCGGGGTGAGGGGAAGAGGGTTTGGACTGCCGACCTCGGCGAGAGCACGGAGCCGACGACGGTCGGCGATACGCTCCTGATGGCGGGGTCGTGCCTGCCGACCTCGGCGAGAGCACGGAGCCGACGGCGGTCGACGATACGTTCCTGATGGCGGGGTCGTGGGTGCCGAAAACGGGGAGAGGCGACGTCGCTGTCTCAGGCCAGCGAGTGGCGCTCCTCGCCGGAGCCCTCGCGGGCCGCGTAGGCCACGACGGCTGTCGCGACGAACGCGACGAGGTAGAGCAGCCCGTTCACGAGGCGAGCCTCGTCGGTGTACACCACCAGATCGCGGCCGAGCAGCGTCACGAGGAACATCGCGGCGCCGGCGACGAACACGCCCGGCCGGTAGCGCGCGAGCGACGTGTCGGGCAGCCAGACGGCGGCGGCGACCAACGCGGCGAAGGCCGCCAGCGCGGTCAGCGCGAACGCACCCTGTGCGGGCGGCCCGTAGTCGATCAGCGGGCTGACTCGGCTGACCAGGAAGTTCGCGGGGATCACCAGCAGCGCCGCGCCGACGGCGAGTCGGCCCCGCTCGAACAGCGAGCGTTCGTAGTGGCCGCGGTAGGCGGTGAGCGTCGACAGCGTCAGCGCGGTGAAGATGCTCAGCGCGAACAGCAGGTGGGCGGCGTGGGTCGGCACCGAGTACCCCCACGGGATCGCACCGTTGAGCGTCACCGTGATCGCGCCCACGGAGATCTGGAACGGGAGGAGGACCAGTGCCGCCGTGGCGTACAGCGCCGTCCGGCGGTTCTGATCGCCGCGCCACGCGGCGGCGACGACGCCAACGATCACGAACCCGGTGATCATCGCGACGAGGCGGTGGAACCACTCGATGAAACTCGGGATCGTCTGTGGCAGCACACCCCCGTCACACAGCGGCCACTGCTGGGAGCAGGCCAGCCCGGAGCCCGTCGCCGCGGTGTAGACGCCGAGCGCGACCAGAACCCCGGTGAGCGCCGTGGTGAACAGGGCGAACCGCCGGTAGCTGGGACGCTTCATTCGCCGGAACTCGGGCTCGCGGTCACTTGGGCGTTCCGTTGCAGGCGCGCTCGCGCGCGGGAGTCGGAGTCGGGGCGTTCAAGTCGCCGCCGCCGCCAGCGCCGGTATGGTCGACCTCGACGCCCGCGCCGACCGCCTCGACGCGTATCTGGCGGCGACGGGCGGGGACGCCGTCTGGTTCGCCCGGCCGAACGCGTTCGCGTGGCTCACCGGCGGGCGGAACACGCCCGCCGACGAGGACGGCGTCGGCGTCGCGGCCGCGGGCTACGTCCCCGACGGCGCGCCTGCGTTCCGCGCCGTCGCGCCCGCAGGCGAGGCCGAACGCATCGGTAGCGAGGAACTCCCCGACGCCTTCGCCGTCGAGGCGGTGCCGTGGTACGAGTCCCTAGGGGAGGCTGTCGCCGCCGAATCGCCCGGCCCGGGCGCCGCCGACTTCGACGCTCCCGGACTGGACGGCGTCGACGCCGGTTCGCTCCGGCAGCCCCTCGCCGCCGAGGACGTGGAGCGCTACCGCTCGCTGGCGGAGGAGACCGCCGCCGCGGTCGAACGCGTCTGCCGGGAGCTCGAACCGGGCGACGCCGAGTACGAGGCCGCGTCCGCGCTGCGGATCGCGCTCTCCTCGGGCGAGATGACCGCCCCCGTGGTCCGCGTCGCGGGCAGCGAGCGCGCGGAAGCGTACCACTCCCCGCCGGCGGGCGCCGACGAACTCGGCGACTACGCGGTCGTGACCGTCACCGCCGAGCGCCGCGGGCTCCACGCCTCGCTCACGCGAACGGTCGCGTTCGACCCGCCGGAGCGTTTCGAGGCGCAGTTCCGCGCCGCGGCGCGGGCCGAGGCGACCGCGCTGGCGGCGACCCGCGAGGCGGCGGCCGACGGCACGGCCGGGGAGGTGTTCGCGGCGATCCGCGAGGCGTACGACGAACTCGGCTTCCCGGACGCGTGGCAGCACGGCGAGCAGGGCGGCGCGGCGGGGTTCACGCGGCGCGAGTGGCTCGCGGCGCCCGATGCGAGCCACGACGTGCGGGCGCCGATGGGTTACGCGTTCAACCCCGTGGTCGGCGGCGCACGGAGCGAGGACACCTACCTCGTGGGGGACGACGGCTTTGAGTGTCTGACGGCGACGCCGAACTGGCCCACGTTCGACGCCGCGGCGGTCGGCTTCGATCTGACGCTCGAACGTCACGCGCCGTACGCACCCTGACACTCGACAGCGAGAACGGAGTTCGGCGACCTCAACGACGAGAACGTGGTTCGACAACCGTCGAACCTGGTTACGACGCGGTGGATAGCTTTTTGACCACGCCGAGTCAGTCGGGCGTATGGGACTCGACGACGACGCACGGGAGTATCACCGAACTGATCCGCCCGGCAAGATCGAGATTTCGACGACGAAGCCGACGAACACGCAGCGGGACCTCTCGCTCGCGTACTCGCCCGGTGTCGCGGCGCCGTGTCTCGACATCGACGAGGACGAGGAGCGGGCGTTCGAGTACACCGCCAAGGGGAACATGGTCGGCGTCGTCTCGAACGGGACGGCCGTGCTCGGACTCGGCGATATCGGCGCACAGGCGTCCAAGCCCGTGATGGAGGGGAAGGGCGTGCTGTTCAAGCGTTTCGCCGACATCGACGTGTTCGACATCGAGCTCGACGAGACCGACGTGGACGCGTTCTGCCGGTCGGTCGAGGCGATGGAGCCCACCTTCGGCGGGATCAACCTCGAAGACATCGCGGGCCCGGAGTGTTTTGAGATCGAACAGCGCCTGCGTGAGTCGATGGACATCCCCGTGTTCCACGACGATCAGCACGGGACCGCGATCATCAGCGGCGCGGGGCTGCTCAACGCGGTCGACATCCTCGACAAGGACATCTCCGAGATGGAGATCACGTTCTCCGGCGCCGGCGCGTCGGCGATCGCCACCGCGAAGTTCTACGTCGAACTCGGCGCCGACCCCGACAACATCACGATGTGTGACTCCTCGGGGATCATCACCGAACAGCGCGCCGAGAACGACGACGTGAACGCGTACAAGAAGGAGTTCGCCCGCGACCTGCCCGAGGGCGACCTCGCGGACGCGATGGAGGATGCGGACATGTTCGTCGGCCTCTCCGTCGGCGGCATCGTCTCACAGGAGATGGTGGCGTCGATGGCCGAGAACCCGATCGTGTTCGCGATGGCCAACCCCGAACCCGAGATCGACTACGAGTCGGCCCGCGCGGCCCGCGACGACACCGTGATCATGGCCACCGGCCGCTCGGACTACCCGAATCAGGTGAACAACGTGCTCGGGTTCCCGTTCCTGTTCCGGGGCGCGCTCGACGTGCGCGCGACGAGCATCACCGAGAACATGAAGATGGCCGCCGCGGAGGCCCTGGCCGAACTCGCCCGCAAGGACGTACCCGACGCGGTCGTCAAGGCCTACGGCGACCAGCCGCTCCAGTACGGCCCCGAGTACGTCATCCCCAAGCCGGTCGACCCGCGCGTGCTGTTCGAGGTGGCGCCCGCCGTCGCCGAGGCGGCGATGGAGGAGGGGGTCGCCCGGACGGAGATCGACACCGAGGCGTACTCCGAGAAGCTCGAAGCCCGGCTGGGCAAGTCCCGCGAGATGATGCGGGTCGTGCTCAACAAGGCGAAAAGCACCGACCAGCGCATCGCGCTCGCGGAGGGGACCGACGAGAAGATGGTCCGCGCCGCCGCCCAGATCCAGGAGCAGGGGATCGGCGACCCGGTGCTGCTCGGTAACAGCGACGAGATCGAGGGGATCGCCGACGAGCTCGGGCTCGACTTCACCCCGGAGATCGTCGACCCACGCGTCGACGAGACGGAAGGGTACGCCGACCGGCTGTACGAGCTCCGCCAGCGCAAGGGGGTCACCCGGAGTGAGGCGAGCGAGCTGATCCGCCGAGACACCAACTACCTCGGGAGCGCGATGGTGGAGGCCGGCGACGCCGACGCGCTACTGACGGGTCTGACCCACCACTACCCGTCGGCGCTCCGGCCGCCGCTCGAAGTGATCGGCACCGCTGACGATGCCGACTACGCGGCCGGCGTTTACATGCTGACGTTCAAGAACCGCGTCGTGTTCATCGCGGACGCGACGGTGAATCAGGACCCCAACGAGGAGGTGCTGGATGAGATCACCAGACACACCGCCGAGCTCGCACGACGGTTCAACGTCGAACCGCGTGCGGCGCTGCTGTCCTACTCCAACTTCGGCTCCGTGGAGAACGAGGGCACCCGCAAGCCCCGCGCCGCCGCCGCCAGCCTGCGTGAGGACCCGGACGTCGACTTCCCGGTCGACGGCGAGATGCAGGCCGACACCGCGGTGGTCGAGGAGATCCTGACCGACACCTACGAGTTCTCCGAACTCGACGAGCCCGCGAACGTGCTCGTCTTCCCGAACCTGGAGGCCGGCAACATCGCGTACAAGCTGCTCCAGCGCCTCGGCGGCGCGGAGGCGATCGGCCCGATGCTCGTGGGGATGGACGAGCCCGTCCACGTCATGCAGCGCGGCGACGAGGTCAAGGACATCGTCAACCTCGCCGGCGTCGCCGCCGTCGACGCACAGGGAGAGTAGTCGCCGACACGGGCGCCGGTCGTACCGGCAATCCGCGCCGTTTTCCCCCGAATTTAGGCACAACAGCTGCTTTTACTCCCGGGTTCTCACAGTGTTTTACTGACGGATTCCGCCGCCGGCGGGCGGTATGCGGTGTGCGTCCCCGCCACAGGGTATAAGTCAATCCGCCCCATCCGACTGTCTATGGCTGACAAAGACAGTCCGGACGTGAGTCGACGGAAGTTCCTCGGCTTCGCTGGCGCGGCGACGGCGACGGCCGTCGCCGGCTGCGGCGGCGGCGGGGGGACCGACACCGAGGGCAGCGGCGGCGACACCGACACGCCGACCGACGGCATGGGAACGGAAACCGAACCCGAGCAGACGGCGACCGAGCGGCCGGAGCCGGAGACCCGCGACGGTTACCTCCAGCGCGCGAACCGACTCACCCACGAGCAGGCGCCGTGGGTGTTCCTCAACCGCCAGTACTCGGTGTACGGCAAGAGCGACGACATCGAGTGGCAGGCCCGCGCCGACGAGTTCATCAACGCCTACGCGATCTCGCCGGCGACCGACAGCGGCGACGACGTGGTCATCAACCAGTCCAGCATGGACAGCGGGCTCGACCCGCAGGACCACCGCGAGACCCCGACAGACAACATCGTGATGCAGGCGTACGAAAAGCTGCTCGACCGTGACCGGGAGGGCGGCATCGTCGACTCGCTGGCTGACGACTACAGCCGGCAGGAGGAGGGCCGGGTGCGGTTCCACATCCGCGACGGCGTCTCGTTCCACTCAGGCGACAACCTCACGCCGGAGGACGTGGCGTTCTCGATCAACCGGATCGTCGACCCCGACACGGGCGGGCTCGCCAGCCCCCAGCAGGATCAGCTCGCGGGCGTCACCGGCGCCGAAGTCGTCGACGGCGAGCGTGCGGTCGACGTGATGAGCGAGGGGCTCAACCCCATCGTGTTCTCGCTGTTCGCGAGCTACGGGCCGATCGTGAACAAGTCCTGGATCGAGTCCAACGAGGGCTCCTACATCAACCAGAACATGGACGGCACCGGGCCGTTCGTACTGGAGACGTACGAGCAGGGCGTCGAAGTGGTGTTCAACCGGAACACTAACTACTGGCGAGAGTCCGCGGAGATCAGCAGCCTGACGTTCCGGTCCTCGAGCGAGTCGAGCACGCGCGTGAACTCGCTGCTCTCCGAGGAGTCGGACATCGTCGTCAACGTCCCGCCCCAGGAGGTGAACCGGGTCGAGCAGAGCGACAGCGCGAGCATCGCCGCGGCGCCGTCGACGCGGGTCATCTTCAACGCGATGCGCTACGACGTGGAGCCGTTCGACTCCCCCGAGTTCCGCCAGGCGGTCAACTACGCGATCGACCTCGAGAGTATCGTCGAGAACGTGCTCAGCACGTTCGGCGACCAGACCGCACAGCCGACGCTCGACGGGTTCTTCGGCTACAACGGCGATCTCGACCCGTACCCGTACGATCCCGAACAGGCGGAGGCGCTGGTCGAGGAGTCCGGCTACGGCGGCGTCGAGGTCGAGCTCCACACGCCGGTGGGGCGCTACCTCAACGACGTCCAGATCGCTCAGGCCGTCGCGGGCTACCTCGACGACCTGGAGAACGTCTCCGCGAGCGTGAACCAGCGTGACTTCCAGGCGCTGGCCAGCGAGATCCTCGACGGGGATATCGAGACCAGCCCCCACTGGTACCTGCTCGGCTGGGGCAACACCACGTTCGACGCGAGCCAGACGCTCATCCCACTGCTCACCAGCGACGGGAACCTCACGAGCTGGTCCAGCGACGAGTTCGACCGACTCATCGAGGAGGCCCAGGGCCTGCCCAGCGAAGAATAGATGTCCTACGGACGGTTCCTGCTGAAGCGGGGGCTGCAGGGGATCGGCGTGGTCTGGGGCGTCGTCACCATCGTGTTCATGCTCCGGTTCATCACGCCGGGCAGCCCGGTGGACGCGGTTGCGCCGCTCGATGCTAGCCAAGAGCTTCGCGATCGGATCGCCGCGGAGCTCGGGCTGGACCAGCCGCTGTACGTCCAGTACCTCGACTACCTCTGGGACCTGCTCCAGGGCGACATGGGCTACTCCTACATCTCGGGGATCGAGGCGAGCGCGCAGGTATTCTCGAAGCTGCCCGCCACCCTGGAACTGGCCGTCGCCAGCAGCATCATCGCGATCGGGCTCTCGATTCCGCTGGGCGTGATCAGCGCGACTCGGCGCCACGAGCCCGCCGACTACGCGGCGACGACGTTCTCGCTGGTCGGTATCTCGACGCCGAACTTCTGGCTGGGGATCATGCTGATCCTGGTGCTGTCGGTGGAGTTCGGGCTGTTCCCGACCAGCGGCCGCGCGTTCGGCTTCGGCGCCGCGTTCAGCATCCTCGTCAACCAAGGTGTCGGCCCCGGCATCGACGCGTTCTGGCAGTGGCTCCGGCATATCATCCTCCCCGCGGTGACACTGGGGACGTACTTCACGGCGCTGATCACCCGGCTCACCCGCTCGGGGATGCTCGAGGAGCTGGGCCAGTCCTACGTGCGGGCGACCCGTGCGAAGGGGCTGCCCGAGTCGCTGGTCCGGTACAAGCACGCGCTGCGGAACACCCTGATCCCCGTGATCACCGTGCTCGGCCTCCAGCTCGGCACGCTGATCGGCGGCGCGGTCATCACCGAGGCGGTGTTCTCCTGGCCGGGGCTGGGCACGACGCTAATCAACGCGATCAACGCCCGTGACTGGCCGATCCTGCAGGCGACGCTGGTGGTGATCGGCAGCGGCTTCGTGATCGTGAACCTCGTCGTCGACGCCGTCTACGCGTATCTCGACCCACAGGTGGTCGCTGAATGATCTCCCCACGAACGCTCCGAAACCTCAAGAAAGAGCTGCGATCGAGCGCGCTCGCGAAGCTGGGTATCGTGCTCGTGCTGGTCATGATCCTGGTCGCGGCGTTCGCTCCCTTTATCGCGCTGCACAACCCGACGAACCAGGACCTCGAAGAGAACAACCTCCCGCCGCTCGGCTTCAGCCGAACCACCGAGGAAACCTCCTCGGAGATGGTCAACGGCTCGCTCCAGATCGTCAACGAGACCGTCGCGATAAATGCGACCGCGAGCCACCCGCTGGGCACGAACTCGCTCGGCCAGGACGTCTACTCCCGGGCGGTGTACGGCGCCCGCACGTCGATGATGGTCGGCGTCCTCGGGACGCTGCTCGCCGCCGTTCTCGGGGTAAGCGTCGGCCTCGTCGCCGGCTTCTACCGTGGCCGTGTCGACGACGCACTGATGCGTTTCGCCGACGTGTCGCTTGCGTTCCCATCGCTGGTGCTCGCGATCGCGCTGATCGGGCTCTGGGGGCGGGCAGCCGTCGACGTCCCCGACCCGTTCGTGGCGTTGGGGATCGTCGACCCTGTCCGGGCAGCCCTCGGCTTACCGACCGGGATGCCCGAATCCTTCGTCCTCCCCGGGACGGTGATCATCGTCGTCGGACTGGTGAACTGGGTGTGGTTCGCCCGGATCGCCCGCGGCGAGGCGCTGTCGATCCGCGAGGAGGAGTACGTCAAGGCTGCCCGCGCGCTGGGCGCCAGCGACGCCCGGATCATCGGTCGGCACGTCCTGCCCAACGCGACGACGCCGATCCTGGTGCTCGCGACGATCCAGGTCGCCGCGATCATCCTGCTCGAGTCCTCGCTCTCCTTCCTCGGCTTCTCGGGGACGACGCTCTCTTGGGGGTTCGACATCTCCCAGGGGCGTGGCTACCTCTCCAGTGCGTGGTGGATCGCCACGGTGCCAGGGCTGGCGATCGTGCTCGCGGTGATCGGCGTCAACCTCGTCGGCGACTGGCTCAGGGACGCCTTGGACCCCGGTATCGAGGGGGAGGGGGGTGTCTGAGATGACCGACGAGATCCTCAAAGTGCGGAACCTCACGACCCGCTTCTTCACCGAGGAGGGGCAGGTCAACGCCGTCGAGTCCGTCGACTTCGACGTGCGGGACGGCGAGACGTTCGGCATCGTC
This sequence comes from Halolamina sediminis, assembly GCF_001282785.1. Lineage (NCBI taxonomy): Archaea > Methanobacteriati > Methanobacteriota > Halobacteria > Halobacteriales > Haloferacaceae > Halolamina > Halolamina sediminis. The sequence continues at coordinate 739,571 of NZ_CVUA01000001.1, forward strand.
GGCGAGTCCGGCTCCGGGAAGTCCGTCACCGCGCTCTCGCTGATCGACTTGGTGGAGACGCCGGGCCGGATCGTCGAGGGCGAGGTGTGGTACCGCGACGCCGATCTCGCCGAGGAACACCGGGAGTCCTACCCCGACGCCGTCGACGGCGACTACGTCGACGTGCGCCAGCTGCCCGAGTCGACCCGACGGTGGCTCCGCGGGCCGGCGTTCGCGACCATCTTCCAGGACCCGATGAGCAGCCTCAACCCCTCGATCACCGTCGGTGAACAGATCGCCGAGGCGGTCGAGGTCCAGCGCCGCGCCCGCGCGAACCCGCGGCGTACCCGCTCCCGGACGCAGGGGTACGGGCTCGGGCGACTGCTCGTCGACTCCGTGCTCCCCTCACGGGACTACGTCTCCGAGGAGAGCCACGAGCGCGCGGTCGAACTGCTCGAACGGGTCGGCATCCCCGACCCCGAACAGCGCGCCGAGGAGTACCCCCACGAGTTCTCGGGGGGGATGCTCCAGCGCGCGATGGTCGCACAGGCGCTGGCCGGCGAGCCCGACGTGCTGATCGCCGACGAGCCGACGACCGCGCTCGACGTGACGATCCAGGCGCAGATCCTGAACCTCCTGCGAGACCTGCAGGAGGAGGAGGACATGAGCGTCGTCCTGATCACTCACAACCTCGGCGTGATCGCGCGGATGTGCCAGCGCGTCGGCGTGATGTACGCCGGCGAGGTGGTCGAACGCGGCGCGCTCGAGGACGTGTTCCAGAACCCCGTCCACCCCTACACCGAGGGGCTGCTGGGGTCGATCCCGGACATCGAGGATCCGGCGCCGCGGCTCTCGCCGATCGAGGGGAACGTCCCCAGCCTGCTGGACGCGGAGATGGGCGAGGAGTGCTACTTCGCCGATCGGTGTCCGAAGGCGATGGAGTCCTGTCTCCACCGCATCGACGAGCACGAGGCGGAGTCGACGGTCGACGACGCCGCCCACCACGTGCGCTGTGTACTCGCCGATCGGGAGTACGACGAGTCCGAAGCGCTTGGGCCCGAGGCGAAACAGGAGGTGATCACGGATGACTGATCGCGGCGACGACGCGCTACTGCAGGTCCGGAACCTCCGGAAGTACTACGAGGACGGCGGCGGGCTGCTCGACCGCCTCCTCGGCAACGAGGCGACCAGCGTGAAAGCCGTCGACGGCGTCAGCTTCGACGTCCACGAGGGCGAGACGCTGGGGCTCGTCGGCGAGTCCGGCTGCGGGAAGTCCACCACCGGCGAAACGCTCCTCCGCCTGCGGGAGGCGACCGGCGGCACGGTCGCGTTCGACGGCGAGGACGTGTTCGATCTCGACGACGAGTCGCTGTCGGCGTTCCGCCGGCGAGCCCAGATCGTGTTCCAGGACCCGTTCTCCAGCCTCGATCCGCGGATGACCGTCGGCGCCATCGTCGCCGAGGGGATGCGGATCCACGGGCTGCCGGAGTCGGACCCGACGGTCGCAACCGACGCCGAGATGACCGTCGAGGACGGGATCGACCGGATGATCGACGTGACCGTCGCCGACGACCTCGACCGCGTGGTCGAGGCGGGCGACGACGGCGTCGCCCGCGTCCCGGTGACGGTACGGCGCGTCGAGACGGACGACGAGGACGGGGTGGCGTACGACGCGACCGTCGACGCCCACGAGGAGCTGCTCGGCGCGACCGTCGAGGAACGCGACGGCGAGCTCCACGTCTCGGTGACCGTCACCGGCTCGGACCGGGGGATCCGCAACGCCAGAGCCGGCGCACTGCTCGAACGCGTGGGGCTCTCGGCCGATCAGGTCGACCGCTACCCACACGAGTTCTCGGGCGGGCAGCGCCAGCGCGTGGGCATCGCCCGCGCGCTCGCGCTCGACCCGGAGTTCATCGTGCTCGACGAGCCCGTGAGCGCGCTCGACGTCTCGGTACAGGCGCAGGTGCTGAACCTGCTCGACGACCTGCAGGACGAGTTCGGGCTGACGTACCTGTTCATCGCCCACGACCTGAGCGTCGTCAGACATATCTGCGACCGCGTCGCGGTGATGTATCTCGGCAAGATCGCGGAGCTCGGGCCGACCGACGAGATCTTCGAGAACCCCGATCACCCCTACACCGAGGCGCTGCTCGAGAGCGTCCCGCGCGCGGAGGTCGAAGAGCAGGGCCGCCGCGTGGCGACGCTCTCCGGCGACGTCCCGTCGCCGCGGAACCCGCCCTCGGGCTGTCGGTTCCGGACGCGCTGCCCGAAGGTGATCCCGCCCGATGACGTCGACATCGAACAGTCGGCGTTCCGCGGCGTGATGGATCTCCGCGAGAACGTCGAGGCCGGCAGGCTCGACCCCGAGGAGATCCGAGAGATCGAACCCGCCGAGTACCGCAAGCAGGAGATCCCGGGGATCGCCGGCGAGAACGCGGCGGTCGTCGACGAGGCGCTCGAAGCCGTCGCCGACTGCGAGTTCGACACCGCCGCGGCGACGTTGCGAGAGCGCTTCGAGACGGTGTGTGAGACGACGCCGCCGGACGACGAGCCCGGCGCCGACGGCGAGGTCGTGGCCTGCCACCTCCACGACTGAGTTCTCACCGACCCCCTCGTTTCTGACTGTGGGCAGCAACGTTCACGTAGCCCCCGCCCCACGGTTCGACTATGAACGCAGCCGACGTGATGACCGCCGACGTTGAGACCGTCGCACCCGACGACGAGGTAGGCGAGGTGCTCGCCCGCCTCGCGGACGTGAAATTCAGCGGCTTCCCGGTCGTCGACGAGGGGCGCCTCGTCGGCGTCGTCACCGAGGGCGACCTCGTCAACCTGTTCGAGGTCGAGGACCGCGTGCTCTGGATCCCGATCGGCATCCCGCCGATCGTCGACACGCTGACGTACGCGTTCGACCTCCCGGGCGACGACGTGGATATCGCCGCCCACGCCGACGACCCGATCAGCTCGGTGATGACCGAGGATCCCGTGACCGTCGGCGTCGACGCGAGCATCGACGCGCTGCTGGACCTGCTCGCGAACCCCGATCGCGACATCAACCGACTGCCCGTGCTCGACGGCGACGAACTGGTCGGCATCATCACCCGACAGGACCTGCTGCGCGGGCTCCGCCGGGAACGGGACGCGGCGGGTGCGGCCGGCGCGGAGTAGCGACGGCGCGCCGACCGCCACCGAAACAGTACCCCTAAGCCGTCGCTGGTCCTCGCTCCGGTCGTGTCTCGCTACCGGAACCTCGCGCTCTTTCTGACGCTCGCTGCAGTCTGGGGCTCGGCGTTCATGGCGATCAAGGCCGGGCTGGCGGTGTTCCCGCCGGTGCTGTTCGCGGCGATCCGGTACGATATCGCGGGCGTGTTGATGCTCGGCTACGCGTGGTGGGTGCTCGACGACCCGATCCCGCGGGGCCGGGATCAGTGGGCCAGCGTCGCCGTCGGCGCGGTGCTGGTGATCGCAGCCTACCACGCGCTGCTGTTCGTGGGCGAGGCCGACGACGCCGTCACCAGCGCGTCGGCGTCGGTGCTGGTCGGCCTGAGCCCGATCCTGACGACGGGGTTCGCCCGGCTGTTCGTCCCGCAGGAGCGCCTCGAACCCGTCGGGTTCGTCGGGCTGTTGCTCGGACTGGCCGGCGCGGTCGTGATCGCTGACCCCGATCCGGCGAACCTGCTTGCCGGCGGGATGGGAGCGAAGCTGCTGATCGTCGCCGCGGCGGCGTCGTTCGCGCTGGGCAGCGTGCTCACTCGCTGGCTCGACACCGAACTCCCCATCGAGGCGATGGAGGGGTGGTCGATGCTGCTCGGCGCGCTCCTGATGCACGTCGTGAGCGCGGGGCTGGGGGAGTCGTTCGCGGGCATCGAGCTGAACCTCCTGGCCGTGCTGAGCATGGGCTACCTCTCGATCCTCGCCAGCGCGGTCGGGTTCCTGATCTACTTCGACCTGCTGGACCGGCTGGGCCCGATCGAGATCAACCTCGTCTCCTACGTGGCGCCGGTGTTCGCGGCCGTTTCGGGCTGGCTAGTGCTCGACGAAGTGGTCACCGTCGAGACGGTCGCGGGCTTTCTGCTGATCCTCGCGGGCTTTGCGCTGCTGAAACGCCGCCAGATCGCCTCGGAGCTCGATCGGGTCCGCGTCGGCAGTTAGACCCGCTCCCCGCCCTTGTACACCGCCGCCGGCTCGTGGAGGGTCGAAATGTCAGACAGCGGTGAGTCCGCGAACGCGACGAGGTCGGCGTAGTTGCCGGCCGTGAGCGTCCCGACGTCGTCGGCAGGCACCGTCTCGGCTGCCGTCGCCGTGCCGGCGACGATCGCCTCGTGTTCGCTCATGCCGATCTCTTCGACGAACAGCTCCGCCTCCAGCGCGTTCTCGCCGTGAGCGACCGGTTCGGGCCCGAGGAAGTCGGTGCCGAGCGCGATCGCCACGCCCGCCTCGTAGGCCCGCCGGGTCGCCTCGAAGTGAGCCTCGCTGGCCTCTCTAGCCTTCCGCAGGCCGTACTCGGGCACGCCGAACTCCTCGCCGCGCTCGACGAGTCGGTGCATGATCGACAGCGTCGGGACGAACACCGCGCCCGTCTCCTCGAACAAGTCGAGACACTCCTGATCGATGTAGAAGCCGTGTTCGATCGTGTCGACGCCGTTTTCGAGGGCGGCCTTGATTCCCGGCGCGCCCTGTGCGTGGGAGGCGACCGGGATGCCGACGCGGTGGGCCTCCTCAGTGAACGCCCGGATCTCCGCGTCGGTGAACTGGCTCTGGCTGGGGGCGTCCTTCTCGCTGAGCACGCCGCCGGTGGTCATGATCTTGACGAGGTCGGCGCCCTCGCGGATGCGCTCGCGGGCTCCCTTCCGGCACTCGTCCGCGCCGTCGACGATCTGGCTCCCGCCGCCCTCGTCGCTCGTCGCCCACTCGTAGGGGAGGTAGTGACGGTCACCGTGGCCCGCGGTCTGGGAGAAGCTGCTGCCGCTGGTGAACACGCGTGGCCCCGGGATCGTCCCGTCGTCGACGGCGCGTCGGATCGGGAGGCCGGCCTCGCTGCCCACGTCCCTGACGGCGGTGAAGCCGGCTTCGAGCAGCGTCCGCACGTCGGCGGTCGCCCGCGCGGTCGCGAGCTCGGTCGACTCCCGGATCCAGTCGAACGGCTCCATCGACCGACTCCCCTTGAGGTGGAGGTGGGCGTCGATCAGCCCCGGGATCACGGTCTCGCCGGCGTGGTCGATGCGCTCGGCGTCGTCGGGCGCCGCGACGGCTTCGGCGGGCCCGACCTCGACGATCCGACCGTCCTCGACGAGTATCCGGGCGTCGCTGATCGGCTGTTTGCCGGTGCCGTCGACGAGCGTGCCGCAGTCGATGTACTCCATGCTTTTCGGTAGCGAACCACATCTGTTAGTGGTTCGGCTCCCGGCAGCCCCGACAACGCCGGACTCATCCCCGGGCGGGCCCAACCGCGCCCATGAGCGACTCGACGCCCGCAGACTGGAAGACACAGCTCCGACGGAACCGCGAGGAGAAAGACGAGTTCTTCGCCGAACACCCGCAGTCGCCGGTCCCGCCGGAGCACCGCGACGCGTTCGACGGCCTCGACTACTTCGACCCCGACCCCGCGTTCCGGGTCGAGGCCGAGGTGACCGCCCACGACGAGCCCGAGCCGGTGGAGATGGAGACGACCAACGGTCCGCCGACCCGTTACCTCCGGGTCGCGACGTTCGCGTTCGAGCTCCGGGGCGAGGAGTGTACACTCCACGCCTACCGACAGGAGAACAGCGAGGACGACACGCTGTTCGTCCCGTTCCGGGACAAGACGACGGGCCAGCAGACGTACTCCGGGGGGCGGTACATGGAGTTCGAGCCAGAACAGGAGCTCGGGGACGCCGACATCGTCACGCTCGACTTCAACCTCGCGTACTCGCCGTTCTGTGCGTTCAGCGAGACGTTCGCGTGCCCGCTGCCGCCCGAGGAGAACTGGCTCGAAGTGGTCGTCCCCGCCGGGGAGAAGACGCCCGACCTCGGCGAGGACTGAGCCGTCGGCCGACCTACGGCACCACGAGATCGACGACCGTCTCGCCGTCGACGACGAGGTTGTACGCCTCCTCGTCGTCGTTCCACAGCACGAGCGCGTTCTCCATCGACAGCACTGCGCCGTAGTCGGCCTCCCCCAGCGCGCGGTTAAGTTCGGTGTGCTGGGTGAGCACCGCGTACTGTTCGGTGTTCTCGCTGCCGTCCCCGATCTTGAAGATCGGGTTGGGGTCGGCGCCGTACTCCCGCGTCCGTTCGCCCTGCCGGCTCAGGTCGGGGCTGAGCTTCACCGTCAATAGGTCGATACGGTTGCTGACGTGGCGCTCCATCTCCCCGGCCTTGGCGTGGCGGTCGGCGGAAGCGACGATCTGGCTCCGTCGCTTCCCGTCCGGGCGCAACAGCGCGTACGCGAACTGGACCGACGTTTTCGTGAACGTCCCTGGGTCGTCGCGCTCCGTGCCGCCGCCGGCCCCGCGCTCGCCCTCGTCTAACTGCTGTTGCATCCGCGGCGCCTCGACGTCGGGGCGAACGTCGAAGGACCAGCCCCGGTCCGACGGCGACTCGTCGGGCCAGAGCCGGAGCGTCGGCGAGTACACCGACGGCCCCGAGTCGGGCCGGGCGATCGAACGCTCGACCTCACGGAGCCCGGTCGCGGTCTCCAGATCCGCGGGTGCGATCGCGAGCATCGTGCCGTCGTCGGCGACCGCGTCGAGGTAGCGCGCCGCCGTCGCTTCGGGGTCGGCCAGCTCCGAGAGCACGTTACAGAACGTGAGCAGGTCCACCTCGCCCACCGACTCGGGGTCGAACTCCTCCGCGCGCTCGCGGTGGACCGTCGTTCGGACGTTTCGGGGGGTCTCCGCCAGCAGGTCTTCGAGCAGGTCCGCGGCCGGCGAGGGTTCCAGCGCGTGATACTCGATCAGTGGCGGCTCCCCGTCGACACTTGCCGCCTCGTGGAGGTAGTCGATCAACGCTAGTGCGGGACCGCCGACACCGGCGCCGACGTCGAGCACGCGGAGCGTCCGTGAGAGGTCGCCGTTCGCCGCGAGGTCGTCGAGCACGTAGCCCATCGCGGCGTAGTAGTCCGGCAGATGGTAGATCGCGTACCCCAGCGCCGCGGTCTCGTCGTACTCGACGGGGTTGCCGTGGTAGTAGTCGGCCTTGAGTCGGCGGACCGCTTCCCGGAGCTCGTCGCCGGAGTCGCCGTCGTTCCAGTCGAGCCCGAACCGCTCGACGAGCCGGTCGACGACCACGCGCTCGTACTCGGCGGGGAGCGTCTCGGGTGCCCATCCCGGCGGGGAGAGGGGGGTGTCGGCGGCGGGGACGAACGTGCCGTCCGCTCGTTCCACGAGGTCGAAGTCGAACGCTGCGGCCCGGAGTTCCTGCCGGACCACCGCGGAGTGGGGCGTGTCGTCGAAGTACTCCCGGATCTCCTCGGGGTCGATCGGGCGAACCTCCCGGAGGTAGTTCACGGTGTCCCGGAGGCGATCGCGGTCGACGGTCATCGGTCACCCCCGTCGGCGGCGTCGCCCGCCTCCCTGTACAGCGCTGTGAACGCCTCGCTGTCCGCGTCGGCGATCTCGCGTGCGGCGTCGGCGACCGCGTCGGCGCCGCCGAAAGCGTCCTGAATGTCGGCGTACACGCGCGCGTCGCCGTCGGTCACCGTCCCGGCGAGGTCGGACAGCCCCGCGGAGACCGGCGTGTGGAACTCCTCGCGGACCTCGTCGCCGGCCAGCGCCCACGCGAGGACGGCGGCGTGGCTCTTGGCTTGGATCGTCGACATCGCGTCGTCGTGCTCCGCGGGCGTGGTCTCGAACACCTCGTTGCCCGCCGCCCGCAGCGCGTCAAGCAGCGGCGAGAGCGTCGGGCCCACCGCGTCGGCGACGAGCGCGACGTTGCCCGGCGCCCGCTCGGGGGCGAACAGCGGGTGGAGGCTCGCGCGCTCGCAGTCGGGCAGGTGTTCGTCCATCGCTGCCACGGGCTCGGCCATCACGCCCGAGAGGTCGAGCATCGCTGCTCCCGTGGCCGGCGCCCAGTCCGCGACGGCGGTCTCGACGGCGGGGATGGGGACCGCTAGCGCGACCGTCTCGAAGCTGCGGTCCGTCGCCGGCACGCCGCCCTCGAGCGTGACTGCCTCGGCGTCGAACTCGGCGGCGGCGTCCTCGGCGGCCGCGGTGTCGGTGTCGGCGAACGCGAGGTCGACCGCCGGCCGGGCGTCGACGAGCGTTCCGGCCAGCCAGCGACCCATCGCGCCGGCGCCGACGATACAGAGCGTCATCTACCCGTAACTGGTGGTCGTCGGGTGAAAAGGGGCGCGGATGTCGGTAGTTGGTTCGGGACGGCGGGAGAAGTTCGTCGAGTGGCGTTGCGGTGGCGCGAAGCGTCGGCGCCTCCGTGCGCCGACCGAGCGCGAGGTCCTCGCGAGTGAACCGAGCGAGGGCACGAGAGAGCTTGCTCTCTCGGAGGACGAACGAGCGAAGCGAGTGAGTCAGCTGGGGAGGCGTGAGGGCTGTACTGTGGGGTGGGACTGAAAGGGGCCGGAGCGACCGCCCACGTTCAGAGTACTGCTGTCTGCCTTCACGGAAACTCTACTTCCCACAGAACAGAGAATGCCCCAGCTATCGACCGTTCATACTTCTAACTGCTCGGGGTAGTCGGTGAAGTTCTCGTACCCGTCCTCGGTCACCACCGCGATGTCCTCGATCCGCACGCCACCGTGCGCCGGGTCGTACAGCCCGGGTTCGATCGTCACGATCTGGCCGGCCTCGAGCTCCCCACCACGCGGCGATAACGAAGGCGCCTCGTGGACGTCCAGCCCGACCCCGTGGCCGGTGCTGTGGATGAACCCCGTTTCAGTCGACGGGTCGTCCCGGAGCGTCGGGTAGCCGGCCGCCTCGTACACGTCACACACCGCCGCGTGCACGTCGGCGCCGCTCGCGCCGGCCTCCAACTGCTCAAACGCCGCGCGTTTGGCCTCCTGGGTGAGCTCGTACCACTCCGCGACCGTCCCGCTGGCCTCGCCTTTGACGAACGTCCGGGTCATGTCGGAGTGATAGCCCGTCTCCTTGCTCCGCGGGAAGATGTCGACGATGATGGGCTGGCCCGCCTCCAGCGGCCCGCTGCCGCGGTCGTGCGGGTCCGCGGCGTCGGTGCCGCAGGCGACGATCGTCTCGTCCAGCGCGCAGCCGTGTTCGAGCAGCGTCACCTCGATCTCGGTTTTGACGCGCTCGCTGGTGAGCGGCTCGCCCTCGTGATAGAGCGTCCCGTTCCGGACCTCGGCAGCGTCGAGCAGGTCTTCGCAGGCCTGCATCGACGCCTCGTTGGCGATGGTCGCCTCGCGGACGTGTTCGACCTCCTCCTCCGTCTTCACCGCGCGGATGTCGTCGACGACGCCCGCCGAGTCGACGCTCAGCGCGATCCCTTCCTCGCGGAGGCCATCAGCCGCGCCGACGGGGAACGTCTCCGGCACCGCGATCGAGTCGACGCCGTTGGCATCGAGGAACGCCGCCTGGAGCTTCGCCCGGGCGACGCCCCCCCCGTGTTCCTCGCGGAGCGACTGGTAGTCATACTCGGAGGTGCGGTCGACGCTGCCGCGGGCTTCCTTCGTCGCGCGGCCGTACTCCAGCCCCGAAGTGAGGAGTGCGGTTCCCTCGGGCGTGTAGACGGTGAAGAAGGGGTCCGGCGCGTCGAAGCCGGAGAGGTAGCGCTGGGTCGAGTCGTCGCTGTCGGCGTAGACCGCGTAGCCGTCGAGTCCCTCGTCGGCGAGGTACTCGTCGAGCGAACTGGTGTCGATCTCCATGTCCGCGTTGGCGGGCGGCGTCGGCAAAGGCGTTGTCGTCGCGGCCACGCTGGCAGCAAGCGTCGACACAAGGGATTTCCCGGCACCGGCCGGACGACCGGTGTGCGACGACGTGCCCTCCTCTCACTGTCCGCGCTCGCGCTCGCCGGCTGTACCGCGCCCGGCTCCGACGCCATGGGCGTCCCCAGTGACGCCTCGGACTGCCCGTCGGTCGGCGACCGGATCGTCTGCGTCCCCGAGACGGACCCCGAATCGGTCGCGGTCGCGCTGACCGCCGACACGCGGTCGGTTTCGCCGCCCGAGACGGTGACGTTCACACTCGAGAACGGATCGGACCGGACGCTGTCGACCAACTTCTACGCGTGGACGCTCTGGAAGCGCGCCGACGGCGATTGGTACCGCGTGGTCCCGGACATCTGGCGGGAGCCGCTGATGACTCTCGACTCCGGCGGGCGCCACGAGTGGGCGCTCACCGCCGAGCACGACCTCCCGCCGGACCCGGACCGGTACTACGACGCGTGGCTCGAAGCAGGGACCGTCGGCGGCCTCGGCGGCGGCGAGTACGCGTTCACGGCGGACGGCGTCCTCGGCGACTCCGAGGGAGAGACGCTCGGCTTCGCGGCCCGCTTCGGCGTCGACGCCCCCGAACTAACGCTCGAACCGACCGAACGGGTCGTCGACGCCGCCCGCGACGGCGGCGTCGTGACCGTCCGAGGTGAGGGCGAGGACGAAGACGGCTCCCGCGCCGAGCTAACAGTCCGACGCGTCGAGACCGCCGACGAACCGGTGCGAATCGTCCCCGAGCGGGCGGCACACGACTACCGGCTGCGGAACACGCTGTCGTACTTCGAGGACGGCGTCGAGCGCGTCCGGTACGTCGAGGAGAACCACGCGATCACGCCGTCGTTCGGTATCGACGAGCCGTACGCGATCCGCTACGAGGAAGAGCTGTACGAAGTGACGACGAGCGAAGGGAACAACGAGTAGCGGCCGCGACTACCAGGTGCCGTGGAACGTGTCGAAGGAGAGCTCGTCCAGCGGCTTGTTGCCGATCGCGATCTCGTACTCGCCGGGAGTCAGCATCGGCTTGTGGAACTGCGGGCCGTCGTCGGTGGTGATCCGCGGACAGCCCGTGTTGACGAACGCGTCCATGTCGAAGTTACGCAGACGGTCCGGCGTCACCTCGTCCATCGTGATCAGGTAGGCGTTCTCGTTCTCGTCGACGATCCGCTCGGCGGTCTCCCAGCGGCCCTGCCCGATCTTGGTACAGAAGATGACGCCCCACTTCTCGGCGTCCATCGCGCGGTGGACCGCGCCGTAGCGCTGCTTCATGAACTTCTCCGTGTCCGCGACGGTGACGACGTTGTTCACGGGGTCGGCGATGACGACCTTCTTGTCGGGGTGCTCCATCGCCAGCCCGAGGGGGTGGAACTTCCCGCCGCCGACGTACAGCACCTGATCGGCGTCGATGTCCGCGGAGGCGTAGTTGCAGCCGAGCACCTGCCCCTCGTGGGTCAGGCGGTCGTCACCCTTCCGAGTGTGGACCTCGTACCCCTCGTCCTCCAGCCACTCCTTCATGTCGTCGAAGAGGTTCATGTGCTGGGCGGTCGTCACGAGCCCCACGTCGTCCTCGGGGAGCTCCCCCAGCGCCTCCTCCATCATCGGGAACGGGTCGACGTTGGAAAATAGTGGGACGTAGATGATCTTGTCCGAGTTCTTCATCGGCGAGTGGCCGAAGTGGACGAACACGTCGGTGCGGCGCATCAGGAACGTGTCGAGGTCGCAGGCGCCGTAGCAGGGCTGGCCCGACAGCATGAACGTCACGTCGTCGGGCGCCAGCGCCCGCAGGTCGTCGGCGACCGCGGGGCCGCGGCGTTTGAGCCCCTCGGGGAACTGCAGGCCGACCTTCTTGGCGTCTTTCTCCTCGATCTCCTCGATGATGCGTTCCAGTTCGTAGTCCCACTCCCGGTCGTGGCGCAGGGACATCCCCGTGTTCCGGAGGTCCCCCTCGCTCGTGGCGTCGCCGGCGGCGTCCTGACTCATTAGCGTCGTTACCGGGTACAGACGGATAATCCCCGCGTTCCCGTCACTCACGTGCTCCCGCGACCCACGATCCCGGGACTCAGCGCTCGAACACGAGCGAGAGCAGCTTCCGCTCGGCGGCGGTCAGATGCTCCGACAGCGTCGGCTGGCTGATCCCCAGCCGGTCGGCCAACGCCTCGCTGCTCACTTGTCGGGGCCAGTCGTAGTAGCCCGCCTCGAAGGCGGTTTCGAGCACCTCGCGCTGGCGCTCAGTCAGCCGGCGCTCCAGCGCGCGCTCGAACTCGCGGTGGCTGAAAAGCGGCGTGAACGACTCCTGCTCCCGCTTGGCGACGAGGTCGCCGTCGTACTCCGCCTGAAACGTCGATATCACGTCGCGGGCGTCGTACTCGCCGGGCAGCTCCGCGACGATGCGGCCCTCGCCGTGGTCGCCGACGACCGAGCGCGGGAGCGCGCCCAACTCCGCCAGCCGCACCGCCGGACAGTTCTCCTCGACGAGGAACTCCAACAACCCCCCGTCGTCGTAGCGCTCGATCACCGTGACCGCGATCGACGGGTGTTCCGCCGACAGCGTCTCGACGATCGACAGATCGGTGCCGCGCACGCTGTAGAACTCCGCGTACGCCCCGTCGGCGCGGGGGACCATCTCCTCGAGTTCGAGCCGACAGGACCCCGCCGCCGACGCGCCGACGAACGGGTACGTCGGGTCGTCGAACGCGAACTCGAGTTCGACGACCGGGTCGTCGTTGGACTGCCCCGATCGGACTGACATGTCAACAGTTACCGTAGCTACGGACAAAAACCTCGGGGTGGACCGCCCTGAATACGTCTCGGGGGTCGCCTTCCCGCGGCGGCCGCCGCCGCTCGACCCCGCCGTCCGTGGACACCGATGTCGTCCCGCCGGCTCCCGTTCGCACTCCGGCGTCGTTCCGTCGCCTGCTCGGAGGGTCCCACGCCTCCGACCGGACGTACCGGCTCGTCACGTCTAAACTGTCAGCCTATGCTGTTAGGCGCGATCACTCGCCGTCGCCGTCGCCCGCCAGCCCGGGGTCGGCGGCGAACTCACCGCCGTAGGAGTAGTACTCCTGCGGGTCGGGGAAAAAGGCCGACACGTCGTCGTGATCGACCGAGGCGATCACGGTGCCGTCGAGCTTTCGGAAGTGGGTGTGCATCTCCCCGCGCTCGGTCGCGGCGCGGACGAGCTCGCCCGCCTCGCGCTTCCGGAACGCGCCGGCGACGAACACGATCAGCTCCTCGTCGTGGTCGAGACACTCGGTGACGATGAACGTCGTCGGGCCGGCGCCGGCCTGATACACCGCGGTCTCGTCGAACTCGGCACGCTCGCGTGCGTCGACGACCGTCTCCGCGGTGTCGCCGTCGACCAGATACGTCAGGCCCCAGTGCTCGGCGCCCTCGGCGTCGGGGGCGACGGGTGAGGTGTCCTGTGAGAACACGACGAGCGTCTCGTAGCCGGCGTCCTCGCGGTCGGCGGCCATCGCTCGCGTGTCCTCGACCGTCCGTTGCCAGCCGTCGCGGATCACGTCGGCGTCGTCGGCGATCCGGTCGAGCTCGTCCGGCACGCCCTCGCCGTCGGGGTTGACCATACCGATACAGGGGTGGCGTCGCTGATAAAAGGTGTGCGTTCCCCCTCAGCCGGGCACGCCGAACACGAGTTCGAGCGCCGCCGACACCGCGAGCACGGCGACCGCGGTGGTGAACAGCTTCACGTTGCGGTCCACCCGGTCGGAGAAGGGGAGCCGCTCCCCTCGAAGCGGCGGGAGCTCCTGGATCTTGACCTCGAAGCGGTTCGGCTCCTCGCCCTCGAGGTCGACGATCTGTCCGTCCCGCTTGGGGCGTTCGGGCTGGATGCCGAAGCTTCCGACCCCGAACAGCAGCGTCCCGATCACGAACAGCAGCAGCTTCAGGGTGGGGAGCCCCTCGCCGAGCAGGAACGCCGGCACCGCGGCGCCGGCGACGATCAGCGTCGTCGCCGCGACGACCCAGAGGGCGAACTCCGCGTAGCGGAGGAGGCGTCTACTCGCCACGGGTCTCTCGACCCAGCCGGGCGTCCACGTCCGCGTACTCGTCGGAGTGGCGGTGGCAGTAGCTCTTTCGCCCCGTGTCGCTGACCGTGTAGTGTTCGGGGCGCTCGCTGTCACAGACGCCGCCGAACTCCTCGCGGAGCAGGTCGCGTGCCTCACTGGGGTGGCCGGCTTTCACCCGCTCGAGCGCCTGCTCGATCGGCTCCTCGACCGACGCGGGCCTGTCGACGCCGTCGAACAGGTCGGCGACCGCCTCCTCGATGTCGTCGTGTTTCGAGAAGTTACCGGTCCGGCGCTTCACGCGGTCGGTGATCGAGAGCTCGACCCGGGTCCGCTCCCGGACGATCTCCCGGAACCGTTCGATGGCCTCCCACACGTCGTCGTCGAGATCTTGGTAGGGCTCGGGCCGGATCTTCGCCGGGCAGCGCGTCGAGAACTGACAGCCCTGGGGCGGGTCCCGCGGGCTCGGTGGCGTCCCGGGGAGCGTGATCCGGTCGATCGTCGCCGTCGGGTCCGGCCGCGGGATCGCCGACAGCAGCGACTTCGTGTACGGGTTCGACGGGGCGTTGAACAGCTCCTCCGTCTCGCCGAGCTCCATGATCTTCCCGAGGTACATCACCGCGACGCGGTCACAGATGTGCCGGACGACGCTCAGGTCGTGGGCGATGAACAGGTAGGTGAGATCGAGCTCCTCTTGGAGGTCTTCGAGCAGCGTGATGATCTTCGCCTGGACACTCACGTCGAGCGCCGACACCGGCTCGTCGAGCACGACGAACTCGGGGTTGAGCGCGAGTGCGCGGGCGATCCCGACACGCTGGCGCTGTCCCCCCGAGAACTGGTGGGGGTAGCGGAAGTAGTGCTCCTCCTGCAGCCCGACTTTCTCCAGCAGGTCACGCACGCGCTGTCGGCGGTCGCGGTCGGTCTTCCAGTCGTGGGCGTCGAGCGGCTCGCGGATGATCTCACCGACGGTCATCCGATCGTTGAGGCTGGACTCGGGGTCCTGGAACACCATCTGGGCGTTCCGCCGCCAGTGTTTCAGCTCCGTCCCGGAGAGCTCGGTGATATCCGTGCCGTCGAAGGAGACGCTCCCCTCGGTGGCCTGTTCGAGCCGGATCAGCGTCCGGCCGAGCGTACTCTTGCCCGAACCGGACTCGCCGACCAGCCCGAACGTCTCGCCGCGTTTGATCTCGAAGTCGACGCCGTCGACGGCCTGCACCGGCGGCGGCGACAGCACGCCGCTCCCGCCGTAGTACTTTTTCAGCCCCTCGACTTCGATGAGCGTCTCCTCGTCGGTCGGATCGTCGCGCTGAAGCTGTTGACTCATTCGTTCTCACCTCCGTCGGCCGCGGCGAGCTCCCGGTGGTGCTCCACGCGGCGGTCCTCGGGTTCGTCGTCGGGGTACAGCAGACAGGCGGCGGTGTGGTCGTCGTTCTTGCCGACCTGGACGTGCTGTGGGGCGACGGCGTCGCAGGCGTCGAACGCCTTCGGACACCGCGGCGCGAACCGACAGTGGCTCGCCTCCTCGTTCGGCGTCGGCACGTCGCCCTCGATCGTCCGGAGCTGTTCGCCCGCGGACTGGTCGCCAGGGATCGCTCCCAGCAGCCCGTCGGTGTAGGGGTGCCGCGGGTTCGCGAACAGATCTTCGACCGGCGCCTTCTCGACGAACTCGCCGGCGTACATCACGTTCACGCGATCGGCGATCTCCGCGATTACGCCCATGTCGTGAGTAATGAACAGGATGGAGAGCCCGCGCTCCTCTTGGAGGTCCTCGAGCAGTTCGAGGATCTGCGCCTGGATCGTCACGTCGAGCGCGGTCGTCGGCTCGTCGCAGATGAGGAACTCCGGATCGCAGGCGAGCATCATCGCGATCACCGCACGCTGGCGCATCCCGCCCGAGAACTCGTGGGGGTACTCGTTCAGCCGACGGGGGGCGTCGGGGATGGCGACCCGTTCGAGCAGCCTGATCGCCTCCTTGCGGGCCTCCTCGCCGGTGATTCCCTGGTTCACTTCCAGGGACTCCATGATCTGGTTCCCGACGGTGTAGACGGGGTTGAGCGACTTCTGGGGGTCCTGGAACACCATCCCGATGCCGCTTCCCCGGACCTGCTGGTACTGCTTCTCGTCGTACTCGGTCAGCTCCTTGCCGTTGAGTTTGATCGACGAGCCGGGCATTATCTCGCCAGGGCTCTCGATGAGCCCCATGATCGAGCGGGCGGTCACCGACTTCCCGGAGCCGGACTCGCCGACGATGCCGACGGTCTCGCCCTTCCGGACGTCGAAGTCGACGCCGTCGACGGCCCTGATCGTCTCGCGGTCGGTGTGGAACACGGTCTGGAGGTTCCGGACCGAGAGCACCACGTCGTCGTCCGCGGCCATCAGGCACCACCCCCTGCGGCGGCTTCCTCACCTTCGTCGCTCTCGGTCTCGGGGTCGATCGCGTCGCGGATCCCGTCACCGAACGCGTTCAGCCCCGTGACGAGCACGACGATCATCACGCCGGGGATGAACGAGATGTGCCACGACGGCCCGGAGACGTACGACTGGCCGAGCGACACCGCACGCCCCCACGCGGGGGTCGGCGGCGTGATCCCCAGCCCGTTGCCGAGGAACGAGAGTGCGGCGAGACCGACGATGATCCCGCCGGTGGACATCGAGGCGTACACGAGTAGATAGCCGGTGATGTAGGGGAACATGTGTTTGCGCATGATCGTCCGCGACCCCTGTCCGAAGCTCTCGGCGGCGTCGATCCACTCCTCTTGGGCGACCTGCAGCGCCGGACCACGGACTGCCCGCCAGAGGAACGGCCAGCCCGTGAACCCGAAGATCAGTGCCAACAGGAACCCGCCGTCGAGCACGCTTGCGATCCAGTGGTTCGCGAACACCGCACTGATCATGATCAGCAGGAGTAGCCGCGGAACGGAGACGATCCCGTCGGCGGTCGTGAGGATACCGAGGTCGATCACCCCCGTGTAGTACGCCGACACCATCGCCAGCCCGCCGGCGATAAACGCGCTCAGTCCGATCGCGAGTCCGGCGACGATCAGCGTGATCCGGGCCCCGCCCATCATGAAGGTGAACAGGTCACGGCCGTTCGGGAGCGTGCCGAACGGATGGAACCGCTCGAAGTTGTCGTACGTCATCGGGCCGACGTTCTGGCTGCCGGCGCCTTTGGACTTGGAGTCGAAGTTGGCGGCGCCGGCGCTGATCGTCACGACCTCGCCGGCCTCCTCGTCGAAGTGTTGGATCTCGGTGCTGTACGGCGACTGAATGTTGCCCGCGACCGTCGTCGGCCCCAGCGCCGGGCCGAACAGCGCCATGATCAGGAACAGCGCGAGCACGAAGATGCCGAACTGGCCCCAGCGGTGGTCACGGAGCCGGTCGACGATGTCGTCGGAGGGCGTCCAGTCGGCCTGGCGGTAGTGGTCGCGGAAGACGAGCCAGCCGCGGAACACCCAGTAGAACGCGAACAGCGAGTAGGCGACGATGAGGAGGACGCGGAACCCCCACGCCAGCGCCGGCTCCAGGCCGAGGAACGTGTCGACCCACGGCCCGTCGGCGCTGGCCATGTGGCCTTGGTTGGGAATCGTCTCCCGGCTGAGCAGCGTCGGGAGCCCTTCCGCGGTGTCACGGACGCCCGTTACCGCGTTGGAGACGCTCGACTGGAAGTCGACGACGCCGGACGAAAGCCCGCCCAGCCCGAGCAGGCCGAACAGCACGTCGAAAATCGCGGTCACGCCGATGAACGCCGCGTCGAGTACCGTCAGAATCGCGCCGACGAACGCGCCGAACTCGACGGCGATCAGCACGGCCGTCACGGAGAGCCAGCGGAGTGCCGGCGCCGGATCGTCGACGACGCGGGACCACAGCGGCCTGTCGTCGTACTCGAACTTCGGGCCGGTGTCGCTTTCGGAGGCGGTGTTCGTGCTCATTGTTGGGTGTCACCCAGTGTGATACGCGGGTCGATCAGTGTGTAGAGTACGTCCTGAAGGATGTTCATCAGTACTTGGATGAGAACGAAGATGAACACGAGTGCCATCACCACGGGGATGTCGGGTCCGAGGATCGCCCGGAAGAAGAGGTTCCCGAGCCCGTTGATGCTGAACACGCTTTCGACGAGCACCGAGCCACCGATGAGCAGGTAGAACTCACCCATGATGACGGGCAGCAGCGGGACGATCGCGTTCCGGCCGACGTGTTTGACGACGATCCGCCGTGGGGAGAGTCCCTTGGCCTTGGCCGTCTCCACGTACTTCGAGTTGATGCTCTCCAGCACTGCCGTGCGGCCGATACGGATCTCGTTCCCCATCGACGCCGAGCCGAGCACGAGCGCCGCGGGCAGGATCCATTTGAACGCGACCGCCATGTTCCGGAGGTCGGGGATCGGGAGGAACAGGAGCTCCAACACCGGCACCCCGTTGAACAGTTCGATCACCGTGAACAGGTTCGCCACCTCGTCGGGCGTCCCGATCACGTCGGTTTTGATGCCGAGCCCTCGGTACCACGAGAGCGCGCCGCCGGCGCTGAGGCTCCCGGCGATCATCACGGCGAGCCAGAAGTTCGGCATCGCACGCCAGATGATGCCGCCACCGGAGGCGAGGTAGTCACCCCAGGTGTTGGCGCGGAGGCCGGCGTACAGTCCGAGCGGGACCCCGAAGATGAGCGCGATCACGACGGACCAGAAGCCGAGCCACAGCGTCGCGGGCATCCGGTTCGCGATGACCTCGGTGACGGGCACCCCACGCTGGAGGACCCACGACTGCCCGAACTCCAGCGTGAACAGGTCGTACATGATGTTGCCGTACTGGCGCCAGACCGGTACGGGGGTCCCGTCGGCCTGGATGTAGCCGAGCGCGATCCGGAGCTGTCGGATGTCGCTCGATGTGGCGTCACGGCCGAGGATCGCCAGCACCGGGTCGAGCGGGCCGAGGTACATGATGAGGAACGACATCGTCAGCCCGAACAGCACGACGGGGACACCTAACCCGAGTCGTTTCAGGATGTACAGTGAACGATTCATGTGTGAGTCTCTTCAGCATGGCTCGGTCGACGAGCAAAGCGGGACGATACATCAGTGTCGGTACGGACCGGGTACCGACGTGGTTGGCGACGAGAGGATGGAAGTCTAATCATACCGAACAATGATATCGTGGCTGTGTCACACCGGCACGACTATGACGAACATCGGCCGGCGAGGTTTTCACCCTGTCGATGCGCTCGAATGGTCGAGCGCGGGTCGGGAGTTACTCGCCCTGCCAGTGGCTGTCGTAGGCCGAGGCGCCGCCGGGGAACACCTGCGTCGGGGTCAGGTGGTAGGCGGGCGCACCGCGGCCCTTGAAGACGCTATCGACGAACTGTGGCCGGTTGACGACGTACGCCATCGCCTCGCGCACCGGCTTGGGCACCTCCTGCATGTTGAACGCCACGTAGTAGGTGTTGATCGTCGCGGACTGGGCCATGTTGACCGTCTTGTCGTTCTCCATCGGCCCGTAGGTACCGCGGTCGATCCCGTCGACCGTCTCCTCGATGCTGACCTTGCCCGGGTCGTACTTCGAGGTCGGGATTCCGGACACGTCGGCGTTCTCGTTCAGGAAGTAGTTGTACGAGGCCGAGGTGTCGGTGATGATCGCGGCGTCGATGCCGTCGATCGCGGCCTCCTGACCGTGGTAGTCCTCGAACGTGTCGGCGGAGAACTCGCCGCCGTTGCCGGACTCCCAGCTCGCGAACTCGAACGGACCACAGCCGACCGGGTTGGTGGAGAACTCCTCCCAGCTCATCTCGCCCTCGTACCCCTCGATGTCGCCCACGATGCCCTCGGGAACGACCGAGAACGCGGAGTAGGCGAGCACCGACAGCGCGAACGGGAACGAGTTCTGGAGCGTGACCGTGAACGTGTAGTCGCCCGTGGCCTCGACGCCGGTCGAGTCGGGGACGACGTTGCCCTCGTCGTCGGTCTCGCGCTCGATGTTGAGCACCGAGTTCGGGAAGTAGGTGTTCGTGGAGTTGGAGGACTCGACGAGGCGGCGGATCGAGTACACCATGTCGTCGGCGGTGACCTCGCCGTAGTCGCCGTGGAACTGGATCCCCTCCTTGAGCGTGAACTCGTACTCCGTCAGGTCGTCACTGACGGTGTAGTCGTCGACGAGGAGGTTCCGGACCTCGGTGGTCCCGTTGTGGTAGTTCATCGGCGCGTCGAACAGGTTCATCACCTTCCCGCCCGAGGCCGTGTTCCCCGAGGCGATCGGGTCGAGCGCGCTGAACGTCGCCGAGATCTTGTCGAGGCGGTCCTTCCCCTCGAGCCCCTTGACGGAGATGTTCTCTTTCGACCGCGAGCTGCCCATCCCGCCCGGCGGGCTGTAGTCGAGGCGGTCGTACCAGAAGCTCTGGGACACCTGGTGGTACATCGGCAGCAGCGCGGCGGACTCCCAGAGACCTTCCTCCATCTTGACGGCCGCTTCGTCACGGGCCTGCTGAGCCTCCTCGGACTGCTGGGGGTTGTTCTGGATCTGGTCGAACTGCTCGGTCATGAAGTTCCGGACGTCCGTCTCCGTCTCGGAGTCCTCGGTCCAGAACAGCCGTGCGCCGTTGGGCGCCGGCCCCTCGCCGTCGTAGACGGTGTTCTCGGGGTCGATCAGCTGGAGGAAGTTCTGGGGCGCGGGGTAGTCCGCGATCCAGCCCAGCGTGAACGCCTGCATGTCGCCCTTCTCGGTTCGGCTGAGCAGGCCGCTGAAGTCGGCCTCCGCGATGCTCATGTCGATGTGGGCGCTCTCGAGGCGGGAACGGATGGTGTTGGCCATCTCCTTCCACGCCGGGCTCGTGTACTGGAGCCAGTCGAGTTCGAAGCGGTTGTCGGGGCCGTAGCCGGCCTCCTCCATCACCTGACGGGCGCTCTCCACGTCGGTCTCGCCCGGCGAGTACGGGTAGGAGTCGAGCCCGGTGAACTCCTCGTTACCGCCCTGGCCGTCGGTCCCGGTGGACGTATCGGTGCCGTCACCGTCGGAGCCGTCGGTCGGCGAGCCCTCGCCGCCGTCGGTACAGCCGGCGACGCTGGCCGTCAGCGCAGCGGCACCAGTCGCCTGGAGGAACTTACGACGATCGAAATCACTATTTTCGGACATCCTGACAACGTATCCCACCGTGCCGAACTTAAACGTTATGTAGTGATAGTTACTTGGGGATAGTTACCAATTCACAAGAACCCACTGGAACCGGCGAAAAATCCCGACCCAAACCCGTTTATTCGTTGCTTTCCCAAAACGGCTATGGACTACTCCCGCCGCCAGTTTCTCACTGTCGCAGGTGCCGGGATCGCTGCGCTCGCGGGCTGCTCCGCTCCGGGCGGCGACTCGGGGATAGACGGTGAACAGCCGTTCGTCGATCTCTACGAGGCGGTCTCGCCGTCGGTCGTCCGCCTGCGCGTGTACGACTCCCGCGGCGCGCTCGGTGAGGGGTCGGGCTGGCTCTTCGACGACGGCGTGTTGGTCACCAACGCGCACGTCGTTACGGGCGCGGACACGGTACGCGCACAGTTCGCGAACGGCGACTGGACCGAGGCCGAGATACTGGGGAGCGACCCGTACAGCGATCTCGCCGCGCTCTCAGTCGACCCGCCCGTCGACGCCGACCCACTGTCGCTCCTCGACGAACAGCCCCCGGTCGGCACCCGCGTCGCCGCCGTCGGCGCGCCGTTGGGGCTTGCGGGGTCGCTCACCTCCGGGGTCGTCTCGGGCGTGAACCGGACGATCTCCTCGATCCAGAACTTCACCATCTCCGGCGCGATCCAGACCGACGCGGCGGTCAACCCCGGCAACAGCGGCGGCCCACTGCTCACGCTCGAGGGCGACGTGGCGGGCGTAGTCACACAGGCCGGCGCCGAGAACGTCGGCTTCGCGATCAGTGCTTCGCTGACTGAACGGGTGATCCCCGAGCTGGCCGAGACGGGCAGCTACGAGCATTCTTACCTCGGTGTACGCATTCGCCCCGTCACACCGCTGCTCGCGGCGGCCAACGATCTCGACGAGGCCCGCGGCGTCTACGTCTCGGCGGTCCCCACGGGGAGCCCCGCCGACGGCGTCCTGCAGGGCGGCAGCGAGATGGTGATCGTCGAAGAGTCGCCCCAACCGACCGGCGGCGACGTGATCGTCGCGTTCGACGGGACCCGAATCGAGACGACGGGCCAGCTCGGCACCTATCTCGCACTGGAGACGAGCCCGGGCGACACGATCGCGGTGACGGTGATCCGCGACGGCGAGCGCCGGACCGTGGACGTGACGCTGGGGACGCGGCCGGACCCGCGATAAAGCCCGCGTGGGAGCGACGCCGGACGACGAGCGAGAACGGCGCGGGGCCGCGGCCCGAGTTACTCCTCCATCCGTTCGACGAGATCCTCGAACTGCTGTTTCCGTTCCTCGACAGCCTCCTCGCGGAGCACCTCCTCGTCCTCTGTCGGGCACGCAAGCGACGGCACTTCCGCCGGGGTCCCCTCCTCGTCGAGCGCGACGAAGGTGAAGAAGGAAGCCGTCGTCTTTCGTTCCTCGCCTTCCCGGGGATCCTCCGCGCGCACGTCGACTTTCACGTCGACACTGGTGCGGCCGGTGTTGAACACGTACGCTTGGACCACCGCCACCTCGCCGAGGTCGATCGGCGAGATGAAGTCGACGTGATCCATCGACGCCGTGACGACCTGTCGGTTCGCGAAGCGCATCCCCGCGATGGCGCCACAGATGTCCATCCAGTGGAGGACGGCGCCCCCGAGCGCCCGGCCGAGGTTGTTCGTGTCGTTCGGGAGGAGGAGCTCGGTCATCTCGGTGTACGACTCCGCGAGCGTCGCCGTCTGGGTCATGGGCACCGCTCCGGCCGCGGCGCACTCAAAGCCGCCGATCCCGTCGATGGCGGGCTACTCGTCGCCGTCGGGGCGGTCGACACCGAGCTCCTCGCGGCTGCGGCCCGCCGCGTCGAGCACGTCGTCGTCGATCTCGATCGGGCAGTCCACCCGCACCGCGATCGCGACAGCGTCGCTGGGTCGGGCGTCGAAGGTGCGCGACTCGGGCTCGCCATCCTCGTAGCGCTGGGCGTCGATCTTCGCGTAGAACGTCCCCTCTCGGAGCTCGTCGATCCGCACGCGGTCGAACGCCCCGCCGAACTCCGTCACCATCTCGACGAGCAGGTCGTGCGTCAGCGGCCGATCGAACGGGTCGCCCGCGAGCCCGCGCTGGATCGCGTCGGCCTGATCGTCGGTGACGAAGACGGGGAGATACTCCCCGCTGGCGCGCAGCAGCGCGGCCGGGACCTCCTCCCCCGACGGCGTATTCCCCGTCGCGATGCCGGTGAGTTCGGCGACGTGGTTCATGATGGCAGGATCGGCTCGAACCCGCAAATAGCTGTCGCGGGACCGAACGTTCATGCTGCCGGCCCGCGAACGTCCGGCCGATGGACTGCCGAGTCGTGCTGGAGGCGGCGGTACCGGTCTACGACGTGGTGACGCCCGATGCAGCCGTCGGCGCGGCCATCTCGAAGGTCGGGAAGCAGCTCAACCCCGACCTTTCCTACGTGGATATCGAGCCCCGCAACCGTCGCTCGCCCCGGGGTGCCGAGCTTCCGCCGGCGACCGTCGCCGCCGGCGAGGGGCTGGTCGCGCTCGAACTCGGGATGACGGTGTACGACGTCGAGAGCGAGGATCACGCCGTCCGGATCGCGCGCTCGGAGATCGGCAGCCGGCTGGAAGGAATCCCGCTCGAACGCCTCTCCTGTGAGCCGGCCGAGGAGGACGAGAGCGAGACTGGGGAGATCGACGCCACCGAAGACGTCGAGCCGGCGGACGACGGCGACGAGGAGGCACTGCTCCCGGAGTTCGAAGAGATGGTCGAACAGCATCGGGAGTGAAACCGATCACGGCGTGTGACCTGCCGCGCGCTCCGTCGCGCCGCCGCGGAGCCCATGCCGTGATCGTGTAGTAACCCAGTCGCGGCGCGCGACCGGCGACCGACGCCATGTCGGTCGTCGGAACCGATCCCGTGATCGTGTAACACCGAGTTTCGGCGCGTGCCTGCCGCGCGCTCTGTTCGCTGCGAACGGCACCGCCGCTCCCGAGCGTGAGTCGCAGGAGGTGATGTCGGCGCGTCAGTCGGCCGTCGCGGGGATCGCTTCCGTCTCGTCCGGTGAGCCAGTCAGTCCGTCGACGAGTTCGAAGACGGCGCGCTTGTGGTCGGTTTTCGAGCGGTGGATCGACGTCGGCTGGACCCCGAACTCCTCGTAGCCGCTCAGGTCGACGTCCGGTTCCCCGGTCTCTTCGTACTCGGCTCGTACCTCCGAGAGAAGACCGTGGAGGTGAATGAGCTCCTGTTTCTTCATATCCACCGTTCTCTACCGTCCGGAGGGTTATAGGGTTACTTTGAGTATTGTTAACAAACAAGGCCCACACAGCGGCTGGTTCGCCCGAAATCGGCGAAATCAGTGAAACCGCCAACATGTCGGGCGTGCCGCGGCGGCGTTCCGCCGTGCACCCGGATCGACGTCGTCGCCCTCGTGCGGATCGTTAGCGTGATCACGACCCGCCCGTCGGGTTTCAGACGTTTCAAGTCGGTCCACGCGGAGGTCCGGGTATGGAGACCACCGATCCGGCGTCGCTGATCGAGCGGGCCCGCGACGCCCTCGACGCCGCCTACGTCCCCTACTCCGAGTATCGCGTCGGCGCTGCGGTCCTCACCGACGCCGGGGAGATCTTTACCGGCTGTAACATCGAGAACGCCAACTACAGCAATGCCCTCCACGCCGAGGAGGTCGCGGTCGGCAGCGCGGTCCGGGCGGGCCACCGCTCGATCGCGGCGGTCGCGGTCACCTCCGCGGAGCGCGACGGCGTCACGCCGTGTGGGATGTGCCGACAGACCCTCGCGGAGTTCGGCGACGAGGACGTGCCGGTGTACTGCGACACGGGCGACGGGGAGTACAACGAGTACTCGCTGGGCGAGCTCATCCCCGACACGATCACCCCGGGGATGCTGGGGATCGACCCCGAAGCCGACGACGACTGACCCCGAACCCGCGGAAGCCATTTGCCCCCCGGGGCCATACGGCCGTACATGTACGTCCGCGACGCACGGAACCGGGACGAGGCGTGGTTGCTCGACCGGATCGAGGAGATGGGGCTCGACAGCACCGCCTTCCGCTCGCGGGACTACGTGATCGCGGTCGACGAACGGACGAACGACCGGGCCGGCTTCGGCCGCTACCGCATCCACAAGACCGACCAGGGGGAGGTCTGTGAGCTCACCGGGATCGGCGTCGTGGACGGCTGGCGCGGGCAGGGTGTCGGCGCCCACGTCGTCGAGCGGCTGATCGACCTCGCGGCCGACAACGAGTTCGAGACGGTGTACTCGATCACCGATAGCGACGACTACCTCCAACAGTTCGGCTTCGAGACCGCCGACGCCGACGCGCGCCCGCCGGTGATCCGCGACCGACTCGAACAGAAACGCGAGGAGGTCGACGAGGACGTGGCCGTCGTGGCGATCGACACCGGTGCCTTCGAGATGCCCGCCGAGCTCCGCGAGCGGTTCAAGAACGCCGAGAAAGGCGGCAACGAGACCGAGGAGCCCGAGGAGAGCGCCGAGGACTTCGGCATCGACGCGGAGGAAGCGACGTACAAGTACGACACCGGATAGTCCGTTCCGCCGGCTCTACTCGTCCTCGTCGGGATCCTCCCCGCGAGCCCGTTTGTACATCGCGAGCGCCTCCTCGCGACGCTCGCTATGGTCGACGATCGGGTCCGGGTAGTCGACGCCCAGCTCCTCACGTTCCGCGTCGCTCTTCTCGACCCAGCCGTGGATCTCTTCGGCGTCGAGCCCCCGGAGCTCAGGGACGTACTCCCTGATGTACTCGGCGTCGGGGTCGTATCGCTCGCCCTGCGTGGCGGGGTTGAAGATCCGGAAGTACGGCTGGGCGTCGGTGCCGGTCGAGGCCGCCCACTGCCAGCCGCCGTTGTCGTTCGCGGTGTCGTGGTCGACGAGCCGGTCGCGGAAGTGGGCGTAGCCCGCCCGCCAGTCCCACAGCAGATCCTTCGTGAGGAAGGAGGCGACGATCATCCGCACGCGGTTGTGCATCCACGCCTCCTCGCGGAGCTGACGCATCCCGGCGTCGACGATCGGATAGCCCGTCTCGCCGGCCTTCCACGCGGCGAGCTCGTCGTCGTCGTTGCGCCAGTCGATCGGCTTCTCGTAGGACTTGTAGTTCGCCGTCACGATCTCGGGGTTGAAGTAGAGCACCTGCGCGTAGAACTCCCGCCACGCTAACTGCGACTGGAACGTCCGGACGCTCTCCTGCGCCGGCCCGAGTTCGTCGTTGTCGTCGCCGTCCGCCTCACCCCCTGACTCGTCCCGCTGTTGGTCGCGTCGTTCGGCCTCCTCCATCGCCGCTTCGGTCGCGTCGTACACCTCCCGAAGGCCGATGGTCCCGAACCGGAGGTGTGGCGAGAGCCGCGAACTCCCCTCCCGCGCAGGGTACTCCCGTTCTTCCTCGTACTCGAAGATCCCCGCCGAACAGAACGCTTCGAGCCGGTCGCGGGCAGCCGTCGTTCCTCCGGCCTGCACGTCGGCGTCCGGCTCCTCGAACCCCAACTCCTCGATCGACGGAAGCTCTGCCTGCAGCGCGTCGTCGAGGTCGAACTCACCTGTGAACGAGTCCACCAGCGCGTTCGGGGCGAGCGCGTCGGCGTCCGCGAGGTCACCAGCGTCGGGCGCCTCGAACGGGTCGGGCTTCTCGCGGTCGCGCCACTTCTTCCAGAAGTAGGTGTACACCGAGTACGGCTCGCCGGCGTTGGTCCGGATCGTTCCCGGCTCGTGGAGCACCGCGTCGTGGTGCGTTTCCGTGTCGACGCCCGCCCCGTCGAGCGCCGCCTCGACTCGGTCGTCGCGGTCCTGTGCCAGCCCGGAGTAGTCCGCGTTCCAGTGGACTGTCCCGGTGTCGACGGCCGCCGCGAGCGCGGGCAGCACCTCGGCGGGGTCACCCCGGGCCACCACGAGATCGCTCCGCCGTTCTCGGTACGCCTCACGGAGTTCCGCGAGCGAGTCGAGCATGAACCGCACTCGGGCGTCGCTCCCGTGTTCGAGCACGGCTGAATCGAAGACGAACACCGGAACCACTCCGTCGGCATCGTCGGCCGCCGCCGCAAGCCCGCGGTTATCGCTCGCCCGCAGATCCCGTCGGTGCCAGAAGATCGCCATACCGGCACGTCGGCCGGCGGTTCCCTGAAACTACTGGCACCGGCCCCCACAAACGTTTATCAGCCATCGCGCGCCAGTTCTACCCCACGAGAACCGACAATGTCCCCGCGACGTCCCTCCAGCCCGCGCCTCCGCGTCGGAAGCATCGCCGTCGTGCTCGTGCTGGCGGTTGCTGCGCCGCCGACGGTGGCCGCTGTCGGCGGCCCCAGCACCGCCGAGCAGCTTGACGAAACGGCTGCCCCAGCCGTGGGGAACCTCAGCGCGACACTCCCACCGCCCGACGCGGAACCGGACGAGATCCGTGCTGCCGCAGCGGCCGGCCGACTGGCACCGACCGACGCCGTCCACCCGAACGGCACCGTGCTGTTCCGGCTGAACGGCAGCACGGCCACGGAGCCGTCGAACGACTCCACGCTCGGCGACGTGCTGCAGTTCGGTATGCGCCAGACCGAGGCGTCGACGACGCCCGAGCGACTGCCGCTCCGGCTGAACACGTCGAGATCCGGCGACGCCGTCCGGACGTTCGTCGTCGACGATGACCGCTACGTCGTCGTCGATCTCCCGAACGCGACGTGGGAGTACGACGGCGAACCCGGAACTCACGCGCTCGACCCACGGCCCCGGGTCGCGCAGGGATACGTCGCGACCCTGACGATCGCCGCGAACGAGACGAGGATCTCCCGAAACACGACCGTCCAACTGACCGAACCACAGATCGACGGCGACGCCGAAGTCGACGCCGGCGAGGTCGCGATCCTGACCGTCGGCATGCCGGGCACGCGGGTCGCGACGCTCGTCGTCGGCACCGAGGACGCTGGCTCCCGTGCCGGGCTCATAGTCGTCGACGAGGACGCCGACGGCAGGGTCGACGTTCGGCTCGACACCGACGCCGAGAGTCTCGAAGCGGCGTTCAGCGCCGTCGGCGCGGACGTGGTTCGACGCCACCCGGCCGCCGGGTTCACGACGTGGAACGGGACGCTCCCGCCGGGCGAGTATCGGCTCGGGGCCGACGTCGGGGAGCCCGAAACGGTCGCCGCGGAGCGGTACGACTGGGGGCCGGTGCTGACGGTCGGCGAGCCAGCCTCCGGTTCGGCGACGCCGACAGCCACCGCTTCGCCGACGACCACGCAGTCATCGACACCGACGCAGTCGCCGACATCGACTGAGACAACCACGGCGACTGCCGTAACGACGACGGAGTCGCCCGGGTTCGGTGTCGTGACCGCGGTGCCCGCGCTGGCGGTCGTCGTGTTCGTCGCGAGAGGGAACCGGCTGGAGCTCTGACCCCCTCGACCGGCGAATTTTGCCGATAGCGCGGCGTCAACGGGGCCCAAACACCGTTCGGAAGGGAAGCGTTTAGTTCGCCCCGGAAAACCGACAGATAGCGGTCGGATCCTCCGCCAGCCCCCGCCCAGTATCGCCCTCCGCCGGAGCGACTGTGCTTCCAGCACCGGCCAACGCCGCCGAACCCCGGAGCGATCAGGGGATGGGGTCGCGGGCCGTCGATCCGACACGATCCATGAACGCACGACACACCGCACTCTCACTCGCAGTCGTACTGCTCGTCGCCGCCGCCGCACCCGCGGCCGCGACCGCACCTATCGGCGAGGATGCCGTCGGCGACCTCACCGTGACGACGGCGCCGGCGACCGCCTCGGCCTCTGCTGCCGCGGAGGCTGCCACGGCGGCCGACTCGACCGATAGCCTCGTCGCCGCGAGCGACGTGGCCGTGTTCCGACTCAACGCCTCCGGCGTGCCCGCCGAAGCCGACGACGACGGGACGCTGCTCGGCGACGAACTGACGCTCTCGCTCCGACAGACCGCGAGCAGCGTCGACACGAACGCCACCGCGAAGACGATGGATGCGACCGCCGACAGCGACGGGGTCGCCGTCCGCGCCACCGAGAGTGCCGTCTACGTCGCGGTCGACCTCGCGACGGCGGCGTTCCAGCAGGGCAACGGCACCCCGACCGCGGCGGTCGGGGACAGTTTCACCGCCACGGCGACGGTGACCGACGCGGTCACCGAGGGCGAGAACTACACTCGAACGGCGACGTTCGGCGTCGTCGAGCCGTCGGTCAACTTCGTCGGCGGCGTCGACGAAGCGACCGCCGGCGACACCGCCGAGTTCACCGCCGCGACGCTGCTTTCTCCCGGCACCTCGCTGACGGTCGCACTCTCGCCCAGCGAGACCGGTGAGACACAGACCACACAGGTGACTGTCGGCGCAGACGGCCGCGCGACCGGCGAACTCTCCTTCGACGGGTTCGACGCGGGCGAGGAGTACACGGTTCGCGTCACCGCCGAGGAGACCGACCTGAACGCGACCGTGACGGGCACGACGGGGGCCGCTTCGACCGACACGCCCGCCCCGACCGAGAGCCCCACGGTGACTGACACCACAGCGTCGAGCGAGACCAGTACGTCCGGACCCGGCTTCGGCGTCGTCGCCGCGCTGCTCGCGCTGCTCGGTGCCGGCGCCGTCGTCGGCCGTCGCGCGTAACCCCCGGAGTATCGAAGCGAAACCCCTTTTCGATCCTCCCCCGCAGTCGGCGTGTGAACCAGGAACGCCTGCAGTTCTGGTCGCTCTACCTCTCTCGGTTCGCGACGGGCTTTGGCTACTCGACGCTCGCGCTGCTGATCCCGTTCTACATCGAGGTGCTGAACGCCTCGGACTTCATGGGCGGGCTGTTCATCACGGGGTTTACGCTGGCACAGACGATCGTGGTGATCCCGCTGGCGTGGGCGGGCGACCGTTTCGACAAGAAGAAAGTGCTGCTCGGGGTGTTGAGCGTGAGCGTGCTCGCCTACGTCGCGTTCGCGAACGTCCAGCCGATCGGCGACGCCGTCGCCGGCGTCGCGGGCTCGTTCCTCGGCGTGGAGCTCTCGACGAGCTTCGCCGACAGCACCGCGTTCATCGGCGTCCGCGCGCTGCAGGGCGTCGCCGTCACCGGTTCGGGGCTGATGACGCTCTCGCTCGTCGGCGAGCTCGCCGACCACGGCGAGCGGGCCAACAGCATCGGGAAGGCCAACTCGGTCCGCTTCCTCGCGTCGATCCTCGGGATGATCATCGCGGGCGGACTGTACCAGGTCATCGGCTTCACGCCGATCTACACGGTCATCGTCGCCTCCTTCGCGCTCGCGATCGCGGGCGTCTGGCTCTACCTCCCGGCCGACGAGAGCCGCTCGTACGGCAACCCGTTCGCGGGGCTGGCGCTCAACAAGCGCATCATCACGCTCACCTCGTTCCGCGCGCAGTACGCCGTCGCCGTCACCGTCGTCCGGTCGTGGGTGAGCATCTTCGCCGGCGTCTCGGCGGCCCGGGGCGGGCTGGCGTACGCCGGGCTGGCGGTCGCGTTCGTCCTCGTCGCCGAGAAGCTCACGAACATGCTCTGTCAGCCGTTCACCGGCCGCCTCTCCGACGACTACGGGCGCTCGCTGTTCGTGTTCGCCGGCGGCGGCGCGTACGGGCTGGTCGCGCTCGCGGTCCCGTTCACGCCGGCGATCGGGGCGGCGATCGGGCTCCCCGAGACGTACGAGCTGATCGTCCCGTCGCTGCTCAGCGACCTGGTCGGCGTCGGCGCGGGGTACTCGCTGCTCGGGAAGCTCGGTCCGGCCTTTATCCCCCTCCTCGTGATCAACGGCCTGCTCGGCGTCGTCGACGCGTTCCGGGAGCCCGCGAGCATGGCGCTGTTCGCCGACGAGGGCGCCGACGAGGGCGGGATCGCCGCCAGCTTCGGCATCCGCGAGCTCGTCTGGCGCCCGGGAAGCGTGCTCGGCCCCGTGCTCGCCGGCTGGCTCTGGAGCCAGTACGGCATCGCGACGGTGTTCTTCGTCGGCGGCGCGTTCGCGGTGACGGGCGCGCTCACGTTCGCGGTCGTACTCACGTGGTTCCACGGCCGCGGCGCGCTGACGGAGTGGTAGCTCAGCGGCCGTCGCCGCGCTCGAACGCGGCCAGTCGGTTCAGCGCGATCGCCGTCCGAAGCGGCGTTCCGGCGTCGCCGCGGTCGAACAGCAGCCCGTCGGTGTCGCGGACGTGGTCCAGCACCACCTCGGAGGCGTGCTCCGGCGCGCCCGCGACCCCGGCGTCGGTCCGTTCGACCCACTCCATCACCCGCAGGTCCGACTTCGAGTCGCCGAGCACCAGCGCGAACGGGTCGTCGATGCCGAGCACGTCGAAGGCGGCCTCGACGCCGGCGACCTTGTCGAGTTCGAGCGACGTGATCTCCGCGGCGTCGGCCTCGTAGTACCCAACGTCCACGCGTTCGAACAGCTCCCTGACCGGCTCCGGGACGGTGATCTCGGGGACTGACGCACCAACGCGGTCGAGCACGGCGGCGATCTCGGCGTCGGCGGCGGCGTAGTAGGCGCGGGCCCATCTCTCCGCGTCCCCGTCGATTCCGGTCTCCGCGGCGACTGCCCGGCCCAGCGAGTCGATCTGGTGGCGCAACGCCTCGTCGATCACCGCCCGCGCGTCGTCGCTGCCGGTCTCGTGGTTGGGCTTGAGGGTGACGTTGAACTCGTTGCCCTGGAGGTGACAGCCGCGGGCGACCGCCTGCGGGGCGTCGCCGAGCGCGCTTGACCGCACCTGCTCGAACACGCGCCGGACCGACGGCGCCAGCTCCTCGTACAGCAGCTGCTTGGTGTCCGAGCCGTGCCCGGGCGTGAACACGCCGTTGCCGGCCTCGTACACGACCGAGAGATCGCCCGAGTGGACGAGCTCGCTGCCGAGCCCCTGCACGAGAAACCCCTTCACGTTCTCCAGCGTCTGCCCGGTGCAGATCACGATCGGCACCCCGTCGTCGTGCAGTTCCGTCAGCAGATGGAGCGTCTCGCGGGGGATCTCGTTGTCCGTGCTCCCCGCCGAGCGCAGCGTCTCGTCCACGTCGAGCACGAGCACGTTGATCGCCCGCCCCTCGCGTTCCCAGAGGTCGGCGGCCGTCCTCGCGGTCTCCCGGGTCGCGCGGCTGGCGATGTCGGCGTACGCGGCCCCGAACGCGTCGACGATCCGGCCGTTCCGACTCTCGAAGTCCGCACGTGCGGTCTCCCACCGCTCCAGCGCGGCCGTCGAGTCCACCGGCGGGAACAGCTCCACGAAGTCGCGCAGGGAACGGATCGACGCGGTGTCGAACTCGTCGTACAGCCGGTCGAGCCGTTCGCGGTGGTCGACGCCCGAGCGGTCGGGGTTTCGCATGGCTCAAATCTTTACTCACTATAGGATAAACGTTTTGTGCGGCTGTGTGATACGGTGTTGCATGGACGCAGTTGTGCTGCACGAAGACGGCTTGCCGCGGCTGGTCGACCGGCCGCGGCCGGATCCGGGACCCGGCGAGGCGCTGATCCGGGTCGATCGGGTCGGCATCGACGGCACCGATCGCGAGGTACTCGACGGCGTACACGGCGGCGTCGAGGCGTCGATGGTGCTCGGCCACGAGGCTGTCGGCACCGTGGCGGAGCCGAACGGGACGGGGTTCGAGGTCGGCGACACGGTCGTCCCGACTGTCCGGCGGCCGCCCGGGGGGTACAACGAGTACTTCCGCCGGGGCGAGCCCGACATGGCGCCGATGGACGAGACCGTCGAGTGCGGCATCGACGGCGCCGACGGGTTCATGGCCGAGTACGTCGCCGTCCCGAGCGAGTACCTCGTCCCGCTGCCCGAGCGGCTGGCGCCGTACGGGTTCCTCGTCGAACCGCTGTCGATCTCCGCGAAGGCGCTGGAGCTGGCAGCGGCGTCCCGCGAGCCGTTCACGTGGGACCGCGACCGCGCGCTGGTGCTCGGGACGGGGTCGCTGGGGCTGCTGACGGTTCCCGTGCTCGCCGAACGGTTCGAGGGGGTGTACTGTCTCGGCCGCCGTGACCGCGACGACCCCGCGGTCGAGCTCGCGATCGAGGCCGGCGCGACGTACGTCGACTCCCGCGAGACGCCGGTCGAGTCGGTGCCCGAGGCGTACGCGCCGATGGATCTGGTGTTCGAGGCGACCGGCTACGCGCCACACGCGGTCCAGTCGGTGTCGGCGCTGGCGCCAAACGGCGTCGCGGCGCTGCTCGGGGTGCCGGAGCCCCACACTGCCGAGGTGGATCTCGCCGACTTCCACCGCGAACTGGTGCTCGGCAACCGTGCGACGGTCGGCTCGGTCAACGCCGGCTACACCGACTTCGAGCGGGCGATCGAGTGGCTCGACGCGATGCCGGCGTCGGTCCGCTCGGCGTTCGTCGAGCACGTCTACCCAATCGAGGAGTTCGAGGCGGCGCTGGACAGCGACGTTATCAAGGCGGCAGTCGAACTCGACCCATGAAGAACGTCGACGACCTAATCGAGGAGGCACGCTCGCTCGCCGACCGCGGCTTCTCGAAGGGGGAGATCGCCGACGAGCTCAACGTCTCCCGGGAAACCGCCTCGTGGCTGGTCGAGCGTGCCGGCGCCACGCCCGCTCAGGGCGGCGGCCCGGGCGACATCCACGTCGACTGGTCGGCGGTCGGCCGGGACTCCTCGCGGCTGGGCAACGTCGCAGCCGCGCTGGCGGACCTCCTCTCGAAGAAAGGTGAGGACGTGGACCTGACCGTCGGCGTCGAGAAAGCCGGCGGTCCGCTCGCGACGACCGTTGCGACGGAGCTCGACACGGATCTCGCGACGTACACGCCCCGAAAACACCAGTGGGAGGAGGGCAGCATCGAGAACCTTGAGGGCGGCTTCTCCCGGAACTTCGCGGAGGTCCGCGAGCGGGAGTGTTACATCGTCGACGACACCATCACCTCCGGCACCACGATGCAGGAGACGATCGACGCCGTCCGTGCCCGCGGGGGCGAGCCCGTCGCCTGCGGCGTGCTCGCGGACAAGCGCGGCGTCGACGAAGTCGACGGCGTGCCGGTGTACTCGCTACTACAGGTGATCCGGGTCGGCGACGGCGCCTGAGTTCAGCGGTCGATCTCGTCGGCACCGCCGTCGACCACCGCCGCCACTTCTTCCGGCGTCACGACTGCCGCGTCGCCCGCGACGGTCCGCTTCAGCGCCGCGGTCGCGGTCGCGGCGTCGAGCGCGCTCGGAACCGAACTGCCGGTCAACAGGCTCGCGAGCAGCCCGCCGACGAACGCGTCGCCGGTCCCGACCGGGTCGAGAGTGTCGGTTTCCAGCGCGTCGGCTTCGTGGATCTCGCCGCTGTGGGCGGCGACTGCGCCCGCCTCGCCGCGGGTCACGACTACCGCCTCGCAGTCGTGTTCGACGCCGAGGCTGTGTGCGATCTGCCCGGCCTCGCCGTCGCGGTCCAGCACGGCCTCGGCGTCGCGTTCCGCGACGACCAGCACGTCGACGTGTTCGAACAGCGGACGGAGTTTGTCGGCTGCTTCGGCGGGCGTCCAGAGCTTCGATCGGTAGTTGAGATCGAACGCGCGCGTGATGCCGGCGTCGCCCGCCGCTTTCAGAAGCGCCGCGGTCGTCTCTCGCAGCGTCTCCGAGAGCGCGGGCGTGATCCCGCTGGTGTAGAACGCGTCCGCGGCGCGAACGCGGTCGACCGCTAACTCGTCTGGCGTCGCCGTCCGGATCGCGGCGTCCTCACGGTCGTAGACGACGGTGGTCCCGCGGGGCTTCCCGCCCGGCTCGAGGTAGTACGTCCCGACACGCCCCTCACCGGTCGCGACGAGGGGCTCGACGCCGTGTTCGCGAACTCCACGCTCCACGCGGCGGGCCAGCGGCGAGTCGGGCAGCTTCGACAGCCACGCCGCCTCACAGCCGAGTTGGGCCGCGGCCACGGCGACGTTGCTCTCGGCGCCGCCGACGTGGACCGCGAGCTCGTCGGCCGTCTCGAGGCGGTCGCCGGCCGGGGGGCTGTACCGCAGCATGCTCTCGCCGAAGGTGGCGAGCGTCGGTTTCGGGCCGTCGCCGCCGGCGGATAGGCTCATACCGGGTCGAACAGTTCCTCGCCGTCGACTAAGTGTTTGGCCACGGCGTCGCGGTCGAGGGTGACGCCGAGCCCCGGCTTTTCGGGCACCTCGATCGAGCCGTCGACGATCACGTCCTCCTCGACCAGATCCTCCCACCAGCCGAGCTCGTAGGAGTGGTACTCGACCGCCAGCGAGTTCGGCACCGCGGCGCCGACGTGGGCCGCCGCGACCGTCGCGATCGGCGAGGCGACGTTGTGCATCGCGACGGGGACGTAGTACTGGTTTGCCACGTCGGCGATCTTCCGCGTCTCACGCATCCCGCCGACCTTGGGCAGGTCGGGGGCGACGATGTCGACGGCCCCGTCCTCGATCAGCCGGCGGAGCTCGGTCACGCGGTAGCGGTTCTCCCCGACCGTGATCGGCGTCGTCGTCGACTTCGTGACTTCCTCCTGCACGTCGAGGTTCTCCGGCGGGACGGGATCTTCGAGCCACCACACGTCGTACGGCTCCAGCTTCTCGGCGAGCCGTTTGGCGCTGCCGCCGGAGAACGTCCAGTGGCAGTCGAAGGCCACGTCCGCGCGGTCCTTCACGCGCTCGGTGACGGCCTCGACGATCTCGACCTTGTGGCGGATCTCGCCCGGCCGGAGGTGGCGGTTCGCGCGGTCCTTTTCGAGCCCGCTCGGCACGTCGAGGTCGAACTTCAGCGCGTCGTAGCCGAGCTCCTCGACGACGCGTTCGGCCTCGTCCGCGCAGGCTTCGGGGTCTGCCTCCGCCTCGGTGTGGCAGTCGCAGTACACCCGGACCTCGTCGCGGTACTTCCCGCCCAGCAGCTGGTACGCCGGGATGTCGAGGATCTTCCCCGCGAGGTCGTGCAGCGCCACCTCGATCCCCGAGATGGCGGTGACGGTCACGCCCTCGACGGAGCCCTCGCCGGACATCTTCTGGATCAGGTGCTCGTAGAGGCGGTCGATGTCCAGCGGGTTCTCGCCGAGCAGGAACGGTTTCATCCGTTCGATCAGTTCCGGCACGCCGGCGCCCCAGTACGCCTCCCCCGTGCCGGCGACGCCGGCGTCGGTGTAGATCCGGACGAGCGTCCACGGGAAGTTCCCGTCGACCATCGTCGTCTGTACGTCGGTGATCTCGACGTCCCGACCCCCGCCGCGCTCGCCCGTGACGCCCATCGTCTCGGCGGAGAGCTCCCGCATCGTGTACTCCGCGTTCGGATCGTGGAGCTCCGAGTAGTCGACCATGGCGAACAGTTACTACACGCGTAGTAAAAGATTACTCTAACAGCCCGAGTTCGTCGAGATCAGCCCGGAGCGCCGCGCTGTCCGCCTCGTCCATCCGTCGCAGCGGCGAGCGCAGCGGCCCGGCGTCGAACCCGCGGTGTGTAAGTGCCTCCTTCACGCCGGCCATGTACGGGCCGCGCTTGATCGCCGTGCGAACCGCGTACACCCGTTCCTGCAGATCCGCGGCGCGCTCACGCTCGCCGGCGTCGTACGCCTCGTACAGGTCGACCACCAGTTCGGGGAAGGCGTTCGCGACCGCCGACACCATCCCGGTGCAGCCGAGGTCGAGCCCGGGCTTCAGCAGGGAGTCCGAGCCCGCGAGGAAGGTGAGATCGTCGTGGGCGGCGACGGCCTGCCCCAGCCACGGCACGTCCTTCGAGGAGTCCTTCAGCCCGGCGAGGTTGTCGATGGCCGCGAGTTCCTCGAGCGTCTCGCGGCTCAAGTCGTTCCCCGTCTTCGAGGGGATGTGGTAGACGTACACCGGGCAGTCGACCGCATCGCAGACCGTTCGGTAGTGCTCGACTGCGGCGTCGCCGTCGAGGGGGTAGTAGTACGGCGTGACGACCACGACGCCGTCGGCGCCTACCCGCTCCGCAGCCTGCGCGCGCTCGACGGTCCGGCGGGTCGCCGGTTCGCCGACGCCGGCGATCACCGGCACTTCGTCGCCCACCTCGTCGACGACCGCGCGGACGACCGCGTCGCGCTCCGCGGGCCCGAGCAGCGCGAACTCGCCGTTCGTCCCGAGCGGGAACACGCCGTGGACGCCGCGATCGACGACGAAGCGGGCGTGGGCGGCGGTCGTCTCGGCGTCCAGTTCGCCGTCGGCGTCGAACGCGGTTACGGTCGGCGGGACGACGCCGTGCAGCGAGAGCGGGTCGGCCGCGCCGGGGGTGGGTGCGGACATGGCCGACGGGAGGGCGGGCGCTCCCTTGGAACTACCGACACGGGTACTCGGAACCGAGTGAACGGGACGCCGGTGTTTATGGTCGGGGGGACAGTTCCCACTGAGTATGCACGACGACGACCTGCGCACGGCGCTGGAGCGGGTCGGGGAGACGTTCGACTTCGGCGAGTACGAGATCGAGGCGTATCTGGCCGTGCTCGAACACGGCCGGCTCACCGCGACCGAGATCGCCGACCGGACGGACATCCCCCAGCCCCGCGTGTACGACACGGTCCGAAGCCTCGCAGATCACGGGTTCGTGGAGCTCCAGGAGTCCCGACCGATGCAGGTGCTCGCGATCGAGCCCGAGGAGGCGTTCGGCGGCGTGCGGTCCTCGCTCGACGAACTCGTCAGTGGCCTCGAACAGCGCTACACCGCGCCGGCCCGAGACGCCGAGGCGGTCACGCTGATCAAGTCGCCCGCGACGATCGAGCGCTACCTGCGGGAGGTGATCGAGTCCGCGGAGTTCGAACTGCTGCTCTCTCTCACACCGGACCTATTGGCCGAGTTCGAGGACGAACTCCGGGCCAAACGCGAGGCCGGCGTCACGATCGAACTGCTCGTCTCCCCCGCCGCGGCGGTGCCCGACCCCGAGGCGTACGACTACACCGAGGTCGCGACGACGGCCCGGTCGCGCCGCGGCGTCACCACGCCCGTCGCGGCGGTCGGCGACGGGGAGTTCTCGCTGTACGCGACCCGCGAGGCGGTCAGCCGCGGGAAGGAGCGCTACGGCGTGGTGTTCAACCGCTCGGAGCTGGGGTTTCTCGTCTCGGGGTTCGTCTCGACGGTGCTGTGGGCCTCCGGCGAGACGCTAGCGACGACGCCCGACCGGAGCCTCCCCCGCCGGTACGCGTCGCTGCGGCGCTGTGTGGAGGAGGTCGAGGCGCTCGACGGGCCGCTCCGGGCGACCGTCGAGGGGCGGGACGTGCTGGGCGGCGAGCCCCGCGACGTGGCGGGCGAGGTCGTCGACACGACGCGCAACGACGAGGAGTCGATCGCGTCACTCACGCTCGACACCGGGGACGGCGAGGTCCGGGTCGGCGGCCGGGTCGCGGCGCTGGAGGACGTCGAGGCCCACGAGATCACGATCGAGCGCGCCTAAGGCCGGAGCTGCGAGCGGTCGGTCGCGGTGATCGCGGCCGCGAGCGCGCCGCGGACGACCGCCTCGTCGCCCAGCGACGTGAGCCGGAGTTCGGGGACGTTCGTCATCACCAGCTCCGGGAGCCGTTCGCGGACCGGATCGACGACCCGTTCGGGGTTGTTCCGCGCGACGGCGCCGCCGACGTACACCACCAGCGGGGCGTAGGCGTGGACCAGATCGGCGATCCCGGCGGCGTTGAACGCCTGCATGCGCTCGATCACTCGCTCGGCGAGCGGGTCCTCGTCCGCGGCGTCGAACACGTCCTTCGCGTCGATCTCGTCCAGGGAGAGCTCGGTCGGAACGCCTTCGGTCTCGTGGACGTACCGCGCGTGCCGGGGGATGTTCGTCCCCGAGCAGTACGCCTCCCAGTGGCCCTCGGCGCCGCAGCCGCAGGTGATCCCGCCGACTTCGAGTGTGTCGTGGCCCACCTCCGCGGCGTTGCCGTCCCAGCCCGAGAGCACGCGGCCGTCGACGGCGACGCCGGCGCCGATCCCCGAGGAGATCGTGAGGTAGGCCATGTCGTCGGGACTCCGGTCGGCGTAGAAGCGCTCGCCGATCACGCCGGCGTTGGCGTCGTTGACCACGGTCACGTCCGCGTCGAGGAGTTCGCCGAGTGGGTCGGCGAGAGGGACGCGATCGACGTTCGGCCCGAGGTTGGCCGAGCGACCGAGCTCGCCGGCGGCCTTATCGAGCGGCCCGATCGAGCCGACGCCACAGCGAACGATCGCCGTCGGCGCGACGCCGGCGTCGTCGAGCGCTGCCCGAGTCGCGGCGACCATCGCGTCGGCGACCGCGTCGCCGTCCGGCCCACGGGGGGTCCGCCGGCGTGCCCGGCTGACGACGGTGCCGTCCTCGTCGCCGACGACGGCCTTGATGTTGCTCGCACCGAGATCGACCGCCGCGAACCACGCGGTCATCCGTCCACCGCTTGCGGCGTGCCCGTCCGGACTCGGTGCCAGCGCATGTTGTGAACTATTGATTCGAAGGTAAGTAAATTTCTTACGCGTCGGTCGTGACCGTGTGGTGTGACAGTCATAACCACTGACGGGATGGCTTCGGGACGGCTTCCGGCCGCAGGTGGGCGGTCGGGGGGCACGGAACGCGGGACGGGCGAGGTGGGACCGTGAGCGAACCGCTCTCGGTCGGGATGCTTGGCTACGGCTTCATGGGGAAGGCCCACGCAAACGCGCTCGCGCGGCTGCCGATGTTCGTTCCGGACGCGCCGGCGGTCGAGCGCGAGGTGCTGATCGGTCGCGACGAGGCCGCACTCGCCGAGGCGGTCGACCGGCTCGGCTTCACCCGAACGGCGACAGACTGGCGCGAGGAGGTCGCCGACGTGGACGTGTTCTACAACCTCGGGCCGAACCACGTCCATCCCGAGCCAACGATCGCGGCGCTGGAGGCCGGGACGCCGGTGCTGTGTGAGAAACCCATGGCGCCGACGCTCGCCGCCGCCGAACGCATGGCGGCGGCCGCGAGCGAGGCGGACGCCACCGCGGCGGTCGGCTTCAACTACCGGTACGTGCCGGCGATCCAGTACGCCAAGCGACTCATCGACGCGGGCGAACTTGGGGAGATCCGGCAGTTCCGCGGGCGGTACCTGCAGGACTGGCTTGTCGATCCCGAGGCGCCGGCGAGCTGGCGGACCGACGCCGACCGCGCGGGCAGCGGCGCGCTGGGCGATCTCGGCGCGCACACGATCGACCTCGCGCGCTTCCTCGTCGGCGAGATCGAGCGCGTGAGCGGCCAGACCACCACGTTCGTCGACGAGCGCCCCGCGGCCGACGGCGAGGGGACCGACCCCGTGACCGTCGACGACGCCTACAGCGCACAGGTCCGCTTCACAAACGGCGCCGCCGGGACGCTCGAAGCCTCCCGAGTCGCCGTCGGGCGGAAGAACGACCACACAATCGAGATCGAGGGGACCGAGGGCGCGATCCGGTTCTCGCTCGAACGCCTGAACGAGCTCGAACTGTACCGCCCCGGGAACCGCGGGTTCGAGACCGTGCTCGTGACCGAGGAAGACGACCCGTACCTCGAGCACTGGTGGCCGCCCGGCCACGTGCTCGGCTGGGAACACACGTTCGTCCACGAGAACCACACGTTCCTCTCGGCGATCGAGGGGGAGAGCACGTACGCGCCCGACTTCGCCGACGGGCTGGCGGTCCAGCGAGCCTTCGACGCCGTCCAGCGAAGCGCCGCGGCCGGCGAGGAGGTGACGGTCGGATGAGTCTCGACACGATAGTCGTCGCGGTCAGTGACGAGGCCGAGCGGACGGAGTCAGTCGCACAGACGGCGATCGACGTGGCGGGGCCCGCGGGCGCGACCGTCCGGCTCGTCCACGTCTTCTCCGAGGGTGGGTACGAAACGGTGAAAGATCAACTCGAGTTCGGGCCCGACGACGAGGTGACGTCGGACACCGTCGCCACGCGGCACGCGACGATCCGCGAGGTCGGCGCGATGCTCTCTGCGGCGGGTATCGAGTACGAGTCACACGGCGCCGTCGGCGACACGAGCGACGAAGTGCTCGAACTCGCGGAGCGAGTCGACGCCGACATGCTGATCGTCGGCGGGCGCGGCCGCTCGGCGGCGGGGAAGGCGGTGTTCGGTTCGACGGCCCAGAAGATCCTCTCGAACGCGCCCTGTCCGGTGACGTACGTCAGGGCGCCGTAGGGCCACGCTCTCAGGTCGGGTCCACGCCCTCGACGTCGTCGAGCGAGCGGTTCTTGAGCGCCTTGCCGGTGCGGTCGTCGAACAGGTGGATCGCCTCCGGCGGGATGGTCGCAACCACGCGGTCACCCGAGGAGACGGTACGCATCCCGCTGATCGTCGCGATGAACGTCTCCCCGTCGGGCGCGTCCCCGAAGCGGAGGTAGACGTTGTTCGACTCCCCGACGGGCTCGACCACGTCGACGACGCACTCGAAGTCGTGCGGGCCGAGCGTGTCGGTCTCGGCCGCGAACTCGACGTCCTCCGGGCGCACGCCGAGCGTCACGTTCGTCGCGTCCCCGAGCGCCTCGCGGACGGCTTCCGGGAGTGGGTAGGTGAACCGCTCAGCCGAGAGCGCGTCGCCCTCGCGGGTCGTCGGGAAGAAGTTCATCGACGGCTCGCCGATGAACCCCGCGACGAAACGGTTGGCGGGCGTGTGATAGCACTCGAGCGGCGTCCCCACCTGCTGGAGCACGCCGTCGTCGAGCACGGCGATGCGGTCCCCCATCGTCATCGCCTCGGTCTGGTCGTGGGTGACGTACACCGTCGTCACGCCCAACTCGTCCTGAATGCGCTGGAGTTCGGTGCGCATCGTCGCCCGGAGCTTCGCGTCGAGGTTCGACAGCGGCTCGTCCATCAAAAACGCCGCGGGGTCGCGCACGATCGCGCGACCGAGCGCGACGCGCTGCTGCTGGCCGCCGGAGAGCTCCGAGGGCTTGCGGTCGAGCAGCTCCTCGATGCCCATCATCGTCGCCGTCTCCTCGACGGTGGTCCGGATCTCGTCGTCGGGCATGTCGGTCGACTCCTCCAGCCCGAAGCTCATGTTCTCCCTGACGGTCATGTGGGGGTACAGCGCGTAGGACTGGAACACCATCGCGATGTCCCGATCCGCGGGCGCCGTGTCGTTGATCGCGCGTCCGCCGAGCCGGATCTCGCCGTCGGTGACGGTTTCGAGGCCGGCAATCATGCGCAGGGTCGTCGACTTCCCGCAGCCGGAGGGGCCGACGAGCACGAGGAACTCCCCGTCCTCGATCCCCATGGCCACGTCGTCGACAGCGACGACCTCGTCGCTTCCCCCGTCGTTGAACACCTTCGTTA
Source organism: Halolamina sediminis (assembly GCF_001282785.1). NCBI lineage: Archaea > Methanobacteriati > Methanobacteriota > Halobacteria > Halobacteriales > Haloferacaceae > Halolamina > Halolamina sediminis. Next base: position 781,715 of record NZ_CVUA01000001.1, read on the forward strand.
CCGAGTCGAGCGTTAGTTCTGCCATCGTAGATCACCTCTGAACCTCATGTGGCTACCCCCTCGGCGAACTTGTCGCCGAACAGGACGTACACCACGAGCGTCGGCAGCGCCGCCAGCAGCGCCGCGGCCATCCGCAGCGGGAAGTTCGTCCCCGACTGGGACACCCCGATCCCGACGAGCTCCTGTGTCACCACCGACGCGTCGCCGAACTGGACGATCGTCAGCGCGAACAGCAGGTCGTTCCAGATCTGGGTGAACTGGTAGATGAACACCACCGCGAACATCGGAACCGACAGCGGTAGCACGATCCGGCGGTAGATCGTCGACACCGAGGCGCCGTCGAGCCGGGCCGCCTCGATCATCTCCGTGGAGAGCTTCTTGTAGTGGGCCCGGAACAGCAGCGTACAGATCGGGATGCCGTAGGCCGTGTGGGTGACGATCAGCGCCACCAGCTTCCAGTGGTACTCCTGAATTAGCGGGAGCGCCGCGAACGGCGCGAACAGCGACTGCAGCGGCACGACGTTGTACCAGAACTGCGTCAGCGGCACCAGCACCGCCTGGTACGGGATGAAGATACCCGCGACGAACAGCGCGTAGATCCCGACCTGCCCGCGCCAGTCGACGTTGGTCAGCCCGTAGGCGGCCATGCTCCCGAACAGTCCGGAGAGGATCGTCGCCGGGATCACGAGGATGAAGCTGTTCGCCAGCCCGCGGGCGAGTCCGTCGAACGCGTTCCCCCACGACTGGAGCGAGAACGAGCCGGTTTCGGAGATCAGCGGCTCCAGCGGCGGAAGGAACGGTGCCTGCCCGGTGTAGCTCTCAGGGCTGGTGATCGACGTGAACAGCCCCGTCAGGATCGGCAACAGGTAGAACCCGGCCATCCCGATCAGCACGACGTAGAGGGCGGTCCGCTTCAGCTGCACCCCCTCCTCGTTCGTGCTCATAGGTCACCTCGTCGGTACTGCGAGTAGACGTACGGCGCGACGATACACAGCGCCATCACGAACAGGATCACCGCGATCGTCGAGCCGTACGCCCAGTTCTGGTTGGCGTACGCCTCCCTGACCATCCGCGTCGCGAGGATGTCCGCCGACGGGCCGGGCTGGTAGCCGCCGTACATCGAGAACAGGAAGTCAAAGGCCTTGAGCGCGAACACCGTGATCACGACCAGCGCGCTCACGGTCGCGGTCCGGAGTTGGGGGATGATCACCCGCCAGTACATCTTGACCGTGCTCGCGCCGTCGACGCGGGCGGCCTCGAAGTGACTCGACGGGATGCCCCGAAGTGCGGCGAGGTAGACGATCATCGCGTAGCCGCTGAACTGCCAGATCAGCGCGAACGCGACCGCCCCGAGCTTCAGGTCGGGGTTCTGGACGATCTGTACCGGGCCGATCCCGAACACGCCGAGAGCGACGTTGATCAGTCCGGTGTTGGGGTTGTACATGTAGAGCCAGAACTTCGCCGTGACGACGAAGGAGAGGCTCATCGGCAGCAGGTAGATCGTCCGGAACGTGTTCTCGAAGCGGATCCCGCGGTCGACGAGGATCGCGAGCAGCAGGCCGAGCGCGAGACAGACCGCCGCGAACCCGACCATCAGGGCGATCGTGTTGCCCAGCGAGTTCCAGACGGGCTCGACGGTCAGGTCGGACCACGCCGGCGTCGCGCCGTTCACCTCGCCGCCCATCCCGACCATCGAGAGGATGCCGTCGATCGGGTCCGAGAACGCGACGAGGTAGTTCTCGACGTCCAGATCCGTGTAGTCGGGCTCGCCGATGCCGGAGAAGTCGGTCAGCGAGAGCAGGAAGTTCCAGACGACGGCGCCGTACACGAACAGTCCGACGAGCAGGAACGGCGGCAGCCAGAACGGGGCCGACCGGACCGAGTCCCGCGAGAGCAGCGACCGCTCCGACTCGGCGGCGGATCCGCCGTCGGTGCGGGCGTCGCTGTCGGACCAGCGGTTACGAAGTGTGGCTATCGGGTCACGCATACCTGTGCTTCCAGGGAATCGTTACTCGAACGCGCCGACGAGCGCCTCCGCGGTGGCGTCGACGTCGTAATCTTCGAGGAAGCCGCTGAAAGCACTGGTGATGTTCGTCTTGATCCCGGGCGAGACCGCCAGGCCGTGCTGGATCGACGGCGGCTGGCTGTCCGCGCCCGTGAAGTCCTCGTACTGGTCCTGCTGGAACGTGTTGAGCTGGGACACGTCGGCGTCCTTCCGGGGCGGGATCGACCCCTTCTCGCGGTTGAACAGCACCTGCCCCTCCGTGCTGGCACAGTAGCTGAGGAACGTCTTGGTCGCCTCCGGCGAGGGGTTGTTGTCGAAGTACGGGAACGAGTCCATGTTGAGCAGGTAGCTCCCTTCCGAGCCGGGGTAGGTGACCTGTCCCCAGTCCTCGCCGTAGTTGAACTCGTCGTTGCCGCTGTACGCGCCCGCGGCCCAGTCGCCCTGGTGGATGAAGGCGGCGTCGCCCTCCATCACCATCGTGTTCGCCTCCGTGAAGCCGATCGAGGAGGCGTCGCTGGGGTAGTACTCGCTGAGCTCGACGACGTGTTCGAGCGCCGCGCGGACCTGCTCGACGTCGCCCTCACCCTCGGTGAAGGCGGTGTAGCCGTCGACGCCGGCCTGTGCGAGCAGCGCCGTCTCCCAGAGCTGGATCGTCGACCACGTACCGCTGGTCTGCTGGGCGAACGGCACCGCATCGGTGTTCTCCGCGACGGCCGCACACGCGTCGACCACGTCCGCCGGCGAGGAGAGCGACTCGGGGTCGACGCCGGCCGCTTCGAGCACCGCGGTGTTGTAGAAGAGGTTGTTGATGCGGTGGATGTTCAGCGGCACCGTGACGTACGTCCCGTCGAGCTTGGCCTGCTCTTTGGGTCCCGGGAGGTAGTTCTCCTCCACCTCGTCGGTCCAGACGTCCTCCTCGATGCTGGCGTAGGCCTCGCCGAACTTCTCCAGGGTGGCGCCCGGCCACGTCTGGAACGTGCTCGGCGGGTCGTTGGCCTGCAGTCGGTTGCCGATCACCTGGTCGAGGTTGCCACGTGCGGCGCCGTTGACCGGCTCCTCCGCGAACTCGACGTCGGGGTGGGCCTCCTGGAACCCCTCGATCAGCGCCGCGATGGCGGCGTTACCGTCGCCCGAGGACCACGCGTGGAGCAACTGAATCGGGTTCTCGGGCCCGCCACCGCCGCCGGTGAGGCTGCTACAGCCGGCCAGTCCTGTCGCACCCACCGCCGCGGCGGACGCGAGCACGCTTCGCCGCGAGCGCCCCGCCTCGTTCGTGTCCGAGGACATATGTGACGAACGTATACACACTTACGAGTAAATCTTGTGGTACTCCCTCACGGGCCGGTTTCAGTCGAGAGACGCGGTGCTTCCGGGTGACTTCGTCTAGGATCGGTTCGGTCGGGACTGCCGAGGATTGATAGCTCCGCGTCGCGAACAGTACCGAATGGACGACGACTCGAGAGGTGCGCTGTCGCCGTTCTTCCCGTCGGAGACGCCGGCGCTCCGGGGGCGCGGCCGGAAGTGGGTCGCGATCCTCCTCGCGGCACTCCTGCTCGTCGGCTCGCTCGTGGGGTTCGTGACCGCCTTCCTCCCGGCCTGACTACTCGTCGAGGAAGTCCGGCTCGACGCGTTTCTCCTCGTACTCGGCTTCGAGGTGGTCGCGGAACGCCTCGGGGTCGACACCGTCGGCCTCGCGCTCGAAGCGGTCCCGGACCGAGATGGTGCCGGCCTCCTCCTCGTCGCTACCGACGATGATCATGTACGGCAGCCGGTCGTCGTGGGCCTCCCGGATCTTCCGGCCGACCGTCCAGTCCCGATCCTCGACTTCGACGCGGAACCCGTCGAGCTCGTTTTTCACCCGGTGGGCGTACCCCAACGCGTCGTCGGAGACGGGGAGGATGCGCACCTGCTCGGGCGCGAGCCAGAGCGGGAACTGGCCGTCGAAATGCTCGATCAGCACCATGAAGATGCGCTCGTAGGAGCCGTACAGCGCGCGGTGGATCATCACCGGGCGGTGGTCCTCGTTGTCCTCGCCCGTGTAGGTCAGGTCGAACCGCTCGGGCATGTTGAAGTCGAGTTGGACCGTCGGGCCGTCCCAAGAGCGCCCGAGCGCGTCGCGGAACGAGAAGTCGATCTTCGGGCCGTAGAACGCGCCGTCGCCGGGTTCGATCCCGTAGTCGTACCCCTCGGAGTCGAGCACTTCTCGGAGCTGCTCCTCGGCGCTCTCCCAGATCTCGTCGCTGCCGACGGACTTCTCGGGGCGAGTCGCGAGGTCGACGTCGACTTCGAGGTCGAACTGGCCGATCAGCGTGAAGATCATCTCCATGATCTCCCGGACCTCGGCCTCGATGTCTTCTGGTTTGACGAACAGGTGGCCGTCGTCGATGGTGAACGCCCACGTCCGGGAGAGTCCGGAGAGCTCGCCGCGCTGCTCCTTGCGGTACACCTTCCCGTTCTCGAAGTAGCGCTCGGGCAGGTCGCGGTAGGACCACGAGGACTGGTCGAAGATGGTGGCGTGGCCCGGACAGTTCATCGGCTTCAGCCCGTACTCCTCGTCGTTCACGTCGAGGAGGAACATGTCGTCGCGGTAGTTGTCGTAGTGACCCGACTGCTTCCAGAGCTCGGTCCGGAACAGGTGGGGCGTCTCGACCTGCTCGTAGCCCGCCTCGCGGTTGAGTTCGTTGACGTAGTCCTCCAACTCCTGCAGGATCGTCTTCCCCGCGGGGTGGTACAGCGGCAGTCCCGGTCCGGTCACGTCCGGCACCGAGAACAGATCCATCTCCTGGCCGATGCGGCGGTGGTCGCGCTCCTCGGCCTCCTCGAGCATCTGGAGGTAGTCTTCGAGTTCGGACTCGGACTCGAACGCCGTCCCGTAGACGCGGGTCAGCGTCTCGTTGTCCTCGTCGCCGCGCCAGTACGCCGAGGAGATGTTGAGCAGTTCGACCGCGCCGATCTCCCCGGTGGACTCGACGTGGGGGCCCTGACAGAGGTCCTCCCAGTCGTCCTGTCGGTAGAAGCTGACCGTCTCCGCGTCGGCGGCCTCCTCCTCGAGGATCTCCCGCTTGAAGCGGTTGTCGTCGTACCGCTCGAACGCCTCCTCCCGGGAGCGTTCGAGCCGTTCGATGTCGTAGTCCGCTTCGACGATCTCCACCATCTCCGCCTCGATCGCGTCGAGATCAGCCTCCTCCAGGTCGACGTTCGTCACGTCGTAGTAGAAGCCGTCCTCCGTCGGGGGGCCGATGGTGAGTTTGGCCTCGGGGTGGAGCCGCTGGAGCGCCTGTGCGAACACGTGGGCCGCGGAGTGACGCAGCACGTCGAGGTACTCCTCGGACTGGTCGGTGACGATCTCGAGCTGTGCGCCGTCGTGGAGTTCGTCCTCCTTCGCGACGAGTTCGCCGTCGACGACGCCCGCGACGGTGTCGTCGCCGAGCCCGGGGCCGATCTCGTAGGCGGCGTCCTCGACGGTGGCGTCATCCGGCACGGAGAGCTCCGAACCGTCCGGCAGCACGACCGTGATATCGCTCATACGCCACGCAACTCCCCGCGGGGATTAAGACCTGTTGAGATGCGTTGGCGGACCTCCGCAACGCTTTCCACTCAGATCTCGATCGCCTCGCCGCCCGCGGCCCGCTCGAGGCCGACGACGACCGCGGCACCGACGACCGCCGCCCCACAGAAGAGGCCGATCGCGGCCGTCGTCCACCCAGTGTCGAGCCGTGTCGCGGTCTGGACGACTGGCGCCCGGAGCGCGCCGACGACCAGCGCGACGAGGAACGTCATCGTCGCCGCCTTCCGGCGGTCGAGCGCCCACCTGACCGCGTGGGCGACGGTGAACAGGCCGCCGACGCCGCCCGCGAGGAACGTGAGGATCGTCGGCGTCCCCGCGGGGATCGACGCTGACTCGCCCGTGAGGATCGCGAACACGGCGTCGACGAACGCGCTCAGGTGGTCGATCATGTACTCGTACTGTCCCAGCAGCAGGAGCAGCAGCGAGCCCGACACGCCGGGCAGGATCATCGCGGTCACCGCGATCGAGCCAGCGAGGAAGGTGACGGGCAGGCTGTGTCCGAGCGCCCCTTCTGCCTGCCCGGAGAGCAGGAACGCGACCGCGAACCCCGAGACGGCGGCGGCTTGCCGGCCGCGGGTGTCGAACGCCATCTCCCGGCGCAGCAGCCACGCCGAGGCGCCGATCAGCCCGAAGAAGCCGCCGAACGTCGCCGCGGGGTAGGCGGCCATCGCGTGTTCGAGCACGCGCGAGACGGTCACGATCGCGGTCGCGATCCCCAGCCCGAGTGCGGCGAGGAACAGCCCGTCGATCTCACGGAACGCCGCGACTGCGTCGGCACGGCGGTCGGGCAGCGGTGCGGCGACGATGTCGAGCAGTCGGTCGGGCTCGACGGCGGTGATCGCGGCGATCAGTCGCGGGTAGATGCCGGTCAGCAGCGCGATGGTCCCCCCCGAGACGCCGGGCACCGCGTCCGCGGCGCCCATCGCGATCCCGCGGAGGTAGACGCCCAGGGAGGCCCGTCCAGCCATTAGTTCGTCGCCCGCGCCGCCGGACCGAGCGCGTCGAGCTCGCCGATCACGCTCGGCGCCTCGACGGCTGTGTCGGATGACTGGTCGTCACCGTCGGCGGTCGCCGACAGCTCGGTGCCTGCGAGGCTGCTGGTGTTCTCGGTCGTGTTCGTTTCGTTGCCGCTCTCGTTCTGTGCGCCCTCGGGCGGCTGTGTGCGCTTCTCGAGCGTGATCTGTTTGGGCTCCTCGTCGACGCCCAGCACCTTCCCCTCGGAGACGTCGAACTCCTGGCCGTACTGGATCGAGTAGCCGCTCTCGTTGGTCGTCGCCGGCGCCGAGACGGTGTAGCTCCCGTTGGCGCGGACGCTCACGTTCGTGTAGCCGTCCTCCGGCCCGAACTCGTCGTAGCCGGTCGTGGAGTACGGCAGCGTCAGCGTGAACTCACCCTCGTCGTTCGTCTCGGCGTGCTGCGTGTAGGTGAACGTCTGGTTCGACGACGGCATCCGCATCTGGACGGAGGCGGTCACCTCGGTGTTGGCGGGCGCGTTCGACCCCTCGACGGTCGCGCTCGGCACCTTCTCGAACGTCTTCACCCACGACGGCGTCGTGGTGGACTGCTGGTAGATCAGCCCGTAGAGCCGGTCGCCGGCCATCGCGGCCTGTCGGCGGTCGTTCAGCTGGAAGTTCCGGTTCTGGGCCTCGCTGGCCTTCGCCAGTCGGTAGTGCTCCAGCGCGGGGACGTCCTCGCTCGGGAACGGCCCGACGCCGCCGATCTGGGCGCTGCCGTCCTCCTCGACGTACGCCTCGGCGGCGCTCATGTTGGGGAAGCGCCGCAGCATCGAGTCGTTGGCCATCGTCGTCCGGGCGTCGAAGGACTCGCCGTCGGCGCTGGTCAGTTCGCGGGTCTCCCAGTCGACCACGAACGGCGCGGCGTCCTGTGCGGAGCCGTGGTAGCGGTACAGCCGGATCATCAGGCTCTCGTAGTACCGCTGGTCGTAGATCTGGGCCGACTGGCTGACGAACGTGCCGCGTTCGGTCTCGTTGAGCTGGTAGATGCCCTCCGCGAAGTCGCTGTAGGAGACGTTCTGGTCGTCGTAGAACGTCACGGGCGCGCTGAACTTCGAGGTGACCGAGGCCATCTGGTAGTCGACCATCACGTAGCGGGTCTCCTCGCCCGGCTGAGCGCGGCGGTCGAGCACGTTCTGGGCCTGGCTCTCGTTGGGCGCGAGCAGGTAGTTCGCGGCGTTGGTCGCGCCCTGCTGGAACGGGTTCGCGTTCGGAATCCGTTCGCTCTGGGTCGTGATCCAGTGGCCGTAGTCCCACCACGACATCACGCCGTAGGCACCTTCGGGGTACTCGAAGTCGTCAGTCTTCTCGTAGGCGCCGTAGTACTCCATGTCTTCGGCGTTGCCGGCGCCGCCGAGGTTCCCTTCTTCGGGGGTGTTGTTCTGCATCCAGTCGAACGTGCCTTCCCACGCGAGCACCGCGCCCGGGCCGGTGCTGTTGCCGGTCTGGACCGACGTGGCGGTCTGCGTGCCGGGGCTACCGGGGCCGCCGCCGAGCGTGACGGGCATCGCGAGCACGGGCGCGGCGACGAGCAGGAGGACGGCGGCGACGGTGAGCACCTGGTGGCCCTCCAGCTCCTCGACGAACATGATCGCGCCCACGAGCGCCGCGGCCGCGACCGCCACTGCCGCGAGCGTCTGATCGAGCAGCAGCAGGCCGAACACGACCGGAACCGCCGCGAAGCCGATCGTGCGGACTTCGAGGTCGGCCGCGGCCAGCGCGCTGTCGATGTCGATGTAGTTGAGCACGCGGCCGAACAGGTACGCGTTCGCGACGACGACGACGACGGCGAGGTAGTAGTTGAAGCGGACCTGGGTGAACGCCATCGAGGTGATAAAGGCTGCCCAGACCACGAACAGCAGGTCGGTCGCCTCGTACTCCGCGATCAGCGGTGCACCAGCGAGGAGCGCCGCGACGATCACGAGGCCGAGCACTTGCTGGTCGATGCCGACGGCGCCGCCGATCACGCTCGGCAGCGGCGTCAGGAAGATCAGTGCGGCGGTCAGGAGGCTGCCGCCGAGGTAGGTGTACGCACGCTGGGTGCCCTTGCGAATCAGCGGGCGGGCGTGCATGAGCACGACCGCGAGGATCGCGGTGAACAGGGTGACCCCGTACTCGAGGATGATGCGTTCGGTACCGCTGTTGAGGCCGTACTGCTGGATGGAGTTCTGGCTGATGAACGGTTGGGCCTCGGAGATGGTTCGGGTGGCAGCGCCGGCGCTGAAGCCGACGATACGGAGGAGGTTGCCGGTGATCTGACTGTAGAGCCCCTGAGCGACGACGGAGATCACGATCGTTCCAATCGTGCCGACCGCGAGGATGGCGACGGGGAAGTAGGTCGGGTCGATGTCCTCGCGTTCCCAGTAGCGGGCGAACACGGCGAAGAACACAGCCGCTGTGGCGACGGCAAAGGCGGCGATCGGCTGGAGAAGGGAGTGGGCGGTCGTTCCGATACCGATCGTGTCGATCAGGAGGACGCTTATCACGCCGGTGACACCCATCGACACGGCTACCACGAAGGCGATCGGTTCGGGAGTATCACCGTGGACAACGTCCGTGACAACGTTCAGGACGAGGAACAGACCGACGATACCGACGAGGAACACTGCTGGCGGCCACGCCCAGATGAACAGTCCCATTAGGACGCCAGCAGCGACGGACCAGAGGAGTGGTTCCTTTGTCGTATCGAGATCTCGGGACTCGATCAGTTCCTCGCGTACAACCTCCCAGACTGGCATCGTCCGATTTGCGACGGCGACGGCGCCGAAGAGGCCGACCATCGCCATTCCCATGAAGAACGGCTCGACGGCGTTGTGATCGGCAGCACCGACGAGCGTTCGCTGGAGGAAGAGTCCCGGAAGGAGTGCGAGGAGGAATACAGCGAACAAGCCGCCAAGACGGCTACTGAACCGTTTACCGATGAAGTAGACGGGAACCACAGCGAGGGCACCGAAAACGGCTGGCGAAACGAGGAGGACTTTGGCGACGAGTGCCTCGTTGGGGGAACCGAGACCGATGATCAGTGCCAAGAGGGCGACCAGTTGGTCGTAGAGCGTCCCGAACTGCCCTGCGAACCGGCCTACCGGGAACCCAGTCCAGGGATCGAAGGGCATGACACCCGGGAAGTTCAGCGTGCTGTAGGTGCTCTGTCGCAGGTGGTACCAAGCGTCGTTCCCGGAGAAGTACACCTCGTTGTTCTGGAGGAACCGGGAGTAGTTCTGCATCCGGACCCAGAACATCCACGCCATCGCGAGGAGGAGTGCGGGGACGTGGTACCAGTCGGCCGCCGTATCGCGGAGCGACTGGAGAAAGTCGTTGCTTTCGCTTCGCGAACTCATTGGCCTGAATCGTACCAAAACGGGCATAAGGTTTGTGTATCACTCTGAGAGGAGTTCGCCGTCGAGGGCTCTTCTCGGCGGTCGATCGAGTCCGGACGGTAACGGGGACGATGCAAGAGTCGAACGCTTTTTGCGGGCGTCACGAGTAGCCGCGGCCAATGAAGATCTCCGTCGTCATCTGTACGTACTCGATGGATCGGTATGAGGTGTTCTGCGACGCGGTCGACAGCGTCCTCGAACAGACGTACGAGCCAGTAGAGATCGTGTTGGTGGTCGACGGTAACGAGACCGTCTACGAGCGTGTGCGTGAGGAGTACGGGGACGTCGAGAACGTCGTCCACCACAACAACGACGAGAACCGTGGGATCTCCTACAGTCGGACGAAGGGTGCGGAGCTCGCGGCGGGGGAGATCGTCGCGTTCATCGACGACGACGCCGCCGCCGAACCGGACTGGGTGGAGCAGCTGGTCGAAGTGTATGCAGAATCGGACGCCATTGCCGTCGGCGGCGACGTGAAGCCCGACTGGCAGATTACAAAGCCCGATTTCTTTCCGGCGGAGTTCTACTGGCTGGTTGGCGTCGTCGAACCCGGGTTCGCGGAAGACGGCGAGGAGGTCCGGAACACGTACGGCTCGAACATCTCCTACCGGCGCGAGGAGTTTCTGGAAGTCGGAGGGTACGACCCAAACACCGGGCGGAAGGGTGATCGACATCTCCAAGCTCACGAGGCCCCCGTGGGGATTCGACTTCTGGAGGAGTACGGACGAGGGATGGTGTTCACGGAGGACGCGGTGGTGCACCACAAGCTGTTCGACTACCGCGGGGAGTTCGACTGGCTAGTGTCGCGGTCGTTCTGGCAGGGGTATTCCAAGCGCGTGATGGACCTGCTGTATCCGGACGCGCCGGACGACAAGAGCGAGTATTTGGAGCAACTACTGACCGAGCGTGTTCCGGGCCGGCTGAAGGGACTGGTTCGATCGCCGTCGGCGGCGGCAGTGAAGCAGCTGCTCGCGATCTTCGTGTTTACGGGGGCAGTAGGGCTGGGGTATCTGTACGCGATTCTGACGCCGAACGTGGTGGAGAAGGCTAATTCGTAGGCGCCGGGATGTCGTTGCGCTTCTCGCCAAACAGGAACTCGTAGTAGTAGCCGAAGCCGCGGCAGGCGAGCATGGTGATCGAGAGAAGCGAGAACGCGACGCGCGTGAGCGCGGACTCGGGCTCGTCGTCGTCGCCGTTGCTACCCGAACCGCTGGGGGTCGGCGGGATGCCCGGCTTGCCGAACCGCTCGGGGTAGTAACGCTGCTTCTGACAGAACCCCCGGCCGACGCGGAAGTTCTTGCTAGCCAGCGTGTCGAAGGAGGTGCGTGCAGGGTGGTAGACGGTAGCGTCCTCGGCGTAGCCCTGCTCGTAGCCGGCCTCGTGGACGCGCTCTCCGAACTCGCGGTCGCCGCCGGAGACGAGTCGGCTGTCGAAGGTGCCCACGTCCTCGAACACCTCCCGGCGGACGAGCAGCGCACACGTGGGCGCGTAGTGCTCCGTTTCGAGGTACTGTTCGACCGGGAAGCCGGTTCGAGCGTTGTACCGGCCAACGAGGGTGTCCTCTGGCAGCGTGAGCTCGACGTTACAGCCGAGGTAGTCGGCTTGCTGTTCGTCCATGGCTCGGAGGGCGGTTTCGAGCCAGTTGTCGTCGACAGTCTCGTCGGCGTCGACGAACGCGAGCACGTTGCCGTCTGCGTGCTGGATGCCTTTGTTCCGGGCGGCGTAGGAGCCCTGGATCTCGTCCTCGACGAGGAGGTGTATGTGCCCGTGGTCCTGAGTGTAGTCGCGGATCGCTTCGCGGGTGTCGTCGGTGGAACCGTTATCGACGACGAGGATTTCGTGGTCTTGATCAATCCTGTCAGTCAAGGAACCAAGCGTGTCAGAGATCCCTCCGAAGTCGTTGTAGACGGGGACGATGACGGAGATAGCAGGTGAATCGAGCATATCCATTAGTAGCGTCGCACACTGGGGAAGGCGCGTACAGAGTTCCAATCGTTTGTGGTAGCTGCCTAGTCTTCAAAACCGTTTCTTGTTCCATATAGTAGATTAGGGGACCACAACGCTCATCCCCGACTATACGTCTTTTAATGGAAATGGGATTCGACAAGTGGGCCCGCGACTCCATCGAGGAGATACGAGAGAACGGGATGGATGGATTGAACGAGGTTACGTACCAACTATACCTCGGGTTCCTACGGCGTGCGTACGCTTTACAAGACCACAGCGATGAAGAGTCCATCTTTGATCGCGAGTGGGATATACTCGTGATTCTTGATGCATGTCGCCGTGATCTCATTGAGTCCGTTGAGGACGACTATGATTTCCTCACCGAGAATAAACCATTCCGATCGATGGGTAGCATGTCTCGAGAATGGATGCAAAAGAACTTCACAGAAGCGTACTCGGAAGAACTACGACGGACTGCGTATATCTCCGGGAACATATTCACGGAAGACTACGCCGAACCGAACCAGTTCGATTACCTTGACGAGGTGTGGAAGTACGCATGGGAAGGGGGGACCGTGCCCGCACGGGCGATCACCGATCGTGGCATCGCTGTGTATCGGAACGAGGATCCCGACCGTATGATACTCCACTACATGCAACCCCACGCGCCCTCGGTCCCCGACCCTCTCGGTGAGGGGATGGCCCTACCAGGAGACGATGACGACTGGACATCCTCGCCAGAATTACTCCGTGCTGGTGCTGTGACCAAGGATCGACTCGTCGAATCCTATCGTGCAAACTTGCGGTACGTCCTTGACGACGTGGCAGTTCTCCTAGAGAACGTGGACGCCGAGCACGTCGCTATCACGGCCGATCACGGCGAGGCATTCGGCGAGAAACACATCTACGAACATCCCGATCACATGCCTCTGGACATTCTGCGGGAGGTACCATGGTACGAGACGACCGCAACGGACCAGGGAACGTACGAACCCTCGCTCGAACCAACTAAGGAGACCGGTGACATGGACGAAAAACTCCGTGCACTTGGTTACCTCTGAACCTCCAGAGCTTCGCCTCGATACACTGAGATCAAATCCACTGTAACGTCTTTCCAGTCGTAGTGGTCGAGAGCAGTGGAACGGTTCTGTTCCCCGACCTCGTCGAGATCCGAACGAACTGTCTGCACCGCTCGTTCAAGTGCGCTCCCTAAACCGTCGTCCGGATCGTAGAGTATGTTCCCTCCCGGGTCCACACTCGGAATAGCCCCAAGTCGTGGGGCGACGAACGGTCGACCGAACGTCATGGCGAGGAGAACGGATCCCGAGTTGAAGATGTCCTGATACGGGAACACAGCCACATCGCATGCTCCGAAGTATCGGGGCAAATCCTTGTCAGGGATATACCGGATATCGAGTACTACGTCGTCACGGTCCGCAGCGAGAGACTCAATAGTCTGGGTAGTCTTCTCATCCTTCGAATTGCCCGCAATCATAAGCTGTGCGTTCGAAGGTTCGAGATCACACCACGTCCGGAGGAGCTCAGGAACCTGCTTGTAGGGCCGAATACGTCCAAAGTAGAGGAATGTCCGTTTCTTTGGGTCGAGATCCAATTCGCGTCGGCACGTTTCACGGTCTCTATCGGTAGGTGAGTAGAGCGGGGCATAGTTCCCGTGTGGGATACGAATGATGTTATCTAAAGGTGTGCCGAGATAGGCTTCCAATTCTTGCTCGGTCCGTTCGTCCCATACCTGAACCGCGTCGGCGATACCGACGATCCGACGACTCACCCAATGGTCGATAGACTCGTGTCGGCGCTCGTGATTGCACCGGTTATGCACGGTCCAGACGATACGAATGTCTAGATACGAGCACAACCACACTTGTGCGACGAACGCAAATGCGAAGAAGGCAGATAGGAGCCAAGAGAAAGGGAGTCGCTCGAAGTCACTGTAATTTCCGAGAAGGAAGTATGGGTGAGTCCAATGTAAATGAATGACGTTTATATTGTTTCGCAATGCATCAACGGCGAGCGGCCAGAGTGGATGACTGTGCGACTCGTGGGTTGTTTCCACATCCTGTTGATTGAGATGAGCATCAAGCATGTCGAGGTACTGATTCCCATCGAAATATGGAGCGAGAAGGACTTTTAGAGCCATCTGTGGTGGACCTAACTATAATCAGGACCGGATAAGAGATATATCCACGGTTCCGAACTGCAACGTCGGTCAAATATTACAAGCTATTAGTGATGGAGATGAGTTCCTTTCAACGATGGATTTGAGTAGCACTCCGAGACGAGCCCTCCGGAAGCTACGGATGGACGGCCTCGGCGAATTACTTACTGAGGGTTGGGATACTCTCTATGTAGACGCCTTACTTTACCGTGGGATGTACCAAAACATCCTCCTAGAACACCTGGACATAGTAACGCGAGACGAACTTCGAGAACTTCCGGGCTACGTAGAGTACGAAGAAACGGACGCACGCGTGAAGTACAAGGGGAGAGATGGGCTTGGGGACGACGGAGAACGCTTCAATGCTGTTAATCGGTTCATCTACGAGGAGAGTGACGCATTGTTTCTCGGCCCCGTCGGGCCCGGAATCACTTCCGATGGAGAAGTAATCTCGGAGAGCGTCGCACCCCCGCCACTCGTAGAGAGACGCGTAGGTGTTTGTCTTGCACAATCAATAGACGAGAACGGGGTACGTCGTACACTAAACGCTCTCTCTGGGGAGGTCACGCCTGACCGGAGTTTTGACACAGCCGCGTTCGTTGTACCGCCTTGGCCGAATTACTATCACTGGACAATGGAGAGTCTATTGCGCGTACGCTTGCTCGAAATACACGGAGAGGTGACAGGGACATACCCGACACTCATTGTTCCAAGGGACCGCTCGTCATGGGTGGATGAGACGCTTAGTTTGCTCGATTACGCGGGTCCGGTCGCAGGCTTCAACGGTGGTATCGCAGCGGTGGATACTCTGGTCGTACCGACGTACCCAGATCCGACTCCCGCTGAGTGTCGATGGCTCCGTGATCGTATGCGCACCGGTGCCGGTATAGATATCACTGAGTCTCGTGAACGGGTATTTGTCGCGCGCGACGACGCAACCGTCCGCCGCATCTCGAATCGGGATGCAGTCGAGCGCGTTCTCAACCAATACGATATCGATAGTTACCTCCTCGGCGAACTAAGCGTCCGCGAACAGGTCGAACTGTTTTCTAACGCCGAACTCGTGGTAGCACCTCACGGAGCAGGTCTAACAAACATCCTCTACGGCGATGATCTCACGGTCGTAGAACTGTTCGGTGATAAATTAGTTGCAACTTTCGACCGTATCGCCGAAAACATGGACCATACCTATCAGTACCTCGAATGTGGACAGGACGGCGTTGATATTCACGTCAACCCCGATTTGCTTAACCAGAAACTAAGTGATCTCCTGCAATAGTGACATCATAGTTGAACTCTACTCTAGAAACCGTTACAGCTGATTTATTCATATAAAGTTAGTTTAAATCATATTCTTTATATGGTATAAGATCTGGCCGACGTTACCCGCCGTTCTTACCGAAGTATACAAATGCAACCCCTCGGATTCGTATCCATGGGTCGACCGAACGTCCTTCTCATCGTTCTCGACAGCGTACGCGGCCTAAACGTCGGCCACCTCGGATACCCACGGAGCACGACGCCGAACTTGGACGATTTCGCCGAACGGGCGACGACTTACACGAACGCCCGATCACCCGGTATTCACAGCATCTCTAGTCATGTCAGCATCTTCACCGGCTATCACGTCGCAGAACACCGTGCTACGGCGCATAGTGCGAGCATCTCGTCAGGTCACACGATCTGGGAGGTCCTCGCGGATGAGGGCTATCAGACGGGGCTTTTCACGCCCAACTCGATCGTTGCCGAGTCGTCCAACCTCTCCTCGTTCTTTCAGGAAGTCGTCGGTCCGAAGCGTCAGGAACTGTTATTTCCCGAAGCGCTCGGTCCCGAAGGTGTGAATGGAGACCCCAGCTACGTCGAGTACCTGCTCGAAAGCTTGCAGAGTGACTTCCCACTCAAGGCGACATTGAACGGCCTATCCCGTGAATTCGGGCGTTCAAAAGGAGCTCATGATCCGGAACGGGAGCACGGTGGGAAGTACGTCGACGAATTCGACTCGTGGAGAGAGACCAGAGACGAACCGTGGGCGGCTTGCATCAACCTCATGGATGCACATTACCCGTACATCCCGCAAGAGCAGTTCGCCGAGTGGGGTGGGGGCGGAAAAATCGAGGATCTCCATCGGGAGGCCATGGGCGGGCCACTCACGACACAGTATCTCGGAGATAGGCCGTTTTGGGAACTCGAAGCGACCGAAAGCCTGTACGACGACTGTATCAAGCAGGTAGACGCTTACTTTGGACAACTGTTAGATCGGCTGGAATCAGCTAGCGAACTCGATGATACATTGGTGGTGGTGACTAGTGATCATGGGGAGGGTTTCGGCGAATACAGCGCGTTGAACGACGCGGTACGTCTTATTGATCACAGCTGGGGTATCGGCGATGAAGTCTCTCACGTCCCGTTAGTTGTAAAACACCCCAACGACGACTCCGCCGAAACGGTGAAAACCCCCGCCTCTCTCACCCAGTTTCCCACTGTCGTGGAAGATGCAATAGCGGGGGAGAAAACAGGATTCGTCCCCCAAGAAGGCCACACGCTCACGACATCGTACAGGATCGAGAAACCGGGGGACGAACTTCCGATCTCGAAGGGAGACCGAGAGCCGTATTTCGGTCCGTGGCACGCCGTATGTCGTGAGATAGGGGGAGAAGTTTTCGTCGACGCAGTTCGAAACGACGACCGAACACGGTACCGCCCAGGCCGAGACAGCGAACGAAACGACGTAACATCGGTGGATCGGAATTTTGTAGACAAAACCATTCAGGAACTATCTGACGCCGGTATTATGGAAGGAGAGAAAGAGATCGATCAAGACGTCGAAAAACGTCTTCACGAACTGGGATATAAGTAGTACTTTTAGGCCTAGCTGAGGTAACCGAAAAGGAGACCTTATTGGGCTTTCTCACGCGTGTTGGTATATGCGGCTGGGCCAGACCTCCATTATTCACTTCGCATCTCGCTTCCTCGCGTCCGCATCCGGGTTCGCCGCAACGGTGTTCATCGGTCGGATACTCGGCTCAGGGGGTCTTGGGACCTACTACCTGATCCTCTCGCTCGTCGCGTGGTTGGGTATCGCAGTGAAGATGGGAGTCCCCAGTTCGATTACGAAGCGGATCAGCGAAGGGACGGATGACGCCGCATACGCGGTCGCGGGAACGTCAATCAGTATTGTTCTCTTCGTAGTAGTCTCAGCGCTTGTACTACTGTTCCGTGGACAAGTAAACGAGTACATCGGCCACCCGGCTGCAGTGGTCGTTGTCCTGTTCCTAGGGGTGAACTTGGCACAATCGATCACTAATTCTGTTCTCAGGGGACAGAAATTGGTCCACATTTCAGGCGTCTTTACACCAATCCGAACGGGCTCCAGAAGCGTCGTTCAGATCATTGGTTTACTGGGTAGTTTGGGACTCACAGCGCTATATGTCGGTTACACCGCTGGCTATCTGCTTGTCACCCTTCTGGGTCTCTGGGTTGCTATCAAAAACTTCCAGTACGTGAGGCTCCCCCGGCGAGAACACTACCAGGAGCTAGTATCGTACGCAAAGTTTTCGTGGGTCGGGTCGCTTCGATCCCGAGCGTTCAATTGGGTTGACGTGACTGTGCTCAGATTCTTCGTCTCGGCCTCAGCCATCGGAATCTACACAGCAGCGTGGAACATTTCGGTTTTCTTGATACTGTTCGGCGGGTCGTTGAGCCAAACGCTGTTTCCGGAGATGAGTTCGCTTTCTGCCGATGAAGACTCGGAAGCCGTCGCTGACCTCTTCGAAACTGCCCTCGCTTTCGCCGGACTTGTCCTGATTCCTGGCCTCATCGGCGGAACGATCCTCGGGGAACAACTACTCCAAGTGTACGGTGATGACTTCTCCCGTGGAGGGACGGTTCTGTCGGTGCTTATCGTTGCTACCCTTATCCAGGGTTACCAGCGACAGTTTACGACGGCTCTGAACGCCATGGACAGGCCAGATATTGCGTTTCGTATCAACGCAGTGTTTATCACGGCGAACGTGATTCTGAACGTCAGTCTAATACCGTACTTCGAGGTTATCGGCGCAGCGGCAGCAACTGCTACCGCAGTTGCGGTCAGTCTGGTTGCAGCCCACTACATGCTTTCATCACTGGTCGATTACTCCATCCCGCTCGGTGAGATCGCACGACAATGGGGTGCCGCCGCAGTGATGGGAATTGTCGTGGAATTAGGTCGACGGGGCGAAGCCGCGTACGTGAACTTCAGCTACGAGTTCGTGGCAGTAGCGGTGCTCGTTACCCTCGGAGCCGGAGTGTACTTCATCTCCCTACTCGCGCTCTCAAGCCGATTCAGGAAAACGGTCGTCGACAATCTCCCGTCACGGTTGTCGGGAATCAGCGTATAACCGACAAACAGAGACTACATGACGTTCTCCCCAGCCTGCAACCGCTCCTCTGCCTCGTCCCGATCCTCCGGATACCCAACGTCGATCCGCCAGCCTTCCATCGGAATCGCGTCGATCGTCCGCCCGCTCTTGATCAACAAATCAATAGCGTCCGAAAGCTCGTACTCGTTACGGTCGGAAGGCTGCACCAGTTTACACGCGTGGAAGATTGCGGGCGAAAACGTGTAGAAGCCAGTCATCACCAGATTGCTCGGCGGGTCGTCGGGCTTCTCGACCACTTCCTGTATCTCGCCGTAGTCGTTCGTGTCACAGACGCCGTACCGGCTCGCCTCCTCGTAAGGCACCTCCTCAACGAGGAACGCCGCGTCGGTGCGGTCCTCCTGCTGACGGCTAACCACGTCCTCCAGGTTCGCCTGGAAGATGTTGTCGCCGAGCATCAGCATGAAGTCCTGATCGACGTGCTCCTCCGCCTTCAACAACGCATGAGCCAGTCCGTCCTGCTCGCGCTGGTGGGCATACGTGATCGGAACGCCCTTGAACTCGTCGCCGAAGTGGCTGATGATGTTCTGTTTCTTGTAGCCCACGATGACCACGAGCTTCTCGGCGCCGAGCTCCACCAGCTGCTCGAAGCAGTGTGTGAGGATCGGTTTGCCCGCGACCTCAACCATACCCTTCGGTTTATCCTCGGTCAGCGGGCGGAGGCGCGTCCCCTCACCAGCCGCGAGAACTACTGCCTGCATGACCCTGACTTGCTGGGGCGTACTCAAATACTTTTAGCAACCCCTACGAGAGCAGAGACAGAATAGATTATCAATCCTGACCCCCTCAAAACCCTCATGCACCTCTCCATCGTCGGCAGCGGCTACGTCGGCACAACCGTCGCCGCCTGTTTCGCCGACCTCGGCCACCAGGTCACCAACATCGACGTCGACCAGTCCGTCGTCGACACGATCAACGCCGGGGAGGCTCCGATTCACGAAGAAGGACTCCAAGAGCTCGTTGACGCCCACGCGGGCGAGAACTCAACCAACCGCCTCCGCGCGACGACCGACTACGACGCGGTCCTCAACACCGACGTCACGTTCCTCTGTCTCCCCACGCCGCAGGCCGAGGACGGGAGCATCGATCTCTCGATAATGGCCAACGGAGCCGAACAACTGGGCGAAACCCTCGCAGAGAAGGCAGACCACCACACTGTCGTCGTAAAGAGCACCGTCGTCCCCGGCACCACCGAGGAAGAGATCGCACCGCTCCTCCAGAACCCCTCCGAGCGAGCCGACAGCGGAACCGTCGGCGCCGGCATGAACCCCGAGTTCCTCCGGGAAGGCACGGCCGTCCACGACTTCCTACATCCCGACAAAGTCGTCCTCGGCGCCGATAACGAGCGCACGCGCGAGGATATGCACGCAGTGTTCGCCCCGTTGCTCGACCAGCACGACGCGCCGGTCGTCGAGACCGACACCCGAACCGCCGAAATGACCAAGTATGCGAACAACGCCTTCCTCGCGTCGAAGGTCTCGCTGATCAACGACATCGGGAACATCTGCAAGCAGTTCGACATCGACGCCTACGAGGTCGCCGACGCGATTGGTCTCGACGATCGGATCGGCGAGCAGTTCCTGCGCAGCGGTCTCGGATGGGGCGGCAGCTGCTTCCCGAAGGACACCCGCGCGATCATCCACGCCGCCGAGGAATCGGGCTACGAGCCGGCGATTCTCAACGCCGCCGTCGAGGTCAACGACGGGCAGCCCGAACGCTTGCTCGAACTGCTCGACGAACACCTTGACGTCGACGGTGAGCGCGTCGCCGTGCTCGGACTCTCGTTCAAGCCCGGTACCGACGACATCCGGAACGCACGCTCGATCCCCGTTATCGAAAAACTCCAGCAGCGGAACGCCTCCATCACCGCCTACGACCCCGTCGCCGCCGACGAGATGCGCGAGCGATTCCCGGGGATCGAGTACGCCGATTCGGCCGGTGACGCGCTCGACGGCGCGAGCGCGGCGCTGATCGTCACAGAGTGGGACGAGTTCGCCGCCCTGGACGAGGAGTTCGAGTCGATGAATCGAAAGCTCGTCGTCGATGGCCGTCGTGTCGACCTCCCCATCGAGGAGCGCGACCTCGAGTACGAAGGCCTCTGTTGGTGACCGCCGCTCCCTGAATCAGGCTGACTTATCCGGATTCCGTGTGAACTGATCCGGTCGATTCGGGCCGGAACGGGCGAGAAACGAGTCCGAAATGGAGAACGTCTCCATACTCGGGAGCACGGGCGATTTACCCGTCTCAGTTCCTGTTGGGCCCGGACGACCGATTCATAATCGGATTCCTGCCCCGCAAGTGCTCTACCCGTGGGTTTCGAGAGGTGAGTATGGCCAACCGCGTCGCGATTCGCGAGGTGCTCAGGCAGTAGCCGGGGAAATGGAGCGAGAGAGTCCTTCAGTCGCCAATTCGGAGAGTCACGCGACTCTGTCGAGAATTCCCTAACCGCACGAGGGGAACCGATTATGAAGAAATATTGGGCGTCTTTGGTGGCCGTTCCTCGATCCCACGATCACGCGATTCCCTGAATATCGCCATTCCTGAGCATCTACCGGCAGGATCCCACCCTTCCACCGCTCGTACTACTTCACGTTTAGACACACGAACCCAGTCTACTTGCGGGGATCTCGGCCGATTATGACCGGTTGTCGTGGGTGTTTTGACGGCAGTGAGGATTCATAATCGATCCTCGCCGTGCGGTTCGGGAGGAACGGGAAATAGGTGCCAGTCTCAGCATACTGCCTCCCTGGAGGGTTCGAAAACACGTCGGGAATCGCTCGTTGTGGATGTCGTGAGCCGGAACGCGTGAGTACCGCTAAACAGGGGCTTCGGATCGGTCGTCCGACTCCGGATCGTCTCGAAGCGACAGATAGACGTCGATGTCGTCGAACGGGACCACCGGTCGCTTCGAAGCCTATGCAGACGCGCCAGTCCGATCCCCACTCACGTCTCCGGGGAGCTGCAACGAGAAGTCGATGGTCTTCGCTCCCCCACGGAGGATCGGCTTTTTGCTCGCACCTTCCTGTTCGAACTCGACGACGCCGAGGTTTTCCAGCTCCTGCAGGTTCCGGTGCACCTCTTTGTAGTCCCGGTCGACGGCTCGTGCGGCCTCGCTAATGCTCGCCGGCTCCGCCTCGACGATCGCCTCCAGTAGCTCGAGGTTCGAGGTCCGCATCAGCCGAGCGACGTCGGCGTAGCTCTCGAAGTCCAGAACGAACCGATCGTCCTGCTCGACGGCGTCGCCGGTCTCGCCGTCGAGCGCTCGTTCGAGTCGCTCACGGCCCGCCTCGCGGAGTTCGTCGCGCTGTCCGTACGTGATCTGTAGCGTGTCGGTAGTCATGGCGTAGGACCGGATGGATGTCGTACGTCGGAACGCGTGAGCGCCGCTACGCGGGTGCTTCGGACCGATCACCGGATTCCGGATCGTCTCGAAGCGACAGGTGGACCTCGATGTCGTCGAACGGAACCATTGGCCGCTTCGAGCGGCCCTCCTGTTCGAACTCGACGACGCCGAACTGTTCCAGCTGATTCAGGTTCCGGGAAACGTCTTTGATGTCCCGGTCCACCAGTCGCGCCGCCGCACGCATACTGGCGGGCTCCTCTTGGGCAATCGTGCGAAGGAGCTCGATAGCGCGCGGACTAAACACACGCATGAGTTCGTCCGGATCCTCAAACGTGACCCGACTCGGCGGCGCTTCGTCCGGAAGGTTACCTTCGAGGGCAGCCTCCATCGCATCCTCCGTTCGATCCATCATCCCTTCCAGTGTCCCGACTGTCACGACGAGTGTGTTCTGTGACATTGGTTGCTCCGTAGGTGGCACCCACCGACAGAACGCCCGGCCCTATGGCCCGAGTACATCGGTCTCCCACCGAAAACGGGCTTGTACCTCGCTGTACCCTGGGAATTCGTAGTCATCGTCCAATCCGTCCGCCGTGTGCCGTTCGTGGACGCCGTGGGAATTATCGTATCGGACGATAGTGTCGCCGCCGACTGTGCCGTAGTGGAGCCGGTATTTCACGCCATCAGGGAACTTCTCCGAGTCCTGAACCGCGAGGATGCGGATTCGAACGATGGTGTTCCCATCCGGCTTGAAACGCTCATCGACGAGCTCCATCACGTCGTCGGCAGGTGCCATCGACAACTGATGGTACGCATCCCAGCACTATATGTGTTGGGCCTAGTCACAACGAAACCGTGGAGTTCCCGGATGACCGCTGGTGCTGCACTATTGCTTCCACGCTCAGAACCACATGCACGCATCGCTGTTGACTAGCACAACTGTCGGTGACCCGTCTGTGGGGTGACGAAAAAGGGCCGACGAGTGCAACAACATCCGAACACCGCCCGCCCCAAGTAGAAGCCTTTTCACTCCACCCACTACCACACCAGAAACGACATGCCCGACCTCGAGCGCGTCACCGTCCTCCTGCCCACCTACGACGAGGCCGCCACCGTCGGCGACGTCGTCGACGGCTTCCGCGAGCAGGGGTTCGACGACGTGCTCGTGATGGACGGCGACTCGGAGGACGACACCCGCCAAATCGCCCGCGAGCACGGCGCCCGGGTCGAGATACAGTCCGCCTCGGGCAAGGGACAGGCCATCCGCGAGGCCGTCCGCGAACACATCGACCGCGAGTACGTCCTGATGGCCGACGGCGACGGCACCTACCGCCCCGAGGAAGCTGACCGCATGCTCGCCCCCCTCGACGACGGGTACGAGCACGTCATCGGCGACCGCTTCGCCGACATGGAGGCGGGCGCGATGACCCGCCTGAATCAGGTCGGCAACAAGCTCACCAACCGGCTGTTCAGCGTCATCCACGGCGAGCGCTTCGACGACATCCTCAGCGGCTACCGGGCGTTCAGCCGCGACTCCTTCGACCGCCTGCGACTCTCGGCGGACGGGTTCGGTATCGAGACCGAGATGGCCGTCGAGTGCGCGAAGCAGGGGATCCCCACCGCGGTCGTCCCGATCACCTACCTCGAACGCCCCGCGGGCTCGAACACCAACCTTCACCCAATCCGGGACGGCGGGATCATCTTCCTCGAGCTGTTCCGCCGCGCGAAGACGAGCAATCCGCTGTTCTACTTCGGCAGCGTCGGCGTCGCCTCCGGGCTCGGCGGCACCGCGATCGCCGCCTTCGTCGCGATCGAGTGGTTCGTCTACGGCGTCCCCCACCAGATCTGGGCGCTGGCCGGCGCCGCCGGCATCCTGCTCGGCGTCCAGCTGCTGATGTTCGGCGTCCTCTCGGACCTGATCCTCACCCTCCACCGCGAACAGCTCGACCGGATCGACTCCATCGCCGGCAAGGAGTGATACGCCCGACTGCGTCGACGGCGGACGTGATCCACGCGGAAACGGCCGTCGACGGCCGCTACCCGCAGCCGGCGCGCTTTTCCCCGCCCGCGCCCGATCGACGCGTAATGACCGACTACACGACCGTCTCGATCCCCACCGAGCTCGCCGAGCGCGTCGACGAGACGATAGAGGGGACGAGCTTCTCCAGCACGAGCGACCTCGTTCGGTTCCTGCTGCGCAGCATCGTGATCAAACATCAGGAACGCGGGGAGCTCACGGAGGCTGAGTTCGAGGAGATCGCTCAGCAGCTCGAAGATTTAGGTTATCTGGAGTGATTTGTTCTGGGCGGAAGGAAGTGTAAATCACGTTCTGTCCCGCAGTTCCACGGAATCGTCTATTTATCAACTCCTAACATCAAACGCAGTAATATCTGTCTACTTATATAGAGACGAATTGGCATGGAGTGTAATGTCCGAACTCAAGTCGTTCCTGGCCGACAACCCGAAGATGATGGGCGTCCTGTTCACGATGATGCTGTTCCTCTCGCAGGCGGGTAGTGTCGTCGCTGGGCACTCAAGCCCCACCGCTGGCCCCTGAATCGATTTCTAAAGGAAGAACCGCTTACTGCGAAAGGTCCGATAGCCACTTGATCTCCCCATCGTAACGGACGAGATCGTCTTCAGCATCGTTGAGGAGAGTTTCGAGATCCGAATAGAATACCTCCCCCAAAACTCCTGGAGCGAGGTGTTGACGTCTGTCGTCGCCGATGTCTATCGACGCCATTCCGCCGGTACTCAGATCGGAGTCGGGATACAGTTGGACCCTCGCGATATAGCCATCCTCGACCTGTTCGATATCCGTGATCGGCGCTCCGATACTCTCCCCTTGCACGATGTCGACATCGCCGTCACCAACGACTGAATACTGTCCACCGACGAACGACTGCTTACTCGCAACGCTAAGCGCCGAGTGGAGTGGGAACCCGTAGTTTAACAGTTTCACCATCGCTTTTCCGACCCGCGTCGCACCGCTGTTGACAACCTCGGTGAGTGTGACGACGCCGCCGACAGCGCCGTTCTTGAGCAGCGCCATCCCCTGGTCGTAGGAGGCACAGCCGTTGAGGAAGAACGCGTCGACGCCAACGGAGTCGACGGTACGAGCGTCGAGTCGACCGTCGGTACACTGGAAACCGTCGGATTCGACGTGGCCGACGTAGTGGAGGAACTCCCGCTCGGTCTCCAAGACGGCCTTGAGCCGCTCGGTCGTGAGGTTACGGTACACCCGGAGGTCGAACGGGAACTCGGTGTCGTCGCCGTACACCTCCTCGGCGACATCGCTCTCCTCGGTCATCCCCTCGTCGTTCACGACGACGGTGACACCGATCTCCTCGGAGGGGATCTGGTCGAGACGGTTGCGGTAGCCATCGACGGACGCCTTGATACCGCCGACGGGGACGCCGTCGTCGGCCCAGACCGTCTCGAACGCGCCGGTCGGTTCCGGTTCGACCAAGTCCGGCAGTGGTCCCTCGGGCGTCTGTGCCCCCCCGTCTCCCGTGCTGCGTGCAGAACTGCGCGTCGGCCCGGCGAGGGTGGCCGCGTCCGGACTGGAGCCGGTACGCGCGAAGTCGAACAGCGAGTCGGTCTGGACCTGTTCGGCGGTCGTCGCCTCCCCCGCGGGCGTCTTGATTGTCGCGAGATCGTCGAGCAGGTACGGCAGCAGTTCGGCGTTCTCCGGCTCGGGCGCGACGTAGCCCGCTGTCTTCCACTTGGGCACGCAGTCGGCGATCCGCTCGAAGGGGACCGAAAGGTAGGCGTCCAACTGTTCCGAGAGCGACCGGCCGTAGAGGTCGGCCCAGTCGAGGTCGACCAGTGCGTCGACGTCGTCGCGTTCGGCGAGTTCGACCTCGTAGAACCCCTCGGTCCGGGCGACGCAGTCGAACAACAGCGTCTGCTGGAGCGTCTCCGCGACGGTCTCCTCGAACCCGCCCGGCCCGTCGAGCCGGTAGCTGAACCCGTCCTCACCGACAAGTTGGGGGACGTTCCCGGGCACCACCTCGGCGCCGAGGTAGAACGCGAGCGGCGCGACCGCGTAGACGAACCGGAGCCGCGGCGGCACCTCGATACGGACGCCCGCATCCGCGGCAACCATCGAGTCCGAGATCTCCAGCTCGTCGCCCAGTTCGATCTCCGGTGGGTGCCCGCGCAGCGCCGGGTAGGACCGCTCGACGGAGGTGGTCTTCAGCGACGAGGACATCGCCGAGACGGCGCGCATCATCTCGCGGGGCTCTTCGGTCGTCGTGATCGTCCCCGCGGGGTGGTTGTGCCGAGACCGCCCGGCGACGAACAGATCGCCGTCGGTCCCGACCGTCGTCGTCATCCCGTTGGTCTCGACGGTCAGCGAGCCTTCGACCCGCACGTACAGCTTCACCGGCTGTTCGAGTTCGATCAGGTACTCGCCCGGGGGGAGATCGACGCCGTCGGTTCGGTCCATCTGGGCGACCACGTCGCCCTCCCCGTTCCGGACGAACGTCGCGACGTAGCTCCCGAGCGTGATGCTCTCGGTGTCGATCCGTGCGGCGGCGTCGACCGGGAAGTAGAACCGATCGCCGTCGATCGACTCCGCGGCGGCCGGTTCGGGCATCCGCAGCACGCACTGGCGCTGCTCGATACTGTCCGTGACGTGGAGGGACGTCCCGCGGGTGGCGATGTCGATGCTCACCGGGAAGCCACCCCTGACGGAACCGCCTGCCCGGATTTCGCCATCTACGTATCAGTGTTGATGCTTCAGGTATAAAGGCTTCGTCGCCCGGGGCGGAGCAGCGCCGTCGACGCGCCGGCTCAGTCCGCCCGCTCGCTCGCCTCGCGGTGCCAGCGCTGGAGGTGATCTCGGGGGATCCCGGTCACGTCGGACAACAGCTCGGGGCTGGCGGTCGCGAGCGACCGGACCGAGGTGACGCCCGCCTCCGCCAGCCGCTCGGCGTAGCTCTCCCCGATCCCCGAGATGTCGGTCAGCGGCGTCGGCTTCGACCGCTCGCGCCAGGCCGCCTCGGCCGCCAGCGGGTCGCCGCTCCCGTCGGCGGTCGCCGAGTCACCGCCGCTCGTGGCGTCCGCGACCCACGCCGCCTCGTCGTCGGTATCGTCTCCGTCGTCAGCTTCCACCTCGTCGAGGGTCTCGGGCCTCCCGGCCGACTCGTCGATCCACGCCGCCTCCTCGTCGAATTCGCCGTCGTTCGTTTCTCCCGCGTCGCCGGTCGTCTCCCCGTCGTCTTCGCCGTGGCTGGAGGCCACCCACGCGGCCTCCTCGTCGCCGAGCCCGCGGACCTGCTCGGACCGCCGGTCCAGATCCCCGTCGTTGTCGAACGACCACGAGAGCGAGTGGTGGCGGCGGATCTTCGCGGCAACGCCGGGATTGACCCCCGCTTCGAGCAGCATCCGGTAGGACACGTCCTTCTCGAGGATGTCCTGTGCGGAGAACCCGGCCGACTCGACGGCGTCGGCGGTCGCCGGGCCGACGAACTTCAGGTCGGTCGGCGCGTCGACCGAGCGCCGCTCCTCCTCGTCGACGTCGGCCATCAGATGCTCTAGCAGGCGGGTCACGTTGGCTCGCAATCGTTCCCAAAGGCACTTGAAGCTTTGTGTGATCCGACCGCCGAGGACAGGACGTAGAGCGCTTCTACCCTGCGATCCGTGGTAGAGAGCGGGAGCGATGCAGTCCGGCGGTTGTCGCTACCCTTACGGTGCTGCCGGGCCCAGCGCCGACTATGTACGGACTGGACGACGTGGAGACGGTCGGAGTCGTCGGCGCCGGGACGATGGGCGCCGGGATCGCACAGGTCGCCGCGACCGCGGGCTACGACGTGGTGATGCGGGATATCGAGCAGTCGTTCGTCGAGCGCGGCTTCGAGACGATCGACGACTCGCTCTCGCGGCTGGTCGGCCGCGACGCGCTGAGCGAGCAGGAGGCCGAGGACGCGAAGGCGCGCATCACGGGGACCACGGAGCTCGACGATCTCGCGGGCGCGGAGATCGTCGTCGAGGCCGCGCCCGAGGAGATGGAGCTCAAACAGTCGATCTTCGCCGACCTCGACGACGCGCTCGACGACGGGACGCTGCTCGCGACCAACACGTCGACGCTGTCGATCACGACGATCGCGAGCGCGACCGAGCGCGCGGACGCCGTCGTCGGCCTCCACTTCATGAACCCCGTCCCGATCATGGACGGCGTGGAGGTCGTCACCGGCGAGCGCACTGCCGACGAATCCACGGACCTCGCGCACGCGTTCGCGGAAGATCTCGGGAAGGAGACGTGGGAGTCCGACGACAAGCCCGGGTTCGTCACCAACCGCATCCTGATGCCCTGGATCAACGAGGGGATCCGCGCGTTCGACGAGGGCGTCGCCGAGAAGGAGGACATCGACCGCGGGATGACGCTCGGCACCAACGTCCCGATGGGCCCGCTCGAGCTCGCCGACCACATCGGCCTCGACGTCTGTCTCCACGCCAGCGAGACGCTTCACGAGGAGCTCGGCGACCGCTACACGCCCGCGTACCTGCTGAAGCGGAAGGTCGAGGCCGGCGATCTCGGGAAGAAGACCGGCCGCGGGTTCTACGAGTACGGCGACGAATAACCGACAGTACGGCGACGAGCAGTCGGTTCAGCCGACTGACTCCATTTTCGGACCCTTTTTGCCCCGTTCGGCCGACGACTCCCGTATGCACGTCCGCATCGGCGACGGTGCCACCGACGAGGAGGCGTCGGCGGTCGCCGCCGCGCTGGCCGAACATCTCGGCGCCGACATCGAGGTGCTCGTCGGCGACGCCGACGAACCGGCGGCCACCGCCACGGCCCCCGAGACGGAGTACCCCCTCGACGACGACCTCGGACCGACCGAGCGCGAGGAGAAACTCCGCGAGGAGATCGAGGAGATCCTCGGGGGCGGTCCCGAGAAGTACAAGGAACGCCTGCCCGAGCAGGGCAAACTGTTCGTCCGTGACCGGCTGGACCTCTGGTTCGGCGAGGGCGGCGAGGGCGGCCCCGGTGACGCCGACCGCGAGGGCGCCGCCGACGGGGTCCAGTTCGAGGACGGGAAGTTCGCCGCGTTCGACGAGTGGCACCCCGACTCCCCCGAGGTCGAGGAGTACGACGAGAACACCCGACTGCCTGGCGACGGCCTCCTGACGGGGGCGGCGACGTTCGAGGACCGGGACGTCCACTGGATGGCCAACGACTTCACCGTCAAGGCAGGATCGATGGCGGGTCGCGGCGTCGAGAAGTTCCTCCGGATGCAGCAGCGCGCGCTGAAGTCCGGCAACCCCGTGCTCTACCTGATGGACTCCTCGGGGGGCCGGATCGACCAGCAGACCGGCTTCTTCGCCAATCGGGAGGGGATCGGGAAGTACTACTACAACCACTCGATGCTGTCGGGGTACGTCCCGCAGATCTGCGTGCTGTACGGCCCCTGCATCGCGGGCGCCGCCTACACGCCCGTGTTCGCGGACTTCACGATCATGGTCGAGGGGATGTCCGCGATGGCGATCGCGTCCCCGCGGATGGTGAAGATGGTGACCGGCGAAGAGATCGACATGCAGGACCTCGGCGGCCCCGCCGTCCACGCCAAACACTCCGGCAGCGCCGACCTCGTCGCGAAAGACGAGCGGGAGGCCCGCGCGATGGCCGCGAAGCTGATGACGTACCTCCCGGACAAGGCCGGCGAGAAGCCGCCCCGATCCGAGCCCGAGAACCCCACGTTCTCTCCGGAGGGGATCGACGAGGTCGTCCCGGACAACCCGAACAAGGCGTACGACGTCCACGACCTGCTCGACCGGATCTGCGACGCCGAGTCGGTCATGGAGATGAAACCCGAGTACGGACAGGAGATCGTCACCGCCTTTGCCCGGATCGACGGCCGGCCGGTCGGCGTCGTCGCGAACCAGCCCAACCACCGCTCGGGCGCGATCTTCCCCGACGCCGCCGAGAAGGCCGCGGAGTTCATCTGGACCTGCGACGCCTACGAGATCCCGCTGCTGTACCTGTGTGACACGCCGGGGTTCATGGCGGGCTCGGAGGTCGAGAAGGACGCGATCCTCGAGAAGGGGAAGAAGTTCATCTACGCCACCTCCTCGGCGACCGTCCCGAAACAGACCGTCGTCGTCCGGAAAGCCTACGGCGCCGGCATCTACGCGATGGGCGGCCCCGCCTACGACCCCGAGAGCGTGCTCGGGCTCCCCTCCGGCGAGATCGCGATCATGGGGCCCGAGGCGGCGATCAACGCGGTGTACGCCAACAAGCTCGACGCCATCGACGACCCCGAGGAGCGCAAGCAGCGCGAGCAGGAGCTCCGCGAGGAGTACCGCCAAGACATCGACGCCCACCGGATGGCCAGCGAGGTCGTGATCGACGACGTGGTGCCGCCGTCGACGCTCCGGCAGGAGTTGGTCAACCGCTTCGCGTTCTACGAGGACGTCGACAAGGACCTGCCGGACAAGAAACACGGCACCGTCCTTTAAATAGGATCACGGGAGCACGCCTCCCGTGCCCTGACTTTCCGACCGCGGCGGCGCTGGGCGTGAGTGCGATCCCCCACCGCGGCGCCGTTCGATCGCCTGTTCGCCAGCGTCGCCGCCACGTCACTCCGCCCCAAGCGCGTCGAGCAGCACTACCCACGCGAGCGCGGCCAGCCCCACGTCCCGGATCAACACGTCGACGAACCGACCGTCCGTGGCGGCGACGACCGCGAGGTAGAGGATCGTCACTGGAAGCGACACGGCGGCGACGGCCGTCGCGGGCGCCACGTAGCGGTCCGCGAGCAGCAGGGCGCCGACGAGCACCTCCGGCGGCCCGTTCGCGAGCATGAACAGCCGCGGGCTCACGACAAGCCACGGCGCCAGCCAGTCGGTGACGTAGACGGCCCACGCCGCCGGGGCCAGCAGCTTGTGTACCCCGGCGAGCACCAGCATCACGCCGAGTCCGAGTCGTGCGACCGTCGCGGTGTCCGCGGCCGCGATCATGGGGGAGAGCCACGCCCGGAGCCGCTCGGTGACTGGGTCCATCCGCGCCCTACTCGGCGTGTTCGCGCTTCAGGCTCAGCGCCGTCCGGTCGAACTCACAGACGAGCGTATCCTCCCCGTCAGACTCGACTTTGAACGCCTCGACGTGCATCTCCACGATCCCGCGCTCGCCGTCGCTAGTCTCGTTTTTGTCGGTCACGGTCGTCCGCGCGTAGATCGTGTCGCCGTGGAACACGGGGTTGGGATGTTCGACGTTGTCGTAGGAGAGGTTCGCGACGATGGTGCCGTCGGTGGTGTCGGGGATGGAGAGGCCGACCGCCAGCGACATCGTGTACAGCCCGTTGACCAGCCGTTCGCCGAACTGCGTCTCCCCGGCGAAGTCGGCGTCGAGGTGGAGCGGCTGCTGGTTCATCGTCATGTCACAGAACGCCTGGTTGTCCGACTCCGAGACGGTGCGGCGCTTCTCGTGGTCGATCGTCTCGCCGACTTCGAACTCCTCGTAGTAGCGTCCCGTCATACCCGCGGGGTCGGCCGGTCAGCGCAAAACGCTGCCGACTCCTCCGTGCGGGAAGACTCCCCGACCAGTTATACTCCGCGCCGACCCAACCACGGGTATGGCACGTAGAAGCCTCCTGTTCTCGCCGGGCGACCGCCCGGAACTGATGCGGAAAGCGCCGGAGTCGGGCGCCGACACCGTCTGTTTCGACCTCGAAGACGCCGTCGCGCCGAGCCAGCGCGGCGCCGCGAGGGAGTCGGTCCGCGAGGTGCTGTCCGATCCGGCGTTCGATCCCGACTGTGAGGTAGCCGTCCGGGTGAGCGTCGACGCCGCCGCCGACCTCGACGGGCTGCTGGACGACGCGCCCGACTCGCTGCGCCTCGACAGCGTGATGGTGCCGAAAGTTGCCGAGCCCGAGGACGTGCAGTGGGTGGCCGACCTGCTCGACGAGCACGACGCCGAGCCCGCGCTGCTCGCGCTGGTGGAGACCGCCCGCGGCGTGCTTCGCGCCGAGGACATCGCCGACGCGCGGGCGACTGACGCGCTGGTGTTCGGCGCCGAAGATCTCGCCGCTGACGTGGGTGCGACCCGGACCGACGAGGGGACCGAGGTGCTGCACGCCCGCCAGCAGGTAGTGCTGGCCGCGAGCGCCGCGGGGATCGACGCCATCGACACCGTGTTCACCGACTTCGAGGACGAGGCGGGGCTGCGGGAGGCCACCGAGTTCGCGCTCCAGTTGGGGTACGACGGGAAGATGGCGATCCACCCCGCACAGGTGCCCGTGATCAACGACGCCTTCAGGCCGGCGCCCGGACGCGTCGAGTGGGCCGAGCGCGTGCTGGACGCGCGTGACGAGGCCGAACGCGAGGGTCGTGCGGTGTTCAGCGTCGACGGCGAGATGATCGACGCGCCGCTGATCGCGCAGGCCGAGCGCGTGCTGGAGCGGGCAGCCGCGGACGACGAGCCGTAGTTCTTCACAAACGTTCCGCCGGGACTTCGGCAGGCTTATTCGAGCTACGGGCGAATTTCGTGTCGGAATGTCAGACGAAGTAAACCCGTTCGAGAGTCTGCAGGAGCAGATCGACGACGCGGCCGCCTATCTCGACGTCGACGACGACGTCATCCACCGGCTCAAGTACCCCGAGCGCGTGCTCGAAACGAACCTCTCTGTGGACATGGACGACGGGTCGATCCAGCGCTTCAAGGCGTTCCGATCGGAGTTCAACGGCGACCGCGGCCCCTACAAGGGCGGCATTCGCTACCACCCCGGCGTCACCCGTGACGAGGTCAAGGCGCTGTCCGGGTGGATGGTGTACAAGTGCGCCGTCGTCGACATCCCCTACGGCGGCGGGAAAGGGGGGATCGTGATCGACCCCTCGGAACACTCCGCGAACGAGATCGAGAACATCACCCGGTCGTTCGCCGAAGAGCTGCGCCCGTTCATCGGCGAGGACAAGGACGTGCCCGCGCCCGACGTGAACACGGGCCAGCGGGAGATGAACTGGATCAAGGACACCTACGAGACGCTGGAGAACACGACCGAGCCCGGCGTCGTGACCGGCAAGTCCCTCGAAGCCGGCGGGAGCGAGGGGCGCGTCGAGGCGACGGGCCGATCGACTGCGATCACCGCTCGCGAGGCGTTCGACTACCTCGGCAAGGACATCGTCGGCGCCGACGTGGCCGTCCAGGGGTACGGCAACGCGGGCTGGATCGCCACGAAGCTCATCGACGAGCTCGGCGCCAACATCGTCGCCGTCTCCGACTCCTCCGGCGCCGTCCACGACCCGAGCGGGCTCGATCCCGTCGACGTCAAGGAGTTCAAGCGTGACACCGGCTCCGTCTCCGGCTACGAGGACACCGAGGCGCTGACCAACGAGGAACTGCTCACGATGGACGTCGACCTGCTGGTGCCTGCGGCCCTGGAGAACGCCATCGACGGCGACCTCGCCGAGGACGTCAGCGCCGACGTGATCGTCGAGGCCGCCAACGGCCCCCTCACGCCCGACGCCGACGACGTGCTGACCGAGAAGGACGTCCACGTGTTCCCGGACATCCTTGCCAACGCCGGCGGGGTGACCGTGAGTTACTTCGAGTGGGTCCAGAACCGCCAGCGCTTCTACTGGGACGAGGAGCGCGTCAACGAGGAGCTGGAGGCGGTCATCACGGAGGCGTTCGACGACCTCACCGACGCGTACGCGAGCTTCGACCTGCCGAACTTCCGCACCGCGGCGTACGTCGTCGCGATCCAGCGCGTCGTCGACGCGTTCACCGACAACGGCAACTGGCCGTAGAGGCCTTCGTCGTTCCGGACTGCGCCGCCCGCTGTGTGTTTCTCCGCGTCCCCCACCCGCGAGCCCCGGCTATCGTGACTGCCCGCTTCGGTAGTTCTTTCTTCGCCGGTGCCGAGGATCGCGTATGGTGAATCTCGGACTCGTGGTAGCGGAGTTCAACGCCTCCGTCACCGAGCGGATGGCGGAGGCGGCGGCAGACGCCGCCGTGGATCGGGGCGTCGAGATCGGCGAGACCGTGCGCGTACCGGGCGTGTACGACAGCCCGCTGGCCGCAGACCGGCTCGCCCGACGGGAGGAGATCGACGCCGTCGCGGTCGTCGGCGCGGTCGTCACGGGCGATACGGACCACGATCAGGTGATCAGCGACGCGACCGCGGAGTCGCTCCAGTCGGTCGGGATCGATCGGGACACGCCGGTCACGTTCGGCGTCACCGGGCCGGGACAGAGCGGCGCTGAGGCCCGGGAACGTGTCGAAAAGGGTGCAGCCGCCGTCGACGCTGCGGTCGACATGGTGGAGGTGCTGCCATGAGCGAGCGCGAGTGGGAGTTCGCCGAGCGCGTCGGTCGCGTCGAGCCGTCGGCGACGGTCGCGGTCGGCAACAAGGCCAGCGAACTCCAAGAACAGGGCGTCGACGTGGTCGACCTCTCCGTGGGCGAGCCGGACTTCCCGACGCCCGAACGCATCCGAGAAGCCGGTCGGCAGGCGATCGACGACGGCCACACGGGGTACACCTCCTCCAGTGGTATCC
Organism: Halolamina sediminis; assembly: GCF_001282785.1. Taxonomy (NCBI): domain Archaea; kingdom Methanobacteriati; phylum Methanobacteriota; class Halobacteria; order Halobacteriales; family Haloferacaceae; genus Halolamina; species Halolamina sediminis. The sequence goes on from NZ_CVUA01000001.1 coordinate 816,058, forward strand.
CGGAGCTCCGAAAGGCGATCTCGACCGATCTGAAGGGGAAAGGCGTCGCCTGCGAGCCCGGCAACGTCGTCGTCACGCCCGGCGCGAAGCAGGCGCTGTTCGAGACGGTGCAGGCGCTGGTCGACGAGGGCGACGAGGTGATCCTGCTCGACCCGGCGTGGGTCTCCTACGAGGCGATGGTGAAACTCGCCGGGGGTGACCTCACGCGGGTCGATCTGGGTCAGCACGACTTCGATCTCGAACCCGCGCTGGACGATCTGGCGGCCGCGATCTCCGACGAGACGCAGCTGCTGCTCGTGAACTCCCCCTCCAACCCCACGGGTGCGGTGTTCTCCGACGCCGCACTCGAAGGCGTCCGCGATCTGGCGGTCGAGCACGACGTGACCGTCGTCGCCGACGAGATCTACGACCGGATCACCTACGACGCCGACCCTACCTCCCTCGCGTCGTTCGACGGGATGGCCGAGCGGACGGTGACGGTCAACGGGTTCTCGAAGGCGTACTCGATGACCGGCTGGCGGCTGGGCTACCTCGCCGCGCCCGAGCCCCTGGTCGATCAGGTGTCGAAGATCCACGGCCACTCGGTGACGTGTGCCCCCAACTTCGTCCAGCACGCCGGCGTCGAGGCGCTGCGCAGTGTGGAGAGTGAGGTCGCGACGATGGTGAAGGCGTTCGAGCGCCGGCGCGACCTCGTGGTCGACCTGCTCGCGGATCACGGGACGGAGATCCCGAAGCCCGAGGGGGCGTTCTACGCGATGATCCCGACTGATTCGGGACCGAGCGACGACGTGGCGTGGGCCGACGCGGCCATCGAGGACGCCCACGTCGCCACGGTCCCCGGGAGCGCGTTCAACGCTCCGGGGTACGCCCGGGTCTCCTACGCCGCCAGCGAGGAGCGACTGAAAGAAGGGTTCGAACGGCTGGCTGCGGAAGGGCTCATCTGACTCGTCGCGCGATCTGACTTTTGGCTCCCGAGCGACCGGGACGGCTCGCTTACTCGTGGCCTGAGACTTCGACCGGCTGGTACGGCTCCTCCAGATACTCGATCTCCGAGGCGCTCAGTGACACCGAGAGCGCCTCGACGGCGTCCTCGAGGTGTTCGACGCTGGTGGTGCCGACGATGGGGGCGTCGACGGCGTCCTTCTGCAGCAGCCACGCCAGCGCGATCTGGGCCATCTTCAGGTCCTTCTCCGCGGCGAGCTCCTCGACGCGTTCGTTCACCTCGCGCCCCCCGTTCGCCAGATACGGATGGCGGTCGGCCTCGGCCTCGCTCCGCCCGCGGGTCGTCGTTTCCAGCTCCTCGTGCGGGCGCGCGAGGAAGCCGCGAGCCAGCGGCGACCACGGGAGCACGCCGACGTTCTCCCGCCCACACAGCGGCAACATCTCCCGCTCCTCCTCGCGGTAGAGGAGGTTGTAGTGGTTCTGCATCGTGACGTAGCGCTCCAGCCCCTCGCGGTCGCTGGTGTGCAGCGCGTCGGCGAACTGGTGGGCCCACATCGACGACGTGCCGACGTGTCGAGCTTTCCCGCGCCGGACGGCGTCGTCGAGTGCGCGCATCGTCGTCTCGATCGGCGTGTCGTCGTCCCAGCGGTGGGTCTGGTAGAGGTCGACGGTGTCCATCCCGAGCCGGTCGAGCGAGTCGTCGAGCTCCTGCTCGATTGCCTTCCGGGAGAGCCCGCCCGAGTTCGGGTCGCCCTCGCGCATCTGGAAGTACCCCTTCGTCGCGACAACCATCTCGTTGCGGTCGTACTCCGCCAGCGCGTTCCCGAGGATACGCTCGGACTCGCCCTTCGAGTACATGTTCGCGGTGTCGAAGAAGTTGACCCCGAGCTCGACCGCGCGGTCGATCAACTCCCGGCTCTCCTCCTCTTCGAGCACCCAGTCGCGCCACGAGGGGTCGCCGAAGCTCATGCAGCCGAGCGCGATACGTGACACCTGCATCCCGGTGTCGCCGAGCGTGGTGTACTCCATGGAGAATCGTTGTGCTGGTGTGACAAAAACCCACGTGCGCCGCGAACGCCTCAGTCCCGGAAGCTCGCAGTGTAGACGAGGAACGCGCCGGTGATCAGGACGAACGCGAGGAACGTCACGAGCGCGAGCACGACCACCAGTGGCTCCAGAATCCCGAGGTACGATTCGCCCGCGGGCGTCGTCGACAGCGCGATCGCCGCCAGCAGCGCGGCGATCAGCCCCAGCAGCCAGTCTCGAAGGACGTTTTCGTACTCCATACGGGACGGTCCCGCCCCAGCAGGGAAACTCCACCGGCCGACGACTGGCCGGTCGAACTTTACGCCATCCCGCCGACACCGCGCCCATGGAACCGCCCCGCGTCCCAGCCCACCATCCAGTCCCACGATGACGCTGTGGCTGCTCGGCACTCACCTCGATCGCACCGCCGACTACCTCGACGAGCACGACCGCGTCCTCCTGATCGAGTCGACGGCGTTCGCGGAGCGCCGCCCGTACCACCCCCACAAGCTGACGCTCGTCTTCGCCGCGATGCGTCGGTTCCGTGAGGACCTGCGACACCGCGGCGTCACGGTCGACTACCGACGGGCCGAGACGTTCGGCGACGCCCTCGACGATCACTTCGAGGCGCACCCCGAGGACGACCTGACGATGCCACGGCCGGCCGCACACGGGGCCGCGGACCGACTCCGGGAGCTCGTCGACGGCCGTGGCGGGCGCCTCTCGTTCGTCCCGAACCCGACTTTCCTCCTCACTCCCGACGAGTTCGACGGGTGGGCAGAGCGTCGGGAAACGAGCGATTCGGCCACCTACCGCTTGGAAGACTTCTACCGATGGATGCGTCGTCGGTCGGGCGTGCTGATGGACGGTGACTCACCCGAGGCCGGCGACTGGAACTACGACGAACAGAACCGCGAGACGCCCCCCGACGACTGGGAGCCGCCGGCGCCGCCGCTGTTCGAGCCCGACGAGACCACCCGGGAGGTGGCGTCGTGGGTCGACTCGGCGTTCGAGACGTTCGTCGGCGTTGACGAGGCGGCGCCGTTCCGGTGGCCGGTCACCCGGGAGCAGTCGCTCGAGGCGCTGGAGCGGTTCGTCGACGCGCGGTTCGCCGAGTTCGGCCCCTATCAGGACGCGATGCTCGAGGGCGAGTGGGCGATGTCTCACTCGCTGCTGTCGGCGTCGATCAACCTCGGGCTGCTCCGCCCGACGGAGGTGATCGAACGGGCCGAGCGCGCGTACGAGGCCGGGGACGCGTCGATCAACAGCGTCGAGGGGTTCGTCCGGCAGGTGCTGGGGTGGCGGGAGTTCATGCGGCACGTCTACCGGCGCTCGATGCCCGCGATGGCCGACGCGAACCAACTCGGGCAGACGGAGGCGCTGCCGCCGGCGTACTGGACCGGCGAGACGGAGATGACCTGTCTTTCCGAGGCCGTCGGGCACGTCCGGAAGCGAGGCTACGCCCACCACATCGAGCGCCTGATGGTGCTCTCGAACTTCGCGCTCGTCTACGGCGCCGACCCCGACGAACTCAACGAGTGGTTCCACCAGGGGTTCGTCGACGCGTTCCACTGGGTCACCACGCCCAACGTCGTCGGGATGGGCTCGTTCGCAACCGACGCACTCTCCTCGAAACCCTACGCCTCGTCGGGGAGCTACGTGAACCGCATGAGCGACTACTGCTCGTCGTGTCCCTACGCGGTCTCGCGGGACACCGGCGAAGGGGCGTGTCCGTTCAACAGCCTCTACTGGACGTTCCTCCGGGAGCACGAAGAGACGCTCCGGGGGACGGGGCGAATGGGGCTGATGTACTCCCACGTCGACGACAAAAACGAGGACGAGTGGGCAGCGCTGGAGGAGCGGGCCGAGACGGTCCGGCAGATGGCCCGGAACGGCACACTCTGACCCCGGCGCCGCCGCTGGGAGACGGTGAAATGCGGTGAGAACGGGAGCGACGTTAGTGCTGGTGGCCCATCGCGTCGGCCAGCGAGATACCGAAGCGGTCCTCGAACAACTCTTCGAGCGTCTCGTTTGCGTCCTCGATCTCGTTCGCGACGCCGCCCTCGGCGTGGTGGACGCGGGCGTGAGCCTGCTGGGCGAACGCCTGCAGCACGATGTCCGCGAGGATCTCGGCGTCGGGCTCGTCGCCGTCGCGCATCAGCTCGAGCATCACGGGCGGCACGTCGACACTGTCGGTTTCGCCGTCGGGGCCTTCGACCGTGAACGTCTTCGTATCGGTCATACTGAAGAGTCGAGGGTCGGACGTAAGGCTCTGTGGGTCTCGGCTCGTCGGTGAGAGCTCTCCTCGCCGGTGATCGTTAGTCGTCGCCCGTGGCGGCCTCGGGCGTTGCGTCGACGCCGAGTTCGCCGGCGCGTTCCCGCTGTTCCAGCCAGTCGTCGGCGTCGAGTGCGGCCTCGCTCCCCATCCCGGCGGCGGTGACCGCCTGCTGGTAGTGGTGGTCGACCACGTCGCCGGCGCCGAACAGCCCCGCCACGCCGGTCGCGGTCTGTCCACCGTCACGCCCGCCCTCGGTGACGATGTACCCCTCGTCGTCGAGTTCGACGCCCGTGTCGTCGAGGTAGTCCGTGTTCGGCGTGTGGCCGATGGCGTAGAACACCGCGCCCACGTCCATCTCGAACGCCTCGACGCTGTCGTCGCCGGCTTCGAACTTCTCCTTTGGGTGGCCGTCCGGGTGGCGGACGAGGCTGGCGTGGTCGATCCCGTCGTCGGGGGTGCCGTGGAGCTCCGTCAGTTCGGTGTTCCAGAGGATCTCCACGTCGCCGTCGTCGACCTTGTCCATGATGCGGTCGATCCAGTAATCCTCGGCGCGGAACTCCTCGCGGCGGTGGGCGATGTAGACGGTGTCGGCGAACTTGGTGAGGAAGTTCGCCTCCTCCATCGCGGCGTCGCCGCCGCCGATCACGAGCATGTCCTCGTCGCGGAAGAACGCGCCGTCGCAGGTGGCACACGTCGAGAGCCCGTACCCCATCAGTTCGTCCTCGCCGGGGACGCCAAGCGTCCGCGCGGAGGCGCCCGAGGCGGCGATGAACGCGTCGCAGGTGTACACGTCGCCGTCGCGCATCTCCACACGGAACGGCGAGCCGTCGGTGCCGTCCGCCTCGCCCAGCGGCGTCACGTCGACGACGATCCCGTGATCGAGTTCGGCGCCGAAGCGCTCGGCCTGCTCCTTCATGTTGTTCACGAGGTCGGGCCCGGAGATCCCCTCGGGGAATCCGGGGTAGTTATCGACCTCGGTGGTGAGAGTGAGCTGGCCGCCCGGCTCGTCCCCCTCGAACACCAGCGGTTCGTTGTTCGATCGGCCGGCGTAGATCGCCGCGGTCAGCCCCGCGATCCCCGTACCGGCGATGATCAGGCGACGGTGTTCGGCCGCTTCCTCGACGGTGTCGCTCATGTGGGAACCTACGAAGTTCGGGGGTATGTACGTTATGCTGTTGTTGTGTCGTCCGTGCAATACCAATCGGGAGTGCCCGCGCTCCGATAGCCTTACCGCCGGCGCGCCGGACCCCCGACTATGCCCGCCGACCTCGCGGAGAAGACCGACCGCTACGGCGAGATGCTCGCGGATGCCCTCGACGCCGCCGAGCCCGCGGCGCCGCCGGGCACGCCGCTGGGGGAAGCCGCCGCCGAGACGTACGAGATGGCCGACTCCTACCTCGACGACGGCCGGCACTTCCGCGAGGCCGACGACCCCGTGAACGCGCTGGCGTCGTTCTCCTACGGCTACGGCTGGCTCGACGCCGGCGTCAGGTTCGGTCTGTTCGAGATTCCGGAAGACACGGAGTTGTTCACGACCGACGCGGGCGGTGAATAGCTACTCGGAGCGAGACGCCGCTACTCGAAGCGGTACGCTGCCCCGTCGTCGCCGTCCTCGACTTCGACGCCCAGCGCCGCCAGTCGGTCGCGGAGGTCGTCGGCGCGTTCGTAGTTCCCGGCATCGCGCTCCGCCTCGCGCACGTCAAGCACTAGTTCCACGAGGTCCTCGGCGATCTCGGCCTCTCCCTCGGTCACGTCGCCGAACTGGAGACCGAACACGCCCTCGCCGTACTCCTCGAAGAACTCGATCGCGTCACGGAGCGCACGGTAGTCGTAGGGAGCGCCTGCCTCGACGTGGCGGTTCACCGCCGTCGCGACTTCGAGCAGTTCCGCCATCGCCTCCCGGGCGTTGAGGTCGTCGTTCATCGCCGCCTCGAAGCCCGCGCGGGCCGCGGCGAGGTCGTCGCGGAACTCCTCGTCCGCCGTCTTGGTGACTGCGTCGGCGCTGTCGGCGTGGGCGACGGCGGTCTCGTAGGCCCGCGCCAGTCGCTCCCAGCGCCGGCGGGCCTCCTCGATCGTCTCCTCGGTGTACGCCTGCTGGGAACGGTACTCCGCGGAGGCGTAGAACGTCCGGAGGACGTTGGTACCGAACTCGCGGACGGCGTCGCCGACGGTGAAGTAGTTGCCCAGCGAGGAGGACATCTTCTCACTGCCGGCCTGCATGAAGCCGACGTGGAGCCAGTAGTTCGCGAAGCGCTCCCCGGTCGCGGCCTCGCTCTGGGCGATCTCGTTCTCGTGGTGGGGGAAGACGAGGTCCTGCCCGCCCATGTGGATGTCGAGCGTGTCGCCGAGGTGGGTCATCGACATCGCGGAGCACTCGATGTGCCAGCCGGGACGCCCCTCGCCCCACGGCGACTCCCACGTCTGGCCATCGGGGAGTTCGCCGTCGTGCTCGTGCTTGCGGTGTTCCTCGACCGCGTCGGTGCCGACGCCGCCGGCCTTCCACAGTGCGAAATCCGCGGGGTTGCGCTTCTCGCTGCGCTCGTCGGGGTCGCCCTGCTCCTCGAGCTCGCCGACGGTCTGGTTCGAGAGCTTCCCGTACCCCTCGAACTCGCTCACGTCGAAGTACACCGAGCCGTTGGACTCGTAGGCGTACCCCTGCCCGATCAGCGTCTCCACGAGCTCGACGATCTCCGGAACGTGCTCGGAGACGCGGGGGTACACCTCCGCGCGCAGGAGGTTCAGGTCCCGCATCCGGGAGAGCACCTCGTCGGTGTAGTGGCGGGCCACGTCGGCCTCGCTCTCCCACTCTTCGCGCTCGCCGACGCGGGCCGTGATCTTCTCGTTCACGTCGGTGACGTTCTCGACGTGGCGCACGTCGTACCCCTCGTGGGCGAGCCAGCGGTGGAGGATGTCCGCCTGCACCCAGAGACGGGCGTGGCCGAGGTGGGGGTCGTCGGAGACCGTCAGCCCGCAGACGTACAGCAGAACCGCGTCGCCGCTCGGCTCGAACTCCTCGCGATCGCCCGACAGGGTGTCGGTCAACGACAGGGTCATGGAGGAGCGTTCTCCAGCCGGCGGTTTGAAGCCGTCGGAACCGGGACTCCCGCCGGCGGCGCCGGTTCAGGCGGGCACCCGGGCGAGCGCGTCCTCGACCGCTCGGAGCGCCGCCACCCCCTCCCGTCGATCGACGACGACCAGCAGCGTCCCCTCGGCGACTGCCGCCGCCGCGGCGTCGATCGCCTCGGCGTCGAGACGAGCACAGACTGCCCCGAGCACGGTCGTGCCGACCTCACCCGTCGCGACGACGGCCGTCATCGACCCCGCGTCCGGGCTGACGGCGACGCCGCCGAGCGAGAGCAACGGATCTGTGGCCTCCTCGTTGCCCGAGTCGACGACGCCGACGCCGCTCTCCATCCGGACGCGGGCGTCGTTGTCGGCCGTTTCGAAGTCGGGGAGCTCGTCGGCGAACCGTCGGAGCGCAGTCGCGACGGCGTCGGTGTCGTCGGCGCCCTCCACGTCGAGGAACTCGGCGGCGGCGGTGTAGTTGAGCACGCCGGCACGGAGCGAGAGCAGGAGGAACGGCTGCTCGCGGACCGCGTCGCGGGTGGCGGCTGCGGTGGACATGGCCGGAACTGGCGACGGCGACGGCAAAAGTCCATCCACCCGGAGCCACCCGGAGTGGGGTGGCTGGCAGTGTCGTCGCGCGCGTCGGCCGGCATCGCGATGCGGTGGCGGTTGCGGTGCGGTGGCGGTGGACGCCGCGGCCTCGCACCGGTCGCGAGGCCGCGGGGGAGGGGTGGGGACTCGGTACTGTGCCGGACCCTGTGTCCGGCACCTTGCGGTCGCAAGTTGTCAACGATAGAGCTGTTGTTGCGAGAGCTGTCTCAGTCGCCAACGATAGAGTTGCTGTCGCGGTTGCTGTCCCAGTACCCAACGATCGAGGAAAAGCCCTGACTCTCGATAACCGATCACATCAACGCCACGACGACCCCGACGACGGTGACGAGCGCCACCAACGCCGCGGCGGCGACGACGATCGAACTCTCGATCAGCACCGCGACGCCGACCGCCGCGAGCAGCGCGCCGCCGGCGAGCACCAGCAGGCCGACCGACTCGGCGTCGAGCGCCTCCCGGATCGACGGCTCGGACTGCGGCTGCCCGAGATCCTCGTCGACGTCGATCCCGTACCCCTCGGCACGGGACGGTTCCACCCGGAGCTCGATATGCTCGCTCTCGTTCCCGTAGCCCGTCGACACCGTGAGCGTCCCCGTGACTGGCTCGTCGAGGTCGGCGACTTCCACCCCGACGCTGGCCGTCGTCTCCCGGTCGACGTACTCCGTCTCCGTCCGGAGCCGAGCCGCTCGCGCCAGCGGCTCGTCGAGCGCGAGGTGGACGTGGGCCCCGCCGCCGTGGTTCACGAGCGCCACGTCGAACGGGCCGTCGGCCACGAACGACCCCGGCGCGTCGATGACCCGGGGGCGCTCCCGGTTGAGGTGGATCTCGAGTGCCGACACGTTCGTGGGTGAGACGCCGGGAAGCAAAAGCCTTCACCCTACTCCGGGGGGCAAAGAACTCGACTCACACGACCGCTACCGGGGGTTCGGGAAAGACTTATCTCGATTGCCTCGAACCATCTACGCATGGGTACGAGTAGCACACCGCCCGTCGTTCGCGACGAGGCGTCGCGCGACCACGGGCCGGACCTGTCGCCGGTCGGCACCGACCTCGTCATCGTCGACGGCGAGGTGATGACCTACGCCGAGTACCGGCGACGGGAGGCGGACGATCGCGACCCGGCGATCGAGGTCGACCGCCGCAAGACGGCGCTCACGCTCGACCGCTGAATCGTCGTCTCAGAACGCGTCGCCTTCGAACGTCGTCTCGGCGTGGAGGTCGCTCTTGAGCGCGTCGTGGACCTTACAGAGGTCGAACGCGCGGTCGATCGCCTCCGCGCCCTCCTCTTCGGTCACGTCGGCGCCGACGGCGATGTCGAACTGGACGCTTTCGAGCTTGTCGTCGTCGTTGAGTTCGCCCGTGATCGAGAGCTCGATCTCGCCGAGTTCGCCCACGTCGCGCTGCTTGGCGCCGACGCGCAGCGCCGGCACGTAGCAGGCGCCGTAGGAGGCGAGCAGCGACTCGAGCGTGTCGGGCGCGGACTCGCCGCCGGGGTCGATGTCGACGGAGAAGTCGCGGATCTCGGTTGTCGACGCGTACCCGTCCTCGGAGACAGTGGTGACTTGTTTGCTCATCGCGGCCGACGGTTGGACCGTTCGGGGCCTAAACCTTACTGCCCCGGCCGGCCCGGACCCCGCCGCCCCTCGTTCCGGTACCGCTACTCGGCTAGCGTGTAGCGCTCGTCGCCGCCGAGGACGACTACTTCGGTGTCGCTGCCCGTCGCTTTCACTTCGCGAACGAACTCGTCGGTGTCGATCTCGATCGGCGGGAACGTGTCGTAGTGCATCGGGAACGCCACGTCGGGGTTGATCCAGTCGACCGCGATCGCGGCCTGTGCCGGCCCCATCGTGAAGTGGTCGCCGGCGGGAACCGCGGCGGCGTCGGGTTCGAGGAACGGCGCGATCACGTCTTTCATCTCGGAGTGGAGCGACGTGTCGCCGGCGTGGTAGAACGCCGTGCTGTCGGCGTCGGCCTCCTGTGTCGGCTTCTTGTCGCTGATCACGAAGCCGGCGGGCATGCCCCCGGAGGCGCCGTACCCAGTGTCGAGCCCGTTAGTGTGGTCGGCACGCACCATCGTGACGAACGCGTCGCCGAGCTCGACCGTGCCGCCGAGGTTCATTCCCGTCGAGTCCTCGATGCCGTAGTTGTCCGCGAGATAGCCCGTGATCTCCGGCGTCGAGACGAAGTGGCTCCCCCCGAAGCGGTCGGCGTCGCCGATGTGATCGGCGTGGCCGTGCGTGATGAGGACGTGATCCGGGTCCAGCTCCTCCGGATCGGTGTCGGTCTTGGGGTTGTCGAAGAACGGGTCGATCAGGAGTTCGGTGTCGTCGACGGTCACTGCCCAGGTCGAGTGGCCGTGCCAAGCGAGTTCGAAGGTCATTACGACAGTACGTACGGCCTCGTCCATCCTGAATGTTACTGCCGTGCCGGAAAGTCAGGCTTCCTGAGACGAATGTTCCCGCCACGCACGAACCGCCGCCGGGAAGGGGCCGGTGCTGCTTACTCGACGACCACAGCGCCCTTCATCCCCATCGTCTTGTGGGGCATGCAGTAGTACTTCGTCGTCCCGGTGTTGTCGAACGTGTGGCTGAACGTGTGGCCGGCCTCGTCGGTCAGCTCACTGGCGAAGCTGCCGTCGTCGGCCTGCACGTCGTGGCTGCCGCCGTCGCCGGTCCACTCCCAAGTGACGGTCGTTCCGGAGGAGACCGAGATGGCGGCCGGGCCGAAGCCGAACGCGCCGTCGTTGGCCTGCGAGCCGACCTGGACGGTCACTTCGTCCTCGCCCGTCCGGTCGACGACGCCGTCGTAGTTCCCGACGCCGTCGAACCAGCCGCCGAAGTCGGCGGTGCCGGAAGAGCCGCTGCTCCCGCTTTCGGCGCCGGGGTCGAACACGTCGGGGTTGGGATCGCCCGTGCGGTTGATCACGGCGAGCATCCCCTTGCGCGCGACCCGGGAGAGGGCGTGGTCGACCAGCTTGATCGGCCCGGGTACCTCCGCGTGCAGTGTCGCGATCGCACAGGAGCCGGGCTTGACCGGCGTCGTCTGGACGTACTTGTTCGGCGGGCCCGCGATAGCGCCCTGCTGCCAGACCTCATCCCAGACGTTCCCGATCGGGTGGAAACTACTGTCGAGGTTCGGGCCGCCGGTGACGAAGAACACCCGTGCGGTCTCGCCGACTTCGAGGCTCGGGGCGCCGTAGCGGTCCGGCGTGATGGCGTACTTCTCGCCGTTCATCAGGACGTACGTCGGGTCCTCGGCCTTCATGGCCTCGAAGTCGAAGTCGTGGTGGCCCTCCTCGCCGGCGTCGCCGGTAGTGTAGAGCTCGTGCTGGCCGAAGTAGAACTCCTTGTCCACCTCGGGCAACCCCTCCTCGGGCTCGACGAGGATCGCCCCGAACATGCCGCTGGAGATGTGGTAGTCCAGGTTGGGGACCGCACAGTGGTAGATGAACAGGCCGGGGTAGGTCGCCTTGAACGTGAACGTCTCCGTCTCGCCGGGGGCGACCATCGACGCCTCCGCGCCGCCGCCAGGACCGCGAACTGCGTGGAGGTCGATGTTGTGGGGCATGGAGTTCCCCTCGTCGTTGGTGATCGTCATCTCCACCTGGTCGCCGACTCGGGCCCGGATCATCGGCCCGGGAATCCGGCCGTCGAAGGTCATGTACGTGTAGGTGACGCCGGGTTCGACCTCCGCCACCTGTTCGAGCGTGGTCATCTCCACGCTCACAGCCTTCGGGCTGTCGCGTTCGATCGGACCCGGGATCGCAGTCGGGTTCGCTGCGACGCGTTCGGTGTCGAGAGAGTTCTGTCCGTTCATCTTCGGGGATTGGGGGGTCGTCTCCGTCGTTTCTTCCTCAGCCGCGGGGGCCGAGATACAGCCGGCCGCGGCCGTCGCGCCGGCCACGCCGAGGCTTTGCAACACGCGCCGTCGGGTCGCGGTTGGAATAGAGGCCATCGTCGATCACATCTGGAAGATGGCACCGGAGGGATATAGGGGGGTGTGCCGATTCTCAATTTCTTAAAAACCGGGAGATAGAGGCGCCCTATTGGGCAAATAGGGATAAACCACCCACGGTATATGCGGCCCGGAAATGGGGGTGTCGACAGCCTCACGAGACGATCAGCTATCGCCGCGTACGACACGCCTAAGTCCCGAGCGTCGCGAGTACGCCCAATGGGAGTCCACCGACGGGCGGCCGACCTCACCGACGAGGGGGAGACGGTGGCGATCGCCACGGTGACCGAGGTCGAGGGCAGCGCCCCCCGCGGGCCCGGCGCGACGATGCTCGTCCGGGAGAACGGCGAGATCGAGGGCACCATCGGCGGCGGCACCGTCGAGGCGCTCACGAAGGAGGCCGCCCTCGAAGCGATCGCCGAACGGGAACCGCGGACCGAACGCTGGGAGCTCACCCGCGACGGCAACACGGGGATGGTCTGCGGGGGCGAGATGGCCGTGTTCATCAACGTGCTCGTCGGTGCGCCGGAACTCGTGATCGCGGGAGCGGGCCACATCGCCGTTCCCCTCTCGCGGCTGGCCGACGAGATGGGGTACGACACGTTCGTCGTCGACGACCGGGAGGGGTACGCCGACCCCGAGCGCTTCCCCGCGGCCGAGACGTTCACTGGCGACTACGACGAGGGGATCGCGGCGTTCGGCGTCGGCTCGAATACCGCGGTCGCGATCGCCAGCCGGAGCGGCACGTTCGACCGGATCGCCGCGGCCGAAGCGCTCGAACGCGGTGCGTACTACGTCGGGCTCGTGGCCTCCGAGGAGAAGGCCGAACACGTCCGGGAGGGGCTCCGTGAGGACGGGATCGACGACGACGCGATGGAACGCCTCCACGCCCCCGTGGGGATCGAGGTCGGCGGTGGCGCCCCCGAGGACGTGGCGCTGTCGATCCTCGCACAGCTCAACCGCGTCCGGCACGGGCTCCCCGCCGAACTCTGATGGGGCGCCCGAGGCGGGCTACGTGTACGTCTTGACTGCCTCCCAGTACTCTGCGGGCGTGTCGATATCCACGAATACGCGCTCGTCGTCCACGTCGACCGTCCGCGTGTCGGTGCCGTCGGCGTAGACGACCGCTCGTGCTCCCCGTTCCTCGGTCGCCGGATCGTTCAGCAGCGCGTCGAACGTCGAGGCGGCGAACAGCGGCGGGTGCCCGCGCTCGCCGTCGGTGGCCGGCTGGATTACGTCCGCCTCGGGGTCGGCGGCGAACGCCTCGGCGACGGAGCGGACGGCCGCTGCCGGGATCAGGGGATAGTCGACCGGCGAGAGCAGCAGGCCGTCGGCGTCGCGTGCCCGCGCCTCGCGGACGCCGGCTCGGACCGACGTGAGCATCCCCGCCTCGTACCGATCGTTCTCGATCACCGTCGCACCCGAGAGATCTGCCCGGGCTCGGACTTCCGCAGCCTCGTACCCCACCACGACCACCGGCTCGACGCCGACTCGCTCGTACTGCTCGATCAGCCGCTCGACGAACCGCTGGCCGTCGACCGTCAGTAGCGGCTTCGGGAACCCCCCCATCCGTGTCGACGCCCCCGCGGCGGTGATCACTCCGAGCAGGTGAAGCGCCTCGGCGCCGCGCTCGTCGGGGTGAACGGTCATCACGACGACAGACGAGCCGGGAGGGCGTTAAACGCTCGGCTGTCGTCCCGTCTGGGTGTTTGGCGGCGATATGGAGGCGGTACCCATGAGTAAAGCAACCATGGTACTGAACGACAGTTTTATATTGGGTTTCCGGCAATACGCAGAGCACATGTCTGACCTTACCAAGCAAGGCGACAACGGCCACCCGAAGATGAACCGACGACGGTGGCTCCAGGGACTCGGAATCGCGGGAGCAGCCGGCCTCGCCGGCTGTACGGGCGGGCAGGACACTGATACGCCGACGGCGACCTCGACCGAGCCGGACCCGAACGCCACGGAGCCGGACACCCCGACGGCGACCGAGCGCCAGGAACTGCCCGAGCGCACGGGGCCGTACCAGCGGACGATCGCCAACGCGGCGTCGACGCTCAACCCCCTCTACAACAACGTGGACGGGGTCGGCACCCTGATCGGCTACACGATGGACATGGGCTATACGTTCATGCCCGGCACGGAGTTCCTCCCGCAGCTCTACGACCTCAGCTCCGACAACGGTGAGGTCTGGGTCGCGGAGGTCCGTGACAACCTCATGTTCGGCGGCGAGTACGAGCGCCAGGTGACCGCCGAGGACTTCGTCTACCAGGTGCAGGAGATCCACCAGGGCGGCTGGGCCGGGACGCCCGACGCGCCCAACTGGCCCTCCGAGTACAACATCGAACAGACCGGCGAGCTGGAGTTCCAGATCGAGCTCCCCGACGCGAACGTGCTCTACCCCGAGTCGTACGAGCCACTCCTCTACGCGATCCCGAAGGAGATCATGGAGCCGTACGTCGCCGAGGAGGACGCCGAAGGGCTCCAGCAGGACGACGACCTGCTCGAGCTCACGTTCACCGGGAACCTCGGCGCCTACGAGCTCGACGAGTGGGACCGTGGCAGCGCACAGATCTTCTCGCGCAACGACGAGTACTACCTGCGCGATGCGACCGACGTGGATCCGCTGTTCGAGGAAGCGCCGTACTTCGAGGGGATCGAGTCCGAAGTCGTTCAGGAGGAGGCCTCCCGCCTCGGCGCGCTCGAGACGGGCGAGTCCGACGTGGCCGGCCTCCCGCCGAACCGCGTCTCGGAGTTCCAGCAGATGGAGAGCGTCGACGTGAACATCACGCCGACGCCGTTCCAGAGCCTCATCACCTGGAACATGCGTGACAACGGCTGGAACACCGGTCCGGGCAACCTCTTCCGCGAGCAGTCGTTCCGCCAGGGGCTCGCCTGCGCCGTCAGCAAGGACCAGATCGTCGAGGGTATCTACCGTGGCTTCGCCGACCCGGCGTACACGTTCCAGCCCGAGTGGTCCACGTTCTACCCGGAGGACGACTCCGCGATCGAGCAGTTCGGAACCGGCGACCTCTACGGCGGCGAGCCCGCGCGGAGCCGCATCCGCGACGCGATCGAGGACACCGACTACAGCTACGACGGGCAGGGTCGCCTGCTCAACCCCGACGGGGACCAGTGTACGATCACGCTGCACCACTCGGCGTCGTCGAACACCAACCAGTCCCTCGCGGAGTTCATCGCTCAGGAGTACGAGGAGAACGCGGGGATCGTCGTCGAGACGACCGCGACCCAGTCCTCGCAGTTCCTGACCAACTACTTCCAGCAGGAGGCGCCGGAGGGCGAGACCGAGTGGAACGCCGGTCCGTTCAACCGTGGCCCGCGTGACGTGACGAGCGCGGAGTCGTGGGACATGAGCGTCATCTACGGCTACAACACCTACCCGCTCAACCCGACCGTCAGCGACGTGTTCTTCCTGCAGGACGGGAGCACGAACCCGCAGGGGTACTACCCGCAGTGGGACGCGGAGGGCCTGTACCAGCAGGCGAACAACGCGACGAGCCGGGACGAGCTCGCCGACGCGATGAAAGAGATCTTCGTCAATCTCAACCAGGCCCAGCCGATCGGGATGCTGACGTTCAGCGCCGACACGGTCGGGTACGCGGCCGACATCGAAGGTCCCATCGAGGACTTCTTCAGCGGCTGGGACTTCCCGGCCTGGTACCGAGACAACTAGACACCCAACGCGGTGAATTTTTCGGGAGTCACGGACCGACTACCGAAACACACATTGTTCGAGATGCGATACACAGACACACCCAGTGTGACAACCGACACCAGTGTCCGGGCGGCGGTGGCGGTTGGCACCAGCGGAGACAGAAACTTCGGAGACAGATGCACATGAGGATATAAGCTATGGGAATGGAATGGTACATCGTCCGACGGGTCGCCTGGGCGGCCATCGTGACGTTCATCATCGTCTCGATCACGTGGGGGCTGCTCATGGCGGCCCCGAACCCCAACGTTCAGCAGGCCGTCACACAGGCAGCGATCGGCGGCGACGACCCCGAGGAGGCGAGGGAGGCAGCACGCGAACGGTTGGGCCTCGACCGTTCGCCCGCCGAGCGCTACATGGACTACGTCGTCGGTATCTACACGCTCAACTGGGGGTGGTCAGACAGTCGTAACCAACCAGTAACGGCGGCACTGATCGAGTCGCTCTACTACACCGCCCAGTACTCGGTCCCCTGGACGATCCTGACGATCCTGATCGGGCCGATCGTGGGGCTGTACTCGGCTGCCAACCAGTACAGCTGGAAGGACCACGTCGCGACAGGCTTCGCCTTCTTCGGCTATGCAATCCCGAACTTCTTCTTCGGGATAATCCTGTTACTGATATTCGGGGTGACGTTGGAGTGGATCCCCGTGATATACAACACCGACGTGCCGGTGTTCAGCCTCGCGAACGTGAACCAACTGGTGATACCGGTGTTCGTGCTGGTCACGGGCTCGATCGGCGGGATCATGCGCGTCTCGCGGAACGAGTCCGCGGAGTTCGTCAACGCCGACTTCGTCAAGACCGCGCGGGCGAAGGGGGTCTCGACGTACAAGATCTACTTCCAGCACATCCTCCGGCCGACGATGGTACCGCTGTCGACGACGATGGTAAGCCAGCTGCTGGCGCTGTTCACCGGCGCCTCGCTGCTGGTCGAGGTGGTGTTCAGCATCCCCGGGCTCGGGACGACGCTGTTCCGGGCGATCACCTCACAGGACACGAGCCTCGTGCTCGGCTCGACCCTGTTTTTCACCTTCGTCGCGACCATCGGGAACCTGCTCCAGGACCTGGTGTACACAGTGCTTGACCCGCGGATCAGCTTCGAGGACCGATAATGGCGACGGACAGATCCACCTTCGACCGAGTCGACTGGGAGCAGATCACCGAGGAGTCGAACCGTGAGCTGTCGCCGAACTTCATCGGCATGGCTGCCGGGATGGCGGTGCTCACGCTGCTGATCCTGTACGACTACTTCCTGGTGACTCGGACCTACGACCAGATGCTCGGGCTCGACCTGGGCGGGCAGTACACGCCGACGTTCGCGCCGATCGGCTGGGAGTACGACGTGACCCAGCTCGACTGGCTGTTCGCCGTCTCGCTGCTTTTGTTCGGGTTCTACGTCGTGCTGCCGCTGTACCAGAACTCGCGGATGACGAAGTACTACTGGCGGGAGATGAAGCGCAACCGCCCGGCGATGGTGAGCCTGGGCTGGCTGATCTTCATCTTCGTCGTCGGCGTGCTGGGGCCGGTCGTGATCCCCGCGCCGACCTCGGAGCTGTTCCTGAAGTACCAGCCGCCGATGTTCCTGGAGATCTCCCAGAACTACCCGATCAACTGTGTCGGTCCCATCGTCGACGGCGCCTGCCAGGGCACGATGCAGTACCCGCTGGGGACGACCCAGAACGGGCGGGACATCTTCAAGATCATCATCTACGGGATGCAGATCAGCATGAAGATCGGCTTCATCGCGACGCTGATCGTCATCACCATCGGCACCGGGGTCGGGACGGTGTCGGCGTACGCGGGCGGCCTCGTCGACGAGGTGCTGATGCGCTGGGTCGACATCCAGCAGTCGTTCCCGACGTTCATCCTCTACCTGCTGATCCTCTACATCTGGGGCGGCGGGCTGTTCCTGTTCATCGTCCTGTTCGGGCTGTTCTCTTGGGAGGGGACCGCACGCTACGTGCGGAGCAACGCGCTCGCGAAGACCGAAGAGGAGTACATCAAGGCGACACAGCTCAGCGGCGCGAGCACGTACCGGATCATCCGGGCCCACATCGTGCCCAACAGCGCGAGCAGCATCATCACAAACATCACGCTGCTGATCCCGGCGTTCATCCTCGCGGAGGCTCAACTCGCGTTCCTCGGTCTCGGTGACTCGGCGATCCCCTCCTGGGGACAGCTGATCTCCGCGGGCCGCTCGGATCTCGGGTTCGCCCCCTGGATCACGCTGGCGCCCGGGATATTCCTCTTCTTCACCATCTTGGCGTTCAACTTCCTCGGGGACGCCCTCCTCGACGCACTGAACCCCGAAGCTGACGCGGAGTCAGAACAATGACAGACGAGCCACTACTCACGGTCGAAGGACTCACGACGGAGTTTACCACGGACAAAGGAACGCTGATCGCCGTCGACGGTATCGACTTCGAGATCCCCCGCGGCGAGACGGTCTGTCTCGTGGGGGAGTCGGGGTCGGGGAAGACCGTCGCCAGCGAGTCGATCACCCGCATCGTCCCCACGCCCCCGGGAGAGGTCTCCGGGAGCGTGACGTTCGACGGACGGGAGGTCACGACGATGAGCGAGTCCGAGTTGGAGGAGATCCGCGGCGGGCGGATCGCCCACATCTTCCAGAACCCACAGGACGCGCTCAACCACTGCTACACGGTCGGCTGGCAGATCGTCGAGGCAGTCCAGACCCACGAGCCCGACGTCTCCAAACAGGAGGCCCGCGAGCGCGCGGTCGAACTGCTCAACGACGTTGGCGTCGCAAACGCCGCCGCGCGGTTGGACGACTACCCCCACGAGTTCTCGGGCGGGCAGAAACAGCGCGTGATGATCGCGATGGCGCTGGTCACCAACCCCGACCTGCTGATCGCCGACGAGCCGACGACCGCGCTCGACGTGACGGTGCAGGCCCAGATCCTGAACCTGCTCGAAGATCTCCAGGACGAGTACGACATGTCGATCCTCTTCGTCACCCACGACCTGGGGGTCGTCGCCGGCATCGCCGACCACGTCGTCGTGATGTACGCCGGGAAGGTGATGGAGCGGGGCACCGTCTCTGAGATCTTCGAGGACCCCTCTCACCCCTACACGCGTGCGCTGCTCGAGTGTCTGCCCGGGCAGGCCCGCGCCGCGGAGGGGATCCCGGGGACGCTCCCCTCGCCGATCAACCCACCAGACGGCTGCCGGTTCGCGCCGCGGTGTGACTACGCGGTCGAGGAGTGCACCGCCGGCGAGCAGCCCCCCGAGGAGCCGCTGTCGGACACCCACGCCGTCTCGTGTGTCCACTACCAGCAGGGGTACGACGCCTCGACGGTGAAAGAGGAAGTCGTCCAGGACGACGGCGCGACCACCGGAGGTGTCACCAGTGACTGACGAACCCCTGGTCTCCGTCCGGAACCTGCAGAAGCACTACCCGATCACCCAGGGGATCCTCTCCCGGCAGGTCGGCGCCGCCAAGGCCGTCGACGGGATCAGCTTCGACATCGCCGAGGGGGAGACGCTGGGGCTCGTCGGTGAGTCCGGCTGTGGGAAGTCGACCGCGGCGTCCTCGATCATCCGGCTGGAGGAAGCCACCGACGGCGAGGTCATCTTCAACGGCGGCGGTCGCGCCGGCCGCGAACGGAACGCCGACGGCACCCACCCCAACGACGTGACGAAGTTCGACGACGAGGAGCTCAAGTCGTTCCGCCGGGACGCCCAGATGATCTTCCAGGACCCGTCCTCGAGTCTCGACCCGCGGATGACCGTCGGGCGCTCGGTCGCGGAGCTGCTGATGGTCCACGGGATGACCGACAAACAGCGCCGCCGGGAGATCGTCGAGGATCTGCTCGAACGCGTCGGGCTCGAAGCGGACTACTACGACCGCTACCCCCACGAGTTCTCCGGCGGGCAGAAACAGCGCATCGCGCTGGCCCGCGCGCTCGTGCTCAACCCCGAGTTCATCGTGGCCGACGAGCCCGTCTCCGCGCTCGACGTGTCGATCCGTGCGGAGATCCTCTCGCTGCTGAACGACATTCAGGAGGAGTTCGGCCTCTCGATGCTGTTCATCAGCCACGACATGAGCGTCGTCCGGGAGGTCTGTGACCGCGTCGCGGTGATGTACCTCGGCGAGATCGTCGAGATCGGCGACACCGACGAGGTGTTCACCAACCCCCAGCACCCCTACACCGAGGCGTTGCTGTCGGCGATCCCGCGGCCGGACCCCTCCGACCAGCGCGAGAACATCGAACTGAAGGGGACCGTCCCCAGCCCCATCTCCCCGCCGTCGGGCTGTAAGTTCCACACGCGCTGTCACATGGTGATCCAGTCCGACGAGTACGACGTCGAGCAGGAGGACTGGCGCGCGTTGCTGACGTTCCGGGACAAGGTTCAGGCCGGCGAGATCGACCCCGAGGGGATCCGACAGGCGCTCGCGCCGCCGGACGAGGAGCCCTCGGTCGTCGACGACGAGACCGTCGAGTCACAGATCCGGATCGAGTTCGACCTGCCCGAGACGCTCGCGGACGACGAAGCCGAGGCGATCGTCGACCGCGCGCTCGACGCGCTCACGAGCGGCGACGTCGAGACCGCCGAAAACGAGCTGTCGACGTTCACCACGCCCTGCGAGAAGGACGAGCCCGAGGAGACCGACCACGGGAACGGCCACCTCTCGGCGTGTCTGCGAAACAAGCCCGAAACCGAACACGGCGCCCCGCTCGCCGACGACTGAGCGGCGCGCTCAGCCCTCTTCTGCCGCCCGGACCCGCTCCGGCGTGAGCGGCATGTCGAGGTGGTCGACGCCGACCGCGTCGGCGACCGCGTTCACCAGCGCCGGCGGCGCCGCGATCGTGCCGGCCTCGCCGATGCCTTTCACGCCCAGCTCGTTCTCCGGGCTCGGCGTCTCCCTCGCCCGCGTCTCGATGTCGGGCAGGTCACCAGCCCGCGGGAGCGCGTAGTCGAGCATCGTCGCCGCCGCCAGCGTGCCGTCCGCGCCGTACGTCGCCCGCTCGGACTGGGCCTGCCCGAGCCCCTGTGCGACGCCGCCGTGGACCTGTCCCTCGACGATCCGGGGGTTCACTCGGACCCCGCAGTCGTCGACTGCGACGTAGCGTTCGATCTCGAACTCGCCGGTCTCGGGATCGACCGCTACCGCGACCGCGTGGCTACCGAACGTGTAGGCAGTGTCGTCGAGTTCGTAGAACGTCGTGGCCTCCAGCCCCGGCGAGAGCCCCGCGGGGAGCCCTCGGCCGTAGGCGGCGTCGGCCACGTCGGCGAACGAGCAGCGGTCGCCGTCGGCACGGAACCCCGACTCGGTCTGCTCGATTTCGTCGGGCGCGGCGTCGAGCTCGTGGGCGGCGATCCGTTCGGCCTTCTGCAGCACGTCGGCGGCGCTCTCGGCCACCGCGTTGCCGCCGACGACCGTGCTCCGGGAGCCGAACGTCCCCGTCCCGGTAGGAACTTTGTCGGTGTCACCCTCGACGACCTCGATCTCTCCCGGTCCGACCGGGAGCTCCTCGGCGACGATCTGGGCGTAGATCGTGCCGTGACCCTGTCCGTGGTCGTGGGTGCCCGCCGAAACCGTCACGCCGCCGTCTGGGTGGACGCGCACGACGCCGCTCTCGAAGCCGCCGCCGGTGCTCTCGACGTAGCCCGCGACGCCCACACCCCGCAAGCGTCCGTCGTCGTCGCGCTCGCCGCCGCTCGGGTGTTCCGAGACCGCCTCGGCCGCCTCGTTGAGCGCGGGCTCGTAGTTCCCGCTGTCGTACGTCGCGCCGACCGCGGTCTCGTGGGGGAAGTCGTCGGCGTCGATCAGGTTCCGCCGCCGGAGCTCGATGGGGTCGACGCCCAATTCGTCGGCGGCCACGTCCACGAGGCGCTCGGTGACGTACACCGCCTCGGGCCGGCCCGCGCCGCGGTAGGAGTGGACCGGCGCCGTCGTCGTGAACACGCAGCGCGACCGGCAGTAGATCGCGGGAACCTCGTACTGGCTCGCGAGCAGCCGGCCGTACCAGCCCGGCATCGCGCCGCCGCCGCCGAGTGCGTAGCCGCCGATCCCGGCGTACGTGTCCGCCCGCAGGCCGAGAAAGCGACCGTCCGAATCGAGCGCGAGTTCGGCGGTCGTCCGATGGTCGCGACCGTGGGCCCCCTCGCGGTAGTTCGCCGAGCGCGTGGCGGTCCACTTCACCGCCTCGCCGAGTTCGCGGGCGGCCCAGGCGGCCATCGCTTCGCCGGGGTGGTGGTGGCCCTTGTGCCCGAACCCGCCGCCGACGTCGGGCGAGATCACCCGTATCTGGCGTTCCGGCTCCCCGAGCGTGTGCGAGAGCTTCCGCCGGTGGCCGTGGGGCGACTGGCTGCTCATCGTCACCGTGAACCCCTCGGTGCGATCGTACTCGGCCATCGCCGCGCGCGGTTCGAGCGCGCTGGGGATCAGGCGGTTGTTTTCCAGATCGACGCTGACGATCTCCGCGGCCTCGGCGAACGCGCGGTCGGTCGCTTCCCGGTCGCCGAGTTCGCCGACCGCGGCGACGTTGTCCGGCGCCTCGTCGAACAGCGTCGGGGCGTCCTCGTCGGCGGCGGCGCGCGGGTCGGTCTCCACGCCGAGGGGATCGTACGCCACGTCGACTGCCTCGACGCCGTCGGCGGCGGCGTAGCGGTCCCGCGCGACCACCGCGGCGACGGGCTGCCCGTCGTAGCGAACGCGGTCGGCGGCGAGGACGGGATGACCCGGCACCTCGCAGTCCAGCGGCTCCGTCCGGACCGGAAGTCGCATCGGCGCGTCGCTGTCGGCCAGATCCGTCCACGTGTAGACAGCAACCACGCCGTCGACCGCCTCAGCCGCGTCGGTGTCGATTTCCTCCACGCGTGCGTGAGCGTGCGGGCTCCGGACGAACGCGAGCGCGGCGGCCTCCTGCCCGAAGTCGTCGGTGTACGTCGTCTCCCCGCGGAGCGCGCGGGCGTCCTCGCGACGCAGCGGGCTGTGGCCGATCCCCTCCCCGCCTTCTGCTGTGCCGGCGTCGGCGGTCGTCGGCACCGACCCCTCGGCCTCGATGACGCTCTCCTCGCCGCTCATGGTGCCACCCCCTCCCGGCCGACGGCGCGAGCGACCGCCTCGGTAACGGCATCCTCGGCACACGCTGACAGCAGTGTCCGGCGCTGCTCGGCCGAGACGACGTGATCCTCGCGAACGGGACCGTCCACGCGATCGCCCGCCTTCGCCGCGGCGTCGGTAACGCTGTCGACCGGCGAACCCGCATCGGCACCGTCGAGTTCGCGCTCGACCGCCCTGAGCCGGACCGGCGCGTCACACAGGCCCACGGCCGCGACCCGTGGGTCGGCTACGCTGCCGTCGACGACCCGGAGCCGCGCGGCGACGCCGACCGACGCGTACCCCGTCGAGGGGTGGGTCTCCCGCGCGTAGCCGCCACTAGCGTCGGAAGCGAGCGGGATCGAGATCCGAGTCAGCAGTTCGTCGTCCTCCCGGACGGTCTCGTGGTCGCCGGTCGCGAACCCCTCGGCTGGGACTGTTCGGTCGCCGTCAGGGCCGACGAGGTGGAGCGTGGCGTCCGCGGCGACGGTCGCCGCCGGGATGTCGCTCGCGGGGTGGGCCGCGGCGAGGTTCCCGCCGACGGTGCCGCGGTTGCGGATCTGGGCGTCGCCGACCGCCGCCGTGGCGTCGAGCAGCACGTCGATGCCCGCCGGCTCGGCGTCGAGCAGCTCGGCGTCGGTCGTGAGCGCGCCGATCGAGATTCGTTCGGTCGCGCCGTCGGCGTCGTCCACGGCGACACGCCCGACGCCGCGAAGTTCCCCGAGCCCCCCGAGATCGACGACCGTTTCGGGGTCGCGTTCGCGGGCCTTGAGCAGCGGAACCAGGTCGTGTCCGCCCGCGAGCGGGACCGCGTCGGGGGCCGCGAGCGCGTCGAGGGCGTCGTCGAGCGAGTCGGGGCGCTCGTAGTCGAACCGCGGCGGGAACATCAGTCCCCACCCCCAGATGCCGGGTCGTCACCGTCTCCCGCCGACTCGCACCTGGCGCCGTCGGTTTCGATCGGTTCGAGCTTCGCCGCGGCGGCCTCGACGGCGTCGACGACGTTCTCGTAGCCCGTGCAGCGACAGACGTTCCCCTTCAGCCCCTCGCGGATCTCCTCGCGGTCGGGGTCGGGGTTGTCCGCGAGCAGGTCGCGGCTCCGGAGCACCATCCCCGGCGTGCAGTAGCCACACTGGAGCCCGTGCTCCTCGTGGAAGCTGCGCTGGACCGGGCCCAAGTCGGCGTCGGCGCCGGGTTCGGGAGCGGTCTCGTCGGTCTCGCTGAGCCCCTCGGGTGCCCCCTCGATCCCGCCGACAGTGGTGATCTCGGCGCCGTCGGCCTGCACCGCGAGCACGCAGCAGGACTTGGCGATCTCGCCGTCCAGCTCGACGGTGCAGGCGCCGCACTTCCCGGACTCGCAGCCGACGGTGGGCTGGGTGTACCCCCAGTCCTCCCGGAGCGCGTGGACCAGCAGCCGTCTGGCCTCGACGGTCGCCGTCTCGGTCGTCCCGTCGACGGTCGCCGTCACCTCGTGTTCGGACATACCCGTCGGTTGGGTCGGAGGACCATATTGGTTGGTACGGACCGGCACGGTTGCCGGTGAGTCGCCGTCGCTTCCCCACCGCCACCGTGAGGCGTATGCCCGTCGAGGCGCTAACGGCGCCTGATGCTTCCTCCGCTGGCGGCCGGCGTCCACGGGCAGGACCCCACGATGTTCGTCCTGCTCTCAGTGGCCGCCGCGCTGACTGCCGTCGTCGCCGGCCTCGCGATCGCGGCGTTCGTCCGGCGGCGCTCGCGGCGCTACCTGCTGGTCGCGCTGGCGCTGTCGACGCTGCTCGCCCGCAGTGCGATCGGCGTGGGCGCCTACCTCGGCGCCGTCGGCCCGGGGCTCCACCACACGCTGGAACACGCACTCGACGTGTCGATGGCGGCACTGGTGATCGCGGCCGTCTACCTCGTCGGCAAGCCGGCGTACTCGGACGCGATCCGTGCCGACGGGGGCGAGCGCGACGGGGACCGGAACGGAGGGGACGAGCGATGAGCGAGGTCCGTGAGCGACTGCTCGAGCACGTCCGGAACCACCCGGGCCGGCACGCCAGCGCGCTGGGCCGGGAGCTCGATCTCGCGACCGGCCAGCTCCAGTACCACCTGCGTCGGCTCCGTCGTTCGGGCAGCGTCGTCGCCGACGAGTGGTACGGCCGCACCCACTACTTCCCCCCGGGGTACGACGAACGCGAACGCGAGCGGATCGCGCTGGCCCGGCGGGAGACCGCCCGAGCGATCCTCGCGGCGCTGCTCACGGGAGAGACGCCCGCTGCGGCGCTGGCGGACCGGCTCGACGTCGCCCGGAGCACGCTCTCCTACCACGTCGATCGCCTCCGCGACGCCGGGCTGGTCGAACAACGCCGCGACGATCGCGGCCGGGTCCACCTCTCGCTCGTCGATCCCGAGCGCACGCGGTCGCTGCTCGCGACGGTCGACCCCGACGCGAGCGACCGACTCGTCGACCGCTTCACGCGACTGGTCGACGAGCTACTCGACGGATAGCGCCGGTCTCCGCGCCGTTTCGAGAGCCGCACCAGAACCCACTTTCCCGTCGATCCCTTACCGTGAGTATGAGCGACTCCCACGGGATCGACCGCCGCGAGTTCGTCAAGTCCGCCGTCGCGATCGGCGGCGCGGCGGCGCTGTCGGCCTGCCTGAACCGGGGGCCGGAGATCGACGTGCCGCGAGGACCCGAGGAGCCCGACGCCGCGTTCCCGGCGCGCCAGCACGCTTGGAACGAGTTCCTCCCGACCACCGACGAGGGGAACAACCACCACCCGCGCCACCGCGTGCTGCTCCCGCTGGACTACGGTGAGGGGACGCCGACCGACGCCGAGCGCGAGGCCGTCGAAACGGCGCTTGCCGGCGTCGAGCGCGCCTACGAGCGCTCGGCTGCAGGGCTGCTGCTGACGGTCAGCTACTCGCCGTACTACTTCGACCGCTTCGACGCCGACCTACCAGAGAGCGTCGACTTACCCGAGCCGCGGGCGCTCGCCTCCTTCGAGAACCCGAACCCCGACGACCCCGACGCGATCGTGCACCTCGCGAGCGATTACGGCGAGGTCGTGATGGGCGCCGAGGAGGCGCTGAAGGGCGAGATCGACGAGCTCAACGGCGTCTCCCAACCCGACGCCGCGCTGACCGACGCGTTCTCGATCCGGGAGCGCCGCACCGGCTTCATCGGTGACGGGCTGCCCGCCGAGAATCAGGACGTCGACGGCGTGCCCGACGACGGACCGGTGCCCGAAGACGCCCCGCTGTACATGGGGTTCGAGTCCGCCTACGAGGGGAACCAGCCCACCGAGGATCGCGTGACGATCCAGGAGGGCCCCTTCGCCGGCGGCACGACCCAGCAGCTCTCGACGCTGACGCTGAACCTGAACCAGTGGTACGAGCAGGACACCCGGAAGCAGCGCGTCGCGAAGATGTTCTGCCCGCACCACGCGAACAACGACGTGGTCGAGGACGCCGGCGAGAACCTCGGCACCGATCCGCGGATGGACGACTGCGCCGACCCGATGGACAGCGCCCGGAGCGACGGCGTCGTCGGCCACGGGCAGAAGATGGTCGACGTCCGCGAGGACGACGCGCCGATCATCCTGCGCCGGGACTTCGACTCGACCGATCAGGGCCGCGCCGGGGTCCACTTCCTCTCGCTGCAGCGCGAGATCGCCGACTTCGTCACGACCCGCGAAGCGATGAACGGCGAGGAGGTCGACCGCAACTCCGCGGTCGGCCAGCGCACGAACAACGGGATCCTCCAGTACATCAACACGGTTCGCCGGGGGAACTACCTCGTGCCGCCGCGCTCGCTGCGCGCGCTCCCGCCCGCGAACCCCGAGCCCGCCGAGGACGCGGAGGTGGCGCATGCGTAGGCCGTCCCGCCGGTCGTTCCTCGCGGGTATCGGCGCCGCCGGCGCCGTCGGTACCGCCGGCTGTCTCGGGTTCGAACTCCAGTCGGGCAACCGCGAGCCGCCGCTGGTGGAGAACCGCCCCGACGGCGTCTACTATCCCACCCACACCGAGGGGATGCTGATGGGTGGGATGGCCAGCGACGGTGGCTACAGCTGTGCGCTCACGTACAGCTACCCCCACCGCTTCTGGACGATCACCGGCAGCGACACCACGCAGGTCGAGGTGGGCTCGGACGACGCGCTCCACCTCATGCCGTTCGTCTGGCACAGCGAGACGGGGGTCGTCCCCTCAGACGTGAACCCCTCGGTGGAGGTGACCCGCGACGGCGAGTCGGTCGTCAGCGGGCTCAACCCCTGGGCGATGCTCTCCCAGAACATGGGCTTTCACTTCGGCGACAACGTCGAACTCCCCGAGCAGGGCGAGTACGACGTGACCGTCACGGTCGGCGAGGGGAGCAGCCGCCGTACCGGCTCGCTGGCGGAGGCCGGCTCGGCCGAGTTCGAGTTCACGATCGACTACCAGCGCTCCGAACTGCAGGAGGTGCCGTTCACCGACATCCCCGAGGCCAAACAGGGGAGCCTCGGCGCCGTCAAGCCGATGGAGATGGAGATGGTGCCCATCAGGCAGGCGCCGGCCGTCGAGGATCTGCCCGGGACGAGCCACGGGAGGACCGAGAGCGGCGACGCCGTAATGGCGGTCCAGCGCCTCGACGACGCAGCGCGCTTCGAGGCCGACGAGGATCAGCAGTATCTCGCCGTCTCGCCACGCACGCCGTACAACCGCTTTCCGCTGCCGCTGATGTCGCTGTCGGCGACGCTGTCCCGCGACGGCGAGACGGTGTTCGACGACTACCTCTACAAGTGGCTCGACCCAGATTTCGGCGTCCACTACGGCGCGGTCGTCGACGGCGTCGCGTCCGGCGACGAACTCACGATCAGCGTCGGCACGCCGCCGGCGGTCTCCCGGCACGAGGGGTACGAGACCGCGTTCCGGAACATGCCCGACGCGACGCTGACGCTCTGAACGGCCGCAAAGTTACCTTCTCGGATCCGCGCTACTCCACCCGCCGAACCGAGCGCTGCCCCTCGTGGAGCTTGATCTCGGGGATCTCGTCGGCTGGCTCGAAGCCGAACGTCTCCCCGTAGAACGCGAGTTCGAGTTCGAGCGCCCGCCGACTCGCTTCCGCGGTCCGGAAGCCGTGACGCTCCTCGGGGAACAGCGCGTAGGCGTAGGGTGTCTCGGTCTCCACCAGCGCGTCCACCATGTCCTCGGCCTGCTCTTGGGGGACCACGCGGTCCTCGCCGCCCTGCAGCAGCAGCAGCGGCGCGTCGATCTCCGTGGCGTGGAACGCCGGCGAGCGGTCCTCGTAGATTTCCCGCGCCTCGGGCAGCGGGCCGACCAGCCCGTCGAGGTAGCGCGACTCGAACTTGTGGGTGCCCGTCGCGAGCGCTTCGAGGTCGGCGACGCCGTAGTGGCTCGCGCCGGCGTCGAACGTGTCGTGGAACGAAAGCGCACAGAGCACCGCGTAGCCGCCGGCGCTGCCGCCGGTGATCGCGAGGCGGTCCGGGTCCGCACGGCCGGTCTCTGCGAGGTACTCCGCGGTGTCGACCACGTCGGCGGTGTCGAGCACGCCCCACTCGCCCTGCAGCGCGTCGCGGTAGTCGCGGCCGTACCCCGTCGAGCCGCGGTAGTTCACGTCCGCGACTGCGAAGCCCCGGGTGGTGTAGTACTGGATCGCGAGGTTCGCGACGGGCAGGGTCTGGCTCGTCGGACCGCCGTGGACCATCGTCACCAGCGGCGGATCTTCGCTCTCGGGCGCGCGTTCGTCGGCGTTCGTCGGCGGATAGTAGTAGGCGTGGGTCGTCTCGCCGTCCCGCGTGGGCACGTCGACGTGTTCGGGCTCGGCGACCATTCCCGCGTCGAGGTCGAGCGAGAACGACTGCTGGAGGGCGGTTGGCTCGCCGTCGCCGGGCGTCCAGCGGGCGACCGTCCCGGGCGTCGTCGGTCCGCCGGCGACGAACGCCAGCGCCCCGCCGTCGGTCGCGATCCGGGCGTGGGGGTACGCCGAGAACGGGAGATCGGCCGCTCGCAGTTCGTCGTCCTCGTCGAGCAGGCAGAGCGACCACTCGCCGTCGCTGTTGCGGAGCACCGCGACGCGGCCGTCTTCGAGGAACGCGTACGTCGCCGAGCCGAACGACCACTGCGGGACGCCGAACTCCGCGTCCTCGGGCGTTCGGTTCCGGGGCTCGTCGTCGCCCGCGGCGTCGAGTTCGTAGAGGTTCCACCAGCCCGTCCGGTCCGAGACGGCGTGGAGCCGACCGTCCGGGCTCCAGCCGGGCTGGAACACCGACTCCTCGGGGCCACCCATGACCACGCGCTCCCCGGAGAGGGAGCTGTCGTCGCCCACGTCGGCGACGTGGAGTTCGGTGCCGTCCCACGGCATCCGCGGGTGGTCCCACGTCGTCCACGCGAGGCGCTCGCCGTCGGGGTCGAGCCGCGGGAACGAGTAGAAGTCGTGGCCCGACGCGACGACCGCGGGCGCCTCGCTGCCGTCCGCGGGCAGCGTGACGAGCTCGTTGACCACGTCCTCGGCGTCGTCACCTTCGTGGCGCTCCCGGACCGCGTAGAGGCGCTCGCCGTCGGGGGATACCTCCACGTCGGCGTAGCGCTGACCGCGTTCGGTCTCCGGCTCTGGGGTGATCGGTTCGGGCTCGCCGTCGGGATCGAGCCGGTAGAGTCGCTGATCGTCGAACGCGGCGTAGAACACGGTGCCGTCCTGCACCGCGAAGTCGCCGCCGCCGTACTCGTGGACCAGCGTGCGCACGTCGGCGTCGTCCGGGGTCACTTCGACGGGATCGCTGCCGTCGCCGTCCGCCCGGACGACGACACCTCTTCCTTCCTCGTCGGGTCGTCGTTCCAGCCAGTAGACGCTGCCGTCGTCCACTGCGACGGGGCCGAAACGGAGCGTGTCGGCGGCCACGTCGGCCGCGGCGACGGGAGAGTTCCACTCGCCGTACGGTGTGTCGGACATGCGCGTCGCTTCGGCGGACGACGGCTTGACAGTTCGGGTGGGCGAGGGTGTCGCCGATTCGGCGAAATCAGTCACCCACGCCGGCTGGCTGCGTGCCGTCACCAGAACGCTCCGCGTTCTGGTTGGCGAACGAGAGCTCCGCTCTCGTAAACGACGGGATCAGTCGCCGTCGGTCCGGAGGTGGTGGAACACGTACGTCTGGGCGTAGCCCGCGTACGCGTCGGGGCCGCTCTCGCCGAACGGCTCTTCGCGCTCGGCCAGCCCGGCGCCGAGGCGGTCCCGGATCGCCCGCGAGGTCTCGGCGTAGTTGCCGCCCTCGCAGTCGGGGAAGTAGTCGCCGATCGCCGTCTGGATCCACGTGTCCAGCGGGATCGCCTGCAGGTAGCCCAGAGAGAACAGCAGCACGCAGTCGGCCACCTTGTCGCCGACGCCGACGAACTGGGTGAGCGCCTCCCGGGCCTCCTCGTACGGCAGGCCGCGCGCGTCGTCGGGGTGGGCCTCGCCCGACGCCACCATCTCGGCGGTGCGCTGGACGTACGGCGCGCGGTAGCCCAGACTCAGCTCCCGCAGTTCGTCCTCGGTCCGCGCGGCCAGCGCCTCGGGCGTCGGGTAGGCGTACAGCGTTCGGTCGCCCAGCTCGACCGGCGTGCCGTAGCTCTCCCGGAGCGACCGCTGCATCCCGAAGATCCGGCTCACGCGCATCTGCGCCGAACAGATGAACGAGATCAGGCAGGGGAAGGCAGGGTCCCGGACGAGCCGCAGCCCGCGGTAGCGGTCGTACGCCCGCGAGAGCAACGCGCCGTCGTCGGTCGCGTCGTAGATCGCCGTGAGGTCGTCGTCGAGCCGGAGCAGGTGCGTGAGGATCGACTCGCCGTCGACCGACTCGGTCGGCGCCGCGGGCCCGTCACCGCCTGCGTCCGCCGGAACGCCGCCGGCCTCCCACTCGATCGTCCCGGCGTCGACACTGCCGCGCTGCCGGGCGCGGACGACCGTGGGCTGGTCGACCAGCCCGGGCGTCGACGGGAGGACGGTTTCGTACCACGCGTCGCCGCCGTGGGCGGCGGACTCGGTGTAGCCGTCGCCGTCGGCGCGCTCCCAGAGGTAGCTCTGCCCGCTCTCCAGGGTCGACTGCAGGTCGAACGGTCCGTCGAGTGTCGAAACGTCGATCCGGCCCGACTCCATTATCGGGCGGAGGCCGGCGGCGGGTTTCGGGGTTTCGGTCCCGTCAGTGAGGGGGCGACCATGCGTTCGGTCGCACAGCCCCGAACGGCTGCTGTGGCTCCGCAGCGTCGACCGCGGGGCTCAGCGTCCCGGTGAGTCGAAACCGAGGCTCCCTGGAGTCGCTCTCGGCGTGTCCCGAGCGGCAAAGTCGAGTGGGGGCTACCCGTCGAACAGCTCCCGGCCGGCGCCGTCGGCGACGGCGCCCGCGGCGTGCTCCATGGCGTGGCACATCTCGGCGAACGCGGCGGTGTCGCGTGTGGAGGGTCGCATGATACGAAATCACACGGTCCGCCCTTGAGTATCTTCGGGGGGTGTGGCACAACGGCTATGGGACGCCCGGCCCCATTCCCGCCCATGACTACGAGCGACTGGGGCGACTGGCTCCCTCGCGCGATCGAGTCGGCCGACCCGAACTCCGTCGCAGTCTGGTATCTCGGCTGTAACGGGTTCGTGTTGAAGGGGAGCGAGGGGACGACACTGTTCGTCGACCCGTACCTCGGCACCGGCGACCCACCGCGGACGGTTCGGATGATTCCCGTCCCGTTCGATCCCGCGGACGTGACCGACGCCGACGCGGTGTTCGCGACCCACGAGCACAGCGACCACGTCCACGGCGAGTCGCAGGCGCCGATCCTCGAAGCCACGGGCGCGCCCTTCGTCGCCCCCGACGCGTCGCTCGCGGCCGCACGCGAGAACCAAACTTGGGAGGATCGCTGGGCGCTCGACGGCGATCAGTTCCAAGAGGTCGCCGAGGGCGACGTACTGGAGGTGGGCGAGTTCACGGTCCACGTCGTCGAAGTGAACGATCCCGACGCCGAGCACCCGGTGGGGTACGTGTTCGAACACGACGCCGGGACGGTGATCCACCCCGGCGACTCCCGGCCGGCGGACTCCTTCGAGCGGTTGGGTCGGGAGTTCGACATCGACCTCGGGATCGTCGCGTTCGGGAGCGCGGGGATGATCCCGGACAAGGAGACGCGGGAGCCCAAGTACACCAAGTGGTACAACGACGAGGGGGAGGCCGTCGAGGCCGCGAGCGCGCTCCGGGTCGACCGACTACTGCCGACCCACTGGGACATGTGGAAGGGGCTCACCGCCGACCCGACCGCGCTCCACGAGCACGTCGACTCCTTCGAGCACCCGCGAGCGCTGGAGCTGGTCGAGATCGGCGACCGCGTCGATCTCTGATCGTTTTCGGACTCAGTACGTCCAGAGCCGGTCCACCCGCGAGTCGATCGCCGGGTGGCGATCGCGGAGGCATTCGGGGTCGGTCTCGCCGTCGACGTTGATCACGTGGACCTCGCCCCGTCGGCCGTCGTACACGTCTTGGAAGTCGTACACCGCGCCGACGACCTGCACGCTCCCGTCGACGTCGTCGCTGTCGAGCAGGAACTCGACCTGCCGATCGACGTTGTACTCGACGAGCCGGTTCACAGCCTCGTCGTTCTCCAGCCCGTCCGGGAGCGTCTCGACGCCCGGCTCCAGCCCCGGCGCGAGCAGGTCGATGCAGTGTTCGATCCCTGCCGGCTCCGAGACGCCGTCGGTGAGGTGGTCGTACGTCGCCGTCACCGCCCCGCAGCCAGTGTGGCCGAGCACGACGGCGAGGTCAGTGTCGGTGTGTGCCAGCGGGTAGAGCACGTCGCCGGAGACGCGCGGGCCGGCGTCGGTCCGCTGGACGACGCGGTTCCCGATGTTGCCACAGCTGAACAGGTGGCCCGGCTCGTCGTTCCCCCAGATGTGGTCCTGTAGCACCCGGGAGTCCGAACAGCAGACCGTCACCGCGTCCGGCTGCTGTCCGTGCTGGAGCTCGTCGAATCGGTCGTCGAACGCCGCGGCGTGGTCGGCGTTGCGGTCCAGCATGTCGAGGAACGTCTCGTCCATGTTCGGCCCCCCGGCCCGTCGTCAAATAGCTCCGACGATCCACACCGGCCCGAAACAGTTAGGGTACTGACTGAACGATTCAGTGACGTGTCTCGGTCCACGGGGCTCCCCACGCGGGTCACGCTCGCGTTCGTGGGAGCGACTGCGGTCGTGGCTGCCGAACTCGCCGCGATCGCGCTCTCGGTCGGGCTCTCCGCTGCGGCGGTCGGCCCGGACTCCGCGTCACCGCTCCCGGTCGCGGCCGTCAGCCTCGCGGCGGTCGGGCTGGTGCTCGCGGTTCGTCGCCGCGCCGGTGAGAAGGCGTCGCTCGCGGTCTCGGGGGTCGTGCTGGTCGTCGCGGCGCCGGTCACGGCGTTCGGCGGGGGCTGCGGGCTGGCCGACCGGGGTGTGGGCGTGTTCCGGAGCGGCGTCCGCATCGGCGTCACCGTCGGCGACTGTGTGACGTTCTCCAACGGCGCGTTGCTGGTGCTGGGGTACGCGCTGCTGTCGGCCGGACTCTGGCTCGCAGCGGACGAACTATGCGTCGGCCGGTTCTGGATCCCGGGCCGTCCCGACTAGGCCCACTCGATCCGGAATACCTCGACCTCGATCTCCGCCCGCTCGCGCTCGTGGTGGTCGTACAGCCGGGGGATCTCGAACTCCGCGGCGAAGGCGTGGGTCACGTCGCCGCCCTCGTCGGCGGCGAAGGACTCGACGAACGCCTGGCTCCCGGCGTTGTGGATCGAGTAGGAGACGCCCGCGACCGACGCCGCGGTCCGGAGAAACGCCCGGTCGGCGCCCTCGTTGCCCGACTGGGCGCCGAACGGCGGGTTCGTCACGACCGTCGAGACAGAGTCCGCGGGGAGTGGCGGGTGGGTCGCGTCGGCGCGGAGCCAGTCGACGGGCGTTCCGGCGGCGACTGCGCGCTCGTTCTCGCGGGCGACCGCGAGCGCGTCGGCGTCGCGTTCGAGCCCCACCACGCGGGTGGGATCGCGACAGGCGGCCGCGAGTGCGAGCAGTCCCGTGCCGGCGCCGAGGTCGAGTACTGTCCGGCCGGCGATGTCGCCCTGGAGACCCGCGAGGTGGAGAAGGTGTGCTGCGAGATCCGGCGGCGTCGGGTACTGTTCGAGGGTCACGTCGGGGTCGCGAAAGCCCGCGAGCCCGTGGAGTCGTTCGGCCAGCGCCCGTTTGCCCATTCAGGCCGCCACGTCGAGGCCGTCGACCGAAAGGCTGACGCCTTCCCGGCGGGCGCGCTCTTCGAGTGCCTCCAGCGCCGGGCGGACTTTCCCGGGGTCGCTCACGTCCTCGATCTCGACGCGGACGACGCCGACGCCGAGGAACGCGCCCGCTCGAATCACGTCGCGGAGCCGGTCGGCCTCCTGCTGTGTCGCCAGCGAGCAGTCCTCCGCGAAGCAGGCCGAGACGGTGAGCTCAGCGGGCTGGTAGCCTTCGGCGGCGAGTTCGGCCTTCAGCTCCCGTAGGTACTCCGGGGCAGTCGTCGACAGCGACGACGCCGCGAGTTCGACGGGCTCGACGTTCGACGGGCGACAGGAGTCGACTGCCGATTCGACGCGCGTGGGGCTCGTGCTCATACGTCTCAATAGCTACTGGTTATGCAAAAATCTTTCTCAATACGCAGTAGTAATCACAAACCGTCGACTACCGCCCCTTCCGGCCGAGGGGTGAGATGCGGCGAGAATCTCCGGACGGCGCTCCGTCTATCGATTAGTTCTGTGCCCAGAACGAGGACGGAAAAAGTCTTATCTGTCGGGGTCACCAGAAACCTTTTAATGGAACGTCCCAGCCGGGAGCGACAGCGGGAGTCCGAGGAGGAGGACGAGTCGGCCGACGAGGTTCTCACCTGCCCGGAGTGTGGGTCCGACGAGGTCGTCACCGACGACGACCAGGGCGAACTTGTCTGCGACGATTGCGGGCTGGTGCTCGACGAGCGCCAGATCGACCGCGGCCCGGAGTGGCGGGCGTTCAACCACTCCGAGCGCCAGAGCAAGTCCCGAGTGGGCGCGCCGATCACGGAGACGATGCACGATCGCGGGCTGACGACGACGATCGACTGGAAGGACAAGGACGCCTACGGTCGGTCGCTCTCCTCCGAGAAGCGCAGCCAGATGCACCGCCTGCGGAAGTGGCAGGAGCGCATCCGGACGAAGGACGCCGGCGAGCGGAACCTCCAGTTCGCGCTCTCGGAGGTCGACCGGATGGCCTCCGCGCTGGGCGTCCCCCGCTCCGTCCGCGAGGTCGCGTCGGTGATCTATCGCCGCGCGCTCAACGAGGACCTGATCCGCGGCCGGTCGATCGAGGGCGTCGCGACCGCGGCACTGTACGCCGCCTGTCGGCAGGAGGGGATCCCGCGCAGCCTCGACGAGGTCGCGGAGGTCTCTCGCGTCCCACAGAAGGAGATCGGCCGCACCTACCGCTACATCTCCCAGGAGCTCGGTCTCGAACTCAAGCCCGTCGACCCCAAGCAGTTCGTCCCGCGGTTCGCCTCCGAACTCGGCCTGAGCGAGGAGGTCCAGTCGAAGGCCACCGAGATCATCGACGTCTCCGCCGAACAGGGGCTGCTCTCGGGCAAATCCCCGACCGGGTTCGCTGCCGCGGCCATCTACGCCGCCTCGCTGCTCTGTAACGAGAAGAAGACCCAACGCGAAGTTGCCGACGTAGCGCAGGTTACGGAGGTCACCATCCGGAACCGCTATCAAGAACAGATCGAAGCGATGGGCTTCCGGTAGCCTATCACGACCCGCTCGGACGTTCTCCCCCCGTTTCAGGCCGCAACGAACACGATCAGCCGTCGGTTCGTGAGCCCCTGTTCGATCGTGTACGACTCGTAGCCCGACAGCCGGTCGTCGACCGCGAGCCGGTGTTCGGACGTCGTGACGACCACCGGCGGCGCCGAGGCGGACATCGCCGACGGCGAAGCGACGCTCTCGGTCCCCGCGCCGGCGCGTTCGACGTACCACGACAGCGGGAGCCGGGTGCTGAACGCGTCGCGTGCCCGCTCAGGCACCGGCGGCTGATCGAGCACCGTCTCGTCGTCGACGGTGAGCGACTCACCGACGTAGAGCACGTTCGTCCCGTCGCTTCCGGCGACAGCCCCCTCTATCGCGCTCAGGCCCGTCCGGTACTCGGCCCCCGGCTGGGCGCCCCCCGGGAGCGCGTCGCCGGCCGCGGGGTCGTCGTACACCTCGCCCGCGATCACGGCGCCGGAGTGGACGCCGACGGCCGAGAGGAGCAGTAGCGCAGCCGCGACCCGGGCGGCGTCGCCGACGGTGACGCTCTCGGCTGCCGTCCGCCACAGCGCCGCCAGCCCGACGGCGGCGGGGATCGTCGCCGGCGCGAGGACGTGAACCGCGAGCCACGGTTCGTTCACCTCCGACGCGACGGGGAACAGTAGCAGCCCCGCGCCGGCCCAGTAGGCGGCGAAGTTCACCAGCGGCCGCGACCGCCCGGCGTAGCGCTCCCGGAAGAACCCCCAGACGGCGAGGGCGACGACCGGTAGCGCCGCCGCCAGCAGCACCTCGGCAGTCCCGGCGACGAACGGGAGCAGCGCGTGGTCGTTGGTGTACGTCGGCGGCGCGTGCCGGCCGAGGACGCGGACCGAGAGGAACCGCTTTCCCGCGCCGACGGTGCCGGCTTCGAGCGCCGTCAGCAGCGTCGCCGGATCGCCGAGGTCGATCCGCCCTCGCGGGAGGTAGAACGCGATCGTGACGACGACCGTGATCGCGGCGGCGCGGAGCAGCGCGACGGACCCCGACGCGATCCTGTCGGCGACCGAGCGGACGCGCTCGCGGAGTGCGCCCGAACCCTCGCCCCGGACGCGTGCCTCGTCGAGCGTGAGAACGGCAGCGAGCAGCCAGCAGCCGAGCACCGCGACCACGAACCCCGAGGTGGTGAGTGCGAGCCCGACCGCCGCGGCCGCGGCGTACAGCGAACGGTGGCTGTCCCGGTCCCACGCGCGCCACGCGAAGCCGACGGCGGCCAGCGAGAACGCCGCTAGCGGCAGGTCGCCCCGGAGGACGCGAGAGTAGTACAGCAGCGGCGGCGCGAACGCGAGCAGCCCCGCGAGCGCGACGCTCTCGGTCCCGGAGAGGCCGCCGTGGGACTCCCGATCCGTCGCCCGCCGGAACAGTAACGCGGCGAGCGGGAGCAGGCCGCCGATCAGCGCGACGGGGAGTCGGGCGGCGGCGTCGCTCGTGAGCCCGAGCGCGAACAGCTGTCGGCCGACGACGTAGAGGAACGGCCCGCCGGCGACGGGACGGTACTCGTAGACGCCCGTTTCGAGCGAGCGGAGCGTCCAGTAGCCGACCCGGGCCTCGTCCCAGTGGAACGGGCGCGCCCCGATGCCGACCAGCCGGGCGAGGACGGCCAGCGCCGTCAGCGCGACGACGGCCCGCTCGACCCGATCGAGTCGGCGCATGGGCGTCCCTGCCGCGCGCTGTGGCAAGAAGTTTCGGAAGCGGCCTCGCCGCGAGGGAACGTTCGGAAGCGGCCTCGCCGCGAGGGAACGTTCGGAAGCGCCTTCTGGACGAGCCCGTACTGTCGACCATGAGCGTGCTGGACTCCCTCCCGGATCGCCCGCTGACCGACGCCGAGCTCGCCTCGTTGAACCGCTCGGACGCGCTCGAGATCGCCGTCGACGTGGCCGACCGCGAGGGCGCTGGCGAGGGGGCGATCGTGGGGCTGCTCCTCGCCACCGAGGGCTGGGTGAAGGGGCTGGTATACGAACGCGACGGCTGGCGCGTCGCGGAGACGGTCACGCTGGGCGACGACGAGAACGCGCGCTACGAGGGGATGCAGACGTGTGAGTCGGCGGTTCGGACGGCGCTGGACTGACCCCGGTCCCCGCCCGTAATCTCCGGATCACCTGACCCGTGGTACTTTATTCTTTGCCGGCCCACAGCACGAACGAGATGTACGACGACATCCTCGTTCCCACCGACGGAAGCCCCGCCGCGACCGACGCGATCGACCACGCCGTCTCGCTGGCGGAGACGTACGACGCCACTATCCACGCGCTGTACGTCGTCGACGCCAGCGCGTTCTCCTCGATCGAGTCCGGCTCCGAACTCGTGATCGACGCGCTGGAGGAGGAGGGCCAGCGCGCGGTCAACGAGGTCGTCGACGCCGCCGAGGCCGCGGGCGTCGAAGTGAAGACCCACGTCGTCTCCGGCACCGCCTACCGCCGCATCCTCGACTACGTCGACAGCGAGGGCGTCGATCTAGTCGTGATGGGCACCCACGGCCGCAGCGGCGTCGAGCGGTTCCTGCTCGGCAGCGTCACCGAGCGCGTCGTCCGCACGTCGGACGTGCCCGTGCTCACGATCCGACACAAGGCCGAGGAGGAGGCCTAGGGCGGATCGGGAAACGCTTTTCTCGGCTCCCCACCCAGCCTCGGAGGATGACCGAGCACACCGTGGAGTTCGTCGGTACCGGCGAGACCATCGAGGTTCCCGAGACCCGGCCGATCCTGCAGGTCTGCATGGAGGAGGGGATCGCTCAGGAGTACTCCTGTCGCGTGGGGATGTGTCTGGCCTGTTCTGCGGAGATTATCGAGGGCGAGGTCGAGCAGACCGTCGTCGAACAGCGCGCGCTCACCGAGGAGGAGGCCGAGAACTACGCGCTGACGTGTATGGCCCGCCCCAAGTCTGACCTCAAACTCGACCGCGGGAGCTACCCGCCGAGCATCGAGGACGCCGAGGCCGACGCTGTCGACGCCGCAGCGGACGACGACTGAGGCGCGGCCGGGACGCGCTCGTCGGTCGTCCCTCTCGCCCGCGCGGCGATGAACTGCTGGTGGGGGATCTGGATCGCCTCGGCGTCGACGTGCCACGCCTCGAACTCGTCGCGGTTTCGCACGTCGAGCACGGTGAACGACCGACCGTCGCGCTGCCACGCCGCGAGTTCGGCGGCGTCGACCGCCGGCGCGTCGGCTTGGCTCTCGGTCATGGCCCGTCTGGGGTAGGCGCGGGCAAAACGTCGGCGCCCGGGCCGGGAGACCTTTCCTCGCACCGGTCGAACGATCGATCATGGACGGCGCGACGTTCCGCGAGCAGGTGACCGAGGCGAAGGCGACTCAACTGAACCGGCTCGGCTCGAACAAGCTCCTGGTCGCGCTCACGGACGCCGACCTCACGGCCCGGCGCGTGCTCGAAGCGGCCGCGGACTCCGAGCACGCCGCCCACAACACCTTCGCGGCGTGGGCAGAGGACGAACCGAACGACCGAGCCCACGAGGCGTTCGTCGACGTGGCAGACCGGGAGGCCGACCACCGCCAGCGCGTGTTCGACGCGATGGACGACGAGTACGAACCCAACGACGGCGGCACGCTCCACGAGTACCTCCGCGGGCGTGACGGCGCGGTGCTGCGCGTGGCTGCGGGGATGGTCGGGCGCGGACTGGTCGCCGATCGGACCCACCAGCAGGTGGTCTCCTTCTTCGTCAACGAGGCGGACAACGCCCGAGCGGACCTGTTCCGCGAGCTTCGCGAGGAAACCGGGTCGGGGACCCAACGTGGGCTGGCGCTACTGGAGACGCTGTGTGAGTCCGAGACGGACTGGACCGACGCCCGCGACGTCGCCGAATACACGGTTCAAGTCGCGTACGACGACTACGCCGACGCACTGCAGGGGATGGGCGTCGACCCAAAGCCCGTGTGCTGAGTCGACGGCTCACGGTGACCGGCCCAACTTTGAAACGGCTCGCGGAACGAGGAAAGAGGGCAATGAGCGTGGGGCTGCTGAGTTCCATCTCGGACGCGATCTCCGGCGGGTCCGACGGCGGCGACGACGTGTTCACCTACCGGTGTGCGTCGTGTGACGCCGAGTTCGACCTGCCGAAGACGCGGATGATCGGCGTCCGCTGTCCGGACTGTCGCTCGATGGACGTCCGGGACGCTTCCGAGAGCTGAGGCCGGCTGGTCGGGCGGGCGCCGGCCGGCTGTTCTCCCAGTTTTCGCGAACGCGGCGCGACGCCGACGCGCTGGGCCCGTGCCCTGCGATGGACAGCCATATGCGGACCCACACCCAAGCCGGCGTGTGCAGTTCGTGGGCTACGATTCGGGCGATGGAGGGCTGCTACTGGCCGACGAGGGCGGGGTGCAGTACGTCGACCTGACGCCCGGAACCGAACTCGCGTACACGCTCGGCGACCGCCACTGTGCGGGCGTCGTCGACGACGGCGAGCACGTCGCCTGCGACGCCGACGCCGCGCCGTACTGCGAGCAGCACAGCCACGTCTGGGTGTGTGCGCGCTGTACCGGCGAGTGTCTGAAAGACGAGATGGACTGCTTCGAGGACCACGCGGTGTACCTCGCGGCGTTCGCCCCGAATACGTTCAAGGTCGGCGTCACCCGCGAGTGGCGCCTTGAGACGCGGCTGCTGGAGCAGGGCGCCGACCGCGCGGCCCACGTCCGGACCGTCGACGACGGCCGCGCCGCCCGGCGGATCGAGGCCGGCATCGCCGACCGCATTCCGGACCGCGTCCGCGTGCCCACGAAGATCGACGGGCTCGCTCGCTCGGTCGACAGTGACGCGTGGCAGGACCTGCTCGACGAGTTCGACCCCATCGAGACGTTCGACTTCGACTACGGCTTCGATCTCGCGGACCGCCCGGTCGCCGAGACGATGGCCACCGGGACGGTTCGCGGCGTGAAGGGACGGATCCTGCTGCTCGATCGCGGCGGGAGCACGTACGCCGTCGACCTGCGCGAACTGGTCGGGTACGAGGTCAGCGAGGGGGCGAGCGAGCGCGAGATGCAGTCGAGCCTGGGCGCGTTCGGCTGATCAGAGGGCGACGGTTTATAGGCCCGGCCGTGGAACCCTGAAGCATGATTCCGCTCGACGACGCCGTCACCGCCCGGCTCGAGTCACACGGCGAGCGCTTCGAAGTACTCATCGACCCCGACGCCGCCCTCGAGATCAAGCGCGGCGAGTTCGAGGGCGACCTCGAGGACGTGATCGCCGCGGAGGACGTGTTCGAGAACGCTTCGCGGGGGGACCGCCCCGCCGAGGCCGACCTGGAGGAGGTGTTCGGCACGACCGACCCGCTGGAGATCATCCCCGAGGTCGTCGAACGCGGGGAGATCCAGATCACTGCCGAGCAGCGCAAGGAAATGGAGGAGCAGAAGCACAACGCGCTGATCAACAAGATCGCGCGGAACGCGGTCAACCCCCAGATGGACAACGCGCCCCACCCGCCCGAACGGATCGAGCGGGCGCTTGAGGA
The DNA here is from genome assembly GCF_001282785.1 of Halolamina sediminis. Taxonomy (NCBI): domain Archaea; kingdom Methanobacteriati; phylum Methanobacteriota; class Halobacteria; order Halobacteriales; family Haloferacaceae; genus Halolamina; species Halolamina sediminis. The sequence goes on from NZ_CVUA01000001.1 coordinate 856,988, forward strand.
GGCAGGCTTCTCCGTCGATCCGATGGAGCCCATCGAGTCACAGGTCGACGACGCGCTCGACGCGCTCCGGCCGGTGATCCCCATCCGCTTCGACGAGATCACCGTCGCGGTGAACGTCCCCGCGGACTACGCGGGCAGCGCACAAGCCAAGATCCGGCAGTACGGCGATCTCGAACGCGAGGAGTGGCAGGCCGACGGCTCCTGGATCGGCGTGGTCACGTTCCCCGCCGGGATGCAGAACGATTTCTACGACCTCGTCAACGAGGAGACAAGCGGCGAGGCGGAGACGAGCATCGTCAAGGAGAAAGACGACCTGAAGACGCGCTGACTGCAGTCGACGCGTTCTTTCTCGACCGTTAGGCCCGCCGCCAGCCGACGTAGAAGCCGGCGGTGAAGCCCGCGGAGACCGACAGCGTCGAGAGGATCGTGTCGAGCCACGACGGCGGCGTCCCGCTGGCGGCGTTCTGACCCGCGCCCATCAACCCGGAGGTGAGCTTGTCCCAGTCGACGGAGATGATCTCGCGGGACTCGAGGAACTTGAACAGCGCCAGCTCGATGCCGACCAGCACGGCGATGATCTTGGCGACCTTCTTGGCGGCGAAGCCGACCAAGGCGCCGATCAGGCCACCGGAGCCGGCCTCCACCCCGAGCTGCTGGAAGTCGATGTTGAACTGTAACGCGACGGGATCCATAGACGCTACTGCGTCGCTCTGGGTTAAGTCGTTTGTGGGACGACAGGCTGACCATCTTGGCCGTGACACGGCGGTCACGATCGGTCGCGCGCAGCGGTCTCGGTACGTCACACCCGATCGCGGCGGTCGCTCCGGGTCGACGACACGGCGGTCGTCGACGGTCGCGTCCTGTTGCGTCGCCCACGACCGCGGCATCCGCTCCTCGACCGTGACACAGGGGTCACGGTCGGTCGCGCGCCGCGGTCTCGATACGTCACAAGACTCATGGCCGACGCCGGCACACTGCCACCCATGAAGCAGTGGCTCCGGGAGCAGGTCGCACGCGCCTACCAGCGCCTGCTCCGCCGCGAGGGCGACGGCGGCCCGTCCCACGTCGCGATCATTCAGGACGGGAACCGCCGCTACGCCCGGGAACAGGGCGACGACGCCACCGAGGGCCACCGCGCCGGCGCTGAGACCACCGAACAGGTGCTGGAGTGGTGTCAGGACCTCGGCGTGAAGGAGCTCACGCTGTACGCGTTCTCCACGGAGAACTTCAAGCGCCCGCCCGAGGAGCGGGAACACCTCTACGACCTGCTCGAGGAGAAGCTCACCTCCATCGCGGACAACGACCGCATCCACGAGAACGGGGTTTCGATCCGCGCGATCGGCGAGACCGACCGCCTGCCCGACCGCGTCCGGGAGGCGATCCGCTACGCCGAGGACCACACCGCGGACTACGACTCGTTCCGGCTCAACGTCGCGCTCGCGTACGGCGGTCGGAACGAACTCCTCCGGGCCGCCCGGGACGTGCTGGCGGACGTCGAGGCCGGCGAGCTCGACCCCACGGCGATCGACATCGACCTCGTCGACGACCGCCTCTACGGCCGGGAGGTCCGGGACGTGGACCTGATCATCCGCACCGGCGGCGACGAGCGCACCTCGAACTTCCTCCCGTGGCACGCCAACGGCAACGAGGCTGCGGCGTACTTCTGTGCGCCGTACTGGCCGGAGTTCTCGAAAACCGACTTCCTGCGCGGCATCCGTACCTACCAGTCCCGCGAACGCTCGTGGCAGCGCACCCGCCGGGAGCGGGCGGCCGCGATCGTGCGCGCGGTCGCCGAGACCGAACTCGCGGAGGCCCGAACCGTCGCGGGCCGCCTCCGCGAGAAGCTGCCCGGCGGGGCGGCGCCCGAACTCGACGCCGAACTCGACGGCTCGACTGCGGAGTCGGCAGACTGACTCGGCACGCGGGCAGCCGAGTCGGCGGACTGATCACTCCCCGAACCGCCGCTGGCGGTCCTCGAACTCCCGCACTGCCCGGAGGTAGTCACGCTTCCGGAAGTCCCGCCAGTTCACGTCGGTGAAGTACAGCTCCGAGTACGTCGACTGCCAGATCAGGAAATCGGAGAGCCGCTCGGCGCCGGTTTTGATCAGCAGGTCCGGCTCCGCCGGGAACACGAGATGATCCGTCACCGTCTCCTCGTCGACCGCCTCGGGGTCGAGCTCGCCGGCCGCCACGTCCTCGGCCATCTCCCGGACCGCGCGGGCGAACTCCCCGCGGCCGCCGAGGCCGACGTTGATCCGGATCGGGGCGTCGGCGCGTTCGGCGCTGTCCGGGCCGCGGACCGCGACCGCTCTGGGGGCGTCGATCCCGCGGAGCTCCCGGACGAGCGTCGGCACGACCGCCTCGTCGAGCACCGACACCGAGACGGTCACCCGTTCGGCGCCGTAGTCGAACGCCCAGCCGAGCGTCCGTTCGAGCGTCTCGTAGGCGCCCTGTTCCAGCAGGTCCCGTTCCGTCAGCACGAGCGCGACGTGGGCGGGGCCGTCGGCGTCGGCGAGGCGGTGGCGGAGGGCGAGGTAGGCGTCGTACGCTCCCACGGCTTCCTCTGGGTGGGGCGTGCTCGAAAAGCCTTCGCTGGGCGCTCCACCCCCGGAACCACACCACAGTGGCGCGGTCGGCACCGGCGTGGTGTCGGGACCGTTAAGTGGGCGTCGGGGGTAGCCGACGACGTGAACCGGAGGCTCAGGCGTGACGCGGCCTTCGCCGCGGTCTCCCTGCTCGCGCTCGCAGCGCCGCTGCTCGGTCGGGCGACGGCGCTACCGTTCCTCGCCGTCGCCGGCGCCGCGGCGCTGCTGATCGAGGACGGCCCGTTGTTCGAACTGTTCGCCCGCCCGCGGGACCGACAGGCCGGCCGCCTCTACGGCCTCGCGGCGTTCTCGCTGTCGGCGGCCGTCCTCGCCGTCCTCGCGGCGCCGCCGGTCGCCGCCACCTACACGATGCCGTTACCGGCCTTTGCCGCCAGCGTCGTCACCGTCGGCGTCGGCAACCTCGGCGCCACGGCTGTCCGCGACCGCTTCGACGAGCAGTTCCTCGTCGTCTCGACGTTCGCCGTCGTCGCGTTCGCCGCGGCGCTGTTCGCCCAACTGGCCGTCGTCGCGCTGGCGGCGATGCCGTTCGCCTCCGGGAGCGTCGACGCCGGCCTCGTGGCGGCCGCGCCGACGTTCACGTTCCACGCCGCGACCGCGGCGCTGGTAGCCGCGATCACCCGCTCGATGCTCTCGCCCGGCGACGCCGGCGCGGTGACGTTCGCCGTCGGCGCGGCGATGCTCGTCGTCGGCGCGCTCGCGCCCGCGGTCCACGTCCTCGATGTGGGGCTCGCGCTGGGGGTCGCGCTGTTCCTCGGCGGCGTCACGTACGCCACCGGCACCGCCTCCGTCGAGGGGATGCTCTCGGGCGTGCTGCTCTGTCTGGCCGCCATCGGGCTCGGCGGGCCGGGCTGGTTCGTCATCCTACTCACCTTCTTCGGCGTGGGCTCGCTCTCGACGAAGTTCCGCTACGAGGAGAAAGCCGACCGCGGCGTCGCCGAGGGGAACGACGGCGCCCGGGGGCTAGGCAACGTGCTCGGTAACGCCGGCATCGCCCTCGTTGCCGTCGTCGGCTTCGCGGCTGCGGGCGATCTCCCGGTGGATGCCGAGCTGTTCCGGCTGGCGTTCGCTGGCTCGCTCGCGACGGCGACGGGGGACACGCTCTCCAGTGAGATCGGCGGCTTGTTCGACATGCCGCGGCTGGTCACGACCGGCGAGCGCGTCCCGCCGGGCACCGACGGCGCGGTCACTTGGCAGGGCGAGCTCGCGGGCGTCGTCGGCGCGGCGCTAGTCGGCGTGCTGGCGGTGGCGCTGCTCGGCGTCACCCGCTCGCCGCCGGTCGTGGTCGCTCTCGTGACCGCCGGGGGGGTCGCCGGGATGACGGCCGACAGCCTGCTCGGTGCCACCGTCGAGGGCGACCGCCTCGAGAACGAGACGGTGAACCTCCTCGCGACGCTGTCGGGGGCGCTGGCGAGCGTCCTGCTCGCGTTCGTGCTGTGATTCGCGAGGGGCGTTCCGAGGACCGGGCGGCCGTTCGCCGCCTCCAGCAGTACCTCCCCGAACCGGTCCCGGAGCTGCTCGACCCGGTCGCCGGCGGCGAACTGCTCGTCGCGACCGACGGCGAGAGCGTGGTCGGCTACCTGCTGTGGTTGCCGGGCGAGCCGGTGTATGTCGCCGAACTCGTCGTCCACCCCGACTACCGGCGGGCGGGCCGGGGTCGCGCCCTGTTCCGTTCCCTGTTCGACCGGCTCGACGACGGGACCGCGGTGACGCTGCGGGTCGCCGCCGCGAACGAAGGGGCACGGGCGCTGTACGCGGAACTGGGGTTCGAACGCGTCGCCGTCGACCCAGATGCATACGACGACGGGACTGGCTACCTGCTGCGTGCCGTCGTCGACTGAATATCTGCCACGAAGCGTACGTATACAGGGGAGGAGCTACGAGTGGTGTGTGAACCCATGGCGAAGGAGCCGTCCGACTCGCGAGCAGTCAGGTATCTTGCCGAACACGGACCGTCGCCGCGGGAGGAACTGCCGGTACAGCATCTCACGACGAACGTGCGGACGCTGATCGGGACGCTCAACATCTCGGGCGGCCCCGGCGGCGGCGGGTCGACGGCGGGCGTCGCCGGCGGCCTGACGGGGATCGCGTACCTCCGCGAGGAGCACGACCTGTCGACCGTCGTCGAGGCGTGGCTCGCGGTGAACGAGGAACAGATCGAGCAGCTCCCCCCGGACTCGATCCGGCGACGGCTCCGCGCATCGGTGTCCCACGACAAGCGCGACGTGGTCAGCGACGTGCTCTCGGCGGCCGGCTACGAGGTGGACTACGCTGACCGCGGCGGGCGACAGACCGACCCCTTCGAGTGTAGCCTCTGTGGCTCGTCGGTGCCCGACATCGCCTCCCACCTGCAGAGCTGTCCGGAACGGTAGCCGATCAGGAGAGGAACCCTTCGACCGGCCGGACGTGCGGAGTCGCGGGCTGTTTGACGAACTCGCCGGTCGTGCGGGCGACCGCGTGCTGGAGGTCCCGGTCGGCAGCGGCGTCGAGGACACGCTGGTCGAGTTCGCCGTCGAGCACCAGCGCGTGGGCGCCCTCGGCGTCGTCGACGGTCTCGTAGGCGTCGCTCGCGGGTGCCTCCGTCAGCGTCGAGAGTTCCTCGTCGAGCAGCCTGACAGTGCCGGCGTTCTCCCCGACCACTTCGCGGACGTGCTCGCCAAGCGTCGGCGTCGTCGGCTCGTCGGACTCCTCCGCCGTCCCTTCTGCTGCCTCCGTCGTGCGGTCGACCTGCTCGACGAGTGACTGCTCGGTGATCGCTGCGCCGTCGGTCACGGCCGTCTTCGACGACTCCTCGGTATCGGTCGAGCCGTCTGCCCGATCGGGCTCTCCTGCCACCTCGTCGTGGATCGACACCCCGTCGCTGCCGACGATCGGGGACTCTTCCGTGTTTCCGGCGTCGCGGACCGTGCTGCCGGTCGCGACCTCGCGGGCCGACTCGGCGTCGCCGGCCTCCCGGGCCCGCTCGTACACCTCGTAGGGGGTTTTCTCCCGCAGTGCGGCGAGCAGTTCGCCGCGGGGGAGCTCCTCGACGGACTCGCCGTCGGGGGCGAACGCGACGAAGTCGACGTCGCCGACCTGTCCGAGTTCCCGGAGGATCAGCTGGCCGCCCCGATCGCCGTCGAGGAACGCGGTCGTGGTCCGCTCCCGGGTGAGCGCCGCGACTTCCTCGGGGACGTTGGTCCCTTCGACCGCGACGGCGTTTTTCACGCCGAACTCCAGTAGGCGGGAGACGTCGGCCCGCCCCTCGACGACGACGACGGCGTCGCCGTCGGCGACGTTCGGGCCGGCCGGGTAGCCCTCGTACTCGGCCATCTCGCCGGCGCGGACCGACTCGCGGACCTCCTCGTGGAGCTCGTCGCTCGTCAGGACGCTCTCCTCGAAGGAGTTCGCGAGCAGTTCCTTGGCGCGCTGGACGACGATCCGGCGCTTGGCGGCGCGGATGTCCTCGATGTCGGTGACCTCGATCCGGGCCTGACAGGGGCCGACCCGAGAGATCGTTTCGAGCGACGCCGCGAGGATCGCGGTCTCGACTTTGTCGAGCGAGGAGGCGATGGTCACGTCGCCGAAGGACTGCCCGCCCTCGGTCTCGACGCTCACGTCGATCCGGCCGACCTTCGAGGAGTCCTGCAGGTCACGCAGGTCCATCTCGTCGCCGAGCAGGCCTTCGGTCTGCCCGAACACCGCGCCGACGACGTCGCTTCTCTCGATGACACCGTCCGCCGACAGTTTCGCGTGGATGAGATATTTCGCTGTGTCTTGCATAGTGAGTGCCCGATCCGGGCTGAATGGTGATGTGAGGCGGTCGCTCCGCTCGTTCGAAACGAAGCGACACGATAGGTTATACCTGTCGTCGGGCGGGCTCCCGCTGCGATCTCACCAAACGGACGACTGCGCTTCGCCGCCGACTGCCGACTACGGCGCGACCGTGGCCTCGCCGAACAGCGGAATCGAGAACAGGTACAGCAGTACCGCCCCCGCGCCGGCGAGGATCGCCCAGCTCCGGCCGCGCGTACTCCCCTCCCGTAGCACGACGACACCCGCCAGCATCAGTAGCGCCAGCTGGAGGATGCTCTCGACGTGGCTGACGGTGATACCGAACGTCCCGCGCAGGATGCCGACCGTGAGGACCGTCGACGCGACGGTCAGCGCGCCGCCGGCCACGACCCCGAGCACCGATTCCGACGCCTCACGGATCGCCGCCGTCAGCCCGAGGTTGCAGAGCGTCCGGGTGACGACCAGCGCGGTCAGCACCCCCGGGGCGGTCCAGCCCGGAAACAGCCAGTCGAACACGGCCTCACTCCCCGGTGAGTGCCTGACTCGCCGGCGAGAACTCGATCGTCTCCCCGAGCCCCCGCTCGACGGCCTTCTCGTACAGCAGGTACGCGCCGGCGACCGTCTCGATCCCGGTGCCGCCGGAGTCGAACACGGTTATCTCCTCGTCGTCGGTCCGCCCCTCGGCCTCGCCGGCGACGACCCCGCCGAGTTCGGCGTGGATGTGGTCCTCGTCGACGACGCCCTCTTCGAGCGCGTGGAGGAAGGAGCCGGCGTCCGTCGTCGCCCGGTCGCGGAGGTCCGGCACGTATTTCGCCCGCTCGATCGTCGTCGTGTCGAGCTCGCGCTTCTCGGGGTCGTACTGCCCCATCGCGGTGACGTGGGTGCCGGGTTCGAGATCGTCGCCGTCGAACACCGGCTCGGCGGCGGTGGTCGCGGTGATCACCACGTCGGCGTCCTCGACGGCCGCCGCCGGCGAAGCGACCGCGGCGACGGCCGCGTCGAGGCGCTCGTTCATCTCACCGGCGAAGCCCTCGCGGGACTCCTTCGTCGGGGAGAACACCCAGACGGTTTCGAGGTCGCGGACTTCGGCGGTACAGCGGAGCTGTCCGCGCGCCTGCGCACCGGCGCCGATGAGGGCGACGCTGTCGGCGTCTTCGCGGGCGAGCGCGTCGACGCCCACCGCGCCCGTCGCGCCGGTTTTGAACGGGTTCATCGACGCGCCGTCGAGCATCGCCAGCGGCTCGCCGGAGTCGGCGTCGAACAGCGGCGTGGTGAACCACGCGTCCTCGGCGCCGAAGCCCGCGCTGTACATGTAGCCGCCCATCGCGCCGGTGTCGGGCAGGATCGCGCCGTAGCTGGTGAGCATCCCCGGCGGGTCGCCGCTGCCGAGTTTGGTGCGCGGTTCGGCGGCGGCGCCCTCGCCGCGCTGGCGGTACCCCTCGCGGACGGCGTCGACGTACTCCGCGGGGTCGGCGAGGTCGTCGACGTCGTCGCTCCGCAGGAACAGCGTGTCGGTCATACCCCGACAGTCGGGGGCGAGCGCCTAAACAGTACTTGCCGGACGCCGACTCAGTCCGCGTTCGTCCCCGGCGGCTCAGAGCGGGCAGGGGGCTCCGACCGGGACCGCTCGTCGACCGCCGGTGTGCGGACGAACAGGGCGTGGCAGACTACGACCATCGACGCCCCGGCCCCGAGGAACAGTGCCCCGCGCAAGGGGACCCCGAGGAGCGAGAGCGCTGCCGTCACTCCGACCAACACACCCGGAATCAGGGCGAGTACGTAGTCGTAGTAGCCAGTCATACTCCATCCGGACGTTACATAGTATCCGTATTAACTGTTTCCCGTAGCCCAGGCGTAATCCGAACGATGGTCACTGATACTCTTTTTTGAAATTTTGTGGAACCATCCCGGTGAATCTCTATAACTTATCAACCCCTATAGCGTCGGATCAGTCGGGCAATCGCGACGGGTCGTCGGCAGAAAACGGGAGAAACAGCGCCGTCAGCGGAGCTTGAACGCGATCCAGCGCCAGCCCGCCAGCGCGACGCCGCCGGTGACCAGCATCACGGCGAGAAAGATCAACAGCCCCTGATCGAGGTTGGTCTGCAGCAGGCCGCGGAGGAACACGCCGATCACCGCCGCCGGCACCCACGAGCGGACCGCCAGCGGCACCGCGGCCTTCGCCGACTCGGCGGCGCCGGCGGAGTAGGCGCCGACGAGGACGCTCGCGACCGCCCAGCCGACCAGGAACGGTGCGGCGGTCTCCAGCAGCGCGACCGGCCCGGTCAGCGTGCTGTGTCCGTAGCGCATGCCTATCGCGATCACTGCGACGATCGTGATCACGTCGCCGACCGCCAGCGGCGCGGCCGACCCGTCGACCCGTTTCGAGAGGAACGACTCGCTCATAGCTTCGGGTTCCCCCTCCCCCCTACTGACTCCTTCGCTCCCGACTCACTCGGCGGGGACACGCCCGGCGACCGTGTACACCGTTCCGCGGTCGAGCACTCGGGACTGCAGGCCGGCACGTGTCAGGTCCTGCGCCGCCGCGTCGACGGCGACGAACTGGGAGTCCATCCCGAGCAGCGACTCGCCCATCATGATCCCCCGCCCCGGCAGCGTCGTCGGGTCGAAGTCCCGGATCACCACGACGCCGCCGGGCGCGACGACGCGCGCCGCCTCCCGAACCGCGGCCTCGCGATCGGGCAGATGGTGGTAGGCGTCGACGACGACCGCGGCGTCGACCGCGCCGTCCCGGAGCGGCAGCCCCCCGGCGTCCGCACGAACGGCCGAGAGCCCGCGCTCTCGTGCGCGGTCGAGCATCCTCGCCGACACGTCGGCGACGACGGGGTCGTACTCGGAGGCGAGTGCGGCCGCGACCCGGCCAGTCCCGCCGGCGAGGTCCAGCACGGTCTCGACCGGGCGCTCCGCGAACGCGAACGCCTCGGTCGCCCAGTCGGTCCGCGAGGGAGGCATCGCCACGTCGTAGAGCCGCGCGACGCGATCGAAAAAGCGCACGTCGCCACGGCCGAGCCAGCCGGTCATGGGCGGAGAGTGGACGGCCGTAGGGATCAACCCGGCGACGGCGAACGCTCATAAGGATCCAGCCGTTTCGATCCGGTATGGAGTTCGCGCTGCTGGGCTGGCCGGTCGCGGGGCCGACGCTCCGCCTGGACTTCCGGGAGTTCAGCTACGCGGGGAAGTTCGTGATGAGCAACACGGGTAAGGCCGTCGCCCGCGACCCGGGCGGCCCGCGCGCCGAGCCCCGGAGTGTCGACGCCGACGTCGAGCGCCACGAGCCGGGAAGCGAGAGCGACCCCTTCGAGCGCGACGTCGTCGCCGCCGCCGCGTTCAACGAGGACCGCACCGACCCGGGCGTGCTGTGGATCCGGTACATCACCACCCGCCACGACCGGCGCGGCGAGGGGATCGGCGCCCGACTCGCTGCGTTCGTCGCCGACCGCGCCGAGGAACGAGGGTACCGCCGCTGCCGGATCGCGGTCAACAACCCCTTCGCGTACCACGCGCTGTACAAGGCCGGCTTCGTGTTCACCGGCCGGGAGACCGGGCTGGCGGAGCTGGTGCTCGAATGCCCGGGCCAGCGCGACGCCGCGACCTACCAGTGCGGGCTGGACACGTTCCGGACCGACGAGGAGCGCGACCTGAGCGACGACGAGCGCGCGTTCCTCGACCGCCACGAGGGCGACGACGCGCCGCCGCTCGTCTCGGCTCCGGAGGAGCCGGCGCCGGAGCCCTGACCGGCCGCGATCCTCCACCTTCAAGCCCGCGCGTCGGCTACCCGGCCCATGGGCAACGCGGATCTCCGCGACGTGGCGGCCATCGAGGACGTCCCCTTCGACTCGCTGTCGGGGAGCGTCGTCGCCGTCGACGCGCACAACTGGCTCTACCGCTACCTCACGACGACGGTGAAGTTCACCGCCGACTCGGTGTACACGACCGACGACGGCGAGGAGGTGGCCAACCTCGTCGGCGTCGTGCAGGGGCTGCCGAAGTTCTTCGAGGCCGACGTGACCCCCGTGTTCGTGTTCGACGGCGGCGTCACCGACCTCAAGAGCGACGAGGTCGAGCGCCGACGGGCGCAGCGCGAGAACGCCGAGCAGCGCCGACAGGAAGCCGAGGAGGCCGGCGAGGCCGTCGAGGCGGCGCGGTTGGACGCCCGGACCCAGCGTCTCACGGACACTATCCACGAGACCACCCGCGGGCTGTTCGATCGCCTCGACGTGCCGTACATGGAGGCGCCCGCCGAGGGGGAGGCTCAGTGCGCGCACATGGCCGCGGTCGGCGACGTGGACTACGCCGGCAGCGAGGACTACGACACGATGACGTTCGGCTCGCCCCTGACGCTCAGACAGCTCACCTCGAAGGGCGACCCCGAGCTGATGGACCTGCAGAAGACCCTCGAGAAACACGACATCACCTACGAGCAGCTCGTCGACGTGGCGCTGCTGATGGGGACGGACTTCAACGAGGGCGTCAGCGGCTACGGCCCCAAGACGGCCGTCAAAGCCGTGAAGGAACACGGCGACGTCTGGGGCGTGATGGATGCCGACGACGTGTACGTCGAGAACGCCGACCGCGTCCGGGAGCTGTTTTTCGACCCGCCGGTCACCGACGAGTACGAACTCGACCTCGACGTGGATCCGGAGATCGACGCCGCGAAACGCTACGTCACCGAGACGTGGGGGGTTGACGCCGACGAGGTCGAGCGCGGCTTCGAACGCATCGAGGAGTCGCTGGTCCAGACCGGGCTCGACGACTGGACGTAGCCGGGCCTCTCGCAGGGAGTCATTTCTTCCTGACAGTTCCCAATTCGAGAAGAACCCCGGCTCAGTCGTGTGATCGTCGCGTTGCTGACGATAGACTTATCAGGAAAGAGTAGTAGAAACTGGTGTGCCAATCGAGCGCGCACTCACGGTCGGCACCACGCTCGCGCTGCTCGGGTCGTTCGCGTTCTCGCTGGTCGCCGTTCGGGGGTACTGGAACGCCCCGTTCGGCGACGTGCTCCGCCCGCTACCGGTCGCCTTCGGTGGCTTCCTCGCTGCCGCAGTCCCCGGTGCGCTCGGAGTCGCAGTCCCGCTCCGCTACCGTGCAGTCGTCGCAAGCGCCGCCGTCCTCGCCGCGTTTGTCGCCGCCACCCAGGGTGTGGTCCTGCTCACGGGGTGGCGCCGCGTATGACTGCTGTCACGCCCGTCGGGCTGCTGGCGCTGCTCGACGCGCTGACGCTGTCGGTCACGAGCGCGTTGCTCGTCTACCCGATCGTTCGTTACTCCAGCCACGTCGCCCACACGGCGGGGTTCCTCGCGCTCGCGACGGCGTTCTTCCTGCTGACGGCGGCCGCGGTCGACGTGCTCCTGTTCGGCGGGAGCCTCCGCGTGTCGGCGCTCGTGCTGTTGGCGTCGCTCGCCGCCCTCGTCGGTACCGTGTCGTTCGCCCGGCCGTTCCTGGCCGTGCCGACGGCGGACGACGAACCGGAGCCGGCGGCGTTCGAAGGCCGGTTCGAGGGGGGTGGTGGACAGTGAGCTTCGGCAGCCGGTCGATGCTGTCCTCGCCCGAAGTCGGCCAGGAGCGCCCGGCGAACGAGGTTCCGGGGGACACGGCGACGCTGCCCGAGGAGCCCGGGCGGCAGTCGCTGGTGACGATCCCGTCGATGAGCACCGGGCTGACGGCGCTACCCGAGCGGGGCTGTGAGAACCTCCTCGTCGTCTCGCCGTGGGCGCCCGATCGGATCGAGTCCGCGCTTCGGGATCGCGGCGTGCCGGTGGGCAACTGCGGCCTGATCCCGGTCAACGGCTCGCCGGTGCGCTACGACGGGCCGCTCTGGACGACCGAGGCGGTCTCGCCCGCGGACCTGACCGGCCTGTCGATGCGGTACTGCGAAGCGATGCGACACGTCGAGCCCGGCGAGGGCTGGGTGCTGATCGACAACGTTCAGGTGTTGCTGATGTACGTCGACGCCGACCGGGCGGTCCGGTTGTTGCGCCGCCTCACCCGGCAGGCACACGAGCGCGACGTGACGGGCGTGGTCTCGGTCGACCGCAGCGCCGTCGAAACGCGGACGATCGCGACGCTCGGCCAACTCGTCGGCACGGTCGTCGAGCGCTGACGGCGAAGCGGGGACAGTCGGCCCCGACAGCGTCGATGGCTCCCGCATTCTCGACGGTCACCACCGACTCCCTTTTCAGCGCGCACGACCGGGGGTAGCGTATGGAGACGGACGAACTCGAAGCGACGATCGAGGCCGAGATTCGCGACGCGGAGGCCACCGTGAGCCTCCCGCGTGCTCACCACGACCGGAACCACCAGGACGCCCACTTCGCGGCGGTCGTCGTCTCCCCCGCGTTCGAGGGAGAGACGCTGGTCGAACAGCACCAGATGGTGTACGACGCCGTCGGCGACGAGATGACTGACAGCGTCCACGCGCTGGAGATCGAGACGTACACGCCCGAGGAGTACGCCGAGCGCGAGCACGACGAGTAGTCACGCCGACATCGGAGGGTTTTACGCCGCACCGGCCGATCGGCCGGGCATGAGCGAAGAGGACTACCGAACCGAAGCGGACAGCCTCGGCGAAGTGCAGGTGCCGGCGGACGCCTACTGGGGCGCCCAGACCCAGCGCGCGATCCAGAACTTCCCCATCTCCGACAGCGCGTTCGGCCGGCGGTTCGTCCGCGCACTCGGCGTCGTGAAGAAGGCGGCCGCGCAGGCCAACCACGATCTGGGCCACCTCGACGAGGAGACCGCCGACGCGATCGTCGCCGCCGCCGACGAAGTGATCGCCGGCGAGTACGACGACCAGTTCCCGGTCGACGTGTTCCAGACCGGCTCCGGTACCTCCTCGAACATGAACGCCAACGAAGTGATCGCCAACCGCGCCGCGGAGATCCTCGGCGCCGAGGTCGGCGATCGCGTCGTCCACCCCAACGACGACGTGAACTTCGGGCAGTCATCCAACGACGTGATCCCGACGGCGATGCACGTCGCCGCGCTGGAAGCCGTCGAGAAGGACCTCACGCCCGCGCTGGAGACCCTCGCCGACGAACTCGGAGCGAAGGAAAAGGAGTTCGACGGCGTGGTCAAGACCGGCCGCACCCACCTGCAGGACGCCACGCCCGTCCGGCTGGGACAGGAGTTCGGCGGCTACCGCACGCAGGTCGAGAAGGGGATCGACCGGCTGGAGAGCGCCCGCCTGCGGCTCGCGGAACTGGCGCTGGGCGGCACCGCCGTCGGCACCGGGCTCAACACCGACCCCGAGTTCCCCGAACTCGCCGCGGAGTACATCAGCGAGGAGACCGGCCTCGGCTTCCGCGAGGCCGACGACCACTTCGAGGCACAGGCGGCCCACGACGCCATGAGCGAGGCCCACGGCGCGCTGCGGGTGGTCGCGGGCAGCCTGAACAAGATCGCCAACGACCTCCGGCTGCTCGCCTCCGGCCCGCGGAACGGGCTGGGCGAGATCGAACAGCCCGAGAATCAGCCCGGGAGCTCGATCATGCCCGGCAAGATCAACCCCGTCGTCGCCGAGGCGGTGAATCAGGTCCACAAGCAGGTCGTGGGCAACGACGCCGCAGTGTCGGCGGGCGCCGCGGAGGGCCAGATCGACCTGAACCTCTACAAGCCCGTCATCGCGCACAACTTCCTCGAGTCCGCCGAACTGCTCTCGAACAGCGCGTCGACGTTCGCCGAGAAGTTCGTCGCGAAGCTGGAAGCGAACGAGGAGCACTGCGAAGCCCAGGTCGAGCGCTCGATGGCGCTCGCGACGGCGCTCAACCCCGCGATCGGCTACGACAAGGCGTCGAAGGTCGCGAAGCAGGCCCTCGCTGAGGGGAAGTCGGTGAAGGAAGTGGCCGTGTCCGAGGGCTACCTGACCGAAGCGGAGGCTGAAGAGGTGCTCGATCCCGAGAAGATGACCCACCGCGGGATCCTCGGCGACGAGGACTGACGAAGCGTCCTGACGAACACCCCCGACCGCCCGCGACTGCGACCATTTTTACCCCCACCGCTCCCCACACTACCCATGAGCGACGACGCCCGCGACTACGAGGAACTCGGCCTCGTGGCCGGCCTCGAGATCCACCAACAGCTCGACACCGAGACCAAGCTGTTCTGTGACTCGCCGACCGAACTCCGCGAGCCCGAGGAGGCGACCCACACGATCACCCGCGAGCTCCACCCGACCCGGAGCGAGCTCGGCGAGCTCGACGAGGCGGCGATGGAGGAGAGCCGCGTCGACCGCACGTTCGAGTACCTCGCCTACGACACCACCTGTCTGGTCGAGGAGGACGACGAGCCGCCCGCCCGCATCGACGAGGAGGCGCTCTCGGTCGCGATGAGCATCGCGGACCTGCTCGACGCCGACGTGGTCGATCAGGGCCACGTGATGCGCAAGCTGGTGATCGACGGCTCGAACACCTCCGGCTTCCAGCGCTCGATGCTGCTGGCCCAGCACGGCGAGATCGAGACCAGCGAGGGCAGTGTGGGGATCACCGACGTGATGCTGGAGGAGGAGTCCGCCCAGCGCGTCGAGGAGACCGACGAGGGCGTACGCTACTCGCTGGACCGCCTCGGCATCCCCCTCGTGGAGATCGGCACCGCGCCGGACATCAGTTCGCCCGAGCAGGCGTACGAGGCCGCCGAGCACATCGGGATGCTCCTGCGCTCGACGGGCTCGGTCAAGCGCGGGCTCGGGACGATCCGGCAGGACGTGAACGTCTCCATCGCCGACGGCGCCCGCGTCGAGATCAAGGGCGTGCAGGCGCTGGGCGACATCCGCGAGATCGTCGCCAACGAGGTGGACCGACAGGTCGAACTGCTCGCGATCCGCGACGAACTGGAGTCCCGCGGTGCCGCGGTGGGCGAGGTCAGCGACGTGGCCGGGGCCTTCGCCGACACCGACTCGGGCGTGATCCGCGGCGCACTGGATTCGGGCGGCGAGGTGCTCGCAGTCCCCCTCTATGGCTTCGACGGCCTCGTCGGTCGAGAGATCCAGCCCGACCGCCGCCTCGGCACCGAGTTCTCCGACCACGCCAAGCGCGCCGGGGCGGGCGGGATCTTCCACACCGACGAACTGCCGGCCTACGGCGTGACCGAGGACGAGGTCGACGAACTGAAGACTGCTGTCGATGCGGGCGAGGACGACGCCGTGGCGCTGGTCGCCGCCGACAGCGAGGTGGCCGGGCAGGCGATCGAGGCCGCGGCCGACCGCGCCCGGACCGCGATCGAGGGCGTGCCCGAGGAGACCCGCGGCGCGAACGACGACGGGACGACGCGCTACCTCCGGCCGCTCCCCGGCGCGGCGCGGATGTACCCCGAGACCGACGTGCCGCCCGTCGAGCCCGACCCCAGCGAGATCGAGACGCCCGAACTCTTGACCGAGCGCGTCGAGCGCTACGCCGAGGAACTCGGGCTGGACGAGGGGCTCGCCGAGCAGGTCGCGTTCGGCCGCCGGATGGTGCTGTTCGAGGAGGCCGTCGAGGCGGGCGTCGACCCCACCTTCGCCGCCTCCACGCTGGAGTCGACGCTGACGGAACTCAGCCGCGACGGCGTCGAGGTGGAGAACATCCGCGACGACGCGCTGCTCGGGACGCTGCTGCTCGTCGACGAGGGCGAACTCCCGAAGGAAGGTGTCAACCCCGTGTTGACCGCGCTGGCCGCCGAGCCCGACCTCACCCCCGAAGAAGCGATGGAGGAGGAGGGCGTCGGCGGCGTCAGCGAGGCGGAAGTGCGCGAGGCGGTGCAGGAGGTCGTCGAGCGCAACGCCGGACAGGTCGAAGAAGAGGGGATGGAGGCGTTCTCCGGGCTCATGGGCGAGTGTATGGGCGCGCTGCGCGGGCAGGCCGGCGGCGACCTCGTGAGCGAGCTGCTGCGTGAGGAGATCCAGAAGCGCGCCTGAGGCCCGCTATTCGTCGGCGAGCATCTCCACCAGGGTATCGAGCGAGTAGCTCTCCAACGGTCGCTGCCCGTCCCGGAGCGACTTGATCACGAACGTCGAATCGGTGCGGTCGACCTCCTCGATGTCCTCGAACGCCCGGATTAGTCGCTCCACGTCGTCGCTGTCGGGCAGCCGCGCGACGACGACGAAGTCGGTCTCGCCCATCGTGAAGTACGCCTCCGTCACGCCCTCGACCCCGAGCAGTCGTTCGCTCAGCTGTTCGTGGGAGCCGCTGTAGTCCGCCAGCACCTCGACGACGACCGTGACCCCCAACCCCAGCTCGTCGAGGTTCAGGTCGTAGAGGTCGTTCTCGATCACGCCGTCCTCCCGGAGATTGTTCAGCCGGTAGTGGATCGTCGAGACGGGGATCCCCGTCTCCTCGTGGAGTCGTTCCGGGCTACTGGTACCGAGATCCGAGATCGCCTTCAGCAGGCGCACGTCGCGCTCGTCCATAGATCTCGTTCGAAAGCGATACGCAAAGAGATTGCGGAAAAGTGAGTGGGATAAACAACCGAATCCCATATTTCTGAATAGCATTCCAAAAACGCCGAATCCGGTAGAGACAGGCATAAGTACAACAGTCAATTCGTCCCATATACGAATATGAATGCAATTCGCTGGAGTCGTGGCCAACTTCTGGCCGCTCTGTTGTTCGTTTCCCTCGCGTCGATCTGGGGCGGCTCGTTCGTCGCCATCGAGATGGGGCTCGGTTCGGTGCCGCCGCTGTGGTTCGCGGGGCTGCGGTATCTCCTCGCCGGCGCGGTGATCTCTGGCGTCGCCGCCGCCACCGGCCGGTTCCGACCGAAGGATCGGTCGGAGTGGCTCTCGATCGCGCTCGTCGGCAGCTTCGTCGTCGCCGGCTACCACGGCCTACTCTACCTCGGGACGGCGGTGATCTCCGGGTCGATCTCCTCGGTGATCGTCAGCCTCTCGCCGGTGCTCACGACCGTCGCCGCCGGCGCGATGCTGGCCGACGAGTCGCCCGGCGTCGTCGACGGCCTCGGCCTCCTGGTCGGCCTCGCCGGTGTCGTCGTGATCGCGAACCCCGGCGGGAGCTCGGTGCCGCTCTCTGGGGTCGCGCTGGTGTTCGTCGGCGTCGCGCTGTTCGCGACGGGCTCGGTCGGGCTGCGCGCGCTGGATTCGGGGCTCCCGGCAGCGTCGCTGCAGGGCTGGGCGATGCTGCTCGGCTCGACGATGCTTGTCGGCGGCGCCGTCCTCCGCGGCGAGTCGTTCCCGACCGGCGTCGCCAGCGGCGAGTCGGCGCTGCCGTTCCTCTACCTGGTGTTCGGCGCCGCCGTCGTCGGCTACCTGATCTACTTCGACCTGCTCTCTCGGATCGGGCCGGTCCGGGTGAACTACGTCGCCTACCTCGAACCCGTGACCGCGGCGATGGCCGCGTGGGCGGTGCTCGGGCGCGCGCCGACGGCGACGACCGCGGCGGGGTTCCTGCTCGTCGCGGCCGGTTTCGCGCTCGCGACCACCGACGATCCGCTCGACCGACTCGGGCTTCGCTCCGAGGAGATCGTCCAAAGTGACCTCTCGGACAACGGCAGCGTCGAAGTCCACTACGCGGACTGACGAGCGCCGGAACACCCAACACCACGCCGGCTGAACGGCCGCTGTGACCACCTACTTCGACGACCTGACCGTCGGCGACACCGACGAGTTCGGCACGTACGACGTGACCGAAGAGGAGATTCTGGAGTTCGCCGGACAGTACGACCCGCAGCCGTTCCACACAGATCCGGCCGCTGCGGCCGAGACGATCTACGGCGGCCTCATCGCCTCGGGCTGGCACACCTGCGCGATGACGATGCGGCTGCTCGTCGACGGCCACTTCGACGACAGCGCGGCGATGGGCGCGAAAGGCGTCGAGGAACTGCGTTTCCCGCGGCCGGTCCGGCCGGGGGACTCGCTCTCGGTCCGGACAGAAGTGCTGGAGAAGACGGTCGATGGCCAGGACCGCGGAACCGTCCGGGTTCACTCGGAGACGGTAACGGAAAACGACGAGTTGGTGCTCTCGATGACCAGCGAGGTGATGTACGCCCGACGGTGACGTTCGAACCGCGCCTCAGCGCCGCAGTTCGTCTTCCTCGTCGAGTTCGTCGAGCAGCTCCTTCCGTTCCTCGAGCTGGTCGGTCGCGCGCCGGAGCACGCCAAGCAGCGTGGTGACCTCGCGGTCGGTCGGCTTTACCCGGCCCAGCAGCCGGCGGAACATCCGCTCGGTCTTCTCGTGTTTGTGCTCGCGGTGGCCCATCGCGGTCAGGAACTCGTCCCAGTAGTCGTGCAGCCGCTCGACCTCGTCGGGCCCCGCGCGGTGTGGCTCGGTGTCGGGCAGTTGGGTGCCGTCAAGCGTGAGCTTTCGGAGCTCGTACAGGGTGACGGTCGCCGACTGCCCGAGGTTCATCACGGGGTACGCCTCGCTCGCGGGGATCGAGGCGACCTGATCCAGCCGTTCGAGCTCGTCGTTCGCGAGCCCCTTGTCTTCGCGGCCGAACACGAGCGCGACGGGGGCGTCGACGTCGCGGAGTTCGTCGACGAGATCGACGGGCGTGCTGTAGGGAAACCGGACGTGCTTGCGGCTGTCCTCGCCCGTGATCGCGGTGAAGCCGACCGTGTGGTAGTTCGCACACAGCTCGTCGAACGTGAGCTCCTCGGCGCCGGGGAGCACGTCCTGCCGGGCGTGGCCCGCAAATCCGTACGCCTCGCCGTCGGGCTCGATCTCGGGCGGATCGATCAACAGCAGGTCCTCGACACCGAAGTTCTTCATCGCCCGGGCGATGGTGCCGACGTTCCCGGGGGTCTGGGCGTCGACGATACAGACCGAGATGTCGGGCCCGCCCTCGCTGCCGGCCGCCCCGCTCCCCGTCTCGGCGTCGTCGGACCGCTCTCCCTCGCTCATCCGCTCCCGGGGTAGTCGGTGTCCAGATCCAGATCAGACACGTCGAGCTCCTCGCTCTCCTCCTCGTCGCTCTCTGGCGCCCGCAGGTCGTAGCGCTTCTCCTCGAACTCGACGGACTGCTCCAGCCGGCGCTGGGCCTCCTCGGGGGTCGGGAGGTTCGGCAGCTCGCCCGGCGACTCCTCGACGTGCTCGTCGGGGCCGTACCCCTCGGGGGCGCGGTTGTCGGCGACGAACCACTCGTGGAACTCGTCGCGGAACCGCTCCTCGCCCGCGAGCTCGCTGCCGCCTTCCTCGCGGAACCAGTAGAGGAAGTCCGCCTCGTGTTCGTTACACAGCAGCACCTCGTCCCCGGGTTCGCCGTAGACGATCGCCGCGGGGTTGGCGCGCCGCTTCGCTTCCTCGCCGTGTTCGAGGTAGCAGGCGTCGCAGGGCTGATCCATCAACAGGCCGAGACGCAGGAGCCGGTTCCGGGCGTCGTCGGGCATGTCGTCAAGCGGCGCCCACTCCCCGTCGTCGGTGAACACCTCTTCCTCGTCGAACCGCCAGCCGCGAAGGCCGACGCTCACTTTCGCCATTACCGTGCGTTCCCGCTACGCGGGCAAAAAGGGCGCGCTCCCGGTCCGGGGCGGCGCACACTCTCTTTACCCTGCCCGCCGAAACACGCCCGTGCCCGACCTGCTCGACACGTACATCGAGAACCGCGAGCGCGTCCAGCCGACCGACGCCAACAACTACGGGACGGCCCACGGGGGGTTCGTCACCAAGTGGATGGACGAGGTGGGCGCGCTCTCGGCGATGCGCTTCGCGGGCGAGAGCTGCGTCACCGCCTCGATCGACCAGATGTCCTTCGAACGCCCGATTCCCGTCGGCGACACCGCCGTGATCCGGGCGTACGTCTACGATGCGGGGCGAACGAGCGTCCACGTCAAGCTCGAAGCCGACCGGGAGGCGCCCCGAACCGGCGAGCGCGAGCAGACCACCGAGTCCTACTTCGTGTTCGTCGCCGTCGACGACGAGGGGACGCCTCAGCCCGTGCCGGAGCTCACGACCGGGAGCGAACGCGGTGAGCGGCTCCGAAAACGGGCACTGGACGGCCGCAACGACTGACCAGAAACCCGGTCACGGCTCGCCGATGGCGGGCGGATAGACACGTGGACCGGGAGGAGAACGGCCGTCAGACCGACTCCACGTCACTGATCTCGAAGCGCGCGCCGCCGGCGTCGCTCTCCGTTACCGAGATCTCCCAGCCGTGCGCGACGGCTAGCTGCTTGACGCTCGCCAGCCCGACCCCGTGTTCGCCCTCCTTCACCGTGGTACCGATCTCGAACACGTCGTCGCGCTCCGCCTCGGGGATGCCGGGCCCGTTGTCGGCGACGTAGAACCCCTTCGGGAGGTCGCCGACGGTGACAGTCACCGTTCCCTCGCCGTGTTCGATGGCGTTCTTGAGGAGGTTCTCGAGCAGGCGTGTCAGCGCGCCCTCGTCGGCGTGGATCGTCCGGTCGGTCTCGACGGCGAGCGTCGCCCCCGCAGTCTCGAGGGCGTCCCACGCCGAGCGACTCGCCGCCCCGAGGTCGACCGCGGTCACGTCGGTCACGAGTTCGCCCTCCCGCATCACGCCCGCGAGGTTGCCGATGAGCTCGTCGAGGCGGTCCAGCGCCGCCTCGGCCTGTTCGAGATGGTCGGTCTCGCCGCTGTCGCGGGCGAGTTCGAGCCGCCCGCGGACGACGTTCAGCGGCGTCCGGAGGTCGTGTGAGAGCACGCTGGCGAACTCGTCGAACTGCGCTAGCTGTCGTCTCAGCCGGCGCTCGCGCCGCTGGCGGTCCCGGATGTCCCGCCCGATCCCGGCGACGTAGACGTTCCCGTCGTCGTCGACGATCCGCCGTTTCCGGAACTCGAAGGGGACAGTGTCGCCGTCTTTGGTCAGGATCGGCGCCTCCGTCGTCGCCGACCCGGTCTCGAGGGCGCGTTCGATATCCGACTCCACGCGCGGGCGTACCTCCGGCGAAAACAGTTCCAGCGGCGACATCGAGAGCAACTCCTCGCGGCTGTACCCGGTCACGGTCGCCTGCTCGCCGACCCGCACGATGTTGCCCTCGGGGTCGAACAGGTAGAACACGTCGTCGAGCACGTCGAGCGCGTAGTCGAGCAGGTCCTTCGGCACGTCGGGCGAACGGGCGCGCTCGTGGCGCTCGGTCGTGTCCCGGATCACCTTGAGGAACCCCTGGTGGGTCCC
Source organism: Halolamina sediminis (assembly GCF_001282785.1). Classification (NCBI taxonomy): domain Archaea; kingdom Methanobacteriati; phylum Methanobacteriota; class Halobacteria; order Halobacteriales; family Haloferacaceae; genus Halolamina; species Halolamina sediminis. The sequence goes on from NZ_CVUA01000001.1 coordinate 878,446, forward strand.
GTCGTCGTCGAACACGGCGGTGATGAGCGCTTTCGCCCAGAACCGCGACCCGTCCTTCCGGACCCGCCACCCCTCGTCCTGTACCGACCCCTCGGCCAGCGCCGTCTCCAAGAGCTCGTCTGGGTAGCCGATCTCGGCTTTCGCCTCGGGGTAGAACACCGAGAAGTGGCGGCCGAGAATCTCCTCGCTCTCGTACCCACTGAGCCGCTCGGCGCCGCGGTTCCAGCTCGTGACGAACCCCTCGGTGTCGAGCGAGAAGATGGCGTACACCTCGACGGCGTCGATGAACTGTTCGAAGCGTCGGCGCTCCCGTTCGAGCGACCGCTCGACCTCCTTCTCCTCGGTGATGTCCTGTACCAGACAGAGCAGGGTTCCGTCGTCGGTGTAGGTGAGCGCGTGGTCGACGACCAGTCGCTCGCCGTTCTTTCGCTGCTGGACGCTCTCGCCGCTCCAGCGGTCGTTCTCCGGCACCGACGGCAGGATATCCTCGTGGATCTGCTCGACGTGGTCCTCGGGGTAGAGGATCTCCCAGTGCTCGCCGACCATCTCCGCGCGGTCGTAGCCGTACACCTCCGCGTAGGCGGCGTTGACGTACTGGAACGTCCCCTCCTCGTCGAGGAACGCGATCCCCTCGCGGGCGGTCTCGATCGCCGAGAACCCCCGCTCGACCTCTCGGGTCGCGTAGTGCTGCTCGACGGCGTTCTCGACGCGGTGGGCGAGCACGGTGTACTGGTCGGTGCCGCGCTCCTTCTGGAGGTAGTCGGTGACGCCGGCGGAGATGGCGTCGCTGGCGATCTCCTCGCTCCCCTTCCCGGTGAACAGGATGAACGGCACGTCGAGCTCTCGCTCCCGGACCGTCTCGAGGAACTCGAGCCCGTCGCGACCCGGCATCTCGTAGTCACTGACGATACAGTCGACGGCGGCGTCGTCGAGCCGTTCGAGCGCGTCGTCGACGTTCGTCTCCGTGAGGACCTCGAGTGCCCGGCTCTCCCGTTCCAGGTAGATCGACACCAGTTCGGAGAAATCGGGATCGTCGTCGACGTGGAGCACCGTGATCGCGCGCTGCGCTGGCTCCTCCCGGCCGCTGTAGCGCTGCGCCTCTGTCGACGGATGCATGAACAACTGTTGGAGAACGAGCGGCATAACCGTGGGGGAGTAATCCCGCATCTCGGCGCCGCGTGACACGTTTATGTTTGCCGAATGTAATTTCCGCGGAGGGTGACCGACGCGGCGGCGATCGGAGCTATAGTTCGGTCCAGAACCGTCGGACAGTGTCGGCAGGCCTGACAAGCGCTTGGCGGACGTTGGCGGCGACCCCTTCCGGGTCGGCGACGACCCGGCGTGTGGCGGGCAGGACGCCGTGTTTGAGGCTCTCCAGGAGTTTGATTGAGAGCCCGCCGAACGCGGGCACAACTCCAACGATCGCCGGCAGCGCCCACAGCAGCGTGAGCCGCGACAGCGCCTCGACCCCGAGAAACGTGTCTGGGACCCACAGTAGGGCGGCCGGAAGGAACAGCCACGCGGCGAGTCGCAGCAGTCGGTTCGCGCGTCGGCTCCACCGGCTCGTGTCGTCGTGTTCGCGCTCGAAGCGCTCGCGGCGCTCGGCCTCGGTCTCGAAGTCGAGCCGTGCGAGCGAGGCGGTGTCAGTCGGGCTCCCGGCGGCGACCGTCGCCCGCGTGTCGGCCCGGTCGACGATGCGGTCCCGGTCCAGTCCGCGTACTTCGGCGAGTCGGTCGAGCAGCACACGGCCGTCGGCGAGCGCCGTCACCAACGTCTCGTCGTCGATGCCCTCGACTGCGCGGGCGAACTGCTCGTCGGGGTAGTCGTTGAGCCGACTCAGGTCGCAGACGCCCGCGGCGAGTCGCTCGCGGATGCGACGCTCGTCCCGGCTTCGGCTGTCGTCGTCGAGGTCGTCGAACTCGTTTTCGATTCGCCGTCGCTGGGTCTTCGTGAGGAGGGACGCGGAGTCCGCAGGCATACCCACCCCCTGCAGACGTGTCACCTTATCTTCGTTGCTCACAGCCCGAGCAGCGCCCCGACCGGGATCGTCCACGAGATCGCGTGTGCGGCGACGGTGACCGCGAGGTTGTCGGTTCGTTCGTACGCGAATCCCCACACGACGCCCGGGACACACGCCCTCACGCCCCACCGAACCGCCCCGACGATCCCCGTTCCGGGGGTGAGGAAGCCGACGAGCAGGTGCATCAGCCCGAACAGGGCACCGGCGAGGAGCACGCGCTCCCGCGTCGAGAACGCTTCGCGAAGCCGGCCGTGGATCAGGCCGCGGTACACCAGCTCCTCCGCGGGCGCGGCGAACAGGTACAGTCCGACGAACAGCGCCGGCACGGCGGCGGGGTGTTCGTACAGCGCGAACGCCTCGCCGTGGCTCCCCGTCGGGCCCATCCCGACCGCCGCGAGCGCCGCCCCCGCGAGCGTCGAGAGCAGCGGCACGGCGACGATCACGGCGACCACCCACGCGACGTCCGGCAGCGTCGGCCAGCGCACCCGAACGTACCGACCGAGGTCGTCGCGCGTCCACAGGTACAGCACTGCGAACGCGGCGAACCCCAACTGGATCTTGTGACCGCCGAACTGGTCGCCCGCGACGGTGCCGGCGAGGCCGAGGCCGGCGAGCACGGCGTCGAGCGGGAAGAGGATGAGCCCGACCACCCCCGCCGCGAGCCCGCCGAGACAGACCCCCAGCGCTCCGACCGCGGCCCGCGGTCGACCGTCACTGGCCGACAGGCCGAGACGATCGATACCGGTCATGGGTTGCAGACGAGACGGCGCAGACTGATCAGATCGTGTCGCTTCATTCCGACTCCGGCTCGTCGCGGCGTGACGAAAAAGGGGGGAGACAGTTTACGGCTGGTACGCCGATAGCGGGGAATAATGGACGTTTTAGGCCGCAAATGCGGCGTATCGTCGGGACGGCCGGAACGGGGGCTAGGGGCGTGGTATCTCGATACCGCGGTCGCGGCGTGGCGCTACCGCTCCTCAGAGAGCGGGACTGCCCTCTTCCAGAGCTCTTCGAAGTGGCGCGCGAACGTATCGACGACAGCACCGTCCCGGACAGCGACGACGCCGAGTCGGTCACCGTCCGCCAGCGGATGCGGCACGTCGACTGTCGCGGTCGCGTCGTCGAGCACGTCGAAGGAGAGGTTGAGCTCCGGCAGCACGCGGACGGCGTCGTCCGCGCCGAAGCGCTCGAACGTGGAAGCCGGAACTGCGTCGAGCGCCCGTTCGCTGAGGAGGAGCGAGAGTCGAACGTCCGACTCGGCGCCGGCGAAGAACGCGTCCACCTCCCGTTCGAGCGTCTCCCACGACGCTTGCTCGTACGGCGGCCCGACGACCGCCTTCACCGACGACGTGGCCGTCCCCATGTGCTCCCGAAGCGCCGTCTGCATCTCCTCGCTCCCGAGCGAGCCGAGCCAGACGTGCCCCTCGGCCGGCCGACTCGGGAGGAGGTTCGACCGGACGCTCGCGGCGACCTCGCGGTACCGCGCCCACTCCTCCCGGAGTTCGACTGCCCGCTCGGCCAGAAGCGTCGACACGGCCGTCTCCGGATCGACCGCGGCGTACCGCGCTGGCTCCGTCGATTGGGACCGGACGAGCCGGCGTGTTTCGAGGGCGGCCAGCACGTCGTAGATCCGACCTCTGGGGACGCCGCTGGCGTCCGAGAGGTCGGCTGCGGTCGTCGCGCCGGTGACGAGCAGCGTCCGGTACGCCTGCTCCTCGTAGCTGGAGAGGCCGAGTTCGGTGAGTTCCGTCATGTTGGGGAAGCGGGGGCGAGACGCCGCACCGACGGTGCGACGCGGCCGACTCGGTGGCCACGTCGAGCGCCGTCGGCGGCGCGTCCATCGGCGTCGATCGGGACGGAGGTGGACGCGAGCGCGAATATATCCCCGGGAATCCGCTGCAAGTGACACCCCGTTTCAGAACGCCCATCGCCGGCGACGAGCCAGCCCCGCCCATGCACCCGTACGTCGCGCTCGCCGGTGCGATCCTCTCCGAACTGGTCGGGACAACGGCGCTCAAACTCTCCGAGGGGTTCACCGAGCCCGTGCCGAGTCTGGGCGTCGTCGTCGGCTACGGCCTCGCGTTCTACCTCGTGTCGCTGGCGCTCGAAGAGCTCCCGATCGGGGTCGTGTACGGGACGTGGGCCGCCCTCGGCGTTGTCGGCGTCGCGGCGATCGGCGCTATCGTGTTCGAGGAGCCGGTCGATCTCGCCGGCGTCGTCGGCCTCCTCCTCATCGTCGCCGGCGTCTACTGCGTGAACGTCGTCTCCGAGATGGCGGCCCACTAGCTCCCGTGCGCGCCGCCCGTCCCGTCGCGATCCTGCTTCTGCTCGTCCGGTGTGACTCACCTCGACGACGGGGAGCGGTCACCCCCGGATCTGCCGGCGGCGTCCGACGACTGCGGCGAGCAGGAGGAGCGCCGTCGCGACAGCCACCCGCAGCGGCGTCCCTTGCGCCACCGACTCGGGGTGTGCGGCGACGAAATCCAGCGCGTACACGCCGTTCATCGGGCCGAAGTACCACAGCGTTAGGAACAGCACTTCGAACGCCCGAGGCGTGTCGAGCCAGATCCCGCCGGCGAGGGCGAGGGCGGGAACGAACAGCGCGCCGACGAGCACTGCTCCGGCGTCCGCGAGCATCCCCGACGCCGCCAGCGAGCCGAGGACCCCCGCTGCGGGCACGAGCGCGACGACGACGCCGGCGAGGTAGACCGCGCCGAACTGCCCCAACGGGTACGGCGCGGTAAACACGAGTTCGGCGGTCCGGTGCCGTCGCTCGCGAACGCCCAGCCCCGCCCAGACGGGGAGCCCGAGCAGCCACGCGACCGGCAGGACGAAGCCCCGAGCCGGGCCGATCGGTGCCAGCGCCCCGGCGACGACACAGCCCGCGATTCCGAGGTACCACCACCAGCGCTGGCCGCGCAGCGCCATCCGAAGCTCCGCGCCGAGGAGACGCAGCTGCGGCAGCGGCCTCGGCGTCGGTTCGACGGCCGTGAGGGCGGTGTCCGGCGTGACGGCCGTCTCCGTTCGGCTCGTCTCGGCGCCGTCGTCCGCCGACTCGTCGTCGCTGGTGAGCGTCCCGAACGTGCGATCGAACAGGCTGGGCGACCGCTCGAAGCGGTCGAACGCGACGACCGCGAGGCCGAACGCGAGCGCGGCGGCCGCAAGCGTCGGCGCCCGGCTGAGGAGTTCGGCGGCCCCCCACTCGACGCCGTTCCACGTGAACGTCGTCACGCTCCCCGGGTCGCCGGTGAACGCGAACGAGCGGCTCTCCAGCCCCGTGGAGTCACCGCCCGCCGCCCTGACCATGCTGTTTCGCACGACGGCGAGCCCGGTCGGCCCGTAGGGGGCGCTCGTGGAGAGCGACATGACGGTGAACAGCGTCATCGACCCGAAGAAGTAGAGCACGGAGCCCGCCGTCCCGCGGAGCGGGTGGACCGTCTCGGCGAGCACGGCGGCGGCGGCGACGAACGCCATCGCCGGCAGCGTCAGCACGACGAACGGCGAGACGATCGCCCAGAGGTCGAACGCGCCGGTGCCGTGGAGCGCGTAGCCGGCGATCGTCGCCAGCACGAGCAGCGCCGTCACGACCGCGAGAAGCGACACGTAGCCCAGCCACCGGCCGGCGAGATACGTCGCGTCCCGGATCGGTGAGGTCGCGACGAGTTCGCCGACGGCCGTCTCGCGGTCCCGGGTTATCGCTCCCCGGATCAGCGAGAAGCCGAACACGAACAGGAGGAACGTCCCCATCACCGCGACCATCCCGCCGAACCACGCGGCGTTCTGGACACCGGTGTACTCGGTGGCGACGACCAGGTACGTCTGCTCGGAGGTGAGCGTCTGGGCCAACCACGCGACCAGCAATGGGACGACGAGGTACTTCGGCGAACGGAGCCGCTGGCGCAGGTCCGCGAGCGCGACGTGGATCACTGCACGGCCGACGCTCACGACAGATCACCGGTCGTCGCCGCGTCGTCTCCCCCGAGCAGGTCGAGATACGCCTCTTCGAGGGTGGGCTCGACGGCCGCCGCGTTCGCGGGCGGGTCCGCAGTCACCACACGCGCGTGGACGCCGTCGCTACGCCGCATCGTCGTACTGACGAGGTACTCCGTCTTGAGCGACTGGAGGTCGTCGCGGCTGACGACGACCTCCCAGACCCGGCCCGAGACGTCGGCGAGCAGCCGCTCGGGCGTCGTATGCGCCCGCAGGCGGCCCTCGTCGAGGACGGCGACCTCGCTGGCCGTCGACTCCACGTCGGAGGCGATATGCGTCGAGAGGACGACGACGCGGTCGTCGCCGAGCGAGGAGAGCACGTTCCGGAAGCGCACGCGCTCGGCGGGGTCGAGGCCTACCGTCGGTTCGTCGACGACGAGGAGCTCCGGGTCGGTCAGCAGCGCCTGTGCGATCCCGACGCGCTGGCGCATCCCGCCGGAGAACCCACCGAGCCGCCGGTCACGGGCGTCGGTCAGGTTCGTGAGTTCGAGGAGCTCGTCGATCCGCTCGCGGGATCGGGAGCCGTCGAGGCCCCGGATGGCCGCGAGGTACGAGAGGAACTCCTCGGCAGTGAGGTCCGGGTAGACGCCGAACTCTTGGGGGAGGTAGCCGACCCGCTCGCGGACGGCGTTCGGCGATTCGACCACGTCCGTCCCGTCGAAGGTGACGGCTCCCTCGGTCGGTTGGAGGTACGTCGTGAGGATACGCATCAGCGTCGACTTCCCGGCGCCGTTCGGCCCGAGGAGGCCGATCACGCCCGGGCCGAGGTCGAGGGAGACGTCTCGAACGCCCCACACGTCGCCGTACTGCTTCCCGACGCCGTCGAGTCTGAGTCGCGTGTCACCGTCGCGTTCTCCGGGGGGTCGATCCGTCCCGACGCCTGTGGAGGGGGAGTCTGCGGGGTCCATCGTCCAAGCCGCGTGACTCCTCGTTATTAGCTGTTAACAACTCCCCTCGTGTCAGCCCACCGCCGAAGCATGGTCTGCGTTGGGAAAACGTAGAAGCCGGAAGGGATTTGAACTACAGTCGTTCCGCTACGCTCCACTCCCTAGTTCAAATCCTTCCGGTGATCGTTCCACACGCGACGCGGTCGACTCGCTGGCGATCGTCGGTGTTGCGTCGCCGAAAATGTCACGGGCCGGAAGGGATTGTGAACTACGCCGAGACTCGCTTCGCTCGTCTTGCCTTGTTCAAATCCCTTCCGCGACGCTCTCGGTTTCTCACGTTCGTTCGAAACACGAGAAGCGGGCCGGAAGGGATTTGAACCCTCGACGCCCTCCGGCGCTTTCAGCGCCTACGGGCAGGAGGATTACCGGGGTATCGCTGTTGGTGTGCTGAGCGCGAGGCCCACTAATGACGACCGAACTCCAACCCATCGAACCGCAGGAAGCGAAGGAATGGTATCTCGAAAACCGTCGCGGCGAATTGGCTGACGCCACCTACAAAGCCCACAAGTATCGGCTCTCTCCCTTCGTTGAGTGGTGCAATACCGAGGGAGACGTGACGAATATGAACGACCTCAGCGGTCGGCACTTCCACCGGTACAAGAAGTGGCGTCGGGAGAAAGGCGACTGTAACAAGGTCACGATGGCGACACAACTGAGTACGCTCAAGGTCTTCATCGACTTCTGCGAGGGAATCGACGCGGTTCGACCTAATCTGTCGGACTACATCGACCCGCCGACGATGAAGAACAAGGAGGACGTGAACGACGACTACGTTGACTCCGAAACTGCACAGGCAATCATCGAGTATCAACGGAACTTCAACTACTCTCAGCGGGAACACGTCATCTTCGAGCTACTGTGGCACACGGGGATGCGAAACGGCGCACTCCGCGCTATCGACCTCGATGACTACGACAACAACGAACGCACGCTTGAAGTCCATCACCGACCGGACGAAGACACTCCGTTGAAGAACGGGAAAGAAGGCGAGCGTGTCGTCTCTCTCAAGCCGAAGGTCAACCAAATCGTGCAGGACTATATCGACCATCATCGGTTTGCCAAGGCTGACGAATTCGGTCGTGAACCACTCCTAACAACCCGTCAGGGGCGTATCTCGAAGACCTCTATTCGAAGTAACTGCTACCGCACTACCCGCCCGTGTGATTACGGCCTTGACTGTCCACATGACCGCGACACCGAGGAATGTGATGCCGCAAATTCCTACCACGCGGCGTCGAAGTGTCCATCCTCTCACGCCTCGCACTCCCTGCGAAAAGGTGCGATTACCTACGCCCGCCGTAGTGAAGTCCCGATTGAGGCTGTCTCTGAACGGATGGACGTGAGTGCAGATGTGCTGAAGAAGCACTACGACAAACGGACGAAGGAACAGGAAATGAAGAATCGCCGAGGACACTTCGACAACATCTAACGCCGAGGACAAACGCATAGAGCGGGAGTCCACCTCCTCGATGCTGTGAATCCTTTTCGGAACTCCCCTATTGGGTAGTATAGCCAACCTTCCGAAAGAAGTGGAACAACACATCGAGCGAGTGGGAACCAAAACCCACCCTCGATGCAGTATTCCCCTATGTGAACCTACTCGGGTAGTTCCCTCCGTCCGTCTTCCACACAAGACCAGCAGGGGAAGTCGTCGCGGAGGTCGTCGCAGTCACACTCCTCAGGTTTCGCTTCATTGAGGGTGGGTGAATGCTCTGTAACTGCACCGCCGTCAGCTCGAAGTTTGTCTTCCAACGTTTGCACGGTGGTTTCCTCGGCGTCAACCGTGGGGTTTCGTAGTCAACTGCGGCTTGTAGAACGACAGGGCCGCCGACTGACGCGAGAGCAACCTTGTGTTTGCAGTCGTAGTCCTCCCGGAAGCGGTCGGCCTTACAGCCGCACTCAGCGGGAACGACGACGCCGTCGCGGTCTTCGACGCCGACGATGTACGAGTGGTCATTGACGGCGGAGAGAACGTCGATGAAGACCTCCGCTACCAAGCCATCTCCCGAGTCCGGCGGAAGATCGACGACGAACTCACGACCGACGTGGAGGTACTACGGGAGAATCATCCCGAACTGTACGAGGAGCTAAGGCAGGTAGTGTGCGACCCGGAGGGAATCAACACATCGAGCGAAGGAGAGTGAACAACCGACTCAATGCAGTACTCCCCACCGGTTAGAACATTGACCGACCGCACGTGAGCGCGTAATAAGTGACCCCGCTACGGAATTTTTGACTGAGAGTCAGGGTTTTCACCAATTGGTTTGGAGTGGAACATCCGATAAGTTGAGTTGCGTATTCAGCACCGAACCCGGAGGATTATTTGTGAGGATGGTTGCCTCAAGTATCGGGTGCAGGCTACCCCTCCTCCAGTAGCTCAATATCGACAGCTGTTATATCAGGAATGGTTTGTTCGGTGTTGAGCCCACCTTCATACGTGTAAATACCGTCATAGATACCCCATGCTTCGATAATGTCGTCTTGTAAGAATCTATCACCATCCCACCGAATCAGGACGTCATCCTCGTATTGTTCGGGTTTTAGATACACACGGAACGCGAAACCTTCGTCTTCGTCCCCCAACACTTGGACGATCTGCCCTCGGGGAATGTGAATTTCCTCACCCTCGTATTGATCCTCATTTCGCATTAAATCGTCGTACGGGATCTCCTCCGCGTTAGCTTTCACCTCCTCCGGTTCTAATTCCTCTCCTCCCCCGCCACCGGAACAGCCAGCTAACCCTGCTGTCGTTACAGCTGATAGTCCAATAAAGAATTCACGTCGATCCATGTTTGAAAACAGTTAGCGGAGAGATATGAAGTTGATGCCGGTATCGGCGTGGCCGGTCACTTGTATCCACCTTCGGGGTGTCACACCGTCCCTCATAGTTTTCACACAGTACTGAGTGCATCCTCTGCATAAAGCAATCTCAAAATGCTTGGATAGATGTTAGAACAGCACCAAAAAGAGAGATAACTAACGCTATAAAATTCGCTTTCACTAATTTCAAAAACAGGTTTTCAACGCAAATACGAGGTCCTTTGCCATCACCCATTGCTATACCTCCAGATATTAGCCCGTCTGGTGTAATATAGGTATAACTCTCCGACTCATTGTGAAATCTATGTAACTTCAACCAAGTCATGAATACACTACTTGTTAAAATAAAATACATGACTACGATACCTATCCAAAACGGTAAGGTATTGACTGGTGGCATACTGTTCCGATTTTACACTAAGCGTTGATGGTGATATACCTTAACAATCACTTCTAACTCAGCGAGCTATGTCCTGCTCGTCGCTTTATAACGATAAAAGAGTAGCGGGCAACAGATTACTAAGTCCATAAATGATATAGCTGTACTTACCGAAGACCGAGAGAACAACGTAGTCGTCGCCGCCTCAATGAAGTGAATTTTCGGGGTGTTCCCACTCGCCTAAGCGGCCAAAATTCAGGAGGTACGGGAATCGGGAAGCAGGGGGTATGGATGACCACTCAACCCATCAATTTGCTTGCTGTTCATCTTCTCGAGGATTGACCGGGGATTCATCACGGGACGAATGAACTACGTGAGAGGCTCGCTACTCCCTCAGGGGAACAATGCATTGAGTGGGAGAGGAGTCCAACTCCCTCAATGAAGAGTTTCGTCCAGCTAAAGAACGGGCGGGTTGCTTCGCTCCCCGCCAAGGTTCTCTCCCGCTCAATGCATTGGAACGCTCCGAGTACAACTCCCACAGGTCATTGGGTAATCCACATAAGGACTCTAATGTGGGACACCCAACGACCTCACAAACCGAACACCACAAACATCCCGAACTCACCTCCACACCATTCCCACTCAGTTGCTCCCTGATACCCTGTCCCCGCAGACTTGGTGACATTGTTTTGGCGTTCCATTTCATCGAGCCAATCGATGATGTATGACTTGTCGCTCCCTGTTTCGTCGGAGATTATCTTTGGCGTACACCCTGACGGATTCCGCTTCAACACTCGCACGAACTCTTTTCGCTTCTTGGTGGCTCTCCGGTAGTTTGTCTCAATCTTCTCGTCAACAAGCTGCTGTGGAATCGCGTCAGACCAAACGTACACGGTCGCACCGGAGTTGGGGTCGTCAGGATTCCGTGCGTATCTCCCTACGGCTTGCGCAAGGTTGTTCTCCCGAACTGACGCCAGAAATTCCATCGCAACATCTGCATCCGGGCCAACGAATCCCCGATTTGTTTCCCGCTTTGTTTCCCCGGACTCCGTCACTATATGTTTCGGCTGAGCAATCTTCCCACAGAGCGCAAGGAAGTCCAAGATACTCTCGTCACCGGGGTCGATACATCCGAGAATTGTACCAACAGATTCGTCTGAGAAGTCGTTGCGGCTTTTCTGCTCGCCGTAGTGCATCGTCATTGGCTCCTCGATACTTGCCCCGGCCATCATCCGGGTAACGTCATCTTCGACGCTGTCCGGCGCGATACATGACTGAAACTCCTCTCCGTGCAACGTACGAATCTTCTGGATGACTGCTTTGCCACGCGATTCGCCAGCTCCCCTTCCCCATCCATTGGTGTAGGAACGAGTATCATCCCCAATCTGCTTGACAACCAATCCACGCTCATTCCGTCGCCACCATTTTCGTTCGCCACGGTACAGAGGCTTTACGAGTGAAAGGTCATCTACGGTGTTGACACGCCACCGCATCTCGGAGGGAAATGCGTCAAGACCGACGACACAACGAGCTTCCGAGAGGTCTGGTGTATGCTGAACGTGCCGGATTTCACCATCCGACGCCATCACCACCTCAACTTGGCCATCCTGTCCGTAGTACCGGTCTGCACATCTCTCCTCGGCGTCGAGAAGGGCACGTCCAATTGATGGAGCCAGTCGATGGGTCTCCTTTCTCGTGAACAGCAGTTCCGATGTGATCTCCTCCTCGAAGTACGGAGCGAGTAGCGATTGCTTCTTTGTATCGCCACGAACGACGGCGTATCTGAGGTCAAGCATCGCGAGTTCATCGTCTGAACGGTGTTCGAGCAAATTGGTTATCGACCGCTGGAATTGCATACGCTCAGGATCTGAAAAGGTGAGTCCGTACTCCGGGCGTTCATCGTAGATGATGTTCGCCCCCTCAATGAGGTCGTCCACATGAGCGAAATTCGCGGTTGTGTGCAGTACGTCATACTCCGGCTCCTCATCGTCGTCGTTTGCTATACCCCACCATTGAGTGACGGCGTCGCAATACGGCTCACAAGGGAGGTCACATTGTTGACCCAACGTTCTGTGTGCCTTCTGGAACGTATTGTTCCGTACGTTGCACATCCAGTCGAACCAATCTGAGGGGCAAAGACCATCCGGTGCAGTCAACTCGTCGTCGTAGTCACCAGCGGCGACAGGACAAGTATCAGTCCGGCCATGCAGTACGCAACATTCTACGCCGGGTTCGTTCTCGCTCTGTCGAATCGCATCGTCTCGCGCTTCCTTCGTCTGATGAATGTGGATGACGGGGTTGCCACCAGTAACCTCGGGATAGTCTCGCCACCGAGTAGTTGCGATTTGGTAGGTTTTCCCGAGAGAGGTGGGGGCGTCGATGAGCGTGTTTTTGCCTGCTTCGAGCGCCGAGAATAGGGCATCTTCGAGCCGATCACGGGCTTCACCGGTAGTTACTCTGGTTTGTTCTTTCGGTTCGTCGGAGCTGACGCTCTTCGAAATGGATTCTGTCGTCATTGTTGAATTGGCCGCAGAAGTCTCTCGATGTACTCTCCTCCTCCATGCGGTGAATCCGCTAAGTGTAACCCGATAGTTACGACTGGTCGGTTGGAGAGTCCCGCGAGAATCTGCCTCTACTCTACAAACAACGTCCATCGATATAGTGCTACCGAAATCCGCAAGACAGCGTTGGATTTTGTGGGATTTTTTGAAAGAGGTCTTGGGTGGTCTAACCCCCGGAGTTGCTCCCGGAGATGAGTCCAAGAACGTGGTGCTACTCCATTCCGAACTTCTTGTGGCGAACCTACTGCTACCAACGACCGATTGCGTGCCGAGATGCTCTTGAATCCTGCAACAGATTCCGCGCGCGCTCAATGCGGTGAACTCGATGGTGTCGGTGTCAGCCGGCGACGGCTAAGGAACAATCCCGGTATAGCGTCGAGCCTCGCCACATACGAAACGAACTGACGCCGATTTTGGGTGTGTTTCCGAACCTTATAGTGGGACTAACCCGTAGAAAGTAACAGCTTAGCCGCTAACAGTCTGACTCCGGTTCAGTCCTTCGGAAAACGGGCCGGAAGGGATTTGAACCCTCGACCGACGGATTAAGAGTCCGTCGCTCTCCCTAACTGAGCTACCGGCCCTCACAACCACCTCACGGCGGCCCGATAAAGAGGGTTTCCTTTTCGCCCCGAACCGAACGGTGGACCTTAAGTGTCGTCCCGCGGAAATCCCGGGTAGACATGAGCACCGGGGTCAGCATCTCCTCGATGTCGTCGTACGCCATCCTCGGCTGCGGGAGCGTCGGGCACGCCGTCGCCGAGTCGCTCGACGCCGAGGGGAAGGACGTCCTCATCCTCGACAAGGACGAAGACCGCGTCGAGGCGCTGCGGGATCAGGACCTCAACGCGGTCGTCCAAGACATCGCGACCCCCGGCGTCGTCGACGCCGTCGCGGACCGGAACGTGGTGCTGATCCTCGCCTCAGACGTGGAGGCCAACAAGGCCGCGGTGGAGGCGATCCGGGAGCGCAACGACGACCAGTTCCTCGTCGTCCGCGCGTCCGACCCCGTCAGCGGCGACGAGCTCCGCGAACTCGGCGCCGACGTGGTGATCAACCCCTCCGAGGTGATCGCCGACTCCGCGCTGCGAACGCTGGAGTCCGGCGAGATGGAGTACAAGGCGCGCCAGCTCGCGGAGATCCTCCGCAACGCCGACGGCGACCTCGCGATCCTGACCCACCACAGCCCGGATCCCGACTCGATCGCGAGCGCGGTCGCGCTGCGAGCCATCGCCGAGAGCTACGACGTCGACGCCGACATCCTCTACGACGGCGACATCGGCCACCAGGAGAACCGCGCGTTCGTAAACCTCCTCGGGATCGAGCTCACCGACCGCGACGACGCGCCCGCGCTCGAGTCCTACGGCGCGCTCGCGCTGGTCGACCACATGAAAAGCGGCGAGCTGGAGATCGAGGCGCCGATCGACGTGTTCATCGACCACTACGAGCCTGAAGAAGCGATCGACGCCAGCTTCGTGGACGTGCGCCCGAACGTCTCCTCGACGTCGACGATCCTGACGAAGTACATGCAGGAGTTCGACATCTCCCCGAGCGAGGCGGTCGCAACCGCGCTTCTGTACGGGATTCGGGCGGAGACGCTCGACTTCAAACGGGACACGACGCCCGCCGATCTCACCGCTGCCGCGTACCTCTACCCCTTCGCGGACCACGAGACGCTCGAACAGGTCGAGTCGCCGTCGATGTCGCCGGAGACGCTGGACGTGCTCGCCGAGGCGATCCAGAACCGGGAGGTCCAGGGGAGCCACCTCATCTCCAACGCGGGGTTCATTCGCGACCGTGACGCGCTCACACAGGCCGCCTCACACCTCCTCAATCTGGAGGGGATCACCACGACCGCGGTGTTCGGCATCGCCGAGGACACGATCTACCTCTCGGCGCGCTCGAAGGACATCCGGCTCAACATCGGGAAGGTGCTGCAGGACGCCTTCGGCGAGATCGGCGAGGCCGCGGGCCACTCCACCCAGGCCAGCGTCGAGATCCCGCTGGGCGTGTTCGGCGGAATCGAGACTACCGAGGAGAACCGCGACACGCTGCTCAGCCTCGCCGAGGAGGCGGTTCGCCGGAAGCTGTTCGAAGCGATGGGCGTCGAAGGCGAGGCGTCGAACGGCTCCTGAACTGCCCGGCCGCTGCTCCCCGTCGTTGTCCGGCCAAACTCGATCGTCGATAACTGCCGCCAGAACTGTGCTTACGCCAGCGTCTCCTCGGCTTCTTCGGGCCCGCGGAGGCGTTCGATGATGTCGTTGATGAGGATCACGTCGCCGACCGCACGCACCCAGCGGTAGGGGACCATCACACCCTTGCCGCCCTCGACGTTGCCCTTGAACAGCTCCTCGTTCAGCCCCGACAGCGCCAGCCCGGTCACCTGTTCGGCGCCGAGATCGAGGCGGACGTCCTCGACCTCGCCGACGAAGACCCCGTTGTTGGAGTAGACCTCCCGACCCACGAGCGCCGTGATCTCTTGGGAATCGACGTTCATACCGGGGTCGACGAACCGATGAACAATAATTCTTCGCTGTCGTGGGAAGCTACTCCCACTCGCCGACGTCCGAATCGAACTCCGCGATCTCCGGCTCGGCCGCCTCGATGATCTCCTCGGGCGTCTTGTCGTGTTCCTCCTCGATGTCCTCCGCGAGCGCCCCCGCACCTTCCGAGAGGACGTGTGCGATCACGGCGTCGTCGACGGTCGACTGTTTGAACTCGGAGATCTCCTCCATCCGGAAGATCGTCCGCCCGTCGACCGCGACCTCGTAGAAACCCTCCAGTCGCTGTGCCTCCGGCGGATCCTCGGGTGGACCAGTCATGCGTCCGTCACGAACGGCACCAGCCCTGCAAAAGTTTCGGATGGCGGAGCGCCGTGCCGCTTCGCGGCCGCCACAACACACTTGCGCCGAACGGCCCAACCATGCCCATGGTCGAGATCCGCGTAACCGACGACTCGGTCGACCCGACGGGTGCGACGCTGATCGAAGGGATGCCGGGCGTCGGGCTGGTCGGCAAGATCGCCACCGACCATCTGATCGACGAGCGTGAGATGCAGGAGTTCGCGAGCGTTCGCGGCGATGGGATCCCCCCGGTGACGGTGTTCGACGGCTCTGCCCGGAGCGTGAACTCACCGGTCCGGCTGTACATCGACGAGGAGGCAGAGCTCGTCGCGCTCCGGAGCGACGTGCCGGTCCACGTCATGGACGCGCCGCTGTTCGCGGAGCGACTCACCGACTGGATCGACGAGCACGACGTGCTCCCCATCTACCTCGGCGGGCTCGCCGCCGAGCGCGACGCCGACGAACTGCCGTCCGTCGAGGGGATCGGCGTCGGCGACGGGCAAGCCCACCTCGCCGATGCTGGGGTCGCGCCGCCGGACGACGGCGGGATGATCTCGGGCCCCTGCGGCGCGCTGCTGTTCGAGGCCGCCGACGCCGACGTAGAGGCCGTTGGGCTAATGGTCGATACCAACCCGCGGTTCCCGGACCCGCAGGGCTCCCACGCGCTGATCGAACAGGGGATCAACCCCATCGCTGGCGTCGATGCCGACACCGAGCGGCTGGTCGATCAGGCCGAGGAGATCATGGAACAGCGCAAGGAACTCGCCCAGAAGATGCAGCAGGCCGACCGGCACGAGGCCTCACAGGTCTCCCGGACCGGGATGTTCCAGTAGCGCTATCCGTAACACTGAGGCGGTCCCGGGCTGACTCGCCCCTATGGCGTCCCCGCTTGACTACGCAATTGTCGTCGCCTACCTCCTGATCCTCGTCGGTATCGCCGTCCAGTACCGCCGCGGCGCGCTCCCCCGCGACCGACTGCTCGTGCTCGTCGGCGCCTCTCTCACGTGGCTCTCCTACGGCGTCCTCCAGTTGACTCAGGACGGTCCCATCTCGACGGGGACCGGCCTCAACTACGTCGTGGACGGGGCGGCGGTACTACTGTTGATCGCCGGACTGTACGCGCTCTACCGGTGGTCGCGGGAGCGCAACGGCGACGCCGGGTAGGCGGCTACACCACGGCGTCGTACGCTTCCGCCATGATCGTCAGCGCCTCCTCCAGTTCCTCGGTGCTCGTCGCGTAGGAGACCCGGGCGTACCCCTCGCCGGCCGCGCCGAACGCCTCTCCCGGAACGACGACGACTCCACGGTCGATACACTCGTCGACGAACCCCTCGGGCACTTCCGGCATCACGTAGAACGCCCCCTCCGGGGCGGGGACGTCGAGGCCGATATCGGTCAGCCCGTCGACGATCAGGTCCCGGCGCTCCTCGAAGCTGTCCACCATCCCGTCCACCACGCCTTGGGGGCCGGAGAGTGCGGCCTCGGCGGCGTACTGGGCCGGCGCGGACGCACAGGCCTGTACGTACTGGTGGACACGCAGCATGCGCTCGATGCGCTCGGGCGCGGCCGCGACCCAGCCCAGCCGCCAGCCGGTCATCGAGTACGTCTTCGAGCAGGCGTCGACGAGGACGGTGTGCTCGGGCGCGAACTCCGCGGGCGAGCGGTGCTCGCCGTCGAAGACGATCCGGCCGTACACCTCGTCGGAGACACAGAGCAGGTCGTGTTCCTCGGCGATGCGGGCGAACTCCTTCACGTCCGCGAGCGGCGAGACCGCGCCGGTCGGGTTGCCCGGGCTGTTGACGACGAACGCCGCGGTGTCCTCGGTGATCGCGTCCTCGATGGCGGCCGGGTCGATGGTGAGGTCGTCGCGGACCGGCACCGGGATCGGCTCGGCGCCGGTCAGCTTCGTCAGCGCGTCGTACGCGACGAAGCCGGGGTCCGGAATGATCACCTCGTCGCCCGGGCCGACGTGCGCTTCCAGCGCGATGTGGAGCGCCTCGCTCCCCCCGGCGGTCGCGATGACCTGTTCGGGATCGTAGTCGAGGCCGAGATCACGTTCGTGCTTCGCGACGATCCCCTCACGGAGCTCGGGGATCCCCTTGTTGCCGGTGTAGGCGTCGGTCTTCCCGGCCTGGATCGCGTCGATGGCGCCCTGCCGGGCGTGATCGGGCGTCGGGAAGTCGGGCTGACCGAGCCCGAGGTTGATCGCGTCCTCGCCGGCAGCCTCGAACACTTCCCGGATGCCGGAGATGGAGATGCGCTCCACGCGGTCGGAGAACTGGGGCATACCTCCGAGGTTGGCGGGGAGTGCGTTAATGGTTGCTCTCCGCGTGGCCGATCAGCGGGTGAACTCCTCGCGGCGCTGCGCGGAGCCTGCCCCGACCCCGACGTCACTGACGACGTACGTCCCCGCCGCTCGGTCGAACAGTCGCTGGTTCTGGCCGTCCATCGCGATCACCGCCATCCCGACCAGCCACGTGAGCCACCCGCCGAACAGCGCCGGGATGTTGCGGACCAACGCCTGCCCGTAGCCGATATCGCGGCCGTGCCGCCCGACGACGCGGATTCCCGTTACCATCTTCCCGACCGTCTTCCCGTAGGCGCCTTCGAGCACGGTGCCGTAGCCGAGGCCGACCACGAGCAGCCCGAAGAAGGCGGTCGATTCGGCCCCGCCGCGGCTGCCGGTCGCCCCGGCGCCGACGAACACGACCACGATCAGCAGCAGGAACATCACGGCGTAGTCGAGCAACTGTGCGGCGATGCGGGCGCCGACGACGTCGACGTTACCGGGACTTCTGGAGGGCTGGCGCGACATAGCACCGTCTGAAACGGCGCCTCACCAAAAACTTCCTACTCCTCGGTCGCCTCCTGTAGCGTCTCGATCCGGCTTTCCAGCTGTGAGAGCGCCACGTCGGCGTTCATGTACCCCTGGTCGTACTCCTCGTATACGGTGTCCGCGGCGTCGAGGAACTCCGCGACTGCCTCGTCGGCGTTGTCGGTCATAGCCGTCGCTATCGGCTCCGGGGTGGTAAGCGGTTCGGAGCGCCCCCGAAATCCACAAGCGCCACGGTGGCTAACCCTGACTGTGACGCTCACGCTCCGCTTCGAGGACGGGACGGTTCGGGCCGTGAGCGACGACGCTCGTTCGCCGCTCGCCGAGATCGCCGACGAACACGCCTTCCTCGACGCCGACGACCGGACCGGCGGCTACCGCGCGCCGGCGTACCGCTACGCCGACCTTCGGGACGCGCTCGACGAACGGGGCGTGGCCTATCGGGACTGCGTGCTCGATGCGGAGCCGCTCTCGCTCTCGACCCGCTACCAACTGCGGGAGTACCAGCAAGCGGCGCTCGACGCGTGGCACGACGCCGGCGATCGCGGGATCGTGGAGCTCCCGACCGGCGCGGGGAAGACGGTGCTCGCGATCGCCGCGATGGCCGAACTCGGCGTCCCGACACTGGTCGTCGTCCCGACGATCGACCTGCTCGATCAGTGGCGTCGCGAACTCGAAGCGGAGTTCGACACCGCGATCGGCCAGTTCGGCGGCGGCGAACAGCGCGCCGCGCCGATCACCGTCTCCACGTACGACTCGGCGTACCTCAAGGCCGACGACGTGGGCGGGCAGTTCGGGCTCGTCGTCTTCGACGAAGTCCACCACCTCGGTGGCGAGGGGTACCGCGAGATCGCGCGGCTGCTGGCGGCGCCCGCACGGCTCGGCCTGACCGCGACGTTCGAGCGCCCCGACGGCGCCCACGAGGCCATCGCCGACCTCGTCGGGCCGCGGGTGTACACGCTCGACGCCGACGATCTCGCCGGCGAACACCTCGCCGAGTACGAGATCCGGCGGATCGAGGTTGATCTCACTCCCGAGGAGCGCGAGGCCTACGAGGCGGCTCAGGGGACGTTCGTCGACTACCTCAAGCGATCGAACATCTCGATGCAGCGCGGGAGCGACTACCAGGAGCTCGTGAAGCGCTCCGGCCGCGACCCCGAGGCACGAGAGGCGCTGCTTGCCAAACAGCGCGCCCGCCAGATCGTCCGCGAGGCCGACCGGAAAGTCGACGAGCTCGGCCGGCTGTTGGACCGCCACCGGAACGACCGCGTCATCGTGTTCACCGCGAGCACCGATCTCGTGTACCGACTCTCCGAACGGTACCTCCTGCCGGCGATCACGAACGAGACCGGCGCCGCCGAGCGCCGGGAGATCCTGGACCGCTTCCGGTCCGGAGAGTACTCCCGGGTCGTGACGGCGAACGTGCTCGACGAGGGTGTCGACGTGCCGGACGCGAACGTGGGCGTGCTGCTCGCCGGCTCGGGGAGCGAGCGGGAGTTCACCCAACGCCTCGGCCGGATTCTCCGGCCCACCGAGGACGATTCGCAGGCGCTTCTGTACGAGGTCGTCAGCGAGGAGACCGCCGAGGAGCGCGTCGCCGAGCGTCGGCGCTGACGCCGGGCTCAGAACTGCCCGGCCCAGCCGTAGGAGAGCCCGCCGCCGCTCGCCCACGTCCCGTAGCTCACGTCGAAGACGAGCTCGATCTCGGCCGCGGTGCCACCGTCGAGCGAGACCTCCCGGCTGGTCTCGTACTCGGTGCTCCCCTCGTCGGTCTCGACCGTCGCTCGTCCGACGAGCGTGTCGCTTCGCGTGCCGTCGGCGGTGTTCTCGACGCCGACCCCGAGCACGAGCGCCCCATCCTCGCCCTCGTGCGGCGTCCCGTTGACGATCCGAAGCCCCCGTGTCCGCGCGTCAGACTCTCCGCCCTCGGCCTCGGTCGGCGCGTTTCGCGGCCCGGAGCCGTCGCTGGCGCTCACACAGCCCGCGAGGGGGACCGTGACCAGTGGGAGGAACTGGCGTCGCTGCACGGTCGTCACTGTCGGGGGGAGACAATCAGCGTTCCCCTGTGACGCGCCGTCGCGGCGACGAGTTGAATGCCAGCCCAGTAGCTCACCGCCGCGATAGGGCGAACAGGCGGCGCGATCGCTCCACGGAGGGTGCGCCGCGCTCCCGCCTCGGCCGCTCCGTGGTCGTGCTCAGACGACGACGGGGTTGGTCCCGTCACCGTACTTGAACGCCGGGGTGGCTGCTCCGGCGGCGTTTTACCGTTCGGCCGCCAACGCCGCCTGTGCTGCGGAAGGAACACCTCCGGGTGTCGCGGGCCGGCGGCGGCTACCACCCCCAGTTCACCGACGAGGACGACCGCACGCTGGCGGCGAGTCTGCTGGGGACGTTTCAGGGCCACGTCGGCGAGCGTCGTGCTCGGCTCCGGGACGCGCTCGACGCGGCCGAGCGCGAGGCCGACTCGTTCAAGCTGGTCCGGGGGCTGGCGGCGCTGCTGGAGCGTGAAGCGACGTTCGAGACACGCGCGCCGGTCCCGCCGCGCCGGACTCGCCGAGTGACGTTCGAGAGTGCGGAGTCCGTCGGGGTCGCAAGCGACGCCGAACGCGGTGAGGCGCTCGCGGCTGCGGCCGAGCGGTTGGGTGTCACGGCCGACGCCGTCGAGCAGTCGCTGTACGCCGACCGTGAGGAGAACCAGATTCTCACGTCGTTCGACCCACGCTGGAACCCCGGGACGCTGCTGGAGCAGTACGACCTCTCGCTGGCCCAAACCGCGCTGTTCGACGCGACCGAGGTCCGCGTGCGGAGTTCGGAGCCGGCAGATCTGGTGCGGGCGGTGAAGCGACTCGGGCTGATGTACGAGGTCCGGCGGACGCACGAGGGACGGGAGCTCGTCGTGACGGGGCCGGACTCGCTGTTCCGATCGACGCGGCGCTACGGCACCGCGTTCGCCCGACTGCTGCGCTCGGTCGCGGCGACCGACGACTGGCGGCTCTCGGCCACGATCGACGACCGCGGTCGCGAGCGCACGATGACGCTGACCGACGAGGACGTGTCGGTGCCGGGCGTCGAACCGATCGCGGAGCCGACGTACGACTCCTCGGTCGAGGCGGAGTTCGCGGCCGCCTTCCGGAGCCTCGACACCGACTGGGAGCTCGTCCGCGAGCCCGAACCGCTGGAGACGGGGAACCGCGTGATGATTCCGGACTTCGCGTTCGACTACGCGCCAGCCGGCGCCGAGTCGAAACCGGTCGCGGAGCGGTTCCGCGTCTACTTCGAGATCATGGGGTTCTGGACCCCCGAGTACGTCGAGAAGAAGCTCTCACAGCTCGAAACCGTCGAGGACGTGGAACTGCTCGTCGCCGTCGACGAGTCCCTGGCCGCGAGCGAGGCGATCGAGGCCCGCGACCACCGCGCGATCCCCTACTCGGGGTCGGTCCGCGTGAAGGACGTTCTCGACGCGCTCCGGGAGTTCGAGGCGGATCTGGTGGCCGACGCTGCGGATAGCCTGCCCGACGAACTGGGTCCCGACCCTGACACGATCGGGCTCGAAGAACTGGCCGCCGAGTACGGGGTGAGCGTCGACGCGGTCGAAGACAAATCGTTCCCCGAACACCGCCTCGTCGGGCGGACGCTCGTCCGGCCCTCGGTGCTCGGTTCGGCGGGCGAATCGGTCGAAGCCGGGATGGATCTCTCCGCGGCGGAGGCGGTGCTGGCGGCGCACGGCCTCACCGACGCCTCGGCGGCGCTCTCGGCGCTGGGCTACCGCGTCGAGTGGGAGGGACTCGGCGGCGGAATCGTGCGGGAGAAAGACGGCGAGTCGACGGGGTAGCGCTCAGTCGAGCGTCGCGAGCTCTTCCTGATACCCTTTCGGCACCCGGGAGCGCAGCTCGCCGTGGAGGTAGAGGCCGACGCCGATCGGCTCGAGTTCGCCAGCGAGCTCGTGGGCCGCGATCAGGTAGCCCCAGTCGCCGTCCCAGCGGTCGAGCTGCTGGTCGTGGCCGGCGGCGAACGCCGCCGCCTCGCCGGGGCCGAGTTCGATCACGTTCTTCGTCGCGTCGCGGGCGAAGCGCTTCACGCCCGTCGTCGTCGGCTTCCAGTGCTCCTGCCGGGTCCGGAGCACGGTGATCCCTAGCCCCTCCGCTTCGACGGGGGAGGAGAGGTCGGCGCTGAACGCCCAGATCTTCCCCGAGCCCTTCTCCCAGAACGTCACGCCCTCGAACGTTTCTGGACCGACGTCGAAGCGCTCATGCCACCAGTCGACGACCTCCTCGCGAGAGGCCCGTCCCTCGACCTCGCGGTCGTCGGGCGTCGCGGGCAGTCGGTCGAACCGCTGGCCGTCGTTCTCGCTCATCAGGCGCTCACCCCCTCATCCTCACCGCCGACCCGGAGTTTCGCGACGAAGAACCCGCCCGTGTCGTTCTGGTGGGGGTAGACGCGGTGGGCCTTCCGGAGCGAGTCGTCGAACTGCTGGCCCTCCCACTCGGTGACGCCGGGCGACGTGTCCAGCGGCGCGTCCCACTCGACCAGCTCGGCGTCGGTGGTCTCGATCGCGTGGTCAACGACGGCCTCGTTCTCCTCGGGGGCGAACGTACAGGTCGAGTACACCACCTCGCCGCCCGGGCGGGTGAGGTCGATCGCGCGCCGGAGGATCCCCTTCTGGATACCGACGAGGCTCTCGACGTGGCCCAGCGACCACTTCTCCAGCACGTCGGGGTTCTTCCGGCAGGTGCCCTCACACGAGCAGGGTACGTCCGCGACCGCACCGTCCAGCGCGTCGATCCCCAACGAGTCGAACGAGAGGTTCCGGGCGTCGTCGTTCGTCACGATCAGGTTACTGACGCCGAGCCGTTCGGCGTTGTGCCGGAGCGCCGAGAGCCGGCCGAGGTTGTTGTCGTTGCCGATCAGCACGCCCGAGTCGTCCATCAGATCCGCGAGGTGGCAGGTCTTGCTCCCCGGCGCCGCGCAGGCGTCCCAGACACGGTCGCCCGGATCGGGGTCGAGCGCGAGCGCGGGCAGCGCGGAAACCTCCTCCTGCCCGTGGAGCCAGCCGTGGACGTACGGCCACGTCGTGCCGGGCGACCCGTCGGGCAGTCGGAGCAGACGGTCGGTCCAGTCGACCGTCTCGTACGTGACTCCCTCCGCCTCGAGCGCCTCGCGGGCGCGTTCGGGGGTGGCAGCGATGCCGTTGACCCGGACCACCGAGGGGAGCGGTCGGTCGCAGGCGGCGCGGAACGCCTCGGCGTCGTCGACGAGGCGCTCGTAGCGATCGAGTGGGTTCATACCGGCGGTCGGCGGCCGCGGCGCTTGTCGGTTTCGGAGCGGGCTAGCCGTCGAGAGCGCGGCCGAGGACCGGCTCACCCTGCATCAGTCGCCACAGTCCGGTCCCGACCGCGAGCACGGCGGTGAGCACGACGCCCGTGAGGCTCCCGACGGCGGCACCGAACCACGCGAATGCGTACGTGCCGGAGACGACCTGCGGGAGCGAGTCCGGCAGCACCCAGCCGAGCGCCATCAGCAGGGCCAATCCGCCGACGAACACTGCGGCCGCCGCGGCGGCACGGACGACGGCGGCCCGATCCGCGAGCGGACCGAACCGGAACCGGCCGCTCCCCGCGGGCAGGGCGTAGCCGACGTGGGCGAGTGAGGCGCCGACGGACTGGGCGATCAGCACGAATATGACCGCGAACCCCGTCGGAACCCCGTCGCTGTTCGGCGGTGGTTCGGGAATCGTCGCACCGACGTAGATGCCGTAGCAGAACACGCCGGCACCGACGAGCAGGAGGGCGGCACGTGCGAGGCCGAAGTATTGTTTCGGGGACACGATCGGAGCATGTGGGCTGGCCGGCATAGGCTTTCTGTCCCGAACCGCGGACGGTTCTACACGGCCACAGCGGGGTGGGCCGTCACCGTGAGCCAGCGCTCGCGGCCGATCGCGAGTCGCGGCTGATTTTCACCCGTGCGTCGCGGTGTCCGTCGTCCCCAAGATGGTCTCGCAGTGGGGGCACTGCCAGACAACAGGCTCGCCCCAGTCGGCGTCGATGAACGCGCGTTCGAGCTTGCGCACTTCCCGATCGCAGGACGGACAGTTGGTCATAGTTCGGCTCCCGACCGGGACTGATTAATCGTTTCCCTCCCGGAACCCCGGGACGCTTTTGCGCTCCGGGCGCCCATACCGCCCCATGACGACGTGTATCGACGTGCTGCTGTACGACGGGTTCGACGAACTCGACGCCGTCGGCCCGTTCGAGGTGTTCCAGAACGCCGCCCGCGAGGGAGCCGACTGCACCGTCTCGCTGGTCACCCACGAGCCTCGCGAGCGCGTGGTCGCCAGCCACGGTCTCGACGTCGGCACCGACGGTACACTCGCCGATCCCGGGAAGGAGGACGCTCCGGACCTACTCGTGATCCCCGGCGGCGGATGGGCCGCGGGCGAGGGCGGCGTTCGCCGCGAGTACGACGCTGGCGACCTCCCCGAAGCGATCGCCGAGCACCACGCGGCCGGGACGACCATCGCCTCGGTCTGTACCGGCGCGATGCTGCTCGAACGCGCCGGCGTGTTGGGTGACGGCCCGGCGATCACCCACCAGTCCGCGGTCGAGGATCTCCGCGACGCCGGCGTCGAGGTGGCCGACGCACGTGTGGTCGACACCGGGCAGGTCGTGAGCGCCGGCGGCGTCACGAGCGGGATCGACCTCGCGTTGCATCTGGCCGAGCGGGAGTTCCGCACCGAGATCGCCGCGAGCGTGGCGACGACGCTTGAGTACGAGCGGACCGGCGACGTACTGGTCGCGAACTAACTTCTGACGACGCCGACCCAGACGACGACGGCCGCGGCGGTCGTGAGAACGGCGAGCGCGGCCCAGCCGACGTCGTAGCCGACCGTCTCCGCGACGGTCCCGAACAGCGGCGGCGCGAGCAGGCCGCCCGCGTTGAGTGCGGTCTGCCCGCCGGCGGTGGCGGCGCCGACCTCCGCGTCGTCGACCATCGCGGTCATCACGGCGTAGTAGACGCCCGGGAAGCCGAGCATGAAGACGCCGAGGAAACCGAACGCGGCCCACGTCGCCGCCTCCCCGCGGGCGACGACGACCGCGAGAAAGCCCGCCGTCGAGAGCGCGGCCTGCCCGGCGAGCACTAGCCCGGGGCCGCGGGTGGGCCGGCCGGGGATCCGATCGGCGAGTTCGCCGCCCGCGAGTCGACCCAGGCTCCCAGTTACCTGTGCCGTCGCGAGCACCGCGCCCGCGACGCCGGCGGTGGCGGCGACGGTGTCGGTGACGTGCGGGACGACGTAGCTGGTGGTGGTGAACACCGCGGCGCCGAGGAAGAAGCCGGAGACGAGCAGTCCGCGGTAGGCGCGGTCGTCGAGCAGCGATCGCACGTCGGGAACCGAGAGCTTCCCGCCCGCAGGCTTACCGTCGTAGCGGAGCGCCGTTACGACCGCGACGACGACGGCCAGCGCGGCGCCCACGAGGAACGCGGCCTGCCAGTCGAACCGGATGACCCCCAACACGGCGGCGGCATTACTGGTCGCGAGCCGCGTGAGGAGGATCGCCGAGACCGCGCTGCCGGCGGTGACGCCCACTTGCTTGACGTTCATCGCGAGCGCCTCCCGCCCCGGCGGCGCCACGTGCATCGCTGCGCGGTGTACCCGAGCATTACCGCGGTCACGGTCAGTCCGGTGACGCCGAGGGAGACGCCGAACCCCTCGCGGACGAACGCGGTGGCGGCGAACACGGTGTAGAAACAGAGGCTGGCGGTGAACTGCCACGCCGAGACCAGCGACACCCCGCGCCAGCTCATACGCCCACTGTGGGGCAGCCACGGAAGTGTGTACCCGTTCCGGAGACTCCCGGAGCCCAAACCGCCGTGTGTGGGCCGCTACCATACGTCTCCTCAAGATTTAACACGAACCGCAACCCAATGAACGGATGGGTGACTCACGATGACTGATTACGAACTGCCGCCGCTGCCGTACGAGTACGACGCGCTGGAACCGCACATTTCCGAGCAGGTGCTGACGTGGCACCACGACACGCACCATCAGGGGTACGTCAACGGCTGGAACAGCGCCGAGGAGACGCTGGCGGAGAACCGTGAGAACGGCGAGTTCGGTTCCTCGCCGGGCGCAATCGGGAACGTGACCCACAACGGGTCGGGCCACATTCTCCACGACCTGTTCTGGCAGTCGATGAGCCCCGAGGGCGGTGACGAGCCGTCCGGTTCGCTGGCGGACCGCATCGCGGAGGACTTCGGCTCCTACGACGCTTGGAAGGGCGAGTTCGAGGCCGCTGCCGGCGCGGCCGGCGGCTGGGCGCTGCTCGTCTACGACTCCTACAGCAACCAGCTGCGCAACGTCGTGGTGGATAAGCACGACCAGGGCGCGCTCTGGGGGAGCCACCCCATCCTCGCGCTGGACGTGTGGGAGCACTCCTACTACTACGACTACGGTCCCGCGCGTGGTGACTTCATCGACGCGTTCTTCGAGGTCGTCGACTGGGAGGAGCCGTCTGCCCGCTACGAGCAGGCAGTCGAGCTCTTCGAGTAACGACGATCACGGCGCGTGACCGACGATCGGCGACGGCCGATCGCCCGGAACGCCATGCCGTGATCGTGTCGAAGTGAACGGAGCGAGAACGCGTCGCCGTTCCGCTTTCTTTCGACGCTCGTTCGGGAGCGACCGCTCGGTCCCTGGCGGCCCGGATCGGTAGCGTTTACGCGGCTCCGTCCGAACGCGAGCGTATGCCACGCGCCAAGGAGAGCTTCGACGCGCTCCATCCGTGTGACTTCTACACGCCCGAGGAGCTCCTCGTCGAGGACCAGATGTACACCGTCTACGAGATCGCCCGGCTGCTGCAGGGGCTCGACCCCGGCGCGGAGATCGACGAGGAGACCGAGTCGGTACTGCTCGACTGGGCGATACCGTGGGTGATGAACAACGCCGACGACCTCGTCGTCGCCGACCCACCCGCGGAGGACGCGCCCGGCTACTACGGCCTCCGACGGTCCGAGGACGTGGACGAGAGCACGGACTCGGCGTAACAGTTTCCTCCCCCTGCCGCGTTGGGGGTGAAACGGGTCTTTGGCGTCGGTAGGAACAGCCCGACGACGTCCACTCCTCCCCGTTCGCCTACTCGCCGAACAGCGACTCGTACTGCTCTCGCACTGAGCGTGCGCCCCGTCGGAGGTAGCCGATGTCGGTGCCGGCGATGAGGTAGTCGACGCCGCGGTCGTGCCACGTGTCGATCTGGTCGGGGCCGGTCGCGAGCGTCCCCACGGGGACGCCCGCGGCCTCGCCGGCCGCGAGCACGCGGTCGAACGCCTCCCGGAACTCGGGGTCGTCGTACTCGCCGAAGCAACTGAGGTTCGCCGAGAGGTCGGCGGGGCCGACGAACAGCGTGTCCACGCCGTCGACACGGGCGATCGCCTCGGCATGTTCGACGCCCGCAGGAGTCTCGATCTGGGGCAGCACCGCGACGGCGTCGTTGGCCGACTCGAAGTACGCCCCGGTGTGGGCGCCGTAGCCGTTGGCCCGGCTCCCGGCGACACCCCGGTCGCCCTCCGGCGGGTAGCGGGCGGCGGCGACCAGCGACTCGGCCGCGGCGGCGCTCTCGATCTTCGGCGCCATCACGCCCGCGGCGCCGAGATCCAGCGCGCGCTTGACCTGCGTGGCGTCGTTCTCGGGCACCCGGACCACCGTGTCGGTGTCGCCGGCGGCGTCGACGGCCCGGACGAGTTCGCCGGCGCTCTCGACCGACAGCGGCGTGTGTTCGGTGTCGACGACGACGAAGTCGAACTCGAGGCCGCCGGCGACCTCCGCGGCGGCCGGCGAGCCGAGCGACACCCAGCTCCCGACCGGCGAACCGTCGGCGGCAAGGCGATCCCGGAGCTCCATCCCGTCGGTACGCACGTCGTTACTCATACGGACATCGCGTCGGCGAGCGGCAAAAGTCGGCAGGGTTCCGGTCAGTACAGTCGCTAGCCGTCCGAACGGAACGTGAGAATGGCCGGGGCGGGCTCCGAACCCGCGATCTCCGCATGACCCAGGTTCGAGGCTCGGCGGGCCCCGTGGGCTGCGGATGGTTCCTAGGCGTACCGCACCGAATCTCGATACCCTATGAGTGCGGCGCTATGTCCAGCTAAGCCACCCGGCCGCACTCCTCCGTAGTCCCATGTCGAACTTAAGCCCTCCCATCTCCGTCGGCGGATCGACCGGGTCGGATTTATGCCCACGGGCGTGAACGACTACCCATGACCCTGCCGGAGACCGTCACGGACCACCTCGACGGCGAGGAGCCGGTCGCGGAGGTCGACCTCGGCGGCGAGGATCGACTGTTGGTCACGCCGACCCGAACGCTCGTCTACCGCGCGGAGGGGCTGCTTTCCGACGAGACCGTCGAGGCGTACCCCCACGACGCCGAGCGCATCACGCTCACCACGAGCCGCCGGAAGGCGAAGCTCACCCTCGACTACGGCCTCGACGGCGAGGAGACGCTCTCGGTGCCGAAGGCGAAGATCGACGAGGTGCTCCACCCGCTGCTCGCCGGGGTGCTCGACGCAAACGGGATCACCGACCCCGGCGAGACCGTCAAGCGGACGTTCCGGTTTTCGGAGCTCACCCTGATCGTC
This sequence comes from Halolamina sediminis, assembly GCF_001282785.1. Taxonomy (NCBI): domain Archaea; kingdom Methanobacteriati; phylum Methanobacteriota; class Halobacteria; order Halobacteriales; family Haloferacaceae; genus Halolamina; species Halolamina sediminis. The sequence goes on from NZ_CVUA01000001.1 coordinate 907,462, forward strand.
ACCGACGAGCGCGTCGTCAAGCACATCGGACAAGCCCTCTGGGACGAGGAGTTCGAGGAGTACCCTTTCGAGAACGTCACCGATCTCGCGTTCGAGCCCGGCAACGTCGCGACCAGCGTCGTCCTCACCCACGACGGCCGGCAGGAGCGGTTCAAGGCGCCGAACGACGACGCTCGCGCGGTCGAGGCGGCGATCACCGACGCGCTGCTCTCCTACCACGACGTTCGTGACCTCGACGAACTCCGGGCGGAGACCGCCGACGAGGAGGTGGACGACGCCGACAGCGAGGCCGGCGAGGACTCGCCGTTCGGCGAAGGTCCAGAACTGTTCGGCGAGGAGGAGTCAGTCGCGACGGAGACCGACCCCGACGACCAGTCCGAAGACGGTGTGTCCGACTCGGACGACGACACCGACCAACTCATTCGGCAGGTCGAGGAAGCCACCGACGACGAGCCCGCGGAGGGACCCACCCACGCCGATGTCGGCTCTCCCGGAGACGAAACTCCCGATACCGCCAACCTCGCGGCCGAGATCGACGAGCTCCGCGACGCCGTCGAGAGCCAGCAGGCCGAGCTCGAACGACAGAACGACCTGATCGAACAGTTGATCGAAGAGCTCCGGCAGGGCCGCTAGGGCTCCTCGCCGCGCTGATAGGCGTCGATCGCCGGCTCGTACCCCTCGTACACCGACGGGTACTGTGGCTCGTACCCCAGTTCGAGCAGCCGGTCGTTCCGACAGCGCTTCTGACTCGCGACCCGCAGCGACGCCGGCCCGTCCAGCCCGTCTAGCCGCTCCTCGACGGTCAGTTTCTCCGGCGCCGGCACGCCACAGCGCTCGGCCAGCCAGTCGGCGAACTCCCAGCGGTCCACGGGCGTGCCGTCGCAGACGAGTATGGTCTCCTCCCGTGCCACGTCCTCGGTCAGGAACCACGCCAGTGCGCCCGCGGCGTCGTCACGATGGACGGAGTTCCGCCAGCCTGCGGTCACCGAGTCGAGGTAGGCGTCGATCCGGTAGCGCCCGGGCCCGTAGAGCCCGGCGAACCGGGCGACGGTGCAGTCGATGTCGCTCCGGTGGACGATCGCTTCCGTCTCGGCGATCACGGTCGCCTTCGGCCGCTCCGGGTCGATCGCCGTGGACTCGTCGACCCAGTCGCCGCCGTGGTCGCCGTAGACCCCGGTCGTGGAGGTCAGAAACAGTCGATCCGGCGGCGACTCGCGCCCCTCGAACTCGGAAACGATCGTGCGGAGCCCGTCGACGTACAGCGCTCGCGCCTCCGCGACGCTGCCGCGCCCCGCCGAGGCCGCGAACACCAGCGCGTCGGCGTCGGGCAGCGCCGAGATGGCATCCGGGTCGGTCAAATCCCCTCGAACGGGCTCGATCCCCTCTGCCGAGAGGCTATCGGCGCTGGACTTCGATCGAACGACACCGGTCACGTCGTGGCTGGCGTCGAGCAGCCGCCGGCCGAGTTCGCGGCCGACGTAGCCACAGCCGAGGACGAGAACGTGCATCAGCGTCGGCCGTCGATGTACGCCTGGATCGCGGCGAACTGTTCGAGCGTGGTCGGGAGTCGTCCCTCGATCGCCTGCTGGATCTCCTTCCCGTCGAGCTCGATGTCGGTCTCCCGGGCGACGGTGTCCACGTCGACGACCGCGGTGGTCATCCCCATCAGGACGTGGTCGCGGGCCTCCCACGCGATGTCCTCGGCGTCGGGGGCACCCTCCGTCAGTGCCAACACCTCCGCCGCCTCCTCGACGGTGAGTTCGGGTTGTTCGCCCTCGCCGATCGCTTCGACGGTCGCCCGGTCGAGGCCGGTTCCCCCCACGACGGTGTCGACCCCCAGTTCGGCGACGGCCGTCGCGAGCTCCTCGAAGTAGGCGGCGTGGAACGCTGCCGGCGACGCCTCGCCGTCGGCCTCGACTGCGTCGTACAGCATTACCCGTAGGTCGGCGGTCGCGGGGCAAAACCGTTGTTACTCCGGATTGTCGGTCGCTTTGCACGACTCGTCCCCGTCGACACCCGGGCAGGGCCACCCCGGCGACTGCTCGTCGCGGTTCCCGTCCACGTCGCCGACGCCGGGCATCCCCGGCGGCACGACCGCGACGACGGTGGTCGACGCCTCGAAGTCGACACGTTTCCCCCGCCCGACCCGCTCGGCACGGCCATCCCTGTCAACGTCTAGGTGGGCCACGGTCCCGTCCCTGACGTACCGAACTGTCCCACTGCCGCCGTCGGGGGCGACCCCTCGTGCCCGGAGGGCGAAGCGCTGGTACTCCCCGCGGACAGTGACGCTCCAGGCGTTCACCGTCGCGATCCAGCTGTACGGCGGCGGCGCGACGGGCATCCCAGCCGGCAGCCGGGAGGCGCCGGTCAGCCTCCGGGTCGCTTTCGCGCTGGCGTTTTCCAGCGTTCCACTCAGCTCCGTCTGGGCAGTGTCCCGGGCCACCTGCTGCACCATCGATGCGGTGCGGTTGGTCGTCGCCGCGGGGACGCCGACCGCCCGCTCGGCGCTGAGTTCGCGGAGCCGTACCCGAACTCGGACGCCCGCCTCGTCGGCCGTCGCCCGGTCGACACCGCGGGCCGCCAACGCGGCGGCGAACGGCGGAACGTAACTGCCGTTAGCCATCGCCTGCCCCCGGTGGCCCAGGGTCGGCCACCGATCGCGAGCGTCGACGACGGCCGCTCGACACGTCGATCGTTCCACGCCGGTTCCGTTCGTCGCGGCGGCACAGACAGCCCGCTCCGCTTCTTGGACCGAGTTTCCGACGGCAGCGGCCAGTTCGTCGCGGTTCGCGGCGAGCGCAGCCGACTCCTCGGACTGGTTCTCTGGGCTCGTCACGACAGTCCGGTTCGCCGCGATCAGCGTCCCGGCGGCGGCGTCGAGGCTGACCTGCCGGCTGCCGCCACCCAGCAGCGTGTCGACGATCCCGGAGGCGGCGTCCCCGTACGGGAGCGCGATCCAGTTCGTCGTCCGCGCGGTCAAGGGGTGGGCTGACTCCCCGGCCGGCACGCTGGGCACCTGCCCGTGATCGACCGACTGGAGGGTGAGATACCCCGGGGAGGCGTCGGGCGTAATCACGATGTCGTCGTCCGACCTCCCCGAGTCGGTGTAGGCGTCGCTCGGCCGTCCCTCCGAACGGCCGCGTCCGAGTTCGATCAGTTCCGAGAGCCCGGCGGTCGCCCGGTCCCCGAGTTCGTCTTGGTAGTCGACGTTCCGGTCTCTGGTGTCGGCGGCGCGCGCGTCCAGTTCCGCGAGCACGCGGTCGAGGTACGCCGCGCGGGCGGCGACTCGCGCCCTGTCGGCGGCGCCGTCGTACGTCGCCGGCGCGTCGAGCAGTTCGTCCCGACGCTCACGAAGCGCCGCTGCCAGCTGAGCGCGGGCGTTCGCATCGCCGCTGGCGACCGCCGTCCGTGGAATCGACACCGAGACGTTCGCGACTTCGCGGCGGAGCTCTCGCAGGTCGGCGGTGATCCACGTGTCGATCCCACCCGGTCGCCTCCCGGTGATGGTCCGGCTCCGAACGAGCGTATCTCCGCCGCCCGCCGCGACCCGTTCGGCCACGGTGTCGGCGCCGCCGTTGGCGTCGAGAACCGCCTCGGCTGCCCGTTCGCGTGCGCCGTCGAGGTTCGGGCCGTCGAGCGCACCGCCGGGTTCGAACAGCGGTTCAGTCAGCCGGTCGGGCGCGGCGTCGTCTGGGTCGTACGCCGCGGTCGCGCGTACCGCGACGCGGGCGGTCTCGGTCCACTCGGCGCTTGTCGTTCGAACCGTCCCGTTCCGGCGCCAGTGCCGCTCGACCGTGTGGTGGGTCGTCACGTCCAGCACCCTGTCGACGACGGCCTCGGTGGAACCGGCCGGCGCGTCCTCGACGGTTCTGACGACCGTTCGCTCGCTCGTCTCCTCGTCTACCAGCGTCCAGTCGCGTAGCCGTGGCTCTGGCCTCGATTCGATCGCTCGACTGCGAACCGTGACCCGGAGTTGGCCTCGAACGCGGTAGCTCCCGGCGGTCGACACGTCGTCGATCGAACCGAGGAACGCCCGATCGGCAGCGGCGTCCGGGGAGGCGTTGATCGGTGGATCGTCCGGTCGGCGTGGGGCGAACTCGCCCGGCGCCGGCTCGCTCGTGGCGCCGCCGACGGCGTTGGGGTTCACGAACGCCTTCGTCACGGCCGCGGCGTCGCCGTGGCGACCGCCGAGCACGTCGAGGACGCCGACCTTCACCGTCGCTACGTCCATCGCGCGTGCGCCGGCTGGATCGTGGCGCCCGAACGCGGCGCGCTGCTGGGCGAGCACTGCAGCGTTGGTCGAGAGTTCGACGTGGCGGTTCCCGAGCACGTTCCGAATCGGCGTGCCGGCGTAGCGACCGTAGCCCCGCGCCATGGCCACCGCGGTCAGGCGAGTCGTCAGCCCTCGGGCGAGCCCCGGCCCGGCGAGCGCACCGCGGTTCAGCCGCCGCTCGTACGTGCTGGCCCGTCGGTGGAGCGCCAGCACCGGCGTCTCGACGGTGAACGTGACGTTCCGCCGCCGCTGGGCGATCGTCCGATCCCCGTCCCGGGCTCGGACGGTGAGGTTTCGGATCGTCACACGCATCGCCGCCCCGCCGTCGACTGCCGTGATCCCGATGTCCGACTTCGCGCGTCGGAGCGAGGCAGTCGAGCCGTCGATCGGGGGGAGGTCGACGGTCGCCCTGACGCCGCCGCGCTCACGAGCCAGCTCCGACACGGACTCGCGGGCCGCGACGGCGATCCGCAGCCTGAGCGCGTCGACGAACGGCCGGGAGTCGTTCAGCGCCCTCCCTGCCGCGGTGTCGGCCGGAGCCGTGACCGGCGTTCCGGCCGACTCGCGTGCGGCGTCCCGGACCGCCATTCGGAGCGCGGGCCGCGCGTCCCGGGTTACGCCGTCCATCGCGGCGGCCGCGGGTCGCTCGATCGAGGGATGTGTGCGATCCGCGACTCCCGTCGCGTACACGGAGGCGCCGAGCAGCAGCAGGACGCCGACGAGCGCAAACGGAATCCGGCCACGGTCGTCGTCGGCGAAACTCACGGTGACCACGTCCGGACGGAGATCTCGACGGTGTCCAGTTCGAGCGACGCCACAGCGTCGGTCGGGCTCCCACTGCCTCGGCGGAGGTCGCTCGCGACGCGGTCGGCCATCGCGGCCGCGATCCGGCTGTTCGCGGCGGTGGTGTCTCCTCGCTCGATCGCTCCCGCCGTCTCGACGCCGTACCGGGCGCTCACCCGTCGGTAGCGGTGCTGAACGAGCGCGTCGAGCGGCGGATCGTCGGCGAGCGCCAGTCGGCCCTTCTCGGGTGGGAGCAGTCCCGCGACCAGTGACGCTGCGACGACGCGGCCGAGGCGTGCGAACCCACCTTCGGTCGCCGCGACCGACGCGTTCGCGGGCGGATCGACGCCGCTCGGTGCGTGAACCGTCGCCGCGTTTATGTTGGCGTCCGCCGGCGGCTCCGGACCGACGGCGAACGCTCGACCCATGTGGGCGTCGGGGTACGGCCGCCAGCGGACGACGACCCGGGTTCGGGCCGGCAGGCGTTCGACGACCGTCGCCCGAACCGCGGCCGCGAACCCCTCGCTGGTGCCAGTGAGTGCCTCACCGTCGACACGGACGGTCCGGACCGCGGCATCGGCCAGCAACGAGATGAGCGTCCCGTGGGCGACACGCTCGTACTCCGGGTTCGTGTCGGCGTCCCGGTCCCCCTCCCCGTCCGGCGCCGGCCGCAGCGTGTACGGTACGTCCGCGGTCGCCGCAGTCAGTGTCTCCGCGACTGGGTCGGCCCGGTCGGGCTCGTCGGTCGTGGGTGCCGGCGTACTGGTCACCGTGACCGCGGCCGCGCTGATCAACAGCAGGCAGAGACAGGCGTCGAGTGCGGTGGCACTCATCGGGACACAACCACCCGGAGCCAGCCGGACACCACTCGGCCGGGTGCGATCCGTACCGGGACTCGCCGGCCCGCCGACTGGCTCTCCTCGTTCGGAGCAGGAGTGTCGCCGGCCGCCCAGTGCTGCGACCCGGCACGGAGCTCGACTCGGAGTGTCCAGCCCGTCGGTCCCTCGTCGACGGCTGCGCCGAGCCGGCCGGCCGACGCGACGCCGGCCGGCGCGACGGCGTCGTTGACTCGAGAGAGCGTCGGCTCGGCGACCTCGCGATCCGTGGTCGGGAGAACGCCGGCGAACACCGTCGCGTACAGCGACAGCCCGAGCCCGATCGCCGCCACGGCGACGAGCGTCGCCGTCGGCGACGCCTGCCCGCGGTCAAGCACCGACGAGCGTGGCGCGGTAGCCATCCCAGCTCACCTCCCTGACGGCGATCTCGTCCGACGCGATCCACTCAGGCTCGCGCTCCCGTGCAGCTTCGACCGTGTCGCGGAACGCGTCGCGATCCGCGAACACCGTTCGCGGCGGTTCCCCGTCGAGAACTCGACGGAGCTTCCCGTCGTCGACCGTCACGACGGGGCCGAACGCGAACGTCGCCCGCGTGGTCCCGCGGCTGTTCCGCATCGAGATTCCGTGGGGACGGAGCCGGACGGCGTCGGCGCCGTGTTCGTGTGTCGCGCTTGATGGCGCGTCGCCGGCCGCGACCGAGTCGACGGTGTCTGCGACGCCCGCCGCGTCGGGCGCGGGGCGAGCGGGGAGCGTTCCGGCGACGGCGAGAAACGCCGCCGCGGCCACCACGAGACCGGCGTGCAACGCCGTCGAGTCGACTGGAGGTCCGATCATGGGACGGACTGGTTCCGGTTTCGTACTTGAACTCTCGGCTCAGAGTAGCGTGCCACCGGCGACGACCGCCGCGACGTAGGCTGCCGTCGCGGTGGGGAGTGCGAGCCCGACCCGGTAACCGAGCAGCGATCGATCGATCCCGCGCTCCAGCGCGGTCGCGAGCCCGGTCAAGGTCGCCGCGAGCAGGAGCACGTAGACGCCGACGATCGGCCCGATCGAGGCCGGAGCGAGCGCGGCCGATGCGGACGCACCGCTGCCTCCGAGCGCCCCGCCGGTACCGCCAGCGTCCGCGGGGATACGCCCTACCATCGCGACGGAGACACCCCCGACCAGCGGGCCGAACAGCGCCGCCGTGTTCGAGAGTGTGCCGGTGATCGTCGCCAGCTCCCGACGCGCCTCGCGCTCGACGCGGGCGAGTTCACGGAGATGATCGCCCACGGCGACGAGCGCCTCCCCCGCCGGCGCGCCTTCCGTCGCCGCGAGGGCGAACAGCCGGCCGGCGTCCCGGGCTCGCGGGCTCGGCACGTCCCGGAGCGCTCCGAACCGGCCGAAGAACGCCTTCTCGACCGGAACCCCCAACCGCTCTCCCCGTTCCGCAGCGTCGGCCAGCAGGTCGCCGGCGTCGCCGGGCAGCTCCGCTGCGGTCTCCGCGAGTGCCCGTTCGACGGCCGTTCCGCCGGCGACTCGCCGACCGACCAGCGCCAGCGCGTCCGGCAGCCCCGACTCGATCTCCCGAACTTCCCGCCGAAGCTCCCGTGCGGGTGCGAACAGCCACAGCAGCGCGGCACCCGACCCGGCGCCGACGGCGACGATCGAGGCTGCCCACGGCAGCACGAACAGACAGCCCGCGCCCGTGGCGACAGCCACGAACACGCCGAGCGCGGCAGCGCTCCGCCGGCGGTCGGGAACCGCGGGGTGGTCGCTATCGACTTCGGGTGGCGGGAACGAGACCGGCCGCCGGGCGAGCAGCCAACCGCTCGCGACGAGCAGCCCTGTCGGGAGAAGCAGATCGTAGAGCACCGTTAGCGTGCCGAGCCCGACGTTCACACCCGTGAGCCGTGCCGCGGGGAGCACGCCGACGAGCGCGAGCGGGAGCAACACGCCGAAGGCGTACAGCCCCGTCAGCGGCGCCCGGATCTCCCCCGCGAACGACGCGGCACGCTCCTCGACGCCCGAGCGCACGGCCGAGAGCGCGCGCTCACAGCCGCGTTCGCGTGCGTCCGCGGGGGCGTCGGCGGCGTCGGCGACCAGCGCCGCGGCGCGTTCGATCTCCGGCGCCGTCTCGCCCCAGGCCGCGGCGAACGACGCCAACCCCGAGCCGGGCGTTCCACGGGCGTCGCGAGCGTGCTCGCGCAGCGAGTTGGCGAGATCGTCGTCGCCGGACCGCCCGGCGAACGCGACTGCCCGTTCCAGGCTCGGCTCCACCCGGAGCCGGAGCGTCAGCCGACCGAACAGCCCCGGCGCGTCGCCGACGGCACGGGTACGTGACAGCGCCGCGGCGGCGATCGGGGCGTTTCGGGCGGCGAGCAGCAGTCCCGTGCCGAGGACGACCGCGAGCGAGAGCAACGTGACTGCGCCGATCGCGACGGCGGTGAGGGTACCGGCGACCACGATCAGGCTCCCGATCGCCTCGCTCGCAGCGACCAACTGCGGTGCCGCCGGCCAGTCGAGTTCCTCGCAGGCGTCACGCAGCGCTCCGTCGACGGCGGGTGTCCGTGGCCACGACGCCCCGACTCGCTCGACGAGCCGGGCGAACTGCTCCCGTCCGTCCGACGAGCGAGCTACCACGGCTCCCCACTCCCGTCGGTGCGACCGTCGTCCTCCGCCCGGATGGCTGCCGGGCGCGTCACGCCGTCGGCGGCGAGTGACCGCAGGTGATCGGCCCGCGCGTTCAACGCCGTCAGCGTCTCGCCGTACCCCTCGCCCGGCGCCGCGAGATCCGCTAGCAGGCTGCTCTCGCCGCGGTCGAGCCGGTCGGTCGGTTCGAGCTCGCCGTCGTCGAGCGCGAACAACGGATGGAGCTCGGTCCCGTCGTCGACTGATTCGACCTCCTCGATCGCGACTGCGCGCCGGCCGCGTTCCGTGTCGGCGACGGTGAGCACGAACCCCGTCGCGGCGAACGCGGACTCGCTCACGCCTAGATCCTCGATCATTCTGGTCCGGACTGCGTCGGCGCCGTCGCCGTGGACCGTGCCGAGCACCGTCCCCGAGGCCGCGCCGACGCGCATCGCCTCGTACAGCGTGCTCGCTTCCTCGCCCCTGACTTCGCCGACGATCAGCGCGCCCTCGCCGAGTCTGAGTGCGGTCCGGAGCGCGGATGCGGGGCTCGTCTGGGCGGAGTCGTCGTCGTCGCGGGCGACCCGGAGCGACTGCACGTCACGGCCCGCAGCACGGAGCGCCGCGGCCGGAAGTTCGGGAGTGTCCTCGATCAGTACCGTCCGCGTGGATCGAGGGAGCGCCCACAGCAGCGCGCCGAGCGTCGTCGTCTTCCCCGCGCCGCGTGCGCCGGCGACCAACCCGGTCCCGCCGCGTTCGACCGCCAGGGAGAGCAGCGCCGCCGCCCGCGGCGTCAGGGAGCCGACGGCGACGAGCCGGGGGAGCGTCCATGGCTCGGCGTCGTGGCGCCGCACGGCGAACGCTGGCCCGGGCGAGAGCGGTCGGGTGACGCCGGCGATCCGCACCTCCTCGCGGTCGTCGGGCGGGCCGACGGGCAGCGTCGCGTCCACCTGTGGGGTCGCTCGCGAGAACGCGCGCCCGCTGCTCCGGCGGACCCGTGACGCGAGCGTCCCGACTCCCTCGGGGGTGAGCCGGACGTTCGTCGGCATCGTCTCGTCGTCGACGACGACCCGGATGGGCGTCTCCGCCGCGGGTGCGGTGACGTAGACGTCCGAGACGCGGTCGTCCGCGAACAGGTCCGCGAACACGCCGTTGCCGCGCGTGTGCTTCCGGAGCGTCGCCGACAGCTCGGCGATCGGGGCGTCGGGATTCGCCACCTCCCGAACCGCACGGGCCGGAGCAAGATCACCACCCCCGTCGCGCTCCGCCAGTCGCTCCGCCGCGGCGTCGAGCAGTTCGAACGCGGCCGCGTCGAACGACGCCGACGCGGGCGTGAGGTGGTAGATCGCGTCCGATTCGGCCGCCGAGTCAAGCGCGTATTGCCGGACTGTCCCGCCGGTCGAGAGCGCCACCGTCTCGCGCAGTCGGGCGTCGGTCGGCGGCCGGTGGTCGATCCGGGATCGGGCGATCGCCGGCCCGCCGTGGGCACGCAGTGCCTCCTCGTGGTCGGCGGCCCGCTCAGCGCCCGCTGCGAGCCCGGTCTCCGCGGCAAGGCGGCCGATCGTGGCGGCGCGGCCAGTTGCGTCGCGGGCAGCCCGTAGCGGGGCCGTGCGCGCGGTCGCGGCGATCTCGGCGTCGTGGTGCTCGGCCAGTGCCGCGAACCGGCCGGCAGCGTGGAGTAGTCCGACGGCGCCGTCGGTGTACCAGCGTTCGTACCCCGCCGATCGGACGCGAACGGATTCGGCGTCCCGGTCGGCGAGTGCGTCGACGGCGGTCGCTCGACAGGCCGGCTCGGTCGCGAGGTCGCCGTCGCCGGGGCAGTCGTCGGCGTCGATATGGAGTTCGACGCGGTTTTCGATCCCCGTCCCGGCGGGCTCGACGAACGCCGGCCGGCAGGCACACGCCCCGTCGTCGTCCTCGGCCCGCCACGGCAGCAGTGACATAGCGCGGCTGGTCCGGCTTTCGTACTTGAACTCTGGGCCGCGTGTCGCTGCGGTCCCGGCGTTGGTCAGCCCCGAACCGTGACGACCCGGCCGCCGTCGCCGCGAGCGAGGCCGAGCCGCAGTCGGTGATCCCCGGGCGTCCCGAACCGAACGGGGCCGTCCGGGGTTACGAGCGGGAGTGAAAGCCGTCGCGTTCGGGTCGCGCCGTTCCGGAGGCTGTACCGGACTCCACACGCGGGGTCGCAGTCGACGACGAACCGCTCCACGCCGACCGCCACCAACGAGTTCGCGGGGAGCGTGACCGTGAGTACCCGTCGTGCACCGGGATCGTCGGCGGCGAGCAGCGACTCCCCCGCCCGTTCAAGTCGGTTCACGTCGCGGTCGAGCGCCGCGGCCGTTCGGTCCGCCGCCGCCGCCTCGACTGCTGGCAGCGATACGGCGAGCAGCGCGGCCGCGAGCGAGACCGCGAGCAGCGCCCGGATCACCGGAGCTCCCGGAGGCGCTCGCGCAGCCCCGACTCGGTAGATTCGTCGCTGCTACTCCCGTTCTCGGTATTGCTGTGAGCCTCGGCGTTACTCCCGTCGCCGACTGTCGGCGGTATCCCGCCTGAGTCCTCACTACCTCCTCGGGCGTCGAGAGCGTCGTCCGCGTCCTCGCTTCCGTCGAGGCGTCGTTCCAGGCGTTCGACCGCCGCGACGGCGGCGTCGGCACGCTGCTCGACCGACTCGTTCACCGCGGAGACGCCGCCGAGGAACCCCCTGACCGACTGTACCGCGGCCTCGAGCTCGTCGACTCTGGATTCGAGCGTCTCGATACGGGACTCGATCGCGTCGTCCTCGCTGTTGCTCCGCGCCGGATCACGCTGTTCCCCGTCGAGTGCGCGTTCGACGGCCGCGAGCCGTCGTTCCAGCGTCTCGTCGCTGTCGGGCATGGGCGAGGTGGTCGCCCAATCGGTGATAAGTGTCGGGGCGGATCGCGGGGGAATCTTAAGGCGGATCGGAGCAAACGGGAACCTATGAAGACGGTCCTCGTTGGCGTCGGTCAGGCGGGCGGGAAGGTGGCGACAGCGCTGGCCGAGTTCGACGACGAGATGGGGTTCCACGCGGTGCGGGACGCCATCGCCGTCAACAGCGCGAAAACGGACCTCCGTGACATCCCGCTGGACACGGTGTTGGTCGGGCAGGACGTGGTGAAGGGCCACGGCGTCGGCGGCGACAACGAACTCGGTGCGGAGGTGATGGCGAACGACGCCGAGGAGGTGATGAGCGAGCTGAGCGGGAAGATCGGCTCCGAGACCGAGGCGATCTTCGTGATCGCGGGGCTCGGCGGCGGCACTGGCTCCGGCGGCGCGCCAGTGCTCGCGAAGGAGCTGAGCCGGGTGTACGACACGCCCGTCTACGCGATCGGTATCCTCCCCGGCCGCGACGAGGGGTCGCTCTATCAGGCCAACGCGGGCCGATCGCTCAAGACGCTCGCCCGCGAGGCCGACGCGACGATCCTGATAGACAACGACGCCTGGCGCGAGACGGGCGACAGCGTCGCCGAGGGGATGGCGGCGATCAACGAGAACATCGCCCGCCGGATCGGCCTCCTACTCGCCGCGGGCGAGCCCGTCGAGGACCGCTCGCTCGGACTGGGCGGCGGCGGGCTCGACCGCGACGTGGCCCAGAGCGTCGTCGACACCAGCGAGGTGATCAACACCCTCCGCTCGGGCGGGCTCGCGGCAGTGGGATACGCCGAGTCCGAGGCCAGCGAGGACCCCGACGAGAACGTCAACGTCGTCACGAGCACGACCCGGAAGGCGCTGCTCAGCGGCACGAGCCTGCCGGGGGCGAGCGAGGCCGACGCCGCACTGCTGGTCGTCGCCGGTCAGCCCGATTCGCTCTCACGAAAGGGCGTCGAACGTGCCCGCTCGTGGGTGGAGGAGGAGACCGGCAGCATGGAGGTCCGCGGTGGCGACTTCCCGCTCGACACCGGCCGGATCTCGTCGCTCGTCCTGATGAGCGGCGTCGAGCGCTCCGACCGCGTCCAGGAGTTCATGGATCGCGCCGCCGACGCGCAGGCCGACTCCCACGACCGAACCGAGGGCCAGCGCAAGCGCGACGCCGCCGAGACGTTCCAGAACGACGAACTCGACGATCTGCTCTGATCCCGCGCCGTCGATGGAATCGGGACCCCCGCCGCCTATTTCCTCCCGGCGGCCCCAGCGTCGGGCATGCGTGAGTACGCTGTCGACCCGCCGGTCGAGGAACGCATCGGCGACGCGCTGCGGGAGATAGACGCCACAGTCGCCGTCGCCGAGTCCTGTACGGGGGGACTGATCGGCTCGCTGCTGACCGACGTACCGGGCTCCTCGGACTACTTCGATCGCTCGGTCGTGACCTACTCCTACGACGCCAAACTCCAGGAGTTGGCCGTTTCCCGGGAGAGCCTCGACGACCACGGCGCCGTCTCGGCGCCCGTCGCCGAGCAGATGGCCGCGGGCGTGCGCGACACCGCGGGAACGACGTTCGGGCTCTCGACCACCGGGATCGCCGGCCCCGAGGGCGGGAGCAAGGAGAAGCCCGTCGGGACGGTGTTCATCGGTCGCTCGTACGCCGCCGACTGGGGCACCGGCGGCTCCGACACCGAGGTCTCCCGGCACGTGTTCGACGGCGGCCGGACCGAGATCAAAGAGCAGATCGCCCGAAAGGCGCTGGCGCTGTTGCTGGAGGACGCTCGGGACCTGTCGGAACGCTGATTACCTCGTCGGGTCTGTCCCAACCACATGCGACTCTGGGTGCTCAACACGCTCCCCGCCCACTGGGCGCGCTGTCGCGACGGGCCACAGGACCCCACACACCACCCCGAGCGACACCTCGGCCACCCGTGGCATGGCATCCCGTCGGGCGGTCGCGCCCCGGATCCGCGCGACCTCACGCCGGGCGAGGACCTGTTCGTCGTCCGGCAGACCGGCGGCGTCGGCGTCTCGGGCATCTGGACGTTCGAGGAGGCACGCCGCGTCGAGAATCAGGCCGCGGTTCCGGACGTGTGGCGCGATCACGACGGCGAGATGCGGGAGTACGAGTGGTTTCTCCACTGTCGAGGGGCGCCCGAACTGACCGTCGAACCGCCGATGCGCGAGGATTTCGGCGGCTCGTTCCCGTTCCACCACTCGAAACTGACCGGAACGGCGATCGCGATGCGGGGCGACGACCGCGCGGCGTACGTGAACGCGCTGCTCGACCACGGGGTCTCCGAGGCCGCCGAACAGCGGCTCCGTGACGCGCTGGAGCTGTCGGCGACGGGGAGCGTTCGGTCGGCCGACGCCGAGCCGCCCGAGCGGACCGAGTACGCCACGACGCGGACGATCCGCGATACGAAGCTCTCCGAGATGACGAAGGAGCTGTACGACCACCGGTGTCAGCTCTGTGGCGACCGTCGCGAGAGCCGCGACGGGAGCGCGTACGCGGAGGCCCACCACGTCAAACCGCTGGGGGCGCCCCACCGCGGCCCCGACAGCGCGGCGAACCTCCTCGTGCTCTGCCCGAACCACCACGCGGACTTCGACTACGGCCGTGTCCGGGTCGACCCCGAGTCGCTCGTCGTCGAGCACGCCTTCGACGACGAGGTCGACGGAACCGTCCTGACCGTCGACGCCGACCACGACCTCGATCCCGAGCACCTCGCGTACCACAGCGAACGGATCGCCGACTTCTGATCCATCGCCGCCCGCCAACGGGGGCTGTGGGCCGACCGAAACGCTTTGCGGGGTGCCGACCACGCACACGAGTATGGACAAGAAGGGTCACGTGCTCAACGCCGTCCTGCTGGCGATCGGCGTCGGGTACGTCCTCGAACCGTCGGGCGACGTGTCGACGTTCGTCGCGATCGCGGAGGTGTCGCTCCCGCTGGTGTTGGGTGCGCTGTTCCCGGACGTCGACACCGCGTTCGGCAAACACCGCAAGACGCTGCACAACCTCCCGATCCTCGGGATCGCGCTGGCGTATCCCTACTTCTTCGGTAACCTCAACTTCGTCTGGGCGGGGATCCTGAGTCACTACGTGCTCGACATGCTGGGGAGCAGGCGGGGGATCGCGCTGTTCTACCCGTTCTGGAGCGAGGAGTTCGGCTCGCCGACGGGCGTGACGACGACCAGCAAGTACGCCGACGTGGTCACGATCGTCGTCACGCTGCTCGAGGTCGCCGTGTTCGCGGCGTTCGTCCACCTGCTGCCCCAGTATCTCCCGCCCGGACTGGAGCTCAGCGGGCTCGGGATGATCGGCGGTCAGTAGACCGAGACGTCGTCGAACCGCCCGTCGTACGCGATGTGGTCGGGGTGAGTGGGCTCGGTGCCGGAGAGGAACAGGCGGTCGATCTTCCCCCACGAGTTCTCGTAGCCCAGGTGGGCGAACTCTGCGAGGTTCCAGAAGCGATGCCGCGGCCCCGAGCGGTGGACGACCTGTCGGTCGACGCTGGAGACCAACGCTTCGACGAGGTCAGCCTCACTCTCGATGGCAGTGTCGAACTCGGTCCACGCCTCGCCGACGGTGCCCCGGAGGTGGGCGTACGACGAGCCGAACGTGGACAGTCCGGTCTCCTCGGCGACGCGTTTGGCCCGTTCGTTGACGTGAGGGAGCGATTTGGCGTTGTAGCTCTCGACGGCGTCGATGTGGTCGGCGTAGGCACGGATCTCCGGCCGGCCGAGGCTGACGTTCAGCAGCGTCGGGTGGGGGACACAGAGCGCGGCGCCCTGGTCGGCGAGCTCCGAGAGCGCGCCCTCGAAAGAGATGAAGTCCGGCACCGGATCGGAGAGCCCCACCGCGAGCAGGTGGCGGCGGTTCTGCCAGTTGCCCGTGAAAATCTCCCGCCCCGGCACGACCAGCAGCTCGTCGTCGCTGTGTCGCTCGGCCTGCTCGCGGATCTCCGGCAGTCGCGTGAAGTGGGGTGCGTACACGAGCACGTCGATCCCCCGGGCTTTCGCCCGCTCGACGACCCGCCCGTCGAGCATCTTGACGTGCATGTCGACCCGCGTCGGCGCCGTAGTCACGTTCCACCGCAGTCGGTCGTTCCCCAAATAGCCTCCGTGTTCGATGCCGGGCGTCGGGGAGAACCCTTTTGATGCACCCACTCCGATGGAGCGCGTATGAGCCGCTGGAACTGCGGGATCGCCGGCTGTGGCCGCGAGTTCGACGGTCCCGAGGCCGTGATCGTCCACCAGACGACCGAACACCAGCGTCACGAGTGTAAGGTGTGTGGCACCATCGTCCCCGAGGGGTACTTCGCGATCCGCCACGCGTTCGACGAACACACCCGCGCGGAGTACGTCCGCGCCTACGACGCCGACGGGAGCGACGTACGCGTCCGCGAGGGAATCAAGGAGACCATCGAGGAGAACGCAGACCTCCAGCGCGTCGTCGACGAGCTCAACGGCAACTCGGGGTAGCGGGCGCGGGCAGGGGAGAGCAGTTCCGTGATCCTGCGATCGGAGATCAGCGTTCGCGGCTCTCGATCCGTTCCTTCACGACCGGGAGCTTCTCCTCGAGCTCCCGATGTATCCCGTCCTCGCCGATGTACGGCTCGGACCGATCTATGAAGTATCGCATCTTCTCGATCTGGTCCGCTCGCAGCTCCTCGGACTCGCCCAAGTGGTAGTAATCACTGTTGTCGAGGAGGTCCGCGGCTTTGACTGCCACCGCGCCCCTCCCCGACTCGAAACACCGCTCGTAGATATCGTAGCACCGCTCCAGATAGTCGTCGATGCTCTCGTCGAAGCTGGCGGCCTCCACGATCTCCGCGACGGTCTCGCCGAACGTCGAACGGATCTCGTCGGCGGTTACGTCCGTATCTTCGAGCAGGTCGTGGAGGAAGCCCGCGACGACGACGTGCTCCTCGTACCCCCTGTCGTAGAGATCCATCCCCACCCTCGTGCTGTGGAGTATCACTGGCTTCGGGTTGTCACCCGATGACTCGAAGGCGTGCACCAGATACTGCATAGCCCGTTCGATCTCCTCGTCCTCCGCTTTGCTCCTCATTCCTGTGACTGGAGAGACGGGGCGGTAGCAAAGTCCTTCTGACACGAGTTGGGCCGACCGACCCGAGCGATCTCGCGTTCCACCTCTCGAAGGACCGAGACGCAGCTAACGGCTTCACACAGGAGAGTCGGAGTTAGTAGATCTCGGAGTCCGACACACGGCGCCGCGCGCCGTGTGTCTGCACGAGGAACTACCGTTCCTCGGAGTCCAGCACGCGGATCTGATCCCCGCGGACCGTGACCGGGATCGGGACCGTCGCCTCGTACAGCTCGACCGTCACCTGATCCTTCCCCTCGTCGATGCGCTGGACCTGCGCCTTCTCGCCCTTGAACGGGCCGGCGATCAGTTCGACGATGTCGCCCTCGGCGATTCCCTCCACGTCGGGGGTCGGCGAGAGGAAATGCTCGACCTCGGTCATCGACGACGTGCCCGGCACGATCCCGTTGGCGTGGGGGATCTCGTCGAGCACGCGCTCGATGATCGAGTCGTCCTCGGCCTCGACCATCACGTAGGAGGTCAGCGAGTCCGGCGCCAGCACGGCGTGGATCTCGGGCATCTCCTTCGAGGCGATCATGTCCGCGACGGTCTCCTCCTGGCTCGCGGTGGTCTTGACGGCGTAGATCGGCATCTACGCACCACCCGGGACCGCGCCCGGCACGAAGCTCATGATCGCGAACATCAGGAACCCGAGGAAGCCGATCAGGAAGATGCCGGCGCCGGAGATCTTGGCGACCATCGAGAACTCCTCCCACTCGGGAGTGCTCGCGAGCTTGAGCACGCGCACGTACTCCGAGAGGTCGTATTTGACGTCCATCTTGTCGTGTGGTTCAGCCCGGCGCCTTTTCTATCTATTGAATACGCCTTCGCCGGGGGAAACGCCGGTACGGCCGGCGACGGCGACCGAAAAACGAGGCGACGCCGTCAGTTCACGTCCTGAATCTGGTCGGGGGAGGGGCCGCGCTGGGCGGCCTCGCCGCCGCCGTAGATCTGGGGGGACTCCACCCCGGTCACGACGATCATCGTGCGCATCCGGCCCTCGATCTCCTCGTCGACGGAGGTGCCCCAGATGATGCGGGCGTCGGGGTCGATGCGGTCGTAGATCTCCTCGACGACGCCCTCGGCCTCGCCGATGGACATGTCCGACCCACCGGTGACGTTGACCAGCGCCGAGTTGGCGCCGGAGATGTCCACGTCCAACAGCGGCGACCGCAAGGCGGACTGCACCGAGTCCTCGGCCTTGTCGTCGGTATCGGACTCGCCGAGCCCGATCATCGCGACGCCGCCTTTCTCCATCACGGTGCGAACGTCGGCGAAGTCGAGGTTCACCAGCCCGGGCTTGGTGATGAGCTCGGTGATCCCCTTGACCGAGCGCATCAGCACCTCGTCGGACACCTTGAACGCCTGCTTGACGGGCAGTTTGCCCACCGCGTCGAGGAGGCGGTCGTTCGGCACGACGATCACGGTGTCGGAGACGTCGCGCAGCCGTTCGAGGCCGGCCTCGGCGTTGGTGCGCCGGACCTCACCCTCCGCGGTGAAGGGGGTGGTGACGATCGAGATCGTCAGCGCGCCGGCGGCCTGTGCGGCCTTGGCGACGACGGGCGCCGAACCCGTCCCGGTGCCGCCGCCGAGCCCGGCGGTGACGAACACCATGTCCGAGCCGGCGATCGACTCCTTGATCTCCTCCTGGGACTCGATGGCGGCCTCCTCGCCGACCTGCGGGAGCGAGCCCGCGCCGCGACCCTGCGTTTTCTCCTTGCCCATCAGGATCTTCGTGTCGGCCTCGATAGAGACGAGATGCTGGACGTCAGTGTTCGCGGCGACCAGCTTCGCGCCGTGGATCCCCTCCTCGTGCATGCGGTTGACGGTGTTGCCGCCGGCGCCGCCACAGCCGACCACGGTGATGTTGGTCTTGAGGTCCTGCAGAACGTCCTGGAGCTGCTCGTCGGTCATCTTCCCGGACGACGGCGTCTCGTCGGTCTCCGGGCTGGTCTCCTCCTCGGCCGCGGCGTCGGGCCCCTCGCCGCCCTCGCCTTCGGCCTCGTCGATTGCCTCCTCTACGATAGAGTCCATTTGACCCTGAGTATTGGGCGGAGCCTATTGACCTTTCTCCCTCTCCGGCGATTCTCGCCACCACCGACACCGTTCAGATCGGGAACTCCTTCTCACGCTGACTCAGCACCGCCGACGGGGGGATCACCTCGTCGCTGACCTCGACGGACTCGCCGCTCGACAGCATCCCCATCTTCGGGCCTTCCGGCACGCCCAGTTTCTGCGCTTTCTCGGGGTCGAACGCCTCCTCCCGCGCGACGACGGCGTCGTCGTCGACGGCTACCTCCTCGTACTCCGCCCGCAGGATCGCCGCGAGGTCGTCGATCAGTTCGTCGTACGCGTCGGCGTTGGGCACCGCTGCCTCGCCGTTTGCCCGGGTCCCGCTCTCGATCGTGTCGAACGCGACGGTCGACTCCCGGACCGCGTCACGCGTCGCCTCGCCGTCGACGTTCTGGGCCGTCGCGAGCAGCTCGTCGGGGAGGCTCACCTTCTCCCAGTCCTCCGGATCGTCGGGGACGTGGGCGCCGAACCGGAGCCCCTCGTCGACGGTCGCGACCGAGGACTCCAGCGCCCGGGCCAGCGCCAGCGGGCGGTCGTCGACGGTCCGGACCCACGTCTCGCTCACGATCCGGTAGCCGAGATCCTCGATCGCGTCGGCGACCTCGGGCTGGTCGCCGTCGAACAGTGCGTGGGTGGCGCCGCTGCGCTCGAACGCCGCCTCGAGCACCGCCCGGGCGTCCTCGTCCCGCGGGTGGCCCAGTTCCTCCAGTTGCCAGTCGCTGGCGATGTGGCCGACCGCCCACGGCGTCTCGCGAAGCACGCGGCCGAACCGCGGGGCGTAGTGGCCGCCGCCGATCCCGACGATCTGGCGGTCGCGGTGGGCCGCCACCCCGCGCAGCGAGAGCACCGCCTGCGCGACCGCGCGGGCGCCCTCGGGGTCGTCCCACTGCTCCTCGTCGCTCCCGAGCTCCGCGAACATCGACGGTGTGTCGATCGCGGTCGGCCCGTGGTGGGTCCCCTCGATCGCCACGTCGTACCCCTCCGGCGCGTGAGCGGCGAGCGCCTCGACGTACGCCGAGAGTGCGCTCGGTGCGGCTGCAGCAAGGTCGCCGTCTTCCCCGCCGTACTCCGCCTCGCCGAAGTTCCCCGTGAAGTGCCCCGTCAGCAGCGCGCCCGTCTCGCCGGAGTGCCGGGAGACGAACACCAGCAGGCGGGGCTCCTCGCTGAACGCCGGCGCGGGGTCGTCGAGTTCGATGTGGAGCTCGTCGAACTCCCGGAGTTCGAACGGCCCGTCCCGGTAGTACGTCCCGCCGCCCTCGGCGTCCGGTCGCTCATCGTCCTCGTGTTTGGTCCAGTCCCCCTGCGCGAGCAGCTGCTCCCCGATGTGGAGCGAGGCGGTGTCGGCCCGTGACACCACGATCCCGATAGTCATCGACTCGGCGTCCGACCGCGCCGGCAAAGTAGCCGTCGGCTCCGGGCCCGCCGCGGGCGCGGGCTTTTTCTCCCGGGCTCGCCCACGGCGACCATGGACGTCTACGGGCTGATCGGGCGGCCGGTCGAACACTCGCTCTCGCCGCCGATGCACGAGGCCGGCTACGAGGCGCGCTCGCTGGACGCGCGGTACGTCACGCTCGAACCGGACCCCGATCGGATCGACGAGGCCGTCACCGGCGCCGACGCGATCGGTATCGCCGGGCTCAACGTCACGGTCCCGTTCAAGCGGGACGTACTCCCCCACGTCGAGCCGACCCCGACCGCCGAGGCGGTCGGCGCCGTGAACACGATCACGTTCGGGGGCGAGGGCGCTCCCGAGGGGCACAACACCGACGTCGAGGGCGTCGTCCGCGCGTTCGCGCACCACGACGTCGAAATCGAGGGGCAGTCAGCGGTCGTCGTCGGGGCGGGCGGCGCGGGGCGGGCAGCTACCTACGCGCTGGCCGACGCTGGCGCCGACACGTTCGTCGCCAACCGAACGGTCGAGCGTGCCGAGGCGCTCGCGGCCGACTTCGCGGAACTCGGCGTCGACGCCGGCGGGCTTGCGGCACTCGACGAACGCGTCCCCGAGGCCGATATCCTCGTCAACGCGACCAGTGTCGGAATGGACGACCTCGACTCGTCGCCCGTGCCCGCGCACGTCCTTCACGAGGATCTGGCGGTCCTCGACGCGGTGTACTCTCCGCTCCGGACCAAGCTCCTGCGGGACGCCGCCGCTGCGGGCGCCGGGACCGTCGACGGTGCGTGGATGCTGCTGTACCAAGGCGTCGCCGCGTTCGAGCGGTGGACCGGGGTCGACGCGCCGGTGGCGGCGATGAACGAGGCGCTCCGGGATCGCCTCTGAGGCTCGTTTCGGCTCGACGGGGCGTTTGCCGGGGTGAACCGGCCGAGGGCGACGCTGGCTTTTTACCACCGCGGGTCATTTTCGCCCACAGCATGGTACTCCGGAAGATCAAACGGCTCCTCGGGCTGGGTGCCGACGAGGGCGACGGTCGGTCCGAGCGCGACGTGACGGTGCAGGATCGCTCCGACGCCGACGCCGAGACCGAGGCGGCGGCGAAGGGCACCGACGAATCGAGCGACACGACTGCCGACGACGGCGACGAGGTCGAGAGCGTCGACGAGGCGATCGACGAGGCCGAACCGGACGACGAGCCCGTCGCCGCCGACACCGACGCGGACGCGTCGACGGAGTCGTTGGTCGACGAGGAGATCGCACAGGACGAGCCCGCCGGACGCGCCGAACCGGCGGAGGCGGCCGGCCCGGGTGCCGAGGACGAGACCACCGACGTCGACGAGACGGGCGCGGACGTCGAGGAGGAAGCCGAGGCAGCCGACGACGCCCCCTCGGTCGACGAGATCAAGGGGATCGGCCCGGCGTACTCCGAGCGACTGGCCGAAATCGACATCGTGACGGTCGCCGACCTCCGGGGCGCCGACGCCGAGGAAGTCGCCGAGCGGACGACGGCGCCGGAGGGGACGGTCCAGAAGTGGATCGACCGCGCGAACGAGTACGAGTGACCGAACCCCCCCGTTTTTAGCGGATCGGCGCCGTTTCCCGACGCATGACCGAGACGACGGTGATCACCGAGCCCGAGCAGTTCCACGCCGTGGCCGGCGAGGCCCCGGCGGGCGCTCGGGTGCCCGTCGAAATCCGGACCGTCGTCGACGACCCGTTCGACGCCTACCGCCGCGCCCGGAAGGAGCGCGGCGGGGTGTTCCTCGAAACGTCGGGCGGGCAGGAAGGCTGGGGCTACTTCGGCGTCGAGCCCGCGGAGTTTCTCACTGTCTCCGAGGGGTCGGTGCTGGCCGAGGGCTTAGGTGGAGAGGCGGGCGACCGCCGGTTCGGGCAGAAGCAGTCCGAAACGCTCGCGGCGCTATCGGGACTGCTCGACGGCGAGGCGCTCGTTCGCGGCGACTGCGACGTGCCCTACCCGTGTGGCGCGATCGGCTGGCTCTCCTACGACATCGCTCGGGAACTGGAGTCCTTCGGCGACGGCGACCCCGACGACCGCGAGCTGCCGACGCTCCAGATCGGCGTGTACGACTGTCTCGCGGCGTGGGAGGAGCCACGCGGCGACGAGGTGACGCTGCGGATCACCGCCTGCCCTCGCGTGCCCGCCGAGGCCGACGACGCGACGCTCGACGCCTGCTACGACCGCGCACTGACGAAAGCTGCGTCGCTGGGTCGCCGGGCACACATCGGCGACTCCGCGGTCGGCCCCCCGCCCGCCGACGCCGAGGCGGCGGCGTTCGAGAGCACCTGCGGGCGCGAGCAGTTCTGCGAGCGCGTCCGCCGCGCGAAGGCGTACATCCGCGAGGGGGACACGTTCCAGGCGAACGTCTCCCAGCGCCTCGAAGCGCCCGCAGCCGTCCACCCCGTCGAGGCGTACAACGCGCTGCGGGCGGTCAACCCTGCGCCCTACTCCGGGCTGTTGGAGTTCCGTGGCGTCGACCTCGTCAGCGCGAGCCCCGAACTCCTGCTCGAGCGCGACGGCGACCGTCTGCTGACCGAACCCATCGCCGGCACGCGCCCTCGTGGCGACACTGACGAGGAAGACGCCGCACTCGCGGACGACCTCCGAACCGACGAGAAGGAGCGCGCCGAGCACGCGATGCTGGTCGACCTCGAACGCAACGACCTCGGGAAGGTCAGCGAGTATGGCAGCGTCGAGGTGACGGAGTACCGCCGCGTCGACCGCTACTCGGCGGTGATGCACCTCGTCTCGCTGATCGAGGGGCGGCTCCGCGAGGACGGCACGCTGACCGACGCCGTCGCGGCGACGTTCCCCGGCGGCACCATCACCGGCGCGCCCAAACCCCGGACGATGGAGATCATCGACGAGCTCGAAGACCGCCGTCGGGGCCCCTACACCGGCAGCGTCGGGATCTTCGGCTTCGACGGTCGTGCGACGCTCAACATCGTGATCCGGACGCTGGTCCGTCACGCCGACGAGTACCACCTCAGCGTCGGCGCGGGTATCGTCCACGATTCCGATCCCGACGCCGAGTACGACGAGACGCTCGCAAAAGCCCGCGGGCTGCTCGACGCGATCGACGACGCGCTCGATCGGGGCCACCTCGACGTGGCGGAGGGTTCCGAGCGGGAGGAAACCACTGCCGACGGCGGGGAGGCCGAGCGATGAGCGCCCCCGAGATCCTCGTGATCGACAACTACGACTCGTTCGTCTACAACCTCGTGCAGTACCTCGGCGAGGCGGTTCAACAGCGCGACGGCGAGGTGACGGTCCGGCGCAACGACGCGATCGACCGCCGGGGAATCCGCGAGCTCGACCCCGACGGGATCGTCGTCTCGCCGGGTCCCGGCACGCCCGCGGCGGCGGGCGTCTCGATGGACGTGTTCGACCTCGACTACCCGACGCTGGGCGTCTGTCTCGGCCACCAGGCGCTCTGTGCGCACAACGGCGCGCCCGTGGGCCACGCCGACGCGGTCGTCCACGGCAAGCCCTCCCAGATCAGCCACGACGGCGAGGGCGTGTTCGACGGGCTCCCGCAGGGGATCCGGGTCGGCCGCTACCACTCGCTGGCGGTCGACCGCGACGCGATCCCCGACGGGCTGGCGGAGACGGCGACCACCGACGACGAGGACGTGGTGATGGCGGTGCGCCACCGCGAGAAACCCCACGTCGGCGTGCAGTTCCACCCCGAGAGCATCCTGACCGACCACGGCAAAACCATGATCCGAAACTTCCTGCGGCTCTCCCGAGAGTGGTACCGATGACCGACGACAGCGACGGTGACGCGAACTTGCTGTACCACGTCGACGGCGACCTCCGCCCGGCCGACGCAGCGACCGTCTCCGTCGAGGATCGCGGGTTCCAGTACGGCGACGCCGCCTTCGAGACGCTGCGGGCCTACGGGGGCGACGTGTTCGGCTGGAACGCCCACGCCGACCGGCTCGCGGAGACCTGCGACCTGCTCGCGATCGACCACGGGCTATCTCGCGACGAGCTTTACGGCCGTATCCGGGCGGCCCTCGACGCCAACGACCTCGACGACGCGTACGTCCGGCTCTCGATCTCGCGGGGCGTCCAACCGGGGAAGCTCGACCCCGACCTCGAGGCCGATCCGACGGTCGTGATCGTCGTCAAGCCGCTCCCACGTGGCGGGCTCGACGGCGAGTCCGTCTGGGACGGCTCGGCGACGCTTCGGACCGTCTCCACCCAGCGAATCCCGGACGCCGCCGTGCCCGCGCGGGCGAAGACCCACAACTACCTGAACGGGATTCTCGCCCGCCTCGAACTCCGCGGCACCGACGCCGACGAGGCGGTGATGCTCGACGCGGCGGGCCACGTCGCCGAGGGCGCGACGAGCAACGTGTTCGCGGTTGACGGCGACGGCCTGCTCACGCCGGCGCTCTCGGGGCCGGTGCTGCCCGGCATCACCCGGGCGACGGTGATGGATATCGCCGAGGAGGAAGGGATCCCCGTCAGGGAGGTGACCATCGGCCCGGACGCGCTCCGCAGCGCGGAGGAACTGTTCTGCACCAACTCGACGTGGGAGATCCGTCCCGTCGAGAGCGTCGACGGCGCGAGCGTCGGCGGCGGGCCGGTGACGGAACTGCTCGCCCGGCGCTACCGCGAGCGCGTCGAGGAGGCGTTCTACTAGGCCGCGGCCAGCAGGATCGTCGCGACCGCGTACAGCAGGATCAGCAGCACCGCGCCGACGATGAACTTGAGTACCAGCCCGTCCTCGTCTGGCGTCTCGCCCTCGGGGAGCCCGTCGTCGTACAGGTCGCCGTCCTCTTCGCTCATTGTCCAGACGAGGGCCCCCGGCGGTATGAATCCGTCCTTCGCTGACTCAGAAGCCGATCCGTGACTCCGTCGACTGGGGCCCGTCGTCCTCGTCGCTTTCGGCCTCGCCGAGTCGGACGAACGCGTAGCTGTCGTCGTCCACGAACACGCCGCCGTCGGCGCGCCGGACCGCGAGTTCGTCGAGAACCGCGCCCTCACAGGGACCGAACGTGCACTCGCCGCTGTCGCACTCGAACGTGGCGCCGTGGCGCTTACAGACCAGTTCGCCGTCGCGGATCACCGCGCCGTCGCCGGTGTCGAGGTTCACGTCCCGCCAGTGCTGGCAGTAGTTGAACCACGCCCTGATCCCGTCGTCGGTGTCGACGAGCACGGCCTCGCGCTCCTCGCCGCTCTCACGATCCTCGACGGTGAACAGGAGGCTACTCTCCGCCGGAACAGCGTCGGTGTCGGCGATGCGTTCCCCACTCATTTCCCCGGCGTACTCGGTCGGCGACGAAGGGTGTTTGGGTCCGGGGTCGGCGATGGACTCACCGTTCGTGATCCCCAGTTTCGCAAGTACCGACAGGCGCTATATCCCCACCGACCAGACTCGTAGCTCGCCGTTTGTCGTTGGCCGGCAGGAGAATATAGCGGGAGGTAGATTTGAACTACCGATCTCCGGGTTATGAGCCCGGCGGAATCTCCTGGCTATCCCATCCCGCTACCTATCACAAATCGGCTTCGACGGTTAAGGGTTCTGATTCGGTCGTCGTCACGCGGTTTCCTCCCACACTCAGTCGGCGGTGACGCGCCAGGTGAACAGGCTCTCGAGTACGTAGTTCAACAGCAGCGAACAGCCGATCGCGATCGGAAACGTCGCCAGCTCCCAGAGATCGACGCCGAACGCCGAGAGCGCGATGGGTAGGCGCGTCAGCCCCGCGACGATGCCGACCTGCACGGCGACGCCGCCGCTACGCACGAGGTTCGACTTCAACAGCCGGCGGAGGGTCGCGCCGACGCCCTCGTCGCCGTGGCCGGCGAACGTCCAGCGCTCGTTGACGACGAACATCACGAGGATCGCCACTTCGGCGCCGACCAGCTTCGCGATCTCCGGCGGGACGCCCAGCCCGGCGGTCAGCACCGAACTGGTCGTGAGGTCGAATACGGCGCCGACGGCGCCGACCGAGACGAACTGGCCGAACCGCCCCGGCACCAGCAGCTCGTCCGGGATCCCTCTCACTGCCCACCCCGCTCGATCAACAGAGGTCGGTCGATCCGTGCCGCCAGCAGCTCGTGGAGTCGATCCCCCCGAACTGCCTTCGCGCGGTGGCGCGCGGTCAACAGCCCGGTGAACATCGAGAGCGTGTCGCTGACGGGGTCGACCGTCGACTCGGGCTGATCCTCCCACACCACCGGCACCTCGGCGATCCGCCCCCCGAGCGCGCCCGCGATCGCGAGCAGTTCGATGTCCCACGCGAACCCGGACTCGGTGAGGTGGCGCCGCAGCCGCGACCAGAAGTTCGCCGACACGGCCTTCGCGCCACACTGGTAGTCGTAGAGGTTCGGATCGAGCAGCTGGCGGGCCAGCCACGCGAACGCGTCGCCGAGGAAGCGCCGCAAGGTCTTCTGGTGGGACTGCACCGTCGCGTCGGGGTGGCGCCGCGAGCCCGCCGCGAGGTCGAACTCCCCCGAGGCGACGGGATCGATGACGGCTGCAACGGAGTCGGCGGGCGTCGAGCCGTCGGCGTCGGCAAACGCCAGTACGTCGGTGTCGAGCGCGTCGAACCCCTCGGTGATCGCGGCGCCCTTCCCGCGCCGGCGGTCGGCGACGTGCACCGTCGCCGGGAGGTCGGCCAGCGACTCCGGGTCGCCCGGTGCAGGGTCGTCGAGTTCGATACGCAGCGCGGTGGGGTCGAGCCGCTCGTCGAGGTCGCGCACGTAGCGCGCGAGGCGGTCCACGTCCGGCCGGTAGGCGGGGACCACCACGCCGACGGAGCGAGACATGTGGCGGCGTTCCGCGCCATCGGGGAAAAAGCGTCCGAACTTCCCCAGCGGTCAACTCGATTGCAGGCTCAGCCCCACTGCCCGAGCCCGGTCTGTTCCTGTCCGGATTTGACCTCGTCCCAGGAGAGCCCCAGCGCCTCGATCACGCGCTCGATCGGCCCCTTCAGCGTCTTGTCCAGCATCTTCGGCCAGTCGACCTCGAACTCCTCGGGCACCTCCTCGGCGTACTCGTAACAGATCACGTCGGGGTCGCGCTTGAACTCGCGGTAGAGCGGGTCGGTCTGGGGGTCGAACCCCTGCTCGTTCTCCATGCGCCGCCAGAACTCGGGGTGGACCTTCTTCAGGTAGAGCCGCTTGGGCTTGGAGCCGCGCTGGAAGTTGGTCCCGAGCAGGAGGTTCGCGTACTTCGCCCCGCGAACTTGGGCGGTGTCGGTGTCGTAAGCGTCCAACCGCTTCCCGATTCCGCCGGGGATTCCGACCTCGTCTAAGTCGGCCTCACCCTCCTCGAAGGTGGTGATCTCGTCGTGGAGATACTCCTTCACGTCGTCGAGTTCGCCGCCGCGGACGATCATGTCGATCACCTCCTTCTGGACGCGCTTGGTGACGGGGGCGATGTCCGAGCGCTTGTACTCGAACCCCGTGATGTCGATGTCGTCGACGTCCTTCCCCTCCTTCCAGACGATGTGGCCGGCGTAGCGCTTCTTCTTGCCGGCCTGGAAGAACCGCCGGTAGAGCTTCTCGAACTCGATCTCGAAGCGGTGGGAGTCGGCGTCGAGCTCCTCGCGGGCGAAGTCGTCGTAGCGCTCGTTGATGTGCTCCTCGATGGCGAAGGACTGGTCGATGGCGTCGTCTTTGGAAATCTGTTCTCCAAGGGACAACATAACCGAGTCGGTGTCGCCATATGCCACTTCGTGTCCGATCTCCTCGGCGGCGGTCTCGGTGAACTCGATCACCTCCCGCCCCGTCGCCGTCACGGCGGCGGCCCCCTCGGTGTCGTAGAGCCGGAAGCGATCCCACCCCGACACGCCGTACAGCGACTGCCCGACGAACTGGAACGTCCCGTTCCGCCCGGCCAACAGGCTGTGATTGTCCGCGACGGTCACGCAGTAGACGCCGTCGTCGGCCGTACTCGTCGACCCACTCCGGTGCATCCGGAGCGTGTTCTTCGCGCCCTCGTCGACGTAGATCCGCCACGACCCGCCGTTTTTCCCGTAGTTCGCGGTCAGCCCGAGGTGGGTACAGAGGCGGAGCACGTCGTCGCGGAGCCGTTCGCTGGACGTGGTGTAGCGCCAGGAGTTCGGCTGCCGGTCACCGTCGCCATCGACCAGCGTGTCGAGGAACCGCCGCTTCTGGCGCTCGCTGAGGTCGAACACGAACTCCGGGATCCGTTTTTCGAAGCTGTCGCCGCCACAGAGCCGTTCGAGCGTCTCGCCCAGCAGGCGGGATGTGAACTGGTAGCCGTTCTCGTCGGCGTAGTAGTCGAACCCCATCCGGTCGAGCAGGTCGCCGATGACGGCGTGGTCGCCGTCCCCGCCGTCGGTGACTGCCGGCTGCTGGGCGATCTTGACCGTCGTCGCCGAGCCACGGAGCTTTCCGTCGAACTCCTTCTCCTCGGACGTGTAGACGTTGCCCTCGGTGATGTACCACGCCAACAGGTCGAGGAAGTCGTCGCCGTCGAACGTTCGCGGGATCCACTTCCGGCCGGACTCGCGGTGGACGAAGGTTCGCTCGCAGACGGACTCGATGTACTCGCGGTGTTCCTCGTACTCCTCGGCGTCGAACACGTACCCCTCCTCGCCGGCGTCGTTCTTCAGCACCGTCTCCGGGTAGTAGCCAAGCTCCGCGGCGAACGTGTGGCCGTGGACCTCCGGTCGGACCCAGACCTCGTACTTCCCTTCGAGGTAGTCCACGAGATCGACGGTGTCGAGGTCGTCGCCGTGCTCGGTCGACCAGCCGTGGGGGAGTTCGTAGTTCGTTGCCCGGTCGAGATCCCCCGCCTCGACGAAGCTGAAGCCGTCCTCGGTGATACCGTTTGTCTCGTTCTTCCGGACGAGCATCCGGTGGTTCGGCGTGACGCTGAAGTCGATCTTGCTCGTCTCGATGTCGACCAACTCGCCCTCGTAGTCGGGGTAGGAGTGGGTATCCTCGACCGGCTTGATCTCCATTTCCTCGGTGTCGGGGTCCAGCGAGTACACCTCGTCGCCGACTTCGAGGTCGCGGATGTTCCGGACGCCCTCGGGCGTCAGCACGTCGGTGTCGGGCGTGAAGCAGTTCATGATCACCTTCACCCCACCCTGCTGCCGGTCGTAGCGCTCGTACGCCTCGGAATCGGGCTCGTGCTGGTCGCGCAGTGTCTTCTTCTCCTCGCGCTCGGTGAGGAGCTCGTCGATCATCTCGCGCATGATGCCGTCGGGCTCCTTCCGGAAGTGGGTGCCATCCGGTGCGCGGTAGGTCTCGCCGTCGAACTCGTCGGGGTCGACCTTCGTCTCCGGCGAGGAGTTGATCGTCGCCATCGACATCGGGTAGAGTGACTGCCCGACCCACTGGTAGTGACCGTTCCGTCCCGCGAGCACGACGTGGTTGTCCTCGGCGGTGACGCAGTACACGTCCCCATCGTGGGACTCGACCGCCGCGTTCGTGGACTTCTGGAAGGACCCCTGCTTGCCGATGGAGACGTACCACGTTCCGTCGTTCTGCTTCGTGACCGTCGGCTTCTCACCACACCGAACCGCGATGTCGACGACGGCCTCCTTCAGGTGATCACTCTTTGTCCAGAACTTTTGGAGTCCGGAGTCGGTGGTACTGCCGTCGCCGGCGACGAGCGTATCGAGCAGCCTTCGGAGGAGCTCGCCGTCGAGATCGAACACCCATTCTGGTAGCTGCTTGTCGGCGTACCCCTCCCCACAGTGTTCGCTCAACCACTCGAGGAGGTAGACGTTGGAGACGTTGACTCCCCGTTCGTCGACGTTGTAGTTGATCTCCATCTCGTCGAGGAGCGCCTGAATTCGTTCCCGACCGTTGTCGTCGTTCTGATGGAGGGTGAACCGACCGGCTGCTCGGTCGAGACTGCCCTCGGTTACGTACCAGCCAAGTAGTTCCAGCCAGTTCGACATCTCGAAGGAGACGGGCGTCTCTCGGTGTCCTCGATCGAACTTGAGGAAGATGTCGGCGGCGTGCTCGTTGACGACCTCCTGATGCTCTCGATAGCGCTCGAGCGGGAGCAGGTACTTCCCGACTTTCTGTTGTAGGCCCATCGCCTCGGAACTTCCGTACGCGAGATCTAGCTCCGTCTGGACTGCGTCGGGCATCGCTGCTCGGAAGATACTGAGGTCGTCGTCGGAGTAGACGACGACGTTCCCCCCGTCAACCTCGTCGATGAGGTCGAACGTCGACGGTGTGCGACCGTCCATCGGCTGGTGGTTCGGGAAGGCGAACCGCTCGGTGTTGGTGAACTTACGGTACTCGGCGAACTCGAAGTCGTCCGGGTCCTGTTGGTCCCAGCCGCGCTTCTTCGAGGCGAGGAACCGGTGGTTCTCGGTTATCTTGAAGTCATGCGTGTTGCCGCTCAGGTGGTGCAACTCCCCGAAAGAGTTCTCGTAGCTGTGCGTCTCCGCGACCGGCTTCACCTCGCACTCGAACGTGTCGGGGTTCAGCGTGTAAATCTCGTCGTCGACGCTCAGTTCCTGAATGTTTCGCGGTCCTTCAGGCGTCAGTACGTCGGTGTCGCCGCTGAAACACTTCAGGTCGAGCACCGTGACGTTCTCCTTCACGCCCGAAATCGGCTCGAACACCGCCCCACCTTCGAACTCCTCGGCGGCCTCCTGCTGGCCCTTCGACGGCAGCCCGAACTCGCCGTAGGCCTTGTGCAGCACGTACATGTCGACGGCGTCGCCCGCGGTCGGCGCGTCCTCCAGCTTACAGCCGACGAACGATCGCACCTCGTCCCAGAACGCGATCACGGACTGCTTGCGGTCGATCTCGACGCAGAGTTCCACGTCCCGGAGGTTGTACTCCAGCAGCTGTTCGGGGTCCTGCTCCCAGAGGTCGCCGATATCGCCGGAGTAGTGCTCCTTGCCAACGTCGAGTTCGCGCTCGCCGATGGCGTCGAGGCGGAACGACTCCAGTTCCTTGATGACGATCTGCTTGTAGCCGTACAGCAGGTCGAACACGACTCGGCCCTTCACGTCCGGACCGCCCCAGTCCGAGCGCCACACCTCGTCCACCCGGGAGAGCCGATCGATGTCCAGATCGTACTCGGTGCTGGGGTCGACCATCTCCAGCCGATCCAGCACGTAGGGCATGTCGAAGTCCTCGAAGTTCCAGCCGGTGAGCACGTCCGGGTTCGTCTCCTCGATGTACTCGACGAACGCGTCGAGCATCGCGGGCTCCTCGTCGAACACGCGCACGTCGACGCTGCCGGAATCGGCGATCTGCTCGTACTCGTCGAGCACTTCGGGGGCGTCCACCTCGGCGTCTGGCGCGTCGAACAGCCAGACGACGTACTCGTCGTCGTAGGAGTCGTGAGAGGTGAGACAGACGATCGGCTCTTCGCCGTCCTCGGGGAAGCCGGAGCGGTCGTCGACCTCGATGTCGAACGTGTTCACCCGGAGGTCCGCGTCGGTCGGCGCGTCGACGGCGACTAGCTCTTCGTCGTCGTAGCGCACCTGAATCCGGCCGTCGTCCAGCCGTCGCTCGGGCACCTGCAGCCCGGCGCTCACGTCCTTGTCGATCAAAAAGCGGTTGGGGAACAGGATGTCGGCCTCGTAGTGCTCCTCGAAGTCGTCGCGCATCTGCCCCACATCCCGGGGCGTGCGGCCGATCACCTTCGTCAGCGGGCGCCCACGGATCGACTCGAAGCGCTCGCCGCTGGGGTCCTCCTCGCGGGTGTCGAGGATCGGATCGTACTCTTCGGTCAGCGCCCGATCTTCGACGTTCTCCGTCGGGACGTAGAAGTACGGCTCCACTCCGAGCACGCGGACGTGTTCGGGCTCGTTATCGGCGGTCCGGCCGAACACGTGGACGACGGGATACTCCTCTGGCCCCGAGCCCTCGATGGTGTAGTCCACCTGCGAGACTTTCAGTTCGACGACGCCCTCGCTGTCGGGGAACTTCAGGTCCGCGGCGTCGACTACCTCGCTGACTGTCTGTCCGGCGTCCCCGGCGACGACGGCCGCCTCCTCGTCCGGTCGGCCCTCGTCGGGGGCCTCGAACTCGCCGAGGCCCCGCTGCTCGCTCTCGCTCATTGGCGGTGGTTTGCCGTGATCCGTTAAAACGACGGTGGTCCGACCGCCGCGGCCGGAAGTTCGCACACTCCCGAAAGGCATATACTCCACCGTTTGGTAGGTAGTCACATGCCCGACGAGAGCGGCCTGCCGGAGGTGGCATCGGAGCCGGTCGAACCCGCCGACGACGGTTTCGAGACGGTGGAGTCCTACGAGGTCGACGGCGGCGTCGTCCTCTACGACGCCGAGGCGCCGCTTGCGTGGCTCCGGAGCGACGCGGCGGTGTCGCTCGCGGATCGACGCTGAGACAGACTGCGAACCCTTTTGCCGGTCGGTCGGGGAGTGAGTGACGTGAGCGACGACGACCCCGTCGAGACGTTCGTCGAGGAGACGTTCGACGGCGAGGACGACGGGGTTTCCGTCCCGGAGACGCGGGACATGGAGGACGAACTCCACCAACGGGCCGGAACGAACGCCGGCGGTGAAGAGGACCTGACAGAGGTCGACTCCGAGACGGCGACCGCCTTCTGGGGCGCGGTGATCTACGTCAACGCCGGCGTGTTGCTGATCGCGCTCGGCCCGACGGTGTACGCGCTCCGTGGCTACCCCCTCGTCTCGGCGGGGCTGGTCGCCGGCGGGATGCTGGCGCTGGTACGTGCGTACTGGGTGTACCGGCAGTTCGCTGCCGACGACGGGGCGGAGTCCGACGAGGACGGCGACGCTGCGGATCACGACGAGGACGGCGAAGTCGTCGACGACGGCGACACGTGAGGCCCGGAAGCGTTTTGCGCCCAGCCCGCCTTCCGACGAGCGATGCGAACGGTCGAGACACCCGACGGGCAGCGCCACCTGTTGCTCTCACGCTCAGAGGGGACGGCACGGGTTCGTGACCCCGCGACCGGCGAGGAGCGAACGGTCGACGCGGACGCGCTGGAACCGCTCGGGGACGGGGCGTTGACCGTCGCCGCCGCCGGCGTCCCCGAACCGGTCCGGCGGGTCATGACGGCGGTTCACGACGAGCGCGCGCTTGGCGTGCTGGTGACCCTCGTCGACGCCGGCCCGACCGCAGTCGTCGACCTCCTTTCGTACTCGGGACTGTGTGAGAGTGACTTCAACGGCCTGTTCGGCGAGCTCCGCGCGGCGGGGCTGGTCACGCCGTGTCAGGTCGCCGGGGAGCGGGGCTACGAGGCGACCGAAACCGCCGAAGAGGCGGTCGCGCTGCTACGCGACGACGCCTAGTCGTCCCCGCTCTCCAGCAGCGCCGCCGCACCGGAGAGCGTCGCGGCGTCCTCCCGGCGCGCGGTCGAGCGGTTCGTCGTCGTGTCCTTCTCGACGGTGACCAGCTCGTCGGCGGCGTCGACCAGCTCCTCGTCGTGGCTCACGATCAGGATCTGGCGCACGCCGAACCCGCGCATCTCCTCGACCAGATGGACGAGCCGGGAGACGTGTCCGGCGTCGAGGAACACCGTCGGCTCGTCGAGGATCAGCGGCGGGGTGGGTGCCGCGCCTTCGATCCCTTCCGAGAGTAGCCGGTAGATCGCACACCGCAGCGAGAGGTTGAACAGCGCACGCTCGCCGCCGGAGAGCTGGTCCGGCGACAGCGGCGTGCCGTCTTTCTGGTAGACGGTGAGTTCGTACTCGCCGTCGAGCTCGATGTGGGAGTAGGCGTCGTTGCCGTACGCGAGGTCGAACGTCTCGTTCAGCATCCGTTCGAGGCTCTCGACGTTCCGCTGGCGGAGTTCGGCCCGCAGGTCGCCGTACGTTCGCTCCAGTTCCTCGGTCTCCTCGTGGAGTGACTCCAGATCCGCAACGGTCTCGGCGAGCGCCTCGCGGTCCTCGCGGAGCTCCTCCAGCTCCCGGATCTCGTTCTCGACGCTCCCGATCTCGCCGGTGAGCTCGTCGCGCTGCTCGGCCAGCGAGTCGAGTTTGGCTTCGACTTTCTCGAGGTAGTTCTCGGCGCTCTCGCGCTGTTCGCGGGCCTGCTCGACGCGCTCGCGGTCGAACGCCTCGCGGAGGTCGTCGCGGCGCGCCCGCAGGTCGTCCAGCCGGTCCCGGCGCTCGTCGGCGATCTCGGCCTTGCTCTCCCGCCGCTCCCGCAGGCGGTCGATCTCGTCCTCGTCGTTCTCGATGGTGTCGAGCGTCTCCTCGACGGCGTCGAGTCGCTCCCGTCGATCCTCGATCGCGTCGAGTTCCTCGTCGAACTCGGCGATCTGTTCGCGGGCCTGCTCTGCCTCGGCGGCTTTCGCCTCGGCCTCGGCGTCGGTCTCCTCGGCCTCGGCTTCGAGCTCTTCCGTCTCCTCGCGGAGTTCCCGAGCCTCCGCACGGTCGCTCTCGATTTCGGCTTCGAGTTCCTCGACGCGCTCGGTCTTGCTCTCGTGGCGCTCGGCGAGCACCTCCGCGCGGCTCTCGGCTTCGACGAGGGACTCGGCGTCCCCGATGTCGGCTTTCAACTCTTCCTTCCGGCCGTTGAGTTCCCCGAGCCGGGCGGAGAGCTCCTCGACGCGCTCGCGGTCCGCTTCCAGCGTGTCGACGTGTGGGGAGTCCTCGACCGGCTGCCCACATTCGGGACAGTTCCCTTCTTCGAGCAGTTCTTCGGCCTCCTCGACGCGGTCGCGGGCGGACGCGAGCGCTCCGACTGTCTCCTCGATCTCGCCCTGTACCTCGTCGAGCGCCTCGCGGAGCGACTCGCGGTGGGCCTCGACCTCGCCCATCTCGACGGGCGCGTCGGCGAACTGCTCCTCGATCTCCTCGCGCTCTCGGGCCACCTCGTCGAGGTCGTCCCGCAGGTCCTCGCGGTCGGTCTCGGCGTCGTCGGCTTCCTGCTCGAGTTCGTCGGCACGCTCCCGCTTCTCGGCGGCCTGCTCACGTAGTCGCTCGGCCTCGTTCTCGAGGCTCTCGGCCTCGCTGTCGAGGCTGGTGACTCGATCGCGCTGCTCCTGTCGCTGCTCGCGGAGGTCCGCTTCGCGTTCGTCGAGTTCCTCGCGGGCTGCGGCGACGGCTGTCTCGGTCGCGGCGTCGATCCCGGCGGCGTCGGCGAGATCGTCGAGTTCGGCCTCGCGCTCGTCGATCCGCTCGCGGATCTCGGTGATCTCTTCGAGGAGCGCCTCGCGTTCGCTCTCGGTCTCCCGGATCGACGCCTCCAGCTCTTCGATCTCATCGTTCAGCTCTTCGAGTTCGCTCTCGCGCTCCTCGGCCTGCTCGATGACGGACTCGGCCTCGTCTCTGGTCTCCCGGGCGTCCTCCCGGTTCCCTTCGAAGCGCTCGATCTCCGAATCCAGTTCGGAGAGCTCGCTCTCCAGGTCGTTGAGCCGGTCGTGGAGCCCCTTCGCTTCCTTCCGCTCGATCTGTTCTTCGAGCTTGTTCAGTCCCCCGCGCTTGTCCGCGAGCACGTCCTCGACGCCGAGGCGGGCGTCGCGGGCCCGCTCGCGGTACTCCTCCAGCTTCCCGAGCTGGAGCAGGTCGTCGATCATCTCCTGTCGCTCTCGGGGGGAGGCGTTGATCAGTCGGTTCACCTCGCCCTGCCGGATGTACGCGCAGTTACGGAACGCGTCGCTGTCCATCCGGAGCAGTTCGTTGCCGACGAACTCCCGCACGTCGCGTGCGCCCTCGACGGTCGTATCCGGCCCCTCCAGTACGCAGGTCCGGGTCGAGATCGACCCGCCGGAGCGCCGGAGCTCCCGGGTGATCTTGTACTCCTCGCCGGCGTGGGTGAACCACAGCTCCACGTCGGTCTCGTCGGCACCGGTGGTGACGGCGTCGTCGAGCGTGCCGTCCAGCGCCTTCGAGCCGTACAGCGCGAAGAAGCAGGCCTCCAGTAGCGACGACTTCCCGGAGCCGTTCAGCCCGTGGATCACGGTGACGCCGTCGGTGAACTGCAGGTCGGTGTCGGCGTACGGCTTGAAGTTCCGGAGCCGCAGGCGGTCGAACTTCACAGGTACTCCTCCATGGTGCCCTGCTCGTCGCCGTCAGTTTGTGGGATCGGTTCGTCGGC
Source organism: Halolamina sediminis (assembly GCF_001282785.1). Taxonomy (NCBI): domain Archaea; kingdom Methanobacteriati; phylum Methanobacteriota; class Halobacteria; order Halobacteriales; family Haloferacaceae; genus Halolamina; species Halolamina sediminis. The sequence continues at coordinate 943,435 of NZ_CVUA01000001.1, forward strand.
CCCGGCGTCCGGCTCACTGCCGTCGTCACCGTCGGTCACTTCCTCCTCCTCACCGGCCGGCTCGAACGCGGCCGGGTCGTCGTCGAGCAGGTCGGTCACGCGGTTCTTGATCTCCTCGCGGACGTTCGAGTCGGCCACCTTGCTCTCCCGGACGGTCTCGTCCACGTCGCGGGCGGCCGTCGAGAGTCCCATCTCCGAGACTCGCTCGCTGACCGCCTCGTCGGGGTCGGCGAAGCTGACGCCGATATCGGCTTCCTCCTCGATCTCGCGGCGGTCAGTGACGCGGACGAGCAGCGCGCCCCCGGCCTCGCCGGCCTCCTCGACCGCCGCGGGCGTCACGGGCTCGCCCTCGCCGGTGATCTCGACGATACAGACCGCGTCCTCGAGGTCGTGCTGGCGCACCTGCTCGCGCACGCGCTCGACGCCCTCGCCCTCGGCGAGGTCGACGGAGACGAACGCGAACGGCCGGGTGTCGAGGCTGCGCCGGCGGATGTCCACCCCGTCGTCGAACGTGACGAGGTTGTAGCCGCGAGCGTCCTCCTCGCTTGCGCTCGCGCGCTCGGTCGAGCCGCAGTAGCTCACCCACGTCCCCGCGACCTCCGCGGTGTCGGGCTTGTGGTTGTCGCCGAGCAGCATCGCGTCGAACTCGACGGTCGATTCCGCGAGCACGGTCTCGGTGTCCCATTCGCCGAACTCGAAGGGGGTGAACAGCCCGTGGGAGACCAGCGCCGCGTGGGTGGCGCCGTGGCTCTCGAACTCGTACTCGAGGTCGTCCCGGCGCGATTCGGGCACCCAGTCGAGCCCGTAGAACGCGGTGTCCCCGACGACGACGGGGCTGTCGCCCAGCCGGGTCGCGAGCCCCGTCCCCTCGAACAGGTCCAGCCACTCGCCGGTCCGGGTGGCCTCGTGGTTGCCGACGATCGCGAGGAACGGGATGTCGGCGTCGTCCAGCCGCCGCAGCGCGGAGAGGACGGCCATCAGGTCCGGCAGTTCGGGCCGGCGGTCGTGGAACAGGTCGCCGGCGTGGACCACCGCGTCGACGCCCTCCTCGATCGCGTCGTCGACGACGGCGTCGAACGCCCGGCGGAAGTCCGCCCGGCGCTCGGGGGAGTGGTACTGCTGGTAGCCGACGTGGGTGTCGCCCGTGTGTATCACCCGAGTCATCTGCCCTCGGCTACGCCCCCTCCCGGGAAGAGGGTTGTGCGAGCGGGGTGGAAGTGGTCCGCCCGTCGTCGGCCGGTCGTTCGTCACCGCCTGTGGCGGCGTCGCGGAACGCATCGAGCGTCGTCAACACTGCCCGGCCACGGGCTGCGAGGCCGTCGTCGCCCGCGTTCTCGGCGACGTCGACGGCGCGGCGGAGCGCGGCCTCTCCGTCGTCGTCGACGAACGCCGCCGCGCTGTCGACGCTCTCGATCGCAGTCTCGGCCTCGGCGACGGTTCGTTCCGGCTCCGTGTCGTCGGTCCCGTGCCGTCGGTGGCTGCCGTCGGCGAGCCGAGCTAACGCTCGTGCGACGGCGTCCGGATCGGGCATGGTGTGGGTGGCCGCGTCATCGCACTTGAGGGTCGGGGTGTTCGAGGCTCGGGGGATCGGATGACAGCGGCGCTGTGTCGCTGGTTCCGTCGGCGGCGCGTTCCGACGCGACCCGAAGCCTCATAAGAGTCAGCCGCCTACGATCCGCCAATGAGCGATACGGTTGACGACGTCGAACTCCCCTACGAGGAGACGGCGTCGCAACAGGAGAAGATCGAGTCCCTACGTGACCGCCTCGAGGATCTGGAGGACCAGAACGAGCAGATGCGGGACAGCCTGCTGGACGCCAACGCCGAGAACAACAAGTACCAGCAGAAACTCGAACGGCTCTCCCACGAGAACGAGAAGCTCAAGCAGTCACCGCTGTTCGTCGCGACGGTCCAGGAGGTCAACGACGACGGCGTCGTGATCAAGCAGCACGGCAACAACCAGGAGGCCCTGACCGAGATCACCGACGAGATGCGCGAGGACATCGAACCCGATGACCGCGTCGCGGTCAACAACTCGCTGTCGGTCGTCCAGAAGCTCACCCGCGAGACGGACGTGCGGGCCCGCGTGATGCAGATCGACCACTCGCCGGACGTGACCTACGGCGACATCGGCGGCCTCGAAGACCAGATGCGCGAGGTCCGCGAGACGGTCGAACTCCCCCTCCAGCAGCCCGGAACGTTCGACAAGGTCGGCATCCAGCCGCCCAGCGGCATCCTGCTCCACGGCCCGCCGGGCACGGGGAAGACGATGCTCGCGAAGGCGGTCGCGAACGAGACCGACGCGAGCTTCATCAAGATGGCCGGCTCCGAGCTGGTCCACAAGTTCATCGGCGAGGGCGCAAAGCTCGTCCGCGACCTGTTCGAGGTCGCTCGCGAGAACGAGCCCGCGGTGATCTTCATCGACGAGATCGACGCCATCGCCTCCAAGCGGACGGACTCGAAGACATCCGGCGACGCCGAGGTCCAGCGCACGATGATGCAGCTGCTCTCGGAGATGGACGGGTTCGACGAGCGCGGTGACATCCGCATCATCGCCGCGACCAACCGCTTCGACATGCTCGACGAGGCGATCCTGCGGCCCGGCCGCTTCGACCGCCTGATCGAGGTGCCCAAGCCCGACCCCGAGGGTCGCGAGCTCATCTTCCAGATCCACACCCGCGACATGAACGTCTCCGACGACGTGAACTTCGCCGAACTCGCGGAGCTGGCCGACGACGCCTCCGGCGCCGACGTGAAGGCGATCTGTACGGAGGCCGGGATGTTCGCGATCCGCGACGACCGCACCGAGATCGAGAAGCGCGACTTCGTCGAGGCCTGGGAGAAGCTCCAGGGTAGCGAGACGATGGAGACCGGCGACTCCCCCGCGTTCGCCTGATCGAGCCGGCCGCTTCTCGCGCTGACCATCTGTTTTCGATCCGAACCGTCCGCTTTTTCCGGTCCGCTGCCGCTCGCGTCGCTATGGTCGACGACCCCTCCATGCCCGAACAGCGCGAGGTCGCTCAGTTCCTCGAGGAGAACGGGATGACCGCGCCGCCGGCGTATCGCCTGCTCGATCTCGCCGCCGAAGTGGGCGAGGTCGCGGCCGACGCTGCGAAGTCGAGCGAGTACGGCGACGAGCCCGACTCGCTTTCGGTCCCCGAGGACGAACTCGGCGACGCGCTGTTCGCACTGTTAGCGCTCGCCGAGGAGCTGGAAACTGATGCCGGCGAGGCGCTGGCAACGTCGCTCTCGAAGTACGAGGCGCGCATCGACGCCAACGGCGACGCCGGCTCGGGCGCTTAGAGCAGGAAGAACACGGCGGTCGGCACCCCGAACAGCAGCACCGTCATACCGACCAGAATCAGCCCGTAGCCGCCGAGGGCGCCCGCAAGTGCGCGCCAGGAGGGGTGCTCGAAGTCCATACTCGATCCCGGGCGCGGCGGAACTTAGTTCCCCCGACCCGCGTTCAGCCGATGTAGCGCAGCTCCTCGTCGCCGCCCATCCCGCCACTGCCGCCCTCCTGCATCTGCTGGATCTTGCTGACGACCTCCTCCATCTCCTCGGCGCGCTTCTCCAGCGCGGCGAAGTTCACGCGGAAGTCGAGCTGCTGCTCCAGCGTCTCAAGCACCGTCTGTGCGCTTTTGGGGTCGACGAGGTAGCCGCTAGTTTCGCCCATCAGGCAGGCCACGTCGAGGCCGCGCCGGCCGCCGAGGCCGAGCAGTAGCCCCGAGACGCCGACGATGCCGCCGGCGGGTTCGTCGCCGCGGAACTCCACGCCCGCCTCGGAAAGGGAGTCGGTGAGTTCGCCGTCGCTGACGGCGCCGAGGACGTTGTGCTCCTCGATGAGCTCGCCCGTCGGGACGCCGCCCAGCGCGTACGCCTCCTCGACGCCGAACCCCTCGGCCACGTCGAGGAACGCCTCCGTGAGCTGGTAGTGGCCCTTGTTGCTCCCGGCCTGGTGGTTCCCCGTGAGGACGAGCAGGTCGCGGTCGGTCGGGACGGTGCCGGGGTCGTCTTCTTCGGCGTCTTCGCTCTCCCCATCGTCGTCCTCGTCGACTTCACCGCCGTCGGCGAGCGCGTCGCCCTCGGGGTTCTCGTCGTCGGCCTCGTCCCCGTCGTCCTCGCTCTCCTGCTCCTCCTCCACGTCGGTCGGAGTCGGCGAAGAGAGATCGACCGCGTGGAAGGAGGCGTGGGTCAGCGAGGCGACGCCGTCGTCGTCGACGTCGACCTGCGGCGGGAACTCGTCGGCGTACACCCGCCGGACGAGCGTGCTCTCGAACTCCTCGAGCAGGTGCTCGGCGGCGAGCTTCCCGACGTGGCCGACGCCGGGCAGCCCCTCGACGAGCACGGGGTCGCGGAGCTCCGGGTCTGCGACCGTCTCGATATCGATGGGATCCATACCCGCGAATGGTCTCTCGCCGGGTAAAGGTACGTCGAAACCCTCAGTTCGTGTCGGGGCCGGCGTCGCGCGCCCGCCGGCGGTACTCGCCGTAGGGGTCCGCAGGGTCGAACGGCGCCGGGGCGGAGTTGATCGCCTCGGCGCCACACTCCGGACACTCTGCAGAAAGCGTGTAGACGGGCCGATCGTGAGTGGACGCCCACGCCGAGCAGACGCGGATGTCCGACTTCGTCATTCTTCGGGTTCGTTGCGCTCGCGGTGGTACTCGGCGGTACCGCCGCGCTCCTCGATCGCCGTCTCGGCGCGCGCCGCCGCGGCTTCGAGCTCCGCTTCGGCTGTCTTGTAGTCGGGCGCCTGCACCTCGATGCGGTACTCCGGCGCGCCGACGTAGGACACTTCGAGTTCGACCTCTTCGGGGACTTCGTGGTCCCCATCACCCTCGGCGGCCCGCAGCGCGGCCTTCACGTCGTCGACGCCCCCGGGGCCGGGCGAGCGGATGTCGACGTAGCCGGTGACGTTGACGTACGGCACCGAGACGTTCTCCCGGGCGGTCTGGACGACCGCCTGTGCGGCCTCGTCGTCGAGCCCAACGTCGTCGAGCGCCTCCATCCCGTGGACGGCGGCCTCCTCGAACGCCGTGTACAGCGAGTCGTACTCGGCGGTCAGCGCCTCGACCACGTCGTCGCGGTCGTGGTCCTCGCCGAAGGCGAGCTCCATCCACTTGTCGGCCTTCTGTTGGTTCTTCCACTCTTGGATCGTCTGCTTGCGCTGGTGCTCGTTGACGTCCTTGAGCGAGAGGTCGACCTGTTGGGCCGACTCGTCGACTTCGAGCACCTTCGCGACGACCGTCCGGCCGACGCTGACGTGGTCGCGGACGTTCTTGATCCAGCCGGAGGCGACCTCCGAGACGTGGACCAGTCCGCGGTGCTCGTACCCCTCCATGTCGACGAACACGCCGAAGTCGGCGATCTCGTCGACGGTGCCGACGACGAGCTCACCCGGCTCGGGCCACTCGTTCCCCGCCATCAGGTGCTATCGCGCCTCGACGGTGTCGGCGACGTCGCCGTTGATCTCCGCCTTCCCGCCGGTGGGCGTCGCCAGCGTGGTGCCACAGACGGCACAGTTGACAGTCGTGGCGGCCTTCTGGAACAGCACCTGCTCGTTCTCACAGTCCGGACAGACGACGGTGAGGAAACTCCCCGTCATTCCTGGAACTCCAGGCGGCCGGTCCGCCACCCTTCTCGCATGTGCGCCTTGTTGCAGTCCGAGCAGATGTACTTCAGGTGGGTCTTCTTGGTCGGCTTGTTGCCGGCCGGCACCTTCGAGAACTTCCCGGAGTTCCCGATGACCTTCTTGCCGCGCTTCTGCTGGCGGGCGGCCCACTTCATCCCGGTCTGACGGCCGGATCGAACCTTCTCGACCTCGTGTTCGTGGTGGGCGTCACAGTGCGGACAGTACGTGTTCATGCGGCGTGGCATCTCCATGGATATTCGCCTCTTGGCGGCGAGTTCGGGAGGCGCGGTTAAAACCCGTTTGGTCTCGATCGACGGGGGAGCGAAGCGGTTAAGGAGCGAGTGGCCGAACTCCCGCGCATGAAGCAGCTCATCGTCCACGGCGACGCCGGGTTCCGACGCGACGACGTCATCGAGGTCGACGGGGAGGAGCTGATCTGTTTCGGCATGAACAAGCAGGGCGACTGGCACGGGCCGGACGAGCCCCAGCTGTGGTGTACGGTCGGCACGGAGGACGAACGCGAGGAGTACGACAAGCGACAGTACGTCCCCAACTGGCTCGAAACCGAGAGCGTCGACGCCGAGGACGTCGAGATCGTGAGCGAGAAGAACCCGCTGAACGTATAGACCGCTTCTTTTTCGCTCGCCGCATCACGTCGGAAGCTCCGCCGCCGTCACCTCGTACACCACCACGTCGCCGTGGGTGAACACGGGCTCGTACCCCGCGCGGTCCGAGAAGTTCACCAGCTCGTCGCCGTAGCGGTTCCGTTCGGCGCTCCCCACCCAGACGTAGTTCACGTCGTGCTCACGGATCACCGACGCGGCGTCGGCGGGCGATCCGGTGTAGAGTGCGTCGACGGCGCCGACGCGGGCGTCGTACGCCTCGCTCCCGCGGTAGCCGACCTCGTGGGCCCAGCCGACGACCGTGGGCACGCCGGTCAGGCTGGACGCGATCGCGGAGTTCCAGTTGTACATCCCGGGTGTGCCGCCCTGTGCCGGCGCCGAGACGATCACCGTCTCCCCGTCGGCGTTCCAGTCGAGCCAGTCGACCGCCGCGAGCTCGCCCTCCTCGTACCACGACGGCATCTCGGTCGCGTCGAGCGTCGGATCGCTCGCGTCAGCGAAGTGCCCCGAGAGTGCGAACCCGCCGTACAGCGAGGTCGACACCACGAGCAATGCGACGAACGCGGGAACCACGACGCCCCGTCCCACCCCGGGACGCTCCGCGCGCTGGACCGCTCGTTTCGCGCCGGCCAGGAGCCCGGCGACTGCGGTACCCGCGCCGACGCTCCATAGCACCCAGACCTGCATGTACGTCTTGAACACGGTGTTCATCCGGAGCGGGCCGGCCTGCTCGCTGACGTAGACGAACTCCACGATCGTCACCAGCCCCGCGCCGGCGACGATCAGCACCGTCTCGTAGCCCGCGTCGCGGAACCGCAGCACCGCCCAGCCGACGACCAGCAGCGGGAGCGTGAACGCCAGCACGTCGAGCGGGAGCGTGACGGCGACGGCGCCGACGCCGAGCACGGCGGTCAGCAGCGGCAGTCGCTCGTCGCCACGCAGTCGCGAGAACAGGAACAGTCCGAACACGCACAGGAACGCGCCGTGGACGGCGAACAGTTCGAGGACGCCGCTGCGGGCTGCCGCGGGGAGAAGCGCGATCGTCCGCTCGCTCCCGCCGGTCATCGTCCGCGTGAGGAACGGAAGCCCAAGCACGCCCGCGACCGCGACGAGGCCGCCAACGACGCCGAGGGGGACGAGCAGCCGTTCGAGTTCGGCGAGCGCGCGGTCCGCGCCGTCGCCGCCGATTAAGTCGGCCACTTGCTGTCGTCCCGCGCGAACGCGCTCGGCCACATCGTTGGGGAGGAGCCCGGTCGGGTCGGCCGGGGCGAGTGCGAGCGCGAGGTAGGTGACGCCGAACACCGAGGGGAAGCTCCAGGTGCTCGTAACGATCTGGAAGAAGCCGAGCAGGGGGACGACTGCGAGCAGGCCGAGCCGTCGACGACGCTCTTCGGCCGGCGTCAGGTAGAGCGCGAACCCCAGCGCCGCCGCGAGCAGGAGGAACGGGGTGCCCATCATGTGGGCGTGCATGTCGCCGTTGAGCCACGCGAACAGCGGGAACTCGTTGATCGTCGGGAACGTGTTGCCGCCGACGGTGTCGGTGATCACGCGGCTGGCGTTCCAGTAGCTGAACCCCTCACCCGACAGCGGGAGCGCCTCGATCCCCGGCGCGAGCGATTCCCGCAGCCCGGGGGGAAGGAAGCCAAGCAGAATCCGGCCGATCGTCGCGAAGTTGCTCGCGAACCCCACGAAGAAGGCGGCGACGGCGCCGCCGGTTCGTGCGTCGAACTCCCGTTCGGCCGCGACGTTCGCGGCGAGGTCGTACGCCGCGGTCACGAGCATCGCGTAGAACCCCGCGAGCGCGAGGTTGTACGCGAGTTCGGGCGCGCTGCCCGTCAGGACCGTCAGGATCGCGGCGACCAGGTGACCGCCGTAGTAGTACTGCACCGGCTCGCCCGCGAACCAGAAGTCCTCCGGCGGCAGCGTCCCCGAACGGAGCAGCGTGCGGAGCATCCCGTAGTCGAGGTACTTCTCGCCGCCGGCGGCGTGGACCGCGGGGTCGACGCTGCGGACCGCGATCAGGAACAGGAACGCCGCGAGGAAGACGACCGCGGTCTCGGCGGCGGCGCGGCGATCGATTCCGATTTCCTCGCCGAGGCGGAGCTCCCTGTCCCGAAGTGCCTCGCGGTCGAGACTGAGGGCGGCCGCGACGCCGACCAGCACCGCCAGCCCCGCAGCAACCGTGAGCGGGCCGAAGGAGAGCTTCCCGAGCCAGTACACCGGGAGCCAGACCGTCACCAGCGCGATCGGGAGCGCGAACCCGGCTCCGCTGCTCCGGAACCGAGAAAACAGCCGGGCCGCGGCCGGGTAGCCGAGCACGGCCAACCCCGCGAAGACGGCCAGCCACACGAGCACGGCGAGATACTGCATTGCCGGAAGCCGCGGTCCCGACCCGGAAACCCCTTTCGGGTGGCGGCGACCCCCTCCCGAGACGCGTATCATTGGCGTCACCGGACGTACCCTTGGGATCGCGAGCGACGGCCCGTCCGGCGATGTTTCTCTTTTTGGGAACTATTGTTTTCATATTCCGAAATACTCGGGGGGTGATGCGTAACGTTCATGGGTGGACACACCGATGTATACGCACGAGGCTACGAATGGCTACACTCGAAATCAACAACCTACACGCCGAAGTCGCCGAGAACGGTGAGCGAATCCTCCGCGGGGTCGACCTCGAGGTCGAGTCCGGGGAGATCCACGCACTGATGGGCCCGAACGGGTCCGGCAAGTCCACGACCGCCAAGGTCATCGCGGGCCACCCGGCCTACGAAGTGACCGAGGGTGAGATCAACCTCCACCTCGACGCGGAGGACGTCGAGGACGTCGACGCCGACGAGGAGGACATGTCGTGGGACCTGCTCGACCTCGAACCCAACGAGCGGGCCGCGCTCGGGATCTTCCTCGCGTTCCAGTACCCCGCCGAGATCGAGGGGGTCACGATGACGAACTTCCTCCGACAGGCGCTCAACGCCAAGCTCGAAGAGCGCGAGGAGCTTTTCGAGGACGAGGAGGAAGAGGAGGCGGAGGCCGCCGACGAGGACGAGGGGTACGAGACCTCGCCGATGGAGGGCCCCGCCGACGAGGGCGAGATCGGCGTCGCCGAGTTCCAGCAGATCCTGAGCGAGAAGATGGAGCTGCTGGACATGGACGAGTCGTTCGCACAGCGCTACCTCAACGCCGGCTTCTCCGGCGGCGAGAAGAAGCAGAACGAGGTGCTGCAGGCGGCGATCCTCGAACCGTCGATCGCGGTGCTCGACGAGATCGACTCCGGGCTCGACATCGACCGGCTCAGCGACGTGGCACAGGGCATCGAACGACTGCGTGACGAACAGGGCACCGGCGTCCTGCAGATCACCCACTACCAGCGCATCCTCGACTACGTGGAGCCCGACCGGGTTCACGTGATGCTCGACGGCGAAGTCGTCATGGAGGGCGACGCCGAGCTCGCCGAGGATCTCGAGGAGGAGGGGTACGACTGGGTGCGCGAGCAGGTCTACGAGACGGCTTAAATCATGAGTTCAGACCAGGACCACCTACAACAGACCGACACCGAGGAGCGCTTCGACTTCAAGAAGGACTCCAAGGCCGCCTACGCGGCGGAGAAAGGGCTGACCGAGGAGACGATCCACGCGATCTCCGACGACAAGGACGAGCCCGACTGGATGCGCGAGCGCCGGCTGCGCGCGCTCAAGCAGTTCCAGGCGATGCCGATGCCGACCGACTGGCCGGGCCAGCCCGACCTTTCGGAGATGGACATCAACGAGATCGTCCCGTACATCCGCCCGGACATCGAGACCCGGGGCGGCGTCGACGACTGGACCGACCTCCCCGACGAGATCAAGGACACGTTCGACAAGCTGGGCATCCCCGAGGCCGAGAAGAACGCGCTCTCGGGCGTCGGCGCCCAGTACGAGTCGGAGGTCGTCTACCAGAACATGCTCGAGCGCTGGGAGGACAAGGGCGTCATCTTCTGCAACATGGACGAGGCCGTGCGCGAGCACGAGGAGCTCGTCAAGGAGCACTTCATGACGGACTGTGTCCCCCCGAGCGACAACAAGTTCGCGGCGCTGCACGGCGCCATCTGGTCGGGCGGCTCGTTCGTCTACGTCCCCGAGGACGTGACCGTCGACATGCCCGTCCAAGCGTACTTCCGGATGAACTCCGAAGGGATGGGCCAGTTCGAGCACACGCTCATCATCGCCGAGGAGAACTCGGAAGTCCACTACATCGAGGGCTGTTCCGCCCCGAAGTACTCCGCGTTCAACCTTCACTCCGGCGGCGTCGAGGTGTACGTCGGCGAGAACGCCCACGTCCAGTACTCGACCGTCCAGAACTGGTCGAAGAACACGTACAACCTCAACACCAAGCGCGCCCTCGTCGAACAGGACGGGCGCATGGAGTGGATCTCGGGCTCGATGGGCTCGAAGGCCACGATGCTCTACCCGTCGACGGTCCTCAAGGGCCGCGGCGCCAGCGACAACCACATCACCATCGCCTTCGCGGGCGAGGGCCAGGACATCGACACCGGCGCGAAGGTGTACCACAACGCGCCGGAGACGAAGTCCACCATCGAGTCGAAGTCCATCAGCAAGGACGGCGGCCGCACGAACTACCGCGGCCTCGTCCACATCGCCGACGGTGCCGAGAACTCCTCGACCGCCGTCGAGTGTGACGCGCTGATGTTCGACAACGAGTCGACCTCCGACACGATGCCGTACATGGAGATCAACGAGTCGAAGGTCGACGTGGCCCACGAGGCGACGGTGGGGAAGATCGGCGACGAGGACATCTTCTACCTCCAGACCCGTGGGCTCGACGACGACGACGCCAAGCAGATGATCGTCAGCGGCTTCATCGAGCCGATCACGGAGGAGCTCCCCATCGAGTACGCCGTGGAGCTGAACCGACTGGTCGAACTCGAGATGGAGGGGAGCCTCGGATAATGAGCGCGACGCTCAAACAGGGTCTCACCGCGGACACCGTCCGCGAACTCTCCGAGGCCCGCGACGAACCCGAGTGGCTGCTCGAACGCCGCCTCGACGCGCTCGACGCGCTCGACGACCTCGACCTGCCGGACGTGATCCAGACGCCCGGCCGTCGGTGGACGAACCTCACCGACCTCCAGTTCGACAGTCTGGTCGATCCGCTGAACCAGGCCGACGAGACCGAGCGTGTCACCGCCGAGGGCGTCGAAGTGCTCGACTTCGAGACCGCCCTCGACGAGCACGAGGACCTCATCCGCGAGGAGTTCGGCGCGACGCTCGACCCCCAGAGCAACTACCTCACCGCGCTGTCGGCCGCCCTGTTCACGACGGGTACGCTGATCTACGTCCCCGAGGGCGTCGACGCCGAGGACGTGAAGATCCGAACCGAGATGCGCTCGGACTCCCTGTTCAGCCACACGCTCGTGGTGACCGAGGAGAGCGCGTCCGTGACCATCCTCGAAGCCATCGGTGACGAGGGGCCGACGGCCGACGACGAGGGTCGCTACTTCAGCAACCTCGTCGAGATCGCCGCGGGCCCGAACTCGAACGTCCAGTTCGGCTCGCTGCAGAACCTCTCGGAGGACGCCTACTGCTATACGCTCAAACACGGAATCGCCGGCGACGACGCCACGGTCAACTGGATCGAGGGCAACTTCGGCACCCAGATCACGCGATCCGACGTCGAGACGGAACTCAACGGCGAAGGCAGCGAGTCCCAGATCGTGGGCTCGTTCTTCGGCCACGAGGACCAGCACTTCGACGTCAACGCGCGTGTCTGGCACAACGCCGAGCACACCACCGCCGACCTCGTGACGCGGGGCGTGCTCGACGACACGGCGCGCTCGGTGTACGAGGGCGTGCAGGACGTCGGCCGCGACGCCTGGGACACCTCCTCCTACCAGCGTGAGAACACCCTGATGCTCTCAGACGACAGCGAGGCCGACGCCTCGCCGAAGCTGATCATTAAGAACCACGACACCGAAGCGAGCCACTCCGCGACGGTCGGACAGGTCGACCAGCAGGACATGTTCTACATGACCTCCCGCGGGATCAGCCCGGAGCAGGCCCGGAACATGCTCGTCGAGGGCTTCTTCGTGCCCGTCCTCGAGGAGATCGCCGTCGAGGAGTTCCGCGACGACGTGCAGGAGCTTGTCCAGGAACGCCTCGCGTAAGCGGTTCTCGCTGTCTTCTCTTTCTATTTTCCGGCCCGCTTAGCGACGCTCGGACGATTACGTGGTCGTGTACGTGCCGTCCTGGCCGGCTAACTGAACATCTTCTCCCGGCTGATCTGCAGTTTGAGAAACGCCGGGATCGCGACCAGCGCGAGCAGGATCTCCGCGCCGCCGGCGAACGCGAACGCGGCGGGGTAGCCGACGTCATCGGCGATCAGCCCGCCGCCGACGACGCCCGCGAGGAAGCCGAGGCTCCCGGCGATGTTGAACCCCCCGAGCGCGACGCCACGCTCGCCCGTGGGCGCGAGGTCGACGACCAGCGCCATCGTCGCCGGCGCCATCAGCGCGCCGAGCACGCCGACCGCGACCATCCCGAACTGGACCGCCAGCAGCGCGTCACTGCGCGCCGGGAACGCCCCCTCCGCGGCGCCGATACCCAGCACGACGATCCCGTAGAACGCCGAGCCGGCGACGATCGGGGCGGTGCGGCCGAAGCGGTCCGAGAGCCGGCCGAAGGGGTACTGGAGCAGGCCGAACGGGGCGAAAAACAGTGCGAGCGTGATCCCGGTCTCGGCGGGCGAGAGCTCGAACGCCGTCCGGAAGTAGACGGTGCCGACCAGCGCGAAAAAGCCAGCCGTCATGCGGTCGGCGAAGCCGAACGCGAACGGCACGACGAGCGACGGCGTGCGACGGAGCGCACCCAGCGCCTCGCGGATCCCCTCGTCGTCGCCCTCGGGTGCGTGGTCGGAGACCACCAGCGTCGCCGCGCCGACGAGTGTCAACAGCCCGGCACCCGCCCAGAGCGGGACGAACGGGCCGATCGAGTAGAGCTGCCCGCCCAACGGCGCGCCGAGCGCGGTCCCGAGGCCGATCGCGATTCCGGCGGCACCCATGTTCCGGCCGTTCCCCTCGCCGAGATCGGCGAGCATCGACATCGCCAGCGAGAACGCGCCGACGGTGGCGGCGCCCTGCAGGAACCGCACGACGAGCACGAGCCACATCGCCGGCTCCGTGGGTCCGAGCAGCCCGAGCACGCCGTATCCCACTGCACCCAGCACCGCGCCGGTGGCGACGAAGGGGATCCGTCGTCCCACGGTGTCGCTCGCGGCCCCCCAGACGCCGGCGGCGAGCGCGAACGCGGCGAACTCCGCGGCGAGGAACCACGTGCCCGCGTCGAGGTAGTTCCCGCTGCCCAGCCCCATCGCGGCGACGAGCCGGTCCACTCCCGGGTACAGCAGCGTCTGGGAGAGCATCACCGCCCAGACGACGAGGGCGAGCGCTGTCCGGTCGCGGGAGGACACGGGGCCCCGTTGGAACTCCGTCGGCTTCGGCGTTCCGGGTTGGGTCGGCGGTCGGGGGACCCGTCGAAAGGCCGGGCTTAAGTCCCTCCCTCACGGAGTCGGAGGCGATGAGGACGGTATCGGTCGCCAACCGGCGGTGGTCGCCGTGAGCGTCGACCAGCAGGTCGACTCCGACCACCAGCTCGCCCGCCTCCTCCAGATCGGCGTGGTGCTGGAGGAAGTCGTCGAAGCGCGCGCGTATCGACACTACCAGAGCCTCGCGGAGGAGGACCGCGACCTCGAAGCCGACGTGGAGGCGCTACTCGAGGACGCTGCCGAGGAGTCCGCCCGCCACCGCGAGCAGCTGGAGGAGCTGGTGGACGCGCTCGACGCCGACTCGATCCCGTTCGAGGACGTCGAGACGCTGGTCGAGGCTCGTTACGGCCGCACCAAGCCCGAGGACTTCGACGGCGTACTGTACGACCAACTCTGCAACGAGGAGACGGCCTACAAGTTCTACGACGACCTGATCGACGCCATCGAGGCCAGCGACGCCGCGTTCACGCTCGACCGCGATCGCGTGCTCTCCGTGCTGACGGCGATCCGCGACGACGAGGCCGAGGGCGTCGAGGAGGTCACCCGGATCATGGAGGCTCGCGAATGAACACGGCCAATCAGTATCTGAAAGCCATCTACCTGGTCCAGCGCATGGACGACGGCCCCGCGGCGACGGGTCGAGTCGCCGACTCGCTCGACGTGAGCCCCGCCAGCGCCAACGAGATGATCGGCAAGCTGGAGGAGCGCGGGCTCGCCGAACACGAGAAGTACAAGGGCGTCACGCTCACTGACGAGGGGATCGCCCGCGCCGAGAGCGCGCTCCAGACGTACTGTATCATCGAGCGCTTCCTCGCGAACGTCCTCGGCGTCGAGGAGTTCCGCGACGAGGCCCAGCAGCTCGAACCCGTCATCGACGAGACGGTCGCCGAGCGACTCGACACGATCATCGACCGCGAGGACCAGTGTCCGGACTGCTTCGACGCCGAGGCCGACGCGTGCTGTTACCTCGCGGGGACGTGCGAGGAGGCGTCGGACTGAGTGGAACGGTAATACTCTTGTACGGCGGGCCGCTTCTTTCCGATACAGTTCCGTGGTGTAGTGGCCAATCATATGGGCCTTTGGACGTGTTCAGTTCGATCTGGCACGAGAGAAAGCCCATGACGGCGGTTCGAATCCGCCCGGAACTATTCTGTCCGAACGAAGTGAGGACGAATAGCTCGTAGCGAATTCGACGCCTAGAGGACGAGCGAGGCGGGACCAGAGGTCCCGCTGGCAGCCGGCGGCGATGCCGCCGGCGACGAAGCGAAGTCCTCGCGGTTCGAATCCGCCCGGAACTGTACACTGCTTCCAGTACCGTCACTTCCCGGTAACACCCACGTCAGCGCGCACTCAAGTCCCTCCAACGCCTACGTGGCGTATGGCTGACCCAACACCGACGCCGGGGATCCACCACGTCACCTGCGTCGCCGGCGACCCACAGCGGAACATGGATTTCTGGGCCGAGACCCTCGGCCTCCGGCTCGTCAAGCGCTCGATCAATCAGGACGACCCGAGCACGTACCACTTCTTCTTCGGCGACGCCGAGGGGACGCCCGGGACGAGCATGACGTTCTTCCCGTGGGAGGATCTCCCACAGGGGAAGGTCGGCTCCGGGCAGGTCTCCCGGGTGGCGTTCCGGGTCCCCGAGGGGAGCCTCGACTACTGGGAGGAGCGCTTCGACGAGCACGGCGTCGACTACGACGAGCGCGTCGAGCGGTTCAGCGAGACCGGCCTGCCGTTCCGCGACCCCGACGGCCTCCCCCTCGAACTGGTCGAGACCGAGATCGGTGACGACGACCCGACGACCGCGTGGACGGAGTTCGTCCCCGCTGACGCCGCGATCCGGGGCTTCCACTCGGTGACGCTGTGGCTCGCCGATCCCGACCCGACAGAGGAACTGCTGGAGACGATGGGGTTCGACCGCGTCGGTACCGAGCAGGCCGAGGGCGACACGCCCGGCGACGAGCGGACTCGCTTCGCCGCCGAGGGGCCCGTGGGCAAGTACGTCGACGTGCTGCCGACGATTCAGGGCGGGCGCAACGGCCACGGCACCGTCCACCACGTCGCGTTCCAGACCCCGACCGACGAGGATCAGGAAGGGATGCGGTCGGCCGTCCGCTCGCGCGGTCTCAATCCAACCGCACAGATCGATCGCCACTGGTTCCGCTCGGTGTACTTCCGTGAACACGCCGGCGTGCTGTTCGAGCTCGCGACCAACGGCCCCGGCTACGACAGCGACGAACCGCTCGACGACCTCGGCGGCCGACTCGTCCTCCCCGGGAAGTTCGAGGGCCGCCGCGAGGAGATCGAGACCGGCCTTCCCGACGTGACGGTCCCCAGCCCCGACCCTGTCGACGCCGACGACTGAGCCGCTCCCTCGCCGACCTCCCCCGAGGACGTTTTCTGCCACTTTCGGCCCGCCAGCTGCGGCTGTCGACCGACGACGCCGTGTTGAAAGATATTTTTCTTCAAGAGCTGAGTTTGTGCGATAGTTCGTTACTGTTTTCACGTATCGGGGGGAATTCGGCTCCACGATGCCGAACCGAACCAGCTCGTTCGCGTGGGGAGCGATCCTGTTCGTGCTGATGGCGCTGGCGATCCCGTGGTTCCTCTGGGACCGCTCGGCCGTCGTCGCCGGCCTCCCGGTCTGGCTCTGGTGGCATATCGGCTGGATGGTGCTCGCGTCGGTCGTTTTCGCCGTGTTCACACGGCGCGGCTGGGGTGTCTGGATGGGGAGGTGGTCGGCGTGATCCTCCAGTCCGCGGTGTCGATCCAGATCGGGATCGTCGTCGCCTACCTCCTGCTCGCGCTGGGGGTGGGGCTGGTCGCCTACCGCCTCACCGACCGCACCGCCGAAGACTACTACCTCGCCTCCCGGACGCTCGGAACCGTGGTGCTGCTGTTCACCACGTTCGCCACCCTCCTGTCGGCGTTCACCTTCTTCGCCGGCCCGAACATCGCCTACGGCAACGGGCCGGAGTGGATCCTCGTGATGGGGCTGATGGACGGGGTGATCTTCGGCGTGCTCTGGTACGTCGTCGGCTACAAGCAGTGGCTCGTCGGGAAGGCACACGGCTACGTCACGCTGGGCGAGATGCTGGGAGATCGCTTCGGCTCGCCGCTGCTCCGCGGGCTCGTCGCCGGCGTCTCGCTATTCTGGCTGTTCCCGTACGTGATGCTCCAGCAGGTCGGGGCTGGCGGCGCGCTGTCGGCGCTCACCGAGGGCGCGGTCCCCTACTGGGCCGGCGCGGGGCTGATCACCGCGTTCATGATCGTCTACGTCGTCCTCTCGGGGATGCGCGGCGTTGCGTGGACGGACACGCTCCAAGGGCTGTTCATGCTCACGATGGTGTGGGCGGCGTTCGTCTGGGTGCTCTCTGCCGTCGGCGGGGTCGGTGCCGCGACCGACGCGATCGCGTCGTCGAACCCGGAGTTCCTCTCGCTGGGTGGCGGCGTCTACTCGCCGCAGTGGATGCTCTCACAGGCTATCGGCATCGCCTTCGGCGTCGCGATGTTCCCGCAAGTCAATCAGCGCTTCTTCGTCGCCGACTCCGAGAAAGTGCTGAAGCGCACGATGGCGCTGTGGCCGATCGTCGTCCTCCTCCTCTTCGTCCCGGCGTTCATGCTCGGCGCGTGGGCGGCCGGGCTGGGCGTCCCGATGCCCGAGAGCGGCAACATCCTCCCGGGGCTGCTCGCGGAGTACACGCCGACGTGGTTCGCAGCGTTGGTCGTCGCGGGCGCGATGGCGGCGATGATGTCCTCCTCGGACTCGATGCTGCTGTCGGGCTCGTCGTACTTCACCCGCGACCTCTACCGGCCGTTCGTCAACGCCGACGCCAGCGAGCGCCGCGAGGACCTGATCGCCCGGATCGGCGTCGCCGTCTTCGCGACGCTGGCGTTCCTCGCCAGCCTCTACAACCCGCCGTCGCTGTTCGTGATCGGCGACACCGCGTTCGGCGGGTTCGCCCAGCTCGCCCCGCCGGTGATCGTCGCGCTCTACTGGTCCCGAACGACGCTGTGGGGGATGCTCGCGGGGATCCTCGGCAGCCAGCTGTTCTACACGGTCACGACGTTTACGCCGCCGGCCGGCGAGACGACGACGGTGCTTGGGGTCGTCGTCCCGGGCGTGATGGAGACGTTCGGCGGCTGGTCGTCGTCGGTGGTCGGGATGGTCGTCGGTCTCGTCCTCGTCGTCGGCGTCTCCCTCGTCACCGACGCCTCGGTCGCCGAACGGCCGTCGGTGCTGGCAGGGCCGACGGACGACTGAGCGCCGGGCTCAGTCCCGCCGCCACGCCTCCCGCAGGAACACGAGTACGCCGCCGAGCATTGCGAGGTTGCCGAAAAAGGCGAGCCGCTCGCCGCTGCCGTCCTCCTCGGTCCAGAAGTCGTGCATCGTCGGCGTCACCACCGCGAGGAACGTCGCGGCCGCGCCCGTCGCGAGCCGCGGGAGCCGCCAGAACGCGATCCCGAGCCCGCCAAGAAGCATCGTCCCGGAACCCAGCGGCGCCATCGTCTCGGGCATCGGCACGCCCGCCGAGTCGGCGTACTCGACACTGTCCTCCATATCCCGGAAGTCCTCGCTGGCCTGCAGTGCGAGGCCGAGTCCGAGCGCGACTCGTCCGAGCCGCGAGAGCGATCGGTCGTCGTCGGTCATGGTTGACTACTTTTCGGTGGGAGCAGTAAAAGCGTACCTCTGGACGGACTCGTCCCGATAGCGTAGCAGGTCAGTGACCGTCAGGCCACTTCGAAGCCACAGTTCGGACAGAAGTTCTCGCCGCCGTCGAGGCCCGTCCCGCAGTCGGGACACTCCGTCGTCCGGAGCTCGTGGCCGCAGGTGGGACAGAAGTTCTCGTCGCCGCCGAGCACCGCGCCACAGTCGGGACATTCGTCGCCGAACTCTTCGATCCGATCGGCCGAGACGACGCTCGTGTCCGGCTCCTTTCCGGCGTCGGCGGCGCTTTCGAGTGCGTGCTCCATCGTCACCGTCAGCGCGGCGTCGACGTCGTCAGCGGTTTGTGCGTCGAACGTCGCCGCGACACCGCCGGGTGCGATAAACACCGCCGGCGGCTCGCTGTCGCGTTCCCAGTCCCACGACATCGGAACGTACGCCAGCAGGTCGCTGTCCCCTCCGGGCGTGAGTTCGTCGGTGACGTTCGTCGGCGTCGACCCGAACCCGGAGCCGGCGAGGAACGTGCTGAACTCGAGGTTCGCACCGTCGTACAGCGTCGCGTCGTCGAGGTCGACCCACTCGGCGTCGCGGAACATCTCTACGAGATCGACGTAGCCTCGGTGGTCGGTCGCCTCGAACTCGTAGTTCTCATCGAGCAGGTACCGGAGGTCGAACGTCACGGGCTCGGTGAGCTCCGGGACGTTGCCGATCCCGCTGCCGACGCTCTCGAACCCGCCGAGGACGGTCTCGAACTCTTCGGGGCCGATTCGGAGGTACTGCGGGTCGGGCATCTCGATGTCGTCCATGCGGGAGAGTTGTGATACTTCGGCGATAAATCTACGCGTTGTATTCTCCGCCGAACACGATGTTTTCCGTCACGATCGCGCGGACGTTTCTCCCGGCTCACTCCGACCAGAACGCGTCGCCGCCGGGTTCGGCCACCACGACGGCGTCGGGGTGGTCGCTGAACCGTTTCCGCGTGGTCGTCGTCGGCCAGCTTGCCGCTCACGCCGAACTCCAGCGTTCCGGGATCGTCGACGCCTTCGGGATGACCTGCCGGACGTTCATGCGAGTTCGAACGTGATCCGCTCCTCGTCGCTCCCTTTCGTCTCCCGGCCCGTCACGGTCACCTCGCCGATCTCCTCGGTGTTCTCGACGTGGGTGCCTGCGCAGGCAGTGCGGTCGAACGGCTCCGAGCCGTCGTCTACACCGCCGATCTCGACGATCCGAATCTCCTGGATCGAGTCAGGCAGCAACGAGAGCCGCGTCCGTTCGGGATCGAGCTCCGCCTCCGCGGTCTCGCGATCGAGCACGTACCACTCCACCGGGCGAGCCTGCTCGACGAGTTCGTTCATCCGATCCTCGACCTGTCGGAGTTCGTCGTCGCCGAAGCGCTCGTAGGCGCAGTCGAGCGTCGCCTTGTGGGCTCGCACCTGATTCCCCGTCGTCTCGGCGTCGTACTCGTCGAGCAGCAGCGCCGACAGCAGGTGCTGGGCCGTGTGGTAGCGCATGTGACTGGACCGTCGCCCCCAGTCGAGTTCGCCCGTCACCGTCGCGCCGGCCTCGGGGAGTTCGTCGTCGACTCCCTCCCCCGGTTCGAGGTAGTGGTGGATCCCGTCGTGTTTCTGTACGTCGACGACCCGCCACTCGCGGCCGTCCTCGGTCCTGATCGTGCCGTGGTCGGCAGGCTGGCCGCCCCCCTCGGGGTAGAAGTGGGTCCGGTCGAGCACGATGCGGTCGTCGCTCACCGTCCGCTCGACGGTCGCGTCGAAGCTGTCGACGGTGGCGGCTTCCAGATACAGTTGCTCGGTCATGTGGCTGGGCAGCACCTCGGGCTACCTAACGGTTCGGACCACGAGGGGAGGCTGCGACGACGAGTCGCTCTCGGTGGTAGACTGCGGTGGGAATCCACGAGACGGCGTGTTTGCCCGTCCCGCAACGACTAAGAGCGAAACGACCGTCCTCTCCAGTAATGAAACACGAACGCTGTACGACCGAACCCGGAGGACCAGTATGGGCGTCGAAATAAGGGACGCGCCCGTCTCCGCCGAGGAGTTCGCCGCGATGGAGGAGTTCGTCCACGACTACCTCGCCGCGAGCGTCGAGAGCGAGGACGACGGCGGCCGGATGCGCTGGTACCCGTGGCACTCCGCGGAGTACCGCTTCAACCACATCCGCAACGTCGTCGAGATCGCGAGCGAGATCGCGGCGGCGGAGGGGGCGAACGTCCACGTCGTCCGCGTGGCCGCCGTGTTCCACGACGTGTCCAAGCTCGAAGCCGAGCAGGACCGGCACGCCGACGCCGGCGCCCGCGTGGCCCGCGAGTACCTCCAGAGCCGGGGGGATTTCCCCGACTCCTTCGTCGACGAGGTCTGTAACGTCGTCGCGGACCACTCCTACCAGGGGCCGCTCTCGGACGTGTCGTTGGAGACGCAGTGCCTGATCGAGGGCGACGTGCTGGACAAGGTCGGCGCCAACGGCACCGTCCTGATGCTCCTCCGGATGGGGTACGAGGCCCGCACGCACATGGACGCCGCGGAGATGGTCGACCGCGTGCTCGAACGCGGGCAGGAACACTGCGACCGCGTCGAGAGCGACACCGCCGAGTCGATCGGCCACCAGCGCCTCAAACGCGTGAAGTGGTTCCGCGAGTGGCTGGAGGGGGAGGTCGCCGGCATCAGCGAGGAGAGCCGGGAGATGGAGTTCTGAGGGCACGCGCCGTCGGACGGAGAAAGCACTTACCCGCGGCGAGCGAACGCGCCGTCGATGCCCCCGCACTCGCGGCGCGCCCTCCTCGCGAGCCTCGGCACAGCCGCCGTCGCCGGCTGCCTCGACGGCGGCGAAACGCCGACAGCGTCGACCCCACCGGACGGAACTGCCACCGGAACTACCACCGATTCGCCCACCCCGGAACCACCCGACAGCGTCGACTCGACGTGGCGGATGCCCGGCTGTGACCCCGGGTTCAGCAACGCCACCGACGCCGCCGGCCCCACGACGGCGGTCGGCGAGCTCTGGCGGTTCGCCGACGACG
Source organism: Halolamina sediminis (assembly GCF_001282785.1). NCBI lineage: Archaea > Methanobacteriati > Methanobacteriota > Halobacteria > Halobacteriales > Haloferacaceae > Halolamina > Halolamina sediminis. Next base: position 964,926 of record NZ_CVUA01000001.1, read on the forward strand.
CCGCGCTCTCGGCACCGACCGTCGCGTTCGGGTCGGTGTACGTCGGGACGGCCGACGGCGACGTGGTCGCGCTCGACGCCCGATCCAGCGAGGAGCGGTGGCGTCGGTCGATCGGTGAGTCGGCCTTCACCCCTCGGATCGTCTCCGAGACGCTCTACGTGCCGACGGACGCGGGTATCGTCGCGCTCGGCGCCGAGGGAACCGAGCAGCGGCGGATCGACACGCCGGGACGGGACGACTCGACGGACGACAGCGCGCTCCCGCCCCGAGTGAGCGTCCTCGCGACCGGCGACAGCCTCTACTGGATCCAACTGGACGACGCGGGCGAGACCCCGACTGTCGTCGCCGACGCGCTCGACGACGGGAGCGAACGCTGGCGGACCGAGGTCGCGGAGCCGTGGACGCGCCGCCTGTTCGCCAGCCACGACACCGTGTTCGTCCCCAGCGGCACCGAGGGACAGCGCGCGTGGCGCCTCTCCGCTGCGGACGGGAAGCGACTGACCGAGCCGGACCCGGGGTACGACTTCCCGGCGGAACGGCTCTATCGCGACGGGACGGTGTTCTCGACCGAACCGTTCTTCGGCGGCGCCTCGGCGGCGGCCGTCGGCGAGGACGGGCACAGCTGGGACACCGGGGTTCCGCCCGGAATGCACCACGTGAGCGCCGGCCCGGACCGCCTCTACGTCGGCGTCTCCAGCGGCGACGAGCCGGGCCTGTACGCGCTCTCGACCACCGACGGCAGCGAGGCGTGGGACGTGTCCGTGACGCCGACCGCGCGCCCGGTCGTCGCCAGCGAGTCCGTGCTGCTCCACGGCGAGGACGCCCTCCACTGCTTCGACCCGACTGACGGCACCGAACGCTGGTCGCGGCCGAACGACGGGATCGGCACGACGATGGCCGTCGCCGACGATCTGCTGTTCGCGGCCGATGGGGAGACGCTGCGGGCGTTCCGCCCGCGGTGACGGAAGGGGCCGCTCAGAGCGTATCCAACACGTCCAGCACCGCCTCCTCGTTCTCCCGGCCGGGGTCGTGCTCGCTCCCGTCGCGGTCGGAGTCGCGGTGTTCCTCGACGGTTCGAGCCATCGCCTCCTCGATCGGCGTCGACTCCCAGCCGAGGTCGGCGAGCTTCCCGGTCGCGAGGAGGTGCGGGTAGTCGCGGTACAGCACGAACTCCGCCGGCGCCAACCCCGCAGCCGCGAGTTCCCGCTCGCCCGCGTGGACGACCTCAATATCGGTGTCCATCGCGTCCGCGATCAGCTCGAGCATCTCCTCTACGGTGACGGCCGTGCGGTCGCCGACGTTGTAGAACTCCCCGGGCTCGCCGTCCTCGGCGACGATCCGGAGCGCGCTCGCGACGTCCTCGACGTACGCGCGGTGCCAGAGGTTCTGCCCGTCGCCGGGGACGACCACGCGGTCGTGGCTGTCGACGCGGTCGAGCCAGTAGTCCATGCGCTCGGTGTAGTCGTACGGGCCGTAGATGATGCAGGGTCGGACCGACATCGCGTTCACGCCCTCCTCGGCGGCCGCGACGATCTCCCGGTCGCCCTCGGCCTTGCGGTTGCCGTAGGTCTCGCCGGAGTCGTCCACTGCCTGCTCGTCGGTGCAGGGGCGCATCGGCGTCGACTCCTCGCGTTTGGGGATCTCCTCCGCGCCGTAGGCGTCGCCCGAGGAGATGTACACGTAGCCGTCCACGTCCGCGAACACGTCGGTCGCGATCGCCACGTCCGCGGGGTAGTGCGCGACGCAGTCGATCACGATGTCGGGCTGGACCGACAGCTTGGCAGCCTTCAGGTCGGTGTCGTCCCGGCGGTCGCCCTCGACGTGGTCGACGCCCTCGCGGTCGGTGAAGGGGTTGTCGTGGTTGCCGCGGTTGAAGATCGTGACGTGGTAGCCGTGATCCAGCAGTTCCTCGACGGTGTGGCGGCCGACGAAGCGGGTGCCGCCGATCACGAGCGCGGTGTCGGACATGGGTCGGGGTTGGTGGGGGGAAAGGAAAGCGTCCCGGATGCCGGCTATCCGTTCGCTCGGTGCGGCCGATCGCGGACCCGCGACCGCCGCCGTTTTCTTGGTGAATGCTACCGAACAACAGAACCATGGGGGCGAACACGTACACGCTGGTCGTCCGGGAGGCCAGCAGCCACGACGCCGTCGACGCCGACGTCCTCGACGAGGACGGGTTCGTCGAGACGGCCAAACAGTTCAGCTACGGCGACTACGGCGTCCGCGCCGAGCGGGAGGACGGTCGACCGGAGCGCATCGAGGAGGAGTTCACGGTCGACGCCACCAGCGTCGACATCCGACTCGATCGGGACGGCCACACGTTCGCGTTCCGGGCGATCGTCGACGACGAGGAGGCCGCACGCGTCGAGGTGGCCGACGCCGACTGGGACCTCCGGGGGTGAGCAGCGCTCAGACGCCCTGTCCCATCAGGTGGCTCCGGAGCACGTCCGGCGCCTTCGTCGCCGCCTCGGTGTTCAGCACGACCGCCTCGTCGTCCTCGGCGAGCGTGCCGTCCTCGGCGAGCGCCCACAGCCCCGCCGCGGCGACGCCGCCGGCCAGCCCCACCTCGACGGTCTCCGTCGAGGCCACCGCAACCGCGCTCTCCAGTGCGTCGGCGTCCTCGACGGTCAGCGCCTCGCCGTCGACCTCCTCCAGCGCGGCGAGCGCGAGATCGCCGCCCGGCGGATCCGCGACCTCGAGTTCGCCGACGATCGTGTCCGGCGTCTCCCAGGGCTCGGTCGCGATCGTCCCCGCCTCCCACGCCGCCGCGATCGGCGCGCAGCCGGCCGCCTGCACGGCGTACACCGTCGGCAGGTCGTCGATCAGCCCGAGCTCCCGGCACTCCTGCAGGCCGTCGACGACGCCGACGACCAGCTCGCCCGTCCCCGCGGGGAGCACGACGGCGTCCGGCGTCTTCCAGCCCCGATCCGCGAGCAGTTCGTAAGCGACTGTCTTCAGCCCGTCGTGGCGGAACGGCGAGGCGAACGCCCCCAGATCGACGTAGTCGGACTGGAGCTCCTCGGCGAGCGCGTCGACCGCGTCGCCGAGCCGGCCGGGGACGACCTTCATCTCGCCGCCGTGGACGTTCACCATCGCCTTGTTCGAGAACGGCGACCGCGTCGGGACGAACGCGTACGAGCGCAGGTCCACCCGGCCGGCGTAGGCCGCCATCGACTGGCCGGCGTTGCCCGGCGACGCGCAGGCAACGAGCTCCGCGCCGGCGGCGTCGGCGGCGGTCACGGCTGCGGAGAGCCCGCGGTCGAGCACCGAGCCGGTGGGGTTGCGCGCCTCGTCTTTGATCTCGACGCTCCCGAGGCCGAGTTCGTCGGCGATTCGGGGCGCGTCGACACTCGGGGTGGCGCCCTCCGCGGCGGAGAGCGCCGTCTCCGCCGTGAACGGGAGCACGGCGTCGCGGTCCCAGGCTCGCGGGCCCGCACGGACCGCGTCGGAATCCACGCGGCCGAGATCGTACTCCGGCACCCGGGGCGCGCCACAGTCGGGACACGGGCCGGCGCCGGCGATGGCTTCGGGCTCGGCGTCCTCGACGGTGAGACTGGCGTCGCAGTCGGTGCAGGCGAGTCCGACGAACGCGTCGCTAAACATGGCCGGTGGAAGGAACGGCGTCGGGAAGGACCTGCCGGAACGTCGCCGGGACGTACCGCCGCTCACCGACTCCGGCAGGCCTTTAGCTGAACCACTCTAACGCCGGGGTATGACTGGTGTGCGCGTGGCTGGCGTGGGGCTCACCCACTTCGGCTCGCACCCCGAACGGACCGGCCGCGACCTGTTCGCCGAGGCCGCGCTGAACGCGCGGGCGGACGCCGGCGTCCCGCTGGACGACGTGGAACAGCTGAACGTCGGCAACTTCGCCGGCTCGCTCTCGGAGGGGCAGGGCCACATGGCACCGCTGCTGGCGGAGGCCGCCGGCCTCGACTGCCCGGCGACGCGCTACGAGGAGGCGTGTGCCTCCGCGGGCGTCGCCGTCCGCGAGGCGGTCCGGACCGTCCGCTCCGGCGAGGCCGACGTGGTGCTCGCCGGCGGCGTCGAGCGCATGACCAACCAAGACACCGCAGAGGCGACGGAGGCGCTGGCGATCGCCGCCGACGAGCTGTTCGAGGTCCGCGCTGGCGTCACATTCCCCGCGGCGTACGCGCTGATGGCGACCGCCTACGGCGAGGCGTTCGACGTTGAGAAGGACGAGCTCAAGACCGACCTCGCGAACGTCGCCTCGAAGAACCACGACAACGCGATCCCCAACGAGTACGCCCAGTACCAGCGCGAACTCTCGGTGCAGGAGGCGCTGGACGCCCCGCCGGTCGCGGAGCCGCTGGGACTGTTCGACTGCTGTCCGATCACCGACGGCGCCTCGGCGATCGTGCTCGTGAGCGAGGCGTACGCCGCCGAACACGACGTGTCGGCCGACGTGGCCGTGGTCGGCACCGGGCAGGGGACCGACCGCATGGCGCTGCAGGACCGCGACCACCTCGCCCGCACACCCGCGGCGGACGACGCGGCCGCGATGGCCTACGGCGAGGCCGGGATCGACGCCGCCGACGTGGACGTGGCGGAAGTCCACGACTGCTTCACGATCGCGGAGGTGCTCGCGATCGAGTCGCTGGGGCTGTACGAGCCCGGCGAGGGGCTCGGCGCCGCCCGTCGCGGCGAGACCCGTGCGGACGGCGAGGTCCCCGTGAACCTCTCCGGCGGGCTGAAAGCGAAGGGTCACCCCGTCGGCGCGACTGGCGGCTCACAGATCGCGGAGATGACCAGACTGCTCCGGGGCGATCATCCCAACAGCGACGCGGTCGAGGACGCCGAGGTCGGCGTCACGCACAACGCGGGTGGGACGGTCGCGTCCGCAGTCGTGCACGTGCTGGAGGTGGCAGAATGAGCGACGCGGGCTTCGACGAGTGGCTGCACGCGTTCGTCGCCGACGACGGCTACTACCTCGAGTGCGAGAACGGCCACGGGCTGCTCCCGCCCCGGCGGGTCTGCCCGGACTGCGGGTCGACCGAGTTCACCGAGGAACCGCTTCCCGAGACGGGGACGGTCGCGACGGTCACGACCGTCCACGTCGCGGCGCCGGCGTTCGAGGCCGACGCGCCGTACGACACGGCGGTCGTCGACTTCGGGCCCGCGCGGGTGACGGGCATCGTCGTCGACGCCGAGCCGGGGACCGTCGGCGTCGGCGACGAGGTTGCGGTCGACGTTGGGGCGAGCGAGACGACCGGCGCGGACGTGCTGGTGCTCCGGCCGGTCTGATCGGTTTTGGGGGTGGTGTGACGTTTCGGTTTCCGTGTTGGGTCGCGATGGATACGTTTTCTCGATCGTTGGTGTTTGGGGGTAGTAGCAGCGGTTCGATTGCTGGTGGGCGAGGCCAGTACAACGGTTCGATCGTTGGCTACAGAGACAGCAACTACAACGGCGACAGCAGTTCGAGACTAGACCACTTGTGGCCGCACCGCCCGGCACAGCCCACAGACCTCCCCAGCCGACTCGCTCCCGACGGTCGCTCGTCCTCCGAGAGAGCAAGCTCTCTCGTGCCCTCGCTCGGTTCACTCGCGAGGACCTTGCGCGCTCGTTCGCGCACGGAGGCGTCGTGCGGGCGACCCACGCGTCGCCCGCACTGCCAGCGAGACCGCCGGTCTCGCTCTGCTCACGTCACGCGCCGACAGCGACCGCGGTGCGGGAGCGGTGGACGCCTCGCGCTCGCCAGCGGTCGGCGAGCGCGGGGGGAGGGGTGGGGACTCGGAACTGCGCCGGGCCTCGTGCCCGGCGCCCTGCGGTCACAAGTGGTCTAGCTTCGAGCTGCTGTTGCTGTCGCGGTCGCTGTTGCAGTCACCGAACCACCGAGCGAAAAACGAAACCACACTGCTGACGTACGGGAACGACGACGCGACTACTCCTCGTCCGATTCGTCGTCCGCTTCCGTCTCCGACTCCTCGTCCGTCTCTTCAGTCTCCTCGGCGTCCTCGCCCGTCCCTTCATCACCCCCACTCGGATCGTACTCACGGATCACCGAGTAGTCGTCCGGAAGCGTCCCCGCCAACACGTACTCCAAGAACGCGTCGGCGCGCTCGACGTGGGGCAGCAGCTTCGCGCGGTCGAACACGAGCAGTTCCGCGCCCGCGGCGCGTGCGAGCTCCTCGCCCTGGGACACCGGCGTCAGCTCCGTCTCCCGGCCCCAGACGATCGTCGTGGGCACGTCGAGAGCCGCGAGCGTCCCGCCGAGGTCGAGTTCGCTGTCGAGATCGCCCGCGAGGAACGCCGCCGGGGCGAACCGGGCGTTCTCCTGGTGGGCAGTCTGCCACTCGTACTCGGCCCACTCCTCCTCGGGGCCGTCGGGATCGGCGTAGCCGTGATCGGCGTTGAAGTACTCGATCGCCGGCTTCGAGGTCACCGCGTTGAACAGCGCCTCCCCCACCAGCGGCGCCCGGACCAGTTCGCGCACCCACGTTCCTCCGCCGGGACCGGTCGTGGTGGTCGGACAGACGAGCACGAACCGCGAGACCGGGGCCGTCTGCGCCGCTGACGCGGCGTACGCCGCCGAGAGCGAGGAGGCGATCACCGCGGGGCCGTCGTCATCGCCGAACTCCCCGAGGAACGCCTTGACGAACGCCTCGTACAGCGTCGCGGAGTAGCGGATCGGCGGCCGATCCGAGCGGCCGTACCCCGGCAGGTCCGGCGCGATCACGTGGTACTCTTCGCTGAGCGCGTCGAACACGCCGCGCCACTCGCCCGAGGAGCCGGCGGCGTTGAGCCCGTGCAGGAGGACGAGGTCCGGGTCGTCCGGGTCGCCGGCCTCGGTGTAGCTGACGTTCATCCCGCGCCAGCGGTAGGTGCGTTGCATCCCGTCCAGTGCGGGCGGGAGGTCGCCGGCGTCGCGTCGGAGGAGGGCGTTACCGGCCGCGGCGGCGCCGATACCGAGGGTGACGTAGCTCAGGGCGCGTCGGAGTTTCATTCACTCTCGGCTAGGGGTCCCGGGGGCTTAACTCCACAGTTCTCGCCCCCGCCTCGTCGCCGTCACCGGGGATCTTTTGCCGCGTCGAAACGTATCGTTCGACATGCTGAGCGACGCGATGGAGGACTACTTGAAAGCTATCTACGTTATCCAGCGCGAGGAGGGCGCGCCCGTCTCCACCTCCGCGGTCGCGGAGTACCTCGACAAGACCCCGCCGACGGTGACCAGCATGATGGAGAAGCTGGCCGACCGCGGACTGATCGAGCGCGAGAAGTACAGCGGCGTCGAGCTCACCGACGAGGGCCGGACGGTCGCGCTCGAAGTGATCCGCCACCACCGCCTGCTCGAAGCGTACCTCGCCGAACATCTCGACTTCGACTGGTCGGAGGTCCACGACGAGGCCGACACGCTCGAACACCACATCAGCGAGAACCTCGAACGGCGGATGGCCGAGGCGCTGGACGATCCGGCAGTCGACCCCCACGGCGACCCGATCCCGACGGAGACGCTCGACCCCGTCGACGAGGAGGCCGGCGAGCGCCTCACCAGCTTCGGAGAGGGCGACTGCGTCGTCGTCTCGCGCGTTCCCCACCGCAACCGTGAGGAGCTAGACTACCTCGCCGAGGCGGGGCTCACGCCCGAGACCGAGATCGATATCGTCGACGTGGCGCCGTTCGGGATGGTGACGGTCCGGCTCGACGACGGTACCGAACAGAGCCTCCCCCAGGAGGTCGCCGACGCCATCCGCGTGCGGAGTATGAAGGGTGAGGTCGCCTGAGCATGTCCGGCGCGCTCGCGCTCCCGCTGCAATCGGGACTGGACAGCGTCGTCGCCCGCTACGCCGACCACGGGCCGCTGGCGGCCGCGTTCCTCGCGAACCTGCTCGCAACGTTCGGCGACAAGGGGCAGCTGGTGGTGATCACGCTCGCGACGCGGTACGACGCCAAGGCGGTGTTTTTCGGCGCCATGGGCGCCTTCACCCTCTGGTCGGCGCTGGAGGTCGCGTTCGGCCAGTACGTCGTCTCGGTGCTGCCCGCGACCGTCGTCACCATGATAACGGGGGGGCTGTTCGTCGTCTTCGGCGTCTGGACCGCCCGCTCGGCGGCCAAGGGGCTTCGCGACGGCGACGCCTCGCGGTCGATCACGTCGGGCACCGGGCTCGACGTCGGGATCTCGGGACGGCTGATCCCGGACGCGCTGCTCGTCCGCGTCGGGAGCTACGGCGGGCTGCTGACGGGGTTCCTGTTCGTGCTGTTCGCGGAGTTCGGCGACAAGACCCAGCTGCTGACGATCAACCTTGCGGCGACGTTCCCCGACGCGCCTGTCTCGGTGTTCGTCGGCGTGATCGGCGCGCTCGCACTCCGGACCGGAGTCGACGCGGTGATCGGTGAGAAAGTCGAGGCGGTGCTGCCGACCGCGTACATCGAGGCCGGTGCCGCCGTCGTCTTCCTCGCCTTCGGCGCCGTCGTGCTCGGCGCGCCGACGGTCGTGCTGTACGCCGCGATCGCCGCGCTGGCCGTGGCCGCGGTCGTCGGCGTGCTCCGGCGCCGCTGAACCGGGCGATTTTTCGCATTTTCGGTCCTTTGTCTCGCCGTGTTCGATCTCGTCCCGTCGCTCGTCGCCGGCGCCGCGTTCGGGCTCGCGCTCGCGGCGCCGCCGGGGCCGATGAACGCCGTGATCGCCGAGGAGAGCGTGCTCCGCGGCTGGACTGCGGGAGCGAAAGCCGGGCTCGGCGCGGGACTCGCGGACTTCGTGTTCTTCCTGCTCGCGCTGGGGGGCGTCGTCGGTATCGTCCAACAGTACCCGACGGCACAGGGAGTCATGTTCGGCGTCGGCGGACTGTTGATGTGTTACTTCGCCTACGGCGCCGCAACGGGGGTCAAGGAGTCCTTCGCGCCGTCGTCGGTAGAGAGGGACGGTGACAGTAGCGAGAGCGGGTCGACTGAGCCGCCCCTCGCCGACGACGAGTCGACGGGGTTCCGTCGCGCGTTCGTGCTCGCACTCACGAACCCCTACCAGATCCTGTTCTGGCTGACCGCCGGCGTCGGGCTGCTCGACCCGGGGATGCTCGACGTGCTCGCGGTGCTCCCCTACGTCGGCGAGGCGCTCACCGGCGTGTTCGTCGTCGAGACGGGCAGCCCGGCGCTGATCGTCGGCCTGTTCGGTGGCGTCGCGCTCTGGCTGGTCAGTTTCCCGGCGGCGCTGGTCCAAGCAGGCCGCCGGGTCGACTCGTTTGCCCCCGCGGTCGCCGCGGTGAGCGCGCTCGTGCTCGCCGGCTTCGGTGTCAGCTTCCTGTTCGAGGCGTGGCGCATCCTCGGCTGACGGCGTCGACTGACGAACCGCTTTTCACCGCCGCACCCGACCACCGGAGCATGTTCGACAAATCGACGTGGATCCGGCTCCCCCGGAACGTCGTCGTCGGCCACGGGGTCCTCGACGATCTCGGCGACGCCGTCGGGGAGCTCTACCTCTCCGGGACGCCGCTGATCGTCACCAGCCCCTCGCCCAACGATATCGTCGGCGATCGCGTCCGCGAGCAGCTCGCGGGCGCGGAGACGGTGATCGTCGCGGAGGCGGGGTTCGAGCAGGTCCAGAACGTGATCGACGCCGCCCGCAAAGTCGACGCCGGCTACCTCGTCGGCCTCGGCGGCGGCAAACCCATCGACACCGCGAAGATGGCCAGCGACGAACTCGACGTCGGGTTCGTCTCCGTCCCCACGGCGGCGAGCCACGACGGTATCGTCTCGGGTCGGGGGTCGATCCCGGAGGGCGACACGCGCCACTCCGTCGCCGCCGAACCGCCGCTGGCGGTCGTCGCCGACACCGACGTGATCGCCGACGCGCCGTGGGAGCTCACGACCGCGGGCTGTGCGGACATCATCTCGAACTACACCGCCGTCGCGGACTGGCAGCTCGCCCGGCGGCTCAAGGGCGTGGAGTACTCGGAGTACGGCGGCGCGCTCGCCCGGATGACCGCGGAGATGCTCGTCGACAACGCCGACCTGATCCGGCCGGGGCTGGAGGAGTCGGCGTGGATCGTCGTGAAGGCGCTGGTCTCTTCGGGCGTGGCGATGTCGATCGCGGGCTCCTCCCGGCCCGCCTCGGGGGCGGAGCATCTGTTCTCCCACCAGCTCGACCGGATCGCGCCGGGACGGGCACTCCACGGCCACCAGGTCGGCGTCGGCTCGATCATGACCGCCTACCTCCACGACGGCCCCGATGGGCTCTGGGAGGATATCCGGGCGGCACTGGAGAGCCTCGACGCGCCGACGACGGCCGAGGACTTGGGGCTGAGCGAGGACGAACTGTTGGAGGCGCTCACCACCGCCCACGAGATCCGCGACCGGTACACGGTGCTGGGCGACGGGATCACCGAGAAGGCGGCACGGGACGTGGCGGAGACGACCGGGGTTATCTAGACCGACCTTTTGTTGTGGGCCCCGCAGGGCCCTTGCAAAAGCTCGCCCATTACCAGAAGCCGAAGGCTTCTGGTTAGCAGCCAGAAATCGAAGATTTCTGGCGACAAAAGCCTGCGTCGGGTGCTCCGCACCCTCCTTGGCCTCGGCACCGGCGAAAGGAACCGACGAGCGTGACTCCGCGAGTACGAAAGCTCTCGCCCGATTCCAGATCCTTCGGACAACTCGATCCTCGGCCAAACTGGGTCGCGATCTCCGCGAAGAGTTCGGTATCGCAGTCGGCGCCAGCCGTCGGGATGTGGCTGAGAGCTGCGTCGCTCGTCGACGTGAGGATGTCCCCGGGCGGGGAGCGAGCGCTCGGGGACGAAGGAATGCCGCGCGATCTGTCATGGACCGCGCGGCGAGAGTGGTCGGAGAGGCCGGTGGCGCGCCAAGTCCGCCGCGTCGTGGGGGCCACCCCGTCGCGGCGGGAGTCGGCCCGTCCGACCGAGGACGGGTGCGTCGCCATCACCCGTACTCGCTCATTCCGCGTCATCGGACATAAACCCCGGGACATCGGCCCGGAGATTTCCTGCGGGCGACCGCGGGTCAGTGCTCGGCGTCGCGGATCCGTGCGGCGAGGTCGGCGGCCGCGTCGTGGTCCAGTGCCGACCGTTCGAGCGCGAGCGAGACGTCGTCGCCCGCCTCGCGGGGCACGACGTGGACGTGGCCGTGCCGGATCGACCCGACCATCGAGCCCGAAGTGTAGAACACGCTGAACCCGTCCGGGTCGAGCGCGCGCCGCAGATCCGCTGCGACCGCATCGACCGCGTCGAACACCGCGGCGCCCCCGGCGTTCCCCCCGAGTAGCTCCTCACGGTGGGTTTTCGGGATCACGACCGTGTGTCCCTTGCGGGCGGGGTTCTCGTCGAGGAACGCGAGCGTGGCGTCGTCCTCGCGCAGGACGTAAACGTCGTGCTCGCCCGCGACGACGGCACAGAAGGCACAGTCGGCCATACCACCACCGAGGGCGGCCGGTGGCAAAGCTTCTCGGGCCGGAACCCGAACCACCTTGTCGCTCCGGACCCACCCTCCGGCCATGCTGGAAACCCTCCGGTCGCGGGCCCGCGATCGCCCGCGGGCGACGGTCGCGCTGCTCTCGGTGCTGGGCTACGGGCTGGTGATGGGGACGTTCGCGGGGGCACTTCCCATCTACCCCGATCTGACGAACGCGCAGGTGAACCTGTTCTCCCACGCGATCGCTGGGATCAACACCACGGCGACGGTGCTGCTGATTCTCGGCTGGAAGTGGATCCGCGACGGCGAGGTCGAGAAACACCGGAAAGCGATGGGGAGCGCGTTCGGGCTCATCATGGTGTTCCTCGTCCTCTACCTCTGGAAGATCGGCGGCGGCGGGACGAAGGAGATGATCGGCGCGCCCGATCTCGTGTACTACGCCTACCTGCTGATGCTCGCGATCCACATCATCCTCTCGGTGGTCGCGGTGCCGGTCGTGCTGTACGCGCTGGTGCTCGGGCTCACCCACTCGCCGCGGGAACTCCGCGAGGAGACGCCCCACAAGCGTGTGGGTCGTCTCGCTGCCGGCTCGTGGATCCTCTCGCTGTCGATGGGCGTGCTGACGTACGTGCTCCTCAACTGGGTGTACAGCTACGAGTTCACCGCCGGCACCGGGATGTAGGTTCGGGCGTCGACGGCACGTACCCACGGCCGCGACCGAACCGTTCAACCCCCGGGGAGCGGAACGGCGGGTATGGGCGAGCCACTCGAACCACGCCGCGAACAGGCGGTCGAACTGATCGACCGTCTCGAAGCCGAGTACCCCGACTCAACGATCTCGCTGAACTTCGACACGCGACTCGAACTTCTGATCGCGGTCGTGCTCTCCGCACAGTGTACCGACGAGCGCGTCAACGAGGTGACTGCGGAGCTGTTCGAGAAGTACGAGTCCGCCGAAGAGTTCGCCGAAGCCGACGAGGAGCAGTTGGCCGAGGACATCTACGGGATCACGTTCCACAACAGCAAGGCGGGCTACCTCAAGAGCATCGGGGAGACCCTCGTCGCGGACCACGACGGCGAGGTGCCGGACACGATGGACGAGCTCACCGAGCTCTCCGGGGTCGGCCGCAAGACCGCAAACGTCGTGCTGCAGCACGCCCACGACGTGGTTGAGGGGATCGTCGTCGACACGCACGTCCAGCGGATCAGCCGCCGGCTCGGGCTGACCGAGGCGGAACGCCCCGAAGCGATCGAGGCAGACCTACTCGACGTGGTGCCCGAGGAACACTGGCAGCAGTTCACCCACCTGCTGATCGACCACGGGCGCGCCGTCTGCACCGCCCGCAACCCCGACTGCGGGGAGTGTGTACTCGCGGATATCTGTCCCTCCGCGAAGGGCGACAGCGAGATCGACCTTGCCAGCGGCGAGGCGTGGTGAGCGGTTCTCAGACCACGTGGAGCAGCAGGTACCGGTAGAGCCCGAGGAGGTACGCGAGTATCCAGAGGATCAGGTAGCCGAACACACCGATCCGGAGCCGTCGGCGCCACGCACCCATGTTCTCGTGGAGTTCGCCGATGTCGGCCTCGGGGTCGGGGTTGCGGTAGAGGTCGGCCTGCCGCTTGGCCTGGAAGATGCGGACGATCCCGGTGAGCGCGAGCACCAGCAGCGCGTACGCCTGCAGCCCCAAGAAGGCGTGTAGCGCCGCGAGCCCGCCGAACTGCTCGGCTAGCCGCGGGATCATCCACAGCACCATCGGCGCCGTCGTCAGTACCAGTCCCGTGACCACGAACTTGAGGTGGTGGACCAGCCGCTCCCAGGTCATCACTTCCGTCTCGATGGCGTACCACGCGCCGTAGAGGAAGAAAGGGAGGCTGATCGTCACCGACAGCGCCGCCAGCGTCGCCGCGGTCGACTCGGAGACCATTCGGTCGAGGTAGGCGGCGCGCCCGCCTAAAAGGAGCGACTCCGGCGCGCCGCCGGCGGGCCGCTCGCGAAGCGCTTAACGGCGCGCCAGTCCAACGGTCGCTATGGCCGACCCCTCCGAAGACGAGACTGCGGAGCGGGCACGCGCGGACGACGCCAATGCCGGGAGCGGCGACGCCGCCGAGTCGACCGACCTCGAAGCGCTCCGCGAGGAGGTCGAGCAGAAGTACGACTTCGAGAACTTCGGCCCCGCGGATATGGCCGAGATGGAGCGCGAGGAGTGGCAGGCGGCGTTCGACCCCGATACGTGGATCACCGGCGCCGAACTGATCGACCGGGTCGAACAGGACTTGGAGAATCGGATCGCGACCCGCGAGGTGTTCGCGCGGCTCGAACGCCACCCCGGCCCCGAGGGGGATCGACTGCTCGCGTACTCCGACGAGGGGTACGCGATCATCAACCCCGATGGGAGCGTCGAGGGCGAGGGAACGGTGTTGCGGGACGTCGAGCCGACGGTCGCACTGTGTTCGATGGCGGAGTACGACGTGCCGACGCCACCGGAGGACCCGAGCCTCCCCGACCCCGACGACGTGGAGTCCGGCTCGGGTGAGCTCGGCAACACGATGCTCCAGTTGATCGCCGCCGCCCAGATACTCGCTGGGCTCGGGCTGGTCGCCGGCTCGCTGCTGTTCGACCTCCAGCCCGACGTGCCACAGGGTGGCGTGATCGGCCCGGCCGTCGGCATCTTGTTCGCCCTGATCGGCGTGTTCCTGTTCACTGTGGTCGCGAACGCGCGGCTCTCGGACCGGTTCCGCGCCGCGGAGTACCGCGACCGCCTCCGCGCCGTCGACGAGGCGGGCGAGCGACCGGAGTTCGTCCCGCAGCTGAGCGACGAGCCCGACGAGGACGGCGGCGACTGAGACGCCGGTCGGCGGCGGTGTCGTACCGCCGTCGGCGCCGGTGAGGGTGGTGTGAAACGGAGGCTTTAAGCGCTGGCCGTCCCACGTTTTGGCCGTATGAAGAGGCGGGATTTTCTCCGAGCGACCGGCGGCTCCGGCGGAGCTGTCGCCCTCGGCTCGGGGGTCGCGGCCGGGCAGGAAGAGACCGGCACGACCACCGGCACTGAGGGCGGCGGAGGCGGGGGACCGACGGAGACGGTGACCGTCGGCCCCGGCGGGAGCCTCGTGTTCGAACCGGCCGAACTCACGATCGCGACGGGCACGACGGTAAACTTCGTCTGGGACAGTAACATGCACAACGTGGTTCCGCAGAGCCAGCCCGACGGCGCCAACTGGGAGGGTGAAGGCGAACAGGGCGTTACGTTCGACTCCGGCCACGAGTACTCCCACACGTTCGACACTACTGGGACCTACGAGTACGTCTGTACACCCCACGAGAGCGCGGGGATGGTCGGCTCCATCGAGGTCGTCGAGGAGCTTCAGTCCGGGGGCGGCGGCGAACGCGAGCTCCACGAGATCGGCGCCCCGATCCACCCCCACTGGGTGGGCGCGGCGACGATCCTGATGATGTTCGTCAGCCTCGTGTTCACGTTCTACGTGCTCAAGTACGGCGAGTCACCCAACACCGGCAACACCGGGGGTGGTGAGTGATGTCCACGTCGGGATCCACCTACGGCGACATCCACCGCTACGAGCCGGCGCGTGAGAGCACGGCCGCGGCGATCGCGATCGTGCTGCTGACGCTGCTGGAGATCGTCTTCGTGTTCATGTTCACCTGGGGGCTAGTCTCCGGTTGGGGGCTGACCGCCGACGGGAACATGTTCCTCGGCGGACTCCTCGCCATCGTGTTCATCGACCTCGCGTTCATCCTCGCGATCTACCGCAAGGAGTTCCTCCCGGACGTGATGGTCGTCAAGAAGCGCCGTCGCAAGTGGGAGGACCTCTACATCCGCGGCGATCAGGCCGACGGCGAGCAGCTCGAGGGCGCCGGCGTCTGGGACCAGATCAAGCGCGCGGTGTACCCGTACTACAAACGATAACCAATGAGTCTCAAAGAGAAAGACGAACACGACCACCTCGGCTGGATGGAGGAGAAGCAGCTCTCCCCCATCGAGAAAGGGTACCTGTTCACCCTCATCTGGCTCGACAAGCGGTTCCGCATCGTCGACTACTTGGAGCTGCTGGAGACGATGTACTACCGCGTCAACCTCCAGATGCCGAAGAGTCACACCGAGCAGTACAACCTCGACAACAAGTTCTGGTACTGGTACCCGCTGTACGCGCTGGGGTCGTTCTCGACGCTCGCGTACGTCGTCGCGGCGTTATCGGGCGCGTTGCTGGGGTTCTACTACACCCCATCCGCGGCCGCCGCCGAAACTGGCACCGTCGCCTACTCCCAGATCGCGATGATCATGCAGGATCTCCAGTTCGGCTTCATGCTGCGCTCGATCCACCGCTGGTCGGCGCAGGTGATGACCGCGGCGGTGTTCCTGCACATGCTCCGGGTCTACTTCACCGGCGCGTACAAGGAGCCCCGCGAGCTGAACTGGCTGCTCGGGATCGTCCTGATCAGCCTCACGATGGGCTTTGGCTACACGGGCTACCTGCTGCCGTGGGACCAGCTCGCCTACTGGGCGGGGCAGATCGGCGTCGAGATGGCGCTGTCGATCCCCGTGATCGGCGAGTGGGTCGCCCAGCTGGTGTTCGGCGGCTTCTCGCTCGGCGCACCGACGCTGCAGCGGATGTACATCCTGCACGTGTTCCTGCTGCCGTTCGTGGTGACCTCGCTGATCGCGATCCACATCGGCATCGTCTGGATGCAGGGCATCGCGGAACCCCACTAATACAATGAGCGACGACAACCAACCCGACGCACGAACCGACGGCGGTACGGGGATCGTCCCGCCGGACGACGACACGCCGACTTGGAGCGAACGCAAGAGTCGGCAGACGGGGCTCCCCCGTCTCACCTACGAGTACTTCGAGCGGGCCCGCCGCGAGGATCAGGATCTGCGTGAGGAGTCCACCTACGTGGAGCGCGACGTACTCGCGTTCCCGACGTGGCCCCACGAGCTGATCCGGAACCTCGCGCTGACGAGCTTCTTCGTGGGCATGCTGCTCCTGCTGGCGGCGACGCTGCCGCCCCACATCGGCAACCCCGCGAACCCCAGTTCGACGCCGTCGATCATCCTGCCGGACTGGTACCTCTACTGGTCGTTCGGCCTCCTGAAGCTGGGTGACCTCAACCCCGCGATCTCGCTGCTCGACGGCCAGAAGCTGATGGCCGACCGAACGTACGGCGTGCTCGCGAACGTGGTGATCGTCGGCGCGATCTCGATGGTGCCGTTCCTCAACAAGGGCAGCGCCCGCCGGCCGGTCGAGCAGCCGTTCTGGGCTGCCGTCGGGATGGGCGGCCTGACGTTCGCGTTCACCATCTCGCTGCTGTCGATCCAGAACATCATGCCGATGAACGTCAGCCTGCTGTTCGACCTGACGTTCCTCGTGCCGATCATGATGGCCGGGATCACCTACGCGGTGCTGAAGACGATGCGCGAGGGGTACATGTACGACCTCAACCGTCGCTACTACCGGCTGCGGCCCCCGAAGTAGGCCGTGGCTGACGACAATCGCAGTACCGAGGGCCGCGACGGGCGCGACGTGGAGGTGCCCATGCGGCTCTACAAGACCGTCACCGTCTTCTCGACGCTGATCGCGGTGTTCGCCGTCGTGTTCGGGTTCCTCCTGCTCGACGCCGCTGCGCTCGGGACCGGGCTGCTCCGCCAACTGGTGCGCTCGATCCTCTCGGCGCTCTCGCTTTCCCCGACGGACTCGCTGCTCTCTGCGGCCTTTGCCGTCGCAGGGCTGCTGTCGATCGCGACCGGCGCGGCCGTCTACGTGCTCGGCACGCGGTTCACGGCCGAGGAGATGGGCGAGGAGTCGGCGTAGTCGCCGCCGGGATGGGAAACGCTGAAGAGGGCTCGCGGCCCAGTTTCAGGTAATGGCTGACGAGTTCATGAAAGGGTTCGGGCTGTTCAGCGTGGCCGCCCTCGTGTGGATGATCTCCGCGAGCTGGTACCGGACACCCAGTTTCGAGAGCACCCGCCAGCTAGTGGCGGCGCCGCCGGAGGAGCCCGGAACCGTGTTCGACACGCTCGGGATCTTCCTCGGCGACCTGATGTTCTGGACCGCGCTGCTCGGCGCGTTCACGTTCTGGGTCATCATCCCCGCGGGCAGACAGGCCCGCGAGGCGCTGGTCGTCGACGAGTAGTCCCTCTTTCCTTTCCCGGTCGCTCCCGACCCGCTAGCCGCGGCGACGCCGGTCCGGTCTCCCCTTCGGTGTCGTTCACTAATCGTTCGGTGTCGTCGTCACTCTCGTCGTCAGAGCACGCTGTCGCTATCGCGCGACGGTAGCTCCGTTAGGGACCCATCGACGGCGTCCGCGTCGAGACGGTCGCGTGGGCGGCGCTCGGAGACGGAAGCGCACGACAGCGAGAAGACGGCGGCGCTCGGGAACGGCGGCGAGAGTCAGATGATCGCAGCCCACTGCTCCTCGATCACCCAGAACAGGGCGAGGAACGCGGCGTACAGCAGCGCGAGGACCGATACCGTGATCGCCCCCTTGGGCTTCTCGATGTCGAGGTTGTTGCGGGCCTCGACGTTCCGGGCTTCGAACTCGAACATGTCGGCGATCGCCGTGCCGATCACGAGCACGGAGATCACCATCCCCGAGTGCGGTTCGATCACCAGGTACAGCAGACTGACGAGCACGAGCGTCGCCGAGACGGCGACGTGGGGCACGTGGCGGTCCAGCGTGTCGGCGCCGTTCTGTGCCGCGCGCTTGTAGTGACTGAACGCGCGGTGACGTGTGACGAAGTTGGCCAGCACGAGCGCCAGGATCACGTAGGGGAACGCCCCAGCGACCGATTCGAGCGCCCCGATCGGGACGGCGAACTGCAGTGGGGTCATACCCGCATATCGGCACAGGACGGTTTAGTGCTTTTCCAATTCCGGCGGCCCCTCGGCCAGCGGTCGGACGCAGGTGAACTCGCCGACGGCAGCGATTTCGACCGACTCGTTCGGGGTGACCCGTCGGCACTCCTCGCCGTCGACGAACAGCGACACCGCTCCCTCGTCGCGCTCGACGCTCAGCGAGAGCGGGCCGGGGACGACCCACGGGTTCGCGCGGGTCGAGAACGGCGAGACGGGGACGATCGAGAGCCCGCCGCCGGGGGTGACGACCGGGCCGCCGGCCGCGCGGCCGTAGCCCGCAGAGCCCAGCGGCGTCGAGACGACGACGCCGTCGGCGCGCACGTCGAACAGTCGCTCTTCCGCCGCCGAGACGGCGTACTCGGATATCCGGGCGGGTTCGCTCGTCATCAGCGTGGCGTCGAAGACGGCACGATCTACGCGCTCGCCGCCCACCGCCACGCTAATGACGGTGTGGGTGACGCTGCGGTAGGCACCGTCGGCGAGCGCCGCGGCGGCGTCGGCGAGCCGGTCGCGTGTCACGCCGTGGCGGCCGTCGTCGGCGTCGACCGCCAGGATCGGCGTGTCGGCGTCGGCGAGCGCGGCGCGTTCGACTGCCTCCGGACCGACGGCGACGATCGCGTCGGCGTCGTCGTCGGTGACCGTCAGTGGGGAGAGGTCGGCGTCGATCTCCGCGCCGCGGAGGCTGACCCGACCCATCGGCGACGACTGGGTCATGCTCGCGTCGTCGGGCGGCGCGGGTAAAACGACGGTGGTCTGTGGTGGTTCGTGGGGTAGGTGTGTCGTGGGGTACTGGGCTCGCGTCGTTCGATGTCTCCGTGACAGTATCGCGCTTCGTTACCGAGGATAGTGATAGAGGCTGTTTCTCGATCAGTAGCCACTGAGACAGCGACCGCAACAGCATCTCGACGCTAGACCACTTGCGACTGCAGGGCGCCGGGCATGAAGCCCGGCGCAGCACGGAGTCCCCACCCTCCCCCGCGGGCCGGCGACCGATGCCGGCCCGCGGCGTCCACCGCTACCGCACCGCTGTCGCTGTCGGCGCGTGACGTGAGCAGGGCGAGACCGGCGGTCTCGCTGGCAGTGCGGGCGACGCGTGGGTCGCCCGCACGACGCCTCCGTACGCGAACGAGCGCGCGAGGGACGACTGACCGAACGAAGTGAGGGAGGGAGTCGGCTGGGGAGGTGTGTGGGCTGTGCCGGGCGGTGCGGTCACAAGGTGCCAACGATCGAACTGCTGTCGCGGTTGCTGTCGTTGTCGAAGTCACCGCCGCACTCGCAGGCCCACCGATCCCAAACCCGAAAAACGAGAAATAACGGCCGTTACTCGAACTCGTACGGCCAGCCGTTGGTCTTCTTCATCCCGATCGCCTGATCCTCCTCCTTCAGGTAGCCCGCCATCGTCTCTGCGTCGGCGTGCTCGATCTCGACGGACTCCTCCGCCACCTCGACCACCAGCTCCGTCAGCAGGATCGCCTGCTCGCGCAGGGTCCGGCTCTCCAGCTTGTCGAGCGTGTCGGCCTCCGTATGACCCCAGCCCCGACCCGTGGAGTCGGACTTGCTCGACACCATATACCCCGGGACGCCCCAGCGCACGAACGGCCAGTGGTCCGAGTGGGGGACCATCCGCGGCACCGTCGCGATCGGGTGGTCGAAGCGGTCGCTCACCCGCTCGGCGGCCTCGGCGAGCTCGTCGAACCGGTGGGTCGTGAGTTCGAGCGTCCGGTTCCCCATGTTGGAGTCGACGTTGACGATCGACTTGATCGCGTCGAGGTCGGCGTTCTCCGACTCTAGCGTCGACCCGACGAGTCCCACCTCCTCGGCGCCGTAGGCGATGCACTTCACCCGCGTCTCCAGTTCGTCTTCCCGGGCCGCGAGCGCGTTCGCGACCTCGACGATCGTCGCCGTCCCGGCGCCGTTGTCCCGCGCGCCCTCCGCGATGTCGTGGGCGTCGACGTGGCTGGAGAGGATGACGTACTCCTCCGTCTCGGGGCCGAGTTCCGCGACCGCGTTGCCGGACTCGCTTTCGGGCGTCTCACACTCGACGGCCACCGACACCTCGTCACCGTCGAAGCGTCGGGCGAGCCGTGCGCCGGTCTCCGCCGAGACGCCGACCGCCGGGATGTCGCCGTACGGGCCGCCGTCGCTGCCGCCGACGCTGCCCGTCGGCGGGAGCTCGCCGGGGACGTGGTTGGCGTAGACGAAGGCCGCCGCGCCGCCCTCGACGGCGTACTGGTACTTCTCGGTCCGGTGGATGTAGCGGTCGAAGTACGCCGGCACGTCCGAGGTGGCGAGCACGATCTTCCCCTCCACGTCGGCCTCCCCGAAGTCCTCGGGGAGCCCCGCACCGAGGTCGACCAGTTCCGCGGTCACGTCACCGGCCGGCCCGCGCGGGAGCGCGATGCAGTCCTCGACGGTCTCGGGGGTCGAGATCGAGCTATCGCCCCGCACCCAGCCCGCGAGGTCGAACGTCTCCACGCGGGCGTCGCGGGCGCCTGCTGCCGCGAACGCGTCGCGTGTGGCCGCAAGCCCCTCGGTCTCGCCGGGTTGGCCCGCCATGCGGTTGCCGATGTCGACCAGCGTCTCGAGGTGGTCCCAGCCGGCGTCGCTTCGGAACGTCTCCGCGATCCAGTCTGCCATACTACCACACTCACGCGGCGGCGGCTATCACCTATCGGCTCCGGCCGGGTTCGCCGCTTCCGCGGGCGGCGGAGCTATGGGTCCGCCGCTCGAAGGTCCGGTATGAGCGATATCGCCGTCGCCGGCGCGGGGCTCGCGGGGCTGGTCGCCGCCCGCCGGCTCGCCGAGTCGGGCCACGACGTGACGCTGTTCGAGGAGCGCGAGGACGTCGGCGGCCGGGTCCGTACCCGGAACGTCGACGGGTTCACCTGCGACCGCGGGTTCCAGGTGCTGTTCGAGGCCTACCCCGCGGTCCGGCGCGAACTCGACCTCGACGCGCTCTCGCTCCGGTCGTTCGCGCCCGGCGGCGTCATCTGCCGGCCGGGCAAGCGATCCACGCTGTCGGACCCGCTCCGTGATCCGGGCGCGCTCCTCCCCTCCGCGCTCTCCCGCGAAGTCACGTTCGCCGACAAACTCCGCACGCTCCGGCTGCGGCGCCGACTGACCGGCGGTGATTGGCCCGAATTCGGGACGCCCGACCAGTCGATCCGGGCGTACCTCCGGGATCGCGGCTTCTCCGAGGCGTTCGTCGAGAACTTCGCTGCGCCGCTGTACGGCGGGATCACGCTCGACCGCTCGCTGTCGACCTCCGCGAACGTGTTCGAGTATACGTTCCGCGCGATGTCGCTGGGGAGCATCGCCGTCCCGGCCGAGGGAATGGCCGCGATCCCGGCGCAGTTGGCCGAACGCGCCCGGGACGCCGGCGCCGATATCCGGACCGGCGTCGCAGTCGACGACCTCGATACGGGCGGGAACCGCATCGCCCTCGACACCGAGTCCGGCAGCCACGAGTTCGACGCGGCTGTCGTCGCGACGGATCCGCCGACCGCGCGCGAACTCACGGGCGTCGAGTCGGTTCCGACGGAGGGTTCGGGCGTCGTCACCCAGCAGTACCGACTGCCCGGCCCCGAACTCGACGCTGGGACGCGCATCATGCTCAACGCCGGGGGGGAGGCGCCCAACACCGTCGCACAGCTCTCGTCGGTGGCCCCCGAGTACGGCGACGGGAGCGACGACGCGCTGCTCGCGGCGTCGTTCGTCGACGACGGCGCACAGGACCGGCCTGCGGACGAACTCGCGGCGCAGACCCGAGAGGCGCTTTCGTCGTGGTACCCCGCGCGTGACGTCTCCGGACTCGAACCGCTCGCCACCGACCGGATCCCGTTCGCGCAGTTCGCCCAGCCGCCCGGCGCACACGCGCGGCTCCCGGACGTCGACGAGCCGGCAGGGCCGGTGTTCCTCGCCGGCGACTACACGCGGTGGTCGTCGATCCAGGGGGCGCTGGAGAGCGGGGCGCGTGCGGCCGACGCCGTCGACGGCGCGTTCGACGCCTGAGCACCCGGCAGGTCGGGCGGTTTATGTGGCGCCCAGCCCACATCCCGGCCATGAGCGACGCGCTGGCGGACAAACGCACTGCGAGCCGCTTTCGCATCCTCGCGGAGATCGCCGACCGCCAGCCGGCGGTGAGTCAGGGTGAGATCGCCGAGGCCGTCGGCGTCACCAGTCAGGCGGTCAGCGAGTACATCCGCGAACTGGTCGACGACGGACTCGTCGAGAAGGAGGGGCGCTCGCGCTACCGCGTCACCAAGGAGGGCGTCGACTGGCTGTTCCGTGAGGCCAAGTCGCTGCGGCGCTACGTCGACCACGTCACCGACGACGTGCTGGAGAGCTTACAGGAGGACGCCGCCATCGCGGCCGAGACGGTCGAGGCCGGCGACACCGTCACGCTCTCGATCCGAGACGGCCTGCTGCACGCGACGCCCGGCGAGGAGGGCGCAGCGACCGGCGTCGCGACGACCGACGCCGAGGCGGGTACCGACGTCGGCGTCACGGGGTTCGAGGGCGTCATCGACATGGCGCCCGGGACGGTGACCGTCTACCAGGTGCCACCGGTCCGGGCCGGCGGGAGCCGCGGCGTCGACGCCGACGCGCTCGCCGACGCCTGCGAGTCGGCGGATCTCGTGCTCGCAAGCGGCGTCGAGGCGGTCGTCGCGCTCCGTCGCGTCGACCAGCCGCCCGCGGTCGCCGCGGGCGCGGGCGAGGTGGCTGCCGAGGCCGCGGCTCGCGGGCAGGAAGTCGTCGTCGCGGTCACCCGTGACGAGGTGGGTCGGGTGACCGACACGCTCCGGGACGGCGAGACGGAGTACGTCGTCGAGGGCGACTGACTACTCGATCTGCAGGTCGCCGCCGCTCTCGCTGCCGGCGTCGCCCTCGCTCCACTCGATCTCGAACTCGACGCTCTTCTCGGGCCGATCGGCCGGTCCCTCGCGTTCGACTTTCACCTCGAACGTCGATCGCTCTGCGGGGTCGATCGTCACCGAATCTTGGCCGGCCTGCAGGCTGAGCTCCCCGCCGGCGTCGAGGGAGTCCGCGATCTGTCGCAGGTAGTCGGCGATCTCGCTCCGGCTTCGGCTGCTCTCGCTCTTGAAGAGAACTTCCTCGGGCATACCTCGACGGAGGTCGCCCACGACCATAAGTCGTCCGTGCGATCAGCTCGCGTACTCCTTCGCAGTCGAGTACGCCTCCTGTAACCGCTTGAACTCCTCCTCGCTGCCGCCCTGGTCCGGGTGGAGCTCCTTCACCTGTTCGCGGTAGGCCGTCTGCACCTCGTCGGCGTCGGCGTCCCGCTCCAGATCGAGGAACTCGAACGCGTCGCCGACGGGATCGCCGCGGGTGGCCGCGGCACGAGGGCCACCTCGCCCCCCCGCACGGGCACGGCTGCCACCACGCGGACCGGCACCGGTCGCCCGCTCGCTTGCGTCGACGCCGAGGTCGAACGGGAGTCGGCGGCCGATCGTGGCTCCGGGCACCTCGTGTTCACAGAGGACGACGTGTGTCGGGCCGTCGACGAGCCGGAGGTACGCCCGCGGGTCGAACGTGATCGCGACGTTTCGGTCCGGGAGGTAGAACGCGACCGTGGTGGTTCCGATTTCGTAGTCCTCGAGGAACGGTTCGTCGGCGGCGTCGAACACGGCGCGGATCTCGGCGCGCTGGCGCCCCGGCCCGCCGACGCGTTGCCCACTCCGGTCGGGGTCGGGGATGTACCGCTCGCCCAGCGCGAACACGAGCGCGACGACGACGGAGGCGGCGACGCCGAGCAGCAGGCCGGAGACGAGCCACGACGGCAGCCCGGTGGAGACGGCGGGGAACACGCCAACGCGTTGGGCCGGCAGCCCCTTCAACGACTCGTTGGCGGTTGCTCGTCGCCGCTCCGTCGGACGAACCCCACGGGCCGACCGGGACCCGAACTCCCTTTGTCCCCGGCCGCGAACCCACGACCCGTGACAACGTACGACATCGAGCGGTACCTCAACGTCCGGAGCGCCTACGGCGGCTCGTTCGGCCCCGACGGCGAGTCGTTAGCGTTCCTGATGGACACCACGGGTACCGCGCAGGTCTGGACCGTCGACGGCCCCGGCGAGTGGCCCGTCCAGCGCACGTTCTACGACGACCGCATCACTTTCGTCGACTACTCCCCCGAGCGCGAGGAGCTCGCGTTCGGGAAGGATCAGGGCGGAAACGAGCGCGCCCAGCTGTACACGCTCGACACCACGACCGGCGAGATCACTAACCGAACCCAGCGCCCCGGCGCGAAACACCGCTGGGGCGGCTGGGACAGCGACGGCGAGCGGTTCGCGTTCGCGTCGAACCGCCGCGACCACACGGTGTTCGACATCTACGTACAGGATCGTGACGGCATGGGTGATGACGCCGAACTGGTCCACGAGGGCGACGGCTGGCTCAGCCTCTCGGGCTGGTCGCCCGATGGCGATCGACTGCTCGTCCACGAGGCCCACTCCAGCTTCGACCACGACGTCCACGTCCTCGACGTGAGCGACGGCGGCATCAGCCACGTCACGCCCCACGAGGGCCGCGCGCGGTTCAGCAGCGTCGAGTGGGGCCCCGACGGCGAGTCGCTGTACATGGTCACCGACCACGACTCCGACACGCTCCGGCTGGAACGGCTGGACCTCTCGGAAGGCGAGTTGTCCGTCGTCGAGGACGGGGGCGAGTGGAACGTCGACGGCGTCTCGATCCACGAGGAGAGCCGTCGCGTGGCCTACACCCGGAACGTCGACGGCTACACGGACCTCTCGGTCGGGGAACTGGTCGACGCGGACCGGATCGACCCCGCGGAGGCCGCCTCGTTCCCGGAGGGCGTCGTCGCGGGCCTCGACTGGGGGCCCGAGGGCGAGAAGTACGCGGTCACCGTCACCGCCAGCACCGACAACACGAACGTCCACGTCGCCGACGCACGCACCGGCGAGCGCGAGCGCTGGACGAACGCCGCCACCGCGGGAATCCCCCGGGAGACGTTCGTCGAACCGCAGCTCGTCCACGTCCCGAGTTTCGACGGCCGGGAGATCCCCGGTTTCTTCTCGGTACCGGAGGACGCCGAGGGCGAACTGCCGGTCATCGTCGATATCCACGGCGGCCCGGAGAGCCAGCGCCGGCCGTCGTTCCGCGCGGTGAAGCAGTACTTCCTCAACAACGGCTACGCGGTGTTCGAGCCGAACGTCCGGGGCTCCTCGGGCTACGGGAAGGCGTACGCGAGCCTCGACGACGTGCGCAACCGCATGGACTCGGTGAAGGACCTGAAAGCCGGCGTGGAGTGGCTGCAGGACCACCCCGACGCCGACGCCGACCGAATCGTCGCCTACGGCGGCTCCTACGGCGGCTTCATGGTGCTCTCGGCGCTGACGGAGTACCCGGATCTCTGGGCCGCCGGCGTCGACGTGGTCGGGATCGCGAACTTCGTCACGTTCCTCGAGAACACCAGCGACTGGCGGCGCTCGCTGCGTGAGGCGGAGTACGGTAGCCTCGACGACGATCGGGAGTTCCTGCAGGAGATCTCGCCGACCAACAACATCGAGAACATCGCGGCGCCACTGTTCGTGCTCCACGGCGAGAACGACCCGCGCGTGCCAGTCAGCGAGGCCGAACAGATCGTCGAGGACGCCCGCGAGCAGGGCGTCCCGGTCCGGAAGTTGCTCTTCCCCGACGAGGGCCACGGGTTCTCGAAGCTGGAGAACCGCATCGAGGCGTACTCGGCGGTGGTGGCGTTCCTCGACGAGCACGTCTGAACCGCGTAGTCAACTCCCTGCTCCAGTCGGAGGCAGCGACTCACCGATCACGAGTCGTTCCGGTGGATCACCGATGGACTGGCTCGTCGGTACAAAAGATACCCAGATCCGTAGCTATCTGGGGGTTAGAACTTCTCCACGTAGGCGTCGTAGATGCAGACGACCCAGAGCACGAACGAGATGGGCCCGAACAGGAACCCGGTGAGGATGGTGAGCGCGAAGCTGACTACGAAAACGACGAGCCAGATCGCGCCGATCTTCGTTCGACCTTGGTAGAGCTGTCCGAGACCCCAGATAAAAAACGAGAGAACTGCCGCGACAACTGGGCTTTTGCCGGAGCCTGATCCGGTCGGCGTTTCGGTTTTTGACCAGTCGTGGAAACTGTTAAGTCACAGTCGTGAGGCGTCCACGCGTACATGCTCGAAGAAGGACTTTCGTACCCGTTCAACGGCGACAGCGCGCTCGGTCGAATCGTCATCGGCGGACTGTTGGGGTTCGGTAGCATCCTGATCATTCCTGCGTTCGCGCTCATGGGGTATCTGGTCTGGGTGCTCGGCGGTGCCGCCCGCGGGGAGGAGGAGCCCCCCGCGTTCGAGGACTGGGGGGAGATGATCGTCGACGGTCTGAAGGCGACCGCGGTGTCGATCGTCTACGGGATCGTCCCGTTCGTCCTGCTGTTCGCGAGCATCTTCGTCGCCGGCAGCGGGAGCGCCACCGGCAACGATACCGCGATGGGGGTTCTCGGCGGGATCGGCGTTCTCGGCCTCCTCGTCAGCCTGGTCGCGATGTTCCTGCTCTACTACCTGATCCCCGCGGCGCTCACCAACATGGCGCTGGAAGGGGAGTTCGGCGCCGCGTTCGACTTCGGCACGATCAAGCAGGCGATCCTCTCGGCCGACTACCTCGTCGCGTGGCTGATCCCGTTCGTGCTCGCGGCCCTGATGAACGTCGTCGTGTTCGTGCTCGCGATCACGATCGTCGGCTTGGTCGTGGTGCCGTTCCTGCAGTTCTACGTGCAGGTGGCGGCGTTCTACATGTTCGGCGCGGCGTTCGGGAAAGTCGTCGACGTTTCCGGCTCGGTGAGCGAGGGCGACGCCGCGACGCTCTGATCGGGTAGCCGCCTTCCTCACTTCGCCTCCACAACCACCGTCCCCGCCGCCAGATCGCCGACCCGCTGCCCGCGCTCGGTGAGGACAATCAGCGCCGACCCGAGCAGGAAAAACGCCGGCAGCGCGTCGACGATCCGAAGCACGTTCCGGACGAGCGCGTCGGCGTGGCCGATCGGCTCACCGTCCTCATCCACGACCACGAGCCCCACCGCACGCTTCCCGAGCGTCTGCCCGTACGCCCCCTCCGTGTAGACGAAGTACGCCAGCCCGGCGACGACGGTGAACGACTGCAGGACGGCTACGACGGTTCCGACCGCGAGCGTGCTGGTCGGGTCGGCGACCACCACGAACGCGAGCGCGACGACGAGTCCGGAGAGTATCCCGAACACGGCGCCGATCAGCAGCGCGTCGAGGAGAAAGGCGCCGACGCGCTGGCCGAACGTCTTGGACTCGGTGCCGAGTCGCGGGGCGGGGCGGTCCATGGAGCCCGGTCGGTTGGCGGCACCTTCACCGTTGTGTCCGGGCAGACGGGTCGCCGCCGGGGTCAGTGGTCGTGCTCGTGACCGCCGGCGCCGACCTCCGGTCCGTGGTGGGCGTACTCTTCGGGCTCTTCCTCGAACGCTCGCTGACACGTCTTCGAGCAGAAGTAGTAACTGTCGCCGTCGTAGGTCGCGCTCGGGCCGTCGTCGTCGACGCGCATCCCGCAAACGGGGTCGCGGTACTCGCCGGGCGCCCCGAGACCGCGGCGGTAGAGGACCGCGAGGAAGCCGACGAGGCCGAACGCGATCAGGTTCAGTCCGAGCGTGTAGTCAACCTCGAAGTAGGACTTCTCGGTTGCGGTCGTCCCGCTCGCGAGGTTCGGGACGATCCCGAGCGCGTCGAACAGCAGCTCCATCAGGAACCCCGTAAAGGCCATCGTGACGAAGAACACCGCGAGGACGTACAGCATCACCGTCCAGCCGTAGTACTTCCGGTAGACGTTCAGCACGGGCACCGTGATCAGGTCGGCGTAGACGAACGCGATCACGCCCGCGAAGCTGATCCCGCCGCCCCACAGCGCGACCGCGAAGGGAACGTTCCCCATGCTCCCGACGAAGCTGAGCACGGCGATCGCGACGCCCATCACCGCGTTCTCGGCGGTGGCGAACAGCCCGTCGCCTTGGAGGAACAGCGCGTTCCAGACCGACTGCGGGACGAACACGATCACGAACCCCGAGATCAGGAAGCCGGCGATCACGTCGGTCCAGATCATGGACCACTCCTTGCGGAACTGGTTGGCCACCTTGTACCAGCCCCCCCACGAGCGGAGCTCCTCGCGCCACCCCCCGGCGCCGGCGGTCCGCTGCCTGTACGTCTCCAGACACCCCTCGGAGCAGAACTGGAGCGTCTCGCCGCCGTCGGTGGTGAGGGTGTGCTCCGGACTGCCCTCCATGCCGCAGGTGGGGTCCTCGTCGACGCCCGCCGCGCGGTCGCGCTCGTTCAGGCGCTCGCGGACCTCGTCGAACTTGGTCTCGGGTAGCGTGACGTGGACCAGTAGCGCCATCACCGCGATCAGCACGATCCCACCGAGCAGTTCGGCGACGAGGAACTCCCAGCCGAGCAGGAGCAGGATCATCAGGCCCAACTCGACGATCAGGTTCGTCGACGCGAACATGAACGCGAGCACGTTCACGACCGCCGCGCCCTTCTTGAACAGCCCCTTCGCGATCGCGACGGCGCCGAAGCTACAGCCGCTGCTGATCGCGCCGAACACCGTCGCCTTCGTCAGCCCGTTCAGGTCGCCCTCGCCCAACACGTCGGCCATCCGTTCCTTCGAGACGAACGTCTGGACGAGGCTGGTGACGGTCAGCCCCATGATGATCGCCCACGCCGCCGTCCAGAGGAAGCCGACGCCGATCCGGAGCGACTCGAGCACACCGTCGACGATGGTCGGTGGCATGGATGAACGATCGGCCGCCTGGTCTAATGCGGTTTCCCTTAGTGAGTGACACGCCGCTACAGTACGCCCAGAACCGTCGTCGCTCGTGTCGCCGACCGTTCGCAGTCTGATCAGTTTCGAGAGTGAAATTGACTGGCGTGGGATAACCGACTTACAAGAAAAATGCGGGAATCGAACGACGGTTTCCAAAGAGCAAGCGTGGTAAACCAGGATCCCGTACGTTCACGTATGTCCTCGAACACCGACGGCGAACGGCTCGGGCTGCTACTGCTCGCCGGCCTCGGCGTCCTCGTCCTGTTCCCCGCCCTGTTCATGGGGTTCGGAATGATGGGCGCCGGCGGGATGATGGGCGGGGCGTGGGGCGGCCACATGTGGGACGGCGGCGGCGCGACGGGCTGGTTCCCGCTCGTCGGGCTCGTGATGCAACTGCTGTTCCTGCTCGTCGTGGTCGGCGGCGCCTACCTGCTCTTCCGTGCGGTCGCGGGTGACGATGGAACCGACCCCGCGATCGAGGAGCTGCGCTCGGCGTACGCCCGCGGCGATCTGAACGAGGAGGAGTACGAACGGCGGCGCGAGGCGCTGGAGCGCAACGGAGAGGGGTGACCCGCCGTGGGCCGTCGCCGTCCGCTCCCGTCGTGGCTCGATCAGTACGCGACTCTCGGCCTGTACGGGCTCGTGGCTGGCACGGTCCTCTGTCTGCTCGCACTGTTCACTAATCCCGTCCCCGACCCGTCGTTCTCGTGGGCGACGCTGCCGGCCTCGCTCCGGCTGCCAGTGCGACAGCCCCGCATCGAGCACTGGCCCGTGAGCTACACGCTGGGGATCTGGCTGTGGGTATTCTGCGTCCCGGCGCTGTTTCTCGCCGGCTATCGGCGTTTTTCCGACACGATCGCCCCGACGTGGTGGCTCGTCGGGCTCCCGACGGCGACGATGCTGGGGTTGACGACGTACTGCCGGTTCTTCTGGCCGAAGCTCTATCCGTCGACCTGGAACGCCCCCTCCTACACGCTGGTCTGCTGGCTCTACTGCTCCACCTACGAGCCGGTCTGGAGCAACGCGGCGTACGCGGTCGCGGGGATCGGCATCGTCGCGACCGCCATCGCGGTCCGTCGCTGGCGCGCGGACGTGCTCGCGCTCGCGACGTTCGGCGTGCTGGCGTTCCCCTTGGGGCTCCCGTCGCTGTTCGCGGCGTCCCGCCGACGAGCGACGCGCTGAACCGCCGCCTGTTCTTCCGTACTCACTCCGCGCGGGCTTTCGAGATGTTCTCGACCGGGCCGCCACACTCCGGACAGCGAGTCAGCCTGTCCGAACTGGTGTGGTGATCGAGGCAATCTGTACATTCGTACACTTTTTCTCCGCTGATATGCTCAGACCACGGGTCTTTCATTGGTATATGTCGCCAATAACCACTATTAGTCTTCAATCCTTCGGTAGTATGGGATGCTGTCCGATCAGCGACGACGCCAGTTTTCCCGAGCGACCGATCGGCTCCCCCGACCCGTTAGAGTGAAACCGCCGCCGGGCGAAGCTACCCGCTATGAGCGCAGATCAGGAGCAACGAACCATCCGCTGTCTCGTCGCCAAAGTCGGGCTCGACGGTCACGACCGTGGCGCCCACGTGATCGCGCGGGCGTTCCGCGACGCCGGCTTCGAGGTCATCTACTCCGGGCTCCATCGCGCGCCCGAGGAGATCGTCCAGGCGGCGGTCCAGGAGGACGTCGACGTGCTCGGGATCTCGATCCTCTCGGGCGCACACAACACGCTGGTTCCCAAAGTGATCGAGGGGCTGAAGGAGTACGACGCGTTCGACGACACGCTCGTGCTCGTCGGCGGGATCATCCCCGACGAGGACAAGGAGAAACTGCTGGAGTTGGGCGTCGCGGAGGTGTTCGGCCCCGGCACGCCGATGGAGGAGACCGTCGAGTTCGTCGAGGAGCACGCACCCGAGCGATGAACGCGGCCGCAGAGACCGAGCTGGTCGAGGAGCTGCTCGACGGCAAGCACCGGGCGCTGGCCCGCGTGATATCGAAGGTCGAGAACCGCGCGCCGGGCTACCGCGACATCGTCTCCCAGCTCCACGAGCACACCGGCCACGCCGACGTGATCGGCGTCACGGGCTCGCCCGGTGCGGGGAAGTCGACGCTGGTGGACAAGCTCGCCAAACAGTACCGCGACCGCGGGGAGACCGTCGGCGTGATCGCGGTCGACCCCTCCTCGCCGTACACCGGCGGTGCGGTACTCGGCGACCGCATCCGGATGGCCAGCAACGTCGGCGACATGGACGTGTTCTTCCGCTCGATGTCCGCCCGCGGCACACTTGGCGGGCTCTCGATGGCCACCTCGGACGCGATCAAGGCGCTCGACGCGTTCGGCAAGGACCGAATCATCGTCGAGACCGTCGGGGCCGGGCAGAACGAGGTCGACATCGTCCGCACCGCCGACACCGTGGTCGTGTTGGTTCAGCCCGGCTCGGGCGACGACGTCCAGATGCTCAAGGCCGGCATCCTCGAGATCGGCGACATCTTCGTCGTCAACAAGGCTGACATGGACGGCGCGAGCCGGACCGTCGCGGACTTAGAGGAGATGCTCCACATGGAGCGCGACCCGACGGCGAAGCTCGATACGGGGGGCTTCGAGAAGCCAGACCATCCCGACGAGGACGACCTGCCCGTCGACGGCGCCGACGCGGACGACGACGACGATATCTGGGAGCCGATGGTGCTCGAAACCATCGCGAAATCCGGCGAGGGCGTCGACGAACTGCTCGAGACGCTCGACGACCACTCGGCGTGGCTCGACGAGACCGGCCGGCGGGAAGCGAAGGCCAAGCAGCGCTACGCCGCCGAGATCCGCCAACTGCTCCGGGCCGACGTGGCGGACCTGATCGACGACGAACTCGCCCGACGGGGCGGTGTCGAGGCGATGGCCGAACGCGTGGTCGATCGTGAGACCGATCCCTACACGGTCGCGGACGACGTGCTCGGTCCGATCGAGGACTGTGTCGAGGAGCAGCGGGAGTAGGTCGTTTTCGTGTTTCTGTTGGGTTTCGTGATGGTGTCGTTGTAGGGTCGGTGCGACTGCAACTGTAGTAGTATCTCGATTGTTGGCCACTGGAACAGCAACCGCAACAGCAGCTCGATCGTAGACCTCTTGCGACCGCAGGGTGCCGGGCACGAGGCCCGGCACAGCACGGAATCCCCACCCCTCCCCCCGCGGCCGGCGACAGTCGCCGGCCGCGAGGCGTCCACCGCCCCGCTACCGCAGCGCGGTCGCGGTCGGCGCGAAGCGCGAGCGCCTCTGTGCGCGAGTCGAGCGCGAGGGACGAACGAGCGAACGACGTGAGCGAGTGAGTCGGCTGGGGAGGCCAGAGGGCTGTGCGGGGCGGTGCAGTCACAAGTGGTCTAGCGTCGAGAGGCTGTTCGCGGTCGAATTGTGGAAACCCCCACTCACTCCTCCCGAACTGCCTCGATAATCTCCTCCTCCGTCTCCCGATCCGGACCGTTCTCGACGCCGCCGCGCCCGTGCTCGCGGTGCGCGCGAGCCGTCCCCGCCACCGCCTCAAACGGATCAGTCGACTCCCACCCCAATGCAGCCAGCTTCTCAGTCGCCGCCAGCGCAGGCTCCGGGGAGTACAGCGGGAAGTCCGTCGCGTCGACCCCCGCAGCCGCGAGATCACTCGGCCCCGTCTGGACGATCTCGACTTCCGTATCCAGCGCGTCGGCGGCCAGTTCGAGCGACTGCGAGAGCGAGAACGTGTTCCGGTCGGCAACGTTGTACGCCTCGCCGGGCTCGCCGTCCTCGGCGACGATCCGGAGCGCGCTCGCGACGTCTCCGACGTAGGAACGGTGGAGCAGGCTGTCGCCGTCGAACGGGACGACCACCTCGTCGTACTCCGCCACGCGGTCGGTCCAGTAGGCGAAGCGCTCGGTGTAGTCGTGGGGGCCGTAGACGAGCATCGGCCGGACCGCCATCGCGTTCACCCCCCGCTCGGCTGCGCGGGCGACGACGCGGTCGCCCTCGGCCTTCCGCGGACCGTAGCTCTCGGGCGAATCGTCGGTCGCCTGCTCGGGCGTGCAGTCGTGGAGCGCCGTTTCGCCCTCGCGCAGCGGCACGTCCGGCGCGTCGTAGGCCGAGCCGGAAGAGACGTAGACGTACGCGTCGGCGTCGGCGAACACCTCGGTTGCGGTCTCCACCTCGCCGGGGTGGTACGCGCAGGTGTCGATCACGATATCCGGCTCGGCGGTGTCGCGAGCGCCTTCGAGCGCCTCCCGGTCGGCTCGGTCGCCGTGGACCGCCTCGACGCCCGTGCGGTCCGTAAACGGGTCGTCGGACTCCCCACGGTTGAACAGCGTGACGCTGTAGTCGTGATCGAGCAGTTCCTCGACGGTGTGGCGGCCGACGAAGCGGGTACCACCGACGACGAGTGCGGTGTCGGACATGGGTAGAACTGTGACGCCGCCGGCAAAAACACGCGCTCCGCGGCAGTCGAGGGGCTACTCCGGAGTCGACACGCGCTCCCGGAGCCACTCGATCCCCTCGGCGACGGTGTCGGGGTCGCGCCCGGTGACTTTCAGGCGGTTGGTCCCCTCGGTGGAGGGGTAGCTCCCCACCACGAGGTCGAACCGCTCGCGGAACTCCGCGAGCGTGTCGGTTAGCGAGCCCTCCGGCGCGGTCGTCGCGAGCGTCTCGCTCACTGCGTCGCCGCCGAACTCCCCGCTGACGAGGTCGAACATCGCCTCGAACTCCGCGGGCGGGCCCGGGAACACGTAGACGTTCTCGACGGCCGCACCCGGACAGAGCCCCACGGGGTTGAGGAGGGGTCGTCCACCGGCGGGCGTCGCTCCCCACGCTTCGAGATCGAGGTCGATCTCGTCGGGATCGAGGTCGGCGCGGTCCACGCCCTCGTAGTCGGCCATCTGTTGGAGCAGGTCCTCCCGGACCTCCGCTTCGAGCACGAGTTCGCGGCCGAACGCGTCGGTCACGGCGCCCATCGTCACGTCGTCGTGGGTGCCGCCGAGGCCGCCGCCGACGACGACGGCGTCGAACTCGCGGCGCCAGTCGTCGACGATCTCCGCGATCAACTCGCGGTCGTCGGGGATCGTGAGCATCCGGGCGACGGTCGCACCGCGTTCGTGCAGCCGGCGAGCGACCCGCTCGGCGTTGGTGTTCCGCGTGTCGCCGGCGAGGATCTCGTCACCGACCGTGACGATAGCCACCTCCATGCGCGAACTGAGGGCAGCCAGCCCCCTGAGTGGTTCGACACCGGTGCGGGATCACGGGAGCTATGGCCGGCGACCGTCCAGTCGCGGGTATGGCGTGGTACCTCCTGCTCGCGGCGGGGCTGTTCGAGGTGGCGTGGGCGATCGGACTGGAATACTCCGACGGGCTGACGAAGCCGATTCCGACCGCGGGTACCGTGCTCGCACTCGTGGCGTCGATGATCCTGCTCGCGAAAGCCGTTGAACAGCTTCCCGTCGGAACCGCCTACGCGGTCTGGACCGGGATCGGTGCGGTCGGAACCGCCCTGCTGGGGATCGCGCTGTTCGACGAGCCGGCGACGGCCTCGCGGCTGGCGTTCATCGGCGTGATCGTCGTGGGTATCGTCGGACTCCACTCGGTCTCGACCTGAAAACGAGTTCGAGAGAGGCTGCGAGCGCTCAGTAGGACTTCGCGAAGTACGCCGTCTCGTCGGCGTCGTCGCCACAGACCGCACACGCCGCGTCGTCGTCGAGCACGTCGTCGTGGTGTTTCTCCTCGTCGTCGGGGAACGGAACCATCACGATCTCGGCGGCCATCTGGTCGGCGATCTCCTCCTCGCAGGCCTCGTCGCCGCACCACGGCGCCTTCACGTAGCCGCCGTGCTGGCCGAGCGTGCCGAGGATGCCCGCACGATCGTCGGCGTCGCGGACGTTCTCCTCGATGTTCTCCTCCGCTTCTGCGAACAGCTTGGCGTAGACGGTGTCGAGTTCGTCACGGACCGACTCGGTGACGCCGTCGCGCTCGAGCGTGACCTCCTCGCCGTCGGGGCGGTGGACCGCCGTGATCTCGCCGTCCTCGACCTCGTGGGGCCCGATCTCGAAGCGGACGGGGACGCCCTTGAGCTCCCACTCGTTGAACTTGAACCCGGGGTTGCGCTCGTCGCGGTCGTCGAGTTCGACGCGGACGCCGGCGTCCTCGAGGTCGTCGGCGACGCCCTCGGCGTAGTCGAGCACTTCCTCCTTGGTGTCGGACTGGTAGATGGGGACGATCACGACCTGCTCGGGCGCGAGCGTCGGGGGGAGTACGAGCCCCTGCTCGTCGGAGTGAGTCATGATCAGCGCGCCCAGCGAACGCCAGGAGAACCCCCACGAGGTCGTGTGGGCGACGCGCTCTTCCTCGTCCTCGTCGCTGTAGGTGATGTCGAACGCCTCCGCGAACGACTGGCCGAGGTGGTGGGAGGTCGCGCCCTGCACCGACTTCCCGTCGGGCATCAGCGCCTCGACGGTCGTCGTCGTGTCGGCCCCGGGGAACTTGTCGTGGTCGGGCTTCTGCCCGCGCATCACGGGGATCGCGAGCACGTCCTCGTACACCTCCTCGTACTGGTCGAGGCGGGTGAGCGTCTCCTCCCACGCCTCCTCGTCGGTCTCGTGGGCGGTGTGGCCCTCCTGCCAGAGGAACTCCTTGGTGCGGAAGAACGGCTTCGTCTCTGTCGCCTCCCAGCGAACCACCGAGGCCCACTGATTGACTCGGAGGGGGAGGTCACGGTGGCTGCGGATCCACTGAGACATGTACGGCGCGATGATGGACTCGGAGGTGGGTCGGACCGCGAGCCGCTCCTCCAGTTCCTCGTGGCCGCCGTGGGTGACCCACGCGACTTCGGGGTCGAACCCCTCGACGATGTCCTTCTCGCGTTCGAGGTAGGATTCGGGAATGAACAGCGGAAAGTAGGCGTTCTGGACGCCGGTGTCCTTGAACCGGGCGTCGAGTTCGCCCTGTACTCGCTCCCAGAGGCCGTACGCCCGCGGGCGGGCGACGATGAACCCGGACATCCCCTCCGGGCCGTAGTTGGTCAGCCCCGCCTTCCGACAGACTTCGGCGTACCAGTCGCCGGTCGCGTACTCCTTGGACTCGGTGATCCCGAGCGTCTGGTCGTCGTCGCTCATACGCCGACGAAGTGGTGGTCACGGCTTAAAACGTCCGAAGCACCCGTCAGCGCTCGCCCGGGAACGGCACGCCGGTCTCGACGGTCACGTCCCGCGGCTCGCTGTTTTCGTAGACGAACCGCCCACGGAACGTCCCGCCGTCGAGTACGACGGGCAGCCACTCGCGGTCGGTCGGCCACATCTCGTCGAACGGGAGGTCGTCGACGGAAAACCACTCGGGGTCGGCCTCGTCGGTCTCCTCGGGCGTGCCCGCGTACTCGGTCACGCGGAACACGTGGACGACGGCGTCCCAGTCGTCCGAGCGGTAGACGAACTCCCCGGCCTTCTCCGGGTCGAGCACGTCGATACCGACCTCTTCGCGGACTTCACGGACCACGCACTCCTTGGGCGTCTCGGCCTCCTCGACTTTCCCGCCGGGGCCGACCCACTGCCCGCTGCCGACGCCGCGTTTCTTGTGGATGAGGAGCGTTTCAGTGTCCTCGTCGCCGGCCGACTGTTCGTCGCCGGCCGCACCGACGACGAGGTGACACAGCGTCGCCGCGGGCAGTTCGCCGACGGGGTCGTCCTCGAACACGCCCGGGGGTTGGCCGGCACGGGAAAAAGGATGTCGCCCCGCTACCGGTTTGGGAAGGCTTTTACTGCCGCGCGGAAATACCTCCGGGTAAGCGGGTTCTCGCCGTACTTTCCCGCGCGGCTACACCGGAGAGAATCACCGCCACTCTCGCGTCGGGTACGCTGTCGACGCGAGCGTCTTCGACATATGAGTCAAGTAGATACGCAACTCGAGGAGTTGAAAAGTGAGATCGAGGCAGAGATCCCGTCCACGATCTCCATTACCGACGTGAAGTACGAGGGGCCGGAGCTGGTGGTCTACACCCGCGACCCCAAGGAGTTCGCCGGCGACGGCAACCTGGTCCGCCAGCTCGCCTCCAAGCTTCGCAAGCGCATCACGGTCCGCCCGGATCCCGACGTGCTCTCGCGGCCCGCCGAGGCCCGCGAGAAGGTCATGGACGTGATCCCGGAGGAAGCCGGGGTCGAGGACCTGGACTTCCACGAGGACACCGGCGAGGTCGTCATCGAGGCCGAGAAGCCCGGTATGGTGATCGGCCGACACGGCTCCACGCTCCGGGAGATCACCCGCGAAGTGGGCTGGACCCCCGAGGTCGTCCGCACGCCGCCGATCGAGTCCTCCACCGTCTCGAACGTCCGGAACTTCCTGAAGCAGGAACGGCAGGAGCGCCGCGAGATCCTCGAACGCGTCGGCCGGCAGATTCACCGCGAGGAGATGGCCGACGAGCAGTGGGTCCGGATCACCACGCTAGGCTGCTGTCGCGAGGTCGGTCGCGCCGCGTTCATCCTCAACACCGCGGAGACGCGCGTGCTGGTCGACTGCGGCGACAAGCCTGGTGCCGAGGGCGAGGTGCCGTACCTCCAGATCCCCGAGGCGCTGGGCGCCGGCGCCCAGAACCTCGACGCGGTCGTGCTGACCCACGCCCACCTCGACCACTCCGCGCTGATCCCTCTCCTCTTCAAGTACGGCTACGACGGCCCGATCTACTGCACGGAGCCGACGCGGGACCTGATGGGGCTGCTCACGCTCGACTACCTCGACGTGGCCGCGAAGGAGGGTCGCACGCCCCCGTACGACTCCGCGCAGGTGCGCGAGGCCATCAAGCACTGCATCCCGCTGGAGTACGGCGACGTGACCGACATCGCGCCCGACCTGAAGCTCACGTTCCACAACGCGGGCCACATCCTCGGCTCGGCCGTCTCGCACTTCCACGTCGGCGACGGGCTGTACAACGTCGCGTTCTCGGGCGACATCCACTACGACGACACGCGGCTGTTCAACGGCGCGGTCAACGACTTCCCCAGGGTCGAGGCGCTGGTGATGGAGTCCACCTACGGCGGCCGGAACGACTACCAAACCGATCAGGAGGACTCCGAACGCCGGCTGATCGAGGTGATCAACGAAGCCCACGAGAAGGGCGGGAAGGTGTTGATCCCGGCGTTCGCGGTCGGGCGGTCACAGGAGATCATGCTCGTCATCGAGGAGGCGATGCGGACCGGGAAGATCCCGGAGATGCCGGTCCACCTCGACGGGATGATCTGGGAGGCGACGGCGATCCACACCACCTATCCCGAGTACCTGCGTGACGACCTGCAGGACCGCATCTTCCACGAGGACGAGAACCCGTTCCTCGCCGAACAGTTCAACCACATCGACGGCGGCGAGGACGAGCGCCAGGAGGTCGTCGACGAGGGACCGTCGATCATCCTCTCCACCTCCGGGATGGTCACCGGCGGGCCGATCATGTCGTGGCTGCGCCACCTCGGCAGCGATCAGGACTCCACGCTCACCTTCGTCGGCTACCAGGCCCAGGGGACCCTCGGCCGGCGTATCCAGAACGGCTGGGACGAGATCCCCGTCTCGGACTTCGGATCCGGCCGCGACGGTCGCAGTTCGAAGCTCACGCTGAAGATGGACGTCGAGACCGTCGACGGCTTCTCCGGCCACGCCGACCGCGAGGGGCTGATGAACTTCGTCCGGAACATGAGTCCGCGCCCGGAGAAGGTGCTCTGTGTCCACGGCGACGAGAGTTCCGTGCAGGACTTCTCCTCGGCGCTGTACCACGAGTTCAACATGCGCACGTTCGCGCCGAAGAACTTGGAGACGTTCCGGTTCAAATAGCCGTAACGGCCCCTTCGACGCGTCTCAACTGTCGACGACCTCGGCCGGATCGACGACCTCGCCCGACAGTTCGTCGACGCCGACCTGATCGCAGTACTCCACCAGCGGGCACGCCTCCGGGCCGTCGAGACACGCCGGCTCGCGAGCGGTGCAGTACTCCCGGCCGAACTGGATCATCGCGGTGTGGCCGAACCCGCACTTCTCGCCGGGGACGGCGGCATCGATGGCCCGTCGGACCTGCTCGTGGTCGGCGTCGGCGGGCGCGAGCCCCATCCGGCGGGCGATCCGGTGGACGTGCGTGTCGACGGGGAAGACGCCGTTGCGACCCCCGGAGAACAGTAGCACGCAGTCGGCCGTCTTCGGGCCGACGCCCTTCATCTCCAAGAGTGTCTCCCGGACGTCGCCGGGGTCGCCGGACTTCACGAACTCGTCGAAGCCGTCGGCGCCACCGTACCCCTCGACGACGCGGCCGGCGAGGCGGATGATCGTCTCCGATTTCTGATTGTACAGCCCTGCGGAGGAGATCGTTTCGGCGAGTTCGTCCTGTGCGGCGGCGGCGAGGGACTCGGCGAGGTCGGTCTCGTCACCTCCCTCCTCGCCGGCTCCACTCGCCGGCGAGCCGTACCGGCTCATGAGACTGTTGTGGGCCGGCTGGCTGGCCTTGTCGCTGGTGTTCTGACTCAGGATCGTCCGGACCAGACACTCGAACCCCTCCCGGCCGCCGTAGGCCTTCTGCCAGTACATCTCGCCGAGTTCGTCGACGACTGCCTCGGCCCGACTGGCTGGTTCGCCGTCGTCGACGGCCGTGACCGCTTCCCCGCCGCCGTCCGGGCCGCCACTGATGTTCCTCGATGGCTCGTCCGCACGCTCCTCGGCGTCGTCGTTCATACCGAACGGTCCGGTCGGGGGACCAAAAACTGCGTGGCGAACGCCGTCAGCTCTCGCCGGGTTCGACGGTCAGCGTCAGCGTCAGCGCCGCGCCGTCGGCCAGCGCGTCGATCAGCTCCCGGTCCAGATCCGCGGCGGCGCCGTCGGCGCCGACGAAGACAGTTCGACCGTCGACGTACTCGCTGGTCCGGCCGACGAGGCTCCGGTCGCCCTCGAAGGTGATTTCCGGGTCGCCTCGGCCGGTGATCGTGTCCGTCAGCGTCTCCCCGCCGGAGTCGACCGCGAACTCGGCAGTGATCGTCGCTTCGCTCGACTGGCAGGCGTCGACGAATGTGTCGTCGAAGTCGGCTGGGGTCGTGTCGGCTTCGACGCCGACGATACAGTCGCCGGCGGGGGTGAGCCAGTCGTCCGTGGTCACCTCGACGGTGCTCCCGTGCTCGCCGGAGACGTTCTCGTGGCCACGCGCGCGAATTCGCTCGACGTGGCCCGTTTCGGTGCTCGTCGCGTCCGCGTCGTTCATGCCTGCGGGTCGGCGACGCCCCGGGAAGTGTCTGCCGGACCGGGTCGACCTCCCGACGAGTGTGTGAGTCCGTGTCGGGCGGTAGAGGCCGTGTGACGCAATTACACCCGTGAACCACCGAAGAATTTAACTACGCTACTACCTTACGCTGAGGTACCAGAACGCCTCCGGCGCTGGTGGCACCGCACGCAGAATGATCGGGAACTCTTATCCAC
Source organism: Halolamina sediminis (assembly GCF_001282785.1). Taxonomy (NCBI): domain Archaea; kingdom Methanobacteriati; phylum Methanobacteriota; class Halobacteria; order Halobacteriales; family Haloferacaceae; genus Halolamina; species Halolamina sediminis. Next base: position 1,005,437 of record NZ_CVUA01000001.1, read on the forward strand.
GATTTGCTGCGGCCCCACGAGCGTCCGCTGTGTCCGGAGGGCGGATGGTACAGAGGTTCGATTAGCATGGTAACGAAACAGGACGTACTCGAGAAGTACGACATCGAAGCACTGAGTGAAGAAGACAACGTCGATCTCCCCGAGGAGAAGCTGGAGAACGGCTCCAAGGGCGAGCTGATCAAGCTCGCCGGCCAGCTCCGGGATCGACGGAACGACCTGAACCAGATCGCCTCCGAGCGCGCCTCCAAGCGCGACGATCTGAACGCCAAGACCCGCGAGAAGGTCGACGAGGCACAGGAGCATCGCGAGCAGCGCGACGAGCTCAACGAGCAGGTTCAGGAGCACAAGGAGAGCCGGAACGAGCTCAACGCCGACGCGAACGAGCTGTTCGACGAGGTCGAGGAGATGAAGGAGGACCTCGAGCTCGACGACGGCAAGGACGCCGAGGAGCTCCGCGAGGAGATCGAGGACCTCGAGTTCAAACAGCAGACCGAAGTGCTCTCGGCTGAGGAGGAGCGCGAACTCATCGAGAAGATCGAGGACAAGCGCGAGCAGCTCGCCGAGCGCGAGGAGAAGGTCGATCAGAGCGACGAGCTCGAGGAGAAGATCGAGAAGGCCGAGGAGGTTCGCTCGGAGGCCAGCCAGCACCACCAGAAGGTGACGGAGCTGGCGGACAAGGCCCAGGAGCACCACAACGAGATGATCGAGGCCTACCGCGAGGCCGACGAGATCCGTGACGAGGCCGACGAGATGCACGAGCTGTTCGTCGAGGCTCAGGAGGCGGCCGACCGCCACCACGAGGACTTCGTCCGCGTCCAGAAGCGCCTGCGCGAGCTCGACAAGGAGGAAGAGGAAGAGCGCAAGGACGAGCGCGAGCAGAAGATGGAAGAGGAGAAAGAAGAGGCCGAGGAGATCTACCAGAAGTTCAAGGAAGGCGAGACCCTCGACACCGAGGACCTGATGAAGCTGCAGAAGACCGGCCTGCTGTAACGTTTCGGAGAATCGCTTCCGTTTTTCGACGCCGCAACGAGCCGCCAGCGGCGGCGTTAACGAGAGCCACTGGCTCTCGTTCGCCAACCAGAACGCTTCGCGTTCTGGTGACGCCGTCGCCGCCGTTTCGGCCATCCTTTTTGTAGTACCGCGCCGCAGTAGCGCTCATGACCGACACGAACGACCGACTGGGACGGTTCCTCCTCGTCGCCGGCGGCACGCTCGTCACGCTGGTGGCGGCCTGGCTGCTGTTCGTCGAGTTCGCGGCGGACCTCGCGGATCTGCTCGGGATCCTGCTCGTGTTTGCGTTCGCGGCCGGCGCCGTCCGGATGCTGGCCAACGTCGCCGGGAGCCAGTTCCCGGCGTACAACGTCGCGGAGGTCGGCGTCGAGGGGCCGATCACCCGCGACGGCGGCGGCAACGCCCCCATCCCGAGCGGCCCGGTGGGCGCGACCGCAGACGAGATCGCCGACCAGATCGATCGGGCCGACGACGATCCTGCGGTCGACGCGCTGCTCGTCAAGCTCAACACCCCCGGCGGCGAGGTGGTCCCGAGCGAGGACATCCGCAACGCCGCCGAACGGTTCGACGGCCCCACCGTCGCCTACGCGACCGACGTGTGTGCGAGCGGCGGCTACTGGATCGCGTCGGGCTGTGACGAGATCTGGGCACGCGAGCCGTCGATCGTCGGCTCGATCGGCGTGATCGGCTCCCGCCCGAACGTCGCCGACCTCGCCGACCGACTGGGGGTCAGCTACGAGCAGTTCACCGCCGGCGAGTACAAGGACGCCGGCACGCCGCTGAAGGAGATCGACGACGAGGAACGGAAGTATCTTCAGAGCCTGATCGACGGGCTGTACGACCGCTTCGTCGACCGCGTCGCCGAGGGCCGGGAGCTGAGCGAAGGGGAGATCCGGGACACCGAGGCCCGGATCTACCTGGGGACCGAGGCAGCCGAGATGGGGCTGATCGACGAGATCGGCACCCGCGAGGACGTCACCGACAGCCTCGAAACGGAACTCGGTCAGGAGGTCGCCGTCCGGGAGTTCGAACCCCAGCGCGGCCCGCTCGCCCGCGTGGGAATGGGTGCACGTTCGGTCGCGTACGCCTTCGGCGCCGGGCTCGCCAGCCGCGTCACCGGCGAGGACGGGGGGCTCGACTTCCGGTTCCGGGCGTGAGCGTGCCCGCCCCGATCGAGCGTTCGTGTGATCTTGTGGGGCCGACCCGAAGCTTAACGTCGCGGCGCCCCTCGCTCCGCCCGTGAGCACGCTGGTCCTCTGTGTGGACCGCTCGAACGACGTCGGCGCCAAGACGGGCGCGGCGATGCCCGTCGCCGGCTGGGAGGCGGTGCGCTCGCTCGTGACCGACGTGGGGCTCGCCGACCCCGAGGACGCGAGCGTCAACTGCCTGCTCGAAGCCCTCCGTGTCACGCGCGATCTGACCGACAGCGGCGACGACGCGACCGTCGCGGTGGTCTCCGGCGGCGCCGACTCGCGGGTGAACGCCGACCGCGCGATCGCCCGACAGATCGACGAGTTGATCGAGCGCTACGACCCCGACTCATCGATCGTCGTCGTCGACAGCGCCGAGGACGAGCGCGTGGTCCCCATCGTCGAGTCCCGTGTGGGCGTCGACAGCGTCGACCGCGTCGTCGTCCGGCAGGCCCGCGACATCGAGTCGACGTACTACCTGCTCAAGCAGTTCCTCGGTGACGAGGAGATGCGCCAGACTGTGCTGGTGCCGCTGGGCGTTGCCCTTCTCGTACTGCCCGCGCTCGCGATCCAGTTCTCGCCCCAGATCGCGATGGCCGGGCTGGCCTCGCTGCTCGGCGCGGTGCTGCTGTACAAGGGGCTCGCGATCGACGATCGGCTGGAGAACACGCCCGAACAGGTGCGCGAGGCGCTGTACTCCGGGCAGGTCTCCGTCGTCACGTACGCCGTCGGCGCCGGGCTGGCGCTGGTCGGGGCGTTCTTCGGCGGGCTCTCAGCGACCGAGGCCGGCACCGAACCCGTCCTGATCCAGTCCGTGCTGTTCGTCTACGACGCGGTGCCGTGGCTGGCACTGGCGGCACTGACGGCCTCCGCGGGCCGGCTGATCGACGAACGCATCCGCGACGACGGGCTCTCCTCCCCGGTGTTGAACCTCCCCTTTGGCGTCGTCGCGGTCGGGCTGGTGATCCGTGGCTTCGCGGGCTACTTCCTCGAACAGCAGGCGGACATCCCCCACCTGACGCTGTCAGTGTGGACCGTCGAGATCACGTTCCAGCCGGGCCAGCGCCTGCTGGGGTTCATCGTCGCCGGCATCGTCGTCTCGCTGATCGGCGTCCGGGTGGCGTCACGGGTCACCGACGAAGTCGAGGAGGAGAGCGTTACCGAGGACGAGACCGTCGAGCAGTCCTAGAACTGGCCCGCGCTACCGGAGGCGTTCGACCCCTCCTGCTTCGGTCGGATCACGTCCGCCAGCGCGACGACGGCGCCGAGCAGCCAGCCCAGCGGCACGGCGATCCCGAACCACATCGCGACGTACGCCGGTCCCTCCAGCGCGAAGCGGCTCCGGATGATCTCGTTCAGCCCGCCCACGGTGAGCACGTTGTCGAGGATCCAGATCGCGAGGTTGGTGCTGCCCGTGAGCACGCCCGCCAGCGCCGGCGAGTACAGCGCGGCGACGACCGGCGGGAGAAACAGCGCGGTCGTCGCGGCGGGGTAGGCGAACAGGACGCTCGTCAGGCGTCCGCCACGGCGGGAGAACACGACCGCGAGCCCCGCGGAGACGGTCGCGACCCCGCCCGCGGCGGCGACGGCGATCAGCCCGCTCGTCGAGAACTGCCGGACCCACGCGCCCACGGTCAACAGCCCCCACGCCACCGCGGCGACGAGGACGACGCCGACGATCCCCAGTCGGGTGGTCGCGGAGTCGAGCTTGCCGGCGTAGTACCGCGTCGCGAAGCCGAGCAGGAGGAGGGGGTAGCCGATCATCACGAGCGGGATCCCCAGCGCGGCCCAGGCGTAGTAGGCGGCCTTCTGGCCGCCGGTTTCGGGCTCCCAGCGGCCGAGCACGCTACTGGGGTCGAGCTGTCGGGGGAACACCAGCTCCATCCACGTCGCGTGGAGGCGGGCGACGTCGATGCGGATGGCGTCGATCAGTCCGGTTCGCTGCCCTTGCATTGAGCGAGAAGAGCAGTCCCGCCGAGGTGAAAGTTGCGGTGCGGCCGACGGGCGTCAGACGACAGTTCTCCGACAGTTCAGCGGTGCCACGGGCCGAAATCCGGGTCGACCATCCGCCGGCTCTCCGCCAGCTCGTCGATCGCTTCGAGCTCGCCGTCGTTGAGCTGGAGCGAGAGCGACGCCCAGTTGTCGTGGAGGTGGGCCTCGCTGGATGCCTTCGGGATCGCGGTGACTCCCTGCTCGCGGAGCCACGCGAGGCTCACTCGCGCCTCGCTGACGCCGTGGGAACCCGCGATGTCGCTGATGACCTCGTTGCCGAACACCTCGCCACGGGCCAGCGGGGAGTACGCGACGGGCTCGATGTCGTGCTCCTTCGTGGTCTCGCGGACCGCCTCCTGCTGGAGTAGCGGATGGCACTCGAACTGGTGGGCGAATATCTCGTGGTCGGCCGCCGCCTGTGCCGCCTCGATCTGGTCGGGCTCGAAGTTGGAGATGCCGATGCGGTCGGTGACCCCCTCCTCGACCAGCTCGTCGAACGCGCGGAACGTCTCCGCGGGGTCGTACGCCTCCGCCGGCCAGTGGACGTACAACAGGTCGACGGCGTCGACGCCGAGGTTGTCGACGGCGTCGTAGGCAGCGTCGATCGCGTCGTCGTACCCCAGATCCGAGTTCCAGATCTTCGTCGCGAGGAAGACGTCCTCCCGGTAGACGTCGCTGCGGGCGATCCCGTCACCCACCAGATGTTCGTTGCCGTACGCCTGTGCGGTGTCGACGTGGCGGTACCCCATCTCCAGCGCGGTCGCGACCGCCTCGGGACAGGTCTGCTCGTCGGTCAGCTCCCACGTCCCCATGCCGAGCATCGGCATGCCGCTTGCGCGCGGGCAGTCCTCGGCCGTCGCGATCTCGTCGCCGGTCGGTGTCTCGCTCATGTACGCAGATAGTGGCTCCTGCGAGGAAAAGCCGTTGCGGCCGGGGCAGTCGAGCGGTCGCGGCAGGTCGCGCGCCGAGATCGGTACACACGACGACGCCATGGGCTCTGAAACTGCGGTACGACGGCCACAGTCGGTCGCGCGCCGTCGTCTATTCCGCCTACTCGGAGAGCCGTTCGCGTGCGAACTTCGCGAGCAGCGGCACGTCGCTCAGGTGGAGTAGCTTCCGCATCGCCCCGACGTCGCCGGCGTTGACCTTCGCCAGCGTCTCCTCCTCGGTCTCGTTCAGGTCGGCCATCAGCGTGTCGTACCGGGAGTTCGGCGCGAGATACAGCAGTTCGGTCATGAGCAGGCGCTCGCGGGCCCGCGGGGCGACCTCGCTGTGCCAGAGCTTGTTGTACACCGCCATCGCCGACGCCGACGTGTCGGGGTCCTCGGGCGTGAGACAGCGGTCGGCGGTCGTCGCCGCCGCGCGGCCGGACTGCATCCCCTTGTGGATCCCTTCGCCCCAAAGCGGGTCGATGGTGGGGACGGTGTCGCCGATCGCCATGAAGCTGTCAGTGCTGAGCTCGCCCGGGGTCTGGATGTGGGCCGAGCCGCGGTGGACCTTCCCTTCGATGCGCTTGGCGTCCTCGAAACGGGGGTCGGTGTCGAGCCAGTACTGGAGGTAGTCGTCGATCCCCATCCCCTCCTTGCCGTGACGCTGGTGGCTGTCGTTCTGGATGTAGCAGATCCCGACCTTGGCCTCGTCGCCGCCGGTGTGGAAGATCCACGAGTAGCCGCCGGGTGCGAGATCGTGGTCGAGTCGGAGCATCATCGAGTCGGTCAGGTCGGCGTAGTCGGGGTGGTCGATCTCGACGCCTTCGAGCTCGTACTCGACGCCGATGGCCTGCTTCCCGCGTTTGAGGTCGCTGACGCCCAGATCCTTCGCCAGCGGCGCGGCGGGGCCGGTGGCGTCGACGAGGATGTCGGCGTACACCTCCTCGTCGCCGTTGTAGCGAACGCCCACGGGCTTGCCGTCCTCTTTGATGGGTCGAGAGACGCGGGCGTCGAACCACACCTCCGCACCCTTCTCGCGGGCGTCCTCGACCATCCACTGCTTGAACTCGGCGAACTCCAGTACAGCGCCGGGCTGATTCTGGACGTAGTGACGGTTCGGCGACTCCAGTACCACGTCGTCGGTGTAGTTCATCACCACGTCGTCGGGGACGCCGAAGGCAGCCATCATCGACGGGAACGTGCCGGCGGTCGACTTGTTGCTCTGACGCGGGAACTCGTCCTCCGACTCCAGTTCGAGGAGGACGACGTCGTAGCCTCGCTGGGCGAGGTCGCGGGCACACTGTGCGCCCGCGGGTCCGGCCCCGGCGATGACCACGTCAAAACGGTCGGACATGAACACACGAAACGCCGTGTCCGTAATGAGTGTTGCTAACTCCGCAGCCAACGCTGCGAATCCGTGGCGTACGCCGGCAGTTCCCACCGGCTCGGATGGAGCGGAACGACCGGAATCGGCCCGCCGTGATCTCCCGTACGGGCTCGGTCCCGACTGAGTCACGGCTTCGCTACCGAAACACCCGCAGGCTTGCTCCCATCCGTGTTTTGTTACCCCACTGTCCCGTCTGGGGAGCTGGATGCAACTGTTCGGCCGACAGGTCGGGGGGATCTGGCGACGCGCGGCCAGTCTCGGCTGGCCCGTCGCCGTCCAGCACACGTTCACGACGCTGATGCGGACCGTCGACATCATCGTCACCGGCCTGTTCTCCCCTGCGGCCGTCGCTGCCGTGGGGTTGGCCGACCTCTACGCCCAACTCCCGCTTCGGGTTGGCCTGGGCCTGGGTGCGGGCGCGATCACGCTGTCGAGTCAGGACACCGGGCGCGACGCCGAAGTGAGCCGGGACCGCGCCATCACGCTGGCGCTTGTCATCGGCGGGCTCTGCGGGCTCCCACTCGTCGCGGTGGGGCTGTTCTACGCCCGACCGCTCATCGCGCTCTTGGGTGCGGAACGGGAAGTCGCCCGACTCGGCGGCCTCTATCTCACGCTCGTCTTCGGCGTCGCCCCCATGCGAATCGTCGGCCTCGTCGGCGCGCGAGCGCTCCAGGGCGCCGGCGACACACGAACGCCGATGGTGCTCAACGGCGGCGTCAACCTCGTCAACGCCGTGTTGACGGTCGCTCTCGGTCTCGGCCTCTGGCAGTTCCCGCGGATGGGTATCGTCGGCGTCGGTCTGGCCACGGCCATCAGCCGGACGATCGAGGCGGGCCTCGTCGCGGCGGCGATCGCGACGCCCCGGACCGCGCTCTCGTTGGAGCCGACGTGGGACACGACCGTCGCGCGGCAGGTGGTTAGAGTCAGCCTGCCGTCGTTCGCGGAGGGGATGAGCAGCTCGCTCGCGAACTTCCCGTTCAACTCCCTGCTGTTGCTGTTCGGGACGGAGGCCAACGCCGCCTACCACATCGGCCGACGGGTGTACCAGCAACTCACCGGCCCGCTCTACCGGTCGGCCAGCACCGTCACCAGCATCGTCGTCGGCCAAGCGCTCGGCGAGGGGGAGGCGGTCGAGGCCCGACGGAACGCCGTCTCGCTGCTCGTCCTCAGTTTCGCGCTACTGACGGCGGCGGGGATCGCGATGTTCGCCGGCGCCGAGCGCATCGTCGCCGTGTTCACGAACGACCCCGCCACGAGGGGGTACGCGGTGGCGTTCACACGCGTCTTCGCCGTGTCGATGCCGTTCTTCGGGGTGTTCTTCCCGCTCGCAGGGGCGCTCCGGGGCGCCGGCGACACCCGGACGCCGTTCTACGCCCGACTCGTCGGCACGTTCGTCTTCCTGCTCGGTGCCTCGTACCTGCTCGCCATCCCGCTCGGCTACGGCTTGGTCGGCGTCTACGTCGGGATGGTGCTGACGTACGTCTGCTGGGCAGGTATCGTTAGCGCCGGCTTCTACTGGGGCGGCTGGGCCGACACTGCGGCGTCGATGATCGCCGAGCGAGAAGAAGCGGGCGGAACGGAGACCGAGTAGCCGGGGACGACCTCAGTAGAACTCGCGGACGAGATCCGTCGCGTTCTCGGGTGCGCCGTCGGGGATCTCGGTCATGTCCTCGGTGACGCCGTGGGCCTCGTGGTAGGGGACGGACTCCTCGTCCTGGTAGAGGATCCCTTGGTACTCGCCGTCGGGGTCCATGATGCGATCCTTGGCCTCGTCGAAGTCGCTGGGGTCGTGGTCGGTCTCCGCGAGGTCCGTGAGGTTGTCGCGGAAGTAGTCGTACGTGTCCGTGTCGTTGAACGTGACACACGGCGAGAACACGTTGACGAACCCGAACCCATCGTGCTCGATGGCCTCCTGCACCAGTTCGGCGTGGCGCTGGGCGTCCGAGGCGAACGACTGGGCGATGAACGTCCCGCCAGCCGAGAGCGCGAGCGCGAGGGGGTTGACCGGCGGCTGCTTCGGCCCTTCGGGCGTCGTCGCCGTCTCGAAGTCCTCACGCGAGGTCGGCGAGGCCTGCCCCTTGGTGAGACCGTAGATGCGGTTGTCCATCACGACGTAGCTCATGTCGACGTTCCGGCGCACCGCGTGAACGAAGTGACCGGCGCCGATCGAGTAGCCGTCGCCGTCGCCGCCCGCGACCATCACTTCGAGGTCGGGGTTGGCCATCTTCACGCCCGTCCCGACGGGTAGCGCGCGGCCGTGGACGCCGTGAAGCGCGTAGCTGTGCATGTACGTGCCGATCTTGCCCGAACAGCCGATACCGGCGACGACGAACGTGTTGTCGGGGTCGTTCCCCGTGTTCGCCAGCGCCTTCATCATGCCGTTCATCGTCCCGAAGTCGCCGCAGCCGGGACACCAGGTGGGCTGCTTGTCAGATTTGAAGTCGATGAATCGAACGTCGCTGCTCATTGGAGCACCTCCGTGATCTCGTCGGCGAGCTCGTCCGCTCTGAACCCGACCCCGTTGTACTTGTTCACTCGATCCACGCGCTGGAGCGTGTCGTGCTCCAGCACGTCCGCGAACTGCCCGGTCGCGTTACACTCGACGACGACGACCTGCTCGGCGGCCTCGAACGCCTCGGAGAGGTCCGGCCGCGGGAACAGGTACGGCACCGAGAGGAACCGGAACTCGGGGTCGTCCTCGCCCATCAGGTCCATCGCCTCGACGATGGTCCCCTCGTTCGACCCCCACGAGACGACGAGGTTGTCGGCGTCGGCGTTGCCGAACTCCCGCGGAGTCCAGTCCTCGCGCTCTCGGGCGGTCTCGACTTTCCGCTGGCGTTTGTCGACCTGCTCGACGCGGATCTCCGTGTCCTCGGTCCGCCGGCCGAGCTCGTTGTGTTCGAGCCCGGTGGACATGTGGGCGCCGTCGGTCGTGCCCGGCTTCGCGCGCGGGCTGATGCCGTCCTCGGTGGCGGCGTGGGCCCGGAAGCGCCCCTCGTCGTCGAGCCACTCGTCGATCTCGTCCTCGTCGACGAGCTTCCCGCGGTCGATCTCGACCTCGTCCATGTCGAACGCCTCGGGCGGGAACGTCTGCTCGGTGACCGCCATCTCGAGGTCAGACACCAGGTAGACGGGCGTCTGGTACTTCTCGGCGTAGTTGAACGCCTCGACGGTCTTCCAGAAACACTCCGAGATGGTGGTCGGCGCGATCACGAACCGCGGGATCTCGCCGTGGCCGCCGAACAGCGTCATGTCGAGGTCGCCCTGCTCCTGCTTGGTCGGCATCCCCGTCGAGGGGCCCGAGCGCATCACGTCACAGATCACCAGCGGCGTCTCGCTCTGGGCCACCAGCCCGAACGTCTCGGACATCAGGTCGATCCCGGGGCCGGAGGTGGCGGTCATCGACCGTGCGCCCGCGCGGGCCGCGCCCAGCGCCATGTTGATCGCCGAGAGCTCGTCCTCGGCCTGCACGACGTGGCCGCCGTAGTGCTCGAGGCGCCCGGTCAGGTACTCCATCACGTCGGTCGCCGGCGTGATCGGGTAGCCCGAGTAGAACCGGCAGCCGGCCGCGATGGCCCCCATCCCGATCGCCTCGTCGCCGTTGATCAGGACGTAGTCCTCGTCGGTGGTTTCCAGTTCGTACTCGAACTCGGCGCTCTCGGTCGCGTAGTTGTCGCCGACGTACTCCGCGCCGAGCTCGGCGGCGGTCTTGTTGTTCTCGACGATCGACTGGCCCTTGTCGCTGAAGCGCTTCTCCAGCGAGGAGGCCAGATGCTCGATCGGGAAGTCCGTGACCTCGCAGGCGGCCCCCAGCGCGACGATGTTGCGCATGATGGCGCCGCCGGCCTCCTCCGCCAGCGACTTGAGGGGGACGTCCATCCCCACCATCTCGTCGGGGATCTCGAGGTCCTGCATCGACGTGCGCTCGCCGTCGTAGATGATCACCGACCCCTCGTGGAGTTCGTCGATGTTCTCGTCGACGGTGCGCTGGGTCAGCGCGATCAGCACGTCGAGGCGGTCGACCGTACTCTCCACCGGGTCGATGGCGGTTCGAACCTTGTACGCCGTGTACCCACCCCGGATACGTGAAGCGAAGTCTTTCGAGGTGAACACGTGTCGCCCGGCCCGGGAGAGCGCTCTCGCGAAGATCTTCCCGGTGGAGTCGATGCCATCGCCGGCCTCCCCGCCGATGGCCCAGTTGAAGTCCGCAGGCATGCTGGCACGAACTACCAACGGCCCGCGCAAAAACCTTCTGAAGCGTCCGGTCACTCGGTCAGTTTCGACCGTGTAAGACACGGCGAAACCGACCGTTCGTTCCCCAACTCCGGCGCCCGCGAAGGAAAGCGGCTTTAGCGCGGCGGCGAAAGTCGCGGTATGAACGCGACTGTCGTCGGCCGCGAGTCGGTCGGCCCGAACACGTTCACGCTCACGTTCGACACGCCCGAGGGGTTCGAGGGGCTCGCCGGCCAGTTCGTTCGACTCTCCGGTGAGATCGACGACGAGGAGTACGCCCGCTTCTACACGCTCTCCTCGCCGGGCATCGGCGAGACGTTCGAGATCACTGTCGAGGTTGCCCCGGAGAGCGGCCCGTTCAGCGACTATCTCGCGGCGCTCGAGTCGGGCAACGAGGTCGAAGTCACCGGCCCGTTCGGCGACGACTACTACGAGGGCGAACGGCGAGCGGTCGTTCTCGCGGGCGGGCCGGGGATCGGCGCCGCAGTCGCGATCGCCGAGGCCGCAGTCGAGAACGACGCCGAGGCCGCGGTCGTGTACCGCTACGACGGCGAGCCGGCCCACGAGGAGCGCCTCGACGCGCTCGTCGACGCCGGCGCGGACGTGACGCTGCTGGGCGAGGACGCCGACGCCGCCGCCTTCGAGCGTGCGGTGGGTTCGGTCGTGACCGGCGCGGACGAGGAGGGCGTGTTCGTCTACGGGTTCGCCGAGTTCGTCGAGTCGGCGACCGACGCGATCGAAGCTGCGGGCGGCGACGCGGAGGGGGCGAAAGTCGAGAACTTCGGGTAGGCCGGTCACGGCGACGACTGCCGGCGCGAGGCGTCCACCGCCACCGCGACCGCACCGCCGCCGTGGTGGGGCGCACACTCCCGTCGGAGACGTGTCTCGCCCGGACCGAACCAAAGTATTCACTATCGGGCGTCTACAAGCCGGGTGTATGGAGAACGACGACGCCCTTTCTCGCCGCTCGTTCATTCGCGCGGGCACCGCCGGCGCCGCCGCGTCGATGGCGGCCGGGACCGCGGCGGCACAGGAGGGAACCGAGACCGCGACGCCGAACGGGACCGCGACCGGGACTGACACCGGTACCTCAACGGGTACCGACGGCGGCACCGCGACCGGCACCGAGGGCGGCGGTGGCGGTGGTGGGGGCGGCGGCGGTACCACCCACACCGTCGACATGACCGACCAGTTGGTGTTCGACCCGGCAGATATCAAGATCGAGGTCGGAGACACCGTCGTCTGGGAGAACGTCGGGACGGTCGGCCACAGCGTGACGGCTTACGAGGACAACATTCCGGACGGAGCCGACTACTGGGCCTCGGGCGGGTTCGACGCCGAGCAGCCCGCGCGGGACGCCTACCCCGAACAGGGAGACATCCCCGGCGGCGAGAGCTACCAGTACACCTTCGAGACGCTTGGTACGCACGAGTACTTCTGTATCCCCCACGAGGGGGTCGGCATGGTCGGGTCAGTCGAAGTCGTCGAGAGTATCGAGACGCCGGCGCCGACCGGACCCGCGGTGCCCGACAGCGCGAAGACGCTGGGTGTCGGCGCCGCCTTCGCGATGGTCGCGACGCTGCTGATCGCGTACTTCTTCCTCCAGTTCGGCGGCGACAGCCCCGGACACGAGGACGAGGAGTAGGCTAGAACAGTCCGCTTCTCTCCCGGATCGCTTCGTAGCAGTCCACGTACGTCTCGACCACAGCGTCGTGACCGAACCGCTCGAACAGTTCGTTGTACTCCCGGCGTGGGACGTTCCCGGCCGCGGTGATCACCTCGGCCATCTCCTCGGGGCTGGTGACCCGGCGGCCGCGGTCGACGCCCTCGACCAGTTCGTGGGCGCTGGAGTCGGCCTGGTACTCGACAACGCCAAGACAGCCACACGCGAGCGCGCGGAGGAGTTCGGTCGCGAACGGCTCCACGCCCGCAGTCTGGGCGAACACGTGGGCGCCCTTGTAGATGCTCACGCGCTCGCGCTCGGGCAGCGCGCCAGTGAAGGTGACCCGGTCGTCGATGCGGAGCTCCCGCGCGGCGGTCTCGACGGCCTCGCGCTCGGGGCCGTCGCCGACGATCGCCGCCGACCAGTCCCGCCGCCGGCGCTCCGCGAGCGCGAGCAGGAGCGTCCCGACGTTGGCGTGTTCGTCCAGCCGGCGGGCGTACACCACGTCGAAGCGGTCGTCGGCTGGCGTTTCACGGATCATCTCGAGGTCGATGCTCTCCGGCACGACCCGAACCGAGCCGTCCTCGGCGCCGTGCTCCCTGACCCGCGTGCGGATCAGCTCCGAGGGGACGGTGACGAGGTCGCCCGCGCTCGCGGCCCGCGTCTGGCTCCCCGGTTCGGTCGCGCCGTCGCCGAACCAGTCGACGAGCACGGGCGTCCGGAGCATCGTCCCGATTTTCTCGGCGACGGCGACGTGTCGCGGCGGCCCGTGGACCGCGTGGATGGCATCGGCGCCCGCGCGCCACAGCGCGGTCGGGAGTTTCGCCGCGAACGCCCCAGTCGCGGGCTCTCTGGTCACTCGCCGGTACTCGATCCCCTCGTGTTCGAACGTCGGCACGGCGTCGCCGCCCCACCACTGCGCACAGAGGTACGTTACCTCGTGTCCGCGATCGGCGAGCAGGCGGGCGGTCCGGCGCGCTCGCTCCAGCCCCCGACGCTCGACGCTGTGGGCGGTCTCCATGGAGACGAACGCGACGTGCACGGCGTGAGGTTGCTTCCCGGGGGGTAAAAACAGCCCCGACTCGTTTTGGCCCGGCGGCGTTCGGCACCGATACCTAAGTAAGGGGCGAACGGCTATTGTCGTCAATGGCAAACCTATCCACCGAGGACGATCAACGGTACGCGAAGCAACTGTTCATCCTCATCGTAGCGTGGCTGGTACTGGTGATTGGTGCAGGTGTGCTGATGATCTTCTTCCTCTGAGCGCGGGCACGGCACGGCGCGACGGGTGAACTCTCCCGGCGCGACGGGCGAACGGTCCCAGCGCTACGGTTGGTCGAGGAGTTTGTCGCCGAGAGACGGCGGTCTCGGCAGAAACGTCGCCGTATCGGTTTACAGCACGATTACCGCGGAGTGTCTGTACTGGAGCACGGAGGCTCCGGCAGGAACTTCGCCGTGTCGGTCAGAGCATCCCTTCGGCTTCCAGCCCCTCCAGCACGTCCTCGACGAGAGAGTCGACGTCGCTGTAGGGGAACTCCTGCTGCCCGCCGAGCTTGGCGGCCAGCTCCATCGCGGTGAACGACACGTCGCCGGCCTCGAACCGCGTGCTCGGTCCCTCGGGGAGCGCGGGCACGAGGTCCATCTGACTGTCGACCGGGAAGTCGGCGCCCTCGAAGGCGTCGGTGAGCTGTGCGCGGAGTTCGCGTTCGGTTTCCTCGTCGACCATACTCCCCAATGCCGCCGAACGCCGGATAAGCGTTTCCGAAACGCGGGAGAACCTCCCGTGGGTTCCCTCGGCGGGGAGAACCCCCGACGATTGGCCGGAACCGCCCCGCTTTAGACGGTTCGGCCGGTGCTACGGGGTATGGCGTTCGACTTCGACTTCGACCTGCTGAAGGAGCTAACCGAGGAACGGGGCGTCCCCGGCTACGAGGACCGCGTGCGCGATCTGGTGCGCGAGGAACTCGAAACGAGCACCGACGACGTCCGCACCGACGCGATGGGCAACGTCGTGGGCACGATTGAGGGCGACGCCGACTACTCCGTCGCCGTCGCCGCCCACATGGACGAGATCGGTTTCATGGTCAAGCACGTCACCGACGACGGCTTCCTCAAGATCGACGCGCTCGGCGGCTGGGACGCGCGTGTGCTGCGCGCCCAGCGCGTGACCGTCCACGGCGAGGAGGACGTGACCGGCGTGTTCGGCTCCGTCCCACCGCACACGCTCGACGAGGAGCCCGACGGCGAGGAGGAAGTCGGCGACCGCGTCGTCGACCTCGGCCGCGACGCCGAGGAAGTGAAAGAGCTCGTGAGCGTCGGCGACCTCGTCACGATGGATCAGACGACGGTGCAGATGGGCGACTCGGTCACGGGGAAGGCGCTCGACGACCGCGTCTGCCTGTTCGCGATGCTCGAAGCCGCCCGGGAGATCGAGAACCCCGACGCGACGATCCACTTCTGTGCCACGGTGCAGGAGGAGGTCGGGCTCCGCGGCGCGACCGCCCTCGGCGTCGACGTCGATCCGGACCTCGCGATCGCGCTCGACGTGACGATCGCGAGCGACATCCCCGGCGTCAGCGCGGACAAGCACGTCACGACGCTCGGCGACGGTGCCGCGATCAAGCTGAAGGACAGCTCCGTCATCACGACGCCGAAAGTCCACAAGCGCCTCCGCTCGGTTGCCGAGGACGAGGAGATCGACCACCAGATCGAGGTGCTCCCCTCCGGCGGCACCGACACGGCGGGGTTCCAGAACACCAACGGCGCCAAACCCGTCGGCGCGATCTCGATCCCGACACGCTACCTCCACACGGTCACCGAGACCGCCAACGGCGACGACATCCGCGCCACGATCGACCTGCTGACAGCGTTCCTCGAGAGCGAGGACGGCGAGCACGACTACTCGCTGTAACCGACCACGTCGACGAGAGTCGGAGACTCTCGTCTGCCATCGAGGGACTCCGTCCCTCGGGCGACCGGAAGCCGTCGGCTTCCGGTGACGTTGTCAGAAGCGGAGCTTCTGACTGCCAGTCGCACGTAGTCCGACGACGGCGCACGAGCCACTGCGCGCTCCGTCGCGCGGTCACTGAACCCATGCCGTGATCGTGTGTGACCGACGACGGCGCGCGACCGACTGCGGCCTCCGGGCCGCAGTACGGAGCCGACGCCGTGATTGTGTGTGACCGACGACGGCGCACGACCGATTGCGGCCTCCGGGCCGCAGTACGGAGCCGACGCCGTGATCGTGTGTGAGCGTGGAGGGGCCGCTCCTGCCGGCTTTCGACCCCGCACACGCCGCGAACCGGGGCCCGTTCCTACGCGGTGGGATTTGCCGACACCCACTCCTAAGAGGAAACCCCTTTCTCGGATAGGGTCGAATCACGAGTACACCCGTCCCCGAGTGACCAACAGATGAAGGAGTACGAGTACGTCTGTCAGGAATGTGGGCAGCAGATCGAGGTCAACGGACCGATGCGTGAGGCGATCATGAAGAACGGTTGCCCGGTCTGCTCTGCGCCCGCCGACACCGACCACTTTTCGCAGATCTGATCAGGCGTCGCGGTCGACCTCGGTGCGCCGGCCAGTCACGTTCGTCGTCTCGAACTCGTAGAGTCGAATGTCGAGATCCTCCTTCGGCTCGCCCCAGATTTCGAACAGCGGCCGCTTCGCGTCGCCGTACTGTTCGATCTGGTCGATCGAGAGCTCCGCGGGGTCGATCTCCGACAGCGTCCCCGCGGCGACGACGCTGCGGTACACCTCCTCGGCACCCGCCGCGTCGTCGCCGTAGACGACGAACCGCGCGTTGGTGCTGGCCTCCAGGAACCGACGCTTCTCGCTCTCGGGTGTCGAGACCAGCCGAAGGTAGAACGCCCGCTTCTCGGGGTCGTAGCCGTACGAGACCGGTGCCGCGTACGGGTCGTCGTCCTCCGCCAGGGAGAGCACTCCCGTCTCGTTCTCGCCGAGGAACGCGTCGGTCTCCTCGGGTGTCATCTCGGTCTCTCGGGCGAGTGGCATCTGTATCTCGACTCAAACGGAGCTTGGGGTTAAGTGATTTCGATCGGGCCAGACGAGCGGAGACGACGGTTGCTCGGATTACCCGTCGGCGAACACGTCGCCGAGCAGCTTCCGTTGGGCCGCGACGAGGTGTTCGGTGAACGTCGACTGAGAGATCCCCAGCTCCTCGGCGAGCTCGGTCGCGTTCGCCCCCTTGGGCCGCTCGAAGTACCCCTGCCGGTACGCCGTCTGCAGTACCTCGAACTGCCGATCGGTGAGCTTCCCGCGGTTGACGAACCGCCGGTCATCGTTGCTCCCCGACAGCGGCGGCTGGAGGAGCTGTTGGACGTCCGCGGAGGGGAACTCCTCGCGCAGCGCCGCCATCGCGTCTTGGAGCGTCTCGAACTCCGCGGCGTGGAACACCAGCGTGAGCTCCTCGCCGTCGGCGAGGTAGCGGTGGATCGGGCAGTCGAACCCGCCCAGACACGCACACGGGCAGTCGCCGACGTGTTCGGTCCGGTACACGTCCGCGGTGCCGTACGAGAAGATCGGCTCCAGATCGGCGTCGCCGGCCACCTCGTCCGCGTCGACGAGGAACTCCGTCACCGTCTCCCCCGCGGGAGAGACGCTCGTCGAGATACTCTCGACGACGGCGCCCGTCGTTCGCGAGAACCCGGCAACAGGACAGCCCGCCGGGCTGTCGAACGTCACCGTCGCCCGGATACCGGAACTCATGCCCTCACCTACTGTTCGGTGGGTCTTGAGTGCGGTGGTCCGGGGGCCGTCCGAACCGTGCCGGGGCGATAGGGCCTAATAAACCCCCCACGATATCCGTGGTTCACGCTTGTTGGAGTAGGGCCCACACAGTTGGGTATGAGCTACGCCGTCCCGCCCACACAGAACCGTCCTCCGGAAACTGCCGGCGAAGAACTGCTCCAGGCGGAGAGCGAGATCACCGATCTGCTCGCGGTTCTCGACGATCCCGACTGCCGTGCGGTCCTCGAAGTCACCGGCGAGCAGCCCCTCTCGGCCACCGAAATCGTCGAGCGCTGTGACATCCCCTCTTCGACCGCGTACCGGAAGATCGAGCGGTTGGTCGACGCCGGCTTGCTCCGGGAGGGCGTCCGCATCCGGAGCTCCGGCAAGCACGCCAGCGAGTACCGCCGCAGCGTCGACCACGTCGAACTGTCCATCGGCGACGGCGGGACGGAAGTTCGCGTCGTCGAGCGCGACGAGTAGCGAGCCGAGAGCGGATCTCGTCGACAGACGATCGAGTTCTCTATTGCAGTAACTGATTTACGACGCGGGCTCGCGCCGTCCAGGGAGCCGAACCCTTCATAATCGTTCCGGCGAAAGGGAGAGCCATGTACGACGACGAGGATCTCGCGGAGATCCGCGAGTCCCGCGAAGAGTGGGAGGCGGAGACGTTGGACCCGACCATCGACGCCTACGGCGAGCGAAAGGATCGCTTCGCGACGGTCTCGAACCTCGGGATCGATCGACTGTACGACCCCTCGGATGTCTCCGATCTCGACTACGAGGAGGATCTGGGCAACCCCGGCGAGTTCCCGTTCACCCGCGGGCCGTATCCGACGATGTACCGCGGTCGGACGTGGACGATGCGCCAGTTCGCCGGCTTCGGCTCCGCCGAGGACACGAACGAGCGCTTCCATTATCTGATCGAGGAGGGGCAGACGGGACTGTCGACGGCGTTCGACATGCCGTCGCTGATGGGGATCGACTCCGACGACCCGATGGCGCTCGGTGAGGTCGGGAAGGAGGGCGTCGCCGTCGACACGCTGCGGGATATGGAGATCCTGTTCGACGGGATCGACATCGGCGAGGTGTCGACCTCGTTCACGATCAACCCCTCCGCGCCGGTGATCTACGCGATGTACCTCGCGCTGGCCGACGAGCAGGGCGTCCCCCGCGAGGAGGTCCGTGGCACCCTCCAGAACGACATGCTCAAAGAGTTCATCGCGCAGAAGGAGTGGGTGATCCCCCCGGAGCCGTCGCTCGACATCGTCACCGACACGATCGAGTTCGCGACCCAAGAGACGCCGAAGTTCAACCCCGTCTCCATCTCGGGCTACCACATCCGTGAGGCGGGCTCGACGGCGGTCCAGGAGCTCGCGTTCACCCTCGCCGACGGGTTCGCGTACGTCGAGGACTGCCTCGACCGCGGGATGGACGTCGACGAGTTCGCGCCCCAACTGAGCTTCTTCTTCAACTCCCACAACTCCATCTTCGAGGAGGTCGCGAAGTTCCGCGCCGCGCGGCGCATCTACGCCCGCGTGATGGACGAGTGGTACGACGCCGAGAAGGACGCCTCGAAGAAGCTCAAGTTCCACACCCAGACCGCCGGGCAGTCGCTGACCGCCCAACAGCCGCTCAACAACATCGTCCGCGTGACGATTCAGGCGCTGGCGGGCGTCTTCGGCGGCACCCAGAGCCTCCACACCAACTCCTACGACGAGGCGCTGGCGCTGCCCAGCGAGGAGGCGGTCCGGGTCGCGCTGCGCACCCAGCAGATCATCGCCGAGGAGTCCGGCGCCGCCGACAGCGTCGACCCGCTTGCGGGCTCGTTCATGGTGGAGAGCCTCACCGACGAGGTCGAGGAGGAGGCCATGGAGTACATCGAGTCGATCAAGGAGATGGGCGACGGCTCTGTCCGCGACGGCGTGCTCACGGGGATCGAGGAGGGCTTCTTCCACCGCGAGATCCAGGAGGCGTCCTACGAGTACCAGGAGCGCGTCGAGGACGAGGAGGAGACCGTCGTCGGCGTCAACAAGTACGTCTCCGAGGAGGACACCTCCCCCGAGGTGCTCAAAGTCGACGAGGAGGTCGCCGGACACCAGCGCGAGCGCCTGGAGTCGGTCAAGCAGGAACGCGACGACGCGGCCGTCGAGGCCGCGCTCGACGACCTGCGCGAGGCCGTCGAGAACGACGAGAACGTGATGCCGTACATCGTCACCGCGGTCAAGGCGTACGCGACGATGGGCGAAATCATGGACGTGTTCGAGGCCGAACACGGCGGCTACCGCGAGAAGATCGGGCTGGCCTGATCGGTTCGCGACTCCCCTTTCCGTCCCGTTGTAGGTGGGTTTATGTCTGCACCGACCCACCATCGTGGTGACTATGTCGGATGCTGACACGGAGCTAGAAGCGCGGCTCGAGGAACAGGACAGCTTCGAGCCGCCCGAATCGTTCGTCGAGCAGGCGAACGTCTCGGACCCGAATATCTACGAGGAGTTCGAGCAGAGCTGGCCGGAGTGCTGGGAGGACGCGGCCGACATGCTCGACTGGGAGGCCGAGTACGACCAGACGTTCGACGGGTCGAACCCCCCCTTCTTCGAGTGGTTCACGGGCGGCGAGCTGAACGCCTCGGCGAACTGTCTCGACCGACATCTCGACGCACGGGGCGACGAGGCCGCGATCGAGTGGGTCGGTGAGCCAACGGAGGAGGCCAACCGCACGTACACGTACGAGGAACTCCACCGCGAGGTGAACGAGTTCGCGGCCGCGCTGCGGGAGATGGGCGTCGGCGAGGACGACGTGGTGACGATGTACATGCCGATGATCCCCGAACTCCCGATCGCGATGCTCGCCTGCGCCCGCATCGGCGCGCCCCACTCGGTCGTCTTCGCCGGCTTCTCCGCCGACGCCCTCGCGACCCGCATGAACGCCGCCGACTCCGAGTATCTCGTCACCGCCGACGGCTACTACCGCCGCGGCGATCCCCTCGACCACCTCGCGAAAGCCAACGAGGGGCTCGACGGCGTCGAACACGACACCGAGACGGTCGTCGTCGAGCGCCTGCCCGAGGACGACGCGTTCGGCCACGATCTCCGCGAGGACCAGCGGCGCTGGGTCGACACCGTCCACGCTCACGAGGGCGCGGCGGTCGAACCGGTCGATCGTGACGCCGAGGACATGCTGTTCCTCATGTACACGTCGGGGACCACGGGCGAGCCGAAGGGTGTGAAACACACGACGGGTGGCTACCTCTCGTGGGCGGCGTGGACCTCCCACGCCGTACTGGATATCAAGCCCGAAGACACGTACTTCTGTTCGGCCGACATCGGCTGGATCACCGGCCACTCCTACATCGTCTACGGGCCGCTCGCGCTGGGCACGACCACGATGATGTACGAGGGCACACCCGACTACCCAGAGCGCGATCGCCTCTGGGAGATCGTCGAGGAGTACGAGGCCACCCAACTCTACACGGCCCCCACCGCTATCCGCGCGTTCATGAAGTGGGGCTCGGAGTTCCCCGACAGCCACGACCTCTCCAGCCTCCGCCTCCTCGGGACGGTCGGCGAACCCATCAACCCCCGCGCCTGGAAGTGGTACTACAAGCACATCGGAAACGAGGAGTGTCCCGTCGTGGACACGTGGTGGCAGACCGAGACGGGCGGGATGATGGTCACCACCCTGCCCGGCGTCAAGGAGATGAAACCCGGTTCCGCCGGCCCCGCGCTCCCGGGTATCGACGCCGAAATCGTCGACACGAGCGGCGAACAGGTCGAGCCCGGACGCGCGGGCTACCTGACGATCCAGAAGCCCTGGCCCGGGATGCTCCGGACGCTGTACGACAACGACGAGCGCTTCGTCAACGAGTACTGGCGGGAGTACTCCGACATCGACAGCGACGACTGGCGGGACTGGACGTACTTCCCGGAGGACGGGGCGAAGGTCGACGAGGACGGCTACATCACCGTGCTCGGTCGCGTCGACGACGTGCTCAACGTCTCCGGGCACCGACTGGGGACGATGGAGATCGAGAGCGCGATCGTCGGCGTCGAGGGCGTCGCCGAAGCGGCCGTCGTCGGCGGCGACCACGAGATGAAGGGCGAAGCCGTCTACACCTACGTCATCACGGAGGACGGGTACGACGGGAACGAGGAGCTCCGCGACGCGATCGTTCAGGGCGTCGAGGACGCGATCGGCCCGATCGCCCGCCCCGAACAGGTCGTCTTCACGCCCGAACTCCCCAAGACGCGCTCGGGCAAGATCATGCGCCGACTCCTGGAAGACATCGCAAACGGCGCCGAACTCGGTGACACGTCGACGCTACGAAACCCCGACGTCGTGGCGTCGATTCAGGAACAGGTTGAGGAGTAAACGACAAGGGACGATATACAACGACATACGGGGGGTCACCGAGCCGTCAGTCGTTCCCCCGATACGTTTTGCGGATACAGCGGCACTTCCGACAGGATGGACGAGCCGGCGGATCCGCCGGTCGAACGGCTGTCGCGATCGGTCGGGGCGGGCGACGACGGCGACGCGATCGCGTGCCTACGAGCGTTCGAGACGGTGCCGGCCGAGAGTCGGCAGGCGGCGTTGCGGGCGCTCCGGGAGGACGCGGAGCGGACAGCGCCACTCGTCCCCGAAATCACGCCGTTTCTCACCGATGGCGAGCGGTCGGTCCGGTTGACGGCGCCAGAAGCTGTTCGTCGCGGCCACAGAAGCCGACTCGTCGGCAGCCACTGACTGTGTCGGCGCGCTCGCGGACCGGGTCGCCGACCAGAACCACTCCGTCCGGGCGCGTGCCGCCGAGGCGCTCGGCCTGCTGGGGCAAGCTGACTCCACTGAGAGCGAGGCCGTCGCCGCCGACGTTCCGACCGTCGACGACCCGGAGCCGTTCGTGGCCGACCGGCTGACGTTCGCCGGCGACGCGCTCGCGGGCGAGGCGTCGCTACCTGACGACGTTGGGACCGTCGACGCCGTCCGGGAAACGGCGAGGGAGGTGGTGGACGCCGTCGACGCGCCCGACGAGTCGAACGCCTGCCCACACTGCGGGCTCTCACTGGCGGGTTCAGGGCCCCCGACCTGCCCCGGTTGTGGGGCGCCGCGCTAGCTTCGGCTCGTATTTAGGTGGGCCTAACTTTCGAAAGCTCCTTATTGGATTAGGCCGACCGAAACCATATGGCCGACGAGGAGCCCCGAGACGTGGCACCGACCCGACGAGAGTACGTGAAGGACGGCGCCGGGGTCGTCGACGTCATCACGGGCGATCGCCGATGAGCGAGTCGAGCCGACACGACGCCGACCACGACGTGGCTATCGTCGGCGGCGGCCCCGCCGGCTGTTCGGCGGGCGTTTTCACCGCCCGAAACGGGCTCGACACGGTGATCTTCGACCGCGGGCGCTCGTCGATCCAGCGGTGTGCCCACCTCGAGAACTACCTCGGATTCCCCGCCGGCATCGACATCGAGACGTTCTACGACCTGCTGCACGACCACGCCGAGGAGGCGGGCTGTGCGATCGTTCCCGACCTCGTCGAGTCGGTCGAGCACGGCGACGAGGGGTTCGTCGTTCGGCCGCAGTCGGGCGAACCGGTCACTGCCCGGCGGGTGATCGCTGCCACCCGGTACGACGCCGGCGAGTACCTGCGCGGCCTTGATGACGAGGACGCGATGTTCGAGCGCCACGAGTACGACGGCGAGACCCAGCAGCAGTTCGACCGGGAGTACCCCGACGCCGACGGGTCGACGCCGGTCGACGGACTGTACGTCGCCTCCCCGTACCAGCCGACGAGCCCGCAGGCAATCACGGCCGCGGGCCACGGCGCCCGCGTCGGCGTCGCCATCGTCGAGGCCGCCCGCCGTGGACAGGGGTACCCCGAGGGGCTCGCCAGCTACTACGACTGGGTCCGCCCGGAGAGCGAGCGGACCGGCGAGTGGAGCGACCGCGACCGCTGGCGGGAGTTCTTCGAGGAACAGTTCCCCGACGATCACGACCTCACCCCGGAGCGGGCCGCGGAGATCCGGGAGGCGGAGATCGACCGACGGTTCGGGATGTACATCACCGACGACGAGGCCGAGCGCCGCAGGAAGGACGGACAGCGCCGCCTGCTCGACCACGTCGACGACGAACTCGTGCTCGAGGCGGCCCGCGAGATCGAGGCCGAGCGCGAGACGGACGACTGACTCACTCCACCACCCATGAACGACGACCACGGCCTGACACGACGGGAGTATCTCACGTACGGCAGTTCGGTCGGCGCGAGCGGCCTGCTCGCCGGCTGTACCGGCGGCGACGGCACCGCGAGCTCGACCGACGCCGATGGAACTATCGACGCGACCGAGACGGACGATTCGACTGATGGTACGTCGACGCCGAGCAGCGACACCGCGTCGATGGCGCCCGTCGGCGAAGTCGAGTTCGACAGCGTCCCGACGAACGTGATGGTGTACAGCCTGCTGTACGCCGACATGGCAGTCGCCTACGGCCACGGCGACGCGGTGAACTCGCTGGGGTTCAGCGCCGAGGCCGGCGGCAACACGCTCGACGCCTACTACGAGCGGCTGCCCGGCGTCTCCTTCGATCACGAGGACATCGAGCAGCTCAACTCCGGCGAGAGCGGTGTCACCATCGACAAAGAACTGTTCTACGAGCTGAACTCCGACCTCCACCTCGTCGACCCGTGTCTCGTGACAAGCTTCGACGGCTGGGAGGAGGGCGACATCGAGGAGATCCGGGAGAACGTCGCCCCGTGGTTCGGCAACACGCTCAGCCGACGCAACAGCGAGCCACCCGAGTCCTGCGCCGACGAGTACGAGTACTACACGCTCTGGGAGATCGCCGACCGCACCGCCGACGTGTTCCGCGCCGGCTCGACGTACGAGGAGCTCGCCACGGTCCACGACGACCTCCTGTCGACGATCGAGGCCGACCTCCCGCCGGAGAGCGAGCGCCCCTCGGTCGCCTCGGTGCTGTTCATGCAGGGGACGTTCTACCCATCCCGCATCAGCACCGCGGGGTTCAGTAACGCCCACGTCCGGCCGCTCGACGCCGACGACGCGTTCGCCGGCGACGACGTGAACTACCAGACGTCCTACGACTACGAGCAGCTGCTGGAGATCGACCCCGACGTGATCCTCCACCGCTACGGGATCAACGCCTACTACGACGTGGGGTCGATCCGGGAGACCATCGCCGAGGACCCCGTCGGCGGGGAGCTGACCGCGATCGAGAACGATCGGTTCTACCCCGGCGGCCACCCCGTGCAGGGGCCGCTGATGAACCTCTTCCAGTTGGAGATGACCGCGAAGCAGCTCTACCCCGAGCAGTTCGGCGAGTGGCCGGGGTACGAGCAGGGCGACCCCTACCCCGAGATCCCCGAGGGCGAGCGACTGTTCGACCGTGAGCGCGTCGCCGAGATCGTCGGCGGCGAGTAGATGGTCAGTCTTCGGTATCTGGTGCCGCTTCTTCGGGTGCGGCTTCGTCGAGTAGCTCGCTTTCCTCGCCCTCGTACAGCTCCCGCAGATCCTTCTTGGAGAACTTCCCGGTGGCGGTCTTCGGAATCTCGTCGATGAACTCGAACCCGTCCGGAACCCACCACTTCGGATACGCCTCGAGGAGCATCTCGCGGAGTTCGTCGGTCAACTGGTCTCGGTCGGTCCCTTCGGGGGCGACGACCATCGCCACGGGTCGTTCCTGCCAGCGCTCGTGTGGCACGCCGATGACTGCCGCCTCGCTGACGTCGTCGTGGGCCATGATCGCATTCTCGAGTTCCTGTGAGGAGATCCACTCGCCGCCGGACTTGATCACGTCGTCGGCCCGGTCGACGATCTCGATGTAGCCGTCCGTGTCGACGGTGACGATGTCGCCGGTCCGGAGCCACGATCCGTCGAAGTCCGCCTCGTTGGCGTCCGGCCGGTTGAAGTACTCCATCGTCACCCACGGACCGCGGACGAGTAACTCGCCGAACGCCTCGCCGTTCCAGTCGACCTCCTCGCCGTCGTCGCCGACGACTTTGAACTCGAGGCCGGGGACGATCAGCCCCTGTTTCGATTTCACGTTGAACTGCTGGTCTCTCGGGGCGTCCACGAGGTCGTGTTTCAGGTTCGAGACCGTCCCGATCGGGGACATCTCGGTCATCCCCCACGCGTGGAGGACCTCCACGCCGAGTTCGTCGAACTGCTCGATGAGCGCTTCCGGGGCCGCCGCCCCACCGATGACGATCCGTTCGAGCGAGGAGAGATCGACGTCGTTGTGCTCCACGTAGTCGAGGAGGCCGAGCCAGACCGTCGGGACGCCCGCAGTCAGCGTCACGCCCTCCTCTTCGATGAGTCGGGCGATGTCTTCCGGCTCCGGCGACGGTCCGGGGAACACCTGTTTGGCTCCGGCAGCCGCCGCCGAGAACGGCATCCCCCACGCGTTGACGTGGAACATCGGCACGACCGGCATCACCACGTCCGAGTCGTCGATACCCAGCGCCTGCGGGACCATCGACGCCATCGTGTGGGCGTGAAGCATCTTGTGAGTGTACTCGACGCCCTTCGGCATGCCCGTCGTCCCCGACGTGTAACACATCCCCGCGGGTCGTTCCTCGTCGAGTTCCGGGAACTCGTACGTCGTCGGCTGGTCGCCGACGAACGACTCGTAGTCCGTGACGGGCTCGAGCGGCAGGTCGGGAACCTCCGAGCCCATGATCACGAACTGCTCGACGCTCTCGAAGGCGTCGGGCTCGTACGCCGAGGCCAGCTTCTCGGCCAGCGACGGGTCGACGAAGATCACCTTGTCTTCGGCATCGGCGACGATATGCTGAATGTGGCCGTCAGGCAGCAGCGGATTGATCGTGTGGAGTTGTGCCCCAGTGTTCGGGACCGAGAAGTACGTCTCGAAGTGTCGATCGGTGTTCCAGCAAACCGTCCCGACACGATCCCCGGTTTCGACGCCAGCTTCCTCGAGAGCGTTCGCTAACTGCCGAACGCGGTCGCCGTACTCGTCGTAGGTGTACCGCTTCGTCCCCTCGTGTGTCCGTGCGACGACTTCCCGCTCCGGAGTGATGTTTTCTGCACGCCAGAGGAACGGTTTCAGTGTCTGTTGGTATCCAGTCACACATCGAGTTGTGGTAACGTATGTAATAGCTTTTTGCTGGGTTTCCTGAGTGGTTCGCTCGGACGTCCCGGCAGGGCTCGTCCGACAGTTCACTCCGACGCAGCTACCGGTAGGCCTCGAACTCCATCCCGAACGCGAGGAAGTAGTCGTGCCGACGGCGCCGAAGACGACCGCCACCGCGAGCACGGGGCCGGCGAAGAAGGCGGTTCGGCCGAACGTCTCGGTGCCGGCAAACCCCGCAGCCAGCCGCGAGGGGTCGGTCGCCTGCTTCACGACCGCGAACCCCAGTCGAGAGCAGGCCGAACGCCGTGAGCGCGTACCGCGAGCCCAGTCGGTCCGAGACGGCGCCGCCGGGGGAGGAGTACACCGCCGAGATCACGTTGCCGGCCGTCCCGTACAGCCCGATCACGAACCCCGAGGTGCCGAGGGCGCTCCTGTACTGGGAGGTAGCTGCTGGTCATCTGGACCCCCGGGCTGAACGCGAACATCGCGAGCGAGAGCACCAGCACGTCACGTTCGATCGCGAGGAACCGCCAGAACTGGTCGCCGACTGTGGGCTCCTCCTCGGCCATCGGCCGCCGCTTGGATCGGTCCCGTCGAATACTACTGGTCGCTCAGAACACCGTTCGGACGACCGCCAGCCCGACCGAGGACACTGTGAGCAGCGCGAGCAGCACGACAAGCACCGGCCGGTAGCCCGTCTCCCGCAGGTCGTCGAGTCGGATCTCCAGCCCCAGCCCCACGAAGGCCAGCAGGAACAGCCAGTCGGCGGCATTCGCGAGGGAGTCCACCTCCGGGCCCGAGAGCAGCCCGAGGTTGGCGATCGCGACGACGGCGACGAAGCCGACGACGAACTTCGGGAACGGGGCCCAGAGCCGAGCGACAGTCCCACGATCGTCGCCCGCGCTCTCGTTCGAGCGCGTGCTCGCGTACACGCCGGCGTACGCGACCGCGACGAGGCCGATCGCGGCGTTCCGGATCAGTTTCACCAGCACCGCCCACTCGCCCGCCGTCTCGGAGACCGCAAACCCCGCGGCAGCTACGGGGCCGGTGCTGAACATCGTGAGGCCGGCCCAGATACCGAACGTTCGATCCGGCAGCGCGAGTGCGGTTCCCACCGCGGGGTAGGCGACAAGCGTGACGGCGTCGAACAGGAGGATCGTCGTGGCGGCGTAGGCCACCGTCGTCTCGTCGGCGTCGATGCTCTCGGCGACGGCGACGACCGCCGAGACGCCACAGACGCCGGATCCGGCCGCGAGCAGCGAGCCCGTCTCGCCGTCGATCCGGAACGCCAGCCGGGAGAGCGCCTCGACGAGCAGGACCGTCACGGTCAGCGCCCCCGCCACCAGCACCAGCAGTTTCGGGCCTCCGGCGACAACGCGGTCGAGCGCGACGCTTGCGCCCGTGAGGACGATGCCCGTCTTGAGCCAGAGCTTGTGCGTCCCGACGCCGGCGCGGGCGGCGTCGGGAACGCCGACGAGGTTCCCGACCGCCAGCCCGAGTAGGATCGCGAGAATCAGGTGGTTCATCGGGACGGTGGCGGCAAGGAGCCGGGCACCGAGTCCCAGTCCGACGAGCAGCGCGAGCCCCGGAAGCAGCGACCGGGACATCACCACGGGACCGTGAGCCCGAGTCGAACCGCGGCGACGAGCAGCAGTCCCAGCAGGACCGCTTGCCACCCCTCGCCGAGTTCCATCCAGCGGCGCGCCGCGTCGTCGCCGTCGATCACGGCCGACCGTCCGGGAGTGAGCGATATACGGGTTCCGCTGTCGGCCAGCCGGACCGGTACGGGGTCAGCCCCCGTAGACGGCGTCCCAGCGCATCGCCCGTCGGCGGTTATCACAGTCGTTACAGACGAACTCGTCCATCGAGCCGACGCTCACGTCGAGGCTGTCACAGTTCCCGCAGTGCCAGCCGTACTGCTCGTCGCGGTCGTCGTCGAGGTAGGTCGGATGGAACGGGCCGTTCGACCCCCGTTCGTTCTCGTCGTAGGCGATCACGATCGTCTTCCCGTCCTCGGTTTCGCGGCGTTCGGTCCCGGATCCGGCCCCGTCGTCCGGGATCTCCTCGTCGCCGACGAGAGTCAGTTCGGCGATGCGGTCGCCGGCGATACGGACCTGCCGGGTGTGGTCGTGGTCGTAGCCGTGTTCCTCGTAGAACGCGCGGCCGGCCTCGTTGGCCTCGATCACGCTGGCCTCGATCCGGTCGGCGCCGCGGTCGGCCAGCCCGGACTCGATCCGGTCGAGCAGCCGGCTCGCGAGCCCTTCTCCCCGCCGACCCGGGCGGACGTGGAGCCACTCGATCCGGCCGACTCGGGGGGAGTCGCCCGCGAGGAACGCCTGTGCGAAGCCGATGATCTCGTCGCCGTCCTCGGCGACGATCACGACCGTTTGGCCGTCCACGATCTCCTCGGCCAACGTGCCCGCGGCGTCGCCTTCGGCGCCGTACCACGACTCGACTGCCCGCTGGCGCGTCTCGGCGTCGAGCACGTCGCCGTACGACGCCGCGAGCGAGCGGTTGGCAACGTCCCTGATCCCGGGGATATCGGTCTCTCTGGCGGCTCGAAGGTTCATACCCGTTTGTTGGTCGCGACGGGTGTTCAATCTACGGGCGGCCCGCGTGCGCTACGAACGGTCTCCCTCGGCGTCGGCTTTCAGGAGTTCGACGACGAATACCGCCCCGCGCTGGTCGTTGTCCTCGACCCACACGTCGCCGCCGAACTGGTCGGTGAGCGTGTACACCAAGTAGAGGCCGATCCCCGACCCCGGGCTATCGAGCCCCTTCTCGCCCTTGCCGAAGACCCGTCCCTTCTGCTCGTCGGGGATCCCGGGGCCGTTGTCGGCGATCCGAATCCGGACGACGTCGTCGGTCTCGACGGCGTCGACCGTGATCTCGGGCGTCTCGCTGTCGTTGTGCCGGACGGCGTTCTCGAGGAGGTTCCGGAACACCGAGGGGAGCATCTCGTTGGCCAGCACGTCGACCGCCGGGATCTCGCCGTCGACGCGGAACTCCGCCTCGGCGAACGACTCCCGGACGGCCTCCAGTTCTGTCTCGAGGTGCCGCCGGAGGCTGGTCGGTCGCGGCTCGATCGCAGAGTCGCCGGAGAGCGACTCGACGAACTCCCGGACGGTCTCCGTGACCTCGATCACGTGGTCGGACTTCCGGAGCACCCGATCCAGCGCGTCCTGTCCCTCGGAATCGACGTGGGGCGTGAGGGTCTCTGCCCATCCCCGGATGACGGCCATGTCGTTCCGGATGTCGTGGCGGACCACGCGGTTCAGCGCTTCGAGCTGTTCGGTTTTCTCCTCTAGCTGCTGCCGGTACGCCTCCCGCTCGGTCACGTCGTTGATCGTCACCAGCTGACCCGTGGTTACGCCGCCGGTCGTGAACGGCGTCGTCGAGATCTGGTAGTACCGGCTCCCCTCGCTGGCGTCGATCTCCAGCACGCCCGGGTCGTCGAGACGGCTCGCGATGACGGGGACGATCTCTTCCACTCGGTTGCCGATCGAGTCCTCGAGTGCGGGGAACAGCGCGGCCGCGGCTTGGTTGTAGTCTCGCACGCGATCATCCGGGTCGAGGAACACGGCCGGTTCGTCGCTGTCCCCGGTCAGTTGAACCGTCTCGAAGCGGTTGATGTAGACGAACAGCGTGCCGACGGCGAACACCGCGACGCCCATGGGCTCGTACATCAGCGGCAGGAGCCACGGGATCTGTTCGCCGAACACGGTTGCCCCGGCCGGAACGGCCGTTATCGCGGCCAACACGACCAGCGGCCGGCTGTCGGTTCCGGTGTGGTCGAACCGCTCGATCAGCATGAAGAAGCCGACCCCGATGACGACGTAGGACAGCCCCAGTGTGAACCAGTAGAGGACCCCGTGCTGGATCGCCAGGTGGGGGAACGGATCGGTCGTCCACTCGGTCGTGAAAAAGAGGTTGTGGACGGGGTTGGTGAGTTTGAGGACCACGAACAGGAGGAACACACCGATCATGAGCCGGAGATAGGGCGTCTGCCGCGGGGGGCGGCCGGTGTAGGCGGCACAGAAGTACACCCACGCCGCGACGGCACCGAACGCGAAGATGAACCCGATCGTGTACGACGCGATCCGCACCGGATCGGTGGGCGCGAGCAGGTAGCCGACGTACCCCAGCGACCAGACGGTAACCGAGAGCAGCAGCGCGACCAGTCCCTTCCTGGTGCCCGGGTGTTCGATCCGCCGTGCCCGCGGGATCGAGAGGAGACAGGCTAGCGCGGAGACGACGAACACGCCGACGTGTCCCAGGAAGAGTAGGTCCATTGTGTGTGGGTGTGAATCACTCTTTCGTATCTATAACCTCTTTGGCTTTGGACACAGCCGCGGCATCAGGCTCAGTGGTGCCGACACGGGAGTCGGCACAGTTCGCTCGCCGTCGTCGGACTACGTCCGACTGGCAGACGAGAGCCGACGGCGCTCGTCGACGCGGCTGGTTTGAACACAGCCACGGCGTCTAGCTCCTTGCTCGCCGGACGGAGCCGGCAAGCGGTCACGCGCCGCGGGGGAGGGGGTTTGAACACAGTCACGGGATCCGCTTCGGGGCGACGGTACGGAGGCCGTCGCGGCTCGCGCCCCGTGACTGGTTTGAACACAGTCACGGCATCGAGCTCCGTGGCCGCGCGACGGAGCGCGCGG
This sequence comes from Halolamina sediminis, assembly GCF_001282785.1. Classification (NCBI taxonomy): domain Archaea; kingdom Methanobacteriati; phylum Methanobacteriota; class Halobacteria; order Halobacteriales; family Haloferacaceae; genus Halolamina; species Halolamina sediminis. The sequence goes on from NZ_CVUA01000001.1 coordinate 1,036,357, forward strand.
CAGGTCACGCGCCGTGACTGGTTTGAACACAGTCACGGCATCAGTCTCAGTGGTGCCGACACGGAGGTCGGCACAGTTCGCTCGCCGTGACTGGTTTGAAGGAACAGCTTTAACGACGGCCACGGCGGATTTTCGGCCGATGGGACTCGAGGAGGAGATCGAAGAACTCCGCGAGGAGATCGCCGAGACGCCCTACAACAAGTCCACCGAGGGCCACATCGGGCGGCTGAAGGCGAAGCTCGCGGAGAAAAAGGAGAAGCTGGAGAACCAGTCCTCCTCCGGCGGCGGCCACGGCTACGCCGTCGAGAAGACCGGCGACGCGACCGTCGCCCTCGTCGGCTTCCCCAGCGTCGGCAAGTCGACGCTGATCAACGCACTCACCAACGCCGAGAGCGAGACCGGCGAGTACGAGTTCACCACGCTCGACGTCAACCCCGGGATGCTCAAACACCGCGGCGCGAACATCCAGATCCTCGACGTGCCGGGGCTGATCGAGGGCGCCGCCAGCGGCCGCGGCGGCGGGCAGGAGGTGCTCTCCGTGGTCCGGACCGCCGATCTCGTGGTGTTCATGCTCTCGGTGTTCGAGATCGACCAGTACGAACGCCTCCGGCACGAGCTCTACCAGAACAAGATCCGGCTCGATACCGAGCCCGCGAGCGTCTCGATCACCAAGGGCCACACTGGCGGGCTGCAGGTCACCGTCAGCGACTCGGTGTCGATGGAGAAAGAGACGATCAAGGACGTGCTCCGGGAGCACGGCTACGTCAACGCCGAGGTGACGGTGCGGGGCGACCCGTCGATCGACGAACTGATCGACGCGATCATGGACAACCGCGTCTACCTGCCGTCGATCGTCTCGGTCAACAAGGCCGACCTGATCGACCAGGAGTACCTGCCGACGGTGAAGGAGAACCTCCGGGAGCACGAGATCGATCCCGAGGCGGCGATCTTCATCTCCGCCGAGGAGGAGAAGGGGCTCGACGGGCTCAAAGAGCGCATCTGGGAGGAGCTGGGCCTGATCCGGATCTACATGGACAAGCCCGGCCGCGGCGTCGACTACGAGGAGCCGCTGGTGCTGCCGCCGGGCTCGACCGTCGAGGACGCCTGTCTCGACATCGGCGGCGACGAGTTTTTGGATCGGTTCCGCTTCGGGCGGGTGAGCGGGCCGTCGGCGAAACACGACGACCAGCAGGTGGGGAAGGATCACGAGCTGGCGGACGAGGACGAACTCCGGATCATTACGCGGAAGTAGTGGGTTAGCGCACGAGGACTGAGGTGAATTACGAATCCGTGCATCGACCACCACGACCGTAATTGCGTCTCGACACATCAGTATCCGCGACAGCGACGGCGTCTCGTTGGCAACTGAAACAGCACCTCCGACAGCGACAGCAGCTCGATCGTTGGCAACTTGCGACCGCAGCGTGCCGAGCACGAGGCTCGGCATAGCCCCGAATCCCCATCCCTCCCCCCGCCGGCGCCGACCGGCGGCGCCGGCGAGGCATCCACCGCCCCGCAGCCGGCAGTGGCGCGAGACGCTCGCACCTCCGTGTGCGAGTTCAGCGCGAGGGATGAGCGAGGCCGGCAGGCCGAGCGAATCGGTTGGGGAGGCTTGTGGGCTGTACGGGGCGGTGCGGTCACAAGTGGTCTAGCTCACTCCGCGGTGCCGTTCGCGGTCGGGCTGTCTGTCTCGACTTCAACGCGCGTCTCTTGTGCCGTTCGCGGTCGGGCTGTCTGTCTCGACTTCAACACAGTCTCTTGTGCCGTTCGCGGTCGGGCTGTCTGTCTCGACTTCAACGCGCGTCTCTTGCCGTCATCGCGCACGCTCACGCGTGGAAGACTAATCACGACGCCGCAATCCATCACCGCCTTCGGTACGCTTTTCGCTCCCACGAACTCACTCCCGTCCACATGAGTCACGAACTGGACCACGTCATGATGCGGGTCGAGGACCTCGACGAGTCGCTCGACTGGTACACGACCCACCTCGACTACGAGGAGAAGGGCCGGTGGGAGGCGGACACGTTCACGAACGTCTTCCTCGGCCCCGAGGACGTCCACGACGACGGCGCGCTGCTGGAGCTCACGTACAACCACGACGGGCGCTCCTACGAGATGGGCGACGCGTGGGGCCACATCGCCGTCCGCGTCGAGGACGTCGAGGCGGCGTACGACGAGCTGATGGACGAGGGCGTCGAGGACTACCGCCCGCCGGCGGAGAACCCCGGCTACGCGTTCGTCAAAGATCCCGACGGCCACGAGATCGAGATCGTCGAGCGCGATCACGGCGCCCGGTGGAGCCTCGACCACACGATGATCCGCGTCGAGGACGCCGACGCCTCGATCGGCTGGTGGACCCGGAAGATGGGGTACGAGCCGGCGGGGCGCTGGGAGGCCGACACGTTCGCGAACTACTTCCTCGCACCCGAGGACGCCGCCGAGGAGGCCATGACCGTGGAGCTCACGTACAACTACGACGGGCGCTCCTACGACCTCGGCGACGCGTGGGGCCACCTCGCGGTCGCGTGTGACGATCTGGAAGGGTTCTGGGAGACGCTCCGGACTCGCGAGGCGGAGGACTACCGCGATCCGGAGTCGTGTGACTACAACTACGCCTTCACGAAGACGTTCGACGGCCACGAAGTGGAACTGGTGACCGAATAGCGCAACTATTCGCTTTCGAGGAATCTTTATTGATCTACGGCTCGGATTGCGAGCCATGAGCGAGAGCGCCCCAGGGGTCGAGGCGTGGAAAGAACACACCACCGCCTTCGACCGAGTTCGGTCCGTCGCAGCGTCCGCGTCCGGGCCGAAGACTGCCGCGGAGATCGCCGACGACGCTGCCGTCGCGGAGAACACGGCGCGCGACCACCTCGATCGACTCGTGGAGATGAACGTGCTACTGCGTGGGGAGCGCGACGGAACCACGACGTACGCGCCCGACCTGCTCCACGCGCGCGCAGGACCGGTCCGTGAACTGCTCGACGAGCACGACCACGACGGGCTCGTACAGCTGAAGGCGGAGTTGCAGGAGCGAGTGGCCGAGTGGCGTGGGGAGTACGAGGCGGACTCCCCGGCGGTGCTCCGGGAGCGCGCTGCCGACGCCGACATAGTCCTCGACAGTGCGACGCTGACTCAGCACCACCATCGGGGCAGGTGACTGGGTCGTTCACGAAGCCTCCGCCAGCGGTCTTGGCAGTCTGGTCGCTGTCGAGGGTGGCTTCAACGCCGCGCTCGGTGACGGCCCAAACCTCTCTGTCACGCAGACCGAGGAGTCCACGCTCTCGAACCGTCAGCCCAAGACGCTGAACCTCACCGCTACGCCGAGTAGCGCGATCCAGCTCGTGGCTGACGCCGAGAAGGAGATCTACTACATCGCAGTCAATACGGGAGACGCCGTGTTCGACCGCAGCGGAAGCCAGGTGTCCGCCGCACCAGGCGATGAGTACACCGCAACTTTCAGGTTCGATGACACCAAACCCGTTGGTCCGGACGCTGAGGACCACCAGTCCGTGAACTCCACGTCCGAGATTATCACAGGCACGACATCCCTTGATGAGACGCCGGTGAACGTCACGGCCTCTTCGGACCAGACGATCACGGGCACGTCCAAGCTCGGCCGGGCACGGAGTTCACCGTGACCGTCCAGAGCACGGGCGACACCTCGCCGCGGTTCTACAACAACCCGACTGCGACCGTCCAGGACGACGGTACCTGGAACGTCCCGGTCGACCTCTCCGAGTAGTCCGCCGGTGACACGTTCACCGTGACTTCGGACTACTTCGACTCGGCCGACGGTGAGGTCGTCGAGAGCGTCTCCGAGGAGACGCCGACCGCGACTGCGACGGCAACCGAGCAGCCGGAAACTGAGACGGCAACCGCGACGGCTACGGCCACCGAGGCTCCGGACACGGACACGGAAGCTCCGGACACGGAGACCGAGGAGCCTGACACGGAGACCACCACGACCACGACGCCCGGCTTCGGCGTCGCTGTCGCGCTGGTCGCCCTGCTCGCCGCCGCGCTGCTGGCCGGTCGCCGAGAGTAACTGACTCTCGCGACTCCCAGTAACTGACTACCGGCTCACGCCGGTCCTTCCGTTTTCACTTCTTTCGAACGCTACACCCGCTAGCGACAGCGCTGTCGCGCGGCAGATGCACAACGGTAAGGGATTTACCCGCGCGTCGTCTTCTCCCGATATGGCCGGTATCGCGGGCGCCGTTCCGCCGTGGCTCCTCGACGTCACCGACGTGCTGGCGTGGATCGTCATTGGCGCGTTCGCCCTCGGCGCGGCGCTCGAGATCCTCACACGACGAGAGAACGACGGCGGGACGCTGGACGCCGTCGGCGACCAGCTCGACACCGCCCGAACCGTCTCGGCGTCGGCGTGGGGGCTGTTCGCGCTGTTCTGGCTGCTGCTGTTCCCCCACTTCGCGTTCGTCCACAAGAGCTACGTCGAGGGCGTGCTCGCGCTCGTCGCCGTGCCCGCCTGCCTCTACGCGGGCTACCTGCTCTGGGCGGGCCGGGACACGCTGTTCCTGCTCTCGCGCTCGACGGCGATCATGGGGCTGATCTATCTCCCCTTCGAGACGATCCCCGCCATGACCGTCGGCGGGCTGCGCATCCCCGCGCCGCGGCAGGTGCTGATCGAGATCGTCGCCGCCCAGACAGGGTTCATGATGAGCCTCTTCGGCTCGAACCCCGAACTCATTCCGGGGCCGCAGGGGTACCAGAACACCTACGAGTTCGTCGCGAGCGACGGGCAGCTCCTCCAGTTCTCCGTCGTGCTCGCGTGTACGGGGCTGGGGAGCATCGCGATCTTCGCGGGGCTGATCACTGCCGTTCGCGCGCCGCTGCGCCGCAAGCTCCGCGCGCTGAGCGTCGCCGTCCCGATCATCTACGGGCTGAACCTCGTCCGGACGACGTTCATCGGCATCGCGTTCGGCGAGCAGCTGCTCCAGATCTTCCCGAACCTCGTGTTGACGATGTTCGGCGGCTCGGACCCCTACCGCGTCTCGTGGTACGTCTCCGACCGCATCATCAGCCAGCTGCTCGCGGTGGTCGCGCTGGTGGGCGTCACCTACCTCGTGGTCCGGGAGCTCCCCGAGATCCTGACGATCATCGAGGACGTGCTGTTCATGGTGACCGGCGACGAGTATGACCTCGCCGAGACGCTCGACCTCCCGCGGAGTCGGGCCCGGACCCAGATACCCGAAAGCGGCGACTGACGGCTACTCCCCGACGAGGTCTTCCGGCGCACCCGCCAGCGACGCCAGCGCCTCCGCCTCCAGATGATGCGGTTCCGCTGGCACCACGAGCAGGTGGAGCGGGCCGCCGAACTCCCGGTCGGCCAGCGCCGACAGTCGGTCGGCCGCCACGACCGGCTCGGGGCTGCCAGCCCGGGCGACGACGACCGCGAGCTCGTCGGCCCAGTTTTCGGCGAGCAGTTCGGCGGCGCGGTCGCCGGTCATGAACCGCTCGTCCTCGCTCAACCCTGCTGCGTCGGCCGTGGGGTCGTCGACCTTGATGTCCAGATAGACGAGCGTGTGGAGGTCCCGTTCCCGGTTGGCCTCGATCGTCTCGATCACGCTGTCGGGCACGTCGCCGCCGCCGTGGGCGCTCGGGAACGGCAGCGTCGTGGCCTTCCCGAAGCGGTAGTTCTGCAGTCCCGTCAGCCCCGCCGCGGCCGACTGGGCGGAGACGCCGTGGATCACGCGCGTCTCGATCCCGCGCTCGTGGGCGCGCAGCCGGAGGTCCACGTGCGTGGTCGAGATCATCGTGTCCCCCGCGGTGAGGAAAGCGACGTCCTCCGCTTCGGCGGCGTCGAGGATGGGCTCGGGGTCGCGCTCGACGCCGGCGCGGTCCCGGAGCTCGATCTCGGTGTCGTGGTACGCCGCCAGTTCTTCGACCGTCGTGCCGACGAGGCGGCTGGTGTAGAACTCCGCGAACGCGCGGTCGGCGGCGGCAAGCGCCTCCCGCCCCTCGACCGTGATCGAGCGCTCGTCGTAGAGCCCCAGCCCGATGAACGTGAGCATGGGGGGAGTCGGCGGCCCCGGCCCAAATCGGTGTCCATCGGGGTCGGGAGTGAGACGGCGGCAAGGACTACCTTGGTTCGGCTCACAGGGGCAGTCATGTCCGAAACGGATCCGGTCGAGGAGTCCGCTGCCGACGACCGCGACCTGTACGACGTGGCGACGTGGGAGCCACGGAGCGCCGTCGATCGGGCCGCGGTGGCGGTCCACGGCGTGCTCGCGGGCAACGCACGCGCACTACTCGTCCTGTTCGCGGCGCTGGTCTTCCTCGGACAGGTGGGTGGGGTCGTCTGGCTCGCGAGTCGGAACCCCGCGCTGGGGATCGTCGCGCTGCTGTCGGCGGTACCGGCGTTCGCGCTGGTGGCGTTCGTTTGGCGACAGGACGTGGCCCAGAAGGAGCCCCTGGGGACGCTCGCGGCGACGTTCGTGCTCTCGGTACTGTTCGCCAGCTTCGCGGCGACGATCAACACCGCCCTCGGCGGACTGTTCCGCTCGGTCGGCGTCTGGGGGCTGGTGCTGTACTTCTTCCTGATCGTCGGCCCCGGCGAGGAGCTCGTGAAGTGGCTCGCAGTCCGGCTGTACGCCTACGAGCGCTCTGAGTTCGACGCCGTCATCGACGGCGCGGTGTACGGCGCCGTCGCCGGTCTCGGGTTCGCGACGATCGAGAACACGCTGTACGTCGTGCAGGGGTTCGTCAGAGCCCAGCAGTCCGGCGCCACGCAGGCGATCGGCGCCGCCCTCGGCACCGCCACCTCGCGGGCGCTGGCCGGGCCGGGGCACGTGATCTACTCGGCGTGGGCGGGCTACTACCTCGGACTCGCGAAGTTCAACCCCGAGAACCGCGGGCCGATCGTCGTCAAGGGGCTGCTGATCGCCGCCCTCATCCACGCGCTGTACAACAGTATCGTCACCGTCGCGCCGCTGGGTGGGCTCTCCCTGCTGGGCTACCTCGGCTTCGTGATCGTCTACGACGGGATCTTCTTCTACCTGCTCTACCGGAAGCTGGCACGCTACCGGGACAGCTACGCGAGCACGGTCGACGGCGAGTCCGAACGGCGCGACGACGCGACGATCGAAGCGGACGGCTCCGACGACGGCCCCGTCTGGGACGCCCCCGAAACCGGGGACGACACCGAGCCGGAGACGACGAACGACAGCGAACGCTGACTACCCACGGATCCCGCGTGCAGTAGCTGACGATCGGCGATCCGACGACGTTCGTGGGCCGAGCGGACCGACCTCCCCGTTCACGGTCGGCGTCCCGGCGTGGCGGTGGCCCGCCTCGGCAGTCGTCCTGTTCCTCATCGTGTCCGCGGTCAACGTCGACGGCGACGCGATGGTCGGTGCGCCGGAGCTGCGGGGCGCTAACTTCCGTCCCCCTCCACACGCGGGTCGATCACCGAGTAGTACACGTCCTGTAGGGCGTTGACGACTGTGACTGCCAGCACCGGAAGCAACACCACGGCGAAGATCAGTCCGGGTGCCCGGCTCCCCGCGGCGTCGATCGTCAGCGTGCCGAACCCGGGCGTCTCGGTGACCCACTCGACCGCGTACAGCCCCACGAGCACGACACCGAGCATCTCGGAGGACAGCAGCGTCAGCAGGCGCGCGGCGGAGTGGGGGAACACGTGCCGGCAGATCCCGAGCAGCCCGACGCCTTTCGCGCGGGCGGTCTTGACGAACGGCTCGTTCGCGTACTGCTCCAGATCCGTGCCGGCGACCCGGAGTTGGATCGCGAACAGGTACAGCCCCATCGTCACGCCCGGCCAGATCGCCGCCCGGAGGTTCACCGGCGAGAACGGGCTCACCGCCTCGTCGTACCCCATGTCGACGATCTCGCCGGAGGCGTCGATCACGAGCACCGGGAGATACACCTGCAGCACGTACGCGACCAGGAACACCGGCACCGAGATCGCGGCCGCGCCGAGCAGCTTGGTCTTCGCGCTCGCGTCGCCGCGCTCGACGGCGACGGCCAACAGCTGGATCAGCGTTCCGAGGACGATCGCGACCGCCAACGCCGGGACGAGGTAGATCAGCGTGACCGTAACCGCCTCGACGACGAGCTCCCGGACGACCACGGTCCGCCCGCCGAACCCGAGCTGCCCGAGATCGAGCGTGAGGACTCGGAGGAGCCAGTCGCCGTACTGGGCCAGCAGCGGCTCGTTCTGGGCCGCGAACCGGGGCTGTCGATAGAGCCCGGCGAACAGCCGCGGCGCGTAGGCCGCCCTGAGCTTGTGCGGGTTCGGCACGTACGCGAGCGCGACGAACACGCCGCTGAACACGAGCCACAGCGTCAGCCCGAGCCGGCCGAGCCGGCGGGCAAGCGCGGCTAGAGGGCTACGCATCGGCGCCGGGCGGCCGTCGTCGGTTGGAGGGCGTCACAGTCGGGTGGAGGGTGGACCGTCGCATGGACGAGTAGTGCCACGTTGTCACAAACTATTAGTTCTTGCTCACCACTGTTGGGGCTGTCCCCCCCGCTATGAGTGAGCCCTCCCCCCCTGACGCCGGGCGTTTCGCCACGGTCGACTGGAACGAGTTCGACGCCGAGCACGCGACGCCGGCGGTCCCGCGCTGGCTCCCGGCCAGCGCCGTCGCCCTGCTCGCGCTGTTCTGTTACGACTACGTCGCCGACCTCCCGGTCGTGATGACGGGCCTCGACTGGCTGCTCGTGTTGGGCCTCTACATGTTCGGTTCGATCGGGCTGGCGGCGCTGGTCGGGGCGCCGGAGCAGGTCGCACACTACTGGGGGCAGTTCCGGACCGAGCCTCTCGCAGTCGCGTGTCTGGGCTTTTTGACTGCGTTCGTCGCTGTCGGGGTGTTCGGCCCGTTCCTGGTGAGTGAGCCCGAGGTACGGATCCTCTACTCCGCTCAGCCGCCCGTCTGGGGCAGCATCGACACCGTGTTCGTCCCGAACTGTTACGGGCCCGTCGTCGACGGCCGCTGTCAGGGCTCCTGGCGGTTCCCCCTCGGCACGACCGCCATCGGCGGGAAGGACCTGCTCGTGTTGCTGGTGCTGGGGACGCGGACGAGCCTGAGCGTCGCCTTCGGCGCCGCGGCGCTGATCGTCCCCGCGGGCGTCGGGGTCGGCGTCGCGGCGGCCACGATCGGCGGTCGTGTCGAGGCGGCGCTGATGTGGCTGGCCGAGTCCCTCCAGTCGGTCCCCGCGATCCTGATCTACCTCGTGCTGTTCTACTGGATCGTCGAGGGGCGGCTCCGACTCCTGATCGGCGTGCTCGGGCTGGTCAGCTGGGGCGGGCTGGCCCGTCTAGTGCGCGACGAGCTCAGAGTCCGTGAGAACGAGCAGTACGCACAAGCTGCCCGCATCGGCGGCGTCGGGGAGCGACGGCTGCTGAGCCGGCATCTACTGCCGAACCTGCTGCCGGCCGTGCTCTCGAACGTGGCGCTGCAGATCCCGCTGTTCGTCCTGATCGAGGCGACGGTGTCGTTCATCCAGATCCCGGTGATGCAAGGCGCCTCGACGCTCGGCGACCCCAGCAACTTCTCGTGGGGACAGCAGATCTACAACTCCCTGTTCACGGTCGGGCTCCCCTCGGCGTGGTGGCTCGCGGGGCTCCCGCTACTGCTGCTGTCGCTGACAGTGTTCGCGTTCAACGTCCTCGGCGACGCGATGGTCGAGGCGTTGGAGCCCCGCGGTGGGTAGGCGCCGCCCCTCCGACACGGCCTTTCCGCTCCGGCCCGTCGTTCACCCATGACCGAACGGATCGAGGCCGAAGCCATCCACGCCGTCGCGCCCGAGGAGTTCGGCGAGCACGATCTCGACCCCGAACTCGAGTCGCTGGCGGGGGATCGCCACGTCGTCGTCTGCCGGCGCGGCGGCCACCCGTCGATCTTCGAGCTCGCGTGGGCGATGCTCCGCCGGAAACCGATCGAGCCGGTGACGCTGCTCGTCGAGGAACGTATCCGAGAGGGCGAGACCGTCGACGTGACCGTCGAGGAGACGTCGATCGACGGCGTCTACCGCGTCGTGTAGCGACGGAGCGGCCGGGCGGCGAGCAGCCACGCCGCGAGCACGTACGCCGCCGTCCCGAGAACGTACGTCCCGCCGCCGACGGTCGGCGCTGCGCCGACGCTCAGCCCCGCGCCGGTCAGCGCCCCCGCGAGGCTCGTGACTAGCGGCAGCGCACAGCCCGCACAGGAGCCGACTGCGACCAGCCCGCCGACCCCCGCGGAGAGCCCCTCCTCGACGACGTTCCGGACCGACAGCGACACCAGGTAGCCGAGCGCGAGCACGCCGGCCGCGCGGTAGGGGACGAGCGTGAACGCGACCCCGACGCCGCTGAAGCGCAGTACGGGCCCCCACCCGGGCGGAAGCAACACGAGATCGACGCCCGTCGCCGGCCCCATCGCGGGCCCGACGGCGCCGATCAGCCACGCGAGCCCGAGCACGTAGGCGGCACCGACGGCGGCGGCGATCCACCGCCCCGGCCGACCAACCGTCGGGCGGTCCGCGTGTCGGACTGCGACCACGGCGACAGTGAGCCAGACGAACGGTATCGCGAGCATCGTCGGCGCCGCCAGCCCCGCGTCGGTCGCGAGGAGGTACGCCAGCGCGAGCGCGGACTGGACGCCGAGTGCGAGCACCGCGGTCCGGGCCGGCGCGGGGATCGACCACGAGCGTGCGGTCGCGACGCGGCTCACTCGCGCTCACCCCCATCGGCGACTGCAGCCCGCCGACGATCGCCGCCCGCCGTCGCCGGCTCCGGGTCGTCCTCTCCGTTCGGCCCGAGCGAGCGCGTCGTGTTCGCGACGACGAGTAGACTCGACGCCGCCATCGCGACCGCGGCGATCAGCGGCGTGATGACTCCCAGCGCCGCGGCGGGCACCGCGACCGCGTTGTAACAGAACGCCCACGCGAGGTTCTCCCGAACCCGCCGGCGTGTCGCCGTGAGGGTGTCGAGCGCGCGATCGACGGCGCCGAGATCCCGACCCACCAGCACCGCATCGGCGGCGTCGGCGGCGAGTTCGGTGCCGGAAGCGACCGCGATTCCGAGGTCGGCCGCCGCGAGCGCCGGCGCGTCGTTACTGCCGTCGCCGACCATCGCGACGGTTCCTTCGTTCCCGAGCCGCCGGACCGTCTCGGTCTTCCCGGCGGGCGGGAGCCCGGCGTACACCTCGTCGATTCCCGGCACTTCGCGGAAGCGGTCGGCCGCGGCCCCCTCGTCGCCAGTGAGGACGACCACCCGGCGGTCCTCGCTCAACTCTTCGACCGCCTCGCGCCAGCCGGGCCGGGGGTCGTCGCCGGCGACGAGCACGCCGCGAACCGCGCCCGCCCAGCCGACGTACGCCGCGAGATGGCCCGACTCCTCGCCCTCGGCGTAGCGATCGCGGAGCTCGTCGGGGATCGTCGCGTCCGCGAACAGCGATTCGTCGCCGACGGTCACCTGCGGCCCGGCCCCGACACGGCCCGAGACGCCGTGACCGGGGTGGGTCTCGTACGCCGCGACGGTCGAGTCCGGCCCCGTCTCGGTGTTGGCCTCGTCCGCGGCGGCGACGACCGCCTCGGCGACGGGGTGGTCCGAGCGCGCCTCGACGGCGGCCGCGCGGCCGAGCAGCGTCTCCCGGTCGGTTCCGTCGGCGCTTTCGAGATCCAGCAGCGCCATCTCGCCGGTCGTGAGCGTGCCGGTCTTGTCGAGCGCGACGGTGTCGACGTCGGTGGCCGTCTCGACGGCGCTCCCGTCGGTCAGGACGACGCCGTCCTCCAGCAGCGAGCGCGTGCCGGCCGCGATCGCCAGCGGCGTCGCGAGCCCCAGCGCACAGGGACAGGAGACCACGAGCACCGTCAGCCCGGTCAGGAGCGCCGCGGTCACGCTGGCGCCGAGCAGCAGGTGGACCACGAACGCGAGCGCGCCCAGCACGAGCACCGCGGGAACGAAGATCGTCGCGAGCGCGTCGGCCAGTCGCTGGGGCGTGCCCTCGCCGCGGACGTCCCAGAGCAGCGAGACCACGCGGTCGAGCGTGCGTTCCGCGCCGTCGGCGGCCCGAACGACGAGCCGGCCGTCGGAGACGACCGTCCCGCCGCGGACCTCGTCGCCGCGACCGCGCCGCACCGGGAGCGACTCGCCGGTCACGAGCGACTCATCGACCGCGGCGGTCCCCTCGATCACCTCGCCGTCGACGGGGACGCGCTCGCCGGAGCGGACGACCAACTCGTCGCCGCCCTCGACGGCTTCGACCGGGACCGTCTCGCTTCCGTCGCCGGTCCGCAGCCGGGCCTCCGAGACGCGATCGCGGGTGAGGTCTGCGAGCTCGCCGACCGCGCGCTGCTTGATCCGCTCCTCGTAGTAGCTCCCGACCGTGACCGCGAGCACGACGACGATCGTCACATCGAAGTACACCTCGATCCGCCCAGTGAGCACCGCGAGTCCGCTGTAGAGGTAGGCGGTCGCCGCCGCTAGCGAGACGAGCAGGTCCATGTTGGGCTGCCGGGTTCGGATGGCGACGTACGCCCCGCGGAGCAGCGGCGCGCCGGTGTACGCGAGCACGACCGTCGCCGAGAGCCAGACGTTGCCGAGCAGGAACCGGCCGGCGCCGTCGCTCAGGTCGAACAGCAGCGCATCCGGCGGCAGCCCGAAGTAGACGGGGTAGAGGAACAGGACGTACCACAGCATCGCCATCATGCCGAAGAAGCCGCCGACGAGCAGGCGGCCGACCGTTCCGTCGTCGTCGCGGCGCTCCGCTGTCGACGGCGCGGCCGCGTAGCCGACGCCGGAGACCGTCTCCGCGACTGACTCGGGGTCGGTCGCGTCTGGGTCGTAGTGGACCCGCATCGCCTCGGCCGGGAAGTTCGCGTCCGCCGCGGCGACGCCGTCGTCGGCGGTCGCGCGACGTTCGAGGAACGCCTCACAGCTGGCGCAGTGCATCCCGTCCACCTGCAGGTACGCGGTCTCGGCGTCGTCGGGGGCTGACGTTTCGGACCCACGAACCGCCTCGCGGGCGTCGGCGGCGTCTGCCGCCGCCGGGTCGTCGAGGCTCCGCGCGACTTCCAGACAGCCACGGCAGCAGAACGTCCCGTCCACGTCGTCGCCGGTCAACGGCGGGTCGGGCGTATCGAGCCCACAGAGCGTACAGTCGTTGGTCGCGCTCACGGCGTCGGCACCTCCGCGTAGTGGGGCAGGTGGATCTGTGGCACCGGGACGCCGAGGAGGCCGAGCCCGTGCAGCAGCGGGAGCAGGCCGAGTAGCAGGAACGCGCCGCCGAGCGCGCGGTGGAGCTGCGACCGGGCCGACGGCGACACCGCGCCGAGCACCGTGGCCGAGCCGATCATCGCCGGCGCGGTGCCGACGCCCAGCGTGCCCAGTGCGAGCGCGCCGGCGACCGGCGAGCCGCGGGCGAACGCGTAGAGGTACGCCGGATACAGCAGCGGACACGGCAGCAGCGCGTGGATCGAACCTAGCAGCGCGATCCGCGGCCCCTCGGCCCACGTCCGCGCTCGCTCGACAGCAACCGTGGAGAGCCGCTCGAACAGCCCCGAGACGCCGGGGATCGGCACTCGGCCGGGATCGATCGGCCGGCCGCGGAGGTAGCCTGCGCCGACGACGAGAACGAGCGTCCCGGCGACGACGCCGAACAGCCCGCGGACCACGTCGACGCCGGCGAACAGGCTGCCGCCGGCGACGGTCGCGCCCCCGAGCGCGCCGAGGGCCGCGCCCACCAGCGCGTACGTGCCCACGCGGCCGGCCGTCAGGAGCCCCTGCTGGCGTACGTCACGGAGCGTCACTCGGCCCTGTGGGCTGCCGGCGTCCCCGGCGTACGCGGTCACGAGCGGCCCACACATGCCCAGACAGTGGGCGCCGCCGAGCAGCCCGACGAGCAGGAACGCTCCGAGCTCGACGCCGGCGCCGAGTCCGAACATGGCTCAGACGCTGCCGACGGCGGACTCCCCCTCCTCGTGCGGACCGAACATCAGGTAGAGGCCGCCGACGATCAGCAACACGCAGGTGGTCGACGCCAGTGCGACAGTGACCCCACCGTTGATCTGTAAGGCGTACAGCCACACCGGGACGAGCGCTGCGAGCCCGATGGCGGCCAACCCTCGTGCGGATACGGACATACACCCTCGTTCGGTCTCATTTACGTAGGCACCTCCGCCGATTCCTACCGTCTGGGAACTGGCGGGGTGGGTTAATCAATCGGGGAACAAGGCGCTCCCATGGCACCGAACGCGGATAGACAGCCACGGCCGACACGGCGACGGCTCCTCGCCGCCGGAGGGGCGGTCGCGACCGGCGCGCTGCTCGGCGCGGCCGGCCCCGCGGCGGCCCAGTCGTCGTTCGACGGCTGGTTCGACGGCGTGAGCAACTACGACGGCGTCGTCGACCGGACCGGCCAGTCGGAGGTAACCGTCGAAGTGGGCGTCGATAACGGGGGACAGCCGTACGGGTTCGGCCCGCCGGCAGTCCGAGTCGATCCCGGGACGACGGTCGTCTGGGAGTGGACCGGCCGGGGCGGCTCGCACAACGTCGTCGCCGAGGACGGCTCCTTCGAGTCGGAGCTCTCCTCGGAGGAGGGATACACGTTCAGCCACACCTTCGAGAGCGAGGGGACGTTCAAGTACGTCTGTGTCCCCCACGAGTCCCTCGGGATGAAGGGAGCGGTCGTCGTCGGCGCCGGCGGTGGCGGCGTCTCCGAGCCGGACTACGGCGACTGGTTCAGCGACGTCCCCAACTACGACGAGACCGTCGACGAGCGCGGTAACTCGGAGGTGACTGTCGAGGTGGGCGTCGACAACGGCGGCCAACCGTACGGGTTCGGCCCGCCGGCGGTTCGTATCGACCCCGGGACGACGGTCGTCTGGGAGTGGACCGGCCGTGGCGGGTCGCACAACGTCGTCGCCGAGGACGGCTCCTTCGAGTCGGAGCTCTCCTCGGAGGCGGGGTACACGTTCAGCCACACCTTCGAGGAGGAGGGCGTCTACGAGTACGTCTGTGTCCCCCACGAGTCCCTCGGGATGAAGGCGGCGATCGTCGTCGGCAACGTCAGCGGTGGCGGCGGCGACGGCGGTGACGGCGGCGAGGGCGACGGCGAGGCCGCGGGCGGCGGCTTCTCGATCCCGATGCCCTCGGACTTCGTTGGCTGGCTGGCGCTGCTGTTCGGCGCCGGCGGCGGGCTCGCGGTGACAATGGTGCTCGGCGCGGAGTCGTACGCGGCCTACCGCGAGCACTCCAAGTCCGAGCAGGCGTACGTCGGCGAGCAGTCGACCGAGGCCGCCGACACCGAGCCCGTCGAGGAGATCGGCGAGGAGTACGATCCGGTCGGGACGGCGGCGCTGGTCGCGGGCTACTTCGTCCTGATCGCGCTGTTGTGGGTGTTCATGTACTTCGTCGAGTTCATTGGCGGACCGACGATCACTGGGTGATTCATGCACGTACATCGATTCGAGAAACTCTGGTTCGGCGCATCGCTCGTCCTGATCGTCGCGTTCATCGGGACCATCATCTACGGCGCGGTCGGCCCCGGCGTCGCGATGGTCGACGACAGCGGCGGGACGGTCGAACCGTCGGTCATCGCCGACGGGAACTACGAGCAGGTGGATAACTTCCGGGAGCCGGGCGTGTACGACAGCGACGACGGCGTGAACGTGTACGTCGTCGCCCGGCAGTACCTGTTCCAGCCCGGCAGCTCGGAGCCGATCCGCGTGCCCGCGGGCGAGCCCGTGACGTTCCACGTCACCACGCCCGACGTGACACACGGGTTCAACCTCGCCGGGACGAACGTGAACTCGATGGTGATCCCCGGGCAGATCGCGGAGTTCACCGTCACGTTCGACGAGCCCGGGGAGCACGGCATCGTCTGTCACGAGTACTGTGGCAGCGGCCACCACACGATGGAGGGCCAAGTGGTCGTCGTGGAGCAGTCGGAGTTCGACGGAGGTGACAGCTAATGGCTACTGAACACGGCAGCGAGACGGGGTTCGAGACCGAGCAGGAGTACGTGGAGACCGACGACGGCACGCGGCGCAAGCTGGCGTTCGTCGACCGGTTCCCCGAGGCCGCCCGGACCGCACGGATCTGCCTGTGGATCGCGTTCGCGTCGTTCGGCGTCGGCGCGCTGTTCGGGCTGATCCAGGCGCTGCACCGCACGAACACGCTGCGGATCATCCCGTCGTCGGACTACTACACGATCCTGACCGGTCACGGCGTGCTGCTGGCGCTGGTGTTCACCACGTTCGGGATCGCCGGGCTGTTCCACTGGGCGAACACCCGGAGTTTGGGTGTCTCCCCCACGAACAAGCGGCTGACGCAGGGCTGGCTGTGGACGATGACGATCGGCACCGTGCTCGCCGCCGCGACGATCCTCGCGGGGCTGTTCGACTGGATCCCCGCCAGCGCGGACGTGCTGTACACGTTCTACGCGCCGCTCGAGGCGCATCCGCTGTTCTACATCGGCGCGGCGCTGCTGATCGTCGGCTCGTGGGGCGCGGGGCTGGACTGGTTCCTGCAGTACCGCGAGTGGCGCGAGTCGAACCCGGACAGCCGGATCCCGCTGCAGTCCTTTATGGTGATGACGACGATGCTGATGTGGTACCTCTCCTCGCTGGGAGTGGCGATCGAGGTCGTCGTCTTCCTGATCCCGTGGTCGCTGGGGCTGATCAGCCAGGTCGACCCGCTGCTGACCCGGACGCTGTTCTGGTACTTCGGCCACCCGGTGGTGTACTTCTGGCTGCTGCCGGCGTACGTGGTCTGGTACACCGTCCTGCCGAAGCTCGCGGGCGGCCGGCTGTTCAGTGACCCGCTCGCACGGGTAACGTTCATCCTGTTCCTGCTGCTGTCGACGCCGGTCGGGTTCCACCACCAGTACACCGACCCCGGGATCGCATCCGGCTACAAGTTGGTGGCGATGACGAACACGTTCTTCCTGCTGTTGCCATCGTTACTGACGCTGTTCACCGTCGTCGCGAGCATGGAACACGGCGCGCGCCAGCAGGGCGCGGGCGGCCGCCTCGCGTGGCTCAAGGATCTCCCGTGGGAACGGCCGGAGTTCTCCGGCATCGCGCTCGCGGGGATCATGTTCGCCGCCGGCGGCTTCTCCGGGATGATCAACGCCGGGATGAACATCAACTACCTCATCCACAACACGATCTGGGTGCCGGGTCACTTCCACCTCACCGTGGGGACCGCCTACGCGCTGACGCTGATGGCGATCTCCTACTGGCTGGTCCCCCAGCTCACCGGCAAGCGGCTCCAGTTCCGCGGGCTGGCGTCGATCCAGCCGTTCGTCTGGTTCGTCGGCATGGTGCTGATGTCGAACGCCATGCACCGCGGCGGGCTCGCGGGCATCCCCCGGCGCACCGCCGAACCGCAGTACGAGCAGGTGAGCTTCGACGCCGTCGTCGGGACGGTCGGCGAGATGCGGGTCCAGATCGCGATTGGCGGCACGCTCCTGTTCCTCGGGGCGGTGATGTTCCTCGCGGTGATGTTCGGGACGTGGGCGCTGGGCAAGCCCAACAGCCAACTGCGGGTCAGCGGCTCGATCCCCGAACCGCTCTCGGGCCCCGAGGAGTCGCCGCAGGTGCTCGACAACCTCAAGCTCTGGACGGCCATCGCGGTCGCGCTGGTGTTGCTGGCCTACGGCATCCCGCTGTACGACATGGTCGCCGACGGGCTCCTCTGGCCCGGTAGCCTTCCGATCCCGGCGTAGCGCAGCGCCCTCCCACTCTTCGACTGACTCATGACTGACGCCGACACACCCACTGACCCAAAAGCCGATACGCCGGCGGACGACGCCCCGCCGGAGGACGACGAGATCGATCGCCGTCGACTGATCCGCTGGATCGCCGTGCTCGCGTTCGGCGTCCCGGTCGTCGTCGAGGTGCTCACGTTCGGTAACATCATCAACGACGAGCTGCTCGGCGGCGGGGACGACCCCACGCCGACGGCCGCGGCGACGGAGACGGACCGCCCGGACGCGGTCGGCGTCGACGACGAACTGCTCCCGGAGACGGCGGCGACGGAGACGATCACGACCTCCGAGGTCCGGCAGACCGAGGGCGGTCGGACGTACGTCTTCGGCGCCGAGGTGGAGAACACGACCGAGGAGCCGGTCGAACTCCGGACCCAACGCCTCCGGCTCCGCGACGGGGAGCGCGTCGACGGCGTGTCGAGCACGGGCAGCATCGACCCCGGCGAGTCGGGGGTGGTCACCGCCGCGTGGTCGATCCCCGACAGCGCGATGCCCGGCGCCGTCGAGGTGACGGCAGTTCGGGGCGGCGAGACGGTGTTCGAGGGGTTCGTGCTGGTGGAGCAGCCCGTCGTCGTTGGTTGAGGAATCGTTTCGGGTCGACTATCTGCCCGGCGGAAGAGGGATTTCAACCACGATCGTTCCGCTCACTTCGTTCGCTTCACTCCCTGATTCAAATCCCACGTACGGCTTTCGCTGCTCACGTTGTTCGCAGCAGAAAAGCCGGAGGAGGGATTGTGAACTACGCCCGGACTCGCTTCGCTCGTCCGGTCTAGTTCAAATCCCTCTCGGGGCTCTTCGACTCCGCTTCGCTCCGTCAGAAGAGCCGGAGGAGGGATTTGAACCCTCGACCTATTCCTTACGAAGGAATCGCTCTGCCAGCTGAGCTACCCCGGCGCGTCCATCCCCACGTACCGGCAACGCAGACATAAGGGTTCCGAAACCCGGCGCAGTCAGTCGATCCGGTCGAGCCGCGTGTCGAGGCAGACGTTCAGTTCGTGGGGCGCGTACGACCGCACGACGCGCTCTTCCAGCGTCGTCACCTCGTACTCGTCGCCGGCCGCTTCCTCCAGCGCCGACCGCCCGCGCTCGAAGGGGGCGTCCTCGTGCTGGATGTCGTAGAGGTGGACCACGCACGACTCGCCGGCGAACGCGACCGCCGTGTCGGCGAACTCCGCGGCGGTGTGCGGGAGGTTCATCACCAGCCGGTCGGCCCAGTTCTCGTACTCTTCGGTCAGTTCCCGCACGTCGCCGACGTGGGTCGTGATCCGGTCGGCGACGCCGTTGCGCTCGGCGTTCTCCTCGAGGTACGCGATCGCGTCGGGGTTGAGGTCGCAGGCCACGACCTCCGCGCCCGCGTCGGCCATCGGGATCGCGTACGGGCCCACGCCGGCGAACATGTCCAGCGCGTGCTCGCCGGGCTCGACCTGCTCGACGACCCGGTGGCGCTCGGTCGCGAGCCGGGGAGAGAAGTACACTTCGGCCACGTCGACGGCGAACTCGTGGCCGTACTCGCGGTGGACTGTCTCCGTCGGCGGGCGCTGTTCGCCCTCGTCGGCCAGCACCACCCAGTCCCGGACGCGGGTCTCGCCCTTGACTTTCGAGTCGCGGTTGAGCACGCTCCGGACCGGGATGTCCGACTCGACGATCGCCTCCGTGATCTCCTCGGCGCGCTCGGGGTCGTCCTCGTCGACGAGCACCACGTCGCCCAGCCGCTCGTACGTCGGCTCGAACCCAAGCAGGTCCGCGGGCGTGCGCTGGGGGGTGCGCGCGGGCACGTCGTGGCTTACGACGGGCAGATCCGCGGGGACCGAATCGGGGTCCGTGACGGGGATGAACAGGTCGCCGTCGGAGTGTTCGATACCGTACTCCTGATCGACGAGATCCGCCTCGGCGAGACGCTGTCGTGTCGCCTCGCCGTCCTCGCGGGCGACGGCGACGCAGGGCCGCTCCATACCGGGGTTCGGCGCCGGACCCGAGTAAGGGTAGCGATCAACCCCGCTCAGGTCAGGCTCTCCAGCAGCTCCGGCGCCGATCCCGCCACGCCGGCCTCGCCGCCGCGGAGGCGCCGGTAGCTTTCGGCGGCAGCCTGCGAGACCGTTCGCTCGGCCAGCGAGCGCTCCTCGACGGCGTACACCGGCGTCGACAGCTCGCCGATCCGATCGAGCACGGGGACGAGCCCGTCGGTGAGGTCGACGTCCGCGACGATCACGGCGTCGGCGACCGTCGCGTACTCCGCGGTCCGATCGAGCGTCCTCGCGTCGATCTCGCCGAAGGAGTCGAACTCGACGGTCTCGATCCCCAGCGCGTCCGCCACGTCCGCGTCCCTGTCGCCCGCGGGCACCGGACCGACGGTCGTTTCCACGCCGGCGCGGTCGAGCCGCGTCAGCAGGGGGCCGGCACGGCCCCCGCCGGCGATCACGTGGACGCGCTCGACCGGCGGGATGTCCGGGCCGTCGCCGGCCTCGAGATCGTCGGGCAGCGCCGTCACGCGGGGGCGCTGGGTCACGGGGTCGGTCGTCACGACCGCGTCCACGTCGAACGCGTCGCCGATCGTCGATCCGGTCAGCACCGATTCCGGCGCCCCGTCGGCGACGATCCCGCCGTCGGCGACCACGACGATCCGGTCGCAGTACCGCGCCGCGGTGTCGAGATCGTGGATCGCCGCGATCGCAGCTTTCCCCTCGTCGACCAGCGCCGAGACGGTCTCGAACGTCCGGAGACGGTGGTTCGGGTCGAGGCTGGCTGTCGGCTCGTCGAGCAGGAGCAGCGGGGTGTCCTGGGCGAGTGCGCGGGCCAGCAGCACGCGCGAGCGCTCGCCGCCGGAGACATCGGTCACCGGGCGGTCCGCGAACTCGGCGATCTCGGTCCGCTCCATCGCGCGCTCGACGGCCGCGTGGTCGGCCTCGTCCATCGAGCCGAACCGCGGGACATGGGGCGTTCGCCCCATCTCGACGATCTCCCTGACGTCGAACGAGAAGGAGATGGAGGTGTCCTGCGGGACGGTCGCGACCCGGCGGCCGACGGCTTTCGCCGAGAGTCCGTCGACGGCCTCGCCCGCGACCCGGACGCGGCCCGAATCAGGGGAGAGCGACCCGCGGGCCGCCCGAAGGAGCGTCGTCTTCCCTGCGCCGTTGGGCCCCACGAGCCCCACGAGCTCTCCCCGTTCCACGTCGAGGCTCACACCCGCGAGCACGTCCGTCTCCCCGAGCGTGACCGAGAGATCGGCGATCGACAGCACTGGTCCGTCGGTCGCGACGTCGCCGTCGATCGGTGCCTCGTCGTCGGTCGGGTGTGCTCGACTCATAGCTCGTGAACCCTCCGTTTGCGCAGCAGGAACAGGAAGAAGGGGGCGCCGACCGCGGCCGTCACGATCCCCACCGGGAGCTCCTGAGCGCCGCTCCGGGCGACCGTGTCGGCCGCCACGAGGAACGCCGACCCCGCGAGCGCGGCCGTCGGCAGGAGGATGCGGTGGTCCGGGCCGACGACGAGCCGCATCACGTGGGGGACGATCAGGCCGACGAAGCCGATCACCCCGGAGACGGCGACGCCGGCGCCGGTCATCACCGCCGACACCGCGAGGAGGAGGCGCTTGGTTCGCTCGACCTCGACCCCGAGGCCGGCGGCCTCCTCCTCGCCCAGCAGCATGACGTTCAGGTCACGCGCGTAGGCCAGCAGGAGGAGGAAACAGCAGCAGACGAACACCGGCAACACCGGCACGCCCGCCACGGGGACGAAATCCCCCCAGCCGGCGTTGTCGAGGTGGCCCATCAGCCAGTACACCACCTGCTCCATGCTCTCCCCGGAGTGCAGCAGGAGGAAGGAGGTGACTGCGCCGAGGAACGTCTGGATCGCCACCCCGGCCAAAAGGAGCGTCGCGACCGGGGTCTGCCCGTTCTCGGTCGCGATGGCGTACACGCCGAAGGCGGTGATCAGCGCGCCGGCGAAGGCCGCCGGCTCCAGCCCCAACCCGAACGGGATCAGTGCCGGGACGACGATAGAGGCGACGGCGCCGACCGCCGCGCCCGAGGAGACGCCGATGATCGAGGGGTCGGCCATCGGGTTTCGGAAGAACCCCTGCATCACCGTCCCGGCCGCCGAGAGCGCGAAGCCGACCAGCGCACCCAGCAGGATTCGTGGTAGGCGGATCCGCATCACGATTGCCCGGTTGGACTCCCGCAGCGAGAACTCGAAGGGGCGCCGCCAGCCGAGCTCACCCCCCACGAGGCTCGGCACCGCGACCGCCTCGAGCACAGCTTTGACGACCGCCTCGGCGGGGACCGCGACCGGGCCGATCCCCGCGCTGAGAACGACGGTTGCGCCGAGTGCGGCGGCTAACGCGGCCGACCAGCCGATCGCGCGCCTCGCGACGCCCATGTACTCAAAGCTGAGTTGCGTTAGACAAATACTTGTTGCACTAGGCGCGAGTGGGAGGCGATGCGAACGCGAACAACGCTGTTGATCGTACTGTGTACGCTTCTCGCTGGTGTCGCCCCGGCGGGCGCCGTCGGAGCAGTGGACGCGCCGACGGCCCACGCGAGCGTCGACAACGCCGCGGTCCAGCAGTCGGTCCCCGACTGCTCCTACCCGCTCTCATCGACCGACGCGACGGGGACCGAAGTGACGATCGAGGAGGCGCCCGAGACCGTCACCACGCTGGGGCCGAGCGCCGCTCAGACGATGTGGGAGATCGGCGGCAAGGAGCAGGTCGTCGGACTCGGCCAGAACGCCCAGTACCTCGCGGGCGCCGACAGCCGGACGAACGTCTCCGCGGCCGGGTTCGGCTACAGCACCGAGGCGGTCGTCGGGACCGAGGCTGACCTGGTGCTCGCGGCCAACGTCGTGAGCAACGACACCGTGGCCGCGCTGCGTGACGCGGGGATGACGGTGTACAAGTTCGAGTCGGCCACCTCCATCGAGGACGTGGCGGACAAGACCGCGCTCATCGGCCGGCTCACCGGCAACTGTCAGGGGGCCGCCGAGACCAACGCCTGGATGAACGCGAACGTCGACACCGCGAGGGAGGTCACCGCCGACAGTGACCGACCGCGCGTACTCGTCCCGCTCGGCGGCGGCTTCGTCGTCGGCAACGAGACGTTCATCGACGCGATGGTGACCGCCGCGGGCGGCGAGAACGTCGCCGCCGAGCGGTACGGCAGCGGCTACTCCGAGGCGTCCGACGAGGTGATCGTCGAACTCGATCCCGAGATCATCGTGTTCCAGCCGTGGATGGCCAGCTACATCGGACAGGAGCCGTTCTCGCTGACGACCGCGGGCCAGAACAACGCCAGCGTGGTCGTGAACGCGAACTACCTCAACCAGCCCGCCCCGCGCTCGGTGGTGTACGCCACCCGGAACCTCACCGAGGGGTTCCACCCCGACGCGGTTGCGAGCGCTGAGTGGACCGCACGGGGCGACGTGAACGTCGCGACGGCGACTCCGACGCCGACCGAGACGGTCGCGATGTCCGAGACCGCGACGGCGACCGAGACGACGATGTCGGCTGACACGACGGAGACCTCCGGCCCCGGCTTCGGCGCGGGTGCCGCCGTGGCCGCCCTCGGCGCGGGTGCGGCGCTGCTCGGCCGCCGCGACTGAGCGCCACCAAAACCGCTTTCCCCGCCGACGGTCTCTTCTCTCGCATGATCGAGAACGTCGTCTACCCCGCGTACCTCGACGCGGACTACAGCCGGTCGGAGGGGCGGCGCGTCCCCGAGGACGAGGCGGTCGAAGACCCGTCGGTCGACGAGATCGCGAAGGCGGTCCAGCAGGTCGGCTACGACGCCGTCATCGAGCGGGACAAGAGCTACCCCCGGGAGTACGAGCAGCGCGGCCGCGTGCTCGTTCAGGGCGCCGAGGACGCCACGAAGAACGACCTCGTGCAGGCGATCGCGGCGTACGTCGCGATCCTGCGGGACTGATGGAGCGAGTCGGCACGGTCGCCCGGACCGCACAGGGGCTCGCGATCGCGCGCTGTCCGGACGCCGACCACCCCCCAATCGGCCGCACGGTCGTCGACGAGAGCCTCGACACGGTCGGGCGCGTCGTCGACGTGTTCGGCCCCGTGGACAAGCCCTACGTCGCGGTCACGCCGAACGATCGCTCGGGGCTCGCCGCGCTGGTCGGCCAGAAGCTCTACGCGCGCTGACGCCCCGGGACCACAACGGCCAAACCGCTCCCCGCTGAACCTCGGACAATGAGTTCTCGTGCGTTCCGCGGGACGGCCTTCGCCGCCGTCGTCTTCCTGCTCGTCCAGCTGGGTGCGCTGGCGTTGGTCCCCTCCTTCGAGGCCAGCGGCTACCAGCAGTTCGAGAACCCGCAGGATCCGACGAACAGTCTGATCTACATCCTGCTGATCCTGGTGATGACGGTGCTGATGCTCGCGGCGTTCAAGTACGACTTCGACTGGGTCGTCCGGGCGTTCGTCGTGTTCACCAGCGGCCTGCTGGCGTGGTACGTACTGGGTGTGTTCCTCCCCGCGATCGCCGCGATCCCCCTCTCCGCGCTGATCGCGGTCGCGCTGTGGGTGTACCCCGAGTGGTACGTCATCGACGCCGCGGGGGTGGTGATGGGCGCCGGCGCCGCGGGGCTGTTCGGCATCAGCTTCGGCATTCTGCCGGCGATCGTGCTGCTCGCGGTGCTGGCGGTGTACGACGCCATCTCGGTGTACGGCACCGAGCACATGCTCGAACTCGCGGAGGGCGTGATGGATCTCCGGGTGCCGGTGGTGCTGGTGATCCCGCTCACGTTGGGGTTCTCGATCTTGTCCGAGGACGAGGAAGCTGACGCGGAGGCCGACGAGGGCACCGACACGGACGACGACACCGAGAGCGACCCGTCGGTCTCCGACGAGGCCGCCGTCGAGGGCGAAGGGCCGGACGTGGCCGACCGCGACGCGTTCTTCATCGGACTGGGCGACGCGGTGATGCCGACGGTGCTCGTCGCCAGCGCCGCCCACTTCTCGCCCGCCGCCCCGCTCGATATCGGGATCGACCTCGCGCTGAACCTCCCCGCGCTGACGGCGATGATCGGGACGTTCCTGGGCCTGTTCGTGCTCCTGCGGATGGTGTTCGCCGGGCGCGCCCACGCCGGCCTGCCGCTGCTCAACGGCGGCGCCATCGGCGGGTATCTCGTGGGCTCGGTCGCCGCCGGCGTGCCGATCCTGACGGCACTCGGTCTATAGAGACTTTCTGAAAATTGTGAACTTGGCGCGAAGCGGGCGCGGCCCTGTGCCGCGCCCGAGCGCGAGGGACGACTGACCGAGCGAAGCGACTGAGGAGCGCAGCGAGGCACAGCCGCCGAGCGGGCAGGGGCTTTCACGGTGTTGCAAACCCAGTAGCTACTCACAATCTCACAGACGTAACGGAGTCAAACACAGAAGTCTACGAAGAGGAATCTACGTACTCATCGACGCCCTCCCGGACCATCACCGCCATCCCCGTCTCGAAATCCAGAATCTCCGACGCCGCCAGCTCCGCCCGGCCGACACCGAGTAGCTCCCCGCTCTCGTGGAGCACCAGCACCTCGTCGCCCGCCCGGATCTCCTCCCCACACCGATCGATGAACTTCGCGAACGTGTTCTCGCCGTCGCGGACGAACGGTTCGGACTCGTCGCCGACATAGACGCGGTACGCCGCCGCGTCGAGCTGGTCGTGGAGCCGCCGCCCGCCCGCGAAGCCGAGGGTGAAGCGGCCGTCGGTGCCCATCGACGCCAGCCGGCCGTCCGGGGCGTGGATCTGGCTGGGCCGGCCGCCGGTGGAGTAGTCGATTTCGAGGTGGGCCGCCGCGGGGAACAGCGCCTCCCCGGCGCCACGGCCGAACTGATAGTCGGCCGTGGTCCGCAGGTCCGCACGCGAGGTCTTGGCCATAGTCGAGGGGGCGGGCGCTCGGCGGAAAAGCGTCTCGAAGGGCTGGGGCAGCCACGCGATGGCCGCTCCTGTCGGGAAACCATCAACGTGGATCATAAGTGTCGGAAGGCTCTCCGCCGAGAGGATGACTGCGATCCGGATGAACGAGGCGGAGATAGATACCCTTCTGAAGCAGCAAGGTGTCGGCGTGCTCTCTCTGGCGGCCGATGCGGACAGCTACGCGGTTCCCGAATCGTTCGGCTACGACGGGGACCACCTCTACTTCCAACTCGTGTACGACGACGATAGTGAGAAGTACCAGTACCTCGATAAGACGGAGCTCGTGACGTTCACCGTGTTCTCCGAGGACCCGGCTCGAAGCGTCGTCGTCCGCGGCAGGCTGGAACCCGTTTCGGCCGACGAGGAGCTCCTCGCGGCGGAGGCGATCGCGGAGAACGCCGACATCCCGACGCTGAACGTGATGCCGGAGACGCGGATAAGCGCGCTCACCGCCGAACACCACCGGCTCGTTCCCGAAGAGATGTCGGGCCGGGCCTTCGACGGCTCACCTACCTGATTCTCGGTCGCGTTCTCTCCCGGCCACCGCGGAGCACACTCACAGCAGGAACTCCTCCTCCCGCTCGGCCATATCGTGGAACGCGTCGGCGGCATCGATCAACTCCTCGGCGGTCGAGCTCTCGAAGCAGAACACCTCTACCCGCACACCCTCGTGACGGAGGTGGGTACAGAGCCGCGCGAAGTCGCCGTCGCCGGAGGCCAGCACCAGCGTGTCCACCTTCTCAGCCAGCGTCACCGCGTCGAGCACGATTCCCACGTCCCAGTCGGCCTTCTGTGAGCCGTCGCCGAACGTCTTGATCTCCTTGATCTTGCGTTCGAAGCCGATCTCCGAAAGCGCCTCGAAGAAGGACTCCTCCTCGGGCGAGTCCGCGCGGATCACGTACGCTAGCGCCCGCACGAGCTCGCGGTCCATCACTGCCTTCTCCAGCAGTCCCGAGTAGTCGATGTTCCGCGAGTAGAGGCTCTGGGCCGTGTGATAGAGGTTCTGCGCGTCGGCGAGTACCGCGACGCGTTGGCCCTCGTGAATCTCCGTCATTAGCCGTTCGTTGCCCGGCGTTCGTTAAAAAATGCCGTCTCCTCACCCACCCGGAGCCAGAACCGTTATGCGTGTCGGCTTCCCTCTCTCCCCTGTGACGCGACTGTCCGGGTTCGACGCCGCCGCTGCCCGCCGAGCCCCGGCTGTCGCACCCCGCCGCGGCAAACGCGGTAAACGCTGATTCTCCCGCTCTCGGCCGGGTAGCGTCCGGTCGCTGGCGGACTCCCGACCCGCATCGCGCAGCGACCGCTCCACGCGACACACCAGATGACGACACCGTTCAGCGGGGTCTACCCCGCCATGACCACTCCCTTCCGGGAGGACCGACGCATCGACCACGACCGACTCGCCGCCGACGCGCGGCGCCTCGAAGCCGCGGGCGTCGACGGGCTCGTCCCCGTCGGCTCCACCGGCGAGTCCGCGACGCTGACCCACGACGAGCACGCGCGGGTCGTCGAGACCGTCGTCGACGCCGTCGACGATGTCCCGGTGATCGCCGGCGCGGGCTCGAACGCGACCCACGAGGCCGTTTCCCTCGCCGAAGACGCCGAAGAAGCCGGGGCCGACGCCGTCCTGCTTATCTCGCCGTACTACAACAAGCCCGAGGCCGCGGGCTACCTCGACCACTACCGCACCATCGCCGACAGCGTCGACCTGCCGGGGATCGTCTACAACGTCCCCTCCCGGACGGGGCGGAACGTCCCCGTCGACGTGGTGGCCGAACTCGCCGAACACCCGAACGTCCAGGGGTACAAGGCCGCCAGCGGCGACCTCGGCCGCGTCTCCGAGGTGATCGAACGGACGCGCGACGAGACGTTCTCGGTGCTCTCCGGCGACGACGGGCTCACGCTTCCGATCTGCTCGCTGGGCGGAACGGGAGCGATCAGCGTCGTCGCCAACGTCGAGCCCGAGCGCACGGGCGCGATGGTCGGCGCCGTCGCCGAGAACCAAAGGTTCTCGGCTGCCAACCAGAAATCGAAGATTTCTGGTGACGCCGCTGCCAGCGACATGGCCCGCGCCCGCGAGCTCCACTACGAGCTCGAACCCCTGATTCGCGACCTGTTCGTCGAGACCAACCCCATTCCGGTGACGGAGGCGATGGCGATCCGCGAGGACCACCCGCCGTACGTGCGCTCGCCGCTGACTCGGCTCTCCGAGGAACACCGTGAGGCGCTCCGCGAGACGCTCGCCGACCTCGCGGGCGGCGAGCCAGAGGTGACCACCTGATGTCGGCCGACCCGACCCGGATCGTCATCACGGGCGCGACGGGCCGGATGGGCGAGGAACTCATCGCCGGCGCCGGCGACCGAAACGACGTGTTGGTCGTCGCCGCCGTCTCGCGAACGCCGGGCTCCGTGACCGCCGAAGCAGCGGTCGGCACCCACCTCGACGCGACGCTCGCCGACGAGGACGACATCGACGCCGTCGTCGACTTCACCGCGCCGGAAGCGACCGCGGAGTACGCCGAGATCGCCGCCGACCACGGCGTCGCGTTCGTGACGGGGACGACCGGACTGGAGGACCACGACGCCGACCCGCTGGGCGCGCTCGACGCCGCCAGCGAGTCGATTCCAGTGCTCCACGCCAGCAACTTCTCCCGCGGGATCGCCGCGCTCCGCGGTGCAGTCCGGGAGGCCGCAAGCGCGCTGCCGGGCTACGACGTGGAGATCAGCGAGACCCACCACAACGGCAAGCGCGATGCCCCCAGCGGCACCGCGCTCACGCTCGTCGAGGACGTGGAAGCCGAGCGTCCCGATCTGACCGACCGCCAGCACGGCCGAGAGGGCGAGCAGCCCCGCGAAACCGACGAGATCGGCGTCCACGCCCGCCGGGCCGGCGACGTGACCG
This sequence comes from Halolamina sediminis, assembly GCF_001282785.1. NCBI lineage: Archaea > Methanobacteriati > Methanobacteriota > Halobacteria > Halobacteriales > Haloferacaceae > Halolamina > Halolamina sediminis. The sequence goes on from NZ_CVUA01000001.1 coordinate 1,064,895, forward strand.
GCGAGCACGAGGTGCTGTTCGCGGGCAACTGCGAGACCGTCTCGCTGTCGCACTCGGCGGGCGACCGCGGCGTGTTCGCCGAGGGGGCGCTCGACGCCGCCGTCGCCCTCGCGGACTGCGACCCCGGCCGTTACGAGCTCGCCGAACTACTACAGGATTGACCAACGACACACCTCATCCAACATCTACCAATGAGCCTCGAAACCGAGATTTCGGACCTGTGGAACCGCTACGAAGACGGACTCACCGCCGCGGCGGCGGGCAGCAGCGAACTGGAGACGCTCGACGCGTTCCTCGCCGCGCTGGAGGCTGGCGAGTGCCGCGCCGCCGAGCAGGTCGGCCCCGCAGAGTGGGTGGCCGTCCCGTGGGTCAAGCGGGGCGTCCTGCTCAACTTCGGCCTGCGCGAGACCCAACCCCGCAGCTACGGGGGCGTCGACTACTACGACGTGCTCCCGCTGCGTTCGACCGACGACCTCGCGGAGCGCGGCACGCGGAACACGCCCGACGGCACCGTCCTCCGTCCCGGCTCCTACCTCGGCGAGGACGTGATCATGATGTCGCCCAGCTTCGTCAACATCGGTGCCCGCGTCGGCGACGACAGCCTCGTCGACTCGAACGACGTGGTGGGTTCCTGCGCCCAGATCGGCGATGGCGTCAAGATCGGCGCCAACACGCTGATCGGCGGGGTGCTCGAACCCGTCGAGGACGCCCCGGTCGTCGTCGAGGACGGCGTCTCGCTGGGCGCGGGCTGCCGCGTGACCTCGGGGTTCGTCGTCGGCGAGAACAGCGTCGTCGCCGAGAACACGCTGCTCACCCCGCGGATCCCCGTCTACGACCTCGTGGACGAAGAGGTCCACTACGGCCGGCTCCCGCCGGAGCGCCGCGCGTTCCAGCGGTACGTCGAGTCCGCCGTCTCCGAGGAGGAGCTGATCCCCGGGAAGGCGTACAAGCCCGCGGTCGTCGCGACGGGGCTGGAGCAGGAGACGCTCGAAGCGACCCAGCGCGAAGGCGCGCTCCGCGAATGATGGTCGATCCCTCCGCAGTCCGGCGACTCACTGACTGGAACCGCGACACGCTGGACGCGCTCGCCGCGGCGCACGGCACGCCGCTGTACGTGTTCGACCCCGCGCGGGTCCGCGAGAACTGCCGGCGGCTCCGGGCGGCGTTCCCCGACGCCGAGATCCAGTACGCCGCGAAGGCCCACACGGCCGAGGAAACGCTCCGGACCGTCCACGACGAGGGGCTGGCGGTGGAGTGCGCCTCCGCCGGCGAGGTCCGCCGCGCTCTCCGGGCCGGAGTCCCGGGCAGCGACGTGACCTACACCGCGGTCAATCCCCCTGCCCGCGACCTCGACAGCGTCGTCGAAGCGTGGGGGGAGCATCCCGAACTCACGATCACCGCCGGCGCCGCGGACACGGTCGACCGCCTCGCCGAACGCGGGTTCGACGGCCGTCTGCGGCTGCGAGTGAACCCCGGCGTCGGCGCCGGCCACCACGAGAAGGTGGTCACGGGCGGCCACCCCAAGTTCGGCGTCGGGCTCGACCGCGTGCCCGGCCTCGCCGCGCGGATCGACCGCGAGTTCGCGTTCGCGGGCATCCACGCCCACGCCGGCTCGGGGATCTCGGGCGACGATCTCGACGACCACCGCGAGCTGGTCCGGCGGCTGGGCGATCTGGCTCGGGAGCTCCAACGGGACGGGATCTCGGTCGAGACGGTCGACGTGGGCGGCGGCTTCGGCGTCCCGTACCGCGAGGACGCCCCGGCGCTCGACCTCGACACTGTCGCGGACGCGACCCGCGAGGCGCTGGGTGAGATCGACGGCCGGCTCGCAATCGAGCCCGGGCGCTACGTCGTCGCCGACGCTGGCGTGCTGCTGACGCGGGTGAACACTGTGAAGGCGGCGCCGTCGACCGTGGTCGCGGGCGTCGACGCCGGGATGACGACGCTGCTGCGGCCGGCGATGTACGACGCCTACCACGCGATTCGGAACCTCAGTTCCGAGGACGATCCCTCGCCGCGCGAGCAGGTCGGCGTCACCGTCGCCGGCCCGGTCTGTGAGACCGCGGACCTGCTCTGTGAGAACCGCCCGCTCTCCCGCCCCGAGTGCGGCGATCTGCTCGCGGTCGGCAACGCGGGCGCGTACGGCTACGAGATGGCGTCGACGTACAACTCCCGACCCCGACCCGCGGAGGTGACCGTCGACGGCGCGGTCCTGCGGCGGCGCGAGACGCTCGCGGACGTGCGCCGGCTCGACGCGGCGGGGGACTCAAACCGTCGGAACGACGAGGGGGACGTATGACGGTCGCGTTCGAGAAGTACGACGGCGCGGGCAACGACTTCGTGGTCGTCGACGTAGACGAGTGGAACTCGTCTGGCAGCCGGAACGCGCAGCGTTCCGGCGAGGCGGACGGGCACCCCGTCGAGGACCGCGCCGCATTCGTCCGCGTCCACTGCGACCGCGAGGTCGGCGTCGAGAACGAAGCCAGCGCCCGCCACGGCGCCGACGGCGTGCTGTTCCTCTCGTTGGACGCGGCCGCCGCCCCGGCGAGGGTGACGATGACGCTGGTCCAGCCCGACGGCTCCATCGCGGAGATGTGCGGCAACGGCGCACGCTGCGTGGCGGCGTGGGCCGCCGACCGCACGGATGCGTCGACGTTCGACATCGACACGCCCGCCGGCACTCGCCGCGCGGTCGTCGATGACGAGGTGGCCGTGGAGATGGGCGTGCCGACGTTCGACCCCGAAGACGTCCCACTCGCAGCCGACGAACCGCTCGTCGACGCGGCGCTCGACGAACTCGACGGCACGCCCGCCGCGGGGCTAGCCGTCACAGCCGTGAACACCGGCGTCCCCCACGCAGTCGTCTTCGTCGGCGACGTGGACGCGGTCGAGATCGACGCCGTCGCGTCACCGATCCGTCACGCCGACGCGTTCCCGGACGGCGCGAACGTCACGTTCGCGTCGGCGGCGGACGAGGGGTTCCGACAGCGCACCTACGAGCGCGGCGTCGAGGGGGAGACGCGAGCCTGCGGCACCGGCGCGGTCGCGGTCGCCGCGGCGGCGAAGCGGCTCGGCCGGATTCAGGGGGGCGCCGGCTGGATCACGGTTTCCCCGCCGGGCGGCGATCTCGCCGTTGCGGTGCCCGAGGACGGCCCCGCACGGCTGCGTGGCCCCGCGAGAAAGCGCTTCGAGGGGGAGCTCCCTATCCCCGAGGGCGACCGCGTCGCGGGCGTAAGCGGCGAGGCGGCGCTTGGCGCGGACCGTATCGACGACGGGCACGAGCGATGAGTTTCGAGCCCGTCGCCTTCCTCGAAGACGCTGTCCGGGACGATTCTACCGAGGACGTGCGCGGCACCCGGGATTTACTGCTCGACGCGCTCCGGGAGCGTGGTCACGAGCCGCATGTCGACGCTGCCGGGAACGTCCGCGCCAGCCGCGGTTCCGGCTCGCCCCACCTCGTGTTCAACACCCACATCGACACCGTGGCGCCGCACGTTCCCTTCGAGCGGGACGGGAGAACGATCCGCGGCCGCGGCGCCTGCGACGCGAAGGGGCCGCTGGCCGCGCTGCTGTCGGCGTTTCTCGACGCCGAGATCGACCGGGGGACGCTCACGCTCGCGGTCACGCCCGACGAGGAGACGCTTTCCACCGGCGCCCACGCGCTGATGACTGGCGAGGTGGCGCCGGGCGGCCCGGGCGAGACGGGGGCGAGCGTGGCCCCGCTCTCCGCGTCCGATCCCGAACCCGACGCCTACGTCGTCGGCGAGCCGACCGGCCTCGACGTCTGTACCGCTGCCCGCGGGCGGTTCGAGGGAACGATCACCGTCGAGGGGGTCGCCGCCCACGCCGCCAGCCCCGAGTCGGGCGTCAACGCCGTCTCGGCCGCGGGGAGACTGCTGGGGGCGCTGGCGTCGTTCGACAACGTCGAGGACCACCCGCAGTTGGGCGCCGCGACGCTGGTGCCGACGGGGGTCGCGGGCGGGGAGTCGACGAACCAGGTGCCCGCCCGCTGTGCGGTGACGATCGACCGCCGGAGCGTGCCGCCCGAGACGGCCGCGGGGTTCCGGGCGGCGCTCGAAACGCATCTCCGGTCGGCCCTCGGCGGCGACCCCGCTTCGGTCTCGGTCTCGCTGACCGAGCGGGAGACGCCGTTTCTCGAAGCGTTCGCGACCGACACCGACGCGCCGGTGGTCGGCGCGCTCGCGGACGTGGCGAGGAGCGCGACCGAGGCGTCGGGGCTGGGCGAGCGCGGGGCGGTCAGGCCGTTCGGCGCGGCGACGGAGGCGTCGTACTTCGCGCCGGCGCCGACGGTCGTGTTCGGTCCGGGCCACCTCGCGGACGACGAGGGCGCGGTCGCCCACGCCGAAGGAGAGTACGTCGACGTCGAGACGGTTCGGGCGGCGGCGACGGCGGTTCGTGATGCGACCGAGCGGCTGCTGGCCGACGACGCCCAGTTGCGGGGCTGAGAGCCGCGGTGTCCGGTGAGAGTTCGCCTGTCGACGTGTCGAAGCCTCAAAACCCCGAAAATTGGCAGAAATTGTGGCCTGCGCCGGTCGTGGAGGAATTACTGCGGGCCGCTTATGTGGATGGGAGATGACGATTGCAGTATGGGTGAGGATGGGACCCCCAACGGTCGGCCGGTTCTGGGGACGCTGCTCGACCCCGCGGGGGACACACAGGCACGCGACCTCTCGTTCGCGCTGGCTCGGGAAGCCGGCGCGCCGGTCCGCCTGCTCGCCCCACAGCGCGCGCCCGACGCGCAAGCCGCGTCGGTGCCGGCGATGTCGGCCGACGGTCCGCCGGTCCAGTTCACGTGTGCCGAGAGCGCGGCCGGCGCCGGGCGATCGTCGGCCGAGACGGTCGCCGAGGAGGCCTCGGACGTGAACGCCGACGTAGTCGTCCTCGAACGGCCGGCGTCGGAGTCCTCGGGTGTCGGGATCCGACGGGGGACGACCGACCGCATCGTCGCGAACAGTCCGACTGACACGGTACTCGCGAACGGCACCGGGGAGCTGGACGATCTCGCGTCGATCCTCGTGCCGGTCACCGGCGGGCCCAACACCGAACTCACCGTTCGGGTGGCCCGGGCACTGGCAGAGCACGAGAACGCGTGGATCGAGCTGTTCACCGTCGTCCCGTCGGACGCCGACGCCGAGCAGCGTTCGGAGGGCGCGGAGCATCTCGCGGAGGCGCGGCGTTTCCTCGGCGAGTTCGAGGAGTTCGACACGTGGCTGTACGAGGCCGACGACCCGACCGCGGCGATCGCCGAGCAGTCGGTGTACTACGACGCGGTCGTGATCGGCGCGCCGACGAAGGGCCGCCTCGAACGCGTGCTGTTCGGCTCGATGCCCGACAGCGTCGACGAGCGCGTCGACATCCCCGTGGTTATGGCGACCTCGAAGTAGCTAGCCGAGGAACAGGTCGACCATGTTCCCCGAACTCGTTCCCTTGTACAGCTCCGAGTAGCCGCAGTTCGAACAGGTCACGACCTTGAAGCTGCGGTTCTGGACGTCGAACATCTTCGAGAGGCCGGTACCGCTGGTGGCGATCTCGTCGATCTCCGTCTCGCCGTGACCACACTTGGGACAGCCGCTCTCGTCACCGTCGCCGAAATCGTCGGTCGGAGGGCACATGCGGCCGGGCGTTCGACCGACGCCAGCAAAAAACTACCGCGGGCGGCGAAACCTCTAACGGCTGTGCGGCCAATCACTCGGCCATGCCCGCCGTCGGAGCGCTGTTCGCCCTCCTGTTCGTCGCAACGATCGCCGGCACGATCGGACTCTGGTACGCGATCGACCGCGAAACCGACGACCCGCCGCGGATGGATCGGGCTGAGGCCGAGCGCGCGGCCCGGCAGGACGCCGACGAGAGCGAGGACCGGTCTTCGGACGAGGGCAACGACTGGGGGACGGAGACGGAGTGGGGCGTCGACGACCGGCAGTAATCGCGGCTTACTGATCGAGCTCGTCGACCAGCTCCTCGGCGACGCCCGTGTAGCCAGCGGGCGTGAGCGCCCGGAGCTCCTCGCGGACCGACTCGTCCACGTCGAGCTCGTCGAACAGCTCGCGGAAGTCCGCGAGCGTTACCCGGCGACCGCGAGTGAGCTCCTTCACGCGCTCGTACGCCTCCGTATCGCCCTCGCGGCGGAGGATCGTCTGGACCGCTTCGCCGATGATCTCGGGCGTGGCCTCCAGCTCCTCGCGCATCACCTGCTCGTTGGGGACGACCTTCTCCAGCCCCGCCGCCGTCTTCCGGTAGCCGATCAGGCAGTGGGCGAACGCGGCGCCGACGTTGCGCTTGACCGTCGAGTCCGAGAGGTCGCGCTGCAGCCGTGAGGAGGTGACGTAGTCCCGCAGGAACGTGAGGTCCGCGTTCGCTTTCGAGAGGTTCCCCTCGCTGTTCTCGAAGTCGATGGGATTGACCTTGTGAGGCATCGTCGACGAGCCCGTCTCCGAGTCCTCGCTCTCCTGGCCGAGGTAGCGATCCGAGACGTAGCGCCAGACGTCCCGGTTGAGGTCGAGCAGGACGTTGTTGACGCCCGAGAGCGCGTCGAACAGCGCCGCGAGATCGTCACAGGGGTTGATCTGGGTCGACAGCGGCGTGTGTTCGAGGCCGAGGTCGTCGACGAACGCCGTCGAGAACGCGCGCCAGTCGATCTCGGGGTAGGCGGCGACGTGGGCGGCGTACGTACCGGAGGCGCCGGCGAGCTTCCCTGAGAGTGCCTCCGTTGCCTCGCGGACGCGGGCTTCCGCGCGCCCGAGCCGTGCCGCGAAGACGGCCATCTCCTTGCCGAACGTCGTCGGTGTCGCCGGCTGCCCGTGGGTGCGCGCGAGCATCGGCACGTCGCGGTGCTCGCGGGCCATCGCGGTCAGCGACTCCCGTACGCCCTCGATCGCGGGCAGCAGCACGTCCTCGACGGCGCCTTTGGCGTTCAGCCGGTGGGCGAGGTTGTTCACGTCCTCACTGGTGAGGCCGAAGTGGATCCACGGGTGGAGTCGCTCCGGCGTCTCGGTCCGGAGGAAGTACTCGACGGCTTTCACGTCGTGGTTGGTCGCCGCGAACCCCTCGGCGCCCTCGGTCTCGATCTGCTTGACGAGCGCGGCGTCGTCGGCGTCGAACTCCTCGACGACTTCCCTGAGGTGGGCGCGCTCCTCGGCGGTGAGTTCGCAGTCGACGGTCTCGTGGTCGGCGAGCGCGAGCAGGTACGCCACCTCGACGCGCAGTCGTGCCTCGATCAACGCGGCCTCGCTGGCGTACGGCACCAGATCCGCGGTCCTGCCGGCGTACCGCCCGTCGAGTGGCGAGACGGCCGAAAGCGGCGACTCCCGGGACAGCTCCTTCATGCCGAACGCTCGGCGGGGCAGTCACAAAACCCTGCCGGAGCGTTGCCGCGCGTATCGCACTACCGTGCATACGTGTGCCCGACGATCGGCAAATCGGGCAAGAATCTATACTCGAACGTGGGTATCACCGCTCACACGATCGCAACGCTCTTTGCGCGTTCGGCCCCGGGATCGCACATGAAGATCGCCGGCATCGCGGGTAACCGCGGTCGAAACCTTCTGCACATTGCGGACATCGCGCCCGGCGGCGCCGAGCTCTCGGTCGTCGTCGCGAACGGCGAGGACGCGCCCGCCCTCGACGGCGCCGACGAGCGAGGGATCCCGAACGTCGCCGTCGAGCGTGGTGACGACGAGTCCCGGGAGTCCCACGAACAGCGCATCCTCGACGCGCTGGCGGCGCACGAGTTCGACGTGCTCTGTCTGGACGGGTTCATGCGGATCCTGACGCCGGAATTTCTGGACAGCGTGGACACGGTACTCAACGTCCACCCGTCGCTGCTGCCGGCGTTCCCCGGCGCCGACGCCCACGGACAGGTGCTCGAATCGAACGTCCGGACGACGGGGGCGACGGTCCACGTCGTCACCGAAGGGGTCGACGAGGGGCCCATCGTCGCCCAGGAGTCGGCCCCGGTGTTCGAGGACGACGACGAGCAGTCGCTGAAGGAGCGCGTGCTGTACGAGGCAGAGTTCGAGGCGTACCCGCGGGCGATCCGGTGGTTCGCCGAGGGGAAAGTCGAGATCGAACGCGACGGCGAGGGCCGGCCCGTCGGCGTCGACATCGCGACCGACACGAAGGGCGACCTCCCGGCGCGGCGCACGGTCGCGACCCGTCGCGAGGACACGCTCCGCTACGGCGAGAACCCCCATCAGGACGCCGCAGTGTATGCGAGCGACGCGAGCGAGGAGCCGAGCGTCGTCCACGCCCCCCAACTGAACGAGGGCGCGAAGGACCTCTCCTACAACAACTACAACGACGCCGACGGCGCGCTGAACCTCGTCAAGGAGTTCGAGGAACCCGCCGCGGCGGTGATCAAACACACCAACCCCGCGGGCTGTGCGACCGCCGACACGCTCGCCGACGCCTACCGCGACGCGCTCGCGACCGACGCGAAGTCGGCCTTCGGCGGCATCGTCGCGCTCAACCGCGAGTGCGACGCCGAGACCGCCGCTGAGATCGTCGACTCGTTCAAGGAGGTCGTCGTCGCCCCGGGGTACACCGACGACGCGCTCGACACGCTGACCGAGAAAGAGAACCTCCGCGTGCTCGACGTTGGCGGCCGCACCGAGGACAACGCGCTGGGCCCCGCGGACCGCACCGAGCGCTTCACCGAGAAGGCACTCGTCGGCGGGCGACTGGTGCAGGAGCGGGACCGTTCGACGCTCACCCGCGAGGAGCTGGAGGTCGTCACCGAGCGCGAGCCGACCGACGAGCAGATCGAGACGATGCTGTTCGCTTGGAAGACGCTCAAACACGTCAAGTCCAACGGGATCCTGTTCGCCGACGGCACCGAGACCGTCGGCGTCGGGATGGGGCAGGTCTCACGGGTCGACGCGGTGACGCTGGCGGCGATGAAAGCCGAGAACGACGCCGAGGGGAAGTCCGCCGAGGGCGCGGTCGTCGCCTCGGACGCGTTCTTCCCGTTCCCCGACGCGGTCGAGGCGGCCGCCGAGGCGGGCGTCGAGGCGGTGATCCAGCCCGGTGGCTCGGTCAACGACGACGACGTGATCGAGGCCGCGAACGAGTTGGGGCTGGCGATGGTGATGACGGGTCAGCGCGCGTTCCGGCACGACTGACCGGCCGCGTCCGAAACGGCCAAACGCCCACCGGTCACACCATCGACCATGCAGTACCACGAGGCCGCGAACTTCCTGTTCGACCTCCGGCGGTTCGGCGTCGACCCCGGGGTCGAGGCGGTGCAGGACCTCCTCGCGGCGATGGACGTCTCCCCCACCGAGGGTTCAGGGCCCGCCTACGTGCAGGTCGCGGGCACCAACGGGAAGGGGAGCACCGCCCGCATGGTCGAGTCGATCCTGCGGGAGGCCGGGCTCTCGGTCGGCCTGTACAGCTCCCCGCATCTCGAGCACCTGACCGAACGAGTCCGGATCGACGGCCGGGAGATGCCCCGATCGGCGGTCGCTGAGTTCGTCACCGAGGCCAAGCCGTGGCTGGTCGACCGCGCGGCCGACGGCGCCCCGCTCACCTTCTTCGAGGTCGTCACCGCGATGGGGATCTGGCAGTTCGAGCGCGCCGACGTGGACGTGGCGGTCCTCGAAGTCGGCCTCGGCGGCGAACTCGACGCCACTTCCGCGGTCGAGCCGATCGCCAGCGCGGTCACGAACGTCTCGCTCGAACATACCGGCGTTCTCGGCGAGACCGTCGAGGAAATCGCCGAGACGAAAGCCCACGTCGCCCCCAAGGGTCGGCGACTCGTCACCGGGACGGAGGGCGCGGCGCTCTCGACGGTCCGCGACGTGGCCGGGCAGGTCGGCGCCAGCGGCGTGATCACCGTGGGCGACGACGAGTGGATGGGCGAGGGCGCGACCGCGGACGACGAGGCTCACGCTGGCAGCGAAGCTGCCGTCAGCGGCGCGCACCCGCACGTGGCGGTGAGCTACGACGGTCGGGTCACCCACCAACAGGCCGCCGTCAGCGTGGCGGCCGACGACTGGTCGGTCGACGCGGAAATCCCGCTTCTGGGGAAGCACCAGGCCGAGAACGCCGGGGTCGCGTGCGTCCTCGCCCGGCAGGTCGGCGACGAACTCGGCGTCGACGTGGATCGGACCGCGCTGAAGCGTGGCCTCGCCCGCGCCGACTGGCCCGGCCGGTTCGAAGTGATGGGCCAGTCGCCGCTGACCGTGCTCGACGGCGCGCACAACCCCGAGGCCTGCGAGACCGTCGCGGAGACGCTCTCGACGTTCGAGCACGACGACTGCCACCTCGTCGTCGCCGCGATGCACGACAAGGATACCGCCGCGATGGCGGCGGCGTTGCCCGACGGCTCGGTGACCACCTGCGCGCCCGCGACAGACCGCGCGGAGGACCCCGAGGTGCTGGCCCGCACGTTCGAGGACGCGGGCTACGACGAGGTGCGCTCGACCGGCTCGGTCGCGAACGCGCTCTCGCTGGCCCGCGAGGACGCCGAGGCGGACGACGCGCTGCTCGTCACCGGCTCGCTGTACGCCGTCGCCGAAGCGAGGGCGACGTGGACCAGACTCCAGATCCCCAAGCGCGTCCAGTCTATCGACGAGGCCGAGACCGTCCTCCGGACCGCGCAGGTCTCGAAGCCGGGGATCTGGCGAATGCGCGGGAAAGCCGACCACCGCGTGTTGCACACCCGGGTCCAGCAGCGGCAGGCCGAGTATCTCAAACAGGAGATGCTCTCGCTCGACGGCGAGTGCTCGGCGTCGGCGCTGCGCTCCGGCGGCGAACTCCACGACGTAGTGCTGTCGGGCACGATGGCACAGTTCAAGCGGCTCGCCGAGAAGCTACAGGGCCAGCCGTGGGGGCTCTCCGAACTGGGCGAGGAGATCCGCGAGCGGTTGGGGATTCAACACAGCCCGCCCGAGCGCGACCTCCCGTGGCCGCAGGATCGGACGGCGGTGATGGGCGTCCTGAACGTGACGCCGGACTCGTTTCACGACGGCGGCGAGTACGAGCGCGTCGAGGACGCGGTCTCCCGGGCCGAGGCGATGGTCGAAGCCGGCGCGGACGTGATCGACGTTGGCGGGGAGAGCACCCGCCCGGGCGCCGACCCCGTCGAGGTCGAGGAGGAACTGGACCGCGTGCTCCCGGTCGTGGAGGAACTGAGCGAACTGGACGTGCCGACCTCGGTCGACACGCGCCGGCCCGAGGTGGCGCGCGCGGTCGTCGACGCCGGCGCCGACGTGCTCAACGACGTGGAGGGGCTACAGGACCCGGCGATGCGCCGCGTCGTCGCCGAGACCGGCGTCCCGGTAGTGCTGATGCACTCGATCGAGGCGCCCGTCGACCCGAACACGGCGGTCGAGTACGACGACGTGGTCGAGGAGACGATCCGAGCGCTCGGCAACCGGCTGCTCGCCGCGGAGAAGGCCGGCATCGATCGCGAGCAGGTGATCGTCGACCCCGGGATCGGCTTCGGGAAGACCGCTCGCGAGTCGTTCGAACTGCTCGACCGGCTCGGGGAGTTCGAGGCGCTGGGCTGTCCGCTGCTGTTCGGTCACTCTCACAAATCCATGTTCGAACTGACCGGCGAGGAGGCGGGCGACGCGCCGCACTCGACGGTCGCGGCCTCCGCACTGGCGGCCCGAAACGGCGCGGACGTCGTCCGCGTCCACGACGTTGCCGAGAACGTCGCCGCCGTGAACGTCGCCGACGCGACCGACGATCCGGAGGGGTTCGAGCCGTGAGCGACGGGGAGGAGAGAGAAGCGGGCGACGCTGACGCCGATTTCGGCCCGTACGACGCCGTCTACGCCCACCCCGAGGGCGACGCCACGGCTGCGAGGCAGGTCAAAACCGCCGCGGAGTACGGCTTCGAGGGTGTCGTCGTCCGCACGCGCGAAGCCGAGTACGACTCCCGGGCGCTGACCGAGCGCCACGGGGTCGACGTAGTTCGCGGGGTCGAGATCGACGCCGCGGACCCACAGGAAGCCAGCGGCGCCGTCGGGAACTTCCGGAGCGACTGTACCCTCCTGTTGGTTCGTGGCGGTACGGACGCAGTCAACCGCTTCGCGGTCGAGCAGGACCGCGTCGACGTGCTGACACGCCCGTTCGGCGACGGGGGCGACGTGAACCACGTGCTCGTGAAGGAGGCGATCGACCACGGCGTGCGCATCGAGTTCGACCTCGGCCCGGTGTTACGCGACGACGGCGGGACGCGAGTCCGACGGCTCCGGAAGCTCCGGAAGCTTCGGGAGTTGGTCGCCGACTTCGACGCGCCGTACGTCGTGAGCGCGACGCCCGAGAGCCACCTCCGACTGCGCGCGCCGCGGGAGCTCGCGGCCGTCGGCGAGGAAATCGGCTTCGGCGCCGAGGCTGTCCGCGAGGGGCTGGCCGAGTGGGGCCGCCTCGCTGCCCGGAACCGCGAGCGCCTGTCCGATTCCTTCATCTCTCCGGGGGTCCAACGGGGGCGATACGACGAATGAAACGCTCGATCGAGGACCACGCCGAGCGGTTCTCCGCCGTCGCGGCGGAGTACGACGAACAGCAGGACAGCGAGGAGTACGGTGCCTGTGCTTCGCTGGTAATCGAGGCCGCCGACCCCGGGCCCGCCGAGACGGTGCTCGATCTCGGGACGGGCACGGGTGCGATCGCACTCGCACTCGCCCCCGAGGCCGACCGCGTGATCGGTCGGGACATCAGCGAGGGGATGCTCGCCGAGGCCCGGCGGAAAGCCGAGGCGGCGGGCGACGAGAACGTCACGTTCGACGAGGGGCGGTTCCGTGAACCGAACGTCGAGGAACCGGTCGACGTGATCGTCTCGAACTTCGCGATGCACCACCTCGGAGACGAGGAGAAGCGTGAGGCGATCCGGGTCATCGCCGCCCTCGAGCCGCGGCGGTTCGTGCTCGGCGACGTGATGCTGTCGGCGGCGATCCCCGAGGGCGAGGAGCAGTACTCTCCGGAAGTCGACGACCCCGCGACCGTCGGCGTGCTGGTGGAGGCGCTGACCGACGCCGGCTTCACCGTCGCCGATGCGACGCTCGTGAGCGAGCAGTACGGGGTGCTCGTCGCCGACCGATGAAACACCTTCCCAAGCACCTCCAGCCGCGCTGGCGCTACCTCGCGGTCGCGATCGAGAGCTGGCCCGACGCGGACGTCGGGCGGCGGGCGTTCCAGCGCGAACTCTGGTACGCCGGGCAGAACCTCTTGGGCGACTCGGGCAGCACCGACGCCGACCTGCGCGTGATGCGCTTCGCCCTCGAAGCGGGAAGCGGCGGTGCGATCGTCCGCGCCCGGCGGGGCGAGGTCGACGCCGCCCGCGCGGCGATCGCCTGCGTCGACGAGGTGGACGGCGAGCCAGTCGGCCTCCGCGTTTCCGGCGTCTCCGGCAGCGTCGACGCCGCTTCGGAAAGCTATTTAGGCGATCCAGCCGGCAGTTCGACACAGGAAGAGGTCGCGTTCGCGGGTGGCGAACACCCGGCCCGATCCCATGACGGCGCCGTCGACGTGGCGGCGCCGGCGGGGTGGATCGGCGCGACCGTTCGAGATATCGAGTGACCATGCAAGGACAACAACAGCAGGCCTACGACCGCGGCATCACTATCTTCTCGCCCGACGGGCGACTGTACCAAGTCGAGTACGCCCGCGAGGCGGTCAAACGCGGCACGCCAAGCGTCGGCGTCCGCACGCCCGAAGGCGTCGTGCTCGCGGCGGACAAGCGCCGGCGCTCGAAGATGATCGAGCCGGACTCCGTCGAGAAGCTCCACAAGGTCGACGATCACATCGGGATCGCCAGCGCCGGCCACGTCGCCGACGCGCGCAAGCTGATCGACGTCGCCCGCCGGGAGGCACAGACCAACCGTCTGCGCTACGGCGAGCCGACCACCGTCGAGACGCTCTCGAAGACGGTGACGGACTTCATCCAGCAGTACACCCAGTACGGCGGCGCCCGCCCGTTCGGCGTCTCGCTGATCGTCGGCGGCGTCACGAACGGCCGGCCGCGCCTGTTCGAGTGTGACCCAAGCGGCACCCCCTACGAGTGGCAGGCGCTCTCCGTCGGCGCGAACCGATCGGACATCCGTGACCACCTCGAAGCCGAGTACGAGGACGACATGAGTCTCGAAGACGGCGTCGGCCTCGCGCTCTCGGCGCTTTCGGTCCACGACGACGAGGAGATGACCCCTGACGGCGTCGACATCGCCACGATCGACGTCGACACCGAGGAGTACGTCCACCTCCCGCCCGCGGAGGTCGAGACGCACCTCGAGAAGCGAAACCTGCTGGCGGACGGCGAGGACGACGCCACCGAGTAACTGCTCCGATGGGGTACGAACTCCGTGAGTCGCGGCCGACGGTCGACCGGTTTCTCGAACTCCGCGACGCCGCGGGGATGGCCGAACGCTCCCGCGAGGCAGTCGAACGGGGGCTTCCGAACAGCCGCTACGCGGTCACGGTCGTCGACGGGACGGGCGAGACTGTCGGGATGGCCCGGATCGTCGGTGATGGGGGAGCGGTGTACCACGTCTGCGACATGGCGGTCCACCCGGACCACCAGCGGCAGGGGCTAGGGAGCCAAATGATGGACGCGCTGATGGACTGGATCGACGAGACCGCTCCGCTGAAGGCGTACGTGAACCTGATGGCAGACGTCGACGGCTTCTACGAACGGTGGGGGTTCGAACGGACGGCGCCCGCCTCGAAGGGGATGTACTACCGCGTCCCCGAGGCGTAGCGCCGGTACAAGCCGCGAGGCGACAACAGCGTCGCCCACTCGCGGCGATCGCTCAGTACTCTTCGTACGCGAGGTTCATCAGCCACTGCGAGAACGTGTCGGACTGCGGATCGATCTCTTCCTCGCCGATGAAGGGAGTGAGCTGGTCCCCGGCCATCAGCAGCGAGAACTCCAGATCGCGCGTGCGGGGCTTCAGCAGGTACGTGTTGTGTCCGTCGTACACCGCCTCCTCACGCTGGATCAACCCCTCTTCGGCGAGGCCCTCCGCGATACGGCTCCCCTTCCGGGAGGTGATGTCCAGTTCCTTCCAGAAGTCGCTCTGGTAGATGCCGCCGGAGTCACGGATCAGCTCCAGGGCCCGGCGCTCGTCGTCGCTGAGGTCGTACTCGGCCGCGCTCATGTGTGTCCGGGTTTAGGGGCCGGAGGTTAAAGGCTACCGTCCCCACGGCGCAACCGTTATCCGAGCAACCCTCCTATCTTGTACCGAAATGAGCACTCAGAGCGAACTCACCGAAGAGGAAGTCCGCGAGCAGGTCGAGGAGGTTCTCGAGGAGAACGAGGTCGTCCTGTTCATGAAGGGGAACCGGCTGATGCCCCAGTGTGGCTACTCCCAGCGTGCGGTGCAACTGCTCTCGCAGCACCGTGCGGAGTTCGAGACCGTCGACGTGCTCCCCGCGCTGCCGCAGTATCGGGCCGTGCTCGAGCAGGAGTCCGGCTGGGAGACGATCCCGCAGACGTTCGTCGACGGCGAGTTCGTCGGCGGCAGCGACATCCTCGCCGAGCTCGACGAGCGCGACGAGCTCGCCGAGACCGTCAACGCCTGAACACCGGTAACAACAGCTAAAAGGCTCGACAGCCTACCATCCGACGTACTATCGCGGTTTCGCCGCCTGCCGCCACCGAACTCCCACACAACCCCATCCCACACCTACAAATGACTGGTCGCGTATTCCGACTCCACTCGACCCTCGAACTGCCACTCGAAGACCTCGAAGCGTTCCTCGAGGACCCGGATCTCCCCCCCGAGCTCGACGACGTCGAGCTCACCCGCCGGAACAACACCCTGATCCTGAAAGCGGTCGCGGAGGACGCCGACATCGGGAAGTACACCCCGACCGCTCAGCTCAAAGCCAGCGTCTCCGAGACGCGGGTGTACGAGGAGGAGCCCCCCAAGACCGCCCCGACGTGGGGCCAGGAGGAGGAAGAGGAGGAGATCCCCTCCGAACTCGTCGAGTTCGCCTGCTTCAAGGGGGACCGCGAGACGGTGCTCCAGAACAGCGCGCTGCGGTTCCCGATGTTCCTCGTCCTCCGGGAGCTTGCGCTCATCTCCGAGAAAGGTACCCTCACCGCGGTGCTGGAGAAGGACGGCGACCTCCAGGCCGTCCGCATCGTCGAGGGCGAGGAGCGTCCCGCCAGCGTCGAAGTCGTCGAGAACCCACGACAGGGCGACGGCGAGGACGGCGGCGTCAACTGGCGCGACAACGAGTTCATCAGCTAATCGGTCCCCGTTCTGTGGACGTGATGTGCGGTCGGCGTCGGCTGTGAACCCCCGCCAGCCGAGCGGCCGTCCCCCGCGATCGAACAAAAGAGATTTGAGGCCGACTAATTATATCTAATTACGTATGACCGAGTTCCCCGACTACTTAGACGTCGACTACACCGACGGCGAGGGCGAGACCCCCGAGGACTACCCGAGCCTCGAACACAAGATCGAGAAGGCCATCGAGGTCACTCGACAGGGGCTGGAGCAGTACGAGAACCCGGCGATCATGTGGACCGGCGGGAAGGACTCCACGCTCACGCTGTACTTCGTGAAGGAGGTCGCCGAGCGCCACGACCTGGAGGTGCCGCCGGCGGTGTTCCTCGATCACTACCAGCACTTCGACGAGCTCATCGACTTCGTCGAGCACTGGGCCGACGAGTGGGATCTCGACGTGCACTTCGCGCGCAACGACGACGTCGGCGCCTACGTCGACGAGCACGACCTCACGCCCGGTGACGACATCGAGATTTCGGCGCTCAACGACCAAAACCAGCACCACATCCGGAACATCCTCGAGTACGAGGAGGAGACGTTCCCGTTCCTGCTCGACACGTACGTCGGCAACCACCTGCTGAAGACGGTCCCGCTGAACAACGCTATCGAGGAGCTGAACATCGACGGCATCGTCTCCGGCGTCCGCTGGGACGAGCAGGAGGCCCGGGCCGACGAGACGTTCTTCAGCCCGCGCCACGACCCCGACATCTACCCGCCCCACGACCGCATCCAGCCGATCCTGCAGTTCGACGAGCGCGCGGTCTGGGACTGCTTCTGGCACTACGTCGTGCCGGACACCGTCGAGGGGTATCCCGAGGAGGGCTACGTTCCCGACGACGCCGACGACCTGCCCAACGGGCTGACCCAGGACGACATCCCGGTGTCGCCGAAGTACTTCGCCGGCTTCCGCTCGCTGGGCTCGGAGGTCTCCACCGAAAAGAGCGAGGAGGAGCCCGCGTGGCACCAGGACCTCGAGAACACGACCGAGCGCGCCGGCCGCGCCCAGGACAAGGAGGACCTCATGGAGCGCCTCCGCGACCTGGGCTACATGTAGACGGCGGCGATTCGGCCCGGTACACCTTTCTTTGATCGTCGCGCCCGAAACCCGAAGTCCCCCGAGCGCGAGCTGGGGCACATGGGCTCGTTCGCGGACGACGTGGGCGCGTACCTCCGCCGGGAGCTCTCGGCGCGTCGCCCCACGGTCCCGTGGGAGACGGAGTACCGGATCGGCGGTACCCCCGTCGATCTCGGCGGCCGCACGGGCGAGCGCCTCGTCCTCGTCGAACTGGAGTGGCGCCGGGCCGACCCCGCGGACAACACCGCGAAGCTCTGCAGACACGTCGCGGAGGGCAGCATCGAGGCCGACACAGTCGTCGTGTTCCAACTGTTCACTCGGTACTACGACCTCGCCAGCGGCGGCGTCTCCTCGAAGCGGAAAAACGCCGAGTTCGTCGGCCGGACCGTCGCCGACGTGTCCGATCACGTGACGTACTACCCCCTCGACTTCGACGTGGCGCCGCCCAAGCGCGGCGGCGACCGGCCGGACGGGTGGCGCGACGCCGCCAACGCGATCGCCACGGCGATCTGTGACCGCTTGGACGGGAGCAGCGCCCCCGAGGAGTGACTCCGGACGGCGCGTGCAGGGAATCACCGATCGTTGTCGAGCCGCCCCGCACGATCTTTTCGAACACGGTTACCTATCTGAACTCTTAAGATAAATTATTAATTGAACAGCCTCACGAGTGGAACATGGAAGCAGACAGTTCCAGCACGGCGGCGTACCTCGCGGAGCACCCGAAGATGGTCGGCGTCCTGTTCACGGCGATGCTGCTGCTCTCACAGGCCGGCAGCGTCGCAGCAAGCGGGACGGGTACTACGATCGGTCCGTAATCGACTCGAAGCACAGCGAGTTCGTCCAGCGTAGCTCTCCGTCGACGATGATCGGCGTGCGCTGCTCGGCGAGCTCTGCCTCGTAGCTCTCAGCCGAGAGCAGGTACTCCGCGATGTCGCCCACGGAGACGTACTGTGTCCCGGTCTCTTCGACGTACGGGTGGGTCATCGCACCAACTTGGTACCGCGAGGTGGGGTACGTCCGGTAGGTGACGCGGGCCTGCTCCCCGACGACCTCCTCGACTTCGAGCAGTAGCGGCGTCCCCGTCTCCGACTGCGAGATCGTCACCCGGCCGTCGCCGACGACGACGTAGTTCTGCCGCGAGATCCGCATCCGCCGGATCACGTCGAGGGCGCCGTGGAAGTCGAAGCCGATGTCGAGCAGGCGTGCCAAGTGACGCCCGGTCTCGGTGGCTTTCGCGTTGCTCACGCTTGTCAGCGTCACCACGCCGCCGAAGGCGCCGGCGTCGACCAGCGCTTGGCCCTGCTGGTAGGAGGTACAGCCGTTGAGCAGGAACGCCTCCACCCCGGTTCCGGAGAGGGTCCCAAGGTCGAGGTGGCCGTCGGCGCACTGTACCCCCTCGTCCTCGACGTGGCCGACGTAGTGGAGGAAACTCGTCTCCTCCCGGAGTACCTCGCGGAGTTCGGCCGTCGTCAGGTCGTGGTGGCTCCGGATCTCGAACCGGAGCATGTCGAGGAAGCCGTACAGCTCCTCGTCGACCTCCTCGAGCATCTCCTCGTCGTTACAGACCAGCGTCACTGTCGTCGTGCTGTCGTCGGCGGGCTGGCGGTCGAGCCGGCGCTGGTAGGCGTCGATCGTCGGCTTCGAGGCGCCCATCGGGAACCCCTCGCCGACCCAGACGTGGCCGTACGTCTCGGTGTCGATCGGCGAGCGGACCGCCTCCCCGACGGCGTCGGCGTTCTGCGTCGTCCGGGCCGACCGCAACAGCCCGCGGGCGTCGTCGGTTCGGAAGAACTCCTCGAGCTCGTCGGGCTCGCCCGGCGCACTCCCCCGATCCGACAGCGGGGTCGGCGACCGCACGATCGCGAGGTCGTCGACGACGAACGGGAGGATCTCCGCGTTCCGCACGGCCGGCTCGACGTCGGCAGTCAGGTGCCACTCAAGCAGATCATCAGTGGCGGATCGCGGCACCGAGAGGTACGCCGCGGTCCGCCGGTCGACGGGCATCTCGTACCAGCGTTCGGGCGCGATCGAGGTTCGCTCGGCCAGCACCTCACGTTCGTGGAGGTCGACCGGGTAGAGCCCCTCGGTTCGGGTGATGCAGTCGAGCAGGAAGCAGTGCCGGAGCGTGTCGGCCGCGGCGGCCGGCAGCTCGCCGGTCAGCGGGAACGACTCGCCGTCGGCGACGATCCGTGGCGTCTCGGCGCCGGTGTGGACCGCCGCGCCGAGGTAGTACGACAGCGGCGCGACGGTGAACACGCTGCTGTACTCGTCGGGGACGTGAATCTCGATCCCCGTCTCCGGCCGTTCGAGCCCGTCGGGATCGAACGCGTCGCCGAACTCCAGCAGGGGCGGGTGGCCCCTGAGCGTCGGAAACGAGCGCTCGGGCGAGGTGGTCTTGAGCGCCGAGGCGAACAGCGAGACGCCCCGTGCGACACCCGACGGCGTTCGCGGGACGGTGACCGTGCCGGCGGGCTGCTGGTGGAGCGAGCGCGCGCCGACGACCACCGTCGACTCCTCCTCGAAGCTGACTCGGATTCCGTGTTCACCCTCCCCGATCGTCGCGGGCCCGTCGACGCGGAGGTAGAGCTTCATCGGCGTGTTCGTCGCTTCGATGAACGTGGTTCCGGTCACCGACTGCTCGCCGTCGACGACGAGTTGTCGTGCCCCGTCCTCCTCCCGGAGGTGATAGTCGACCACCGTCGGGAGGTAGAATCGCCCGGTCCGGATCCGGGCGGCGTCGTCGACCGGAACGGGGAAGGGGTCCGTCGGCCCCGGCTGTGGCTCGACGGGGCCGGCTTCGACGACGTACTCGACCTCCTCGACCGTGTCGACCACGCGGAGCCCACGGTCGACGGCGTCGAATCCGATCACGGCTCGTCGAGCGCGACCCAGTTCGTGGTGCCCCGCCCCGGGAGATGCCACCGCTGTTCGGGGCCGCCGGCGCCGGTCCGGAGCTCCAACCGGGCGTCGAACACGAACTGGAGGTCAGCCACGGCGTCGGCGTCGGCCGCACGCGGGAGGTGGTAGTGACCCATCCCGCGGGCCCGACGCACCTCGCCGGTCAGGCGGTAGGCCAGCCGCCGCACCGTCTCGATCCCGTGAGTCTCCAGCAACGTCTCGAGGGAGTAGAGCCCCACACGGAGCATCGCCGGCGGGAGCGTGTCGTCGTCGGGGCACCGGCTCCGGATCTCGCCGTCGATCCGACGGACGAGCGTATCCTCGCCGCCGCCGTCGGCTGACCCGTCCACGACGACGTTGCCCCGGAGCTCGCCCCCGCTGATCAGCGTCGAACGCTCGTCGGCGGGCGAGCGGTCCCCGGGGAACCACCGCTCGGCCGCGGCGTCGCCGTCGGTGAGCGCGAACACGCGGTGGCGCTTTTCCTCGGGATGGCCCAACAGCCGTCTGGTCGCCTGCCGGGAGACCGCCTCCGGCACGTCGCCGGTGACGAGCACCTGCGGCCCGCGCTGTTTGAGTTCGCGGAACGTCTCCCGGAGCCCACCACCCTCCCCCCGGGCCGATCTGACCGGACTGCTCATACGCGTCGATCGGCCCCCGAGGTGAAAAAGTTCGCCCCGGTCCGGGCTGAAACCGCCGGCGAACCGGTGCCCGTATGTTCCCGGCCCGGCTGGTGACGCCCATGAGTTGGGTGAGCCTGTTCTCGGGCGGGAAGGACTCCTCGTGGGCGCTCTACCGGGCCCAGCAGGAGGGGCTGGACGTGGAACGCCTCCTGACGGTCCACCCGGCGGGCGACTCGTACATGTACCACACGCCGGCGACACATCTCGCGAGGCTGGCCGCAGAGAGCATCGGCCTGCCGCTCGTGGAGGTCGAACCGGACGACTTCGGCGCCGACGACGTGCCCGACGCGGGCGCACAGGGCGACGCCGAGCTCGAACCCTTGGAGGCCGCGCTCCGAGAGATCGCCGCCGACACCGACCTGACGGGTGTCACCGCCGGCGCCGTCGAGAGTGAGTACCAGACCTCCCGGATCGAGGGGCTCTGTGACCGCCTCGGGATCGACCTGTTCGCGCCGCTGTGGCAGCGCGACCCCGAGACGCTCGCGACCGAGATGCTCGACGCCGGCTTCGAGATCGTGATCGTCCAAGTCGCGGCCGCGGGCCTGGACGAGTCCTGGCTCGGCCGGACGCTCGACGCCGACGCGCTGGCGGAGCTGCAGGCGCTCAACGACGAGTACGGCGTCCACGTGCTCGGCGAGGGCGGGGAGTTCGAGACGTTCGTCGTCGACGGCCCGCACATGGACCGCCGGATCGGGCTGGACCTTGCGACCGAGTGGGAGCGGACGCGCGGACACGTCGTCGTCGAGGACGCCTGGCTCGAGTAGTCGTCCGATCGAACCCCGACCTGTTTCTCGCCGCCGTTGACCAGCTTCACTGCCGGTGGTTTTATGTAGACTTCCCCGTGAGAGACTAGCCGTCACGGTAAGAGGTAACATATGTCACAAACGTTACTCCCAGACGATACGGGCACTGGTCGGGATCAGACGACGCGTCGTTCGGGGGGTGGCCCCGATGTCTGAACTGGGGGCGCTCGCCCTCCAGACGTCGGAGTTCGGCGCGCTCTCGCTTTTGCCGCCGCTGTTGGCAATCTTCCTCGCGATGATCACCCGTCGGGCGATCCTCTCGCTGTTCCTGGGGGTCTGGTCCGGCGCGGTCATCTACACGGGCGGGCACGGGTTCGTCACGACACTCGAGTGGACCGCCGAGTCGATCGGTGCGAGCCTGTTCAACGCCAAGATCCTGATGATCGTGATGTTCCTCGGCGCGGGGGTCGCCATGATCTGGCGGCTCGGTGGTGCGCTGGCCATCGCTAACTACGCCACCTCCCGGCTCGACTCCCAGCGCAGGGTCGGCCTAGCGACGTGGATCTTCGGGATGCTGTGGTTCTTCGGCGACTACTCCAACACCGCGATCGTCGGGACGACGATGCGGGACATGGCCGACGAGATGCGGATGTCCCGGGAGAAGCTCTCCTACATCGTCGACTCCACGGCCGCGCCGGTCGCGACGTTCGGCATCTCTAGCTGGGTGGTGTACCAGCTGAGCATGATCGACCAGGGGTACGAGTCCGCGGGGATCGCCGAGCAGGCGCCCGGCTCGTTTACGGTGTTCCTCCAGAGCATCCCGTTCAACATGTACTGCATCTTCGCGGTCGTGATGGTCGGGATCATCGTCCTGACCCAGCGCGACTTCGGCGAGATGCTCGACGCCGAACACCGCTCTTGGAAGGAGGGGAAGGTGCTGCGTGACGACGCGACGCCGATGCAGAGCGCCGAGGACAGCCTCGGCGACGTGGTGACTGACACGCCCAGCCTTCGGTTCTTCCTCATCCCGGTCGGCTCGCTGATCACGGTCGTGTTCGTCGGCGCCGCCTTCACCGGCGTCACCGGCGCGGGCGCGGGCGCCTCGTTCATCGAGATCGTCGACAACGCGGCGTTCGTCGACGCGCTGCTGTGGGGTTCGTTCACGATGGTGTCGGTAGGGATCATCTCCGGCACCATCGCGGGCCTGATGGATCTGGAGGAGGCGATGGAGACGGT
This sequence comes from Halolamina sediminis, assembly GCF_001282785.1. Lineage (NCBI taxonomy): Archaea > Methanobacteriati > Methanobacteriota > Halobacteria > Halobacteriales > Haloferacaceae > Halolamina > Halolamina sediminis. Next base: position 1,087,782 of record NZ_CVUA01000001.1, read on the forward strand.
GATCGACGGGTTCAGTATGATGCTGACTGCGGCGTCGATCCTGATCATGGCGTGGACGATCGGCGGCGTCACCACGTCGCTGGGAACGGGGACGTACGTCACCAACACGGCGGAGCCGTTCATCACGCCGACGCTGTTGCCCGTGGTGATCCTGCTGGCCTCGGCGGTGATCGCGTTCTCGACCGGCACGTCCTGGGGGACGATGGCGATCGTGACGCCGATCGCGATCCCGCTGGCGTGGCAGATCGGCGGTACTACCCCGGAACTGCTGCCGGTCGCGGTCGGGACGGTGTTCAGCGGCGCCATCTTCGGCGACCACTGCTCGCCGATCTCCGACACGACGATCCTCTCCTCGACGTTCACGGGGGCGGACCACATCGACCACGTCCGGACCCAGATCTACTACGCGCTGACGGTGATCTCGGTCGCGATCACGATGCTGCTCGTCTGGGGCGTCACCCGGATCACGCCGCTGGTCCTGCTCCCAGTCGGGATCGGCGTGCTGTACGGCGTCGTGTACGGGCTCTCGGAGTGGGACGCCGCCCGGAAGGGGGTCGACCCCAAGGCGTCGACGACCGAGCAGACGGTCGCGCCGTCGGACGACTGACCCCCGGCTCCCGCGCCGGGCGGCTCACTCGGTGCGGTGCCACGCCGGGAAGTCCCAGCCGTTGAAGTACGTCCGGCTGGGCCCCTCGATGTCGCTGGCGTAGCCGATCGTGTTCGCGGGGAAGGAAAGCATTCCCATCGGCTGATCCTCGGTGATGTGCCGGAAGATCTCCGTGAGCGTCTCCTGGAGCTCCGCCTCGCTCTGGGCGGCCCGGGCCTCCTCGAACAGCCCTCGGGCGTCCCAGTCGGGGTAGTAGCCGTAGGGGTTGTAGTCGTCGTCCTTGACGAAGAAGCTGCTCGCAGTCGTGGGGTTCAGCGGGTAGGTGTTCAGCCCCCAGACGATCTCCATGTCCCACGCGTTGGCGCTGGTGACCTCCCGAGGTCCGGCGTTGAACGAGCCGTTCGACCACTCGTAGGCGTCGGGGTTCTCGGGGATCTCCTGCTGCCAGTACCCCGTGTTGAACGTCGTCGTGTCGATCGCCTCGGGCTCGACGACGATGCCGGCGTTGGCCTCGATCTCGCTGGCGATGAACTGCGCCTTGCTCCGTTCGATATTGCTGCCGGCGCTGTAGTAGAGGTCGATCTGACACCGCGTCCCGCTGGGGTTCAGCAGATACTCGCCGCCGTACTCGTAGTCGGTGTCAGCGATCGCCTCGCGGATCCGGCTCCGGGTTGGTTCGGGCCCGTACAGCTCGCCGACGCCGTACTCCGTGATCTCCGCCTCGTCGGGGTACCACCGCGACCAGCGGGGCTGCCACGTGTGCTCGACGTTCGCGTACCCGCGCTGGATTCCCGTGACCATCCGCTGCTTGTCGACGGCGCAGGCCAGCCCCTGCCGGAACGCTTTCTTCCGGAAGAGGTTCCCGGGACCGGCGTTCCAGCCGTTGTCCCGCATGTTGTACGTGAGCACGTCGTTGTACGGCTGGGGAACGATCTCCACGTTGACGGCGTCGAGGTCGTCCAGCCGGGAGACCTGGTTCGGCGGGACGCCGGCGCTGTCGGTCTCGCCCGTCTCGAGCGCGCCAACGCGCGAGGACTGCTCGGCCACGACCTCGGAGACGAGCCGCTCGAAGTACGGCGCTTTCTCGAACGCTCGGGGCGCGTCCCCGACGTCCCGCAGGTAGTAGTCGTCGTTGCGGCTGAACACGCGGCTGCTCCCCCGGTTCCACTCCTCCAGCGTGTAGGCGCCGAGGTTGCCGGTGAACGAAAGCGTCAGCAGCTCTTGGTCCTGCTGGAGCCCCTGTTCGTCAGTCTCGGCGACGTACGGTTCGAGCAGCGCCTTCGGAACGGGGTACAGCAGCGGGTCCTGGGTCTCGGGGTAGAGGAGGTTCGCGGTTTCGAGCTCGATCTGGAACTCGAGCTCCCCGGTCTGCTCGATCGTCACGGAGTCGGGCCAGCTGCTCGCGGCGGCGGTCGCCGCCCAGTCGGACTGGTGGAGCTCCCGGACCTGATAGACGAAGTCCTCGGCGGTCACCTGCCCGTACGGGTCGCTGAACTCGAGCCCGTCCCGGACCGATGCGGTCCACACCTCGCCGCGGTCGGACGACAGCTCGTAGAGCTGGTCGAACCGGTCGTTGCCCGGCCGGTAGGTGTAACCGCCGTCGAGGGCGAAGCCGATGATCGTTCCCGCGCCCCCCGCGCGGTTGTACAGGGGGTTGAGCGTGTTCACCCGGCCCGCAGTCACCGTCCGGTAGGTTCCGCGTACGTCCGGCAGCTCCCCGTCGGTCGCCGTCGGCTCCTCGGTGCCGAACGCGTCCCCCTCCGTCGTCGGCGTGTCTGAGCTCTCGGTGCCGTCACCGCCGGTACAGCCGGCGAGTCCAGCCGTCCCCGCGACACCCAGCGCCTGCAGCCAGCGCCGTCGAGTACTCGTTCCGTCGTCGTGCCGTCGATCCGCAGTCGAACGTCGCACTGTACCGCGTTATTTCTCTTGGGTATTGAAAGGACTTTCTAAATGCTTAGAAGTAATACAGCCGTTAGCGGGGTCCTCAATGGGCACAATAGTGATTTGTGAATGCAACCCACGCAAAATTTGGCGTCGTCACTCCCCATCGACGCCGGACTGGAACGGACGGCTACTCGTCCCGGTACAGCGGCGACTCGGTGTCGGTACAGCCCGGGCGGCCGCAGACGCCGGCTTCCTCGCCCGCGCGCTCGACCCCTGACGCGAGCGAGGGGAGCTCCCACGTCGGGTCGTGGCCCGTCTCGGTCCGGTGCTCCTCGACGAACGCCCGGGCCGCACCCAGCGAGTCGAACGTCTCGGCGAGGGCACAGTCGTCACAGGTGACCGTGACTCGGTCGTCGCTCATTACCGGTCCTACCGGGGCCGTACACTTAGCACCCGCGTCCCCGACACCGTCGCGCCGAACCCGTGAACGTGTTCGGCACAACTGGGAGCCGGGCGCCGGACGGACCTCAACGCATGCCCGCGACGAGCCTCGACGCCGAACGCACGTACAGCGACGGTCGGTTCACCGCCCGCGAGGTGTCCAAAACGACACACAGCAAGACTGTCTGTGGCTACTTCGAGCCCGGCCAGTTCATCCCCGTCCACGCACCCGACAGCGACGTGACCGTCGTCGTTCAGTCGGGCCACGGCGTCGTCCGGGACGGCAAGCGAACTCACGAGGTCGAACCCGGGTCGGTCGTGACAGTCCCCGCCGGCGAGAAGCGCGGCGTCAAAGCCGGCGACGAGCGGCTGGCGGCCGTGCTCGTGACTGCGCCGCCGCCGAGCGACGCCGAGCACGAGCCCGTCCGACGGGGGATAAAGAACGACGAGTTCGAACCGTAGCTACCCCTCGTCGACCATCGCTAGCCGGCGGGTGTAGCGTCTGACCATCGTGCCGTCGTCGTCCTGCAGCAGGACGGTGAACCGCTTCTCCCCGGCGACGGTCTCGATCTCCCGGTCGTGGATCGTGAACTCGTAGGGGGGATCCTCGTCCGTGAGCAGCCGGCTGTCGCCGCTTCGCACCTCGATCCGGTCGACGCCGTCGGTTTCGCTCAGGTGGCAGTGAACTGTCGTCCCGTTCGCCGTCGTCGACTTCGTACAGAGCAGGTCCGGGCTCACGTCGGCGCCGCTTGACTCCAGTGCGCTCTGGAAGTCGACGACCATCGGCCCGGCCGGGAACGTCCCGAGCACGACGACGACGGCGAGAAACGCCGCCAGCATCCCGTTGGGCAGTCGCTTCCCGACGCGCTGTCTGAGCCCCGGGCGCCGCCGCCACCGGAACGCGAGCGGGAGCACCACGAGGTGGTGGATCGGCCCGTAGACGATCAGCAGGAACCCGTACGCCATCGGGTAACGCAGCACGCCGAGCCCGGGGTTGTACGAGTAGACGAGGTTCGATCCGGCCCAGAGGAAGAAGCCGAAAAAGACCAGCCCGCCGGCTTTCAGCACCCGCCAGCTGACCGAGTTGGCGTAGTACACCGTCTTGAGCGCTCCCCAGGCGTTGCCGAGGAGGTCGCCGACGCTAACCGACGGCTCCTCGGCGTTCGCCCCGCCGTCGGTAGAGTCGCCGGACATCGTCACTCACCTTTTCCCGGCCGGTCGTGCTCTCCGGAGAGCCGGAGTCGGAACGCCGCCACCCCGGCGCTCAGCCGGTCGGTAACAGGCCGCCACTCCCCGCCGACCGACGCCGGCACGCCCCGGAGCGACGGCTGTGCGGTCCACATCCCGACGAACAGCGCCGGCACCGTGGCCAGCGCCAGCAGACCGCTCCACGGCGCCAGCCCCGGGGCGACCCCGCCGGCGCCCCACGCGGCGAACAGGACGGCGAGGAACAGGTTCGACGTGAAAAAGGCCCGGACCGCGGCGCGCTCGGTGCCGACCCTGAGGAACGGGCGGAACCCGAGCACGAACAGCGCGCTCCCGACGACGGCGGTGGCGGCGTACGGCGGGCCGGCAAAGATGCCGACGGCGGCGACGGTCGCGACTGTCGACCAGACCGCGTACCGGATCCCGCGCTGGACCGTCGCCGTCGAGACGACGACCGGGAGCGTCGGCACGTCCACCGACGCGAACTCGTCGCGGTAGACGTACGCAAGCGCCCACGCGTGGGCGGGCGTCCACGCGAACACGACTAGCGCCATCAGCACTGGCTCGACCGTGAGCGGCCGGACGGCGCTCCAGCCGGCGAGGACGGGGAACGAGCCCGCGGAGCCGCCCAGCACCACGCCGAGCCAGTGGTGTCGCTTGAGCGCCACCGTGTAGAGGCCGACGTACGCGGCGAACCCGAGCAGCATGTACACCACGGAGCGAAGCGGGAGCAGCGCGAGCCCTAGCGCCGTCCCGGCGAGCAGCAGCGCCGTCGCGAACGCGGCGGCGACGCGGTGGTCGAGGCGGCCGCTGGGGAGCGGCCTGTCGGCGGTCCGCGCCATGTGTTGGTCGAGGTTGCGGTCGTACCAGCAGTTCCACGCCGCCGCGCTCGCGGCGACGCAGGCGCCGGCGACGACAAAGCCCGCGAGCGTCACCGCCGACGCGCCGCCGGCGGCGAGCAGCGAGAACGCGCCGGTGACACAGAGCAGCGTCACGATGCGGGGCTTGACCAACGACCAGAGGTGTGTGGGGAGTTCGGTGTCCATGAGTTAGGGGCCGATCTGCCAGATCGTCGAGAGCAGGTACCAGTTCAGCGCCCAGAGCGTGACGAAGGCGCCGAGGAACACGAGACAGAGCACGAACGTCCCGCGCATGCTGTAGGCGTGGGCGGCCTTCCCGTCGCCGTCGGTTCGCTCACCGCCGTCGGCCGCCGCGCGCTGCACGTCGCCGACGGGGCCGCCGTCGAACGGCTCCCCGAACAGCAGCGACGCCAGGGCGACGACGACGAACAGCGCGCCGCCGAGGATGGCCAGTATCGCGGCGACGCCGAACACCGCGAAGAACGGCTTGGCCGCCGAGAAGCTGAACGCTGTCCCGGGGATATCCATCACCGAGGGGTGGCGCCGGGGCACGCCGAACAGGATGCCGGTGTACATCATCATCAGGACGGTCAGCCCCATCGCGCCGCCGTAGAGATACGGCTGGATCTTCGCGAGAAGGCCCAGCGACCAGTCACGCCCGAACACCAGCCGGAGGACGTAGTAGCCCAGCCCCATGAACGCCAGCGTCGTCCCGGTCGCGACGGTGGCGTGGAAGTGGCCGACCGTCGCGAGCGTGTTGTGCCAGGTCATGTTGAGCTGCATCTGGCCCATCATGACGCCGGTGATCCCGCCGAGGAAGCCGAAGAGGATGATGCTCAGAATCGTCGCCGAGAACCCCGGATCGTCCCAGGGGCTGGACCAGAGCCAGCCGAACAGGCCGCCGGCTTTCCCCTTCGCCCGGCGGCCGACTTCGAGGCCGGCCGGGATCGCAAAGGCGTGTATCATACTCGCCAGCACCGCGCCGTAGGCGGCGTAGGAGGTGTTCCACATCCGCCAGCCGGCGGAGACCACCGGGTCGGACATCAGGTGGTGGGCCGCGCCGAGGTTGATGAAGAACAGGTACAGCACGAACGCCGCCCGGGAGACTTTCTGGCTCGCGACGACGGCGCCGCCGACGACGTGGGTCAGGAAGTACCAGACGGTGATCATCGCCAGCAGGTTGATCTGCTGGCTCCCGTGGCCGATGATCCAGTACATCTGCCGGTAGAACGCGGGGTCGATACTCTCGAAGTAGCCGACGCGCCACAGCAGCGTCGGCACGTAGGTGATCAGCCCGCCCAGCAGCGCCTCCAGCGCGACGATGCTCGTGATGAACGCGCCGAACGTCACCAGCGGGAGCGTCTTGCTCGGGTTCTCCTGCTGGTGGTTCCAGAGAGTCGCGAGGAACGGCACCGCCGCGACGATGGCGCCGAGGACGAACACGCTCGCGCCGAGGTAGAACTGCCAGCTCGACGGCAGCGGGACGTAGGAGGTGAGCAGCGGCGCCTGGTTGGGGTACTCGGTGAGCAGGATGGCGGCGTTGACGAGCACGGCGCCCGCGGCCATCACCACCCAGCCGACTTTCGCGACCCGCGGTAGCGAGAGCCGGCGGCCGAGCACGAACGGGCCGCCGACGTAGAGGATCGCGATCTCCATGAACACCATCCAGAAGATGAGCAGGTTCCAGGCGTGAACGCTGAGGTACGTGTAGAAGTCGCCCGCCGAGAGCAGGCCGATCGCCTCCCAGCGGGTCAGCGCCACGGCCACCGCGAACGCGCCCCCGATCGCGAGCGCGAGGATCGCGGTCAGGCCGTACAGCTTCACCATGTCCTCCGCGGACTTGTGGATGCTGAGCCCGGTGACGTTACACTCTCGGAAACCGTCGCTGTCGTACTCGTAGGTGCTGAAACCGAACATCTAGACCACCTCCACGACGCCCTTCATCCCGATGCCGAGATGGGGCTCGCAGTAGTACGCGTACACGCCACCCGTCTCGAACGTATGTTCGACGCTGAACCCCTCGTTCTCGAGGGGCTCGTGTCCACCCCAGTTTGCACCGTCGGGCTGGGAGTCGACCAGGAGATTGTGGTTGTTCGACGCCCACTCGAACGTCACCGTCGTCCCCTCCGAGACGGAGACCGCGGGCGGGTCGAACGCGGCGGTCCCACCCTCGCCGTCGCTGCCGACGGTGACGGTGACCTGATCGGCGCCGGTCTCGTCGACGGTCGTCCCGTCGTAGTTCTCCGTCGCGCCGCCGGCGGCGTCGCCGGTGAACCAGCCGCCGTAGTCGGCGTCGCCCCCAGACCCGTTCTCGCTCTCCTCGGGGGCAGTGACGGCGGACTCGTCGTAGTCCTGCACGACGAACTTCCCGTGCATCGAGCGGTGCCCCTCGCCGCAGAACTCGTTGCAGACGACGTGGTACGTGCCCGGGTCGTCGAACGTCATCTCCAGCACCCACTCGTAGCCGGGGAGCACCTGCAGCGAGATCTGCTGGCTCAGGTTGTCCGCGTTGCGCACGGAGAAGCCGTGCTGGACGTCGTAGGAGCCGAGGTGGAACCGGTACGTCTCGCCGGGTCTGAGCACCGCCGGCAGCCCGTCCCACCCCCACTGGAGCGCGCCGACGTACACGTCGTTCTCCGCGGGGACGAGCAGCTCCTCGCCGTCGACGGTGAGCGTGCCCGCCGACTGCTTGTACGTCTGGACCTTCTGCCGGAGCGCCTCGGTCGAGACCTCGTACGTCTCGCCGGTCTGGTTCTGCGCGCCGAACTCGGTCCAGCCGAGCATCCAGCCGAACAGCGTCAGGGCCCAGACGCCGCTGATGCCCAGCCAGATCGACTCGCGTCGGTTGATCTTCTCGCTCCACCAGTCGCCGTCGGGTGCGGTGATCGGGGAGTCCATCGGCGATCACCCCATCGGGACCGTCAGCACGTCCACGACCCCCCAGACGACGTACGCCAACATCCAGTAGATGATGGCGGCGAGCGCGAGCAGCCAGATGCTGTCCAGCAACTGCTGTGGCCACGGTGGCGTCTCACTCTCCGTCGACATACCCGGAACACGACGCAACAACCCCCTGAACCTACTCCCGAACGTATTCGCCGTGGCGGCCACGGCGGGTGATGCGACTCGCGGTTCGGAACGGGTGTGAGAACGGCGGCCGCGGACGTCCTACTCCTCGCGGTCCGCGATCTCGGAGTGAGCGCCGACGAGCGCCCCCGAGAGGTCCAGCCCCTCGACGTAGCTCGCCGTGTCGACGATCGAGTTCCGCAGCGAGGAGTCGACGACCGTGGCGTCGTCGAACACGACGCTCCGGTCGAGTGTGCCCCCCTCGACGGTCGCGCCGGACATGACGTGGACGTTCTCGCCCAGTTCGGCGTCGACGGTCGCGTCCTCGGCGATCATGTTTTCCCCGTCGAGCTTCCACGCGACGGCGTCGAGGTAGCTCTCGGGCGTGCCGATGTCGAACCACGCGCCGTCGAAGGTAAAGGCGTGGACGGCCTCACGGGACTGGAGCCACTGGACGAACCAGCCGGGCTCGTCGGGGTTGTTCTCGCCGGCGAGGTACTCGTCGAACTGCGGCAGCGTCTCCGCGGGGAACGCGTAGCAGGCGATGGAGACCAGCGTACTCTTGGGCTGGTCGGGCTTCTCTTGGAAGTCGACGATGCGGTCGCCCTCCAGATCGACGAGGCCGTACGAGCTGGCTCGCTCCTTCGAGCCGACGTCGTACGCGGCGAGACAGGGCGTCCCCTTCTCTTGGAAGAAGTCGCCGAACTCCGCGAGATCGAACGAGATGAGGTTGTCGCCGGCGACGACGAGCAGGTCGTCCTCGATCCCCTCGCGGTCGATGAGCTGGGCCAAGGCGCCGACGACGCCGAACTTCTCGTCCTCGTCGACGGTCTCCTCGACGGAGACGATCGGTTTCTCGAACTCGCTGTCGGCGAGGTACTCGCGGAAGTCGTCGGCGAAGCGCTCGTTGGTCGAGACGTACACCTCGTCGACGCGCTCGTCGGCCTCCAGATCGGCGAACACGTCGTCGATGACGGTCCCCTCGCCGACGGGGAGGAACATCTTCGGGCGGTTGCGGGTGATCGGCCAGAGACGCGTGGCGTAGCCGCCCGCGAGAACGATAGCCTTCATGGCACCCTGCTCGGGGGGGAGACGGTAAACGCTTTTTCAATTCTCCTCCGGCCAGCGGAAAGGCGTTTGTTCGCGCCGCCCCAACGGCGCCCATGGAGGAGTCGACCACCCGCCAGCGGATCGTCGACGCGCTCCGGGGCGAGCCGGCAACGCCGCGAGAGCTGTCAAAGCGCGTCGGCGTGCCCACGAGCGTCGTCTACGACCACGCCCGCCACGTCGCCAAGAGCCTCGCGAACGACGACGAGCAGCTGCTGGTCGCGCCGCCGGAGTGCAAGGACTGTGGGTTTGCGGGGTTCGACGACCCGCTGTCGGCGCCGAGCCGGTGTCCGGAGTGCAACTGCGAGCGACTCGCCGAGCCGCAGTTGGTGGTGGAGTCGCGGTAGCGCTCTCTCCGCGGGACGGTAAGGCTTTCCCGCACCCACCTACTGCCACGGGTATGGTCACCCGGCTGGTGCTGGGCTGCGGTGCGGTCGGCTTCGATCTCATCCAGCGACTGCCCCACGGGGAGACGACCGTCGTCACCGACGACGAACCCCGCGCGGAGAGCCTCCGTGAGGCCAGCATCGCCGCCGTCGAGGGCGACCCCACGGATCCGGCGGCTCACGCGCCCGACGCCGACATCGTGCTCGTCGCGAGCGACGAGCCCGAGCGCAACCGGACCGTCGCCGCGGCCGCCCGCGAGACGTTCCCCGACGCGATGCTGATCGCCTACGCCGGCGAGGGGGCACGGCCCGACACCGTCGACGCGATCCGCGACACGGTCGACCGCCTGATCGACCCGACCGAGGCGCTGGCCGGGCGCGTGCTCGACCGGACGGTCGGCTTCGAGAGCGAGCGCGCCCGCGGCCTGCGCGGGGCGCTGCTCGACGCCGAGGAGCCAGTCGCCGTCGTCGCCCACGACAACCCCGACCCCGACGCCATCGCGAGCGCGGTCGCGCTCTGTCGGCTGGCCGACCGGATCGGCGTCGACGCCGATCCCTGCTACCACGGCGAGATCAGCCACCAGGAGAACCGCGCGCTGGTGAACCTGCTCGACCTCCCGATCGTCCGGCTCGAAGCCGGCGATATCGAGGCGTACGGTGGCGTCGCACTCGTCGATCACTCCCGGGCCGGCGTCAACGACAGCCTCCCCGAAGACACGGAGATCGACATCGTGATCGACCACCACCCGCCGCGGGGGGCAGTCGATGGCGAGTTCGTCGACCTCCGCAGCGGCGTCGGCGCGACGAGCACGCTGCTGACGGAGTACCTCGACCGGTTCGACGTGCCCATAGACACGACGACCGCGAGTGCGCTGCTGTACGGCATCCAGGTCGACACCAAGGAGTTCACCCGCGAGGTGTCGAAGGCCGACTTCGCGGCGGCGGCGTCGCTGATTCCCGACGTGGACGCCGACACGCTCTCGCGGGTGGAGTCGCCCAGCCTCTCGATCGAGACGGTGTCCGTGCTGGCCGCGGCGATCGAGAACCGCACGGTCGACGACGGCGCGCTCTCGACCTGTGTCGGCGAGGTCCGCGACCGCGACGCGCTGGCACAGGCCGCCGAGCGCCTGCTCGACATGGAGGCTGTCCAGATCACGCTCGTCTACGGGTTCATGGACGAGACGATCTACGTCTCCGGCCGGGCACGTGGCTCGGAGCTCGACCTCGGCGAGACGCTGCGGGACGCGTTCGGCGCCATCGGCGACGCCGGCGGCCACGCCGACATGGCCGGCGCCCAGATCCCGCTGGGGATCCTCGCCGAGACTGGCTCCGACCGCACCGGCTCGCTGACGGAGATCGTCACGGAGGTAATCGAGGGGCGCTTCTTCGACGCGCTGTCGGACGCGCCGGACGCTCCCACGGCCGACGACTCGCTGGAGTACGACTACGCCCCCGAGGGGGCGGCGTCGGTCGCGCTGCCCGACGAGTCGGGACGCACTGACACTGCGGACGACGACACCGAGGGCTGAGCCTGTCCCTTTTTCGTCGCCGGGCCCGAACGGCGAGTGATGAGTGCCAAAACGCGGGTCAAGGAGTACATGACCCGGGAGGTCGCGACGGTCGACGCCGAGGACACGGTCGGCGACGTGGCGCGACAGATCGCCGAGAGCGACCACAACGGGTTCCCCGTGACCGACGGCCGGAAAGTCGAGGGGTTCGTCTCCGCGCGGGACCTGCTGTTGGCCGACGAGGCGGCACCGATCTTCACCGTGATGGTGGAGGACATCGTCGTCGCCCACCCCGAGATGGACGTGACCGACGCCGCGCGAGTGATCCTCCGCTCGGGGATCCAGAAGCTGCCCGTCGTCGACGACGCGGGCAACCTCACGGGCATCATCTCCAACACCGACGTGGTGCGTAGCCAGATCGAGCGCGCCACCCCCGAGAAGGTGGGCGAGCTGATGGAGACGCTCCAGCACATCCACGACGTGACGGTCAGCGAGGAGCGCCGGCAGGTCCGCCTCGACGACCTCGTCCCCACGCAGGACCGGGTGTACGCCGACGAACTCGAAGGGCGACGCTACGAGCTCGAACACGGGCTCGCCGAGCCGCTCGTCGTCATCGCCAACGCGACCGGGGAGAAGGAGCTCCTGCTGTTGACCGACGGCCACCACCGCGCGCTGGCCGCCGACCGGTCGAATATCGAGGAGATGGACGCCTACGTCATCGTCGTCGAGGCCGCCGAGCCGATCACGCTGGGGATGGAGCGCACCGCCGAGCAGGAGGGACTCGACTCCATCGACGACGTGGCGGTGGTCGACTACGCCCGCCACCCGCTGATCGAGACGACCAAGCGACTGCAGTAGGCGGCAGCTATTCCTCCCCCGCGGCGTACCTCTCCTTGTGCACGACGACAGCTTCCGACGGCGAACACGGGATGCCCAGCAACGACTCCGCGACCGCAGCGACGACGGGCTCGTCCTGTTCCCCAGCCGGAACCTCCGCTACCTCGCGGGCTACTCGGAGGACCCCGGCGAACGCCACTTCCTCCTCTTCGTCCCGGCCGAGGGTGAGCCCGTCTTCTTCGTCCCGGAGCTCTCCGGCGAGCAGGTCCGCGAGGCGTCGTGGGTCGGCGAGGTGCGGACGTGGAGCGACGCCGAGGACCCCGTCCCGACGATCGCCCAGATCGCCGCCGAACTCGGGATGAGCGAGGGCCGCCTGCTCGTCGACGACACGATGTGGGCGCTGTTCACGCAGGACCTCCGCGAGGCGCTCCCCGGCGCGACGTTCGGCCTCGCGAGCGAGGTGCTGGGCGAGCTTCGGGTCCGGAAGGACGACGCCGAACTCGACGCGATGCGCCGGGCCGGCGCCGTCGCCGACGAGACGGTGCGGGAGCTCCGGGCGATGGGCGCGGACGCGCTCGGGCTGACCGAGGCCGAGCTCGCCGCCGAGATCGAAGAACTGCTCGACGCGAACGGCGGCACGGGCGTCGCCTTCGAGACGATCGTCGGTGTCGGCCCGAACGGTGCGAAGCCACACCACCACCACTCCGACCGAGAGATCGCGCCCGGCGAGCCGGTGGTGCTCGACTTCGGCACCCGTGTCGACGGCTACCCCGCCGACCAGACGCGAACGCTCGTGTTCGGCGGCGAGCCCAGCGAGCGGTACCGCGAGGTGCACGAGATCGTCCGCGAGGCCCAGCAGGCGGGCGTGGATGCAGTCGAACCGGGCGTCACCGCGGAGTCCGTCGACGCCGCCACCCGGGCGGTGATCGAGGACGCGGGCTACGGCGAGGAGTTCATCCACCGCACCGGCCACGGCGTCGGTCTCGACGTGCACGAGGAGCCGTACGTCGTCGAGGGGAACGACCGCGAACTCCGGCCGGGGATGGTGTTCAGTGTCGAGCCGGGGATCTACCTGCCCGGGGAGTTCGGCGTCCGGATCGAGGATCTCGTCGTCGTCACCGAGGACGGCTGCGAGCGACTGAACGACACCGACCGTGGCTGGCGCTGCTGACTAGATTAGGTCGTCGGGGTCGTGCTGGGCGGCCATGCGCTCGGCCTCGGCGGCGTACTGTTCGCGCTTGTCGTCGCCGGTCTCGCCGAGGTTGCCGGGGTCTGCGTCGATCCCCGCGGTGGTGTCCCGCCGGTCGCCGAAGGAGGTGAGCGCCCGCTCCTTCCGGAGGTAGCGCTCGCCGTCGGGGGTGGCGTAGACGAGGATGACGATGTTCTGCTCGTCGTCGGAGTAGGTGCGTTCGACGAGCCAGACGCGGACGGTGTCGGCGTCGCTGTCGTCGGCCATGTCGGTACTGACGGCGGGCGGCGTGAAAACCCTTCAGGCCAGCCCCGGCGTGTGAGAACGCGGATGGGGCCGGCGACCTCACTCCTCGTCGACGGGCTTGCGAGGGACGATCGTCGGCCCCTCCGGGCCGAACCCGACCTCGGCCTCGACGCCGAACACGTCCGCCAGCAGATCCGGCGTCACCACCTCATCGGGCGGCCCCCACTCGTAGGGCTCGCCGTCACGGAGCGCGATGAGGTTGTCCGCGAAGCGGGCGGCCTGCCCGATGTCGTGGAGGACGACACAGACCGTGACGCCGCGCTCCTCGTTGAGTTCGCGGGCGGCCCGCAGCACGCGGAGCTGGTGGTGCAGGTCGAGAAACGTCGTCGGCTCGTCCAGCAGCAGCGCGTCGGTCTCCTGTGCGAACGTCATCGCGAGCCACGCGAGCTGTTGCTGCCCGCCGGAGAGCCCGCCGACCGCCCGATCGGCGAGGTGGGAGACGCCGACGCGTTCGAGTGCGCGGTCGATCGCCTCGTGGTCTTCCTCGCTCAGCGACTCGAAGAAGCCGCGATGGGGGTAGCGCCCGTGGGCGGCGAGCTCCCGCACCGTCGTCGACGCCGGGGCGTCGTTCTGCTGGGAGAGCAGCCCCAGCTTCCGGGCGAACTCGGTCGTCTCGTACTGTTCGACGTCCCGGCCGTCGAAGTACACCGTCCCGTTCTCCGGCGAGAGCTCGGCGTTCATCGACTTCAGCAGCGTCGACTTCCCGCTGCCGTTCGGGCCGACCAGCGCGGTCACTTCGCCGGCGGGCACGGTCAGCCGGTCGAGTTCGACGACCGGCTCGCCCGGCTCGTAGGCGAGGCTGAGGTCGCTCGCCTCGATCCCGGGCGGCGCCTCCTCGCCGTCGGCGTCGACCGTCGTGTCGTCGTTTGGTCCGGCAGTGCTGTCGCCGTCGTGGGTGTCCCGTTTGCTCACAGTTGACCGACCTCCGTGCGGCGCATCAGGTAGAGGAAGTACGGGCCGCCGACCAGCCCGGTGAGGATCCCGACCGGGAGCTGGGTGCCGGGGATCGCCAGCCGCGCGCCGACGTCGGCGACGACGACCAGCGCCGGGCCGGCGAAGGCGCTGCCGAGCACCACGCGCTTGTAGTCCGAGCCGACGAGCTGGCGCACCATGTGCGGGACGATCAGTCCGACGAAGCTGACGATCCCCGCGACCGCGATCGCGGTGCCGGCCGCGAGCACCGCCACGCCGGAGAGTAAGAATCGCACGCGCTCGACGGACATCCCCAGCGAGCGCGCGGTGCGCTCGCCCAGCAGCAGGACGTTGAGCTGGCGGGCGCCCGCGAGCGTGATCGGTACGGTCGCGATCGTCCACGGCAGCGCGATCCGGACCTGCTCCCAGTCGACCCCGGTCAGCGAGCCGGTCGTCCACGAGATCGCCGACTGGACGACGCCCAGATCGTCGGTGAAGAAGAACAGTCCCGTCTGGAGTGAGTTGAACACCGTCGAGACGATCACGCCCGCGAGCACCAGCCGGACGGGGTTGGTACCGCCCTTCCACGCGATCGCGTAGACGAGACCGAACGCGACGGCGCCGCCGCCGGCGGCGATCAGCGGGAGAAACGGCGCCAGCCCGGCGAACACGACGAGCGTGAGCAGGATCGCCAGCCCCGCGCCCGCGGAGACACCGAGGATGAACGGGGAAGCGAGCTCGTTGCGCGTCACCGCCTGAAACACCGCGCCCGAGATCGCGAGGTTCGTCCCGACCATCATCGCGACGAGCACCCGCGGCAGACGGATCCCCCAGACGATCAGCGTCTCGCGGCCGAGCTCGACCTCTGCGGTCGAGAAGCCAAGTAGCTCCGCGACGCGCGTCCCCAGCCCGTCGCCGAGCAGCAGGCGGAGCGGGTACTGAGGGTTGGTCCAGACGGCCGGGTCGAACACGGCGCGCCACGCGTCGAGTATCGACATCGTGTACGTCCCGAAGCTCACCTGCACCAGCCCGCCGAAGCCGACGATCAGACAGCTCCCGAGGATCAGCGCCGCCACCCGGGAGTCGATCCACGAGACCGCGGCGCGGAGCTCGGGGACGATCTCGCCCGTCTCACTCGCCACGACGACCTCCCCCGCGTTGCATATGATTTAGGCAGACCTAAACATGTATAAGGGTAGCGATCCGGCGCCACCCGATCGCGTCACTCGGTGAAGGTGACGGCCTCGCCGTCGGCCGTTTCGCGGAGGCGTTCGGGCTCGATCTCCCACACCGACGTCGGCGTGCCGGCGGCGGCCCAGACCGTCCCGTACTCGAGCAGCGCGGGGTCGAACAGCGTCGGCAGCTCCCGCTCGTGACAGATCGGCGGAACGCCGCCGATCGCCCACCCCGTCGCCTCCCGGACGAGGTCGGGCGACGCCATCGAGACCTCGCTCGCGGCGACGCCCGCCCACTCGGCGATGGCGCTCTCGTCGACGTGTTCCGCACCAGAGGTCAGGCAGAGAACGGGATCGTTGTCCACGGAGAACACGAGGCTCTTCACGATCTGTCCGACCTCGCAGCCGACCGCGTCGGCGGCGTCCTCGGCGGTCGGCGTCCCCGCCTCGGGGAACTCGACCGGCTCGATCGACAGCCCGTAGCGCTCCTTCGCCACCTCGGTGAACTCCGTGACGCGTGCGTGCATACACCGTGACTCGCTCTCGGGGAGTATGTGCTTATCGGGGGCGTGCCCGGCGATAGATTGATAATCGTGTGCATTGTTACTGGGTAACATGGTTCGATCGGCGGACAACGCGACCGACCAGCGGCTGAGCGCTCTCGAACACGCCTGCCGGGGCGTCGTCGGCGACCGGCTCCGCAGCGTCAGCGTCGACGGCCCGGAGTACAGCGGGACGCTCTACCGCCGCAGCGATCTCGCGCCGGGCACCGACGGGCCGGTCCACGAGGCGATGGCGGAGGGAGCCTCGTGTGAGGTGCTCACCGACGGTGGTCGATCGTCACCGCCGTCCGCCGATCCCGATGGTGGGCAAACGGTGTGTGAGTTCGACCGTGGCTACGTCGCCCGTATGCAGATCGGCGAAACCAGCGTCGTCGCGACGACGGACGGGCTGAAGATGGACCGTGAGTCGGAGCTCTCGGCGGCGGTGCGTGGCGTCTTCGAGTAAAAGGACGCGGTGCCGGTCAGGCGAACAGCGCCGTCGCGGCTTCCTGTGCGGTCTCGATCACCGGCCCGAACCCGGGCAGCAGTAGCACCGTACCGATCAGCGCGATCGCCAGCGCGGCGTACAGCGCCGTCGGCGCGCCGGCGAGGTCGTGCTCGCCCTCCTCGAACCACATCGCCCGCACGACGCGGGAGTAGTAGTACAGCGAGAGCGAGCTGTTGATCACGGCGACCACGACCAGCCACCAGAGGCCGGCCTCGACGGCGCCCGCGAACAGGAACAGCTTCGAGAAGAAGCCGCCCAGCGGCGGGACGCCCGCCAGCGAGAACAGGAACGCCGTCATCGCCACCGCGGCGAACGGCTTCTCGGCGCCCAGCCCGTTGTAGTCCTCGAACCGGCGCCCGACGCCCCAGTTCTCGGCCAGCGCGACGAACAGGAACGCACCCGTGTTCATGAAGCCGTAGACGAACAGGTGGGCCATCGCGGCGCCCATCACGTCGCCGTTCGTCGTGGCCTCAGCGGAGATCGCGGCGAGACCGATCAGCACGTAGCCGGCGTGCCCGATCGAGGAGTACGCCAGCATTCGCTTGACTTTCTCCTGGGTGGCGGCGGCGAAGTTACCGAGCACCATCGTCGCCACCGCGAGGATCTGGAACAGCAACGCCCAGTCGATCCCCGCGCCCGTCGCGGCCCCGATCGGGAAGCCGACGACGAACACGCGGAACGCCAGCGCGAAGCCCGCGGCCTTCGAGGCAGAGGAGAGGTACGCCGAGACCGGCGCGGGCGCACCCTCGTACGCCTCGGGCGCCCAGAAGTGGAACGGCACCGCGGCGGTCTTGAACAGGAACCCCCCGGCGACCATCAGCACGCCGACGCCGGCGATCCCGGTTCGGTCGCCGAGCCCGGACTCGAACGCCGCTGCCACGTCGGGCAGCAGCAGCGAGCCCGTGGCGCCGTAGATCAGCGAGACGCCGAACACGAAGATCGCCGAGGAGAGTGCGCCGATCAAGAAGTACTTCAGGCCGGCCTCGCTGCTCCCGCGGTCCTCTTTCAGGAACGCGACCATCGCGTACGACGGCAGACTGACCAGCTCCAGCGCGACGAACGCGGTCGCCAGCGAGTTCGCACTCGCCATCAGCGACATCCCCGTCGTCGCGAGCAGCATCAGCCCGTACAGCTCGCCGCGGTTCCCGCCGCCGAAGTAGTCGTACGCCGCCAGCGACACCAGGATCGTCACCGCGGCAAACAGCGCGGTGAAGAACAGCGACATCCCGTCGACGACGATCGCGTCGGCGTACAGCGAGATGCCTTCGGTCGCCAGCCCGGTGTCGGCGGATAGGAACCAGCCCGCGGTCGCGAGCGACGCCAGCGAGCCGACCACGGAGATACCCGTGAGCACGCTCGCGTCGGTCGAATCGGGCCACACGCTGTCGTAGAGCAACACCGCAAGCGCCGTGAGCCCCAGCAGGAAGGTCGGCGTCAGCGGCGGTGCCGTCACCATCAGGCACCACCTCCGACGAGCGGGGCGATCGCGTTCTGAATCATGTCGAGGAACAAGTCAGGGGCGACGCCGAGCGCGATGACTGCGAGCAGCAGCACCGCAAGCGGCGCCACGTCGTGGAACGGGGCCGGACCGACCTCGTAGTCGGCATCGAGGCTGAACGGCCCGAACAGGGTGCGCTGCATCGCGAGCAGCAGATAGCCCGCCACGATCACGATCCCGAACATCGCCGCCGCGGTGAAAAGCGGCGCGCTCGGGATCACCGTGGAGTGGAACGAGCCGACGAAGATGAAGTACTCCCCGGCGAAGCCGGCCATCAGGGGCAGCCCCATGTAGCCGAACGCGCCGGCGATCAGGATGCCCACCGTGACGGGCATCCGGTCGGCCAGTCCGGACATGTCACCGACCATCCGGGTGTGGGTGGTGTTGTAGATGACGCCGACGGCCATGAACATCAGCCCCGAGATCAGGCCGTGGGCGATCATCTGGAACGTTGCGCCGGCGACGCCGAACTCGGTGAAGGCGATCAGACCCAGCAGCACGTACCCCATCGACGACACGGAGGAGTACGCGACGATGCGCTTGAGGTCCTCCTGTGCCAGCGCGAGGATCGCCCCGTAGATCACCGAGAACGCGCCGAGCGCGGCGATCAGGATCGCGAGCGAGCTCGCCACGTCGGGCAGCATCGTGAAGTTGAACCGCAGCATCGCGTACGTCCCCATCTTCAGCAGCACCCCCGCCAGCATCACCGACGCCGGCGTGGGTGCCTCGACGTGGGCGTCCGGCAGCCACGTGTGCAGCGGCGCGACGGGCACCTTCACTGCGAACCCGACGAACATCGCGAGGAACGCCGCGAGCTTCAGCGTGTCCGGGGCCAGCCCCATGAACGAGCTCACGTTGCCGCCCGCGTTGAGTGCCATCGCAACCTCCGGCAGCGCCAGCGTGTCGATGCTGTCGCCGAGACCGCCGAAGGTGAGCGCGACGAAGCCCACGAACATCAGCAGGCTCGCCACGTTCGTGTAGACGAAGAACTTGATCGCCGCGTACTTGCGGCGCGGGCCGCCCCAGACGCCGATCAGGAAGTACATCGGCAGCAGGGTGGCCTCCCAGAAGACGAACCAGACGAAGAAGTCCAGCGCGGTGAACATCCCCAGCAGGTTCGCCTCCATGAACAGCATCAGTCCGTAGAACTGCGACTGGCGCGTGTCGATCGGCGTCCACGCGCTCACGATCGCGAGCGTCGTCAGGAACGCCGTCAGCACGACCAGCGGCAGGCTGATCCCGTCGAGCCCGGTGAACCACTGCACCTGATAGCCCGACAGCGTCAGCAGGTCGAACTGTGTCTCGAACGCGAGCGTCCCGCCCGTCAGGGCGTTGCCGCTCCCGTCGAACTGTGTCCACATCCAGAGCGTCCCGACGAGCGGGACGAGGCTCAGCGCCGCACCCACGCGGTTGGCGACCTCGTCCGGGACGAGGAACGTGACCAGCGCGGCGACGAACGTGAAGCCGATGAGCGTCTCGATGATCATTCAGAACCACCCTCCGTAGATCGCAAACCCGACGAGTAACACGGTCAGCCCGACCGTGAGCATCGCGGCGTAGTGTGTCACCAGCCCGTCCTGGATCCGCTTGATCCGGGAGCCGCCGAACAGGCTCACGCTGGAGACGCCGTTGACGATGCCGTCGACGACCGCCTGATCGAACGTGTCGGCGACCTTCGACAGCGGGAGCACGACGCGCTCGGCGATCCAAACCTGGTACTCGTCCTGGTAGTAGTTGTTGTACAGCACCTCCCGCAGGCTGCCCAGCTTCTCGGTGTGGGGCTCGGGGTCGGCGCCGCCGTAGAGGACGTACGCCGAGCCCGCGCCGAACAGCGCGAGCGCAAGCGAGAGCAGCCCCACCAGGTACGACGGCAGGTCCGCCGCCGCCATGCCGGCGCCGTAGTCGGCGAACAGCAGGTGGTGGTAGTGGTAGCCGCTGGTGCCGAGCGCTTCGGCCCAGCCGGCGCCCTCGGTCCCGTAGAGCCACTGATGCAGGAAGTCGATCTCCGCACCCGTGAGGTCCTTGACCGGGACCATGTTGACGAACCCGACGGTCGTCGCCAGGATCCCCAGCACGACCAGCGGGAGCTTCACGTTCCAGCCGCCCTCGTTGGCCTCCTCGGCCGTCTCGGAGCGGGGCTCGCCGTGGAAGGTGAGCATCACCATCCGGAACGTGTAGAAGCCGGTGAACAGCACCGCGATCAGGCCCATCCCGTAGGCGACCAGCAGCGCGGTGCCGAGGCCGCTCGTGGTGCCCAGCCCGTGGACGAGCGCCTCGTACAGCACCTCGTCCTTCGACCAGAAGCCGGCGAAGGGGACGATGCCCGCGAGCGCGAGCGAGCCCGCGAGGAACGTGTAGTAGGTGACGGGCATCTTGTCTTTGAGCCCGCCCATCTCCCACATGTCCTCGTTGTGGTGCATCGCGATGATCACCGAGCCGGCGCCGAGGAACAGCAGCGCCTTGAAGAACGCGTGGGTGAGCAGGTGGAACGTGCCGGCGACGTAGCCGCCGGCGCCAAGCCCCAGCATGATGTAGCCGTACTGGGAGATGGTGGAGTACGCGAGCACCTGCTTGATCTCGTTTTTGACGAGCCCCATCGACGCCGCGAACAGCGCGGTGAACGCGCCGACGAGCGCGATCACCGCAAGCGCGGTCGGCGAGAGCGCGTAGAACCCGTACATCCGGGCGACGAGGTAGACGCCGGCCGCGACCATCGTCGCCGCGTGGATCAGCGCCGAGACGGGGGTCGGACCCTCCATCGCGTCGGGTAGCCACGTATGCAGCGGGAACTGGGCGGACTTGCCGATCACGCCGCCCAGCACCAGCAGCCCGATCGCGGTGAACCACGCCTCGGGACCGAGTCCGAGGAACGTGTTCACCGTCACCTCGCCGTTGATCGCCTGCTCGGCGAGATGCGGGAACGAGTGCTCGCCCGCGAACTGCGCGGTGCCGAACGTCGCGAACACGGCGACGACGCCGATCAGGAAGAAGTAGTCACCGAAGCGGGTGACCAAGAAGGCCTTCTTCGCGGCGCTGGGCGGGCCGGCCTGGCGGAACCAGAAGCCGATCAGCAGGTACGAGCAGAGCCCGACCAGCTCGAAGAACATGAACGCCATCAGGAGGTTGTCGGCGACGACGAACCCCAGCATCGAGGCGGTGAACAGGCCCAGCCCGGCGTAGTACCGGGGCAGCCCCGTCTCGTTCTCGTCGTTCATGTAACCGAGCGAGAACACGTGGACCAGCAGCGCGACCAGCGAGACGATGAGCAGCATCATCGCCGACAGCGGGTCGAGCAGCAGCCCGAACGTGAGTTCGAGCGGCTGGCTCAGGCTACCGGTCGCTTCGGTGCCGGCGGCCCACGTGTAGATCGTCTCGTTGTACGTCTCGCCGCCGCTGACGGTGAGGAACACCCACGCGGAGAGCAGCAGCGAGCCGGCGGTCGCCGCGATTCCGGGGAGTGCGCCACCTTTCGGTAGTAGGTCCCGCCCGGAGAGGGCGACCCCGACCGCGAGACAGAACGAGAGGAACGGTAGCAGTACGATCGCCGGTGCGTAGTCGAATGCTCCTACCATCTTACCACCTCATCGACTGCGGAAGGGTCACGTCGACGTCGTTGAAGTTGCGGTACAGCACGAGGATGATGCCGATGCCGACAGCCACTTCGGCCGCAGCCAGCCCCATCACGAACAGGCTCATCACCTGCCCGGTGAGGTTTCCCCACTGGAGGCTGAACGCCACGAAGTTGATGTTCGCGGCGTTGAGCATCAGTTCGACCGACATCAGGAACAGCAGCGCGTTCTCTCGGGTCAGCAGGCCGTAGAGGCCGATGGAGAACACCGCTGCCGACAGTACGAGGTAGTACTCGATGGGGACCATCAGTCCGCCACCTCCTCGTCAGGCTCCTCGCTACTTTCCGAGGAGCGTTGCTCTTCGCGACCGCCGTCGGTGAGGGCGGTCACGTACGAGCCGTCGGTCTGTCGGCGCGCCAGCGTCACGGCGGCGACGGTCGCGACCACCAGCACGAGGCCGATGATCTCGAACGCCGCGAGAAAGCCCTCGACGGCGATCGCCGACATGCTCTGTAAGTCCATCAGCGCGTAGCCGATCCCCGCGACCAGCGACGCGTCCTCGGCGAAGCCCGCGACCTCGCCAAAGCCGCTCGTGAGGAACACTGCCGCGAGCACGACGAACAACACCGACGCCGCCAGCCCGTTGGCGTAGTTGGTGTCCTCCTTGAGTTCGGGTCGCGTGACCATCTAGCTGTACACCTCCGGTTTCGGCTGTTCGGTTCGCGTGAGCATGACGGCGAACGTGATGAGCACGAGCACGCCCCCGATGTAGACGAGAATCTGCATCGTCGCCGGGAACGTGGCCTGCAGCATCACGTAGTGGACCGCCAGACTCGTCAGCGCACCGCCGAGCAGGAGTGCCGAGTGCCAGGGGTCCTTCACGAGGACGACCCCCAGCGCACACCCGACCGTCACGGCGGCGAACAGCGCGAACGTGATTGTCTCTGTGACCATTGTGTTTACTGGTAGTCGACCTCGCCGGCACCCTCGCCGACCCACGCGGATCGGTCGGGGTTGCGGGCTTCGAGGGGGTCGCTCCCCTTGTACCACGGCACGTTCTTCAGCTGTTCCTTGTTGTAGGCGAACTCGTCTTTCGTGTCCGCCGTGAACTCGAAGTTCTGGGTCAGCAGGATCGCGTCGACGGGACAGACCTCCTCGCACAGCCGGCAGTAGATACACTGCCCGATGTGGAGGTTGTACTGCTCGCCGTTGCGCTGCTCGTCCATCACGATCTGGATCGTGTCGTTCGGGCAGACGTTCTCACACTGCCGACACCAGATACAGCGCTCCTGGCTGAACTTGTGGACCCCGCGGAATCGCGGGCTCACTTCGGGCGCGACCTCCGGGTACTCGACCGTGAAGGTGTTGCCGTCCAACGCGTGCTTCATCGTCGTTGCCATGCCTTTCAGGATTCCGATCATACAACCACCCCCACGATTAGGGCCGTGAGCACCAGATTGAGGAAGGAGAGTTCGAGCATCCCCTTCCAGCCGACTTCGATCAGCTGGTCGATACGCAGCCGCGGCGCCGCCGAGCGCAGCCACTGAGTGAACAGGAAGAAGGCCCAGATCTTCACCACGAACCAGAGGAAGCCGATGCTCTCCGGGCCGGGGCCGGCCGCGCCACCGAGGAACAGCACCGCGGTGATGGCACCGCCGAGGAAGATGTGCAGGAACTCACCCAGGTACAGCAGCACAAAGTACACCGAGGAGTACTCGGTCTGGAACCCGGCGACGATCTCCGTCGGCGCCTCGGGGATGTCGAACGGGTTCCGCCCCACCTCGGCGACGTTGGCCACGAGGAACAGGACGAACGCGAACGGGTTGACGATCGCGAACCACGACGGGATCGCGATGCCGCCGATGGAGACCAGCGTCTCCTGCTGGACGGCGACGATCTCGCTCATCCGGAGCGAGCCCGTAAACAGCACCACCGAGATCCCCGTCACGACCAGCGGGATCTCGTAGGCGAGGTTCTGGGCGACCGCGCGCAGCGCGCCCAGCATCGAGTACTTGTTGTTCGACGCGTAGCCCGCCATCACCATGCCGAGGCTGGCGATCGACGCGACCGCGAACACGTACGCGAGCCCGACCTCGGGGTCGGCGAGCTGGATGCCGCTGCCCATCGGGATCACCGCGAAGCCGAGCATCGCCGAACCGGCGACGATCAGCGGCGCCACGTCCCACGCCGGGCGGTCGGCGCCCTCGGGGACGATCAGCTCCTTCGAGAGGAGCCGGAGCGCGTCGGCCGGGATCGTCCCGATCCCCTTCGGACCGATTCGGTCGGCGGCGATGCGGTCGGTGAACGCCGCGGTGATCTTCCGCTTTGCCCACGGGCCGGCGACGCCGGTCATCGCGAGCATCACGTTGCCGACGATGAAGGCCGCCAGCAGCGCGGCGACGAACTCGCCGACTGCGCCGGAGCCACCGAGCCCGAGCAGGTTCACGAGCAGGTCCGGCAGCGGGGTCTCGGCCTGCAGCATCAACGGTCCACCTCCCCGAGTACGATGTCGAGGCTACCCAGCGCGGCGATCATGTCGGGGATGTACTCCCCGTTGCTCATCTCCGGCAGCGTCTGGAGGTTCGAGAAGCACGGGCTCCGGATCTTGAACCGGGCGGGCTTCTCGGTGCCGTCGGCCCGGATGTACACGCCGAGTTCGCCCTTCGCGCCCTCGACGGTGCGGTAGATCTCCGTATCGTCGTCCGGTCGCAGCGTCCGCGGGACGTTGGCCTGGATGTTGCGCTCCTCTTCGGGCCAGTCCTCGAGCAGATCGACACACTGGTCGATGATCTTCGCGGACTCCTCGACTTCCCGGAGGCGGACGAGCAGTCGGCTGAAGTTGTCACAGCCGTCCTCGACGGGCACCTCCCAGTCGAGCTCGTCGTAGTAGCCGTACGGGTCGTCACGCCGGATGTCGTAGTCGATGCCGGAGCCACGCGCGACCGGGCCGGTGGCGCCGTAGTTCTTCGCGACCTCCTTCGGCAGGATCCCGGTGTCGACGGTCCGCATCTGGAGGATCTCGTTGCCCGTGATCAGGTCGTGGTACTCCTCCAGCCGCTCGGGGAGCCCGTTCACGAACTCGCGGATCGACTCGAAGAACTCCTCGCGGGGTTCGGGCAGGTCCCAGACGACGCCGCCGAGTCGGAAGTAGTTGAACATCAGCCGCTGCCCCGTGAGGTCCTCGAGGATGTTCTGGACCTCCTCGCGGTCACGGATCGCGTACATGAAGATCGCGGTGAAGTCGCCGTAGATGTCGAGCGCGAACGTCCCGACGGCGAGCATGTGGGCCGCGATCCGGCAGAGCTCCGCGCCCATGGTGCGGATGATCTGTGCGTACTCGGGCACCTCGATGTCCGCGAGGTCCTCGGCCGCGCGGGCATACGCCCACTCGTTGAGCAGCCCCGCCGAGATGTAGTCCCAGCGGTCCGGGTACGGCATGATCTGGTGGCGGTACGTGCTCTTCTGGGCCATCTGCTCCTCGTTGCGGTGGAGGTAGCCGATGTCCGGCTCCACGTCGATCACCTGCTCGCCGTCGAGTGTGGTCTCGAGGTGGAGCACCCCGTGGGTCGCCGGGTGGTGGGGCCCGATGTTGACGAACATCGTGTCCGAGTCGGAGTCGGCACGCTGGTCCTCCTGCAGCGGGTTCGCGTTCTCCCGCAGCGGGACCATCTGGGGCCGATCCTGGTCGTAGTCCAGCCCCATCGGGTGGCCCTGCCACGTCTCGGGCAGCAGGATCCGCCGCAGGTCGGGGTGGTCGTCGTACTCGACGCCCACCAGGTCGTACGCCTCGCGCTCGTGCCAGTCGGCGGTCCGGAACACGGGCTCCGCCGACTCGCTGACGGGGTTCTCCGAGTCGGTCGGCACGACGACGCTGACCTCGTCGGTCGGGTCGTCGAACTTCTTCAGGTGGTAGATCGACTCGTAGCGGTCGGGGTACTCCTCGGCGGTGACCAGCGAGAGATGGTCGTAGCCCGCCTCGTTCTTGAGCCGATCGAGGGTCTCCTGGACCGTGTCGGGCCGGATCACGAACGCCGGCGCGTTCTCGTGGTCGTCGCGGTCGACCACGAGGTCGCCGAGCAGCGCCTCGAGTTCGGTCTCGCCGGACTCGATCTCCGGGGTCTCCGACTCTTCCTGTAGGCTCATGGTGAATCAGCCCAGTTGTAGCGCATCACGAGGTCTTCCTCGTCGATCTCGGACGCGAGTTCGTCGACGATCTCGTCGCGTTCGAGGTCGCCGAACTGTTCGAGCTCGTAGGGCTTGACCGTCACCGGCGACGCCTCGCCGTTGGCGATCCGCTCCTGGAGCTTCGCGACGCCGTACACCAGCGCCTCGGGGCGGGGGGGGCAGCCCGGGACGTGGATGTCGACCGGGATGACTTCCTCGGCGCCCTTGATCACGTTGTACCCCTCCTGGAACGGGCCGCCGGAGATGGTACAGGAGCCCATGCCGACGACGAACTTCGGCTCGGGCATCTGGTCGTAGACGCGCTTCATCCGCGGGGCGAACTTCGAGACGATCGTCCCCGGGACGATCATCACGTCGGCCTGCCGGGGCGAGGCCCGGGGGACGCCGGCGTGGAAGCGGTCGAGGTCGTGCTTGACCGCGTACGTGTGCATCATCTCGATGCTGCAGCAGGCGATCCCGAACTGCAGCATGAACATCGACGAGCCCCGGACCCAGTTCATGAACTTATCGAACTTCGTGAGGATGAACGGCGAGGAGCCAAAGGCCTCGCGAAGCTTGGAGTTGAACCGGTCGCCCTGGCCGCTCATACGGGCGTCGCGGGTCTCGGTCTGTACTTGTGCGTCGTCGGTGCGGAAGAGTTCTCGTTCGCTACTCATTGGTTTGCCTCCGTCTTCTCTTCGAGTGCGCGCGGACTGGACACCCACTGCACGGCGCCCTGCCGCCACGCCCAGACGAGCCCGACGACCAGCACGCCGATGAACACGAGCATCGGCGCGAGCACCTCCATCATGGAGGCGCCCCCTTCGAGGGCCGGTCGGTAGATGACCGTCCACGGGAAGATGAGGACGGTCTCGATGTCGAAGACGACGAACAGCAGCGCAACCATGTAGTACTGGATGTTGAACCGGATGCGCGTCGTCCCCGTCGGGATCTCGCCGCTCTCGTAGACGGCGCTTTTCCCCTGTTCGGGCACGCTGGGACGAAGCAGGGCCGATACCCCCATCATCGCGACGGGGATGCCGACCGCAACAAGCGCCAGCGCGCCGATAGCTATCCATGGATTCATATCGGGTTCTCCGTAACGTTTCCGGGGTTCGACCCCACGGCTCTTAAGCGTTCATTTCCCCGCGCGGGCGAGCGTGCGGACCAGTACCGTGGAGGAGCGGGATCTGGGACCGTGGTGGACGGGGATCTGTGGAGGAACGTGGCGGCTCCCTCGACCGGCCCGGGTCACTCCTCGCGCTCGCGGAACCCACGGACGCCGAGGTCGTGCAGCGCGGCCGACACGTCGCCGACGCCCTCGCGGCGCTCGTCGTGGAGCGTCTCGAGTCGGTCTCGGACCTCCGAGTACTCACGTGCGAGGATCTGCGCGGCCGACAGCGCGGCGTTGTACGACTTCCCGGCGTCGACGGCGGTGATCGGCGCACCCGTGGGCATCCCGATCACGGAGTCGACGGACTTCTCCTGGACGGGAACGCCGATAACGGGCAGCGGGAACGCGATCGAGGCGGTCATGTTCGGCAGGTCCGCGGATTTCCCGCCCGCGCCAGCGATCACCACGTCCAGCCCGCGGTCTTCGGCGGTCTCGGCGTAGGCGTACAGCAGGTCGGGCGTGCGGTGGGCCGAGACCACGTAGGACTCGTAGCTGAACCGCCCCGCGGGCGGGTCGGCGTGGTCGGTCTGCTCCGAGAAGTCCAGCGCGTCGAGCGCGTCGAAGGCGCCCTGCATCGTGTCGAGGTCGGAGTCCGACCCCATGATTATCCCCACGTCGGGGGTGGCGTCGCCCGGGCGGTCGGCGGCGGCGTCCGATTCGAGTCGGTCGATCAGGTCGGTGACTGAAGGCATAGTTACTCGGTGAAGGTGAGGCGCTCGCGCAGCGATTCGGCGGTCGTCAGGGCGTCGGTCGCGTCCTCGGCACCCGGATCGGTGACGGTGAGGTGGCCCATCTTCCGCAGCGGCCGGGCC
Source organism: Halolamina sediminis (assembly GCF_001282785.1). Taxonomy (NCBI): domain Archaea; kingdom Methanobacteriati; phylum Methanobacteriota; class Halobacteria; order Halobacteriales; family Haloferacaceae; genus Halolamina; species Halolamina sediminis. The sequence continues at coordinate 1,115,533 of NZ_CVUA01000001.1, forward strand.
TCCCGCTTCCCGTACCAGTGGAGGCTCGCGTCCGGGGCCGAGAGCACGGCGTCGACGCCTGAAAGCGTCGCCGGCCCCGGCTCGGCCACGTCGCCGAGCACGTTCGCTGAGGCAGTGGGGGCGATGCGGTCGACCGGGCCGAGCGGCCAGCCGAGCACGGCGCGGACGTGCTGCTCGAACTGCGACGTCGCGGCGCCCTCGATCGTCCAGTGGCCGGAGTTGTGGGGCCGGGGAGCGATCTCGTTGACGAGGATCTCCCCATCAACGTCGAACAGCTCGACGCCGAACACGCCGCGGCCGTCGAGTTCGGCGAGTACCTGCTCGACCACCGCACGCGCCCGCTCTCGGGTCGCGTCGTCGACCCGCGCCGGCGAGACGGTCCCGCGCAGGATCTCTTCGTGGTGAATCGTCTCGGTCACGGGGAACACGCGGGTCTCGTCGTCGGCCCCGCGGACGCCGATCGCGGCGAGCTCGCGGTCGAAGTCGAGCAGCTCCTCGGCGACCGCGTCGCCGCCGACCGTCTCCAGCGTCTGCTCGGCGTTGGCGGTGTCGGTCACGGGCTCGTTCCCCCGACCGTCGTAGCCGCCCGTCCGGGCTTTCAGCATCGTCCCGCCGAAGCGTTCGACGGCGGTCTCCGCGGCGGCCGGCGAGCCTGCGGGGACGAACTCCGGGACGGGGATCTCCGCGCCCGCGAGGGTCTCCTTCTCTCGGAGCTTGTCGCCCGTGACCGCCAGCGTCTCGGGGTCCGGGTGGACCGGCGTCCCGGTCTCGGCCCGAACGTCGGCGAGTAGCTCGGGGTCGGCGGTCTCGATCTCGAAGGTGAGCACATCGGCGCGCTCGGCCAGTTCGCGGACCGCCTCGGGGTCGTCCAGATCACCCTCGATCTGGTCGGCGACCCGCGCGGCCGGGCAGTCGGGTGTCGGGTCGAGCACGACCACGTCGACGCCCAGCGGCGAGGCGGCCTCGGCGAGCATCCGGCCGAGCTGGCCACCGCCGACGACGCCGAGCGTGGGTCCGGGCAGCGTGACGCTCATGCGCGACGCTTCCGGACGAGTGTGTATAAGGATTGCTGGATCGGGATAGATATAGGCACGTTCGTGGTCATACGCTCGCCAGCGCGTCGCGGTCGAGGAACACGACGATCTCCTCGCTCCAGAGCTTGAACCGGTGCTCGCGAACCGCGTACCCGTCGAGTTCGGCGGCGACCTCCTCGCGGGCGTCGTCGTGGGCGATCACGACCGGCGGCGCGTCCGCGAGCGCCCGCTCGGGCGGCGTGTCGGGCGCGCTGGAGCGCACGTTCGCGCCGGCGCGTTCGAGATACCACGGGAGCGGCAGCCGGGAGTGCCACGACGGCCCGCCCGGCGGCGGCTGGTCGAGGCTCGACTCGTTCGCGACGTAGAACTGCGTCCCGCCGCCGGCACTGGTGCCGTAGAACAGCACGTCCGTCCCGTCGTTCCCGTCGGCGATGGCCGCCACGTCGTCCATCGTCCGCTGAAGGTCGTTCTCGGGTTGGGCCCACTGGAGCACCTGTCGGTCCTCCCCGCTCGCGCTGTTCCAGTAGTCGACGTTCAGGCCGACGACGCCGACGGTGCCGGCAGTGAGCAGGAGCACCGCGATCAGGGCCGTCGTTCCGAGTTGGGGTCGTTCACCCCCAATAACGCCCCGGAGCGCGTCGACGGCCGACTCGTTCCCCGTCGTCAACTCCCGATCGACGACGCCGACGAGCGCGGCGGCGCCGACTGCGGCGGGCACCGTCAGCGGGAGCACTGCGTGGGTCCCCGCCCACGGCGCCTGAATGTCGGTCGCGATCGGGTAGCCGGCGACGCTGGCGGCTGCCCAGTAGAGGCAGAACGCGACGAGCAGGCGGCGGCGCGGCTCGCCCCCGCGAGCGTCGGCGACCCCGTAGCCGTCAGCGAGGAAGCCGACGAGTGCCAGCCCGAGGACGACGGGCGCGCCGAACGCGAGCGTCTCCAAGGTGTCGTGGACGAACGCGAGGTAGGAGCGGTCGCCGCCGTCGCGTTCGATCCACGTGCTCACCAGCTCCTCGCCCGTCTCCACCAGCGCGGCGTCGAGCACGTCGAGCAGGCTCCCTACGGAGGAGAACGCGCCCCAGATCTCCGGTCGGGGGGCGTACATGACGGCCGTGACCGCGAGAAACGCCCCCGCCAGCGCGGCGAGTGCGCCCCCGAGCCAGAGCACGACGGGGACCGAGCGGCGGTCGAGCCACTCCCCGATCGCGTCGACGTCGCCTCGAACCCGGGCCGTGGCGCCCGATCCGTCGCTGGCGGTCGCGGCCCGGATCAGCCGGTGGTCGTAGCAGACGGCCGCGGCGCCGCCGAAGCAGGCGACGTAGAGGATCGCGTTCTCCTTGCTCGCGAAGCCGAGCGCGAGCGCCGCGCTCGCCGCGACCGCGGGCCCGAGCCGGCGAGTGTCGAACGCCCGCACGAGCAGCGCGAACGCCGCGAACGCGAACGCGCCCACGAGCATGTCCGAGCGCATGAATCGCGAGTAGTAGAGCAGCAGCGGCTGGACCGTCAGCAGCAGCCCCAGCGCGACCAGTTCCCGACCGTCGAGGTGGCGCCGCAGCAGCCACGCCGAGAGCGGGAGCGCCGCGGTGACGACCGCGACCGGGAACCGTGCCCAGAAGTCGGTCGCCGGAACGACGTGGAACAGGAGCGCGTCGGCGTGCTGGACGAACGGGCCGTGGATGATCGGCCGGTAGTGGAACTGGCCGGTCTCGTGGTAGCGCAGGATCCAGTAGCCGACCCGTCCCTCGTCCCAGTGGAACACCCGGCCGCCGAGGCCGAACAGCCGGACCGCGAGCGAGAGGACCGACAGCCCGAGCAGCGCCCGAAGCGCGCGACGGCCCGCGCGGTCAGACCGGCTCGACGGGTGGGCCCCCCGTGACATGGACGGGCGTTCCGAGTCGAGCCATGAAGCTCTGTGGGTTCCGTCCGCGGCGACTCCTCGTCGGCAGTTCGCGCCGCGGCGATCGAGGCTCTCCCCGGGAAGACGCGCCGACGCCGGCTCAGTCCTCGCCGATCGTGATCACGGGGACGTCGGCCTGCCGGACCGTCTTCTCGGCGACGCTGCCAAGCAGCACGCGGTCGAACCCGTCCCGGCCCGTCGCGCCCATCACGACTGCGTCCAGCTCTTCTGCCTCGACCGTCGCGAGGATCTCCTCGTCCGGATCGCCCGTCTCGACGTGGGTGGTCACGGCGTCGATCCCGCGGACGTCGGCGGCCTCGACCACCTTGTCGACGGCCGCCTGTGCGGTCCCCTCCCCCTCGCCGACCACGTCGCCGGCGCTGGCCAGCAACGAGTCGTCGCTCACCGTGAGCACGTGGACGTCGGCGCCGAGTTCGGCCGCGAAGTCGAGCCCGTGCCGGGCCGCTCGGAGCGCCTGATCGCTGCCGTCTGTGGGGAGCAACAGCCCGCCGTAGGGGAACTCGAACCCCTCCTCGTCGATCGGCGCGGTGAGCACGGGCATCGGCGCGAGCCGGACGACCTTCCCGGTCACGCTACCCAGCAGATACCGCGAGAGCCCTTCGCGGCCGTGGGTCGGCATCGCGATCAGGTCGTGGGCCTCGTGTTCGGCGTAGTCGACGATGGTCTTCGCAGGCGTCCCCTGCTCGACGCTGGTAGTGTACTCGACGCCCAGCGAGTCCAGCACGCCGCTGGCCTCGTCGACCACGTCTTTCCCTTCCCGGACCAGCGCATCGACCACGTCGCCGTCGCCAGCGACGGTCACGCTGTCCCGGCCCGTGTCGGCGACGTACAGCAGTTCGACCCTCGCGTCGTCCCAGTTCGCGAGCTCGGCGGCGTGATAGAGCAGGCTGCTCTCGACGGCGGCCTCGTCGACGGGAAGGAGAATGCTGTCGTACATGGGCCGCTGTTGGGGTGGGGATGGCTAAGAGCTTCGGGCTTCGAGGCCGCCTCGAGTCGCAGCATCGAGCAGGCGGGACCGGACTATACGTGGCCGATACTGGCTCACCGCTCACTGAGTCAGCCAGTACGCGCTCTGGAGCTCCTGATAGAACTCGTCGAGGACCGGCATCGGCCTGTCCTCGTCGACCGACGACTCGTCGATCTCGAGCCGCCCGGTTAGCTCGCTGAGGCTGTCGTGCAACGATTCGATCTCGCCGACGAGCGCCGGGTTTTCTCGTTGCCACCGGTCGAGTCGGGTGTTGTCCTTGGCGAAGTAGATCCCCGGCATCTCACCCTCTTCGGTCAGTTCACCCATCGCCTCGTCCACCTCGTCGCTGATCTCGTCGTACCGGGCGACGATCCGGTCGAACTGTTCGACGACGGCGGTGTGATCGCCGTCGACGGTGACGTCCTCGTCGTCGAGCAGTGACTCGAACGCGCCTACTGCCGCGTCACGATCCACGTCGTACTCCTCATCACCGGTCGAACCGACTCGGTCACGGAGCCAGTCGAACATACGTGACTTGTTCGAGCTCGGATATTTAATCGTACGGACTGGCTGCAGCCGGACGGTTTCGACGGCGCAGCCGTATCGAGAGGGAGCTGTCGATCCCTTGGGTGACTCTGTCGCCGAACGTTACCCGTGACTCACGCCCTCGCGCTCGTCGGCGGTCTTCCGCCGGATCGCCGCCTGGGCGTTGCTGGCGTCGTAGCCGAAGAAGGTGTCCTTCCCGTAGCGTTCGGCGACCTCCGTCGCGTGGATCAGGTTGTCCACGTCCACGTCGACGGCGTACAGTTCGACCGAGAACGGCGTGCCGGCCTCGGGCGTCTCCGGCGACCAGCCGAGCAGATCCTGAAAGCCCGAGGCGATCGTCTCCAGCCAGTACGTCGTGCTGTAGTGGGTGTCGTACAGTGGGACGACGTACTCGTCGACGTACGCCGACAGCACCGAGAGGTCCAGCCCGGCCCGCTCGAACAGGTGGCCCGGGTAGGGGTCGGGGTAGAGCGTGAGGTACGTTCGCCCGGGGATGCGCTCGCTGGCTTCCTTCACGAACTCGGTGATGACGCTCCCGCGCCAGTCGAAGCGGTCCTCGTACTCGCTCTCAGCGAACAGGCGTTCACAGCGGTCGCACCGACAGTACTCCGCGCGTGGGAACCCCACGTCGTCGAGGCGGACGTCTTCGTTGGCCGCGGCGCAGTCCGCGATCGTCTCCAGCAGCCCCTCGCGGTACCCCTCGTGTGTCGGGCAGACGTACCCCCAGTCGAAGTAGGGCTGCTCGCGGGTCGCCTCGTTCCCCTCGTCGTCGACGGGGAGGAGTTCGGGGCTGGACTCGCCGGCGGCGGTGTCGCCGAAACAGGAGACCATGTTCACCGCGTTCGGCAGCGGCTCCGCGGCCCGGCCGGTCACGTCCTTCACCTCGTAGAACCCCCGGTCGAACGCCGACCACTCTACCTCCTCCTCGTTGCGCGTGACGACCCCGTACATGGTGGTGAACTGGGCGCGGCGTCGGGTAAGTGGTTCGCTCCCGGCGGCCGCGGCGCTGCTCAGTGAAGAAAATCGCACGACGGAGTGCGCGGCAGGCCGCGCGCTGCAGTTGGGTTAGTCTTCAGACTCGACTTCGACTTCCACCGGCTCGGCGTTGCCGCCGACCAGGAAGTAGACGAGCGTTACGAACGAGAGCACCAGCAGCAGTTTGGCTTTCGTGGACATACGCGGCCATTGGAGCGTCCGGGACATAAAGCCGCCGACCACGACTCAGAGCTCGCGGCGGACGTAGTCGTCGACGGCCAGCGCCTCGTCGGATTCGGTGGTGAAGAAGCCGTCCCAGACGCCGTCCTCGTCCTGAACCGCCAACAGCGCCAGCGGGTTCGGCTCCCCGGGCTGCTCGGCGCCGGGCGGTCGGTGGACCACGAACCAGGAGTCGCGGTAGTCGGCCGAGTCGCCGGCGTGGACGGTGACGCCGAGTTCGGCCGCCCGCTCGGCGCCGCCGTCGTCGTCGACGCCGTAGACGTGCGTGTCGACATTGCTCTCCCCCAGCTGGCGGTACACGCGCTGGGTGCCCTGCTCGTCGACGATGCGGGAGAGCCGCTGGAACGACGCGCGGTGGGTGCCGGCGTCGTGCTCCCAGGCGGCCCGTTCGATATGTCTGGAGACGGCGATCAGCAGGAGCTTCTCCTTGTGTGACTGCGGGTACCCTCGGAGTCGGAACTGTACCCCCTCCATTCCGGTGATCACCGCCGGGAGGTTCGCCTCCGCGAGGCTCGTCGACCCGGTAACGAACGCGTCGGAGTTCGTGAACAGTAGCGACTCCGCCACCGCCGAGAGTGGCGACTGGGCGAGCACCTCCCCGTCGCCGTCGAGCAGCAACACGGTGTTCTCGGGAACGCCCTCGACGGCGGCCTCGTCGACGGACACCGACTGTTCGCTGAACATCCCCGCCAACATCGACCGGAGCTGCTCTGGCTGGCTCCGGTTTGCGAGAAGGAGCGATCGCTCGGCGCCGTCGTACTCCGCAAGCAGCCGCCGTAGCGACATTCCGTTTCCCAGTTGGACAGTCGACAGTATATGCCCTTCGGCGGATAGCGTCCAACGGCGGGGAAACACCTTCCTCCACCGGTCCACAACCGATGGGTATGGCCCTCCATCCGGATCAGTCCGTGAGCGTCCTCGTCGCTCCCGTCACGCTCGGCGTGTTCGCGGTGACCGGCTCGCTCGTCGCGCTCTCGGAGTGGGGTATCCTCCCCCGGGAAGCGCTCCTCGTCGGCGCGCCGGCGATCGTCGCCGCGCTGCTGCTCGATACGTTCCTCTACAACGAGTTCCTGCTCACCGGCGGCCCCCCGTGGCTCTGGGTGGAGATCTACGCGTTCCTCTACGTACAGGCGGTCGTCGTGGGCGCGATCGCCAGCGGGCTCCGAGCGTACTGGTCCCAACCGATCGACGGCTGAGCCCGGCGGTCGACGCGGCTCATCACTCCCCCAGCGCTGCGAGGATCGGCTCCAGCTTCAGCCCGACCTCCTCCCACTCTGCTTCGGGGTCGCTGTCGGCGACGATCCCGTTGCCCGCGAACAGCGTCGCGCGCCGGCCGCCCGCGACCGCCGAACGGATCCCGACCGCGAACTCGCCGTCGCCGTCGGCGTCGAACCAGCCGACCGGGGCGGCGTACCAGCCGCGCTCGAACGTCTCCGTCTCCCGGATCACGCGCTCGGCCGTCTCGGGCGGCAAGCCGCCGACCGCGGGCGTGGGGTGCAGCGCCTCGACGAGGTCGAGCACGTGCCGATCGCCGTCGAGGTCGGCCTCGATCGGCGTGTGAAGGTGTTGGACGGTCGCCAGCTTCCGGACGCCCTGCTCGGCGACGGTCACCTCCCCCATCGGCGAGAGATGTCCCTCGATCGCTTCGGCGACCAGCGCCTGCTCGTGCTGGAGCTTCTCGCTTTCGAGCAGCGAGTCGGCGAGCGTGGCGTCCTCTTCGGGCGTCTCCCCGCGTGCGACCGTGCCCGCGAGCGCCTCCGTGCGGGCGTGGCGCCCGTCGAGACGGACCAGCCGCTCGGGCGGGACGCCGAAGAAGCCCGCCTCGTCGGTCGGCTGGATCAGGAAGCGGAAACAGTCGGGGTAGGAGCGCCGCAGCCGTTCGAGCGTGTCCGGGATCGTGAGCTCCTCCTCTAGCGTGACCGCTAGCGCGACCGCGAGCACTACCTTCCGCAGGTCGCCGGCCTCGATGCGCTCGATCGCCGCCTCGATGCCCGCGGCCCACTCGGCCTCGGTCGTCGTGCGGCGGCTCGCGACGACGCCCGGCGGATCGCCCACGGGGCGCATCGCCGGCAGTTCGCTGATCTCGTCGGTGATACGCTCGATGTCGCGTTCGAGGGCGTCGCCGTCGCCGTCGGCGCGGACGACCGTGAGGTGGGTCGCGTCGTCGGTGCGGACCAACTGAATCCGCGGGAGTACGAACGTCGCGGGCGGGAACCCCTCCCACGGCGGTGCCGGCTCGTGGTCGTCGTGGAACGCGGCGCCGCCGAAGAATCGCGGCCTCGCGGCGCCGTCTGACGTCTCCGACCCAGCGAACATCGTCTCGGCGGCGTCCCGGACCGTCCCGAACCGATCGGTTCCCTCGCCGGTGAGCCGGGCGGCCTCGCCCGCGCCGACCACTTCCAGCCCGTCCGGGGCGGCCCAGTGGACACGCGGAGCTCTCCGACCGGCGAGGAACGCGCGGAACGACACGTCCGGCACCTCCCGGCTCTCGGCGACGAGCGTCGTCTCGGCCGGATCGATGCCGGCCTGCCGCGGTGACTCCATCTGCTCTCCCTTTTGGGTGGTCGGCCCTAACTGTACCGCTCCTCGTTCCACGGGTTCGCGGAGTCGGAGTACCCCCGCTTCTCCCAGTAGCCGAGCTCGGGCTGGGTGAGGAACTCGACACCTTTCACCCACTTCGCGCCCTTGTAGGCGTACTTGTGGGGAGTGACCACCCGGAGCGGGCCGCCGTGTTCGGCTGGGAGTGGCTCGCCGTCGAACGCCCAGACGAACATGACTTCCCGGCGGTCACACTCCGCGAGCGGGAGGTCGGTCGTGTAGCCGTCATGGGCGTGGAACATCACGTGCTCGGCGCCGTCGCGCACGCCGACCGCGTCGGCGAGTTCGGGCAACGGCAGCCCGGTGAACTCGCAGTCGAACTTCGACCAGCCGGTGACGCAGTGGAAGTCCTGCACCTGCGTCTCGGGCGCGAGCTCGCGGAACTCCTCGGCGGTGAACTCCCGCTCGTCCTCGACCGCGCCGGAGACGGTGAACGTCCAGTCGTCGTCGACGGCCGGCGTGTCCCCCTTCGAGAGCACCGGGAAGCTCTCGGTCTGCCGCTGGCCCGGCGGGAGGCGCTGGCCGTCGAACTCCTCGTGGAGCGCCGTAACGTCCGTACTCATACTCGAACTCAGTAGGCCCGTTCACCTATGGTTATCGGAACCGGTGGGCCGGAAACAGCGCCGCCGATACCGCGAACCGGGCCGATAGCGCCTCTAAGGCGCGTTCTCGGCTCCGGAGGCCGCGGCAACGAACTTAAATACCCGCTGTGCCAAACCCCCCTGACAGATGCCCAAGGTCGATCTTACCGTCCCCGAGCACCTCGAAATGCAGATCGCACAGCTCGTCGAGCAGGGCGAGTTCGTGGACCGAAACGAGGCCGTCGAGGAGCTCCTCTCGACGGGACTGAAAGCCTACAAGACCAGCGGCCCGATGGACGACGAGGAGCCCGAGTACGAGGAGGAGGGCATGATGGGCCACGAAGACGAGTACGTCTTCTGACGCCGCCTTCTAGGAGTATCGCTCGCCGTCGAGAGCCTCGGCCGTCCGTCGTCCGTGTGAGAGTTCACCCCAATAACGTTTAACCCCCGGAACCGCGTGGTTTGGGTATGCACAAGGACGAACTGCTCGAACTCCACGAACAGATGGTCATCATCATGGAGAACTTCCGGGACCGCGAGGACGTCGAGGACGGGACGTTCGACGAGTACGACGAGCTCGACGTGGACCCCTCTCACGTCCACAAATCGAAAAGCGAGCACAAACACGCCGTGTTCGTGCTGGGCAACGCCCTCGCGAACGCGATGAGCGACGACGAGTTCTCCTCGGCCGGCCGGATCGGCAAGCGGATGCAGGAGCTCGCCGAGGACGCCGAGAGCCGGCTGTAAATGAGCGAACCGGCTCGGCTCACCCGGGCCCGCACGGTCGCGGAGCTGCTGGACGCGGCGTTCACGCTCCCGCTGGTCGGAGACGTCGGTATCGACGGCATCGTGGGCCTGCTCCCCGTGGCCGGCGACTGGCTGACTGTTCTTCCGTCGACGTACATCGTCTACCAGGGGTACCGACTGGGGCTGCCCAAACGCGCCTGTCTCTGGATGCTGCTGCTCGTTCTGGTCGAAGCGACTCTCGGCAGCGTTCCGATCGTCGGCGACGCCCTCGACATCGCGTGGAAAGCCAACCGGCGGAACGTCGCGCGGATCGAGCGTCACGTCGACGCCCGCTGATGCGGCGGACCTTCGTGGCGTGAGTCGACCGATTTATTTCGCGATACGGTAAACCGCCGACCATGTCCTCCACTACCGAGGGACCCAGCGACCGGTTCCTCACGGCTATCGGCGTCGGGTCGGGTCTGATGCAGATCGTCGTCTTCAGCGCCGTCGGCGTGATGACGCTCGAAAGCGTCCCCTACGGCGTCGCTATCGGCGGGCTCTCCGGGATCGGGACGTTCCTCTTCCTCCCGTGGTTCCTCGGCCTCTCGGCTGCGACCGAGGAGGACGACGACGGGCTCGGCGCGGCGGCCGAGCGTGTCGACCGCGCCGCCGGCCCGGGCCTGCTCGGGCTGGGGCTCGAACTCGGCGCGATCGCCATGCTTGCACTCGGGTTCGTTCGCGGCCCGGACCTGTTGCTGGGGCTCCCGGCCGGGCTGGCCGTCGCCGTCGGCGTCTACCTCGCTGGCTCGTTCTTCGTCGGGCGGTAAGGGCGTCGTCGCCCGGCGGCTCACAGCGTCCGGGACATCCGGTGGGCGGCGCCCATCGGGTTCACCGTCGAGAAGCCGGCACGACTGTAGAACCGCTGGATCCCCCGCTTCCAGGACTCGACGGTGAGCCAGACGTATCTGACGCCCTGCTCCCGCGCGTACCCCAGCCCGTTCGCCACGAGGCGGCTGCCGATCCCGGCGTGCTGATACTCCTGATGGACGAAGATCGCGAGCTCGTGACGGTCGGTGCGGTCGGGGACGAAGCTCACGTGGCCCACCGGCTGCCCGTCGTGGATCGCGACCACGTTCACGCCGTCGAGGAGATCGTCGATCCACGCCTCGACGTTCCCGGTACCAATCGGTGGTGCCCCCTGCGCCCGTAGTTCGGGGTCGAACTCGTCGTACATCTCGACGAGCCCCTCGAAGTCCTCCTCGCGGTACGGCCGGACCCGTACCTCCCGCCCCTCGGCGTCGACGAACGTCTCCGGCGGTTCAGCCGGGCGGATCCGCGACGGCCTGATCCGGTCGATGAGCCTGTCGACGCCCCGGCGTAGCTTCCCTATCACGACTCTCCATCCGTGGTACTCGTGCACACATCACGAGCCAGTCCGTATAAACGCTCGTGCCGAGCCGGGGGGGAACGGCCCCCGGAAACTAAGCCGCGGCCGACGCAGGGGAGGGTATGGACGCGAGCCTCGTTGCGGAGAAAGTCGAACAGGCCCGCGACGCCGTCGCCGACAGCGACGCCGACGCGTGGCTGATCTTCTGCCGGGAGACCGACGAGATCCACGAGCCGACGCTACCGTACGTGCTGGGGTTCGACGTGGTCTGGCCGACCGCGGTCGTGATCGGGCCCGAGGAGTCGACGGTCGTGCTCGGACAGCACGACGCGCCGACCGCCGAAGAACTCGGGGTTCACGAGGTCCGGCCGTACGACGAGTCGATCGAGCAGCCCCTCCGGGAGGCGCTCGCGGGGCTGGACGCGGAGACGGTCGCGATCAACTTCGACCGCGACGACAACGTCGCCGACGGGCTGACCCACGGAATGTATCTACGGCTTAACGACCTGCTACCCGACCGGGAGTTCGTCGGCGCGGGCGGGATCGTCGCGGACGTGCGGGGAATCAAATCCGATACCGAGCACGAGCGCGTCGAGACTGCCGCCGAGACCACGCTGGACCTGCTCCACGACGCCGCCGACGAGTGGACACCCGAGACGACCGAGGCCGAGGTGGCCGAGTACCTCCACGGCCGAATGCGCGAGGCGGGCTACGACAGCGCGTGGTCGTGGGAGTACTGCCCGACCGTCCACGCCGGCGGCGACGCCGACGTGGGCCACACGCTCCCCGGCGATCGGACGGTTCCCGAGGGCGAACTGCTCCACGTCGACTTCGGCGTCGTGCGCGACGGCTACGCCGCCGACCTCCAGCGGCTCTGGGTCCGCGGGGAGCCACCCGAGGGGCTGGTCGCGGCGTTCGAGGACGTTCGCGCCGCGATCGAGGCCGGGTACGAGGAGCTCCAGCCCGGCGCTATTGGCCACCGCGTCGACGCTCGCGCCCGCGCGGAGCTGGTCGCGCGGGACCGCGAGCTGTTCGATCACGCTCTCGGCCACCAGGTGGGCCGAAGCGCCCACGACGGCGGCACGCTGCTCGGCCCGGAGTGGGACCGCTACGGCGAGTCCGTCGAGTACGAGGTCCGTACGGACGAACTGTACACGATAGAGCTCGGCCTCGATACCGAGTGGGGGTACGTCGGCCAGGAGGAGATGGTCCGCGTGACTGACGACGGCGTCGAGTACGTCGTCGAACCTCAGACCGAGCTCTGGCGGCTGGGGGAGTAGGCAGGACCGCCAGCGGGCGAGCTTTCAAGTCCGACGACGGCAGTACTACCGCCATGTCCGTGTCGCTCGCCCTCCAGTTCGGCGCGGTCCCGTGGGGGCTGCTCCAGCGTGTCTTTGTCGTCCTCGCGCTGCTTGCCGGCGCCGTCCTCGCGCTCCACTTCGACGATAGCCGCCTCCCCGCCCGGCTCCGCGAGCGGTTCGTCCTCGGCGTCCCCTGGGGGACCGTCGTCACCGTCTCGGGGGTGCTCGCGGTGTACCTGTTCCTGCAGGGCGGCTACTGGCACTGGTACCGCCCGGTCGTGCTCCCGTTCCGCGCGTGGTCGTACGCCGAGCCACTGGGGATGCTCGTCGCCGGCTTCGCCCACGCCGGCCCGGGTCATCTGCTCGGGAACCTCTTCGGCACGCTCACCCTCGCGCCGATCGTGGAGTACGCGATCGGTCACTACCCTGCGACGGGGCAACCCGCCCGCCCCGACCCGTCGACGCGCCGCGAGCGCCTCGCCGCGCTCCGGGACGATCCGATCGCCCGCGCGTTCCTCCTGTTCCCGCTCGCAGTCGCCGCTATCGGCGTCCTCATCACGCTGTTCACGGTCGGCGCCGTGATCGGCTTCTCGGGGGTCGTGTTCGCCTTCGCCGGCTTCGCGCTGGTGCGCTACCCGCTGGGGACGGTGCTGGGGCTGGTGGGGTCGGACCTGCTGAACCTCCTCTACAACGCGCTCCAGAACCCCACGATCACTGCCTCGGGCCGCTCACGGTTCGTCACGCCGTGGTTTGCCGACATCGCGATCCAGGGCCACGCGATCGGCCTGCTCACGGGGGTGGTGCTTGGCGCGCTGCTGCTCCGGCGGCGCCCCGCCGACACGCCATCGCCGGCCCGGCTGTTCACCGGCGCGCTCCTGCTCGCCAGCGCGCAGTCGCTCTGGGCGGTCTACTGGTACCGCGGCGGCACCGAGTACGTGCTGTATCGCGCGATCGGCCTCGGACTGGTCGCGCTGGCGGCGGCGCTGATCGTCGTCGCCGTCGCCGGCTCGGACCGTCGCCCGTTCGCCAGTTTGGGGGGTGGAGCGCCCAACGACCCCGGCGACACGCGACTCGTGGATCTCTCCGTCCGACAGATCGGGCTCGCGGCGATCGTGGTCGTGGCGGCGGTGCTGTCGGGGCCCGCGGTCGCAGTCAACCTCGTCTCGACACAGGGCGACCTGCCGGGTGAGCCAGTCACCGTTCGGGGGTACGAGGTCACCTACGCCGAGGGCGTCGAGAACGAACTCGTGTCGGCGATCCCCGTCACCCTGTTCGGTGAGACTACCCAGGTCACCACCTCGGGGGTGATCGTCTCGAACCCCGACAGGGGGATCTGGCAGTCCGTCGTCCCGCGGGGACGGCTCGGCTCCAACGGCCGCGCGAGGGTCGTCGTCGGTGGGGTCGGCTGGCGGGAGACGGTGACAGCCGTCCGGCGCGGCTGGACCGCGGTCGGCGGGGGTACTGCCTACGCCGTCGCGCTCGAGGACGGCGACGAGCGCCGGACGGTGTTCACCTCCGACCCCGCCCGGGCGGAGCCACGGATCGCCGACCAGAACGTCTCCGTCGTCGCCGAGAACGAGTCGTTCCAGCTCCTCGTGAGCGAGGGCAACGACACGATCCGTCGGCCGCTCCCGAGAGCCAACGAGTCGGTCACGGTCCGGAACGTGACGTTTCACGGCGGGAACGGCCGTGTCGTCGCCGTCCACGACGGGACGCGAGTGACGGTGTTGCGCGTCGAGACGTACAACTGACCGCTGACTACTCGGCGTACAGGGCCGCCAGCTCGTCGAGGTGGTCGTGGCGCTCGACGGAGTGGGGCGCCGCCAGCGGCGAGACACTGATTTCGCCGTCGACGACTGCGCGGCGGTCGGTGCCGTCCTCGTCGGGGATATCGCCGTTCTGCATCCGCTGCCAGATGTTGTCCTCCAGCCGGATCGCCTCGCCGTCGAACTCGGCGCTCATCGCGTACAGCGGCGACGGCTCGGTGACGGTCATCGGCGGCCGACCGTCGTGCTCGTCGGGCGCGGGGGCGTTGACGTTGAGATAGTCGGCCTCCGCGAACACGCCCGAGTCGAGCGACTCCTCGACCAGGTACGCCGCGGCGTCGCAGGCGTCGGCGTACGCCTCCTTCGGCGGGGTGAGGTTCTCGAACTCCTCGTCGTCGGTCGTCGGGACGTACTGGGAGACGGCGATCGCCGGCACGTCGAAGAACGTCGCCTCGACGGCCGCCGAGACGGTGCCGGAGCGGCCCATCACGTACGAGCCGAGGTTCGCCCCCTTGTTGCAGCCGGCGACGACAACGTCCACGTCGGGGCAGAGCGCCTCGACACCCGCTATCACGCAGTCCACGGGCGTCCCCTCGACGGCGTAGCCGAGATCGTACTCGTGGACCGTCGCCTCGAACGACCGGGCGCGGCCGACGGCGCTCTGGTTCGAGTACGGCGCGACCGCGACCGGGTCGCCCACCGTCTCGAGCGCCTCGTAGAGCGCCCGGAACCCCGGGCTCTCGATCCCGTCGTCGTTGGTCACCAGAATGCGTGGCTCGCTCATGCCCGTCGTTGCGACGGAACCGTGGTTAAGCGGTTCGACTCCGCCTCAGCCGTACCGCGGCGCGGTGCCGTCGAGCACCGCCGCGACCCCCGAGAGATCGTCGACGACGTATTCGGGCGTCACTGGCGAGCGCTCGATCCGCGCGTCGTCGGTCACGCCCGAGCGCACGAGCACGGTCGTCATCCCCGTCTCGGCGGCTAGCGCGATGTCCGTGTCGAGCCGGTCGCCGACCACCAGACAGTCTCCCGCGTCGCAGCCGAGCCGGTCGAGCGCCAGCTCCCGGGTGATCGCGTGGGGTTTGCCGAGCACTGCGTCGGCCTCCCGCTCGGCGGTGCCCGTGACGGCCGCGATCATCGCGCCCGACCCCGGCACGTCGCCGTCGGCCGCGGGGATCACCGCGTCCGGGTCGCTGCCGACGATCGGGAGCTCCTCGCTCCGGATCGTCCGGGCGGCGGTCGTGAGCGTGTCGTAGTCGAACTCCCGGTCGATCGACACCACCGCCACGTCGACGCCGCGCTCGGGGTTGCCGTGTCTGCCGGCGACGACGGTGTCGAACCCGGCGTTCTCCAACTGTTCACGGAGGCCGCGCTCCCCGACGAGGTACACCGTCTCGCCGGCGTGGTGGCGGCCGAGGTACGCGACCGTGCTCGCGCCGGCGGTGAGGATCTCCCCGCTGTCGGCGTCGACGCCGGCGCGCCGGAGCTTCTCGGCGTACGCGGTCGGCGGCCGCGTAGGGTTGTTGGAGACGAACAGCCGCGGGATTCCCCGCTCGGCGAGCGCGTCGAGGCCGGCCTCGGCGCCCGGGAGCAGCTGCTCGCCCCGGACCACTGTCCCGTCTACGTCGAGGATGACGCCGTCGTAGCTCATGGGAACCCCTACGGCCGGCGGGGTCGAAAAGGCGCCGCTCGGGCTACTCCGGCGTCGTGACCGGGATCGTCACCGCGTCGTCCTCCTCCTCGTCGCGGTTCTCGCCGAACAGGTCGTCCATCGCAGCCTCGACGTTCCACGTGTTCGCTTTGAACACCGCGTCGAAGACGGGCCCGACGAACGGGATCGAACCGCCGGCGACGTCGACGGTGATCCGGGCGAGCATGCCCAGCAGCGTGGTGAAGGAGACGCCCAGCCGGGCCGACTCGATCACGATGTACAGCGAGATGCCGGCGCTGAGCGCGTCGCCGACCCCGGGGATCATCGAGAGCAGCGGGTCGACGCCGATCCGGTACTCGATCACCGGGATCTCGATCGACTCGTCGAGCACCATCGCGACGGTGCGCATCCGCTCCAGCGCCCCACGGTCGACCGATTCGGGCACGTCGGCTGGGTCGATACCGTCGAACGCCGCCGCGACCTCGTCACTCATGGTTCGCACTAGGGGCGTGAGCCGGGTAAGCGCTGGGGCGGTCCGGTGCCGCCGACAGTTAAGCCCCGTCGGCCCGAACTAAAGGTATGAGCACGCTCGACGTCGTCGACCGCTGGGACGGCGGTATCAGTTGGACGCTCGCAGAAGAGGTCGGCGGGATGCACCGCACCAGCCACGCGATCGAGACCGACGAGGGCCTCTGGGTGATCGACCCCGTCGACGCCCCCGGGCTCGACGACGAACTCGCGGAGCTGGGCGAGGTTGCGGGAGTGACGCTGTTGCTCGACCGCCACAAGCGCGACACCGCCGCGGTGGCTCGGCGGCACGACGTGCCGGTCTCGCTGCCCGAACCGCTCGCCGGCGTCGCCGACGAGCTCGACGCCGAGACCGAGCTGTACAGTCGGGCGCTTCCCGACACCGGGTTCCGGGCGATCACGGTCGTCGACAACCGGTTCTGGCACGAAGTGGCGCTGTACGACCGCGATCGCGGGACCCTGATCGTCGCCGAGGCCGTCGGTACGGCCGAGTTCTTCAGAACCGGTGCGGAGCGGCTGGGCGTCCACCCCGCGCTGCGGCTGTTCCCGCCGCGGAGGGCGCTCGGCGGTCTCTCGCCGGACAACGTACACGTCGGCCACGGGCCGGGCGTGTTCGACGACGCCGCGAACGCGCTGCGGGTGGCGCTGGCTCGCTCCCGCAAGAGCGCGCCGAAGTACTACGCCGGGCTCCTGCTGACGCCGCTGAAGTAGCGTCACGCATTCGGGAATACCAAACTACAACTGCGACAGCCAACCTACCGCAAGTAACGTGACCCGTCCCCAGCTCACCCACATCCAGATCGACAACTACGGCCCGTGGACCGTCGAGCCCGAACCACGCCGGGAGATGGATCTCCAGACCTTGCAGTCCCGGCTGTTTGCGGATATCGCCCAGTTCGTCGGCTCCCGGGACGGCTACGCCTTCTTCACCCGGTTCGACAACATGGTCGCCGTCACCAACGGGCTCGATCAGGCGGACCACGAGCTCCTGCAGGAGTCGGTCGGCAACCGCTACCCGATTTCGGTCAGCCTCGGAACCGCGGTCGACCCCGTTCCGATCGAGGCGTTGGAGGGTGCGACCCAGCGCGTGCAGGCGGCCGGCAGCGCACAGGACCGCGCGCGGCGCGAGGTGCTCGGCGGCGAGTACCGACCGCCCGAGGCCGGCGACGTGTCGATCGCCCACTTCGACGTGAACGACGCGACCGGGAAGTACACCGACCGGCTGAACGAGTTCGACTCGTTCATCCGGATCGAGCAGGCGTACGCCAGCCTGATGCGGTACATGCGCGAGGCCCACGGCGCGCTCTCCTTTTTCGTCGGCGGCGACAACGTGATCGCGATCGTCCCCGAGATGACCGAATCCGAGTACCAGGAGGCTATCGACCACGTCAGCGACGACGCGGACGTGGAGCTCAAAGTCGGCGTCGGGTTCGGCCCCACCCCTCACGACGCCGGGATCGACGCCAAGCACGCGCTGGAGGACTGTCGGTACGACGGGACGCGGGTAGAGTTCGCAGGCGAAGACCACTGAGCGCGGAGCGCGAGGGCGCCGCTCACCGATCTCAGAGGCGCGTCACCAGCAGGTAGCCGACGAGCGCGAGTCCGAGCAGCAGTCCGACGAGGTAGGCGACGAACCGGCGGTTCCCGCCACCGAGGGCGGCGTCGAACAGCACGCTCGCCGCGCCCCACACCGCGAGGACGATGCCGACGAGGAGGACCGTCTCAGCGGCCGCCACCGTGGATCACGTCCCTGAGCGCGAGCCGACGCCGCTTAGCCGTTGTGGCACGCCCCTTCCGCAACCGCTTTTTCCGTCGGCCCCCTCGCACGGGTAATGACTGAGCCGGTACCCGTCGCGGTTCCCCGGAAGGGGCGGCCGCTGGAGGCGGTGCTGGAGCGGGTCGCCACCGTCGCCGACACCCTCGACGCCGACGCGACGGTCGATCAGGTGACCTCCGTGCTCCGCTACGAGAAGGCGATCACGAAGGGCGAACAGACCCCGGAGAAGGGGAGCTACGAGCGACTGCTCGAGTACTCCGCGCCCGCCGACCCGTCGGGGCCGGAGTTCACGCTGCTCCGGGACGACCGCGAGGGAAAGCCCCGGCGGATCGTCTTCGACAGTCTCACCGTCGAGCTCGACGGGACGCCGGTCCACCTGGTCGGTCGGGAGGAGCCGTTCCGCGCGCTGCGGACCCACGAGTTCGCGCTCGGCTTCGACGCCGCCGATCTGGTGCTGGAGGAGGTCGTCTCCCTCGGCCCGGAGGGCGTCGACAACCTCGCCGCCGTCAACGAACGGATCGACCCGACGGAGTCCGACGTACGCGTCGTCACCGGGCTCGGCGACACGGTGTACCACACGCTGCTCGGGACGCCCGAGACAGTCCCCTCCGGCACCGATCTCGACCGGGCGTTCCTCGCCGACTACGAGGGGCCGCTCTGTATCTCGCCGCGCTACGAGCGGCTGGTAGAGGCGGTGCTGGGAATGGACGCCCTCGACGGAATCGAGTTCGTCTACCCCGAGAACGGGCAGGAGGAGGAAGCCGCCATCGCCGCGGCCGGCGTCGGCGTCTACCTCACCGTCACCGGGAACACTGCCCGCGACCACGGGCTCGTGCTGGGTGAACAGCTGTTCCCCAGCGAGACCGTGTTACTCGAAAACACCGCCGAAGTTGACAGCGAGATCGAGGCCGTACGCTCGATCATCACCGGCGGGCTCCGCGAGGAGACGGAACTCTGGGCGTAGCTCGAACCGGAGTCGTCAGAGCTTACCCGGGCCGGTTCGACGCTCGGCTATGGATATCGAAGCCACGTTCGGACGGAGCCGGCCGATCGTCGGGATGGTCCACCTCGACCCGCTGCCGGGCGCGCCGAAGTTCGACGGCGACCGCGCGGCTGTGATCGAGCGAGCCCGTGCCGACGCCCGGGCGCTCGAAGCGGGCGGCGTCGACGCCGTGATGGTCGAGAACTTCGGCGACGCGCCGTTCTACCCCGACGACGTGCCCAAACACGTCGTCGCCTCGATGACTCGCGCCGCGGGCGCGGTCGCCGACGAGATCGACCTACCGGTGGGCGTGAACGTACTCCGGAACGACGCCGCCGCCGATCTCGCAGTCGCACAGGCCGTCGGTGCGGAGTTCATGCGAGTGAACATCCACACCGGCGCACGTGTCGCTGATCAGGGGATCATCGAGGGGAAGGCCTACGAGACGATGCGGGAGCGCGACCGCCTCGGTGCCGACGTGGCAGTGTTCGCCGACCACGACGTCAAACACTCCGCACCCGTCGCTGCCGAGGACTTCACCGCCGAGTCCTTCGCCGACAACGTCGAGCGCGGGCTTGCCGACGCCACGGTCGTCTCGGGGATGGGCACCGGCCACGCCGTCGACCACGAGACTCTCCAGCAGGCGTCCGACCGTCGCGAGGAGTTCGGGCTGGACGTGCCGCTGTTCGTGGGCAGCGGCGTCACGCCCGACACGGTCGGGGACATCCTCTCGATCGCCGACGGCGTCATCGTCGGCACCGCGCTCAAGTCGGGGTCTGCCTCCGGCGACCCCGTGAGCGAGGAACGAACCCGGGAGCTCGTCGCCGCCGCCGACGAGGTCCGGGAGTAGCCGTCGCTGCCGACGAAGGGAGCGAACAGGCGGCCGCCGCGTGCCCGAGGCGTGTGGCCGCACAGCCGCGGACGCCCCGGGTCGGTTCTCAGCGCATCGACGGGCCTGCCCGCGCTCTCGGTCAAAAGGGTTCGCCCGATCAGCCGAGCAGGTCGTCGAGGGTGTCCCGGATCCAGTCCATCTCGTCCTCGTTCACTTGGTGACCCAGCCCCTCGTAGAGCCGTGTCGTCACGTCGGAACCGCACTCCCGGTAGGCGTCGGCGGACTCCCGGACCCGTGACGCGGGAATGTGCGGATCGTCCTCGTCGCAGCCGAAGAGGGCGGGCGTTCCGTCGAGGCCTCTCTCCTCATCGTCGGGCACCGTCGTGTTTTCGGGGCCCATCAGGCAGCCACTGAGTGCTGCCAGTCCGCCGTAGCGCCGTGGGTTCCGGTAGACGTACTCGGCGGCGAGGCAGGCGCCTTGAGAGAACCCGAGCACGACCACCTTCCCCCCCGGGACGCCGGCGTCGTGCGCCAGGTCGATCGCGTCGTGGACCGCGCGAAGTGCCGAGTCGAGGTGTGGCTGATTCAGTTCGCGCTCGTCCGTGGCGGCGTGGGGGTACCAGGTGTTGTGGTACGCTTCCGGCGCGATGTGGGCCACACCAGAGCGGCCGAGCTCGTCGGCGAGATCGAGCACGGTGCCCGGACGGGCGCCGCGACCGTGGAGCAGGACCAGCGCCGCCTCGGCCGCGGCCTTCGGCGCGCCGGCGGTCAGGATCGGCTGGCCCGCGTGGGGGCCGTCGCCGCCGACGGTCGGGAGATCAGTCATCCGTCGCATCCCGGCGCTCCGGATCGGCGTCGAACTGTACCGGCTCGTCGAGCGGCGGGAGCTGCTCGCGGAGCATCGCCTCGTCCTCCTGCAGCCACGGCGGCAGGCGGAGGTCGGTCCCGAGTTCGTCGGTCGGCTCGTCGCGCGTGAGCCCGGGGCCGTCGGTCGCGAGTTCGAACAACACGCCGCCGAGGTCGCGGACGTACACCGAGTCGAAGTAGTAGCGGTCCCGGGACGGCGACGGGGAAAGCCCAGCGTCGATCAGTCGGTCGCGCCACGCCTCGAGCGCGGTGCGGTCGGGCACGCGGAGCGCGACGTGGTGGCCCGTCCCGGCGCCCTCCTTCCCCCACGACTCCTCGCGGGCGTAGAGGTCGATCACGGTGCCGGGTGTCGGATCTCGGGCGAGGTCGGTCGTGTCGGCGTCCAGCCCTTCCGACTCGACGCCGTCGGCCCCGGCGACGTAGCGAACGCGGTCGCCCGCCTGCCCGACGAGGCCGAACCCGAACAGCTCCAGCACGCGCCCGGTGACGTAGGGGCTGTTCGAGCGTAGCGTGACCGAGTGAACGCCCCGGATGGCGTGATCAGTCGGAACCGTCTCGTCCCACGGATCGACGGCGCGTTCGTCGGTTCCGAGGACGCCGGCGGACTCGCTCTCGACCAACGCGAGGTCGAGGCCGTCCGGGTCGGTGAAGGTGAGGACCGGTTCGTCGAAGCGTTCGCTGGGGCCGTCGACGGCGACGCCGCGGTCGGCGAGCCGGTCCTGCCAGCCGTCGAGGCTCCCCTCGGGGACCGCAAACGCCGTCTCGCTCGGCTGCCCGGCACCGCGGCGCCCCCCGGCGTCGAGGGGGTAGGGGAACGCCGTGAACGTCGTTCCCGTCGTCCCTGCTCCGTCGCCGAAGTAGAGGTGGTGGACCGCGGGCTCGTCGTGGTTGACGGTGCGCTTGACGAGGCGCAGTCCGAGCACGTCGCGGTAGAACGTCAGCGTCCCGTGCGGATCGCCGCTGACGACGGAGACGTGGTGGATGCCGGGCGTGTCCGGGGCGGTCGTCTCGGCGTTGCCGTCGGGCGCCAGCGTGTCGAGTTCGGGTTCCCGCTCGCTCACAGTCCCCCCGTCCCGGAGGACGCCGTCGTGGGGATCTCGATCTCCTCGATCGGGATGTCGAGCTCCTCCAGCGCGGCGCGCATGTGCTCGTCTTTCACGTACTCGTCGCCGTCGTCGACGCGGTGGGCCTGCGCGTGGGCCAGCACTTCCCCTCGGCGGTCGTCGGGGATCTTGAACTTGTCGGCGGCGAGCTCGATCGTGAGCCCGTTGTGGTCACGGGTGTACAGCGAGTGGAACGCGCCGCGGTCGAACTCGTTGTAGCCGTAGCCCGCGTCCTCCAGCCCCTCGGCGATCTCCGCGAGGCGCTCGCCGTCGACGCTGAACGCGAGGTGGTGGACCCCGCCCTGGCCGACGCGCTGCGGGCGGTTGTCGGAGTCCCGATCGCTCACGAAGAACGTGATGATCCGGCCGTCGCCGGCGTCGAAGAATAGGTGGGTCGCCTCGGGGTTGTCGAGGTTCGGCTGGCGCAGCACTAGGGGCATGCCGAGGATGTCCCGGTAGTACGCGACGGTGTCTTCCTCGTTGCTCCCGATCAGCGTGATGTGGTCGACGCCGGTGACCCCGACGGGGCTGTCGGGTTTCTCGGCGGTGACGGGGATGTCGCTCTCGTCGGCTTGGGTGGGTGCGTCGGACATAGTTGTCTCGTGTTACTGGCTTGGCGGGCCTCGCCTATAGCCGTTCCCGGACACTCTCACCACCCGGTGACGTGAGTGTTAGCGGTCGATTCGGTGGGAATCAGATCCCCAGCCACTCGTCGTTCCGAACCTCGTACCCGCTCTCCCGGGTGATCTTCGCGCCCTGCCGGCGTACGTCCCGCGAGCCGGGGAGCTTCCCCTTCTCCTCGATCCGGTCGACGATCCAGTCGGTGATCGTACGGACGCCCTCGTCCTCGTCGAGCGTGTCGACCGCCTGCAGCGCGCGGATCGTCTTCTCGTAGGCGTCGCGCTGGCTCGCCGAGTACTCCACGTTCGGGATCGTCTCGCTGGCTTCGACGATGCGCTTCATCGCCGCCGCGAGCGTCGGCCGCTGGATCCTGCTCCGGACGACCGCGGGCGCCTCGAACGTCTCGACCTCCGCCTCCGGGAGCAGCTCCTGTACCGCGTACGTCTCCTGCCCCGCAGTGACTCGACGCTCGCCGACAGTGTCGACAATCTCGGCGGCGGTCGCGGGGAAGGAGAGCGTGTCGAGCTCGGCCTCGATCTCGTCGAGCTCGGCGTCGTCGACGGGCGGCTCCGCCTCGTCGTATCGCTCCAGTTCGGTTCGAAGTGCGCGCTCGCGCTGTCGTCGCTCCTCGTCGGCGGCCTGCTTGTCTCGGCCTTGCTTGTCGTCTGCCATTGTGTCTATTAGCGCACCGACGGGTATAACCCTATGGCCAAGGGTCAGTTTTCGCCGCTCAGATGCCCCGATCGCTCAGGAACGCCAGAATCGCGTCACGGTCGGGCAGCCCGCCGCGAGCCCCCGCGGCGCGGCAGTTCGTCGCCGCCGCAGCCGCCGCGAACCGTCCCGCCCGCTCGGGGTCGGCGTCGCCGAGCAGCCAGCGCTCGGTCAGCGCCGCCGTGAACGCGTCGCCGGCACCGGTCGTGTCCGTCGCGTCGACGTCGAACGCCGGGATCTCGGTCGTCGCCTCGCCGTAGAACAGCGTCGCGCCCTCGGTGCCGAACGTAACCGCGCCGCGCGAACAGCCCCGATCGCGGAGCGCGCCGACGGCCGCCTCCGCGGGGCAGTCGAGGTACGACTCAGCGGCCACTTCTGCCGTAACGAACAGCTCTGCGGTCTCGACCACGCGGTCGATCGTCGAGGGCTCGGTGCCGCGCCCCCGGAGCTCTTCGAGGGGCCCGGAAAGGTCGAACGCGAGCGCAGGCCCGCCGTCCTCGCGAGCGATCTCGACGATCTCTGCGGTGACGGGGTCGGGCGCGTACGCGGTGACGAACACCGTGTCGGCGGCCCGGATCGCGGCGCGATCGTCGTCGTCCAGTCGGAGTCGAACCGTCGAGTCGCCCGCGGTCACGATCATGCGTTCGCCGGCGTCGTCGCGGAGGATCACGCAGTGGGTCGTCGTGCCGGCGCCGCGCCGGATCAGCGCGGTCGAGACCGGCCCGGCCTCCAGGTCCACGAGCACGCGGTCGCCGAGGTCGTCGGTCCCGAGCCGTCCGATCAGGGCGGTGTCGCGGCCGAGCCGCGCGAGGCCGGTCGCGACGTTGGCGCCGACGCCGCCGAAGCGCTCGGTGGCCTCGCGGGCGAACGCGCCGCCGTCCGGGTCGGGGAGGTTCGTCACGTCGTAGAACCGATCGACGGTCGCGGCCCCGACGGCCACGACCTCGGGCGAGGGGTCGGCTGAGTCGGCCATACCCGGGCTGGGTCGTCCCGGGAGATAAGTCCACGGCGCGTCGGTGCCGAATCGGCCCGACAGCGTCGCGGTGTTCGCTGGCTCCGGCGATGGACGAACGAAGGACTAAGGCGGTGTCGACCCCACTTCGACGGCGTGAACGACCACGTGACCCGACAGGGGAGCCGCCCCGCCGCGGAGGTGGGGCAGTGACGGTCTCGCTCGACGACGTGCGCGCGGCCCGCGAGCGCCTCGCCGACGCCGAGGGGATCCGCGAGACGCCGGTGATGCACAACCAGACGCTCAGCGAGCGCGTCGGCGCCGACGCGTGGCTCAAGCTGGAGCAGTTCCAGAAGACGGGCTCGTTCAAACCCCGCGGGGCGTACAACCGGATCAGCGAGGTTGCCGAGCGCGGCGAGGCCGATCGAGTCGTCGCCGCGAGCGCGGGCAACCACGCACAGGGGGTCGCGTACGCCGCGACCGCGCGGGGGCTCGACTCGCTGGTGTTCATGCCCGAGACGGCGCCGCAGGCCAAGATCGACGCCACCGAAGGATACGGCGCGACGGTCGAACTCCGCGGGGAGACGTTCGCGGAGGCGATGGCCGCGGCTCAGGATCGCGCGGACGAGCCGGGGACCGCGTTCGTGCACGCCTACGACGACCCCGCGGTGATCGCCGGGCAGGGGACGCTCGGCCTCGAACTGCTGGAGCAGGTGCCCGACCTCGACACCGTCGTCGTCCCGATCGGCGGCGGCGGGCTGATCTCCGGCGTCGCGACGGCAATGCAGGCCGCCGACCGCGACGTTCGCGTCGTCGGCGTGCAGGCCGAGGACGCCGCGACGGCGCCGGAGAGCCTGCGGAAAGGCGAGCCCGTCGAGAACGAGAACCCCGACACGATCGCCGACGGGATCGCGACGGGCAGCCTCTCTCAGCGAACCTTCGAGATCATCCAGAAGCGCGTCGACGAGGTGGTGACGGTCTCGGACACCGAGATCGCCTCCGCGACGCTGTGGCTGCTCGAACGGACCAAGCAGCTCACCGAGGGGGCGGCCGCGGCCTCGGTCGCGCCGCTGCTCTCGGAGACGATCGAGGTCGACGGCACCGTCGCCCCGCTGCTCTGCGGTGGCAACATCGACATCGCGACGCTGCAGGACGTGCTGACCCGCGCGCTGGTCGACCGCCGGCAGTTCGTCACGCTCCGGGTCCGGATCGACGACCAGCCGGGCGTGCTCGGCGAGCTCGCGTCGCTGATCGGCGAGCACGACACCAACATCCGTAGCGTGCGCCACGACCGGTCCGAGGAGGGGCTCCCGGTTGGCGAGGCGGACCTCGTCATGCGGCTGACGACGCCCAGCGAGGCGGCCATTCAGGGAATTATCCGGGACATCGAGGACGCGGGCTACCGCGTCCGGGATCTCGTCCCCTCGTAGGGCGGTTGATCCCGAGCTCCCGCCGGGTCGCGCGGGCCTGAGCCGTCACTCGTCGACGCGCTCCCACGCCGCCGCCGACGTGATCGCCGGCCGCGCGTCGCGGAACTCCGCCTCGATCGCGCCGTAGAACCGAGTCCGTCCGACCGGGGTCCGGAGTCGAAGGACGAGCGTCTCCTCGGTCGCGTCGAACGCCGTTAGCGTCCAGCGTCCTTCGCTGTGCTGCCACTCGCCGACACGCTCGGCGTCGTCGACGATCCGGCTACCGAGCTTCCAGCTCTGTCGCGTGAGGTTGCGCAGGTCGAACGGGACGGCGTCGGGGAGCGACGCCGGACTCGGGCCGGCGTTCTGTACATGCGTCGCCATACCACGCCACAAGTGACGCACTGCCAAAAATTGATCCCTTCGCGGTCGTGCGACGGAGCGCGCGACAGGTCGCGAGCCGAAATCGGCATCGCACGGTCACGGCAACACGTTCCGCAGTCGCGCGACGGAGCGCGCGACAGGTCGCGAGCCCGAATCGGCTACAGCACGGTCACGGCAACACGCTCCGCGGTCGCGGAACGGAGTCCGCGACAGGTCACGAGCCGTGACCGGCTCAGAGCACGAACGGGCCGCGCTGATTGATCGGCTCGTCGTGGGGCTCGCCCGCGACGGCGACGAGGCGGAACTCACCTTCGACGGTGACACCGCCGGCCTCTGTCGCGGGCAGCACGTCGCCCGTCCCGAACGCCTCGCCGTCGACGGTCCCTTCGCCGGCGACGCCGTAGAGGAACCCCGACCAGCCGTCGGGCGTGCTCCACTCCCACGTGCCGTCGACGCGCACGTCGTAGTACTCCATCGGCGTGTGCAGCGAGAGCGGCGAGCCCTCGCCGACGACGGTCGTGATCGTCGCGCCGTCGACCTCCTCGGTCGGGAGTTCTTCCGCATCCGCGTCCGCGTAGTCGGCCTCGATCTCCTTCTTCTCCCGGGGGAGGTTCACCCAGAGCTGGAGGCCGTTACAGCCCGCGCCGTCGGCGGGCATCTCGGAGTGTTCGATCCCGCCGCCGGTGGTGATCCGCATCGCGTCGCCCGGGTAGGCGGTGTGGGTCACGCCCAGCGAGTCGCCGTGCTCCATCCCGCCGTCGAGCATGTAGGAGACGATCTCGAACCCCCTGTGGGGGTGGGTCGGGAACCCGTCGTCGGGCTCGATGTAGAACCGCTCGAACAGCACGAATGGGTCGAGGTTGTGGGGGTAGCCGTCGGTGGGGAACGCGCGATTGGAGTTCACGCCCGTTCCGTGCCGGACCGTCTCGCCCGGTATCGGGGCGTTTACCGTTTGGTCGAAAGACATGGTTCGACCGAGTCGGTGCGGACGCTTAACCGTCACGGCGGCGGAGGCGGATATCTACCTACTCTTCGACACATTTCTAAGAGAAGTTTGGTAGAGGCCTCGAAAGTGCAGTTATCTGAATAGTACAATTTCTCGGTAATCAAACTTGAATCCGTTTCAGGGAACGCTCTTACCGTCCCGACCCGTACGTTGGGGTGCATGACGGATTACGAACTGCCGCCGCTGCCGTACGAGTACGATGCACTGGAACCGTCGATCTCCGAGCAGGTGCTGACGTGGCATCACGACACGCACCATCAGGGGTACGTCAACGGCTGGAACAGCGCCGAGGAGACCCTCGAAGAGAACCGCGAGAACGGCGAGTTCGGTTCTTCCCCCGGCGCTATCGGCGACGTGACGCACAACGGGTCGGGCCACATTCTCCACGACCTGTTCTGGCAGTCGATGAGCCCCGAGGGCGGCGACGCGCCGTCTGGGGCGCTCGCCGACCGCATCGCGGAGGACTTCGGCTCCTACGACGCCTGGAAGGGCGAGTTCGAGGCCGCAGCCGGCGCCGCCGGCGGCTGGGCCCTGCTCGTCTACGACTCCTACAGCAACCAGCTGCGCAACGTCGTGGTGGACAAGCACGACCAGGGCGCCCTCTGGGGATCGCACCCGATTCTGGCGCTGGACGTTTGGGAGCACTCCTACTACTACGACTACGGTCCCGCCCGCGGCGACTTCGTGGACGCGTTCTTCGAGGTCGTCGACTGGGAAGAGCCGTCGGCCCGCTACGAGCAGGCCGTCGAACTGTTCGAGTAACGACTACGACTTCGGCCCTCTCGCGGTCGCGGCCGACCCCGCGACCCGGCGCTCCGGCGGCGGCGACACGAACGACGGTTGGCACCCCGCCGCCGCGGACGCGTTTCCCCCGCTTTCAGCTCCGACAGCGACCGCTCGACTCAAAAGGAGAGATGCGAGGTCGAACTCGGTCCCTCGTCGTCGTCGAGCCCGCCGTCCTTGAGGTAGGTGTAGCCGTCGTCGACGAGGAACACGTCGCCGTCCTCGACGGCGATCTCGATCGGGCGGAGCGACGAGCCCGCTGCCGGACCGTTGCCGCAGTCGCCCTCGCAGGCGTCGAACAGCGAGCCGTGTTTCGGGCAGATGATCTCGCCGTCGCGTATCGCCGCGCCGTCGCCGCGGTCGAACCGCTGGTCCTCGTGGGGGCAGTTGTTGAGCCACGCCTCGACGCCGGACTCGTCCTCGCAGGGGACGAGGATCGCCTCCCGCTCGTTGGTGAAGGCGTCCTCGACGCTGAACAGGTAGGAGCCACGCGCCGGCACGGCGTCGACCGCCGCGATCCGTGTTCGCTCGGACATCGCCGGCACCTCGTCGCCGCGAGCCAAAAGGGTAGCGTCGCCGGCGCCCGTGTCGCTTGCGAGGGTAGCGGTGCCGGCCGCCGCCGCCGTGTCCCTTATCCCGTTCTTGACCGTATGGTAAAGCACCGATGAGCACAGAGTTCACTATCGACGCCGACTGGGCCAGCCAGTACATCGACGGCGAGTTCGTCCCGAGCGAGAGCGGCGAGACCATCGACGTCGAGGACCCCTCGACTCGGCAGGTCGTCACCGAAGTCCCCGCAGGCGTCGAGGCCGACGTGGACGCCGCCTACGAGGCCGCTGCAGAGGCGCAGGAGTCCTGGGCCGACCAGCCGCCCGCACGGCGCGCGGAAGTGATCCAGAACCTCCTCGGACTGCTGGAGGAGTACGAGGAGGAGATCACGTCGCTGCTGACCCACGAGGTCGGCGGCTCGCCCGCGATGGGGCAGACCTCGATCCAGATCGCCAGCGACCACGCCGGCGAGGCGGCGACGCTCCCCCGGCGGATGAAGGGCGAAACCGCCGAGTCGAACATCCCGGGCAAGGAGAACCGCCTCTACCGCGAGCCCAAGGGCGTGGTGACGGTGATCTCGCCGTGGAACTTCCCGCTGAACCTCTCGATGCGGGCGGTCGCGCCCGCGATCGCCGCCGGCAACAGCGTCGTCCTCAAGCCCTCGACCAACTCCCCGATCACGGGCGGCCTGCTGTTCGCGAAGTTGTTGGAGGAAGCCGGCCTCCCCGAGGGCGTGCTGAACGTCGTCGTCGGCAAGGGCAGCGAGATCGGCGACCGCGTCGCCAGTCACCCCGAGAGCGACGTGGTCGCGTTCACTGGCTCGACGGAGATCGGCCGCCACGTCGCCGGCCTCGCGGGCGAGAACCTCGCGGTGCCGGCGATGGAGTTGGGCGGCAACAACGCCCACGTCGTCACGGGCGACGCCGACCTCGACCGTGCGATCGACGGCGCGGTGTTCGGCAGCTTCGTGCACCAGGGGCAGGTATGTATCTCGATCAACCGCCACATCGTCCACGAGAGCGTCTACGACGAGTACGTCGAGCGCCTGACCGAGCGCGCCGAGGCGCTGCCGGTGGGGAGTGCACACGAGCCCGACACCGTGGTCGGCCCGATCATCGACGAGTCCCAGCGCGACGAGATGCTCGACTACGTCGAGCGGACCGTCGACGCCGGCGCGACGCTCGAGACCGGCGGCGAGACGGTCGAACTGGACGGTGTCGACGACTCGCTCGTCGTCGCGCCGACGGTGCTCTCTGACGTGACCATGGAGATGGCCGCCGCGTGTAACGAGCACTTCGGTCCGATCGCGCCCGTGATCCCGTTCTCGACCGTCGAGGAGGCGATCGACCTCGCGAACGACACCGAGTACGGCCTCTCGGGCTCGGTCCACGCCGGCGACCTCGGGGTCGCCGAGGAGATCGCCCACGGGATGGAGACCGGCAACGTCCACATCAACGACCAGCCGATCAACGACGAAGCACACGTTCCCTTCAGCGGGATCGGCGCCTCCGGCGTCGGCGGCTACAACAGCGACGCGTTCCTCGACGAGGTGACCGAGACGAAGTGGATCTCGGTCCAGACGGAGCCCCGCGACTACCCGTTCTGAACGACCCGTCCCGACGGGGTCCACCCACCGTGATTGCCGACGTTTGTCCGCGATAGATACCGAACCGGCGGGCTCCGGAGGCGGCGAACCCGCCGCTACGACCGGAGCCCGGTGAACAGGGAACTGACCCCCAGAAGCGCCACCACGCCGCCGATCGCCACCGCGATCACCGGTCCCCGTGAGCGCTTGTCGAGGAGGAACGCCTCTCCCGGGGTGTCGGGATCGACGTAGGCGGTGGCAGTGTCGCCGGCCTCGTAGCCGTCGAGCACCGACACGGCCGCCGAGCGTGTGTCGTAGTTCGGGGTGGTGGCGGAGGGGAACACGCTGTGACTCGTGTAGTTCTCCCCGTCGTAGCGGTACTCGAACGTCACCGTCGGCTCGTACTCCGCGCCGGGGCTGCTGCTCTCGCTTCTCGTCTCGACCCCAGTCTCCACGACCGTTGCGTCGACCGTGACGGCGTCTTCGAGCGCCTGCTGTTGCTGCTGATAGTCGTAGGCACCGTACCCCGTGACCGCGAGCCCCAAGAGGAGTGCCAGCAGGCCGCCACGGATCGGGTCGATCTCCCGCCCGCCCACGCGGACGCTGATCCCGTCGTCGCTCATGTCGGCTGTCCCACCGATCGACCCCTAAATCCCTCGAAGCTCCCTCGGGGGCAGCGCGAGTACCACACAGTCGAGCAACCCTTTTAGCCGTCCCCGCCTTGGAAACCACAGATGCAACGGGAGTCGGTACTTCGCGTCGACCTCACCCGCGGGGCGGTCACCGAGGAGCCCGTGCCCGAGCAGTGGCGTCGACGCTACCTCGGCGGGAAGGGGCTCGGCGCACGCTACCTCTACGAGGAGCTGTCGGCCGACGCCGACCCGCTGGGGCCGGAGAACCGGCTCTGTTTCGCGCTCGGCCCGCTGTCGGGCTACCTCCCCGGTGAGACCCGCTACGCCGCGGTGACGAAGTCGCCGCTGACGGGCGGGTTCCTCGACTCCTACGCCGGCGGGCAGTTCCCGCTCGCGCTCGCCGGCGCGCTGCCGAACTGTCTCGCCGTGATCGTGCAGGGCGCCGCCGACGAGCCGACGACGCTGGTCGTCGAGGACGGCGCCGCCGACCTCGTCCCGGCCGAGAACTGGGGCGCCGACACCGTCGAGACGGCCGAGGCCTACCCCGACGCGAGCGTCGCGTGTATCGGCCCGGCCGGTGAGAACGAGGTCGCCTACGCGACCGTCGCGTCCGACGCCGGCGACCACCACGCGGGCCGCGGTGGCGTCGGCGCCGTGATGGGCGCGAAGCGGTTGAAGGCGGTCGTCGCCCGCGGCGACCGGCCCGAGATCCCGCCCGCGATCGAGGAGCTCCGGGAGCGGACCGACGCCGAGTACGCCGACCACGCCACCGGCCGCTGGCAGGCCGCCAGCGGCACCCTCGAGTCGGTCGAGTTCGCCGACGAGGTGGGCGCGCTCGCGACCGAGGGGTGGCAGGCCGGCCGGTTCGAGGGGAGCGAGGGCGTCGGGATCAGCGCCGCCCGGGACGCCGCGATCGAGCGCGAACGCGGGGACGACCGCGTCCCCGGCGGCTTCCGAGTCGACACCGAGGAGGGCGAGAGCGTCCCCCGAGGGGCGACGCCGATCAGCCTCGGTGCTGGCCTCGGGATCGACGACTTCGACGCGGTCGCGGCGCTGGGCGCGGCGTGTGACCGCCTCGGCGTCGACGTGATCGAATCGGGCAGCGCCGTCTCCTGGACCGTCCTCGCCGCGGAGGCTGGCGTCGTCGACGAGACGGTCGAGTTCGGCGACGACGAGGCCGCACGCGAACTCGTCGAGCGGATCGCCCGCCGCGAGGACCCGCTGGCGGACGCACTCGGACAGGGGGTCGCCGAGGCCGCCGCGTTCGCGGCTCGGAACGAGCGAGGCGGCGACGGCGCGGACGCCGGGGATACCGACCTCTCCGGCGAAGAACTGGTGCCGACGGTGAAGGCCATGGCGCTCCCGGGGTACGACCCGCGAGGCGCCGAGGGGATGGCGCTGGCCTACGCCACCAGCGACCGCGGCGGTTGTCACCGGCGCGCCCGGCCCGTCGAGGAGGAGGTGTTCCACGACCGGAGCCGTGCGGAGACCGTCCGCGAGGTCGCGGAGGCACAGACCGCCCGCTCGGTGCTCTGGAGCCTCGTCGCCGACGACTTCCTCGGCGACGTGCTCCGGGAAGATCTGGGTGCGGAGTGGCTCCGCGCGGTCGGCATCGACCACGACGCCGCGTCGCTGGCCCGGGCCGGCGAACGGATCTGGACGCTGGTCCGGCTGTTCAACGCCCGCGAGGGGTTCGACCGCGCGGACGACGAACTGCCCGCCCGCCTGCGGCAGGCACGCGAGGACGGCGCCGCGATCGACCCCGCGGCGTTCGAGCGCACGCTCGACGCCTACTACGAGTTCCGCGGCTGGGGCCGCGACGGCCTCCCCACTCGTGAGTTCGTCACGACACTCGACCTCGACGACGTGATCGACGCCGAGACGCCGCTCTCGACCGACGCCCCGGCGCCCGCCGGCGACGCGACAGTACCCGACGATACCCAGACAGAATGACCGACAGGATCGATCTCGACGACGTCGAACAGCCCGAAGAGGAGCGCGACGAGGACCGACCCAACCCCGGCGACTGGCTCTGGCGCGGCGAGGGCTCGCCGGACGAGGAACCAGCACCTCCCGAACGGAGTGTCGACATCGGCGCCGACGACTTCGCGGACACCGGGACGGCGACCCCCCGCATCCCGCGAGAGAACGACGACAAGCCCGTCGGCGTCCCCGTCGACAGCGGCGGCGCGGGCGGCGGCGCGGCGAGTTCGGGCGACGCGCCGACCGGCGGCGTCCCGTCGAACGACGACGAGTCCGAGCGTGACGAAACCGAAAGAAACGACGATCCCGCGAACACCGGCGACGCGCCCAGTCGTGCGTGGGGGGAGGCGGCCCGGGAGCACGGCGCCTCTGACGCGACCGAGGCCGACGCTGATGCCTCCAAACCCGGGACGCCCGCCGGCGGCGACGGCGCGACGCCGAGTGCGAGTCGGACGAGCGCCGGCGGCCACTCCCGCGGCGAGGAGTGGGAGAACGCCCAACCGGTCCAGCAGTCCGAGTCCACGCCCGGCGCGGCCTCCCACGGCTCGGCGACGACCCGGACCGCGGAGATGACGATGGCGTTCTCCTACCGCGCGATCCGGCGGCTCGGGAACGTTCACGCCGCGCTGGCCGACGCCGAAAACTGGACCGACTACCTCGGCATCGTCGGCGACGTGGACGCGTCAACGATCAACAAGTACCAGCGCGACAACGTCCTGGATCTGGACTTCTTCAACGGCTCCGGCACGGGACCGGCCGAGCGGCTCGGGGCCGTGGGCCCGAACTCCATGTTCTACGCCGAGCGGATGGTGCTCGTCGGCGTCGACGAGCGCGAGCAGGCGTGGGCCCAGGAAGCCGACTGGGAGTTCGTCCCGCTGGAGACCGCCGCCGAGGAGGCCGGCTGGGAGCTGGGGGAGAACTGACCGTCCGCGACCCGTGGGTTTTTGCCTCGACGGCTCAATGAAACCGGTATGAGTTTGAAAGAGGCGTTCGAGCAGTCAAGCTTCCTGACGGTGGCCATTCTGGCCGCCATCGTGTGGACGGTGTTCTCCGCCGCCCGCGTGCTGGGACAGTTCGACTACTGGAACCCCGAGCCGTTCGGCATGACCCCCGGCGCGGGGATCGTCGGCGTGCTCGTGATGGGTATCGGCGTCGTGCTCGCGGTCGCGCTGCTGGGCGCGTTCGAGCACGACGAGCCGGCGCCGCAGTCGTGGCCGCCCGAAGACGCATAATGCAGTACGTCTGTACCGAGTGCGACTCGATGGCGCGGTTCGGCGGCGAGACCGGCCCCGTGGACACCGAGTGTCCGGTCTGTGAGGCAGTCACGCGCTGGAAGCCCGCCTTCGAGGGCGAGGCCCAAGGGGTGTCGTTCTGATGGCGCTGCAAGTCTCGATCGGCGATCGGCTCGCCGACGCGGCGTCGGAGTGGGCCGACCAGCGGATGCTCGACGACGACGACGCGCTGGAGCAGAAGCTCGAACAGGCGCTGCTGGAGGTCGAGCATCTCGCCTCCGGCACGACCGAGATCGAGTTCGAGCTCGACGACCGGACGCTCCACTACGCGCCCAGCGACGAGCTCGAGGAACTGCTGGAAGAGCAGGCAGAGCGCGTCGACGCCGAGCCGGGCGCGGTGCTCGGGCTCCACCTCGAACTGTTCGCCCGGACGTTCCTCCCCGAGGACTCGATCCAGCCGGGGGCCGGCCCGGGCGCCCCGGTCGACGCCGACGATTGGTGAGGGAAAACGACTAAGCCCCGTCGCCTCTTGCCCACGTGTATGGCTTTCAAGGATAGTGGCTGGCGTCCGGAGGGAGCGATGGACGCGTTCGGCGACTACGAGGTCTGGGAGTACGAGCGCGGCCCCCACGAGATCAACACTGGCGAGGTCGACGGCGAGATCGACTTCGAGAAGTACGAGGACGGCGACTTCGCGACCTCGGTCGACGACCTCGAAGACGACGACGAGTAACGTAGTCGATTTTTCTGTTCGGTCGTTTTCGGTTCCGGTAGCTTCGGAGTCGGTTATCGCGACTTCTCTCTGTCAGTGGTAGTCTCTTCCTTCGACGGCTACTCGATCGTTGACTGTTGAGACAGCGACCGCGACAGCATCTCGTTCGTAGACCACTTGTAACTGCAGTGCGCCGGACACAAGGTCCGGCGCAGTTCCGAGTCCCCACCCCTCCCCCCGCCGGCGCCAACGTGGCGCCGGCGAGGCGTCCACCGCCACCGCACCGCGGCGGCGGTGGCGCGCGACGTGAGCCCCTCCGTGGGCGAACGAGCGCGCGAGGGACGAGGGAGCGAAGCGACCGAGTCGGCTGGGGAGGCGTGAGGGCTGTGCGGGGCGGTTGCGGTCACAAGTGGTCTAGCTCACTCCGCGGTCGTGTTTGCCGTCGACATAGCGAACTCCGCGGTCGTGTTCGACGTAGAGCTGGAAACGTCGAAGACAGCGAACTCCGTAGTTCTGTCCGTCGTTCGAGGAGCTAGTACTGTGCCACTCTCGGGTCACGCGAGCAGGAACAGCGAAACGAAAACCGAGAACTACAGCAACTGCGCGACGATCTCGTCTTCGAACGCCGCGGTCCCGGTGGCGATCCGCGCACCGGCGACGAACAGCGGCTCGTCGGTCTCCGCCGCGATGTGGTCGGTGAACTGCTCCAGCCACGTCAGCAGGTGCTCGTCGAGGAACACGCGCTCGAAGCCGACGGTCTCGTCCTGCCCGGCGCGCTGGCGCTCGATCAGGTTCCGCAGGAACGCGAACTCCACGGCGATGTGGTCGTTCTCCTCGCCGTACTCCTCGGGTGGGTTCCAGCCCGCGGCGCCGTAGCTGGCCTCCACGTCGGCCAGCCCCTCGCCGATGAACTCGGTGTCGTCCCGGTAGTACGTCTCGTGGGGGAGCACGTTCGGCCGCGGACCGACCATCAGCGCGGTGTACTCCTTGGCGAGTTCGTTGGTCACTTCCGCGGGGTCGCGCCCCTCGTTCTCTTCGACGAACTCTTCCAGCGCGGCGAAGCCGGCGTCGAGGTACTCGTTAACCTCGTCGCCGGGCGTCTCGATCTCGCCCGCGAGCAAGCGTTCGACGAACGCCTCGTCGGGCGTGTCGTGGAACACTTCGATCACGAAGTCGACCAGTTCGATGCGTGCGTCGTAAACGGCGGTTTCGTCCATTAGTTACCCCTGAAACACGATCTGCGCGCGGCACTCGTCGCAGTACTCGAAGATGCTGTGCTCGGTGTCGCCGGCGACGCCCTCGACGAGGTCGCCCACCTCGTCCTGCACCTTCTCCATCGACCCGCGGCTGGTGAAGGGAGTCCCACAGCGGACACACTCGATCATCTCGCCCTCGAAGACGGGCTCCCACTCCTCGCCGTCGCGGTTCTCCGGCAGTCGGGAGCGTTCGAGCCCGGCCTCGATCGTGATGGCGCCCTCCGGACAGCCGCTCTCACAGAGCCCGCAGTTCACGCAGTCGGCGTGGTTGAACTGCAGTTCGCCCTCGCCGCTTCGCTGGATGGCGTCGGTCGGACAGAGCGTCGAACAGGTTGGCGTGAGGTTGCAGTCGTCGGAGACCTCCATCCGGCCGAACGTGTCCAGCCCGCGGATCACGTCCCGGTCCGGGTCGGTTTCCTCCAGAATTCGGCGCAGCGACTCCAGCGCCCAGTCGTGGGTCGTGAACGGCTCTCGGGGTGACTCCGGCCGGCCGGTGCCGGTGGCCTCGTGCTCGCCGGTCGGGAGCGGCGACGGGTCGAGTCCCTCGACGAACGCGTCCAGTTCGTCCGCGAAGCTCGCGGGATCGTCCCCGTCGGGCGCGAAGAACGCGGTCCGTGCACCGAGTTCGAGGTCGCCGGTCGCGACGTTCAGCCGGTCGACCAGTTCGGCCTTCGGGTCGGGGCCGGAGTGGAGACAGTTGTCGCCGCAGCCGACGATCGCGACGCCGTCGGCGCCGGCCGCCAGCGCGTGGAGCACCTGCGCTTCGCCCACGGTGTCCGTGCAGTTCACGCGGACCGGGAGAATCGGCTGGTAGGACACGTCCTCGCCGCGGCCCGCGCGCCGGCCGTAGCTCTTCAGCGCGTCGGCGGCCTGCTCCGAACAGACGAACCCGATGACCGGTGAGTCGATGCCGCTGTCGCCGCCGAAGAAGCTCGAGAGGCGGCCGCCCTCCTCCATGTCGAGCAGGGACTCCACCTCGCGTGCGAGGCGTTCGTTCGTCGGCTCACGGAGTTCGACCGCGCCCGTGGGACAGGAGGACGTACACGCGCCACAGTCCATGCAGGCGGTCTCGTCGAACTCGACCTCGTCCACCGCGGGCCGGGAGACGGCCTCGTGGGGACAGGCGTCGGTACAGCGCGTACAGCCCTCGACGCCGGAGTCGCCCGAGGCACAGATGTCCATGTCGATGTCGAGGTGTTGGGGCTTGGAGATCCCGCCGAGCTGGCTCTCGACGGCCGCGGCGACGCCGCCGTCGAAGTGCGAGAAGTAGCCGAGCTGCCCGCCCCGCCCTCGCGTCGGCCCGCCGGGGTACACCACCTGATCGGCCTCGATCGTGCGCGCGACGCCCTCGGGCTCGATGGCGTCGACCGGGCAGCAGTCCAGATACTCCCCGTCGGGGGCGTCCGGCGCGATGTCGACCGGGTAGGAGCTGACCGCCTCGTCGGGGCCCTGCTTGACACACTCCATGCAGCCGATGCAGTCCTCGGTGACGCGGGCCTCGACGGCCAGTTCGAACTCGCCGAACGAGCCCGAGAGGTCGCGCACGCGGCCGCGCTCGACGTTCACGTCGTCGAGATCGTGTTCCGGCTCGCCGAAGTCCAGCCCGTTCGCGAGCAGCGTCACGTCGGCGCGTCCCGACAGCGACCCCGCGGCGGCGGCGTCGCCGACGACGACGACGTGGTCGCCGGCCTCTTTCGACACCGTCCGCGAGGGTGACTCCTCGCGCAGGCCCGCGACCGTCGCGTCGATGGTTCGGGCGGTCTTCTCGGTCGCCTCGGGGGTTTCGTGGACCCAGCCGGAGCCCTCGCGGTGGTCGACGAACGCGGTGGCGTCGGGGTGGAGCCCCTGGGCCTCGGCCATCTCCTGAATCCGTCGCTGGCAGCCGGCGTCGGGAGCGGTCGCGACCACGTGGTCGAGGTCGTACTCCTCGACGACGGCGGCGGCCTTCCCGAGCCCGTCGCCACAGAGGTGACTCGCGCTCGCGACCACCTCCACGTCCTCGTCGCCGACGCCCTCCCTGACGCCTTCGGCGTCGATGGCGTCCGGGGCGCCGCAGTCGCAGACGAACGCGCCTACCTTCATCGTCCGAGCGCTTACCCACCGCCCCCAATAGGGCTTGCGACACGGGCAGTTTTGCTTTTGGTTAGCCGAAAATATCTCTCGGTAGTTCTCAATACCCGTTTCGCGACCGTGCAATCGGCGTACGATGTTGCGGTAATCAGTTTCATTTCGAGCGAGATTCGGGTCGATCACCCCCGAAACCACAGTACTGCCGTGCGATGGATTCAAGGAGTACCCGTCCATGTTTCCGTTAATTCGTACCAACATGGTCGTTGGTGCGGGATGATACAACAATGAGTTCACAACCAGTCTCCCTCGACCTGGACCGCAGGTCGTTCCTGAAGGCGAGTGCGCTGGCCGGCGCAGTAGCCCTCGGGGGCGGCGGCGCGGGACAGGCACTCGCACAAAGCGACGGGGAGGTAGACGGAACCGACGAAGAGGGCGAACTCACGAAGACGGTCTGTAACTTCTGTGCCGTCGGCTGTGGGTTCCGGGGCGAACGCAAGGGCAACGCCTTCGTCGGGCAGGAGCCCTGGCACGAGAACCCGATAAACAACGGCTCGCTCTGTTCGAAGGGCGCCGCGATCTACGGGAGTGAACACTCCGAGCGGCGTCTCAAACATCCGCTGATCAAGGACGGCGACAGCTGGCGCAAGGCCGGCTGGAGCGAGGCGCTCGACAAGGTCGGCGACGAGATCAACCAGATCCGAGAGGAGCACGGCCCGGACTCGGTGATGTGGATGGGGTCGGCCCACTTCTCCAACGAGGAGTCCTACGCGTTCCGAAAGCTGAGCAGCCTGTTCGGGACGAACAACGTGGACCACCAGGCTCGGATCTGTCACTCCACCACCGTCGCCGGCCTCGCGAACACGTGGGGGTACGGGGCGATGACCAACACGATCAACGACTACCGCAACTTCGACCTCAACATCATCATCGGCCAGAACCCGGCCGAGGCCCACCCGATCGCGATGCAGCACATCCTCGAGGGCCAGAAACGTGGGGGCGAGATCGCGGTCGTCGACCCGCGGTTCACCAAGACTGCGGCCCACGGGGACTACTACTACCGGATGCGGCCCGGGACCGACGTGGCCCTGATGATGGGGCTGATGAAGTATCTCCGGGACGAGCAGAACCTCGACCAGGAGATGCTGGAGGAGCGGGTCATGGGCTGGCCCGACGTCGAGACGGAGCTCGACCAGTACGACCTCGAGACCGTCGAGGACATCACCTGGGTCAGTCAGGAGCAGATCCAGCAGCTCGGCGACCTGATCGCCGAGAACGCCCCCAACGTCCAGATCGAGTGGGCGATGGGCGGGACCCAGCACAACAACGGGACCCAGAACATCCGATCGTACGCGCTCACCTCGCTGGCGTCCGGGAGCGCCGCCCGATCCGGCGGCGGCCTGCAGGTCATGCGTGGCCACGCGAACGTGCAGGGGGCGACCGACCTCGCGGTCGCGAGCCACATCCTGCCGGGCTACTACTCGGTCGGCTCGCCCGGCTCGTGGCGCTACTGGACGGACGTCTGGAGCAAAAGCCCGTACACGAGCGGGGAGATCGGCTTCGAGGAACTGTACGAGGAGTACGACCTGATGCCGGAGGAGAAGTACGCCGCGCAGTCCGGTGAGGGTGAGGTCGACGAGACGTTCCCGAACGACCGCTCGATGATGTTCCAGAAGGGGATGACCGTCGCGCGGTGGTTCGACGGCGGGCTCCCCCAGGAGGAGCGGCTCAACGAGACGCCGCTGTACCAGCCCGACGAGCTGAAAGCCGTCGTCATCTGGGGCCACTCGCTGAACTCCATCTCGGAGATGCAGAAGATGAAAGACGCGATGGACCGGATGGATCTGGTCGTCGTCGTCGACGTGTTCCCCTCGGTGGCGTCGGTGCTCTCCGATCAGGACAACGTCGTGATCCTCTCGGCGGCCTCGCAGTACGAGCACCACCGCTCGCTCACCAACTCCCACCGTTCGGTCCAGTGGTCCGAGCCCGTGCGACCGCCGTCGCACAACACGAAGCCGGACCTCGAGATCATGCAGGAGCTCGCGGCCCGATTCGGCTTCGGCGACCACTTCGACTGGGGCTCCGGCCCCGGCCTGTACAACGGGAAGAGCACCTACGAGGAGACCTTGCGCGAGGTCAACCTCGGCGTCCGGACGATCGGCTACCAGCAGGATCCCGAACGCCTGCAGGAGCAGCAGGAGTACGACTACGCGTTCTCCACGGACAACCTCCGCTGTGAGGAGGAAGGACTCCCCGTCTCCGGGGAGTTCTGGCAGCTCCCGTGGCCCTGCTGGGGCGAGGGACACCCCGGAACCCCGATCATCTGGAACGACGATCTCGACCCGCGCAACGGCGGGCAGGACTTCCGCGCTCGGTGGGGCGTGCAGGCCCCGACACCCGAGGAGTGGGAGGGGATGGACGTCGGGGACAAGGAGTACCCGATGCAGGAGACGTACGATCAGGACGGCGAAGAGGGTCTGAACCTCCTGCGTGACCCCTACGAGCCCGAGTGGGAGTCCGACTTCGACGACGAAGTGCAGGGCGTCCCGCAGTACCCCGGGTTTGCGACGACGCTGCCCGAGGACTACTCCAACCCCGATCAGCTCTCGTTGCCGTACGCGTACGCGCTCGATCCCGATCAGTCCGTCTACGACACGGCGGTCGCGATGAACCAGCGCTACGGGACGGACTTCGACGAGGACTGGTACGAGCAGTACGACTACGCCCAGCCGGACGCGCCGACCGGGCGTGGCCGTGCACGCGCGGTCGTCTGGGGCTTCCTCGACACGGTCCCGGTCCACCGGGAGCCGGTCGAGAGCCCGCGTCCCGATCTCGTCGAGGACTGGCCCGCGAACGGGCAGCAGACCAACTTCTACCGGCTCGACCAGAACAACGCGTCCGTACAGGAGCGTGCGACCGCGGCCGCGAACGATCCGGGCGACGAGTCGGCGTTCAGTACGGTCATGACGACCGGGCGGCAGGTCGAACACCAGGGTGGTGGGGCCGAATCCCGTTCCAACGAGTACTTGGCCGACCTCCAGCCGCACATGTACGTGGAGATCCACCCGAACATGGCCGAGGAGATGGGGATCGACGGCGGTGACCTCGTCGTCGTCTCCACGACGGACCGTGGGTCCGTCTTGGTCAAGTCCCGGGTGACGCCGCGACCCGGCCACGGGCCGGAGGAGGAGGAGATCTTCCTCCCCTACCACTGGGGCGGCATCGCGAAAGGTGAGAGCTTGCTCGAGAAGTACCCCGACGGCAACGAGCCGTTCGCCATCGGCGACTCGGTGAACTTCATCACCTCGCGCGGGTACGACGTTGAGACACAGATGCAGGAGACGAAGGCGGCGCTGGCGAAGGTCCGACCGGCGACCCAGGAGCTCGTCGACGAGCTCAACATGGACGTCGACCTGGAGACGTTCTCGTTCCCGCAGGACGAGGCCGGCTTCGGGATGCAGAAGGACTTCGACACCCGCGACAACACGACGGTTCAGTAAAATGTCCACCAACGAATCAAACACCGAAGTCATCGGCCAAGGGGTGATGAGCACCGGCGAAGATACGCGCATCTTCCCCGACGTGGCCGCGTGTATCGACTGTGGCGGCTGTGTAGTCGCCTGTAACCGAACGTGGGATATGCCCCGCGACGAACAGCGTATCAGCATCTCCACGATGCTCGAGGGCAAGCAGGGTGCGACCGAGTCCGCCGACGTCGGCGGGCAGCGCCGGATCAACGACCCCTCGGCAGCGATGGACAACGGGCAAAAGCCCGGCGAGACCAGCGTTCCGATGCAGTGTTACCACTGCGAGAACGCGCCCTGTGTCTCGGTCTGTCCGGTCGACGCGCTCGTCAAGAAGGACGACGGGTTCGTCGACGTGCGCGACGACGTCTGTATCGGCTGCCAGTACTGTCTCTCGGCCTGTCCGTTCGGCGCCCCGCAGTTCCCCGGCTCGAACGACGGCGCCGCGGAGATCTTCGGCACCGGCGGCACGATGGACAAGTGTACGATGTGTCAGGATCGACAGGACGTCGGCAAGGGCCCGGCGTGTGCCGAGGAGTGTGCGACCGACGCCATCCTCGTGGGCACGACCGAGCAGATCGCCGACGAGCTGGACAAACGTGACTCGGGGACGTTCTTCAACGACGACGCGATGAAGGTCGTCTTCGGGGAGGACGAAGCTTCGGAGGCGTTCGGCGTATGAGTAACTCGACCGCAGAGAACGGCGCCAGCAGCTACTCGGGGACGGTCGTCGCGGTCAACGCCGTGATCTCGGTGGCGGTCGCACTCGGG
Organism: Halolamina sediminis; assembly: GCF_001282785.1. Classification (NCBI taxonomy): domain Archaea; kingdom Methanobacteriati; phylum Methanobacteriota; class Halobacteria; order Halobacteriales; family Haloferacaceae; genus Halolamina; species Halolamina sediminis. The sequence goes on from NZ_CVUA01000001.1 coordinate 1,157,489, forward strand.
CTGATCTGGGTCGTCAACGGGTTCAACGTGTTCTACGAGCGGCTGGACCGCGTCTCGCCCACCGTCGACGGCGGCGGGATCGGCACTGCGTTCGCCCAGGGCAACGAGATCGAGTGGCTCGTCTTCCTCGTGGAGGCGATGCACGCGGTCGACGTGCTGATGGGGCTGTTCATCCTGGTGCTGGTGTTCGTCCACTGGGGGGCGTTCCGACGCATCGCGGCACGGATGCGCCAGCCCGGCGAGTCCCGCGTCGCGACCGACGGCGGCTCGCCGGCACAGGGAGCCGGCGAGGACGGAGGTGAGAACGAATGACGAATCTCGACCACGGGAAGTTCACGCGGATGACGACAGTGTTCCACTCGCTGCTCGCCATGGACGTGTTCTTCCTGTTCTTCACGGGGTACGCCATCATGTTCAACGACGAGCTCTGGTGGATGCTCACCCTGATGGGTGGCTCCGGCGCGGTCGCTGCGCTCCACCGAGCGTTCGGCGTCGGCCTGCTGGCGCTGGTCGTGTTCTGGATGCTGATGATGGTGACCACGGACACCGGGCGCTCGAACTTCCGTGAGATCATGCCGACGCCCGGCGACGCGAAGGCGTTCGTGCAGGACATCCAGTTCGTGCTGGGCAACGCCGAGGAGCGCCACCCCAACGCCCGACAGTTCGCGGGCGGCACGGCCGACGAGGTGCCGCTGCTGAGCTACGTCGGCAAGGGCGTGGTGTTCATCTTCGCCGCGGAGCTGACGCTGCTGTCGATCTCCGGGCTGCTCATTTGGAGCAAGACCGGACTGATGCAGTACTTCGCGACCCAGACCGCGGCGATCGCGTTCGTCGTGTTCCACGGCCTGCTGGGGGTCGTGATGCTGATGGGTGTGATGTTCCACATCTTCGAGCACGGGTTCCACCCGGCGTTCTTCCCGGTGGAGACCAAGGCGTTCATCCCCCGCTCGATGATCCCCGAGGAACACGACGACGACCACGAGGGGACGGGCATCGAGCACCTCGAGCTCTCGCCCAACTGGGCGAGCGCGTCCAACCTCGGCGGCGCGGCGACGGTGATCGGGATCGTCAGCGTGCTGGTGGCCAGCATCTACGACACCGGCTACCCGGTGTCGCTCGAACTGCTGGTCGGCGGCGGTCCGACGAACCTGCTGCTGACCGTCGGCGTCAACATCGGCGTGCTCGTGCTGTTCCTCGGCATGGTGCTGTCGGTGTACGGCAACCTCGTCCGCATCCGCTGGGAACAGCGTATGGCCGAGGAGGAGGCCGACAGCGTCGACGCCGAAGCGGCCGACTGACGCCACACTCGCGGCTTTCCTTTCTTTCCGATCGAACAGCCGTGGCTGTCGGGTGTGAGTAAACGGCGGCTGAGGTGGAGTTAAGAGATCAGTTCCGCGCTCTCCGTCGACAGTTCGACCGTCACGTCCTCGGTAGCGTGTTGCTGGATCTGGTCGATGTTGCGCGTGAGCACCTCGAGCACGTCCTCGGGCTCGGGGTAGACGAGCATGTTGCCGTCGTCGTCCTCCATCACCAGCTGGGTGTCCGAGAGCTGGATCTGCCCGTCCTCGATCGAGGCGACGATCGACGACAGCGCCTCGGAACCGCCGGGCTCGCCCTCGACCACTTTCGTGATGTAGAGGCTGTCCATTCCGATCAGGTCCTTGTACTCCCGGATCCGCTCGGCACAGCTGACCATGTCGCGGGTAACTGCCGTCTTCTCGGGGTTCCCGTGTTCTCCTTCGTAGCAGTGTTTACAGACCCGCAGTTCCATCCGCATACCCCGCTGTGGGGGATGAGGTCGGATATAGCTGTCCACCGCGGCCGATCGCTCGGCGACCGGGGAGTTATTACGGACGCGCCGTAACGCCCAGGCATGGCTGGCGAGCTACTCAACATGGCCTACGCGTGGGCGGCGGTCGTCCTCGCCGTAGTCGGCGTAGTGGGAACGATGCTGTTCACTGACGGCCCCGACAACGGCGGGACCGCCTCCGGCGTCACCGCGATCGCGGTCGCGCTGTTCGTCGTCGCGCTCGTGGCATCGATGACGCTGTAAGGCGGCGCGAGAACCCCGCCGAGGGCGGGCAGCGACTGCCCCGTGGTGATCGAGACACCGTTTTCACGTTCCTTCCCCGCACAGACACGTCACAACGGCTGCCCGGGGCCGGATCTACCGCTGGCAGTTCCAGCGGCGGTCGGCCAGCCGGTCCAGCAGCGAACGAACGTCTTCCTCCCCGGCGGTGACGGTCGTGCTCTCCTGCCGGGTGCCGACGGTCGTCACGGTCGCCGTCACCGCCGACGATTCCTGCCGTTCGAGGAGCCACGCGTACGTCGCCGCCTGCAGCTCGTAGCGCTCCCGGAGCTCGGGCTCCGGCGGCCGGAGCCCGATCTTGAACTCGTCGACGTGCCACTGCCCCTCGGAGTCGACCGAGACCACGTCCGCACGGCCGCCGAGCTCGACGGCAAGCCCCGACACGCGTACGACGGCGTCCAGCGGCTCCTCCACGTACCGCCGCCGGCTCGCCGCCAACCGCTCGTAGCTCTCCGTCGCCGCCAACTGCGGGCAGATCGTCTCTTCGACGTAGCGCCGGAGCTGCTCGCGCTCGGCGGGCGCGACGCCGCGAGCGTGGTCGTCGATCGCGCGATCAAGCGCCGCCGGCACCGGCCCCGAACAGTCCCGGAGAGTGTCGGTGTCGAGCCCCGCAGACAGCGCGGTCGCGAACACGTCGTGCGCGACGTCGCCGACGACCTCCGGCCCCATCGTCTCGAACGACAGCGGGACCGTGACGCCGTCCTGCTCGGCGTGGAGCGGCTGCCCGCTCAGGTGGGCGAGTACGCCGTCTTCCGGCGCCGCAGCGAGTTCGTACACCGTGCTCGGGTTGACGAACCGCGGCGTCCATCCGCGCTCGGGGAGGGGGCCCGGCCGGGCCGCTGCCTCCGTCCCCTCCCGACTCTCGGGCGCGGTCGGCGTCTCGCCGTCGGCACGGTGGACTGCGACCGTGAACGGGTCGTGGTCGCCGGGCGCCTCGACCGTGTACTCGCCGGCGCGGTCGGCGTCGAACGAGAGCGCCTCGCGGAGCGTGTCGACCCAGCGGTCCCGCGGCGTCGGTTCCGAGCGTCGCCCCGGAAGGGGGAGGACGAGGTGGTCACGCGCCCGTGAGAGGGCGACGTACAGCAGGCGCCAGCGCTCGGCGCGTGCGGCTGCGACCGGCGCCCGGAGCGGTGGCGGGCCGGCGAGCCGCGGCGGGTCACTCTCGACCCACTGCTCGCTCGCCCACCGCAGTCCAGCACTCCCGTCACCCGGCGACGCGTCGGGATCGTAGGGGCCACCGGCGAGCACCGTCCCGCCGAGGTCGGGGTACGCGTCCCCCACCTCGGGCTCCGGCGGGGCCAGCGCGACGTGGCGGCCGTGGGCGACGAACCGATCGAGGTAGGCGCCGTACCGGCCGATCCCCGTCCCGAGATCCGCGATCGCGATCACGTCGTCCTCGTCGCCCTTCGCGCCGTGGATCGTCCGGAACGTCACGTCGGCCTCGGCGGCGGTCGGGAGGCTGGGGCCGCCTCTCGGGTTCCGCCGGGCGTGCCCCAGCGCCGCGGTGAGCTCTGCCAGCGAGTACGGCTGCTCGCCCTCCCAGTCGGCGACGACGCCGACCAGTCGGTCGAGCACGGCCGCGTCGTCGACCGCGGTGGGGCTCTGGTCCAGCGGGTCCTCGGCCAGCGAGAGCGTCTCGATCACGTCGCTCACCACGTCCGCGCCGGCCATCGCGAGGTGGTCGGCGCGCCGACCCGCGAGTTCAGCGAGTCCGTCGACCACCGCCGCCTTCTCGCCCCGCATCGACCCGGACTCGGCCACGGCCGCGATCGACCAGTCAGAGCGCATGAGGCGGTCGACGAGTCCGTCGATCGGCAGGTCGTCGTCGTTGACGAGATCCAGCGTCGCCGACTGCGTGGTGGGCGCACGGAGCCACTCGACGACCGCACAGACCGCGCCGACGAGGGGGTGGTCGAACAGCGCCCGGCTGGTGTCCCGCACCGAGAGCCCGGCGTCGGCGAACGCGTCGACGTAGCTGTCCATGTGCGTCCGACGGTGGAACAGCACCGTCACGCCCGGCGCCTCGCCGTCCTCCCGCTTGAACCGGCCCGACGCCAGCCCCGACGCGATACAGTCGGCCAACGCCTCGGCCTCCCCCAGGCCCTCCGCCGGGTCGACCCACGTCGGCGAGCCCGGACGGCCGTGCTCCGGGAACGCGGCGACGTGGACGCCCGGTTCGGGCGTCGACCCGCGGACGGCCGAGAGGCGGTCGTACGCGTCGGTCCCGCGGCCGTCGGCAGCCTCCTCGGCGCCGCCGCGGGTCGGGTCCGAGAACGCCGGCTCGAACACGGTGTCGATCGCGGCCGCGATCGACGGCCGGAAGCGGTACGATCTGGTCGCACTCCGGCGTTCGTGGGGCGTCCAGTCGACGCCGAAGTACTCTCCCTCGGTCGCAGCCCGATCGAACAGGCTCGGTTGGGCGTTGCGCCACGCGTAGATGCACTGGTCGCGGTCGCCGACCAGCAGAACCCGCGTGTCGGCGTCGACCAGCGGCGCGAGCGCGTCGTGCTGCGCCCGGGAGACGTCCTGCGCCTCGTCGACGATCACCGTCGAGAGCCGGTCGATCCAGCGCTGACGGAGCCGCTCCCGGAACGCGCTCTCGTAGACCGCATCCTGGAAGAACTCGGCGATCCAGTGGGCCACGTCGACGTGGGCGAGCACGCCCGTCGCCCGGCATGCCTCGTCGTAGGCGTCGAGGTAGGCGGGCAGCACGGCACAGAGTGCGTCGACGGCCTCGCCCCACCGCTCGTGACAGTCCGCGTCGGCATCGACGACGGCGTCGAAGTCGCCGTCGGAACCCGTTTCCAGCCCCCGTTCGACCGCCTCGCGCTCACCGGGGACGAAGAACTGCTCCGCGTCCCGCAGCACGTCGGCCAGCGAGTCGGGCGGGCCGTCGGGGTACGTGCCGGCGACGACCGTGCTCAGTCGATCGCGAAGGTCCGGAACTGACAGGCGGCGTTCCCGGCAGGCGCTCCGGGCAGCCCCGAGCAGGTCGGCGGCGTCGGCGTCGTACCGCCCGCCCGGGTAGGCGTCGTCCAGCGTCGCGAACGCGGCGTCGAGCGACTCGTCGTTCCGAACCGCCTCGAGTGCGTCGCCGTGGACCGCCGCGAGCGCGGCGCTATCGCCGACTTCCGGCACCTCCTCGAAGCCGACCTCCCCGGAGATCGCCTCGAACACCGTGCCGAGGACGCTGTCGATCGTCCCCACGCGGTCGCTCCCCCGGAGTGCGGTCCCCAACTCGGAGGCGGTTTCCTCGTCGAGGCCGATCGGGGCGTCGGGGTCGTCGGCGAACTCCCGGAGCGCGCGCTCGACGCCGGGGAGGATGCTCGCGGCGTCGTCACGGGAGAACGACGTGACACAGAGCGTCTCCGTGGGGCTGTCGACACCCGCACGGGCCTTTCGTGTGAGGTCCTCGGCCGCGATGCTGTCGGCGGTGATGGACTTCCCCGATCCCGGCCCGCAGTCGAGCACGAACAGCCCCGAGTCAGCGGCAAAGAAGGCGTCGCGGATCTCGGCCTGCGCCCCTTCGAGCCGCCGGTAGCCGTCCGTGTCGTCGTCCGCCTCCCGGCCGGCCGATTCCTTATCACTCATCGCGCACCACCCCCGTCGGCGGCGAGGGCGTCGGGGAGCGTCCCGGTCGCCAACAGCGACTGCGCCGCCTCGTCGACCTGCCGAGTCGATACGCCCCCGAGCAGGGGCGAGCGTTCCCGCGCGGTGCCCTCGCGGTCCCGGCGGTACCGTGTGCAACAGAGCGTCTCGGTGGCGGCGCCGAGCCCGCTGGCGAGGTGATCGGCCTCGCGGGCGGCGGTCCACCGGCCGGGGACCGCCAGCCGACGAGCGGCCGCGCTGTCGCCCGCGACGACGACCTGCCGGAACGCTTCGGGGAACACGCTCTCGACCCGGCGGGGCCAGACCCCGTCGACGAGCCCCACGGCGACGACGTGGGGTGCCGCCCGGAGCCACGCGTCCGTCGCGTCGATCACGTCGACTGCGGCGGCGTTGGCGTGCTCGCGCCGACCGGGGCGGGTGGCCACCACGCGCTCGGCGAGGTCGGCGACGGCCAGCCACGAGCGCGGCACGTCGCCGGCGTCGAGCCACTCGCGGTACTTCGCCCGCGTGTCGGTGAGGAGTTCCGCGATCCGGCTGAGCGCGCGGGCGTACCGCGAGGTTCGGCCGATATCAGCACTGTCCTCGGCGAACACGGCGGGCAGCGCGAACTCCCGACCGGCCTCGACCAGGGGCTCGAACGTGTCGTGAATCGCGACGGGCTCGGGCGTCCGCGGCTGTTCGCGAGCCCAGCCGAGGAACGTTCGGAGCGGGCGCGCCCGCGTTCGGTCGATCTCGCCGTCATCGACGGCTGCTGCGAGTCGATCACTCCACCCATCGAGCGAACGCTCCGCCCCCGAATCCTCGTCGAGCGCCGTTCGGAGTCCACCGATCTCGGCGGTGGGGAGTGGCCACGCCGTCGTGTCGGTGTCCTCGCACGCGGTCGCCGGCGGGACCCAGTGGAACTCCAGCGGTTCGAGCAACTGTTCAGCGCCGAGTTCGTCGGCCGCGAGGACAGTACAGGTCGCCGCGAACTGGCGGTAGGGGATCGTCCGCTCGACCGGCAGCTGTGCCCAGACGGCGAGGTTCACCCCCTGTCGGCCCATCGCTCGTCGGAGCGGGCGCTCGTACTCGCCGGCGTCCCGGGCGACTACCAGTACGTCGCTCGGCGACGCGCCGTTCCGGAGGCGGGCGGCGACAACGCCGGCCGCGAGTCGGGCCTCCGCCTCGGGCGTGTCCGCCACCAACTCGGCAGCGGCGAGGCCGGGGGCGACGGACGCGTCTCGACTCTCGGTCGCAAGATCGACGCCATCCGGGGTCCGGTCCGGAACTCTGTCGACGATCGACGGCCCCGTCCCGGGCCGGAGCGAGAGCGTCACGTCGACGCCGGCAGCCGTGGCCGCGTCCAGTAGCGAGAGCAGCGGGGCGTCCACCGCGCTCACGCCGGCGACGGAGATTCGCTCGGCCGTCGGGAACGTCGCCGACCAGAGCGCGGGGTCGTCCCGAAGCGTCTCGGCGGCGGCCGGCAGCAAAGTCTCACGGGAGTGGACGGCGCCGACACGCTCCGTGAGCCCCCGCTCCAGCGCACGCACCCCGGCGAGGAGGTCGGCAGTGTCCTGCGCGGCGACCGACGGGAGCCCCTCAGCCACTGTCGACAGCGCGTTCAGGCGCTCGTCGTCCCAGCCGGTCATCTCGGCGACGCGGCTCTGTGCCGCGGCGATCGTCTCGACGTGAGCGGGGAGGTCGCTGCCGATCGCCGCGCGCAGCCGTTCGTTCGCCTCGGTGTCCCGCACTAGCAACGATTCGAGGTGTTTGAGACGGTCGATGCGGTCGATCGTCTCGCTCGGCTCGTTCGCGGCGTCGAGCAGCCGACTCGCGATCGCCGTCGCGTCGGTGAGTCGGAGGCTGCTCCGCGGTGTTGCCCGTTCGGCGAGCCGTCGCTTCAGGTTCCGTCGGTGGAGTCGCTCGGGCGTGACGACGAACTCCGCCGGCTCGGCGGCACGGCTCGCCCGATCGAGCAGTTCCTCGGGGCGGCCCAGAACCGCTCGGAGCGAACCCCGGTCGGTGGTCTCGGTCATGCGGGGAGGATATCCCCGACGTGGCCCCCGACCGGTAAGTATCCGTGGAACGGGGAGCAGGTGGCAGCAATAGTCGCCGGAATCCCGCGGCGTATCGCCCGTCGGCGTCCCGCTCCGCCATGGAGGTCACGCTACTGAGCACGGGGGGAACGATCGCCAGCACGGACGGCGACGGCGGGAAGACCCCGTCGAAGGCGGGCGAGGCGCTGATCGAGACGGTTCCGGGACTCGGCGAGCGGGCCTCGATCACCGTCGAGCGGGTCGCGAGCGTCTCCGGGTTCGACGTGACGTGGGAGCGGGCGGCCGCGCTCCGGAACGCGGCCGAACGGGCGGCCGAACAGTCGGACGGGATCGTCGTCACCCACGGCACCGACACGATGGCGGAGTCGGCGTACCTGCTCGATCTGACGACGGACCTGCCCGTCCCGGTGGCGTTTACGGGCGCCCAGCGACCGTTTGACGAGGTGGGAACCGACGGCCCGCCGAACCTGCTCGGGGCCGTCCGGACGGTCACACACGATCGCGTGGGGTCGGGCACGTATCTCGTGTTCGACGACGAGGTTCACGCCGCCCGCGACGTGGTGAAATCCCACACCAGCGCGCTGTCGACGTTCCGCTCGCCCGAGCGCGGTCCGGTCGGGGAGTTCACGCCCGCCGGGCTTCGACTGTTCCGGGAGCCGCGGAGCGACGCGGACGGCGCGCCGGAAGTCGGGGAGGTCGACGCGGCGATCCCGATCCTCACCTCGGGGCTCGGCGTGGGCGGCGACGCGCTCCGTCGGGCCGTCGGGGATCCGGCCGATCCCGCGGTCGATGGCGTCGTCGTCGCCGGAACGGGACTGGGGAACACGACCGGTGCGCTCTGTGACGCGATCGAGGAACTCCGGGCGGCCGGCGTCCCGGTCGTGATCGCCTCACGATGCCACGAAGGCGCGACTGCACCGCTGTACGGCGGGGCTGGCGGTGGCACGACCCTCGACGAACTGGGCGTGCTCTGGGCGGGCGACCTCCCGCCGTGGAAGGCACGCATCAAGCTCGCGGTCGCGCTGGCGGTCGGTGGCGAGGGCGTCGACGAGGCGTTCTTCGAGCGCGGGCTCCGCGAGCCCGGGCGGTGAGCATCGGCGACGGCGGTTTCCCCGTGGGGCGCCAACACGGACCGTGAGCGAGACGACTGCGGACCGAGTCGTGCTCTCCGTCGAGCCCGCCGACGACGCCACCGCGGCGACGGTCGACGCGGACCGCTACCGGGCATTCCTCCGACGTGCACACGCCGGTCCCGTCGCTGTCGGCGACGAGTGGGCGGAGTTCGTGGGCCGGGGCTGTGGGTCGACGCGGGACGTGACGCTGCGCGTGGCGGCGGTCGAGGGCGGCGAAGAGATCGGGGCGGAGACCGCGTTCGCGTTCCGGCGCGACTAAGCCTCGGGTGCGGTCTCGACGGTCGGCACCTCGACGGAGTCGAGTACGTCCGAGATCACGACCGCCTTGTCGACGCCGTCGACCTGTGCCTCCGGCGTGAGCACGAGGCGGTGGGCGAGGGCGGGCTCGGCGACGGCTTTCACGTCGTCCGGAGTGAGGAACTCCCGCGAGCGCAGCGTGGCGTGGGCGCGGCTGATCTCGAACAGCCGCTGGGTCCCGCGCGGGGAGACGCCGACCTCGACGCGGCGGTCCTCGCGGGTCGCCCGGGTCACGTCGGCGACGTAGTCGAGCAGGTCCGGGTCGGCGTGGACGTCCTCGGGGACGTGCTGGAGCGTCTCGACCATTCCGTCGTCCAGCACGCGCTCGACGGAGGGCACCTGCTCGGTCCGGCCGGCGCGGCGGCGGAGCAGTTCGATCTCGCCGTCGCGCTCGGGGTAGCCCATCGAGTCCTTCACCGCGAAGCGGTCGACCTGCGCCTCGGGCAGCGGGAACGTCCCCTCGCTCTCGACGGGGTTCTGGGTCGCGATCACGATGAAGGGGTCGGGCAGCTCGCGGGTCTCTCCCTCGACGGTGACCTGCCCTTCGGCCATCGCTTCCAGCAGCGCGGCCTGGGTTTTCGGCGGCGCGCGGTTGATCTCGTCGGCCAGCACGACGTTCGCGAAGATCGGGCCGGGCTGGAACTCGAAGTCGCCCTCGTTCTCGTGGAACACGTTCGTCCCGGTGATGTCCGCCGGCAGCAGGTCCGGCGTGAACTGGATCCGGGAGAAGGAGAGCCCCAGTGCGGTCGAGACGCTCTGGGCGGTCAACGTCTTCCCCGTGCCGGGGACGTCTTCAAGCAGGACGTGCCCGCGGGCGAGCACGCCGACGAGGACGGTTTCGAGGAACTCACGGCGAACGATCACGGCTCCCTCGATGGCGTCGAGCACTGCCTCACAGCGCTCGCCAGCCTCCGAGGCGGAGGGCGTGTCAGTCGTCATTCACCCGGTAGGTCGCGCCGGGGGCCCAAAGTTCCTGCCCCTCACGGCGTCCCCGATCCGGACGCGGGGCCGAGCAATCCGCGGTAGCTATTTCGATCCCCGAGGTGAACGTGCGGGCATGTCGCTCCGAACGTGGCTGGCACGGCTCCCCCGGCGACGTCCGTGGCTCGCGCTCGCGCTGGCGGTCCTGGTCGTCGAGATCGTCGGCGCGTCGGGCGCGGTGTTCACGGCACAGGGGCTGGGCGCGTGGTACGCCTCCCTCGAACGCCCGGCGGTCGCGCCGCCGAACTGGGTGTTCGGGCCGGTGTGGACGGCGCTGTTCGCGTCGATGGGCGGCGCCGTCTGGCTCGTCTGGCGCCGCATCGAGTCGGCGACGGGGCCCGCCCGCCTCGCGCTCGGCGTGTTCGCGGCCCAGTTCGTGTTCAACCTCGCGTGGTCGGCGGTGTTCTTCGGGATGCGGGAGATCGCCGCCGGGCTGGCGGTGATCGGCGTACTCTGGGCGCTGATCGTCGCGACGATCCGGGCGTTCGACCGCGTCGACCGCCGGGCCGCGGTACTGCTCGTCCCCTACCTCCTGTGGGTGACGTTCGCGGCGTACCTGAACTACCGGTTCTGGGTACTGAACTGACTCGCGGGAGCCAGCGCGCTACCGGTCGAACTCCGGGGTACGACTCTCCCGGAACGCCGCGACGCCCTCCTCGTGGGCGGGCGTGTCGTACGCAAGCGACTGGAGGGCCGCCTCTCGCTGGAGCCCGTCGCGCCACTGCTGGCCGAGGCTGTCGTGGATCGCCTCCTTCGCGAGCCCGACGTTCGCGGTCGGTTTGCTCTGCAGTGTTTCGAGCAGCTCGTCGACGCGAGCGTCGAGTTCGTCGCCCGGCACCGCCTCGTTGACGAGATCCATCGCCGCCGCCTCGTCGGCGCCGACGAGCTCGCCGGTGAACGCGAGCTCCTTCGTCTTCCGGAGGCCGATCAGGTGCGGCAGGATCGCCGTTGCGCCCATGTCGGGGATCAGCCCGACGTTGACGAACGAGGCGCCAAAGCGGGCGGACTCGGCGGCGTACGCGAAGTCGGCGACGGCGACCAGCGACAGCCCCGCGCCGACCGCGTCGCCGTTCACCTTCGCGACGATCGGCACCGGCGCCGAGAGCGCGTTCTCGGCGACGCGGCCGAACGTCGCCTGTACGCGCTCGTACGCCTCCGCGGTCGTCCAGTCGCGCTCGGCCATCGAATCGATATCGCCCCCGGCGCTGAACGCGTCGCCCTCGCCGGTGATCACGGCGGCGTCGTGGCTCTCGGGGTCGAGGTCCCCGAACGCGTCCGCCAGTTCGGCGGCGACGTCGGTGGTCATCGCGTTGTACACGTCGGGCCGGTCGAAGGTGATGCGCTTGACTGCGCCGTCGTCGATCTGCATGGGTAGGCCCGGGGCCGGCGGCGCCTTAGTTCCCGTCGCTGTGGGCGGAGCGAGGCTCGACGTCGAACACCTGCGAGAACAGCGCGTTCTGTCCGCGCCTGAGCCGTTCGAGAAAGGCCGACTTGCTGATCCCGATCGCGTCGGCGACCTCGCCGGCTGTGGTCCGGCGCGGGACCGTGAAGTACCCCATCTCGACGGCGGCCCTGATCGCCTCGGTCTGGGCGGGAGTGAGGTCCCACCGCTCGGCCACGGTGCTGTCCTCCTCCGGGCCGAGTGCGTACACTCGTTCCAGTTCGACGCCGACGGTCTCACCGGCGGTCGCCATCACGGCCTGCAGGATCTCTTGGCCGACGACGGCGCCGGTCAGCAGCGCGTCCCCGCGCTCGTAGCGCAGCGACTCGACGACGAACCCCGCGCTCACGAGTTCGTGGACGACGCTGCGCTGGAGGGAGAGACAGCGGTAGCTGTGGCGGCCGTCGACGGTCGCCCGATAGAGATATCGAATACGGTCGTCGGCGTCGAGCGCGGCGGTGAACGCCTCGTTCGGCGCCGCGCTGAACCGTAGGAGGACGTTGCCGTCGTCCCGGAGCAGCGGCGGCGCCACGTCGACGACCGCGTCGGCCGCCCGGGAGGCCTCGGCGAGCGGACAGTCATCGCCCCTGATGCGGAACTCCGCCATCAGGCACTCGTCGATCATCGGCCGAGAGAGGCGCCGGAAGTATTTAAAACCCGGCTATAGACTGCCGAACCGGTAAGGTCGATCGTCGACAACCAACGACCATGAACATCGAGGAGGTCAAAGCACAGGCCGGACCGCGCGCGTTCAGCCCGCGGGACGACCTACCCCGGGAGTACCGCGAGGCGGCGACGCGGATGCTCGAGTTCCACGCCAACAGTGAGATCATGGGCGCGTACTTAGAGCGCCCGTTCATCCGCAAGGCGCCCAGCCTTGAGCGGAAGATGGCGTTCAGCGCCAAGACGCAGGACGAGATCGGCCACGGGCAGATGCTCTACCGCGCCGCGGAGTCGCTGGGCATCAAGACCCGCGACGAGATGCTCGAGGACCTCGCCAACGGCGACGGGAAGTTCCTCAACTGCTTCCACTACCCGATGGAGCGCTACGTCGAGACGCCGATGATCGCCTTCTTCGTCGACGGCGCCGCGATGCGCCGGCAGGCGACGCTGAAGTCCTCCAGTTGGGAGCCGTACGCCCACGCGATGGACAAGATCTGCTTCGAGGAGGGGATGCACGTCAAACACGGCGAGTCGATCCTGCGGGAGCTGATGAGCGGCTCGAAGAAGGAACAGGAGATGACCCAGGAGGCGTTCGAGCAGTGGTGGCCCCGCATCCTGCAGTTCTTCGGGCCGACCGACGATCAGAGCACCCACCACGACTTCGCCGAGCAGGTGGGGCTGAAGACGAAGTCCAACGACGAGCTCCGGAACGCGTTCCTCAACACGTACATGCCCAAAGCCGAGAACTACGGGCTGGAAATCCCCGACGAGCCGCGCATCCGGGACAACGGCGACGGCACCTACGAGGTCGTGGAGGACGACCTCGACTGGGAGGAGTTCTTCACCGTCTCCAAGAACGAGTACGAGGGCAGCAAGCAGCAGATCGAGAGCCGAGCACGGGCACAGGAGGCCGTCCAGTGGGTGCGCGACATGCTGGACGGGCAGTCGACCACCGGGAGCGGCCCCACGCCGCAGGCGGCTGACTGACCATGATTTGGGAAGTGTTCCGGCAGGGGACGCCCGAGGGCGCCCACGAGCACTGCGGCAACGTCCACGCCCCCGATCGGGAGATGGCCAAGCAGTTCTCGGCCATCCAGCACGGTCGGCGCAAGCCGACCCACTCGCTGTGGGTCGCTCCACAGGAGCGGGTCAGCGGCGTCTACGGCGACGAAGACGCCGGTACCGTCGACGGCGAGACGGACTGGACGGTGTTCCGGCAAGGGAAGGCAGGCGACTACCACGAGCACTGCGGGCAGGTGACCGCCGGGAGCGTCGACGACGCGAAAGCGGCAGCCCACGACGCCTTCGGCGATGACGACCCCAACAGCCTCTGGGTAGTTCAGTCGCGCTACGTCGGCGAGATCACCGACGAGGACGTCGAGTTCGGCGGCACGACGAACAAGGCGTACCGCTTCGCCCAGACGTACAACGTCGACCCGGCCGCCGAGGAGGTCAAAGCCTCCGAGAGCGAGCAGATCGAGGCCGAGCGACAGCGGGGTGACAGCTGATGGCGGCGACCGACGCCGACCTCGGCGCCCCCGACGAACTGAGCGAGCGGGAGCGCGAGGCCGTCGAGGCCCAGCTGTTCCGGCTCGCCGACGACGAGTACGTCCAGGCCGAGCGCTACACGTTCTGGCAGGTCCGCGCGCCGACGCTGGAGTCGGATCTCGCGGTCGCGAACAACGCACAGGACGAGCTCGGCCACGCGCGGCTGTGGTACGACGCGATCCAGCAACTGGGCTACTCCGAGGAGTCGCTGCTGTGGGAGAGCGAGCCCGACGACTTCCAGCACAGCACGCTCGTCGAACTTCCGTTCTCGGAGGGCGACTGGGGCGACGCGATCCTCCGTGGCTACCTGTACGACGTGGCCGAGGAGATCCGCCTCGCCGCGCTGGAGGAGTCCAGCTACGAGGCGATCCGCAACCGCACCAGCCGTATCCAGGGCGAGGAGGACTACCACGTCGAGCACGCGCAGAACTGGCTCCGGCGGATGGCTGACGACGAGGAGGCCAGTCGCCGCGTGCAGGCCGCGCTCGACCGACTCTACCCGTACGCACTGACGCTGTTCGAGCCGGTCGGGGAGGTCCACGGCGACGGCGACGATGCCGTCGCCGGCGTGGAGGACGACATCGTCGACCTCGGTATCCGCGACGCGACGCTCGACGAGATGCGCGCGGAGTGGGCGGAGCGCACGACCGCGTTCCTCACCGATCTCGGCTTCGAAGTGCCGGAGGACGCCGAGCCGGTGACGCCGACGGGGCGGGACAACGAGCACACCGAGCACTGGCACGACCTTCACGAGGAGATGGTGTCGTCCTACCGCAACCTCGGTCGCCACGAAGCGACCACACTGATGGACGATGAGTAGCGAGCCCGACGGCCCCGAGGAGTTCGACCGCCCGCGGGCCGACCCCGACGCCGGCCCGTGTGGCTACACCGAGTACGAGACCAAGGAGCGAACCACCGAGGAGGTGCCCGCCACCGGCGAGGGCGCCGAGGGGCTCGAACGCGAGGTCTGGGCGGCGCTGTACGAGGTCGAGGACCCGGAGATGCCCGTCAGCGTCGTCGACCTCGGGCTGATCTACGGGCTCGAACTCGACGACGGGGAGGCGACGATCGACATGACGCTGACCTACAGCGGCTGCCCCGCCCGCGAACTGATCCTCGACGACGTGGCGGAGGCGGCCGAGAGCGTCGACGGCGTCGACGAGGCCGAGGTCCGACTCGTCTGGGCGCCGGACTGGTCGCTCGATCTCGTCACCGAACAGGGGAAGGAAGCGCTTCGGGAGTTCGGCATCAGCGTGGAGCGATGAGCGACGAACCCACCGCGGGGCCGAGCACGAACTCGCCGGAACCGGACCCAAGCGTCACGACGAGTGGAGAAACGACGGGTGCGGAGTGTCCGTACTGCGGCTCGGAGAACACCGAGCGCGAACACCCTCGCGGACCGTCGCGCTGCCAGTCGATTCACTACTGCAACGACTGCCTCCAGCAGTTCAAGAAGTTCGAGTAGGGGCGCGGACTACTCCGCGTCTTCGTCGGCGGCGTCCTTCCGCTTGATCAGGAACTTCATGTCGCCCTCCAGCACCACTGTCTCCTCCTGGTTCTCCATCACGCAGTCGAGCACGACCAGCCCGGCGTCGTCGCGGCTGAGCTCTTTCTTCTCGGTGACCTCCATCTCCAACTGCAGCGTGTCGCCGATCGTGACGGGGTTCGGGAGGTCCATGTAGTTCATCCCCAGGAACGCGACCGCGGTGCGCTCGACGATGCCCGTCCGGTAGACGAAGCCGGTGGCTTGGACGAACGTCATCGGGCCGTGGGCGATGCGCTCGCCGAACTCCTGCTCCTCGGCGTACTCCTTGTTGGTGTGCAGTTCGGTCCAGTCGCCGCTGAGCGCGGAGTGCATCACGAAGTCCGACTCGGTGACTGTCCGCCCGACGCTGATGAACTCTTCACCGACCTCGAAGTCCTCGAAGTAGTGCGGTTCGTAGCTGTAGGCCATACCCCCGGGTTCGCCCAGTCGGGATAAATAGCTCCCGGAGGCGCCGAGTGGTCCGCTACCGGTGGTCGTAGACGCGCTGGACCTTCCCGACCTCGCTGCGGGCGATGCCGCCGGACTCGACCAGCGTGAGCTCGTCGGGCGTGAACGCGAGCACGTTCTCCAGCCGTTCGAGGATCTCCTCCTCCAGTTCGACGTGGCCCCGATCCGTCCCCTCGGCGCGCTCGACGGTGAGCTCCATCACGTCGAGGTTCTCCTCGCGGTCGAGGTCGATGCGGTAGTGGGGCGCGACGCCGTCGATGTCGAGCACCACGTCCTCGATCTCGCTGGGGTAGAGGTTCACGCCACGGACGATCAGCAGGTCGTCCGCGCGGCCGGTGACGTTGTCCATCCGGACCATCGTCCGCCCGCACTCACACTCCTCGTAGGTGAGCGTCGTCAGGTCGCCGGTCCGGTAGCGCAGGACGGGCAGTGCCTCCTTCGACAGCGTCGTGAGCACGAGTTCGCCCTCCTCGCCTTCCTCGACGGGGTCGCCCGTCTGCGGATCGACGACTTCGGGCAGGAAGCGGTCCTCCCAGATGTGGAGGCCGTCCTGTGCCTCGTGGCACTCGTTCGAGACGCCCGGGCCGACGATCTCGGAGAGCCCGTAGATGTCGATCCCCGTCACGTTCAGCCGCTGCTCGATCTCCTCACGCATCGGGTCGGTGCAGGGCTCGGCGCCGAAGATCACCGTCGAGATGGGCAGCTCTCGCGGGTCGAGGCCCATCTCCTCGGCGGTCTCGGCGAGATAGAGCGCGTAGGAGGGCGTGCAGGTGAACACGTCGCTCTCTAAGTCCCGCATCAGCTCGATCTGGCGTTGGGTCTGCCCGCCGCCGATGGGGATTACGGTCGCACCCAATTCCTCGACGCCGTAGTGGAGCCCGAGCCCGCCAGTGAACAGCCCGTAGCCGTAGGCGTTCTGGACGGTGTCGCCGGACTCGACGCCCGCCGCCGCGAGCGAGCGCGCGACCACCTCGCTCCAGACGTCCACGTCGCCGTCGGTGTAGGCGACGATCTTGGGTTTCCCCGTCGTCCCGGAAGAGGCGTGAATCCGGCTCACCTCGTCGTCGTCGACGGCGAACAGCCCGTCGGGGTACTCGTCGCGGAAGTCCTCCTTGGTCGTCGTCGGGAGCTTCCGGACGTCGTCGACACCGTCGATCTCGGCGGGGTCGACGCCCGCTTCGTCCAGCTTCTCGCGGTAGAACGGGACGTTCTCGTAGGCGTTCTCGACCGTCTCCCGGAGTCGCTCCGCTTGGAGGTCGCGGATCGCCGCGCGGTCGGCGTCCTCTATGGGCTTGTGTACCATAGTCGGGCGCTCGGCCGACGAGAGTAAAAATCATGATGATCCCGACGCGTCGAAACCCACCGACAGAACGCGGATCGGCGACGATCGCGTGCTCCCACGGGAAGGCTTTTCGTCGGACCGCCGGAATCGTCGTCCCATGCGCGAGGCGTACATCATCGGCGCGGGGCAGACCCCCTTCGGCGCGATGCCTGGCGAGAGCTATCGGTCGCTGTTCGCCGACGCCGTCGACGCGGCGTTCGACAGCGTCCCCGACGGTATCGACACCGGCGAGATCGACGAGGCGGTCGTCGGCACGCTCGGCGTCGGCGGGCGACAGATCGGACTCTCCGCCCCGGCAGTCACCGAACACGCCGGCCTCCACGGCGTCCCGAGCACGCGCGTCGAGAACGCGTGTGCGGCTTCGGGCTACGCGGTCAGACAGGCCGTACAGGCCGTCCGAAGCGGGATGGCCGACGTGGCGCTTGCGGGCGGCGTCGAAGTGATGTCCGACCTGAGCGGCGACGCGGCGAAGTACTGGCTCGGCGTCTCCGGCGAGACCGAGTGGGAGCGCCTGACCGGCACCACGTTCGCCGGCGTCTACGCCCAGATGGCTAGCGCGTACTTCGACCGCTACGACGCGACGCCGGAGCATCTCTCGCAGGTCGCCGTCAAGAACCACAAAAACGGCGCGAAGAACGACAAGGCCCACCTCGGCTTCGAGTGCTCGCTCGAGGACGCGCGGGACGCGCCGGTCGTCGCCGATCCGCTGAACCTCTATCACTGCTGTCCGACCTCCGACGGCGCCGCCGCGGTGCTCGTCGCGAGCGAGGACGCCGTCGGGGCGTACACCGACGAGCCGATCCGCGTCGCGGGGGTCGGCGCGGCAAGCGAGCGAGTAGGGCTGTTTCAGCGCGACACCTACACCGGGATCGACGCGTCGATGGAGGCTGCCGCCGAGGCGTACGACCGGGCGGGGATCGAGCCCGACGAGCTCGACTTCGCGGAGGTCCACGACTGCTTCGCGATCGCGGAACTGCTGGCCTACGAGGACCTCGGCTTCTGTGGCCGCGGCGAGGCGGGCGAACTGATCGACGCTGGCGCGACCGAGCTCGGGGGCGAACTCCCGGTCAACGCCTCCGGCGGGCTGAAGTCGAAGGGTCACCCGATCGGCGCGACCGGCGCCGGGCAGATCGCGGAGGCGTACAAACAGCTCCGCGGCGAAGCCGGCGAACGCCAAGTCCAGGATGCCGAACTCGGCTTGACCCACAACGTCGGCGGCAGCGGCGGCGCAGCGGTCGTGCACGTCCTCGAACGGGAGGTGGGCCGATGAGCGACGGCGACGGCACGACTGATGAACCCGGGATCGCCGCGATCGGCGCGTACACGCCCCGGCTCAGGATCGACGCAGCGGAGTTCGAAGACGCGTGGGGACGGTTCGACGCGGCGGGCGTCGAGCGGAAGGCAGTCCCCGAGGCCGACGAGGACGCGCTCACGATGGGGATCGAGGCGGCCCGACGCGCGCTCGACGCCGCCGACCGCGACGGCGACGAGATCGCCCACCTCGCGTTCGCGACCACGACGCCGCCGATGGCCGAAGAGGATCTCACGCCGCGGCTCGCGAGCGTGCTCGACGCGCCCGGGGACGCGGACACGCGCACGCTCACGGCCAGCACCCGCGCCGGCGCACAGGCGCTCGCCGGGGCGCTCGATGCGGGCCCGTGGAGCGGATCGGCGGGCAACGGGATCGGCCTCGTCGTCGTCGCCGACTGCCCGCGCGGCGAGCCGGACAGCGAGATCGAACACGCCGCGGGCGCCGGCGCGGCCGCGCTCGTGCTCGCCGCCGGCGCGCCCGGCACCGTCGTCGACCGCGGTTCGTACGTCCAATCCTACCCCGGAACGCGGTTCCGGGAAGCTGGGAGCGAGGAGACGACGGGGCTCGGCGTCACCCAGTACGACCGCGAGGCGTTCACGACCGCGCTCGGCGGCGCTGTCGACGCACTCGACGTCGACCTAGCTAGCGCCGACGCCGCGGCGGTGCAGTCGCCGGACGGCAAGCTCCCCTACCGCGCCGCAGGCGCGCTGGGCGTCGACACCGAGACGATCGCGGCCGCGGAGACGGTCAGCCACCTCGGCGATACGGGCGCGGCGAGCGCGTTCCTCGGCGTCGCGTCGGCGTTCGACGATGGCACGGAGCGCGTGCTGCTCGCGGCCTACGGTAGCGGCGCGGGCGCGAACGCGCTCGTAGTCGACGGCTCGATTCCCGTCGACGCCGCGCTGTCGGGGGCGACCGATCTCTCCTACGCCGAGTACCTCCGCCGGCGCGGCGAGATCACGACCGGCGAGCCCGAGGGCGGCGGCGCGTACGTCAGCGTCCCCTCGTGGCAGCGCACGACGCCCCAGCGTCACCGACTGGCCGCCGGACGATGTCCGAACTGCGGCGCGCTGAACTTCCCGCCCGGCGGCGCCTGTGGTGACTGCCACGCCCGGGTCGAGGAGTACGAACGGGTCGAACTCACTGGGGAAGGCACCATCGAGGCGACCACCACGATCGCACAGGGCGGGGCGCCGCCGGAGTTCGTCGAGCAGCAGTCCCGAAGCGGCCCGTTCGTGAGCGCGATCGTCGCTCTCGACGGTCCCGACGGCGACAGCGTGAGCGTCCCCTCGCAGGTGCTCGCGGACGGCGAGAGCGTCGAGATCGGGACGCGCGTCGCCGCGACGATCCGCCGGATCTACACGCAGGAGGGCGTGACCCGCTACGGGTTCAAGCTGCGAGCGATCGAGCGGCAGCGGTAGTCGGCTGGGCGCTTCGACGATTTTCAGCGACTCCGTGTCACGCGGTTTTTTCTCGGCACCGGCCCCTCTCAGGCGCATGCACGTAGCCGTACTCGGCGCCGGCACGATGGGACACGGGATCGCCCAGGTATCGGCCATGGCGGGCCACGACGTGTGGCTCCGGGACATCGAGCGGGAACTCGTCGACGACGGGCTCGACGCCATCGAGGCGAACCTCCAAGGCGGCGTCGAGCGCGACAAAGTCACCGAGGAGGAGAAGGACGCCACGCTCGATCGCATCGCCGGCACGACCTCGCTCGAAGACGCGGTCGGCGACGCTGAGATCGTGATCGAGGCGGTGCCCGAGCAGATGGAGATCAAACAGGAGACGTTCGCGGACGTGGAGTCCCACGTCGACGAGGACGCGATTATCGCTTCCAACACCTCCTCGCTGTCGCTGACGGAGATCGCGAGCACGCTGGATCGTCCGGACCGCGCGGTGGGTCTGCACTTCTTCAACCCCGTGCACATTATGGAATTGGTGGAAATTGTCGTCGCCGAGCAAACGAGCGATCGGGCGCTGGAGCGCGCCCACGAGTTCGTCGAGGGGATCGACCGGACCCCGGTCGAAGTGACCGACTCGCCGGGATTCGCCTCGTCTCGGCTCGGTGTCGCACTCGGCGTCGAAGCCATGCGGATGGTGCAGGAGGGTGTCGCCTCGCCCGAGGATATCGACGCCGCGATGGAGCTCGGCTACAACCACCCGCAGGGGCCGATCGCGCTGGGGGACGTGGTCGGGCTCGACGTGCGGCTGGATATCCTCGAGCACCTCCGGGAGGAGCTCGGCGAGCGATTCCGGCCGCCCCAGATCCTGAAACGAAAGGTCCGGGCCGGCAAGCTCGGCAAGAAGAGCGGCGAGGGGTTCTACGTCTGGGAGGACGGTGAGATCGTCGGCACTAGCGGCGACTGGGGTGAGAAACAGTGATCGAGGAGGTCGCGGCCGACTGCGAGACCGTCGACGCCGAGGTCGGGGCTCGGGGCGACCGCGTGGCCACGGTCACGCTCCGCCGGCCGGACGCCCGGAACGCGCTGAACGCTCAACTCCGTGAGGAGCTTGCCGACGTGATCGACGCGGTGGAGGGGGAGGAGGTCCGGGCGGTCGTGCTCACCGGCGCCGAGGAGGCCGGCGCCTTCGCCGCCGGCGCGGACGTGACCGAACTCCGGGAGCGCGACGCGCTCGAACAGCGCGAGGCCAGCAAGCGCCCGCGGGTGTACGAACACGTCGCGGACTGCCCGATGCCGGTGATCGCCCGGATCAACGGCCACGCCCTCGGCGGCGGCTGCGAGCTGATCCAGGCCTGTGACGTCCGGATCGCCCACGAGGACGCCAAGATCGGCCAGCCCGAGATCACGCTCGGCATCATGCCCGGCGGCGGCGGCACCCAGCGGCTCCCCCGGCTGGTCGGCGAGGGGCAGGCCATGCGCCTGATCCTCTCCGGCGAACTGATCGACGCCGCGGAGGCCGCGGAGATCGGACTCGTCGACGGGGTACACGGCGACGACGGCTTCGACGATGCAGTGAACGAGCTCGCGGCGTCGATGGCCGCGAACAGCCCGGTCGCGCTGGAGTTCGCCAAGCAGTCGGTGAAAGCAGCCTCGCAACTGGGGCTGGAAGACGGCATCGAGTACGAGGCCGAACTGTTCGCCCAGCTGTTCGCGACCCACGACAAGGACGAGGGAATCGACGCGTTCCTCGAGGACCGCGACCCCGAGTGGCAGGGCGAGTAGCGGCCGCGGAGGAAGGTTTTTGCGCCGGTCCGGAAATCCTCAGCCATGGACGTCGAGGCGTTCTTAGAGCGCATGCCGTTCACGGACCTGCTGGGCATCGAGGTGACGGAAGTCGGCGACGGCCACGCCGAGGGCCGCGTCGAGATGCGAGAGGAGCTGGCGTGGGATGCCGAGGGGACGACGGCCCACGGCGGCGTCACGTTCACGCTCGCGGACACCGTCGGCGGCGCCGCACTCCTCTCGCAGGTGGAGCAGCCGGTCCCGACTATCGACATGCGCATCGACTACCTGGAAGCGGGGACCGGGGATTTCTCGGCCGCAGCGGAGGTGGTCCGGCTCGGCGACGATATCGCTGTCGTCGAAGTGACCGTGTGCAGCGAGGGGACTCACGTCCCCGACGCTCGCGGGGTGTACAAGACGGGGTGAGGCGCCAATAAATCGTTAATAGCGATATCGAAATTCGGCAATCCCGGCTCCAGTGTTGCCGGCGGGACTGGCTTTATGCCACACTGACCCAAGATAGAGCCATGTCAACTGAAGAGACCGACGTAGTCGTGATCGGTGCCGGGCCGGGCGGCTACGTCGCCGCGATCCGTGCCGCACAGCGGGGCCTCGAAACCACCATCGTCGAGCGCGGCGAGCCGGGCGGCGTCTGCCTCAACCACGGCTGCATCCCCTCGAAGGCGCTGATCGACGTGGCACGCGCCGCGGGCGGGGTCGGCCGGATGACGGATCGCGGCGTCCACGCGCAGCCGACGGTCGCGTTCGACGAGCTGAGCGAGTGGCAGGATTCGGTCGTCGACCGGCTCACCGGTGGCGTCGAACAGCTCCTCGGCGCAAACGGCGTGACCTACCGGGAGGGGACTGCCCGCTTCCGTGACGAGCACACCGTCGAGATCGACCCGCCGTCGCTGACCGCCGACTCGACGACGCTCTCCTTCGAGCACGCGGTGATCGCGACCGGGAGTCGGCCGATCGAGCTCCCGGGGTTCTCGTTCGACGACGAGCCGGTGTTGAGCTCCCGCGACGTGCTCGATCTCTCCGAGCGACCCGACCGGCTGGTCGTCGTCGGCGCGGGCTACATCGGGATGGAGCTCTCGACGGCGTTCGCCGAGTTGGGCACCGACGTGACCGTCCTCGAAGCGCTCGACGACCCGTTGCCGGCCTACGGCGACGAGCTCGTCGAGCCGGTCGCCGAGCGCGCCCGCGAGCTGGGGATCTCCTTCTCCTTCGCCGAGGCCGCACAGGAGTGGTACGAGGACATCACGGGCGCACCGGTCGTCGTCACCGAGACCGAGGAGGGGGACCAGCAGGAGTACGAAGCCGATGCCGTGCTCGTCGCCGTCGGTCGCCGCCCGGTCGCCGACACGGTCGATCCGGACGCTGCGGGTGTGACGGTCGACGACGACGGGTTCGTCGTCACGGGGAAGAACGGGGAGACCAGTCAGGAGCACATCTACGCCGTCGGCGACGTGGCGGGCGAGCCGATGCTGGCCCACGAGGCCAGCCACGCGGCACTGCACGCCGTCGAAGATATCGCGGGCGGGGATCCCGGCCCGGTCGGGCCCGTCCCGAGCGTCGTGTTCACCGAGCCCGAGATCGCAACCGTCGGGGTCGCTCCGGATGCTGCGGAGCGGGATGTCACCGTCGGCCGGATGGCGTTCCGCGGGAACGGCCGCGCGCTCACCGCGGGCGAGGAGGAAGGGTTCGTGCAGGTCGTCGCCGACGCCGACGACGGGACGCTGGTGGGTGCCCAGATCGTCGGCCCGGAGGCCTCAGAGCTGATCGGGGAGCTGACGCTCGCGGTTCGGAACAGGCTCACCGCGGCCGACGTGGCCCACACCGTCCACGCCCACCCGACGCTGGGTGAGGCGTTGATGGAGGCCGCCGCGAACGTCGACGGCGAAGCGATACACACCGTGAACCGCTGAGGCGGCTCAGAGCGTGCGTTCGATCGCGCGGCGCACGTCGTCGGCGTCGGGGACGACCTCGTCTTCCTGTGCCGGCGAGAAGGGGATCGGCGTGTCAGGGACGCCGACGCGCTGCAACGGCGCGTCGAGGTGCCAGAACGCGTCCTCGGCCGACCGCGCGAACACTTCGGCGTGGAACCCGTAGGAGAGCGGACTCTCGTCGGCGACGACCAGCCGTCCCGTCTTCTCGATGCTGTCGGCGATCGTGTCGGTGTCCAGCGGGTAGAGCGACCGCGGGTCGATCACCTCGATCCCGAGGTCGTCGAACTCCCGGCTCGCCGCGAGCGCCTCGCCGAGCAGTCGCTGGGTCGCGACGACGGTCACGTCGTCGCCCTCCTGTTCGACGCTCGCCTCGCCCAGCGGCACCGTGAACTCCTCGTCGGCGGGCACCTCGCCGCGGCGCTCGTACGTCGTCTTGTTCTCGAAGAACACCACCGGGTCGTCCGACCGGATGGCGGACTTCATCAGTCCCTTCGCGGCCTCGGGGGTGCCCGGCGCGACCGCCTTGATCCCCGGGAGGTGGGAGACCATCGAGTGGACCGTCCCGGAGTGCTGAGCTGCGGCGTTGAGCCCGGCGCCCTCGATCGCCCGGATCGTCATGGGGACAGAACTCGCGCCGCCGAACATGTAGCGGGTCTTCCCGGCCTGATTCATCACCTGATCGTAGCAGACGCCGATGAAGTCCGAGAAGCTGAGGTTCACGACCGGCCGGAGTCCGGTCGCGGCGGCGCCGACGCCCGAGCCGATCTGTGCGGCCTCGCTAATCGGCGTGTTCCGTACGCGATCGAAGCCGAACTCGTCGTGGAGTCCGGCGGTCACCTCGAAGGAGCCGCCGTCCTCCTCGTCCTGCCCCATGATGAACACGTCGTCGTCCCGGAGCAACTCCTCACGGAGCGCCGACCGGATCGCCTCGCGGATGCTCAGCCGCTCGGTCTCGCCGCTCATTCTCCACCCCCGTCGGCGCGGAGACGATCACGGAACCGCTCGACGTCGTCGACGGGCTCGGCGAACACGTCGTCGTAGGCGTCCTCGGGGTCGGGCTCGTCGGCGTCGCGGGCGAACTGGACGGCGGCGTCGATCTCCTCGACGACCGACTCCCGGAGCTCCTCGAACGTCGCCTCGTCGATCACGCCCTCGTCCAGCAGGCGATTTCGGTAGTTGTCGATGGGGTCGTGTTCCCGTTGCCACTTCTCGACCTCGTCCTCGGAGCGATAGGGCTCCTCGTCGCCCTCGAAGTGGCCGCGGTAGCGGTACGTCTTGGCTTCGATCAGCGTCGGGCCGTCGCCGGCGAGTGCCCGCTCGCGGGCCTCGGTCACTACGTCGTTGACCGCCTCCACGTCCTGCCCGTCGACGATCTCCCCGGGAATGCCGTAGGATGCCGCCATGTCCGCGAGGTCCTCGATGTTGTGCTGCTCGTCGAACACCATCCCCTCGGAGTACTGGTTGTTCTCGATGACGAACGCGATCGGCAGCCCCCACGTCGCCGCAAGGTTGATCGCCTCGTGTACCTGGCCGGCGGCCGTGGAGCCGTCGCCACAGAACGCGATCGCCATCCAGTCCTCGTCGCGGAGGTCGGCCGTGAGCGCCGCCCCGGTGCCGAGCGGGACACTGGCGCCGACGATGGGCTGAGCGCCGAGCATGCCGGTATCGAGGTCGGCGACGTGCATCGACCCCCCGCGCCCGCTGCAGTAGCCCGCCTCCTTGCCGTACAGTTCGGCCATGAGCCGGTCCGATTCGAGCCCCTTCGCGAGGCTGTGGCCGTGGGCGCGGTGGGTACTCGTGACGTAGTCGTCGCCGTCGAGCGCGCCGCAGGCGCCGACGGCGACGGCTTCCTGCCCCTGCGAGAGGTGGACGAACCCCGGGATCTCGTTGTCGGCGAACCGCTCGCTGACGCGGTTCTCGAACTCCCGTATCAGCAGCATCTTTCGGAGGGCGTTCCGCCTGTCGTCGGCTGAATCCAAGTCGAACTGTGGCATGATAATGATTAACGCGTACGAATGAGCGGAGACAGCATAAAAAGCTTGGTAGCGGGGCGATTCCGGCCGATTCTCGCCGTTCACTCCGAGAGGAGCTGCCCCCGGGTGTTGACCATTCCGCCGTCGACGACCAGCGACGAGCCGTTGACGAAATCGGCGCGGTCGCTCGCGAGGAACACCGCGGCGTCGGCCACGTCCTCGGGCTCGCCCATCCGCCCCCGGGGCACCCCAGCCAGGAACGGGTTCTCGCCGTCCGGATCAGTGCCGAGATCCTCCCGCATCAGCCCGGTGTCGACGGGTCCCGGATGGATCGCGTTAACCCGGACGTTCTCGTCGCCGAGCGCGTCGGCAAGCGCGTACGTCATCAGCCGGACCGCGCCCTTCGAAGTCGAGTACGTCACGTAGTCGCCGGCACCCTCAAGCCCCGCGATGCTGGAGATGTTGATGATGCAGCCCCCGTCGCCGTCGGCCATCCGCCGGGCGGCCCGCTGGGCGCCGAAGAACGTGCCCTTGACGTTCACGTCCATTACCTGGTCGTACTCGTCCTCGGTGACCGACAGCAGCGACTCGACCCGCACGACGCCGGCGTTGTTCACCAATACGTCGACGCCGCCGAACGCCTCTGCGGCGTCCATCGCCCCCTCGACCGCGTCCGGGTCGGAGACGTCACACTCGACGAACGTCGCGTCGGCGTCGGTGTCCTCCCGGATCCGTTCGGCGGTCGGCTGCCCGCCCTCGCGTGGCTCCGCGTCGACGTCGGCGACGACCACGTCTGCGCCCTCGTCGGCGAACGCGAGCGCGATCGCCCGCCCGATTCCGCTCGCCGCGCCCGTCACGACTGCCGTCTGCCCTGTCAGGAGTTCCGTCATCGTCCGGTCGTGTGACTGACGCCGCATAAATCTACGTTGCGCGGTACCACACCACAGAAGTCGGGACGGTCAGTCGAGCAGCTCCTCGGCCGCCGCGAGCGTCTCGTCGAGCGTGACGAGGAACCGGGCCGCGTCGGCGCCGTCGACGACGCGGTGGTCGAAAGAGAGGCTGAACGTGATGTGACGGGGGAACTCGATCCCCGAGTCGGTGTTGACTGGCCGTTCACGAACGCGGTTGACGCCGAGGATCGCGATCTCGGGGGGGTTGATGATCGGCGTAAACGAGTCGCTGCCCACGACGCCGAGGTTCGACACCGTGAACGTCCCGCCGCTGAGGTCGTCGGCGTCGTACTCGCCGTCGAGCACGCGGTCGGTCAGCCGGCTGCGCTGTCGGGCGAGTTCGCCGATCGACTTCCCGCCCACGTCGGGGATGACCGGCGTGACGAGGCCGCCGTCGAGGTCGACCGCGACACCGATGTTGTGCTCCTCGTACAGCGTGTGCGTCTCGGTCTCGGCGTCGAAGGTAGCGTTGAACTCGGGATGTTCGTCCAGCGTCGCCGACACCGCGAGCAGCAACACGTCGGTCAGCGAGGCATCTTCGCCGGCAGCCTCGGCCGCCGCGAACGCCGCTTCGACCTCGACCTCCCGATCGACGGTGACGTGGGCTGCCTCCCGGTAGCTCGTGCTCAGCCGGTCGGCGATCGTCGAGCGCATCCCCGAGAACGTCCGTTCCTCGCGGATCGTCCGCCCGCCGGCGTCGCCCGCCGCGGCCGCCACGTCGTCGGCGACGATCCCGCCCTCCGGTCCGGTGCCTTCGACCCTGGAGAGCGTCACACCGAGCTCTTCGGCGCGGCGCTTGGCCCGCGGGCTCGCGCGGACGGTTCCGTCGTCGACGGCCGGCTGTGCGGGCTCCTCGACCGATTCAGGGGCTCCCCCGTCGTCGGTCGTCGCCTCTCCTGTCGCCGACTCGGCGTCCTCGTCAGCGTCCGCCGCGGCCTCGCCCGGCTCTACGTCGATCTCCGCCCGGAGCGACGAGATGTCGGCGTCCGGCGGCGCGAAGATCCCCATG
Source organism: Halolamina sediminis (assembly GCF_001282785.1). Lineage (NCBI taxonomy): Archaea > Methanobacteriati > Methanobacteriota > Halobacteria > Halobacteriales > Haloferacaceae > Halolamina > Halolamina sediminis. The sequence continues at coordinate 1,185,005 of NZ_CVUA01000001.1, forward strand.
GCGGCCCCCGGCGGCCCCTCCTCCCCGGCGTCGAGATAGCGCTCCCGGAGCGCGCCGTCCTCCCGCGCTGCGACCTCGGCGGTCGACTTCTCGGACTCGATCTCGGCGATCACGTCCCCCTCCTCGGCCGTCTCTCCTACGTCGAGGTACCACTCGATCACGATCCCCGTCTCCATCTCGACGCCGAGCTTGGGCATCCGGACGACGTATGACATATACTCTCAAGAAGAGGGGAATACCGACAAAAAGCTGTTCGTCCCGGCGACTGAGGGGAGGCCGAGAGTTATGCGGCTGCGGCCGTCAGTCCTTCCATGGTACTCACTGACGTTCGCGTGTTCGACAGCGTGACACAGCTCTCGGCCGACGACGAGCCGGGCGTCGTCGTCGCCGGGAGCCACGGCGGCGCCTACGCGGGCTATCTCGCGGCGCGGGCTGGCGTCCGCGGGGTGATCCTCAACGATGCCGGCATCGGGAAAGAAGCGGCCGGCGTCGCGACCCTCCCGGTGTTCGACGAGCACGGCACCCCGGCCGCGACGGTCGCCCACGACAGCGCCCGCATCGGCGACGGCCTCGACGCCGTCCGGTCGGGGCGGATCAGCCGGGTCAACGACGCGGCCGCCGCGCTCGGCTGCGCCGTCGGCGACGCGGTCGTCGACGCCGCCGAGCGGATGGGCGACGCCGAGCCCGCGCCGTCCCCGGCGCCGCGTTCGCCCGGGCGGTTCGAACTCGACGACGGCGACCCCGCGGTCTGGGGGATGGACTCGCTGTCGCTGATCCGCCCCGAGGACGACGGCCGGATCGCGATCACCGCGAGCCACGGTGCCCGGCTCGCCGGGGAACGGGACTCCTACATTGCGGGCGACGTGGCCGGAGCAGTGTTCAACGACGCCGGCGGCGGGAAGGACGACGCCGGCCGGAGCCGGCTCCCGTTCCTCGACGAACGGGGAGTCCCCGCGGCGACGGTCGCCCACGACAGTGCCCGCATCGGCGACGCGCGTTCGACGTGGGCAGAGGGCGTGGTGAGCGCCGTCAACGACGCCGCGGCCGCCTGCGACGCCTCGCCCGGAATGGACTGCCGAGCGTTCGTCGCCGCCTTGCGGGAGGCGATAGATTGATGCAGCGAGCGCCGACGTATGCGGTATGTTCACGCGCATCCACCACGTGGCGTTCGTGGTCGGCGATCTGGACGCGGCGACGGCGGCGTTCGAAGCACAGTTCGGCGTCGATCGTTTGGCTCGCGAGGAGATGACCGGGGAGTTCGAGCTCGAAGTGGCGCTCTATCCGGTCGGCGACGCCCTGGTCGAACTCATCACGCCGACGACCGAGCGCGGCTGGGTGTACGAGCACTGGCGCCAGCACGGCGACGGCTTCTTCCACATCGCCTTCGCCGTCGACGACATCCGGGAGCGGATGGCCGAGCTCCGGGCGGCCGGGGTGGGGTTCGCGAGCGAGGAGCCCCAGCAGGGGTACGACTGGCTGGTCGCGACGATGGCCGACGAAGACACGCTCGCGCCCATGCAGCTGGTGGAGGACGAGACGCCGCCGGAAAAGCGTCGGCGGCAGGCTACAGGTACTCGAGAATCCCGAGACTGAGCGGCGGGTAGTACGTGATCACCAGCAACGCGATCGCGAGGATCACGTAGTAGTCCCGGGTCTCCCGGAACACGTCCCACACGGGCACGTCCGCGATGTCCGCCGAGAGGTACACCGAGAGTCCCAGCGGCGGGGTGAGCAGCCCGAGCATCAGGTTGAACACCATGATGACTCCCGCGTGGATCGGGTCGACCCCGACCTCGGTCAGCGTGGGGAGGACGATCGGCGTCATCATCACCAGCGCCGCGATCGGGTCGAGGAACAGCCCGATGAACAGGAGGACGAGGTTCACCAGGATCAACACGATGATCGGGTTGGTCGAGAGCGACAGCACGGTCGTCTCGAACAGCCTGTCGACGCCCTCGACGGAGAGCATGTAGCTGAACACGCTCGCGGCGCCGAGGATGATCACGATCGTTCCAGTGGTCTCGACGGTCTCCGTGGCGGCGTTCCAGATGTACCGAAGGTTCAGGAACCGATAGACGACGGTGTTGATCAGCAGGATGTAGAACACCGTCACCGCGGCCGCCTCGGTCGGGCTGAACAGCCCGCCCAGCATCCCCGCGATGAGGATCACCGGCGTCAGGAGCGCCGGGAACGCTTTCGCGAACGAGGAGCCGATCTTGCGCAGTGAGGCCCGTTCGGAGTTACTCGGCAGCCCACGGGTCTTCGCGATCACCGCGGTGCCGAGCATCAGGAACGCGACGGTGAGCAGCGCCGGGAGTGCGCCCGCAAGCAGCAGCGAGACGACGGACACCTCCGCAATGATTCCGTAGAGGATCAGCGGGATGCTCGGCGGGAAGATGGGGCCGGCGGTCGCCGACGCGCTGGTGATCGCCGCCGAGAAGTCGCCGTCGTAGCCGGCGTCTTTCATCGAGTCGATCAGAACGCGCCCGACGCCGCCGATGTCGGCGAGCGCCGAGCCGCTGATCCCCGAGAAGATCAGGCTGGTGAGGATGTTCACCTGCGCCAGCCCGCCGTCGTAGTGGCCGACCACGTCGTCGGCGAACTCGAATATCTTCTCGGTGATCTCGCCGTGGTTCATCAGCGAGCCGACGTAGATGAACAGCGGGATCGCCAGCAGCGTAAAGGAGTCCAGCTCCCGGACCATGTTCACCGCGGGGAACAGCAACGGCTGCCCGCTGAGGGCGCTGTACAGCGCGGCCGGCACCAACAGCGCGATCCACACCGGCACCCGTACCGAGGCCAGCGCCACGAACAGCAGCACCGCGATCAGACCCAGCACCGCCATCAGCGACGCACCTCCTGGACCGCCGTGTAGATGCGGTAGCCGTAGATCGATAGCAGGAACCCCGCCCCGAGCGTCGACGCCGCGTAGTAGACCGGGATCGGGATATCGACGGCCGGCGACGTGGAGTCGGCGAACGTCACCATTGCGATCACCGAGCCGACGAAGATGACGTAGGCGGCGTACGTGCCCACCAGCGTCACGAAGATCTCGTGCAGCGGCTGCCAGCGTTCGGGGATGCGGTCGGTGAAGTAGTCGATCTCGATGTGGCGCTGTTCCCACTCCAGCGCGCCGACGATCATGAACGTGAGCCAGACAGCGGCGGCCTGTGCGACGATCTGGAGCCCGCTAATCCCGAGACTCAGGTTCCGCGAGACGACGCGGACCAGCATCAAAACGAGGATGAGCAGCAGCGCTACTGCGGAGCCGCGATACAGCGCACTCGTCGCCCGGTCGAACGCTCGCTCGACCCGCGACATCTATTCCGCGGGGTAGCCGTTACCGTGCAGCTGTTCGATCGTGTCGATCAGATCCGGGAACTGGTCCCGGATGCGCTGGCGGGTCGCGGTCCGGAACGCGTCCATATCGAGGTCCTCCGGCGGCACGATCGTGAGGTCGTTTTCGCGCATGAACTCCCGGTGGCCTTCGAGGTTCTCCTGTAGCGTCTCGGTCGCGCGGGACTGGTTCTCGCGCACCGCGTCGTACATGATCTGCTGTTGGCCGTCGGTGAGGTCGTCTTGGAAGATCCCCTCGTTGATGATGATCGCCAGCGGCACGTGCATGTGGTCGGTCTCGATGATGTGGCTCTGGTTCTCCCAGATCCCCGAACTCCGGATGATGTTGTAAGGGTTCTCCTGTCCCTGAATCGAGCCCGAGGCCAGCGCCTGTGGCACCTCCGAGAAGTCGATGTTCGTCGTCTCGGCGCCGAGGCCGACGAGCGCCTGCTCGTACATGCCGATCGGCACCGCACGCATCCGGTACTCGCCGAGCTCTTCGGGGTTCGTCGGCGGCTCGCCCTCGACGTTCAGCGTACACCGACGGGTCCCCTGCACCACCGCGCCGAGCGACCGGATGTTGGTCTCGGATGCGAGGTTCTCGATCACGTCCTGTGCGATCTCGCTGTCCTGCGGGTCAGTCTTCTCGTAGATGTCCTCGTAGGGGTTGTCCGGGTCGTACAGGTACGGCGCGTCGAACACCTGTGCCGGCTGGTACTGGGTCCCCGTCAACGCGTAGGGGATGACGTACATCTCCAGCGACCCCGAGGAGACGTTCTCGATCGACTCGATCTGTCCCCCCAGCTCGCTGTTGCGGAACACCTCGACCTCGATGTCGCCGTCGGTCTCGGCCTCGACGTACTCCTTGATCCACGCTCCGACATCGCCGTGCACCGACCCCTCCGCTGCCGGAGAGTTCACCCGCAGCGTCGTCGTGCCTCCAGTCAGCGAGGAGACACATCCGCTCAGTCCGGCGAAGCTGCCGACCGCTGCGCCTGCTTTCAGATACGTTCGTCGTGTGGTCGTTGGCTGATTGTCACCATCTACCATGGGCTATGGCTGGGCTATTGGGATAAATAGCTTAGGCAAGCGTCAGTCAATGTACGTCTCGGTAACTGATAGATGTTCACCGGTATTATCCGAATTCAATCAATTCCGTCGTGGCGAGTCCGCCGTCGGACGAAGGTATCCCGTTCGACGTCGGGAACGACGTTCGATCGAACGTCGTTCTCTCGATCTGATAGTTCGGGATCGTCTCGGGATGACGGTAGCCCTGCCCGTGAGCCGTCTCGGTCCACGACAGGGGTCGCTGCGTCACCGTCCGGCGAAGGGAGCACTGCCAGCACTCACCACTTAATGGACACGACTGGTGAGGCAGTCGACCCACCGCGATCCGTCGCGTCGTTCGAGACACGATGGCTTCGAGGCTGTTCGGGACCCGCACCGCGCAGGTGACGTGTATCGGCTGCGGCGAGTCCATCGCGGAGGAGGACGCGTTCGAGTACGACAAGCACGGCGACATCTGGCGCCGCGAGGGGAAGGAGTTCGAGTACTTCTGTAAGCCGTGCTACCGGGAGTACTGTCACCAGAACCGCGACGGGCTCGAGGAGCTGCTCGTCGCGGCCGGCGCCGGGCGAACGGACCGGGAGACGTTCCTGCAGCAGTTCTGTGCGCTGCTGGCCGACGATGCGGCGCCGGACGGGGAGAAACCGTAGCGGGGCCGTCGACGCGTACGGTACCGTCGACGCCGGTCCCTTACGACTGCGGCCCGAGGTAGCCCCACGCCTGCAGTCGGTCGCCGTCCCCGTCGATCCAGCGCTCACCGATGTCGTCCCGGTAGTACATGTTGGGCATCACGATGTCGTCGATGCGGTCGTACGCCTGCTCGCGCGCCGCCTGCATCGTCTCACCCGTCCCAGTCACGACGATGGGCATCCCGTTGTCCCCGGCGACGCGCCACTGCCCGTCCACCTTCTTGGTGTCCTCCAAGTGAACCCCCTCGCGGCTCTCGGTCTCGAACACGACCGCGGCGTTCCGGGAGTTCTCGTCGTACGTTTCCTCGTCGTCGAACGGGAACGGCGGCAGGACGACCCGGACCGCGATCTGATAGCCGCTGTGCACCTCGACTTCGGGGTCGTTCCCGTGAGCGAGGTCGTAGAAGAACTGCCCCGTCGAGGACTCGATGGACTCCTCCTGCAGCGCGATGGTCGGGTAGCCAAACCGCGGCGTGAACTCGAGTGGGTAGATTCCGGTCTCGTTGACGATGCAGTTGATGTCGATACTGCCGACGTACCCTTCCTCGGCGAGCCAGCCTTCGAGCCTACCGAACGTCTCCTCGAACAGCTTGTTCCGCCCGGCCCAGAACATCGACGTGCCCATCTCGCCGGTCGAGGGGCCGATGTTGCCCGGGAACAGCTTCTTGTGCTCGAAGTTGAAGTTGATCCGGTCGACGAACTCGTTCCCGTCGAAGAACCCGCAGACCGCGATCTCGACGCCCTCGACCTTCCGCTGGAGCTGGAACCCCTTCATCCGGTGGCCCCACGCCTTCTCGTACGCCTTCAGCACGTCCACGACGTCGCTGCCGTCGTCCTCGTCGCCGACGTACAGCAGACGCTTGACGTTCTGCACCTCCCCGAGCGGCTTGATCACGTACGGCGCGGGGTTCTCTTGGACGTGCCTGATGCCGGCGTCGAACTCCTCGAACACGTGGTGTTCGACGGTGTTGACGCCGTGTTCCTCGAGGATCTCCATCGCGTAGCCCCGATCTTCTTCGAGCCGGTCGGTGTTCGGCGTGCCGCCGACGACGGCTTTCCCTCGCTCACGGAGCTCTTGGGCGAGTTCGCCCGTCCCGACGGTGTCCCCCACCCAGATGTCGTCGAAAATGACCACGTCGGCCCAGTCGACTTCGGCCTCCCAGTCGTCGGTTTTCGGGACGAACCCGTCGCCGATCTCCCGGTCGCCCTCGGCTTCGATGTGGTACTTCACGTCGTGGCCCTCCCGGTGGACCTGCCACGCGAGGTCGGTGATCAGCGCGGCGTCGGCCGAGACGAACAGGAACTTCTTGGTGTCCATACCGCCCGTTCAGCCGCCGGGATAGAGGTTCTTTCGGCAAAAACAGGGCAAAATGCCGCTTACAGCCGGCGGTCCCGCAGCGCCGGGAACTCCTCGCGGACCGAGTCGACGCGGGACGGCGACAGCTCGGCGGTCACCAGCTCGGGGCCGTCGTCGCAGGTCGAGACCGGGGTGCCCCAAGGATCGTACACCGTCGACCGGCCGACGAGCCGGTCGTCGCCCATTTCGCCGGCGCCGTTGACCGCGGCGACGTACGCGAGGTTCTCGATGGCCCGCGAACGCGGGAGCGTCCGCCAGTGCTCTACGCGCGGGTAGGGCCACGCGCTCGGCACCAGCACCAGCGAGACGCCCTCGTCGGCGAGCTCGCGGTACAGTTCGGGGAACCGCAGGTCGTAGCAAGTGGTCATCCCGACGGTGAACCCCTCGAACTCGACGGTCGGCAGCGACTCCCCCGGCGTGAGCAGTTGGTTCTCCGCGGAGTCGTAGCCGAACAGGTGCTGCTTGCGGTACACCGCCTGTAGTTCGCCCGCGCGGTCGAGGAACACCGAGGCGTTGGCCAGCCCCACTGACTCGGGTGTCGAGAACCCCGCCGCGGTGCTGGCTTCGAGATCCTCGACGATGCTGCCGGCTTGGACCGCGACGCCGTGGTCGGCGGCAACGCCGGCGATCCGGTCGAGCGTCGGGCCGTCGAGCGCTTCCGCCTCCCGGGCGTAGGAGTCGAACGCGAAGTAGCCGACGTTGAACAGCTCGGGCAGGCAGACGAGGTCGGCGCCGTTTGCGGCCGCGCGCTCGATGGCCGCGACCGCGCGGTCGACGTTTGCCTCGACCTGGCCCGCCTCGACGCGGTGCTGAGCCAGCGCGATCGTGATCGCGTCGTCGTCGCCGATTCCCTCGGTCATGGTTTGAGCCCGAGCTCCTCCCGCAGCGCGGCCTCGAGGTTGTCAAGTTCCGACTCGAAGTTCTTCTTGAAGAAGCGCTCGACGCCGGGGAGCCGGCCATCGACGACGAACTCGTTGTGCAGCGTCGTCGTCCCGCCGTCGGACTCGATGGTGTGGGTGCCGGTCACCCGCAGCGCCGTGGACTTGCCGACGAACTTGACGCGGTTCGGCGGGTCGCGCTCGACGTCCTCGGTCTCGATCGCGACGGTCGCCCCCACGCCCGGGATCGGGAGGCTGACGTGCCACGTCGCCTCCCGGCCCGCATCGTCGGCGACTTCGTACGATTCGACGACGCTGATCGCCTCGGCGCGCTTGGCGGGGTCCGCGATGAACTCCCACACCTGCTCGGCCGGGGCGTCGAACGTGAAGGTCCGTTCGACACGGACGGTCATACCCCGGGCTACGGGTCGGGGGGTGATAACGGGTAGGGACTGCGGCGGAGAAAACGTCCCGGCGCTTGCGGCGCGAGCTGGTGCTACCCCTGGGGCTCGACTCGCCACGTCGTGGACTTCGAGCGTCCCCACTTCTCGATCTCCACGTCGTCTGACTTCTCCGCCAGCGTCGGCAGGCGGCTGCCGACCTGCTTGGCCGAGAGCCCGATCGACTCGGCGATGTTCTTGGCCCGGAAGTACCGATCCCCAGAGGAGACGCTGTGACGTAGGTACGCGACGATGCGTGCCTCCTCCTCGGTGTAGTCGGTCATTCGTCGTGGCGTAAGGGGTTCGCGGTCTTAACGGTTTCCCGGCTACTCTCCCCAGAAGAGGTGGATCGCGGCGACGGCGGCGACGCCGACGGTCATCGCGATCGCGAACGGGACCGCCGCGGCGTGCATCCCGCTGTCGAACGTCGCGCTCGGGTCGACCAACGCCAACCACGCCGCGGCCAGCAGTGCGACCACGGAGAGGGTGACGCCGATCCCGAGACCCAGATCGGACGAAGTGTCGTGTGCCATACTCCCGCCTCCGGGGGGGCGAAAGGTAGTTCTTGCGACCGACCTCTTGCTGCGCGGTACCTGTGGAACGCTACCCACACACCCGTCGCAGATGCGGTGGCGCGAAGCGGTCGCGCCTCCGTGCGCGACCCGAGCGCGAGGTCCTCGCGAGTGAACCGAGCGAGGGCACGAGAGAGCTTGCTCTCTCGGAGGACGAACGAGCGAACGGAGTGAGCGAGTGAGTCGGCTGGGGAGGCGTGTGGGCTGTGCGGTCGGGCGGGGCTGAAAGGGGCTGTCCGCTCGGCGACGGCGGCCGACGCAAGCACCACAGGAGGGAACGAAGTGACCGACGAGGAGCGCAGCGAGGCCCCCGGGCCGAGCGGGCAGGGGCTTTCACGGTGTTGTCGTAATCAAGCTTCACAGGAGTAGAACCGGTGACACCGTCCCGACCGTAGCGCCCCCAACCACGACCAACCAATAATCGAACCGCAACCCCGAAACCCCACGGTGGTAATCGAGAGCCATGGAGACGACGCGCCACTTCACGGCCACCGTCTACATAGTCAACGACGGCGCCGCGGTCCTGCATTACCACCCGAAACTGGAGATCCACATCCCCCCGGGCGGGCACGTCGACCGCGACGAACTGCCCCACGAGGCCGGCCTGCGCGAGACGCGCGAGGAGACCGGCCTCGAACCGACGCTGCTCGACGAAACCGAGCCCGTGGGCGCGCCCGCGGGGCGGACCCTCCCCACCCCGCGGGAGCAGCTGCTGTACGACATCGACACCGACGGCGACGACGTGTTCCACCAGCACGTCGATCACGTCTACTTCGCGACGGTCCCGAGCCGGGAGATCGACCCCGCGCCCGGCGAGGCCGGCGCCGACGCGTGGGCGTGGTACGACCGCGACGACCTCGAAGAGAGCCACGTCGACGCCGACACGCAGGCACTCGCGCTGCGGGCGATCGAGGCCGCCGAGGAGACGTAGCTACACCTCGCCAGCGACCAGCGCGTCGATGTACTGCCCGACGTGATCGTCCATCCGTTTTTTGAACCCCGCCTGTCGAGCCAGCCGGTCCAACTCCCGTGCGGCGTAGGTTCCGTACTGGACCGCCTTCTTCTCGGCCCCGCGAACGTCGTCCGGGACCACGCCATCGACCGCCCGACGGAGTGCGATCTTCCGCTCCTCGTCGGTCGCGAGCAGCTCCGCGGGGAGTCCCAGCGCGGCGTCGACGACGCGATCGTGGAGCAGCGGCGCGACCGGCTCGACGCCGGCGGCCCGCAGCGTCAGCACGTCCCGCGGGAGCTGGTCGGGGAGGCTCCGGATCACTTCCCGCGTCGCACCACGAACCGTGTTGGCGTCGACGCGGTGGTCCTCGGCGGGATCGACCACCTTCCGGTAGCCGCCGAACAGCTCGTCGGCGCCCTGTCCGACCGCGAGCCGGTCGAACCCGTCCGCGGCGGCCCGCTCGGCGACGAAGTACAGCGGCAGGGCGATCCCCACGTCCATCGCGTTCGAGCGCCCAGTCGCGCGGACGATCTCCGGGACTGCACGCTCGATATCGTCGTGATCGAACGCGACCACGTGGAGGTCGCGATCCATCGCGGCGGCGGCCTCGCGCGCCGCGTCAACGTCGTGGGACTCGGCATCCGCGAAGCCGGCGACGTAGCAGGGCGCCTCGGGTGCCCCCGCGGCGACGACCGCTGAGTCCACACCGCCGGAGAACGCGACCGCGAGCCCGTCGGAATTCGGTTCGCGGACGCTCGTGAGCACGGCATCGCGGACGGCGTCGACGGCGGCCTCGTGGTCCGTCTCGGGCGCCGGGTTCGGCAGCGACCACACCTCCCGTCGGGCGCCGTCCGGTTCGACGACCGTGCCGGCGTCGAGGAGTTCGGGCTCGGCGAGGTCGGTCGGCTCGAAGCGCCAGTCCCGGCCGTCGCTCGCGGCGTCGAGGTAGAGCGGTTCGCGGCCGAGCACGTCCCGGACGAGCCGACCGTCGACCTCGCCGGCGAAGCCGCCCGTTCCGGGGAGGGGATCGCCGGACTCGATCGCATCACGGGCGGTCGAGGCGTCGGCGCCGTGGGGCGGTTCAGTCATCGGAACAGTTCGCGCACGCCGCGCTGGACCCGGCGTTTCACGCCGCCGGCCGCCTGCCGGAACGAGATCCGCCACGGCGTCTTCTGGCCGACGACGCTGGTCCGGCCCTGCTGGATCGCCTGCAGGATCGCGTCGACGTTCCGCTCGTCGACGCCGATCTCCGTGATCGCTTGCCCGACCATCTCCGAGATGTGGGCGTCGCTCCCGGCGGTCTTGGGCACGTCGTGGGCGGTTGCGAACCGCTCGGCCTGTCGGTTCGATCGGCCCGTGAGCAGCCGGGAGTTGTACACCTCGATCGCGTCGGCGCTCGCGAGCTGGTCGTCGCTGATGTGGGCGGCGACGCCGTGTCGCGAGCTCTGGAAGGGGTGGGGGACGATGGCGATGCCGCCCTGCTCGTGGATGCGATCGAGCGTCTCGTCGTAGTCGAGCCCCGAGGGGATCGACTCCTCGATCCCCAGCGCGAGCACGTGGCCGGCCGCGGAGGTGACCTCCATCCCGACGATGCCGACGAGTCCGTACTCCTCGGCCAGCGCGGCAGCCTCGTGGCTGGCGTCGATCTCGTCGTGGTCGGTGACAGCGATGACGTCGAGCCCGACGGCCGCGGCCTGTTCGACCAACAGATCCACCGGATCCCGACCGTCGTGGGAGAGCTCGGAGTGACAGTGCAGCTCGGCCGAAAGCACGAGCCCGGGTTGGCGGCCGGCCGTAAAAAGGCGTCCGGTCCGGGCGGGTAGACGGCGGCTTTAGGACGGCCAAAATCTATCGGATATCTGAAAAGAGTTATTGCGGTCGAGACGAAGGGTGAGACATGCAACTGGGAGGGAACCTCGCGTTCGTGTTCCTCGCCGGCCTCGTCACGGATCTGGCGACCGGGCTCGGCGCGTTGCCGTTCTTCTACACCGACGAGATCAGCGATCGCTGGAACGTCGCGCTGTGGGGGCTCGCGTCGGGGATCATGGTGTCGGCGTCGCTGTTCGGCCTGTTCAACGAGGGGTTGGCCTACTCTACGGGGCTGCCGCTCCTGCTCGTCGGCGGCATCGTCGCGGGCGCGGTGTTGGTGGAGATCTCGGATCGTGCCCTCGACAGGATCGACGTTGGCGGGCACGACGGCGAGCCCGTCGGGACCGACGGCGGCGACGACGGCCACGACGAGCGCGTGCTCAGTGCCGAGGCGTTCGCGACCCGCGATCTCAAGAAGCTCACGCTCATCCTCGGCATCCTCACGATCCACAGCTTCCCGGAGGGCGTCGCCGTCGGCGTCTCCTTCGCGGAGTTGGGGCTGGAGGGGGGCGTCCCGGTTTTCGGCTTCTCGGTCCCCGTGCTCGCGGTGTTCATGACCGTCGCTATCTCCATCCACAACGTCCCCGAGGGGACGGCGATCGCGATCCCGATGCGGGCGATGGGGCTCTCGAACTGGCGGATGGTGGGGGCGGCGGTGTTCTCGAGCTTCCCCCAGCCGGTCGGCGCGGTGATCGCGTTCGTGTTCGTGCGCTGGGCGCAGTCGTTCCTCCCGTTCGGCTTCGGGTTCGCCGCGGGCGCGATGGTGTACCTCGTCGCGACGGAGTTCGTCCCCGAGGCACTGGAAACCGGCGCGGAGCTCCCCGGCGGCGGCCGTCGAGTACTGGTCGTGGGGTTCGCTGCCGGCGTGGCGGTGATGCTGCCGCTGCTGTTCGTCTGACCCGTCGGTATCCACGAACACGCACAACGAAACCCCTTTGCACCCCGGCACTGACCACACGGGTGAATGCCTCTCGCGGATGCGGACCACGACCTCGTCGTCGACGAACTCGGCCGCGAGCCCACGCGGGCCGAAGAGCACCTGTTCGAGAACCTCTGGAGCGAACACTGCGCGTACCGATCCTCGCGCATGCTGCTCTCGGCGTTCGATAGCGAGGGCGAGTACGTCGAGATCGGCCCCGGCGACGACGCCGCGGTCGTCCAGGTCCCCGACACCGACACGCTGCTCACGTTCGGTATCGAGAGCCACAACCACCCCAGCTACGTCGACCCGTACGACGGCGCGGCGACCGGGATCGGCGGCATCGTCCGGGATACGCTCTCGATGGGCGCCTACCCCATCGCGCTCGCGGACTCGCTGTACTTCGGCCCGTTCGACCGCGAACACTCCCGCTACCTGCTCGACGGCGTCGTCGAGGGGATCGCCGACTACGGCAACGCGATCGGCGTCCCGACCGTCGCGGGCAGCGTCGCGTTCGAGGCGGGTCACGTCGGGAACCCCCTCGTCAACGTCGCCTGTGTCGGGAAGACGACACCCGAGCGACTCGTGACCGCCGAGGCCCAGGAGGCCGGTAATCGTCTCGTCCTCCTCGGAAACGCCACGGGACGGGACGGGCTCGGCGGCGCCTCCTTCGCGAGCGAGGACTTAGACGAGGACGCCGAGACCGAGGACCGCCCCGCCGTGCAGGTCGGCGACCCCTACTCGGAGAAGCTCCTGATCGAGTGCAACGAGGCGCTCGTCGACGAGGGCCTGATCGAGGCCGCGCGGGACCTCGGCGCCGCGGGGCTCGGTGGTGCCTCCTCCGAACTCGTCGCAAAAGGTGGATTCGGCGCGGAGATCGACCTGAATGCGGTTCACACCCGCGAGCCGGGCATGAACGCGACGGAGATCCTGCTCGCGGAATCCCAGGAGCGAATGTGCTACGAGGTGAAACCGGAGAACGTCGAGCGCGTCCGGGAGATTGCCGAGCGTTTCGACCTCGGCTGCTCGGACATCGGCGAGATCACCGAGGGGAACTACGTCTGCCGGTTCGACAGCGAGGCGCAACGCGCCTCGGAGGACCCGAGCGGGGAGCACAGCGACCCGCGAGGCGGCGAGACGGTCGTCGACGCCGACGCCGACTACCTCGCGGAGGGCGCGCCGCTGAACGACCTCGAACGCGAGCCACCCACCGCCCCGGATCGCGACTTACCCGAGTTCGACCTCGCCGAAGCGGTCGAGGCGGTCGTCGCGGACCCCACCGCCGCGAGCAAGGAGTGGGTGTACCGCCAGTACGACCACGAGGTCGGCCTGCGAACCGCAGTCGAACCGGGCGACGACGCCGCCGTGCTCGCGCTCCACGACGCCGGCGAGGAAGACGAGGAACACGCCATCGCGCTCTCGTCGGGCGCGAACCCCCACTGGACCGACTGCGACCCCGAGGCCGGCGCCCGCGCGGTCGCGGTTGAGAACGTGACCAACCTCGCGGCGACGGGAGCGACGCCCCTCGCCGCGGTCGACTGCCTCAACGGCGGCAACCCCGAGGACCCCGAGACGTACGAGAGGTTCGCGTCGGCGGTCGCGGGGCTGGCCGACGCCTGCGCCGACCTCTCGGTGCCGGTCGTCGGCGGCAACGTCTCGCTGTACAACGACTCCGAGAGCGGTCCCATCGCGCCGACGCCGACGCTGGCTGTTCTCGGAACGAAATCGGGGTACGACGCGCCGCCGACGACCGTCGCCGGCGAGGGGAAGCTTCTGCTCGTCGAGCCCGCCGAGTACGCCGCGGGCTCCGGGATCGGTAGCGACGACCCTCACGCGCTTGGCGGCTCGCTCCTCCTCTCGCAGTTCGGGGGCTCGGACCGCTTCCCCGCGCTCCCTGCGGACCCAGGCGCACTCGTGGACGCGCTCGTTCGCGTCGCGGATCTCGACTCCACGCTCGCGACCCACGACGCCAGCGACGGCGGGCTCGCAGTGACGCTCGCGGAGATGGTCACCGACGACGCGGGCGTCGCGGCCGAACTCGACGACGCGGCGGCGCTGTTCAGCGAGACGCCGGGCCGCGTCGTGGTCGAGACGACTGACGCCGACGCGCTCCGCGAAGCGCTCGGCGACGACGCCGCGGTGACGGAACTGGGCACCGCGACTGAGAACGGATCGCTGTCGCTCTCGCTCGGCGATGCGTCGGTCGAGTACGGGAGCGAGGAGATCCGCGACCTGCGCGACGTGTTGGCCCGGGAGCTGGCGTAGGGCCGGAACGGTTCGCGACACTCACGCAAAATTTTGTCGAATTATGCGGTTAGACCCTAGCAGAACAGCTAACTGTCTATCAAATATTTAAAGGGAGTAACGAACTGTCGACAGTATTTTCAGTTCCGCGTCCCACCGGAAGCCGTATGCGCCTCCTCCCGATCGCCTGCGCCCTCCTGCTCGTGCTTGCCGGCTGTGGTGCCGCCCCCGGGGGTCAGTCGCCGACGGCCGCCCCGGACGCGACAGCGTCACCGACACCCGACACGGCGTCCACGCCCACACCCACGACCGGGGTGACGCCGGACGGGGACGGCGTCTCGATCCCCGACGACGGACTGCCGGTCGATCCGGACCCGGTGTTCGAGCGCGTCTTGAACCTCACCGGGCAGGACGTGGAGCCGCCGACGGTGTACACCGCCGAGAGCGGTGAGCTCCCGCCACAGGGCGCCTCGCCGTTCTACGCGTCGCTGGGGATCACGCCGCCCGAGGAGCGAGTCGGTGCGGCCGGCGCCGTGACGGACCCCTCGACGGTCTACCTGTTCGACCCGGCGCTGCGCGACGAGGCAGTCGCCGAGCGAACGCTGGCCCACGAGTTCGTCCACACTGTTCAGTTCCAGATGGGGTGGAAGAGCGACCTCCTCTCCACGCTCTCGGCGGATCGACGGTGGACCTACGACGTCCGCAAGACCAGCCGCCTCGTGATGGAGGGCACGGCGACCCACTTCGAGAACCAGTACCAACGAACCTACATGCCGTCGACGGAGCCCGTGACGTACACGGACCGCTACCGGAACGCCTCGGCGTGGAAGCGCCTCGTGCTGGCTCCCTATCGGTACGGCGCCCCCTACGTCGAGTCGCGACTCGATTCGGGGACGAGCCTCGCGGCGATCCACACCGACCCGCCGAACTCGACCGAACAGGTGCTCCACGGCAGCGACGATCCGATCACGTCGCTGAACGTCACCGCCGGCGAGGTCGGCGAGTGGGAGCGGACTGCCGGCGCCACGCAGGGCGAACTGTTCCTCCGCATCGCGCTCCGGACGGAACTGAACAAGTCCGCCGCCGTCGACGCCGCGGACGGCTGGGGGAACGACCGACGAGTGACGTACCGGCGCGGCGAGTCGACCGCGACGGCGTGGGTGCTACGGTGGGACGACGCCGCGAACGCCACCGAGTTCGAGCGCGCGTTCGAGCGCTACCTCGACGAGAAAGCGACGCCGGCCGGAGAGCTCTGGACACGGCCCGACGGGAACGTGACCTACCGCCTGCAGCGTGCGAACGACCGGACCGTCGTGGTCTCCCTCGGCAACGAGTCGTTCGTTCGGGCGGCGAACGTGACGGCGGCGGACGGGCCACGCGTCACGGTCGGGAACGCCTCGGCGGCGTAGCGGCTCCGCCGCCAGTCAGAACCCGAACCCTTCGTGGCTCCCGCGAGCGGGCACGGCGATCGGGCTCCGCGGGAGTTCGGGCGGGAGCGACGCCTCGTTGTAGACGCTGGGCGCGAGATCGTTCGGTCCGTCGGGGTAGAACAGCGACGCGATCTCCTGTGCCTGCCCGCGGCCGACCGAGAGCTCGAACTGCCCGCCGCCGTACAGCGTCACGCCGTTGTCGAGCGCCCAGCGCACGGTTCGGAGCAGCGACTCGACGGTGCCGAAGCGGGAGGGTTTGACGTTGAGCCACGACGGCTCCCAGGGGAGCGCGCGCACGTCGTCCATCCCGTGGATCGGGCTGTCCCACGAGACCCGCCCCTCCTCGCCCTCGAACACCGGCCGCGTGGCCTCGGTTACGAGGGGATCTTCGACGACAGCGTCGGGGAACCCCTCGACGATCCGGCGGTAGAACTCGGGGTCGGCCTCGGTGTCCACGTCTGTCCCCGCGTAGTGGCCCTTCAGGTCGACGACGCGGACGGCGTCGCGAGCCCGCAGATCGTCGATCAGTTCGTCGCTCCACTCGGGGGTGGGATCGAGTTTGAACCCGATTCGGGGGTTGCGCGACCGCACCTCGTCGACGCGGTCGGCGCTCGGCGGTTCGCCCAAGCGCGTGCTCGCGACGAACCGAACTGGGTGGTGCTCGCGGTCGAGTAGGTCGGGGAGGCTCGTATCGTTCTGTCGGAGCGCGAGATCCAGCGTTGCGGATTCGACCGCCCAGCGCCGATAGTCGAGCGAGTCCTCGCGCTCGGGCCCGTTGCCGGGGAACAGGTCGGTCGCCCCGAGCGCCGTCGAGAACTCCTCGAACGTGAACGAGCCAGTCGGGAGCGGGAAATCGCTGGCGTCGAGCGCGCTCGCGAGGCGCTCGTGGTCTTCCGTGTCGTACGTCACGTCTTCGCCGCGGCCAGTCGCGCCGTCGCCGCGGAGTTCGAACACGGTCGTGACACGGGTGAACCCGGAGGAGGTGTCCTGCTCGAACTGCTCGTAGCCGACGCTTTCGACCGTCAGCGGGAGCTCCCCGATCGCGCGGTACTCGGCTGGAACGTGACTGTCGGTCATGGTCGGAGCAAGCAGCCCGCGGGGGTTAACTCCGGTGGGCGGCGGGATCGGTCTATTCCGACTCCTCGGCCTTCACGGTGGAGGATCTCGGACGCTTAGTCGACGCTCTGATCGGGATTCGCGATGACGTCGTCCACCCTGAAGTGGTGGTAGAAGCCGTAGAGCATCGAGCCGGCGCCGACCACCGCGAGGAAGACGGTCGTGTCGCGGGGCAGCCCCGCCGTGCCGGTGACGAGCAGGAGGACGAACGACGCACAGACCGCGCCGGGCCAGTGGAGCGTGTGGGTCACTCGACCTAGACCCAGCCGCTGCAGGAGGTTCCCCTCGCGGCCGAGCCACAGCACCAACAGGAACAGGTAGAACGCGGGGACGGTCCCCGACGGGAGCGCCAGCGTCCGGCCGGCGCCCTCGACGAGGAGCCGGGTCCCGGTCGCCAACAGCTGTTGGAGCAACAGCCCGGTCACCACGCCGACCCCGAGGAGGTCGAACACCCGACGTGGCTCCGACCGTTTCCGGTCGATGCTCGGGAGCGTGAGCCCGGCGATCAGCCCGCAGTACACGAGTGCCAGCCCGGCGAGCAGGCCCAACCCCGACTCCGTGACGACGAGCCCGGCGACGAGCGCCGGGACGGTCAGCCACCGGTACTGTGCGGTCCAGCGCCGGACGTACTGCTCGTACCCGTCGAACTCCCGCTCGTCGGGCGACGGGATCATCTGATCCTCCTCGTCGTCGATGTCGAGGTGGCTGTAGAACCCGACGAAGCAGTACGCCGCCAGCGCGGCGCCGACGGTTACCGCCGCGGCGACGCTGCCGCGGTAGATCGTGAAGAACCCTGTCGCCCCGAACGCGACCGACAGCGCCGCGCCCCAGACGATCGAGTGGGTCATGCTCCGGTGGCGCGACGCCAGCCCGGTCCACAGCAGTAGGAGAACGAGCAGCGCCGACGGGGTGAACCCGACCGGAAGCGCCGACAGCACGCTCGCGAGCAGCGGCCCGGGGACGACGAGATCGACCGACGTGAGGAAGAAGACGACCAACACCCAGACGGTGAGCAGTCGGCCGAGCTTTCGGCGCGGGATCGAGTCGTGGCTGTCGATATCCGGGACCACTGCGCCGGCACGGGTGATCAGGCTCCCGAGCACCAGCGTCACGACGACGAGCGTCGGGTCGTCCGTCCCCATGTAGACGGGAACGACGAGCCAGAGGCTCGCGACCGGGAAGCGCTGTCGCCCCGCCGTGTAGTGCTCCTCGAAATCGCCCATGTCACTCCTCTTGGAGACTGTCGGCCACCGACGTACCTCGTTCGTCGGTCTACCAGTAATATGTTCGACATGGCAGTAAAATCCATCGCTACCCCCGGCAGCGGCGGTGGCGGGCTCGCTGGCGGCGGCTGTAATCCCCAGACCGAGTCGGCCGGCGGCGGATTGCTCGACTGTTAAGCTCTGCCCCTTTCTTCGTGGTTCAGAACCCGACCAGCCCCAGCGCCAGCCCGAACGTCAGCACGAGGCCGACGACGAGCACCGCGGTGCCGATCCCGGCCTCCCCGGTCGTGAACTCCTGCATCGGCGCAGTCACGCGTCCCTCGTCGCCGTCGTCGTGATCGTGGTCGTCCATGCGGGCGACTGTGGCCGGCGCGTACTTTGGCCTATCGGAACGGCGCGCTCACCTGTCCAAGTAGCCGGAGTCCCACACGAGCAGCATCCCCGCCACGGCGGCGAACATCCACCCGCCGAAGGAGAGCAGGAACATGAACCAGCCGACGTTCGTCCGGCCGGTCACCAGCAACAGTACCGTCCCGACGGTCATCCCGATCACCGTCAGTGCGACTGCGGCCGCGGCGGCCGTCCCACGCCTGCTGAGGCCGAACGCCATTGCCCGGCCCTACGACCCCACGGGGGATAAACGACCCGGAGACGGTGAGACGCCGTCACCCGATTCGGACGAATGACACGGCGGTCGCTCGTGGCCCGAGCCCCGGCTATATCGACGGCGCCACCGTGTCGAGCGCCCGCTCGAAGTGGCTCCCCGTGAGTCGGATCTCGTCGGCGTGGTCGTTGGCTTCCTCGCCCGCGTAGCGGTCCGTCACGTCCTCGACGGCCAGCAGCGTCGCCTCGCGGACGACCGCGGCCACGTCCGCGCCCGTGTACCCCGCCATCGACGCCGCGATGGCGTCGAGATCCACGTCGTCGTCGAGCGGCTTCCCCTCGACGTGCACGTCGAGGATCGCCCGCCGCGCGTCCTCTCCCGGCGCGGGCACGTGGACGTGGGACTCGAATCGCCCCGGCCGCAGGAGCGCAGGATCGAGCGCGTCCTTGCGGTTCGTCGCCGCCAGCACGACGAGGTTCGGGTTCTCCGCGGCGCGGTCGAGTTCCGTCAACAGCTGGGAGACCACGCGCTCGCCGACCTCGGAGTCGCTTCCGCCGCCGCGGGCGGTCGCGATGGCGTCGATCTCGTCGAAGAAGACGACCGCCGGGGCGGCCTGTCTCGCGCGCTCGAACAGCTCCCGGACTGCCTTCTCGCTCTCGCCGACGTAGCGGTCGAGCAGCTCCGGGCCGGCGACCTGCAGGAAGTTCACGCCGCTCTCGCCGGCGATCGCTCTCGCGAGCAGCGTCTTCCCCGTCCCGGGGGGCCCGTGCAGCAGCACCCCCGTCGGCGGCGACGCCTCGACGGCGTCGAACAGCGGGCCGTAGGAGAGCGGCCACGCAACGGCACGTTCGAGCGTCTCCTTCGCATCGTCCTGTCCGCCCACGTCGTCGAAGCCGACTTCCGGCGACTCCGCGACGTACTCCCGCATCGCGCTGGGTTCGACCGCCGCCAGCGCGGACTCGAAGTCCGACCGCGTGACGGTGAGGTCGGCGGCCGCGACGGCGGTTTCGGGCTCGCTGTCGGCGGTTTCGGTCCCCTCCCGTCGCGCGCGCCGGAGCGACGACATCGCCGCCTCCTTCGCGACCGACGCGAGGTCCGCGCCGGTGAACCCGTGGGTGCGCTCGGCCAGTCGGTCGACCCGGACGTCGTCGGCCAGCGGCATGTTCCGCGTGTGGACCTCGAGCACCTCGCGGCGCCCGGCCTCTCCGGGGACGCCGATCTCGATTTCCCGGTCGAACCGACCGCCGCGGCGCAGCGCGGGGTCGATCTCGTCGACGCGGTTGGTCGCGCCGATGACGACCACTTCGCCGCGGGCGTTCAGCCCGTCCATCAGCGAGAGCAGTTGGCCGACGACCCGGCTCTCCACGTCGCCGCCGTCCTCGCGCTTGGGCGCGACGGAGTCGATCTCGTCGAAGAAAACGATCGCCGGCGCGTCCGCCTGTGCGGCCTCGAACACCTCCCGGACGCGCTCCTCGCTCTCGCCTTTGTACTTGCTCATGATCTCCGGCCCGGAGATGCTAATGAACGTCGCGTCGACCTCGTTGGCGACGGCTTTCGCGATCAGCGTCTTCCCCGTCCCGGGCGGGCCGTGCAGCAGCACCCCTTTCGGCGGGTCGATCCCAAGCCGGGCGAACAGCTCGGGGTTCGAGAGCGGGAGTTCGACCGTCTCCCGGACGAGGTCGAGCTCCTCGTCGAGCCCGCCGATGTCCTCGTAGCTGACCCCGGTGCTGGTGCCGCCGCTTCCGGTCACGTCGACGGCGCCGCCGGCGGCGTCCTCGCTCGTGCTGTCGGACGTCTGGTCGACCCCGGTCGTCGACACTCCCCCGACTCCCTTGGACTGCCCGACTTCGCCGGAGTGGCCCGACTCGACGGCTTCACCCTCGATCACCAGCCGGACCGCCGTGTCGTCGGTGACGCGAACCCGCCCGTCGGGGTCGGCCTCGTCGACGGTGAACGCGATCTCCGAGAGCCGTTCGAGCCGGAGTCGATCCCCCGGCGCGACTGGGCGGTTCCGCACGTCCTCGCTCACGAGGCGCTCGATCGACTCCCGATCGACATCGACCTCGCCCAGCGCCGCGGGCGCACGGAGCGTGACCGACTCGGCTTCGGGCAGGTCGGCGGCGGCGACGCTGACGGTGTCGCCGACTTTCACGCCGGCGTTAGCGCGGCTGTCGGCGTCGATGCGGATCACGCCGTCCGGGACGTCGCCACGGGCGGGCCAGAGCTTCGCGACGGTTTCGCGCTCGCCCTCGATCAGGACGGTGTCGCCCGAGAGCAGCCCCAACTGCTGTCTGGCGGCCTCGGGGAGCCGCGCGATGCCGCGGCCCGCGTCGCGTTTCTCGGCGGCGCGGACCGTCAGGCGGAGGGAGTCGCTCATGGCCGCGGGTGGGTCCGGGTGCCTCAAAGCGTTGCCGGAGACGGCCTCGACGCCCGCCGAACGGTTACGAGCGATCGTCCGAGCGACACGCGCGGCAGGCAGCGAGCACGGCACGACGACGGGCAGTGTCCTCCGACTGCGAGTGGCCGCTGGATAGCGGCGCCAACCGACTCGGCTGACGGTAGCAGACATCCCCGGGACTGTCGGAACAGGTCCGCTGCCGAATTTGATATTGCCGTATGAGATTTATGAAACTAGTTCGGGATCGAAGTCGGGAACCTCACGAGTTCTCGGGAAATACTATAACAAAAGTACTACTGTTACGTATGGCCCATAAGTCTATTACTCGTCGGAGGTGTGCGTGCGGGTAGTGAGCGATTCCGGAACGTCGAACGGCGCGGGCAGGCGGGGGAAAGTAGTACAGTTGATCGACGCACACGAGCTGGACGGCGTCGGCGACCGGCTGGAGCGACGCTGGACCGCTAGCGGCGACGAGCGGCTGAGCTTGCGCGACCTCGCCGAGGAGTTCAACCGCGAACTCCTGCGGAGTACGATGGCGGAGGCGGGGATGCAACCCCTCGACGGCGAGGTCGACAACACGTACCGACTCCTCACTGGCGAAGACGTCAGCGGTGCCGACCAGACTCGAACCGAGCGCCGGCTGCGGCGGGAAGGCATCGACGTCGACCAGCTCCGCGAGGAGTTCGTCACGTACCAAGCGATCCGTACGTATCTCAAGGGACACCGCGGCGCATCGTACGACGTGGATGCGGTCGATCGCGTCGAATCCGAGAAGAAACACATCCAACGACTCCGAGGGCGGGCTCGGACGGTCACCGACAGCAAACTGGAGCAGCTCGAAGGGAACGACGAGATCGACTTGGGGTCGTTCCGGACACTTGTCGAGGTGAACGTGCTGTGTGAGGACTGCGACGCACAGTACGACGTCGAGACGTTGCTTGACCGTGGTGGCTGTGACTGCGAAGCCACCTAACAGTTCGGGACTCCCCTTTCGGCCAACATGTTTTATACGAGTGCCGCTGACAGCACCTCTATGCAGCGACCACAGGCGTCGGCATCCGCGGCGACGGTACACGCCCGAAACATCGGGGGCATTCAAGAGACGACAGTCACGTTCGACCCCGGGGTGACGGTCCTCGTTGGCCGCAACGCGACCAATCGAACGTCGTTCCTGCAGTCGATCATGGCGGTATTGGGAAGCGAGAACGTCGCGATGAAAGGCGACGCCGACGAGGCAGAAGTCACGCTCGAACTGGGCGAGGAGACGTACAGTCGGACGTTCGATCGAGCGGGCGGCAGTATCGATCGTAGCGGGGAGCCGTACTGCGAGGATCCGACGGTGGCGGATCTGTTCGCGTTCCTGCTGGAGTCAAACGAGGCCCGGCGCGCGGTCGCGACGAACACAGACCTCCGGGAGCTGATCATGCGACCGATCGACACCGCGGAGATCGAGGCCGAGATCGACCGGCTCCAGGACCGCCGGGACTCCCTCGACGCCGAAATCGAGGCGATCGACGACCGGAAGGGCGAGCTCCGCGAGCTCGAAAGCCGCCGCGATGAGCTGGAAGCGCGGATCGAGGAGACGACAACCGAACTCGCGGAGACCGAGGCCGAGCTCGACGCTGCTGACGCCGATATCGAGGCGCGCCGCGAGGAGCAGTCCGAACTCGAGAACCGGCTGGCCAAGCTCCGCGAGAAGCGTGCCGACCTCGAAGACGTCCGGTACGAGATCGACACCGAGCAGGAGAGCCTCACGGCGCTGGAAACCGAACGCCGAGAGCACGAGGCGGAGCTGGAGGAGCTGTCTGACCCACCTGACACCGATCCCGAGGATATCGACAGTCGGCTCCGAGAGCTCCGCGAGCGGAAGGGGGAGGTCGAGTCGCAGGTGAACGAGCTCCAGAGCGTGATCCAGTTCAACGAGGGGATGCTCGACGACGATGGGACCGCGACCCCGCCGGAGCTAACGGCCGCGGGTGAGGACAGCGTCACGGAGCAGCTAGTCGACGACAGCGTCACCTGCTGGACCTGCGGCACCGACGTCGAACCCGGCCAGATCGAGGCGACCGTCGAGCAGCTCCGCGAACACAGCCAGTCGAAAGTCGGCGAAGTCGACCGGCTGGAACGCGAGATCGAGGAGCTCAAAACGGAGAAACGCGAGATCGAGCAGAGCCGTCGCGAGCGTGAGCGGCACGAACGCCGGCTGCGCGAGCTGGACGACGAGATCGAGGAGGCCGAAGCGACCGTCGAGGAGCTCCGGGGCCAACGTGACTCGCTGACCGAGGAGATCGAACGGATCGAGGCCGAAGTCGAAGAGCTGGAAGCGGCGGAGTACGGCGAGATTCTGGATCTCCACAAGAGCGCGAACGAGCTGGAGTACGAACTCGATCGGCTGGAGGGCGACCTCGAGGAGGTCGAAAGCGAGATCGCCGCGGCCGAAGAGCGGATCGGCGAGGAGGGCGACGTTCGCGAGGAGCTGGAGTCGGTGACGGATCGCATCGAGCGGCTCCGGACCCGGATCGACCGCATCGAGCGGGAGGCCGTCGAGGCGTTCAACGACCACATGGCGTCCGTGCTCGGGCTGCTCGACTACGACAACCTCGACCGGATCTGGATCGAACGCATCGAACAGGAGACCCGAAAGGGACGCCGGAAAGTGACCGAGCAGACGTTCGAGCTCCACGTCGTCCGCACGACGGAGTCGGGCGCGGCCTACGAGGACACCGTCGAGCACCTCTCGGAGAGCGAGCGGGAAGTGATCGGGCTGGTGTTCGCGCTGGCCGGATATCTGGTTCACGACGTCGCCGAGACGGTTCCGTTCGTGCTGCTGGACTCGCTGGAGGCGATCGACTCGGCCCGCATCGCGGCGCTGGTCGACTACTTCGCCGACTACGCTGACTACCTCCTGGTCGCACTTCTGCCGGAAGACGCCGCCGCGCTCGACGACGAGTACGAGCGGATCACCGACATCTGAGTCGGCTCGGCGCCCGCTCGCGGGGGCCTCGTCGTGCTGTCGACGATACTGTTAACACGCCCCCACCGACAGGGTGGGTATGAGCGAATCCCCGTTCGACGCGTTCGACGCGATCGACACACAGATCCTCGTGATCCTCTCGGAGGACCCGCGGATGTCCTACCAACAGCTCTCCCGTCGGTTGGAGGAGGAGGGGTACCAGATGAGCGCCGAGGGGGTCCGCCGACGCGTGACCGATCTGATGGCGGCGACGACGCCGTTTTTCCTGCTCGACCCCGAGCAGTTGGCGTGGGAGATCGTCCGGATCTCGGTCCGGGCGACCGACGGCCCGGGCGACAAGGACGAGGCGTTCGACCGCATCGCCGAGATGCCGTTCTGGCACGTCACCAAGGGAATCGGGACGTACGACATCTACGGCGTCGGGATGGCGCCGACGATGGCCGACATCGACGCGATGGTCACCGAGATCCGCGGCTACGACTGCGTGGCCGAGATCGACTTCATCGTCGTTACCGACCGCCGGAGCGATCTGGAGGACTACTACCGGCAGGGGCTCCGTGAGGGCGACGAGGAGTGAGGCCGGGGGTATTTCTTCCTCCGGCCGGTAGCGGGGCGCGATGACCGACCACGGCTGTAAGGTGTGTCGCGTGCTTGACGAACGGGGGCTCGACCGGCTCGACGACGAGCTCGTCGCGCGCTGGCGAGGGGAGTCGGGCGAACGGATGGGGTACCGGCGGCTCGCCGACTGGCTCAACGCCGCGCTGCTGCGCCGGGAGATGGAGCACGTCGGCCTCCCTACCGGCGGCGGCGAGGCGCGCTCCCGGTACGACCGGCTGACCGACGACGACACCGCCGACGCGGTCGCGGCGCTGCTCCGCCGGGCCGGTGTCGCCGTCGACGACCTTCGCGACGACTTCCTCTCCTACAGCGTCGTCAGAACCCACCTGCGGGACTGTTTGGGGGCGGAGCGCGACCCCGAACCCCCATCGGACTGGGAGGCCGACCGACTCGACGACCTCGCGGAGTACACGACGGCGCAGGCCGCCGAGGCGGTCCGGTCGCTGGTGAACAAGGAGAGTCTCGCCGCCGGCGGCGAGGTGGAGCCGACAGTCACGATCCGCGTTCGCTGCTCGGCCTGTGGGACGGCCGTCCCCGTCGAGGAGGCGCTCGCGGCGGGAGCGTTCTGTGCCTGTGCCGAGTGCGACTGTGGGGCAGAGTAACACGTTTTCCGCGGCGGTAATTGGCATTTTGCGAGTAACGGGGACGTTCGAAAACGGACATTGGTGTTTTTATCTTTACTAAACATACTAGAATATTATTCAGTTCAAAACCACGGTTAGCGAAACCTTCTCAGCAGGGGGCGTCGGCAGCGCCGCCGCTCGTGGACGGGCAAAAACTGGAGAAAGGGCGGGGCAGTCCTACCAGACCTGTTCGAGCGCGCGGAGCACGTTCCCGCCGAGCACCTTCTCGATCTCCTCGTCGTCGTAGCCGTTCGCGACCAGCCAGCGCGGGATGTTCTGCCAGGCCTCCGTGGGGTTCTCGAGCCCCTCGACGTACTCGCTCTGGAGGGTGGACTCGGGCAGTTCCATCCCGTGGTACTCCGAGAGCACGCGCAGCAGTTCGGTGTGGTCGCCGTACAGCACGTCCGGCCCGAACGCGACGTGGTCGATCCCGATCAGATCGACGACGTACTCGAAGTGCTCCATGTACGTCTCGATGTCGGGCAGGTGAGTCGAGGAGAGGAGGCCGACGACGCCGCCGGTGTCGGCAATCGCCTCGAACACCTCGTCGGACGTGCCGCGGGCACCCATCCCCGCGCCCTTTGCGAGTGCGTGAGTGTCGAACACGGGCTTCTCGCTCACTGCACAGGCGTCGAGCGAGGTCTGCGGGCTGGCGTGGCTGACCGAGATCGCCATCCCCACGTCGTTCATCCGCTCGACGGCGCTGGCGCCGAACCCGGTGAGCCCGCCGTCGCGCTCGTGGATGTCGCCGCCGCCGGTACCGAGCGCGTTCGAGCTGTTGTAGGTGATCCCCATCGAGCGAACACCCATGCCGTACAGCTGTTCGATCCGGTCGAGCTCGTTCTCGATCATCGCCGCCGACTCGATCGACTGGACGACCGCGAGCTTCCCCTCCTCGCGGGCTCGGTGGATGTCGTCGACGCTCCGACACTGGAACGCGTAATCGGAGTGGGCGAGATCACAGGCCCGCATGCTGACCTCGTGGGTGATGTCGTCCCACTTCCAGCCGTGCAGCGAGTGGACGCTGGAGAGCCCGTCGAACTGCATGTCGAAGACGGCATCGAGGTTAGTCTCCGCGAGGAACTCGTAGGCGGTGTGGATCCGCCCCTCGCGGATGTAGTCGAACAGGTCCTCGTCGATCTCCGCGGGGAACTGGAACGCGTGGTCGTGCAGCGAGAGCACCACGTCGTCGGTGAGCTCGTCGACGCGCGCCTCCTGTTCGTCGGAGAGCTCGATCGTCCGGGGCTCGAACCCCGCGGTCTTCTCCGTGAGTTCGAACGCGCGGTAGTCCTCGTCGGCGTCGAGGTAGTCGTACGGCTGGTACCCGTCGAACTGCTTGTCTGCACCCATACGTCTCACACGGACCGGAGCGTTACTTAGCCGTTTGGGTCGCGGGAACAGTACACGGATTCACCCCGATCAGCCACTCCGGATCGCCCGCGGTCAGTCGCTGTCCGACCCATCTACGGTGGTCCAGCAGGCACCTGCCCGCAGCGCCGTCGCGTCGGCGCCGCGTTCGGCGACGAACTGGAGACCGACCGGGAGCCCGTCGAGGCTGCCACACGGGACGCTGACCGCGGGGTGGCCGCTGACGTTGAACGGCCCGGTGTTCGCGAGCGCGCCGAACAGGTCGTCGACCGCCTCGTCCCACGTCGGTGCAAGCATCGGCACAGTCGGCGAAGCGAGTACATCCACGTCCGCGAGCGCGTCGTCCACGCCCGCGGCGAGGTGGCGTCGAGCCTCGTGGGCGGCGACGTAGGCGGCGTCGCCGTCGGCCTGCCTCCGGTGTTCGGCGTACAGCATCGCGGCTTTCAGCGGCGCGCCGAGCTCGCTCTCGCCGCCGCGGGCCTCGTGGAGGCGCTCGATCAACGCCCGCTCGCCGGGCGAGAGCGACCAGTAGTTCGTGGTGTCGGCCGCGAGGTAGTTCCCCACCTCGGTCATCCCGATAGCCAGCCAGGCCGGGAGCCAGCGGTCGTAGTTCTCGATCGACACCGACCGGACGGTCGCGCCGGCGGCCGCGAGCTCGTCGACCGCGTCACGGACGACGCCGTCGATCCGGGGTGCCGCGCCGAACAGCTCCTCGGGGAGGCCGATCGTGAGCGCTTCGGGCGCCGGGTCGACGACGGCGTCTGCCGCGGCCGTGGGTTCGCCGTCGTGGGTCCGCTCGTCGCGCGGGTCGGGGCCAGAGACGGCGTCGAGGCCGAGCGCGAGGTTCTCGACGGTCGGGGCGAGGAAGCCGACGTTGTCGAGCGTCTTGGCGTACTGGACGAACCCCGCGTGGCTCACCAGCCCCCGGCTGGGTTTGAGCCCCGGGACGCCGGCCCACGCCGCGGGGAAGCGGATCGACCCGCCCGTGTCGGAGCCGACCGCGAGGTCGACCTCGCCGGTGGCGGCGGCGACGCCGCTGCCAGCCGAGGAGCTGCCGGGCTGGCGCGCCGGGTCGTGGGGGTTCCGGGCGAGGCGGAGTCGCATGCTCTCGCGGCTGCCGCCGAAGGCGAACTCGTCCATGTTGGTCTTGCCGACGATCCGGGCGCCAGCGTCGAGCAGTCGGGCGACGACGGTCGCGTCCCGGGCGGGGACGTAGGCCGGGTCGGTCAGCAGCGGCGAGCCACAGGTCATCGGCACGCCCGCCACCGCGACGTTGTCCTTCACGCCGACAGTCAGCCCGTCGAGCGGGCCGGAAACGCCCCCGCGGGCTACGTCACAGCGCGTGAGCCACGCGCCGAGTTCGTCGGCGTCCGGGTCGGGCGCCCAGTGCTCCCGCTCGGGCGGCTCCGGAGCGGCGACCGCGTCGAGCGCGTCGAGCACCGCGTCCTGCTCGGCGAACTGTTCGGCCAGCGCGTCGGCGTCGGCGACCGACAGCGAGAGTCGGTCGGCGTACGCCGCCACGTCCTCGGGGCTGGGGGCCTCGGACATACGCGTGCCAGTTCGGGGCGCGGGGCTTCAAGCTGACGCCGACGGGTCGCGGTAAACGTGACCTGTACACAAGCTATTTGCTACCCCGGCCGAGTGGGTAACCCGAGGAGATGTACGCAGAGATCAACGGGGCCGACCTCTACTACGAGGTCCACGGCCCGGACGACGCGCCCGCCATCGTCTCGCTGCACGGCGGGCCCGGCATCAGCGACCACCAGAAGGGGAAGGAGGCGTTCGACGCGCTCACCGACGCCTACCGACTGGTGGTGTACGACCATCGAGGCTGCGGGCAGTCGAGCCTGACCGAACCCTACTCGAACGAGCAGTATGCGAGGGACTGCGAGGGGCTGATTCAACACCTCGACCTCGACGAAGTGGTGCTCGTCGGCGGCTCCTACGGCGGCTTCATCACCCAGGAGTACGCGACCCGGTTCGGCGACCGCGACCACTTCGAGGGGTTCGTGCTCCGTGACACCGCGGCCTCGCACGCCTACGAGGACAACTCCGTCGAGAACGCCCGGGAGTCGTGGGACGAGATGAAGGCTCGGAACTTCGACCTGCCCGACATCACCTGGGAGGAGTTCATGACGGTGATGGACGGCAACGTCGAGTCCGACGAGGAGTTCGAACGCATCTGGCTGGGGATGCTGCCGCTGTACGCCCCCAACCTCGACGCGTTCGACGTGGAGGCAGCAAAGGAGTCCACCGCCGAGCGCGATCTCCACCACGAGACCCACAACGAGATGTTCACCAACGCCTACCCCAACATGGACTACACCGACGACCTGCCCGACGTGGACGTGCCGGCGCTCGTGACCGTGGGCCGCCACGACTGGATCACGCCGCCGGAGGCCAGCGTCGAGATCGCCGACCTGCTGCCGGACTCGCGGCTAGTGATCTTCGAGTCCAGCGGCCACTCGCCGAACCTCGATCAGCACGACCAGTTCATCGCTCGTGTCCGGGAGTTCTTCGACGAGATCGGCTACGGCGAGCCGTACGCCGCCGCGGCCGACGGGGGTGAGCGACGATGACGGAGACGAGCGATCCCGACGTGATGAACCTCGCCGACGCGCTCTCGGTGTCGTGGCGCCCCGGCGAGCCCCGACGGCTCACCTACGTCGAACGCGAGCGCGGCGCCGACACCGTCTACGACTACCGCTTCGACATCGACGCCTCCGAGCGCGTGGTCGCGTTCGACGAGCGCATCTCGGGGCGCTGGGGGCAGGTCGACTGGGGCCCCGACGGCCGGTATCTGCTGTACACCCGCGGCGGCGACGTCCGGGTGTACGACACCGAGACCGGCGAGCAGTCGACGCCCGCACCGAGCGACGCGTTCGACAACGCCCCGCGATTCGCGCCCGACGGCGAGCGGATCGCGTTCGTCTCCGGCCGGGGCGACGCCGGCAACGACATCTGGGTCGTCGACCGCGACGGGAGCGACCTCGAACAGGTCACCGAGGGCGCGAACCCCCACGACGACAAGCGCTGGGAGCCCGCGTGGTCGCCGGAGGGCGACCGGATCGCCTACGTCGGCGCCGCCGACTGGCACGGCCGCGACTGGGCCGACGAGGCACACGTCGTCCACGTCGGCACGGGCGAAGTCGACCGCCTCACCCGCGGGCTGAGCGTCACGTCGGTCCCCTCGTGGGCGCCCGACGGCGACAGGGTGGCGTTCTTCGCGAAGGAGGTCGCCGAGCCGTGGTACCGACACTCCGAGGATATCCACGTCCACGACCTGCGACGGGGGAGCCGAGAGATCTACCCGGTCGAGGCGTCCCACCAGTACAACGTTCAGCAGCCGATCTGGGACGGCACCGACCGGCTGTTCTTCCCGACCCGCGAGCGGGGGAAACAGCAGTTGGAAGCGATGCTGCTCCACGACGACAGCGACGCGCGGGGGATCCCGACCCGCGTGACTGTCCACGATGGCGTCTTCGGCGCCGGCCCCGTCGCGCTCTCGCCCGACGGCGAGTATCTGGGGTTCTCCTACGCGGAGGCTGACCTGCCGCCGCACCCGCGGGCGATCCCGACCGCCGGGGGGCACGAACAGCAGCTCCGTGATCCCGAGGTTCCCGACGGCGTCGTCGTCCCGGAGAACGTCACCTACGAGAGCTTCGACGGCCAGTACGTCAACGGCTACCTCTACAAACCCGAGGACGTCACCGAAGACGACCCCGCGCCGGCGCTGGTACAGGTCCACGGCGGCGGCCACTTCCAGTACGGCGACGGCTGGCACGCCATCGAGCAGTACCTCGTCGCCCACGGCTACGTGGTGTTCGCGATCGACTTCCGGGGCTCCGGCGGCTACGGCCGGGCGTTCCAGGAGCTCTCGATGGCGGACTGGCACGGCGGGCAGGTCGACGACGCCCGCGAGGCCGCGCGGTTCGTGCGGTCGCTGCCGTACACCACCGACGGCGTCGGCATCTACGGCGGCTCGTGGGGCGGCTTCATGACGCTGATGAGCCTCACCCGCTACCCCGAGGTGTGGGACGCCGGCGTCGAGTGGTACGGCGTCTCGAACCAGTTCACCGACTACGAGGAGGTCGACCGCGTGGGGCGGCTGCTCACCGAGCGGGACATGGGCGGCACGCCCGAGGAGGCCGAGGAACTCTACCGGAAAGCCAGCGCGGCGTTCGACCTCGACCGCGTCGAGACGCCGCTGCGGGTGCTCCACGGCGCCGAGGACGAGCGCGTCCCGATCAACCAGGCCGAAGAGCTGATCGACGAGCTCGACGACGGCCCGGTCCCCTTCGACGCCACCATCTACGAGGACGAAGGGCACGGGTTCCGCGACGAGGCCAACCGTCGCGACGCGATCGAGCGGACCCGGGGCTGGTTCGACGAGCAGCTCTGACGGCCCCTCCCTGGCCCGTTCTCCCCCGAGAAATCTGGGCGGTATGCTAAGACTTATGGTGAGAGGGTCGTTCCCACGAGACAGAGACCCATGACAGACGACAGCCCAGACATCGAGAAGCTCGTCAACCGTCGATCGGTCCTCCGATACGGCGCAATCGGGGGGGCGATCGGGCTCGCCGGCTGCACCGGCGGTGGCGGGACGGACACCGCGACCGACGGCGAGGACACGCCGAGCAGCACCGCCGAGGGGACGCCGCTCTCGACGGAGCAGGACATCGAGCGCGGCGGGAAGCCGATCGTCGGCCTCGGCGCGGAGCCACAGGCGTTCAACCCGCTGGTCACCTCCGACTCCGACGCGTGGGCGATCATGGATCGCATGTACCCGTACCCGACGGTCCGTGACCCCGCCGACGTGGAGAACACCCACCCCTACGTGTTCAACGACTGGTCGTTCGACCCGGACTCGCTCACCGGCGAGGTGACGCTCACCGAGGGGTTCGAGTGGTCCGACGGCGAGCCTCTGGACGCCGAAGGTGTCGCTTGGTGGTTCCAGTACCTGATGGACCAGTCGGGCCACCGCTACGAGTCCAACACCAACCAGCTCGCGAGCATCGAGGCCACCGGCGACTACTCGCTGGAGTTCGAACTCGAGAGCAGCACGGCCGCGGTGTTCACGCCCGAGACGGGCGTGTTCGCGGTGCCGATCCTGCCGGCGCATATCTGGCAGGACATCGACGACTACACCCAGTACGCCCCGGACGAACTGATCGGCGCACAGGGGTTCGAGTGGAACGACTCCAACCCCGGAAACTGGTACGAGCTGAACGCCAACCCCGACACGCTCCCCGACGAGATCCACGAGGGGCCCTACATCGAGTCGCTCCGGTTCCGCGTGTTCGGAGACATGACGACGCTGATCCAGGAGCTCCAGCGCGGGAACGTCGACCTGACGTATAACTCCATCACGCCGAACCGCGCGTTCCAGCTTCAGGACGCCGACTCGGTGAAGGTCTGGAACTCCCGGGCACGCGGCTACAACTACATCGCCCACAACATGCGCCGGGTGCCGTTCGACGACAAGCCCTTCCGGCAGAGCCTGGGGTTCATCTACCCGTTCAACTATCTCCAGAGCCAGCTCCGGCGTGGCCTGACCGAGCCCGGCGACTACGTGGCCGCGGGCGTGTACGAGCCGTGGCGGCCGGATAGCTTCGACGAGCCGATGGACCACGGCCCGTACATGACCGAGGACGGCCAGCTCGACGTGGAGCAGGCGCGTGAGTTCCTCCGCAACGCCGACGGCGAGCACGAGTACACGTTCGGCCCCGTCGAGTCCGATCAGGTCACCGGCGATCAGGAGATCCGCGTCGACGGCGAACTGCTCACCGACGCCCACACGAACAACGACGGCGAAAGCGGGCAGGGGCCGATCAGCCTCGTGATCACGCCGCCGAGCACCGCACCGGTGGAGGCCCAGGCGGGCGCCCGGTTCGTCGAGAACCTCAACGAGGTCGGCATCCCCGCGGAGACCCAGCCGGTCGCCGAGGGCTCCCAGAACTCGCTCATCTGGGTGCAGGAGGACTTCGACATGTGGTCTTCGGGCTGGATCTGGATGCCCAAGCCCCACATGTACATGGGGTTCTGGCTCACCAGCAGCAGCGTAGACGCCGACTCCTCCAGCGACCAGGTCAACCTCAACCCGATGGGGTACACCAACGCCGACGACCTGATCTCGGAGGTACAGACCACCTTCGAGCCCGACGCCCAGAAAGCCGCCACCAAGGAGGCGCTGGCCCGGGTGTACGAGGACCAGCCGGTGCTCGTCACGGAGTACCCCAACCGGCTCCACGCCTCCTCGAACACCTTCGAGGGCTGGGTGAAGGTGCCGGGTGGTATCACGCAGAACCCGTGGACGTATCTGAACGTCCGCGAGGCCTAACTCCCCCACCACCTCCATGGTTCGGATTACTGGCCGCTATCTGCTCCGCCGAGTGGCGATCAGCGTCGTCACCGTCTACATACTCGCGAGCCTGCTGTTCGTGCTGATGCACGCCATGCCGGGCAGCCCGATCGACGCGCTGGTGGGTCCGGGGATGACGACCGAACAGATCGAGAACATCGAGCAGCGGTTCGGGCTGAACCAGCCCATCTGGCTCCAGTACGTCGAGTTCATCACCTCCGTCACGGTGTTCGACTTCGGCTACTCCGTCCAGACGCTGGAGCCGGTGCGCGAGCGCCTGCTCGATCGGTTCGTGCCGACGATCGTCCTGTTCGCGCCCGCGTTCATGCTTCAGTACTCGATGGGGACGATCATCGGGACGTTCCTAGGCTGGAAACGCGGGACGAAGACCGACCTCGCGGGGTTCACCACGGGGCTGTTCATGTACTCGATCCCGTTTTTCTGGCTGGGCTGGATCCTCGTGGGCGTGTTCTCCTACGAGATGGGGCTGTTCCCCAGCGGCTCGATGATGCCGGCGTTCACGAGCAGCTTCGGCTGGGCCGACGCGGTGATCAACCTCGTCTGGCACATGACTCTCCCCGTGCTCTCGCTGGCGCTGGTCGGCTGGGCCGGGCCGATGCTGATCATGCGGACGACGATGCAGGACGTCGTCGACGCCGATTACGTCGACTTCGCCCGCGCACAGGGGTACGACGAGCCGACGGTGATGACCCGCTTCGGCGCGCGCAACGCGCTGATCCCGGTCGTCACCCAGGGGATCATCGGCATCGCGTTCATGATCGACGGCTCAGTCAT
This sequence comes from Halolamina sediminis, assembly GCF_001282785.1. NCBI lineage: Archaea > Methanobacteriati > Methanobacteriota > Halobacteria > Halobacteriales > Haloferacaceae > Halolamina > Halolamina sediminis. The sequence continues at coordinate 1,218,836 of NZ_CVUA01000001.1, forward strand.
CGTCGAGACGGTGTTCTCTTGGCCTGGGATCGGCCAGCTGCTTGTCGACGCCATCTTCGCGAAGGACCTCCCGACCGCACTCGCGGCGTTCTACACGCTGGGGGTGTTGATCGTCGTGCTCAGGCTCGTCACGGACGTGGTGTACACGATGATCGACCCGCGGATCGAGTTCGGGGGTGAAGCCTGATGGCGACCGAGACCAGAGAGGTCGACGCAGACTCCGACAGCGGGCTTCGTGAGCGGCTCTACCCGCTGATCGTCGGCGTCCGCCGCACGTGGGGACAGTTTACCGAGTCCCGGCTGGGCGTGCTGGGGCTGGCGATCATCGCGGCGATCTCCTTCGTCGCGGTGTTCGCACCGTACATCGCGCCCCACCCGCTGGAGTGGCAGGCCTTTGGCAACAACCCGACGTTCTCGCAGGCGAGCCAGCTCCCCCACCCGCCCGCGTTCGGCGACCCGTTCTTCGCCCCGTTGGGCACCGACCACCTCGGCCACGGGATCTTGACCCAGCTGATCTACGGCTCCCGGACGGCGCTGTTCATCGGGCTGGCGGCGGGGGTGCTCTCCTCGCTGGTGGGCGTCCCGCTGGGGATCATCAGCGGCTACTACAGCAACACCTGGGTCGACGAGGGGATCCAGCGCGTCGTCGACGTGATGTACGGCCTGCCGTTCCTGCCGCTGGTGATCGTGCTGGTGTTCATCAACGGCGTCACGACGACGAACATCATCCTCGGCATCGTCGCGAAGTCGTGGCTGAACAACGCCATCGTCATCCGCGGGCAGGTGCTGTCGCTGTCGAAGCGGCCGTTCGTCGAGGCCGCGGAGGCAAGCGGCGCCAGCGACTTCCGGATCATGTGGCGACACCTCCTGCCGAACGTCCTGCCCCTGGGGTTCATCTACCTCGCACAGGACGCGGCGTTCGCGATCCTGATCCAGGCGAGCCTGGCGTTCCTCGGGCTCGCTGACTTCACCCAGGTCTCGTGGGGGACGATGCTGCAGTGGATACAGGTACAGGGCTACATCTACACGGCGCCGTGGTGGCTGATTCCGCCGGGGATCATGATCGCCCTGCTGGCGGCGTCGTTCTACTTCATCGGCTACAGCCTCGAAGACGTCATGAACCCCGGATCGAACCAATGAGTAGCACGACCACACCGACGGCCGACGAGTCACAGGGGACGGTCCTCGACGTCGAGGACCTCTCAGTCACCTACCGGATGGACGACGAACCGGACGTCAACGCGGTCCAGAACGTGAGCTTCAGCGTCGAGGCCGGCACCACGTTCGGGCTGGTCGGCGAGTCCGGCTGCGGGAAGACGACCGCGGCCCGCGCGCTGATCGGCCTGCTCGACGAGAACGGCGAGATCACCGGCGGGAGCGTCCGTAAGGGCGGCCGCGATCTCACGGCGGTGAGCGATGCGGCGCTTCGCGACGCCCGCTGGAACGAGATCGCGACCATCCCCCAGAACGTGATGAACGCGCTCAACCCCGTCGAGACCGTCGGCTCCCAGATCCTCGACGTGATCCAGCTCCACACGGATCGCGACCGCGAGCAGGCCCGGGAGCACGCCGAGGGGCTGTTCGAGCAGGTCGGCCTCATCCCCGACCGGATGGCGGACTACCCCCACGAGTTCTCCGGCGGGATGCTTCAGCGGGCGGTGATCGCGATGGCGATGTCGTGTGACCCGGACCTCATCATCGCCGACGAGCCCACGACGGCGCTCGACGTGGTCGTCCAGGACGAAATCCTCGCCGAGCTCGACGAGCTCCAGCGGGAGATGGGCGTCGCGATGTTGGTGATCAGCCACGACATCGGCGTGATGGCCGAGATCTGCGACGACGTCGGCGTGATGTACGGCGGCGAGCTGATGGAGGTCGGGAGTGCGACCGACGTGTTCACCGACCCCTCGAACCCCTACACGCTGGGGCTGGCGAACTCGTTCCCGGACATCACCGACCCGGATCGCGAGCTCGTGGACATCCCCGGGACCGCCCCGGAGCTCACCGGCGAACACCAGGGCTGTCCGTTCGTGGCGCGCTGTCCGTTCGCGACCGACGAGTGCGAGCAGTACCACCCCGACCTGACGGCGGCGCCGGGCGCGCCCGACCACCGCTCGCGCTGTCACTTCGTCGACGAGGTCGACCGCCTCCGGGAGGAGGCTGCCGACCCGGCGACGTGGGGCGGCGCCGCCGGCGGCGACGAGGCCGCGGCCGAGCCCGGCGACGAGGCCGTGCTCGAAGCCGAGGCGGTCCGCAAGTACTTCGACACCGGCAGCGGGCTGCTCGACTCCCTGTTGGGCCGGGAGTCGACGCCGGTGAAAGCCGTCGACGGCGTCTCCTTCGACGTGAACGAGGGGGAGATATTCGGCATCGTCGGCGAGTCGGGCTGCGGGAAGTCGACGCTGGGGCGGACACTGCTGAACCTCCACCCCGCGACCGACGGGACGATCTCGCTGAACGGCGAGGCGATCGACGAGATCCCCAACGAGGAGTTCCGTCGCCGGGCTCAGATGATCTTTCAGGACCCGTTCGAGAGCCTGAATCCCCGGATGACGGTGCAGCAGACGATCACCGAGCCGCTGGCACTGCTTGGCGAGGATCTGACCTACTCCGAGCGGATCGCCGTCGCCGAGGAGACGCTCGCGGAGGTGGGGCTCTCCCCGCCCGAGGAGTATCTGCAGCGGTTCCCCGACCAGCTCAGCGGCGGCGAGCGCCAGCGCGTCTCGATCGCGCGGGCGCTGGTGGTCGACCCGAGCTTCCTGCTCGCCGACGAGCCGGTGTCGATGCTCGACGTGAGCATCCGGGCCAGCGTGCTCAACATCCTCCGGCGGCTCCGCCGCGAGGAGGGGCTGACGCTGTCGATCATCAGCCACGACCTCAGCCTGATCCGGAACGTCAGCGACCGGACGGCGGTGATGTACCTCGGCGAGTTCGTCGAGGTCGGCGACACCGACCGGATCGTCGAGGACCCGAAACACCCCTACACCGAGGCGCTGGTCGACTCGGTGCCGGTGCCGGACCCGACCGTCGAGCGGACGCCCGTGGACATCAGCGGCGAGCCGCCGTCGCCCCGGGACCCGCCCTCTGGCTGTCGGTTCCACACGCGCTGTCCGGCGGTCATCCCCCCCGAGGAGTTCGAGTTCGCGGACGGGCGGTTCCGCGAGCTCATGGACCTCCGACAGGATCTCGACACCGACTCGGTCCGCGTCGAGCGCGCACGGGAGCAGGCCGAGGCGCCCGACGATCCCGAGTCCGTCGCCGCCGCGATCAAGCAGCGGCGCTTCGACGGCGCGTTCGTCGACGCCGAGGCCGAGGCCATCGTCGACGAGGCCCTGACCACGCTCGCCCGCGGGGAGAAAGACGCGGCGGTCGAGCGCTTGGCTGACGCGTTCACGACGCCGTGTGAGCTCGAGGAGCCCGAACTCGTCGAACTGGAGGACGGGCGGCAGGTTTCCTGTCACCTGTACGACTGAACGGGCGTGACGCAGGCGCGGTGACGCGCCCCACCCCGTTTTCGCCCGGCGTCGGACGACACAGTTATGTGCCACCGATGTACACGATCACCCGATGACCGAAAGCGCCAATCCCGTGAGTCGTCTGATCACCGCCGGCGGGCAGAAACTGTTCATGCTCGCGCTGAGCGTCGCCGCGGTGCTGGCCGCGGTCGGGTTCTCGATCGTCGTGTTCGGCGCGTTCTCCGACCTGGTCGCGACGACGGTCGATCGCGCCATGATCGTCGGTATCGGCGTCGTGTTGATGAGCCTCGGCGGCGGGCTCGGCTACTCGGCGGTGAACTGAGCCCGGCCGACAGCGCCGGAGCGGCGGCCTCGGCGTTCGGGCTACCAGACCGTTTCGAGCACCCGGAGCGTGTTCCCCCCGGTGACCTTACGGATCTCTTCGTCGGAGTACCCCTCGCGGACGAGCCACCGGACGATGTTGTGCCACGCCTCCGTGGGGTTCTCCATCCCCTCGACGTAGTCGAACTCGATCTCCTGCCAGTCGGGGTACTTCTCGTAGTTCTTCCCCATGTACTTGTGGAGGCCAACGTGGTCGCCGTACAGCGTGTCCGGCCCGAACGACACGTGGTCGATCCCGACGAGGTCTTTCACGTACTCGAAGTGGTCCATCACGGACTCGATGGTGTGGGTCGGGTTGTCCGGGGAAGCGACGTTGTGCGGTGCGGACTGGATCCCGATGACGCCGCCGGTGTCCGCGACGGCTTCGAGTACCTCGTCGGCGTCGAGGCGTGTGATGTCGAGCAACTCCCGGGCGCCGTTGTGTGAGAGCATCACGGGGTCCTCGCTCGCCGCGCAGGTGTCGAGGGTGGTCTGCCGGCTCGCGTGGCTCGGGTCGATCAGGATGCCGAGCTTGTTCATGCGCTCGACGGCGTTCTCGCCGAAGCTGGTGAGGCCGCCGTCGCTGTCCTCGTCGTTGATCCCCGTCCCGAGCGCGTTCGACTCGCTGTAGGTGACCCCCAGCGCGCGGACGCCGAGCCCGTAGAGCACGTCGAGCCGGTCGAGCTCGTTCTCGATCATCATACAGCCCTCGATGCTCGGGACGATCGCGACCTGTCCGTTCTCGTGGGCCTCGCGGATGTCGTCGACGCTGCCCGCACGGGTCACGAACTCCTGTTTCGCGATGTCGGCAGCCCTGATCCCCAGGTCGTGGACGACCTCCGAGAACTTCCAGCCGTTCTTCGAGTGCATCCGGAGCACGCCGTCGAGGTGCCAGTCGAACACCGCGTCGAGGTTCGACGCTGCCAGCGCGTCGTAGGCGGTCATCGCCCGCCCCTGCCGGCAGTAGTCGTCGATCTCCTCGATGTTCTCGGGGAAGTAGAACGCGTGTTCGTGGAGCGAGACCATCGTCTCCGCCGCGGAGAGCCGGTCGGCACGCGCCGTCTCCTCTTCGTCGAGGGGGATCTCGTACGGCTCGTCGAAGTAGTGCGGCCCGTCCTGCGTATCGAACTCCTCGTAATCCTCGCCGGCGTCCAGATACTCGAACGGCTCGTACCCCTGATACTGCTTGTCAGTACCCATGGGTAGCGGTGTCACTACGCTAGCATAGTTCTTTCGAGGGCCGTGGGGCGTCCGCTACCGGGACGGCCGGACGACGACCTTACCGAACACCTCGCGGTCCTCGATGATTCGGTGGCCCTCCGCCAGTTCCGCTAGCGGGAGCACGCAGTCGATGACGGGCCCGACCTCTCCGCGGGCAGCCAATGCCACAGCGTCACGGAACTCCTGTCGGTTCCCCATCGGCGCCCCCAAGATCTGGCGGTGGTGCTGGTACACCGAACGGATGTCGATGTCCGGGTCCGGGCCCGAGGTCGCGCCGCAGATGACCATCTTCCCGCCCATCGCGAGGCTGTCGATGGACCGCTGCCACGTCTCCTCGCCGACGTGGTCGGCGACGACGTCCACGCCACGGCCGTCGGTGAGTGCCATCACCGCCTCGTCGAACGGCGTCTCGGTGTAGTCGATCACCTCGTCCGCCCACCGGTCGAGTCGCTCGGCTTTCTCCTCGGTCGAGGTGGTGGCGTACGCCGTCGCCCCCACCATGTCGGCGTACTGGAGCGCGGCGTTGCCGACACCGCCGCTGGCGCCGAGGATCAGCGCGGTGTCCGAGGGGCCAAGATCGCCGACGGTGAACATCATCCGGTAAGCAGTCGTGAACGCCGCGGGGAGCGCCGCCGCGGCCACCCAGCCCAGCGAGTCGGGTTTCGGGTCGACGTTGTCGGCCGGGACCGTGACGTACTCCGCGAGCCCGCCGGGGCGGTCCTCGCCGATGATCTCGTACTCGTGGCACATCGTGTGTTCGCCGGCGAGACAGTACTCACACTCCCCGCAGGTGACGCCGCCGTACACCATCACCTCGTTCCCGAGGCGTTCGGTCGAGACGTTCTCACCGACGGCGTCGACGACGCCGACGATGTCGCCGCCGGTGCGTTTGGGGAACACGTCGTCCTCCTCGGGGTGGCCGACCCGGGCGAACACGTCGAACCGGTTGAGCCCGCAGGCTTCGACCCGGAGCCGGAGTTCGTCCGAGCCGGGTTCGGGGGTCTCGACGTCGACGATTTCGATGGCTTCGGCCGCCGGTCCCTCGTGGGTAATGTGACCTGCACGCATACCGGGGACGTTCGCTGGACGGCAAATACGTGTTTCGGCGGCGCCGATTCCTTTGAACGAGCGGGAGGATCGTTCCGGCTGGCGGAACAATTAAGCCGGGCCCATGCGAAGCATCGGCAAGCTCATGTCAAACGGTTCGAACCCGCTGAAATCGGTCGAACGATCGTTTCAGGTCCTCGAATTCGTTCGCGATAACGAACCGGTCACCCTGACACAGGTCTCGGAGGCGCTCGCGCTGTCGAAAAGCACGATCCACCGCCACCTCGCGACGCTCATCTCGATCGGGTACGTCAGTCGGGAGGACGGCCAGTACCGCGTCTCCTTCGAGTTCCTCAGCTACGCCAACCGCATCCACCTGCGAGATCCCGCCTACCCGATGATCAAGCGGAAGGTCCGCGATCTCGCCGACGACTCCGAAGAGCTCGTGCAGTTCACGACCCACGAGGACGGCCGGCTGGTGTACCTGTTCAAGGAGACGGGGCGCAACGGCCTCGTCTCCCGGTCGGACGCCCGAACGTTCCGGCCGCTGCACGCGACTGCGGGGGGGAAGGCTATTCTCTCGACGTGGCCGCGTGCCGAGGTCGAGGCGTACATCGACCGGAACGGGCTCGAAGCGATCACCGAACACACCATCACGGATCCGGCCGTGCTGTTCGAGGAGCTCGAACGAGTTCGAGAACGCGGCTACGCTACCAACGTCGAGGAGACGGTCGAGGGACTGGGCGCGGTGTCGGTCCCCATCGAGGCTCAGGACGACAGGGTCGTCGGCGCCTTGGGTATTTCGGGACCGATCAACCGCGTCGGCGACGGTGACGGTGAGTACACCCAACTGCTTCTCGACGTGAAGAAGGAGCTCGAACTGAACATCAGGCTGCTGTAGCGTGTTAATTATTCTCATAGTGAACGATCGTTCCGGTGTGGAAAACGATCGTACCCGGCCGAGGGCGCCATCGATAACTATCACAAACGTACACTTGTTATGGTTCGGGGAGCCGTTCCCGCAAAACGGAACGAAGTTACCGGAGAGCGGTTCATCGTTCGTCCCACACCACTCCTCGTGTGCCGCAGTTCCGACGACTGCACGGTTTCGGCGTGCGCTGTTGGCTCAGCCGTTCCGCTCCGGACTGGACACGCGTTCGATTTCTGGGGAGAACAGTTCTGCAAAGCGGGAACAGCGCCCGCTCGATCGCCTCAGTTGGGGAGGCGGTTCCGGGCCTGTCGGAGCTCGTACACCGTCTCGTTCTGTGCGCGCTTCAACTGAACCTGGATGAACCGAGCGTCGTCCTCGCCGACGCGTGCGAGGTCGTGGGCCGGGTCGTACCGCGGGACGGGGTTCCGGCTCGTCGCCGGGTCCTGTTCGAACTGCCCGTCCTCGACGAGGTAGAGCCGAGTGAGGGTGCGAGAGAGGTCGGTGATCGCACGGTTCGCGGTCTCGGGGTCGATCTCGCCCGCTTCGGCGCGCTCCCGGAACGACCCGATCTCCTCGCGGAGCGCCCGGAGTTCGTCGAGAGTCGGCCCGAAGTCGAAGGCGTCGCCGGCGGCGTCGTCGTACTCCTCGACTTGGTCGATCAGGCGGTCGGCGTACCGGGCGTGGTCGAACGGCAGCAGCTCCGCGTTCAGTACGCGCAGGATGCTGACCGCGTAGATCCGGATGTCTCGCAGGAGTTCGTCCTTCCCAGCTTTGTCGAGGGTATCAGTCGAGACGTGCCAGGCGTCGGAGTTCCCGCCGCAGCCGCCGACAGGGTGGTAGCCGCGTTCTTCCCTGACCTCTTCGGGGATGTTCGAGCCCAGCATGAAGAAGCCGGTCACGCCGATGTTGTCGAGGGAGTAGTCGCCCGCACGCGGCGGGAACTGCTCCGCGGAGGGGATGCCGGCGACGTCGTCGATCGCGTCGGTCACGAGGCCGTGCGCCTCGGGCGTCCAGCAGGACATGTCCGTGTACTCCGCGGAGTCCTTCGCGCCGGGGCTATCCATGTTCACCTGTGCGACACAGCGCTCGGCGATTTCGAGCGCGTGTTCGTCGGTGTACCACGTCGATCCGGCGTAGCGCCCGGTCGAGTGGGCGGGCCACCAACAGATGCGGATGTCGCGTTTCAGCTCGTCGCTGTGCTTCTCCAACACCCGGGCGAGTTCGAGCATTCCGGCGTCGCCGGTCGCGTTGTCGGTGATGCCGACGTACCACGAGTCGTAGTGGCCGTGCAGCAGCAGGAAGTCGTCGTTCTCGGGAGCCGCCCCGCCCTCGATCCGTGCCTCGACGATCGGGCACGCCATCCAGTCGGTCGTGAGGTCGGTCGACAGTTCGAGCTCGAGCCCCTCCTCGCTCTCGGCCCACTCCCGGAGGATCTCGCCGTCGTGTTTCGTGACGTTGGCGATCGGCACGTCCGGGATGCGTTCGCGCTCGTCGTAGGGGGGTGCACCGCCCCACACCGGCGTCGCGATCCCGTCGTGTGGCTCCCGTCGGTGTTCGTGGATCGCGATCACGCCGCCGGCGCCTTTCTCCTCCAGGAGGGTCGTGGCGCCGATAGAGAAGCTCCCGCCGTCGACCAGCGCGATCCGCCCTTCGAGATCGTCAAGCTCCGCGAACGGCTCGCGGGGGCCCGCCTCGCCGTCGTCGACGAGGTCGCTGCTGGCGGTGCCGACGTACTCGACCTCGGCTTCCACCGTCGTCGACGCCGAGAACCCGACGGTTTTGACGATGCCGGGCTCGAACGTCTTGTTGATCGTTCGGATCGACGCGTCGTGGGGCTGGCTGATGTACAGTTCGGGGTCGAACCGCTGGTGTTCGACACCGAGGGCGTCGAGTCGGCCGGTCAGGTAGCTCGCGGCCGCCCGTTCGTCCTCGGAGCCGGAGAGGCGGTTCAGCTCCGAGAACTCCTCTAAGAGGTCCCAGGGCTCGTCGATCGAGATCTCGTCGACGACCCGCCGCTCCACGTCGCTCAGCGCGCTCCTGTCGGTGATTGCCTCGCTCATGCAAGCTGGTGTTGCGAACCGAACTATTTCAATACTCGCATGGGGGTGAGTATCAGGGGAACCGGCACAACGCTTAATTCGTTCGTTCACACTGATGTTGCCATGATAACGAGTGTCGAGGTCGTGAGCCGCGAGATTCCCTACGCCGACGCGTTCCCGACGTCGTACGACGATCAGAGCCCCACCCAACACGTGTTCGTGCGGGTGCGCACGGACGACTCGACCGGCTACGGCGAAGGGTCGGCGCTGAAGTGGTTCACCGGCGACACCGCGGCCACCATGGCGTCGATCGTCCGATCGGAGTTCGTCCCGGCGATCGAGGGGAAACCGGTCACGGCGGCGCTCGGCACCTGCCGTGATCTGGCCGACCGCCTCCCGGGTAACCCGGGTGCGAGCGCCGGCGTCGAGATGGCGCTGCTCGATCTCCGAGCGAAACAGCTCGGCGTCCCCGTCCGCGAGCTGCTGGGTCAGCCCCGCCGAGAGTCGGTCCCGCTCGCGTTCGCTTCTGGCGCGCTCCCGGCGGAGACGGTGGCGGCGAACGTCGTCGACGCCTTCGAGGCGGGGTTCCGGACGTTCAAGATCAAGGTCGACGGCGATCTCGACGGCGACGCCGCGCGGATCAACGCCGTCACCCGAGAGCTCGCCGAGCGGGCCGACCCCGAAGAGGTGTTCGTCCGCGCCGACGCCAACACCGGCTGGGAGTCGTACGAACGGGCGGTTCGGGCCATCGATCGGATCGACCGGCAGGCGTTCGTCGAGTACTACGAACAGCCCGTGGCCGCCGACGCCGCCGGCGACCTCCGGTCGCTGCGGACCGTCCGCGGGGTACCGGTGTTCGCCGACGAGGCAGTCCACGACGTCGCGGAGGTGCGCGAGCTCACTCGCGAGCCCGCGGCGGTCTCGGGGTTCTGTGCGAAGCTCGCCAAGGCGGGGTCGCTGATCGAGATCGTCCGAATGGGCGAGCTGGCAGCCGACGCCGGCCTCCCGGTGACGCTGGTCAGCGCGTTCGAAACCTCCCTCGGCGTGGCGGCGAACCTCCACGTGGCGTCGGTGCTCCCGACGCTCTCCTCGGCGGCGGAGCTGGGCGCCAACCTCATCGCAGAAGATCCGGTCGACCGATCGATCGAGCGGGCGGCCGACACGCCCGTCCCCGAGGGCCCGGGGCTGGGCGTCGAACTCGACGACGCGCTGTTCGACTGAGCCGTCGGCCAGTCAGTTCGGGAGCGCCTCCTGCAGCCGCGACAGCTCGAACACCGCGTCGTTCTGTGCCCGCTGCAGTTCGACCTGCAGGAACCGGTACTCGTCGTCGTCCTCGTCGTACACTTCGAACAGCGAGGTGTGCTCGAAGCGCGGGTACGGTGGGCGGTTGTACGCCGGGTCCTGTTCGAACTGCCCGTCGCTGACGAAGTTGAGCCGGGTCAGCGTCCGCGACAGCGTCTTGATCGTCTCGTTCGCGGTTTCGGGGTCGATCTCGCCGGCTTCGACGCCGTCGTAGAACGACTCGACCGCGTCGGCGAGCTCGTCCAGCGCGTCGAGGGTGGGAGCGAAGTCGAACGCGTCGCCGGCGAGCTCGTCGTAGTCCGCGACGATCGAGCGATGGCGCTCGACGTTTCGAACGTGGTCGTGGGGGAGCACGTCCGCCCGGAGCAGCCGCGAGACCAGTACGGCGTACATCCGGATGTCACGCACCAGCTCGGGCTTGCCCGCCTTGTCGATCGTGTCGGTGCTGAGGTGCCAGGCGTCGGCGTTCCCGCCACAGCCGCCGACCGTGTGCCAGCGCATCGTCTCCCGCACGTCGGCGGGGATGTTCGAGGAGAGCGTGAACGCACCCGAGACGCCGAGGTTGTTGAACGAGTAGTCGCCGGCGCGCCGGGGGCGGTTCTCGCTGTAGGGGGCGCCGGTGGCGTCCTCGATCGCGCCGGAGACCACGCCGTGCATCTCCGGCATCCAGCACGCCATGTCGACGTACTCGGTGGAGCCCTTCGCACCCGGGCTGTCCATGTCCACGTGGGCGACGCAGTCCTCGGCGAGCGCCATCGCGAACTCGTCGGCGTACCACGTCGACCCGGCGTAGCGCCCCGTGGAGTGGCCGGGCCACCACGCGACACGGAGGTCACGCTGCAGCTCCTCGGAGTGCTCCTCGAAGACGCGGGCCAACTCCAGCAGGCCGGCGTCGCCGGTCGCGTTGTCCGCGATCCCGACGGCCCACGAGTCGTAGTGGCCGTGCAGCAGCACGAAATCCTCGTCGTCGGGGTCGGCGTTCCCGGCCTCGATGCGGGCCTCGACGATCGGACACGCCATCCAGTCGGTCCTCACGTCGGTTTCGAGCGTCACCTCGTGGGTGGTCTCGGCGTCGGCGTACGACCGCAGCTCGTCGCCGTCCGGCCGGGTGACGTTGGCGATCGGGATGTCCGGGATGCGCTCCTTCTCGTCGTAGGGGGGTGCGCCGCCCCAGACGGACGTAGCGATCCCGTCGTGCGGTTCGCGCTCGTGTTCGTGGATCGCGATTACGCCGGCGGCGCCTTTCTCTTCCAGCACCCGGGTCGCCCGGATCGAGAGGCTCCCCGCCGCGGTGAGCGCGACTTTCCCGTTCAGATCGTCCACGTCGGCGTAGGGCCGAGTGACGTTCACGGCGTGGTACTGGCTCCCGTCGTCGGCGCCCACGTCGCTCTGCTCGGCCTCGCCGACGTACACCAGCTCGCCGGTCACCGACCGCGACGCCGAGAACGCGACGGTCTTCACCGGTCCCGGCTGGAAGGCGCCGTCGTCGACCGTGACCGACGCGTCGTGGGGCTGGCTAATGTACAGCTCGGGATCGTAACGTTCGTACTCGACGCCGACGGCGTCCAGCCGCCCGGTGAGGTACTCGGCGGCGCGCCGTTCGTCCTCGGTGCCCGAGACGCGCTCGAGTTCCGAGAACTCCTCCAGCAGCGCCCAGGGCTCGTCGATCGACACTGCGTCCGTGAGTCGTGATTCGTACTGGTCTAGCGACTTCTGGCCGGCACTCTCCTGAGACATCGTATTGGTAAGTCAATCCGTGGCACAAAAACCTTCGCGTGCCGACCACCGGATGGCTCCCGGGCGATCCCCGCACGAGCGACGGCTCACTCTTGGGGCGTCACGACGACCTTGCCGAACACCTCCCGGTTCTCGATGGCGCGGTGGCCCTCGGCGACGCGATCGAGCGGGAGCACGCGGTCGACGACCGGCGATACCTCGCCCCGGGCGATCAGGTGGCCGACGTCCCGGAAGTCCTGGCGGCTCCCCATCGGCGTCCCGAGGATCCGCCGATGGCGCTGGTACACCGAGCGGATGTCGATGTCGGGGTCCGGCCCCGAAGTCGCGCCGCAGATCACCATGCGCCCGCCGGTCGCGAGGCTGTCGATGGACCGCTGCCACGTCTCCTCCCCGACGTGATCGGCGACGAGGTCCACCCCCCGGCCATCGGTGAGTTCGACCACACGCTCGTCGAACGGTTCCTGGGTGTAGTCGATCATCGCCTCCGCCCAGGCCCCCGCTTTCTCGGCCTTCCAGTCGGCGGAGGTCGTCGCGTACACTTCGGCGCCGATCCGGTCGGCGAGCTGGAGGGCGGCGTGGCCGACGCCGCCGCTGGCGCCGAGGATCAGCGCGGTCTCGCTCGGCTCCAGTCCCCCGCCGCTCACGAGCATTCGCCACGCGGTCGTGAACGAGGAGGGCCAGGCGGCCGCCGTCGTCATGTCGACGTCGTCGGGCACCGATTCGAGGTTCGCCGCGGGCACCCGGACGTACTCCGCCAGCCCGCCGGGGAAGTCGCTCCCGAACTTCCGATCGTGGGGGCACATCGTCTGCTCGCCCCGCTCACAGAACTCACACTCCCCACAACTCACGTGGTGGTAGACGTTGACCCGGTCGCCGGGCGTCCACCCCTCGACGCCGTCGCCGACCTCGTCGACGACGCCCGCGATCTCCGTTCCGGGCCGCTTCGGGAACGTCGCCTCGATCTCCGGGTGGCCGACGCGGGCGAACACGTCCGCGTGCTGGAGCGCACACGCCCGCACCGCCACCGTCACCTCCTCCGGGCCGGGTTCGGGTCGCGGGAGTTCGCGGATCGCCAGTACGTCCTCCGGGGCACCGCTGTCGACGATGTGAACTGCTCGCATACGCCCGCCGTCGGCGGCCACAACCATAGCTCTATGCGCCTCTCCGGGATTCGTTCGGCAATGTGAGGGGCTGAGTGTAATGTAAGAATTATGGGAACAACCCAAGACACTATATACCATGACAGTGAGAACCAAACGTAAGCCCATGACCGACCAGAGACCCGACAACCCGGTACAGAGACGCAACTTTCTGAAAAAGACCGGCGCACTGGGAGCGACGGTGACGCTCGCTTCCTTCGCCGGCTGTGCGGGCGGCGACGGTGACGGCGGCGACAACACCGACACGGAGACCGTCGCGGGCGGCGGCGACAGCGACACCGTCGAGATGGAGGGGTTCCAAGTGCCCTCCGAGAACGTCGTCCCCCAGAGCGAACTGGACGACGCACAGGCGATCCCCGAGCTCACCCTGATCGTCAACCCCCCGGACGCACAGCCCGACGACCACGAGACGTCGATGTTCGTGACCGAGGAGATCGCCAAGCTCGGCCTCGACACCACCGTCGAGACGATGACGTGGCCCTCCCAGTCCTCGACCGTCTGGGACGGCGAGGACTGGGACATGACGTTCTGGCAGATGGTCGGGCGCCCGTCCCGACTCGACCCCGACGAGTTCTCGGTCCAGATGGGGCACTCGAGCTTCCAGACGGGGTACAACTACTACTTCTGGGAGGACGAGGAGTACGACGAGAAAGTGATGGCCCAGCGCGAGGAGCTGGACCAGGACGCCCGCGAACAGCTGGTCAAGGAGTGCCAGCAGATCTTCCACGACAGGGGGCCGAGCACGTTCCTGATGTACCCCGACAAGACGATCCCGTGGAACAGCGAGCGCTGGGAGGGGGTCGTCGAGCTCAACGGGATGGGTGCGGTGAACATGCTGACGTTCGCCAACATGGAGCCCACCGGCGACCGGACGGAGCTCAACATCGCGTACGATCAGGAGCTGCAGGCGCTCAATCCGTTCGACCAGTCCGGTGAGATCGACATGATCCAGCACCGGATGATCTGGGACCGCCTGGCCTGGCCCAACGAGTCGGCCCTGCCCGAGCCCCGCCTCGCCGAGGAGTTCAACTGGAAGGACGACACCACCCTCGAAGTCCCGATCAAGGAGGGCCACACGTTCCACGACGGCGAGCCGGTCACCGCCGAGGACGTGAAGTACAGCTACAACATCCACCGCGACTACTCGACGTACTTCTCGGGGCCGGTCGAGCCGGTCAACGAGATCACGGTCGTCGACGACCACACCGTCGAGTTCAGCTTCGACTACCACTTCGCGCCGTTCCCGATGGCGGCGATGGGCCGCATTGCGATCATCCCCAAGCACAAGTGGACCGACATCATCGAGAACCGGATGGACGTCGACAACCCGATGCTGTACCAAGAGGAGGAGCCCCTGGGGTCGGGGCCGATGGAGTTCGTCCACTGGAAATCCTCCGAGGAGGTCCGTCTGGAGCGGTTCGAAGACCACTTCGACCCGATCGCCTACGAGGCGCGTAACTCCCGGATCATCCCCAGCGTCCAGACGATGCTGACCCAACTCGAGAACGGCACGCTGGACATGCTGGCGAACTACCGCGGCGACAAGGACGTGCTGCAGGATCGCGTCGACGAGAACGACAGCCTCAGCATGGCCGCGACGACGACGGTCGGGTTCAAGCAGATCTCCTACAACAACGATCGCCCGCCGTTCCACATCGACGGGTTCCGCCGCGCGATGAACCACCGCTTCGACAAGGAGACGATCGTCAACGACATCTACGGCGGCTGGGGGTCGATCGCGCCGAACACGCTGGTCTCCTCGGCGCTGGAGAACTGGCACAACAGCGAGCTCGAACGGTACGAGTTCAGCCTGCAGGCCGCCGCGAACGAACTCATCGAGGCCGGCTTCGTCTGGGACGAGAGCGACGGGATGTTGTACATGCCCGCCGACAACACCGAGATCGACGGGGACGATCAGCCCTAGGCCTCTTTTCTTTTAAATATGGGACTCAAAGAATTCGTCACGAGGCGTATCATTCAGATCGTCGTCCTCTACTTTGCGATAGCGACGATGCTGTTTTTCCTGTTCCGGGCGGCGCCCGGTGATCCGCTGGCGGCGTACATCGGCACCGGGTTCACCCAGGAGCAAGCGGCACAGATACGGGCGACGTTCGGGCTCGACCAGCCCGTCCACGTCCAGTACTGGAAGTACATGACCAACCTGGTCACGTTCAACTTCGGGCTCTCCTACATCACGGGCGACCCGGTCTGGGGGATCATTCAGGACCGCATCTGGAACACGCTCGCCCTGATGGGCACGTCTGTCGTGCTGGCGTACCTGATCGGCGTCCCCTTCGGCGCGTACCTCGCGTGGAACCGCGGGACGAAACGCGAGCGCTTCGGCGTCGTGTTCGCGCTCATCTCCCGGAGTGCGCCGGTGTTCTGGACGGGGCTGCTCGGTATCTGGCTGTTCTCGTTCAAGCTCGGCTGGCTCCCCGCGGGGTCGATGTCGCAGCCGGGGGTGACCTACTCCAGCAAGCTCGCACAGTTCACCAGCCCCGACTTCCTGCGACACCTGATCCTGCCGGCGCTCGTCCAGGCGTTCTACTTCTACAGCCTGCCGGCGCTGCTGATGCGCAACAGCATGCTCGAAGTGATGAACGAGGACTTCGTGGACTTCGCGGAGCTGAAGGGGATCAGCGATTTCTCGGTGATGCTGAAACACGCCGCCCGGAACGCGCTGCTCCCGATCGTGACGGCGTTTGCCGTCGCCGCCGGCTTCGCCGTTGGCGGCAGCGTCGTCCTCGAAACCGTGTTCGCGTGGCCGGGCCTGGGCCGAGAGATGGTCCGGGCGGTGATCGCGAACGACTACCCCGTGGCGCAGGCGACGTTCCTGATCCTCGCCGGACTGGTACTGATCGCGAACTTCCTCGCGGACTTGGCGTACGGCTACCTCGATCCGCGGATCACCTACGACTGACTCATGAGTGACCAGAACACCTCGGCTCTCGATTCGCAGCCGACCGACAACCCCCTCGACTCGGAGTTCTCGACGTGGCGGGAACGCCAGGTCGACGCGTGGCGTCGCCGTCTCGCCTTCCTCAAACAGGAGCCGATGGGGCTTGCGGGCATCATCATCCTGCTCGCGATCATCCTCGTCGCGATCTTCGCGCCGGTGATCGCCCCCTACGAGCCGACCGAGACCGACTACGGCAACTCGCTGGCTCCGCCCAGCGCCGAGCATCCCCTCGGCACCGACAGCGCGGGCCGTGACATCTTCAGCCAGCTCGTGTTTGGCGCGCGCCCGGCGCTCCAGATCGGCCTGCTCAGTGCGATCAGTGTCGCGTTCGTCGGGATGAACGTCGGCTTGATCGCGGGCTACTACGGCGGCTACGTCGACGACGCCCTGATGCGGCTGGTCGACTTCGCCTACGGCATCCCCTTCACGCCGTTCATCATCGTGCTCGTCGCGCTCTGGGAGCCGTCGAAGTGGACCATCGTCGGCGCCATCGCGTTGCTGCTGTGGCGCCAGACCGCACGGGTCGTCCGCTCGCACGTGCTGAACCTCAAGGAGAAACCGTTCGTCAAGAGCGCCCGGACCGTCGGCGCCAGCGATCGGCGGATCATCTACCGACACATCGCGCCCAACGTCCTCCCGCTGGTGTTCCTCTACGGAAGCTTCGCGATCGCGTGGGCGATCCTGACCGAGGCCTCGATCAGCTACCTCGGCTTCGGTGACCCGACCGCGGTCACGTGGGGGCAGATGCTCCAGTCGGCACAGCAGTCACAGGCGCTCGCCCGCGACGCGTGGTGGTGGTTCACGATGCCCGGCATGGCGATCATGCTGACGGTCATCTCGGCGTTCCTCATCGGTCGCGGCTACGAAGAGCAACTGAACCCCGAACTCCAAGAACAATGACACTACTCGAAGTCAACGATCTACACGTGACGTACGCGGGCGATCCGGACGTCGAGGCCGTCAGGGGGGTCTCGTTCACCCTCGAAGAGGGGGAGACCCTGGGCATCGTCGGCGAGAGCGGCTGTGGGAAGACGACGCTCGCACAGGCGATCATGGGCGCGCTGCCGGACAACGGCGAGATCACCGGCGGCGAGATCATCTTCGACGGCGAGGAGATCACCCATCTCTCGAACCGCGAGCGACGCGAGATTCGCTGGGAGATGATGTCGATGATCAGCCAGAGCGCGATGAACAGCCTCGATCCGGTGTACCGGGTCAAAGACCAAATCAAGGAGGCGATCCAGGAACACCGGGAGATGTCCGACGCGGAGTGTTACGAGCGCGCCCGGGAGCTGATGGGGCTGGTCGGGCTCGACCCCGACCGCGTCGAGGACTACCCCCACCAGCTCTCCGGCGGGATGCGCCAGCGGGTCATCATCGCCATGAGCCTCGCGCTCGACCCGGAGCTCATCATCGCCGACGAGCCGACGACCGCGCTCGACGTGATCATCCAGGAGCAGATCCTCTACCGGATCAAGGAGCTCCAGCGCGAGCTCGGCAACTCGATGGTGATGGTCACCCACGACATCAGCGTCGTCGCGGAGACGTGTGACAGCATGGTGGTGATGTACGGCGGCGAGCTGATGGAGTCCGGCAACGTCGACGAGATATTCAACAACGCTCACCACCCCTACACGCTGGGACTCCAGAACGCGTTCCCGAGCGTCGAGGGCGAGAAGCGTGACCTGACCAGCATCCCGGGCTCGCCCCCCGACCTGTCGGAGCCGCTGGAGGGCTGCCCGTTCGCGTCCAGATGTCCGTTCGCCGCCCCCGAGTGTGCCGAGGAGGTGCCAGTACAGGAGCCGGTCGAGGGCCACAGGGTTCGCTGCCACGAGCCGGTTCCGTTCGAACAGATCCGCGACCAATCCCGCGAGGACGAGACATGGCTATCACAGAACAAAGCTTGAACTGGGACTACGACGGTCCCATCATCGAAGTGACGGGGCTGGAGAAGCACTTCCCCCAGAGCACCGGGATCATCCACCAACTGATCGGCGGCGAGACGAGCCACGTCAAGGCCGTCGACGGCGTGGACATGGCCATCGAGAGCGGCGAGACGATGGGGCTGGTGGGCGAGTCCGGCTGTGGGAAGTCCACGCTGGGCGAGGTATTGATCGGCCTGCAGGAGGCCACCGGCGGCTCCATCAAGTTCCTCGGCACGGAGCTCGAGGAGATGTCCGAGGCCCAGCACAAGGAGTTCCGCCGGAACGTCCAGATGGTCTTCCAGGACCCTTACGAGTCGCTGAACCCCCGGTTCTCCGTCGAGCAGTGGATTCGCGAGCCGCTCGAGGTCCACGACATCGACGATCAGGACGCACGAATCTACCAAGCGCTCGAGCGGGCGGAGCTGACGCCGCCGGAGAACTACGTCAACGAACACCCCCACGAGCTCTCCGGCGGGGAGCGCCAGCGCGTCTCGATCGCCCGCGCGCTCGTGCTCGAACCCAAGTTCATCGTCGCCGACGAGCCGGTGTCGATGCTGGACGTCTCGGTCCGCGCGAGCATCCTGAACCTGCTCCGCGACCTCGTCGACGAGCTCGACATGGGCGCGCTATACATCTCTCACGACCTCTCGCTCATCCGGCAGATGTGCGACCGGACCAGCGTGATGTACCTCGGGAAGGTGGTCGAACGCGGGCCGACGGAGCGGCTCATCAAGGGGCCGAAACACCCCTACGCGAGAGCGTTGCTCGACGCCGTCCCCGTTCCGAACCCCGCACACGACATCTCGGAACCGCAGCTCGAAGGGGAGCCGCCGGACCCCGTCGACCTGCCGGAGGGCTGTAACTTCCGGCCGCGGTGTCCGTTCGCCGCCGAGGAGTGCTTCGAGGAGCCGGGCCTCGACGCCTTCGGGACGGCCGACGGCGAGCATGCGGCTGCCTGCTGGCGGGTCGAAACAGTCGACAACATGTGAGGCCCCGTCGGCGTGACACCGACGGGGTCGTCGCGTCGCCGGCTACAGCTCGTAGATGTCGGCGTACTTCTCTTCGATGCGATCGACGAAGTACTCGGTCGTGAGTCGCTCGCCGGTCGCAGCCTCTGGCAGTTCGTCGGTCCGGTAGCGCTTCCCGTGGCGGTGGACGTGCGCCTCCATCCACTCGCGGATCTCGTCGAACCGACGCTCGCGGACGAGTTCGTCGAGAGAGCTGCCGAACTCTTCTTCGAGGTAGTGCTGGAGTTGGGCGGAGAACACCGTCCCCAGGGAGTAGCCCTGAAACGTACCGATGCGGCCGATGCTCCAGTGGATGTCCTGCAGGCAGCCCTCGCTGTCGTTCTCGGGGCGGATCCCGAGGTACTGCTCGTACTTGTCGTTCCAGACCTCCGGGACGTCCTCGACTTCGAGCTCGCCGTTCAGCAGCGCGCGCTCGATCTCGAACCGGACGACGATGTGGAGGTGGTAGGTGACCTCGTCGGCCTCGACACGTGTGAGGTTGTCCTCGTACACCTGGTTTGCGGCCTCGTAGGCCTCCCGCGGCGTCACGTCAGAGAGCCGGGGGAAGTGCTTCACCACGATCGGGAGGAACTGCTCCCAGAACGCCTCGGAGCGGCCGACGTGGTTCTCCCAGAAGCGGCTCTGTGACTCGTGGATCGAGTGGCTGCGGGACTGCCCTAGCGGGCCGGGGAACGCGCCCTCGTCGAGGCCCATCTCGTAGGTCGCGTGCCCGTACTCGTGGAGTGAGCTGTCCAGCCCGTCGACGGGCGAGTGGTCGTGGAACCGGGTCGTGATGCGCATGTCGTACCGGTTGCCGTAGGAGAACGGGTGCGGCGACGTGTCGAGCCGTGCGCGGTCCCAGTCACAGTTGACGAACGAGAGGGCGTCCTTCGAGAGCGCCATCTGGGTGTCCTCGTCGTAGGGGCCGCGCTCGACGAACGGGCCCGATGGGTCCACGTCGCTCGCCCGGATCTCCTCGATGAGTGGGACGAGCGCCTCCTTCAGGTTCTCGAGCACTCGCTCCGCGGTTTCGACCCCGACGTAGGGCTCGTACTCCTCCAGCATGACCGCGAACGGCTCCTTCTCGGGGTCGATCTGGTTCGCCTGCTCGCGTTTGAGCTCCAGCAGCTCCGCCAAGTAGGGTGCGAACGTCTCGTACTCGTCGTTGGCTTTCGCTTCCTCCCAGGCGTCGTTGGCCTCGGAGATCACCGCGTTGATCTCCTCGGTGAGCTCCTGATCGACCGCCGCCGTCCGCTCGTGCTCGCGGCGGACTTCGCGGACGACGGCCTGCTCGTCGTCGTCGAGGTCGGCGCCGTCGACGGCGTCGAGCCACGCCTCGACGTCGTCGCCGGTCAGCGCCTCGTGCTGGAGCGAGGAGACCAGCCCGCGCTGGGTCGATCGCGCCGGCGTCCCGCCCGGCGGCATCATCACCTGCTGGTCCCAGAACAGGAGGTTGTCCATCGTTTCGAGCGTCCCGACCCGTTCGGCCCGGTCGAGCAGTCGCTGGTACGCGTCAGCCGGAGATATCTCGGCCATACAGGTACGTTACCGTACAACAATGAAAACAGTACCCATTCCCGTCACGCTGGTCGGTAGTCATCGTAGGGGGACGCTGGCCGATACTGACCCGTCGAGAGGCACGCAGGCCGATACCCCTCTGGGAGCACCCTTCGGCCCCGGAGGTAGGTTTATCGTGGTCCGACCGTCAGATCAGCCCGTGACAGAGATTGCCTACCTCGTCCCGGGACGGGGACTGGACGCCGCGGAGCTCGACCGACGCGAGGGGATCGCCAACGAACTCACCGACGCCAGCGTCACCGTCGTCGACGCCGACGACGGGCCGCTGTCGATCGAGAGCGAAGTCGAACACGAGTGGTGTGTGCGGAGCCTGCTCGGCCTCCTCAGGGAGACCGAGGACGAGTACGACGGGTTCGTCATCGGCTGCTTCGGCGACCCGGGGCTCGCGGCGGCGCGGGAGTTCGTCGACAAGCCCGTCGTCGGCCCGGCGTCGTCGACGTTTCACACCGCAGCACAGCTCTCCGATCTGTTCTCCTGTCTGACGATTCGCTCGACGCCGGCGTCGAAACGCCGGCAGATACTCGCCGACGGGCTCGGCGATCGGTTGGCGAGCGTGCGCGTCGTCGAACAGGGGGTGCTCGACGTGGATCACGAGTCAGAGGAGATCGTCCAGAAGATGGTGCGCGAGGCCGAGGCGGCAGTCGAGGCCGACGGCGCAGAGTCGGTCGTCCCCGGCTGCATGAGCCTCGCGTTCATGCAGGTCCACGATCGCGTCGCCGAGGCGCTCGGCGTGCCGTTCCTCGACCCCGTCCGCATCAGCCTCGGAACGGCCGCGATGTGGGCCGAGCAGGGACTGACACAAAGTCGGGTTACCTACCCCGCGTTCTCGGCGGAACGGGAAGCGAGCCTGTTCGAGTGAGGCCGGCACGGCCGCCGGGGCGCGGGGTGGCTACTCCCGGTGGAGGTGGCAGGCAGCGAAACGACTCCCCGTGTGGCTCGATTCGAGTTCGTACGCCGGCTCCGCCTGTGCGCAGATGCTTTCCTCGGCGAAGGACTCGGTGAGCAGGGCCGTCGCCCTCTCCCACTCCGTCGCGACGACGTGGTCGAGCGCCTCGTCGACGATGGCGCCGGGCTCGCCATCGACGGTCACCCCATCGAAGTACTCGGCCTCGACGGCTGCGCGGTCCTCGGGGTCGAATGCGCGACGTCTGACCGCGCGCATGAACTCTCGGACGGCCGCCCAGGCGTCGTCGTCGAGGTCGTAGGCATCCGGCGGGATGAGTTCGGGACAGCGCGTTCGGAACCGACAGCCCGACGGCGGATTGACGGGGTCGGGAACGTCGCCCTGCAGGATGGTCCGCGAGCCGGCCTGGCTGGGGTCGGGAACCGGGATCGCCGACAGCAGTGATCGCGTGTAGGGGTGTTTCGGGTCCTCGAACAGCTCCTCCTTCTCGGCCAGCTCCACGATCTGGCCGAGATACATCACCGCGACGCGGTCGGAGATGTGCCGGATCACCGAGAGGTCGTGGCTGATGAACAGGTAGGTGAGGTTGAACTCGTCCTGGAGCTCCCGCATCGTGTTGAGCACTTGGGCCTGAATCGAGGCGTCGAGCGCGCTCGTCGGCTCGTCACAGACGATGAAGTCCGGGTCGACCGAGAGCGCCCGTGCGAGGTTGATGCGCTGACGCTGCCCCCCAGAGAACTGGTGAGGGTAGCGGTTGTAGTGCTGGGGGTCGAGGCCGACGGCCTCCAGCAGCTCCCGGGCCCGCTCCTCCCGGCCCGCCCTGTCGTAGAGGTCGTGGGCCTTCATCGGCTCCTCCACGATCGGGCCGACTTTCATCCGTGGGTTGAGCGAGGACTGCGGGTCCTGGAAGATCATCTGCTGGTCCTTGCGGGTCCGCCGGAGCTGGCCCTTATCGAGGTCGGCGATGTTTCGACCCTTGAAGTAGATGGCGCCGTCGGTCGGCTTGAGCAGGCGGAGGATCGTCCGCCCGAGCGTGGACTTCCCGCAGCCGGACTCGCCGACGAGCCCCAGCGTCTCGCCGCGCTGGATCTCGAAAGAGACGTCGTCGACGGCACGGACGTGCTCGACGGTCCGTTTGAGCGGGAACCCCCCGCTGAAGTCGAGCTTCACGGTGTCGAACACGCCGCTGCCCGTCGAGAAGTGTTTCTCGAGGTTTTCGACGCGGAGGATCGGCTCCCCGTCGTCGGCCTCGCTCATCGGTCGCCCTCCGTCACCTGCAGGTCTTCGCCGAACTCGTCGTTTTCGGACTGTATCGGCGGGCTGTGCTCGTAGTCGACGTCGAAGGCGTCGTGTTTCACACACGCCGCGTTGTGTCGGGTGCCGGTGTGGCTCACGTTCCGGGGCTCGGGGTTGATCTCCCGACAGGCCTCACGCGCGTCGGGACATCGCGGGTGAAACCGACAGCCCGACGGGGGGTCGATCGCTTCGGGCATGACCCCCTTGATCGGGGTGAGCGACTCGACGGTCTTGTCGGGCCGCGGGACGGAGTTCAGCAGCGCCTCGGTGTAGGGATGTTTGGTGTCGTCGAACAGGTCGTGAACCTCCGCCTGTTCGGCCATCTGGCCGAGGTACATCACGTTCACGCGATCGCAGATGTCCGCGACGACGGCGAGGTCGTGCGTGACCCAGACGAAGCTCGTGCCGTACTCCTCCTGGAGGTCCGAGACCAGGTTCAGGATCTGCCCCTCGACGGTCACGTCGAGCGCCGTCGTCGGCTCGTCGGCCAGGATCAGCGACGGCCGGCACGCGATCGCCATCGCGATGAGCACCCGCTGGCGCATCCCGCCGGAGAACTCGTGTGGGTAGTCGTCGAACCGGTCCTCGGGTTTGGGGATGTCGACCTCCCGGAGCGTCTCGATGGCCACGTCGCGTGCGTCCTTCGGCGGGAGCTCCCGGTTGATTTCGATGAACTCCTGGAGCTGGCTGCCGATGGAGAAGACGGGGTTGAGGCTCTCCATGGGGTCCTGGAAGATGGTCGCGATCTCCCGGCCGCGGATGCGTTCGCGGAACTGTTCGTTCGTGAGCGTCTCCGGGCTCTGCCGCCGCTCGCCGTTTGGCCCCTCCTCGAAGCTCAGCAGCGTCTCGCCGCGGAACCGAATCTCGCCGCCCACGATCTCGCCGGGCGACTCGACCAGCCGGAGGATGCTGGAGATGGCGACGGATTTCCCGGCGCCGGACTCGCCGACGAGGCCGACGGTCTCCCCTTCGTGGACGTCGAAGGAGATGCCGTCGACGGCACGGACGGTCCCTTCGGCGGTTTCGAACTGTGTCTGGAGGTTTTCGACCGAGAGTAGTGGTGTGTCAGTTGTCATTGTGTTAGTCCTCCAGCCGCGGGTCCAGCGTGTCGCGGAGCCCGTCGCCGAGGATGTTGAACGCCATCACGGTGAGCAGGATGGCCAGCCCCGGCCAGACCGAGAACCACGGGGCCGGGAGCATGTAGTTACGCGCGATCGAGAGCATCTGCCCCCACGACGGCGTGGGGGGCTGGGCGCCGAAGCCGAGGAACGACAGTCCGGCCACGATCAGGATGTTGGTCCCCATCTGCAGGGTCGTCTGGACGACGACCGGCGCGAAGCTGTTCGGGATGACGTGGCGCAGCAGGATGTTCCGGTCCTTCACGCCCGCCGCCTGGGCGGCTTCGACGTACGTCTCCTCGCGGATGCTGAGCACTTCCGAGCGGATCAGCCGGGCGAAGATCGGGATCGAGATGATACTCACCCCGATCATCGCGTAGATGAGCTCCCGGCCGAACGCGGCCATGAACGCGATCACGAGCACCAAGAACGGGATGGAGTAGAGGATCTCCACAAACCGCATCAGCACGTCGTCGATCCAGCCGCCGTAGTAGCCCGAGACGGCGCCGACGGCGGTGCCGACGACTACGCCGATGGTGGTCGAGACCAGCGCGATCTGGATGGCGATACGGGAGCCGTACAGCAGTCGGACCGCGATGTCACGGCCGCGGGTGTCGGTGCCAAGCGGGTGGGCGAGCACGCCCTCGCCGAACTGGTTGCTGAGACCGACCGGCGGCAGGAGCGGCCGGGTGCCGGCGTTGTTCCGGAGCGGGTGGTAGAGGAACGTCTCCGCCAGCTGGTAGTCGAGGAACTCGGCGTCGACGAACGCGAACAGCGCCATCCCGGAGATGACCGCGATCAGTACGAGGCTGATCCGGGCGGTGGTGTCCCCGAGCAGCCGGGAGAGCATGTAGGAGGCGCCGACGCGGGACTCGTACTCCTCGCCGTCCCCCTCGGTTTCGGCCGCCATCACTCCTCACCCTCGTAGGTCACGCGGGGATCGAGGTACGCGTAGGTCAGGTCCGTGAGCAGCGTACCGATCACGAACATGACGCCGAAGAACAACGTCGTCCCCATGATGAGCGCGTAGTCCTGCGTGCGGACCGCCTGAATGATCAGTCGGCCCATCCCGTTGATATTGAACACTGTCTCGGTCAGCACGGCGCCGCCCAGCGCGGAGGTGAGCTGGAGCCCGATGATGGTCACCACCGGTAACTGCGCGTTGCGGAACGCGTGTTTCCGGGTGATCACCGACTCTTTCACGCCGAACGCGCGGGCCAAGCTGATGTAGTCCCGGCCGAGCACTTCGAGCATCGACGACCGCTCGATCCGGGAGACTGCCGCCATCTGGAGCGTGCCCAGCGCGATCGTGGGCATGATCAGGCTCCGGGCGGTCTCGACCAACACGTCGAGCCGTGAGGTGGCTCCTTCCACCTCCGATATCGGGGACAACGGCATCACCAACCCGTTCGAGGGGAGCACCTCCAAGTGGTAGCCGAACACGATGATCAGGAGCAGCCCGATCCAGAAGTTGGGGGTGCTGACGCCGATCAGCGACACGACGCGGGAGGCGTGGTCGACCGGCTGGTTCCGGCGGCGCGCCGAGACGATGCCCAGCGGGATCGCGACGCTGAGGGCGAACGTGAAACTCGACGCCAGCAGCAGGAGCGTCACCGGCAGCCGCTCCATGATCTTGGTCGTGACCGGGACGCCGTAGTGGATACTGCGCCCCAGATCGCCGCCTATCGCCGCGAGGATGTACTTGACGTACCGTACGTGGATGGGTTGGTCGAACCCGTAGCGTTCCTCGGCGGCGGCGATGAGCTCCTCGCTCGCAGTCGGGCCGAGCATCACCTCCACCGGCGAGCCGGGCATCGCGTTGATCAGGAAGAACGTGATCGACGAGATGCCGATGAGCACGGGGATCGCCTGTAGCAGCCGTTTGAGGGTGTATCGTAAGTGTGACATCTATGTCGTCGTGAGTGCGAAAACGGTCGTCGGGGAGGGGTTACTGGTCCATCCAGACGTTCGAGCCTTCCGCCTCGCCGTTGGTGTTGTTCCGCTCGCCGTACAGGTAGGGGTTGTACGTCGAGACGGGGTGGGTTTTCAGCCCCTTGACGTAGTTCTTCACGCCCATCGAGATGGAGGTGTAGTACAGCGGAAGGTGGACGCGGTCCTCGACGAAGAGGTTGATCGCCTCGATGTACATCTCGCGGCGCTGCTCGCGGTCGGCGGTGACTCGCGCCTCGGCCAGCAGTTCGTTGAACCGATCGTTGTCGTAGTACTGTCCCTGGAACGCGCCGTCGATGTGGAGCAGTTCGTACAGGAAGCGGTCGGGCTCGGGGGCGCGCGTCCAGCCCAGCAGGTAGATGTTCACCTGGCTGGCGTCGCCGGAGTCGAACCTATCGAGCATCGTCGCGAAGTCGAGGTACTGCACCTGCGCGTCGTAGCCGGCCTCCTGGATCCCGTTCGCGATCGAGACGGCGACCTGCCGGCGCTTCTCGGTGGAGGAGACGATGATGTTACACGTCCAGTCGTCGGGCACGCCGGCGCTCTCGAACAGCTCCTGTGCACGGTCGATATCCTTCTCGGCCCAGCTGTTCTCCCACTCCTCGAGGGGCATGTCCCACGCCTCCGCGACGGAGGCGGGCACCGGGCTGTGGATCCGGCCCCCGCCCGGCTTGATGTACTGCTCGATGGCCTGGTCGAGGTCGACACAGTGGTCAATCGCCAGCCGGACGTCGCGCTTGGCACACTCCCCCTCGTTCTGGTTGAACGCGGCGAACTGGTAGCTCAGCGAGGGCCCCTCGATCACGTCCGCGTCGTCCATGTTCTGGACGGTGGTCCAGAACTGGGGCGGGATGCGGTTGATCACGTCCTGCTCGCCCGTCTGGAGCTGGGTCACGCGGTTGGTGGGCTCGTTGATCGGCGTGAACGTCACCTCGTCGAGGTTGGGGCTGCCGCTGCCCCAGTAGTCGTCCCAGCCCGCCATGGTGACGTGGTCGTTCTCCGCGAAATCCGTCACTTCGAACGGGCCGGAGCCGACGAACGTGCTGATCCCGAACCCTTCGGGGTCCTCCTCACGGACGCTCTTCGGGGCGACCGGGTGCGCGATGGCGTGGAGGATCGGGACGTACGGCTCTGTCAGCGTGAAGTGGGCGGTCTGGTCGTCCTCGACGTCGATGGATTCGACGATGCTGAAGTTGGAGGCGTAGCTGGTCTGCTCCTCGACGGTCGCCTCGAACGTGTACTTCACGTCCTCCGCGGTCACGGGGTCCCCGTTGTGGAACGTCGCGTCGGGGTCGAGGTTGAGCGTGAACTCGTTGCCGTCGAGGGTAGGGATTTCTTCGGCGAGGATCGGGACGAGGTTGGTGTTCCGGTCGTAGCCGAGCACCGGGGAGTACACCAGGTTCTTCAGCATGATGGAGTAGTTCCCGCCGTTGTTGTTGACGGGGTCGAGCTCCACCGGCGACGACGTCTGGGCGAAGTTCAGCGAGCCGCCACGCTTCGGCATCGCCGTCTGGGTGTCGGTGTCGCCGTTCCCGGACGAGCCGGAATCCGTGTCAGTCGGTGTTTCCGTGCCGTCACCGCCAGTACAGCCGGCGAGTCCGATCAGGCCAGCCGATGCCGCGGCCTGGAGGAACTTCCGCCGGTTATCTTGCCAATCATTCTCAGGCATGGTTGTACCCAACCCCCAAACTTATTTAAATGTTTGTCATAGGGCGCCCCGCTAGTGAAATATACTTTGCCCAGTTTTTAATAGAAGTTAATAATAGCTATATTGGATGTACGTGAATCATCTAGGAAATATCTCGTGTCGAGGCCGGCGGGCCGGGGGCTCGGCTCCGGGGGCGTTCGTCTCCCCCTCGGCCACCGCCGTCGCGGTCGGGCCGGGAGGTCCTGCCGGCCCTATGTCATTTACGAGAAACTATTACCGGCCGGCTCCTGAACGTCCGGCATGGGTCAGCGACTCTACGAGGAGGGGAAGCCATCGCTGTCGGGGACCGACGCCGCCATCGTCGACGACGTCTCGGCCGACGAGCCGTGGGCGCTCGTCGAACGGTTCGCCGAGCTCGAACGCGTCTCGGGCAGCGACGACGAACGGGCGGCGGCGGCGTACGTGACGGACCGACTCGAACAGTTCGGTGTCGATCACGAGCTGTTCGAGCCGTCGCTGTATCTGAGCACGCCCGGCGACGCGAGTGTCGAAACCGACGACGGCTGGACGGCGGCGTCGGCGAAGACGGTCGCGTTCTCGGCGAACGAGACCGCCGAGGGCGACCTCGTCTACGTCGAGAACGACGACGAGATGGACTCCATCGAGGCCATGCTCTCGGTCTCTCTGGCCGGCCTCCCCGCTGATCTCTCCGGCACAGTCGTGATGAGCGAGTCGATCATCCCGATCAGCGCGATCTCGGAGCTCGCCGACCGTGGCGCCGAGGCGTTCGTCGGCATCCACCCACACGAGCGCGAGCCCCACGAGGGGATCGTCACCCCCGTCTGGGGCGGCGCGCCGCCCTACGACGAAAGTGATCGGATACCCGACCTGCTCGTGGCGAACGTCTCCGCGAGCGACGGCCGCGAGCTCCGGGAGAAAGCCGCCGCCGGTGCCGAGGTGACCGTCTCCGCCGAGACGACGACCGAGTGGCAGACCGCGCCCCTCGTCGTCGCCCGGATTCCTGGCGAGGCCGCGCCGGCCGTCGACGAGTTCGTGCTCGCCCACGGTCACATCGACTCGTGGTACGAGGGCGTCACCGACAACGCGACCGGCGATGCAACCTTACTGGAGCTGGCCAGAGTGTTGCAGCAGCATCAGGAGGAGCTTCGCCGGGACGTGTGGGTCGCGTGGTGGCCGGGGCACTCGACCGGGAGATACGCCGGCTCCACGTGGTTCACCGACGAGTTCGCCCAGGAGCTGGCCGAGCGCTGTGTCGCGCACGTGAACATCGACTCCCCGGGCGTCGCCGACGCGACCGAGTACGACGAGCGCGTGAAGTGGATGGCCGCGGTCAACGACGTAGCGGCCGACACCATCGACGACGTGACCGGGAAAGCGACGAGCGAGTTCCGGCCGGCGCGGGCGGGCGACTACTCGTTCAACAACCTCGGCATTCCGGGGATGTCACTGCAGTCCAGCATCCCCGAGTCAGTCCGGGAGAAACGGGCCTACCACCCCGTCGGCGGCTCGGGCGGCCACGCCGACGCGTGGCACCTCTCGACGGATACGATCGAGAAAGCCGACCCGGACGTGCTGGAGCGGGACACGGAAGTATACACCCTCGCCACTGCCCGGCTGAGTCGCGCCGAGCGCCCCGCGAACCCGGTTCGGGTGATCGACCAGCTCGCGTCGACGGCCGCGGAGTACGACGCCGCCAGCGGCTTCGATCTCGGCCCGGTGATCGACGAGCTCGACGCGCTCCGGGAGGCGACGACCGCGTTCCTCGACGACGCCGACGGCTACCCCGACGCCGCCGACAGGCTGGTGAAGGGGCTGACCCGGCTCCAGTTCGTCACCGAGGGTCGGTTCGAGCAGGACCCCGCCGAGAGCCGGGCGCCGCTGCCGCAGTTGGCGCCTGTCGAGCAGCTCCCCGATCTCGACAGCGACGAGGAGCGCTTCCTCGAACTCCAGCTCCGGCGTGCCCGAAACGACGTCGTGGCGGCGCTCCGGCGGCTACGCCGGTCGCTGTAGACGGTGTGCACCCATACCGGGGGTAGTTCTTTATCCGTGGTGGGGGATAGTAGGGACGATGCGGTTCGCAGCCAACATTCCGACTGCCGCCGGCGCGTCAGAGTACTCCACGCTGGCGTTCTGTGACTCGATCTCGTGGGAGAAACAGCGGTCGTTCGCCCGAGCGACGGAGGCCGCGGGGTTCGACGGTCTGGGCGTCCCCGACCACCTGCTCGCGGGTGACGGGGCGACCACCGAGTGCTTCACCACCCTGACGGCCCTCGCCGGTGCGACCGAGGAGGTGACTCTGTTCCCGAAAACGGTGAACAACGAGCTCCGCCACGGCCCCCTGCTGGCGAAGATGGCCGCCGAAGTCGACAACGTCAGCGACGGCCGGCTCAAGCTCGGGATGGGCGCCGGCTGGAAGGCGGACGAGGCGGTGGCCTACGGCTACGACTGGCCGGACGCGCCCGAGCGACTGCGGGCGATGGAAGAGACGATCGAACTCACGAAACGCCTCTGGACCGAGGACGACGTCGACTACGACGGCGACTACTACCAGCTCGACGGCGCCAGCTGCCGCCCGGGGCCGCGTCAGGAGCCCCGGCCGCCGATCATGGTCGGCGGCGGCGGCGAGGAGTTCACGCTCCGGATCGCCGCTAAACACGCCGACGAGTGGAACTACTGGGGGCCGACCGAGCTCATGTCGCACAAACTCGACGTGCTGCGCTCGCACTGTGAGACGTACGACACCGAGTACGACGATATCGACGTGTCCTGGTTCGCACGGTGTATCGTCCGAGAGACGGAGGCGGAGGTCGAGGCGATCCTCGACGAGGTGCCGCGGTTCCGCGATCCGGATCCCGACGACCCGATGGCCTCGTACAACAACCTCATCGGGACGCCCGAACAGCTGATCGAGGAGCTTGAGCCCTACGCCGAACTCGGCGTCGACGAAGCCGCCCTGGAGTTCGTCGACTTCCCGGATTCGACTGGCGTAGAGCTGTTCGCCGACGAGGTCGTCCCGGCGTTCAGCTAGCGCCTCCCGGCTGTCGAGACGCGTGGAATTCAGGGTGACTCACGGGGCCGGAAGTAGCCGAGTCCCGCCTACCCGTCGATCCGCTCCCAGATCGCCGCCGCGCGGAGGGTGGCCGCGTCGGCGCCTCGCGGCCCGACGAACTGCAGCCCAACCGGGAGTCCGTCGTTCGTCCCACAGGGCACCGAAACGGCCGGATTGCCGGTGAGGTTGAACGGCCCCGTCGTCCGAACTGCCTCGTCGAGCGTACTGTCCGCTAAGTAGCTCTCTCCCTCCCATGCGGGGGCGACCATCGGCGTCGTCGGGCCCGCGAGCACGTCCACCGCCGCGAGCGCATCGGCGACGCCGGCGGTCACCAGCTCCCGGGCGCACTGGGCTCGGGCGTAGTACTCCGGGCCGTCCGTCGCGAGCAGGTGCTGCCCGTACAGCAACACCTCAGCGGGGTAGTCGCCGAGCTCGTCGGATCGCTCCGCGAGCGCCTCGCCGACGGCCGCCGTGAACGCCGGGTCGCCGACCGAGCGCTGCCAGAGGTTGGCCCCGTTCCGCTCGACGTAGGCGGCGACCTCGATCATCGCGATCGCCCACCAGGCCGGGACGGCGTACTCGAAGTCGGGGATCGACACCTCGCGTACGGTCGCGCCGGCGGCCGCGAGCTCGTCGAGGGCGGCCCGGACCGTCGCGTCGACCGCCGGATCGCCCCCGAACAGCTCCTTGGGGACGCCAACGGTGAGCGACTCGACCGCGGCAGCATCGACGCCGTCGACCGCGCCGACGTACCTCTCGGAGATCGCCCCGTCCGTGGCGGCGTCCCGCGGGTCCGCCCCCGCGATCGCGTCGAGCGTACGGGCGGCGTCCTCGACGCTGTCCGCGAGCACGCCGATCTCGTCGTTGAGCTTGGAGAACTGGACGAACCCCGTCGTCGGGACGAGCCCCCGGCTAGGTTTCAGCCCGACGACGCCACAGAACGAGGCGGGGAACCGGACCGACCCCCCGGTGTCGCTCCCCAGTGCCACGTCTGCGAGCCCGTCGGCGACGGCCACCCCGCTGCCGGCCGAGGAGCCGCCGGGCTGGTGGTCGGGGTCGTTGGGGTTCCGGGCCAGCCGGAAGCGCATCGTCGCCGCGTCGCCGCCGAGTGCGAACTCGTCCATGTTTGCCTTCCCAATGATCCGCCCGCCAGCGTCCAGTATTCGGTCGACGACGGTCGCGTCCTCTGCCGGGACGTGGTTGGCGAACAGTGGCGAGCCGGCGGTCATCGGGAGCCCCGCGACAGCGATGTTGTCCTTGACGGCGACCGTCAGCCCGGACAGCACCCCGTCGTCGGTTCGCTGGAGGTCACACCGGGAGAGAAACGCCGCGTTCGGGTCCTCGTCCTCAGTCGGCTCCCAGCACTCCCGATCGGGCGGCGTCGGCGCTTCGAGCTCGTCGAGGCGGGCGACGAGGTCGTCCTGTACCTCGATGGCGGCTGCCTGCTCCGCCGGATCGAACCGGTCCGGGTCGAGCCGTGCCCGCCGGGCGTACGCTCCGATCTCGTCAGCCGTCACGGACGGGTCGTCGTCCATGTGGGGAACTCACAAGCGGTCGGTCAAATAGCTTCGCCGGAGACCGGCCGCCGAGGACAGTGGCCGGCTGACCGTCGCGGCGATTAGTCCTCACCGAAACGCGGCTGACCGTCGCCGCGTCTCAGTCATCGGCCGCGGCGGGGGGCTCACCCAACAGATCGCCGAGCTTCTCGAACTTCGGCTCGGGGTACGTTTTCGCGCTCTGGGCGACGCCGTGGCGTGCCCACGCGGCCGCCTGTTCGAGCGCGATGCTCGCGGGGTCGAGGAACGGCACGCCGACGCGTTCCTCGATCTCGTCGTGCCGTTGGGCGAAGGAGAGGCTCATGCAGCCGGGGAACAGCGCCTCCGCGCCGTCCTCCTCGACTGCGGCCTTCCCCTCCCGGACCATGCGTTCGACGAGATCATCGTCGCCGTGGTCGATCGACTCGACGGGGGCGTCGACGGAGCGGACGCTCACACAGCGGTCCGAGAGGTGGTGTTCGTGGGCCTGCTCGTAGCTCATCGGTGCCGTCTCCTCGAGGATGGTGAGCCAGGTGAAGCGGTCGGCGACCATCGCGGCGGTGTGGATCGTCGCCTCCGCCGGCCCGACGACCGGGATCGAGAGCAGCTCCCGCAGCGCACGGATGCCCGGGTCGCCGAAGCAGCCGATCACCAGCGCGTCGAACTCCGACTGGATGCGGTGGGCGGTCTTCATCGACCCGACGACACACCAGTACTCCTCGACGGCGCTCTCGATGCTCGTCGGGCCCGGCCCGTCGGCCTCGATCACCGTCACGTCCACGTGGCCCGGCGTGAGCTCGTTCGCGACGCGCTCGCGCCGCTCCTTCTCGTCGTTCGGGAGGCCGACGCCGGGGACGAGGTAGCAGACGTCGACCATCAGGCACCACCCCCCGTCGCGTCCGCGACGATGGAACGCGCCCGCTCCAGCTCGCCGACGACCGTGTTCTGCTCGCGAGTGAGCTGGGTCTCGACGAAGCCGACCTCGTCACCGTCGACGACTTCGAACTTCCGGGCGACCGAGAACCGCGGGAACGGCTCGCGGCCCGTCGCCGGATCCTGTTCGAACTGGCCGCGCTCGACGAGATAGAGCCGAGTCAGCACCCGAGAGAGCGACGTGATCGTGTCGTTGGCCGTCCTCGCGTCGATCTCGCCCGCCTCGGCGGCGTCTTGGAACGCCTCGATTTCGGCTTCCAGCGCGTCCAGCCGGTCGAGCGTCGGCGAGAAGTCGAACTGCTCGCCCGCGACCTCGTCGTACCGTTGGACGGCTTCGCGGAGCTTCGCGGCGGTCCGGGCGTGGTCGAACGGTAGCACGCCCGCGTTCAGCACGCGGGCGACCGAGATCACGTACAGCCGGATGTCCCGAAGGAGCTCGTTCTCGCCGGCCTTCTCCAACGTGTCGGTGGAGACGTGCCAGGCGTCGGAGTTGCCGCCGCAGCCGCCCACCGGATGGTACCCCCGCTCCTCCCGGATCTCCGCTGGGATGTTCGAGGAGAGCATGAAGAAGCCGGTGATGCCGAGGTTGTCGAAGGAGTAGTCGCCCGCGCGGTACGGGAACTGCTCCTCGTACGGCGCGCCCGTTACGTCGTCGATCGCGTCGCCCACGAGCTCGTGGGCTTCGGGCGTCCAGCAGGACATGTCCGTGTACTCGGTGGCGTCTTTCGCGCCGGGGCTGTCCATGTTGACCTGTGCGACGCAGCGCTCGGCCAGTTCCTGGGCGAACTGGTCGGCGTACCACGTCGACCCGGCGTAGCGACCTGTAGAGTGACCGGGCCACCACGCGATCCGGAGGTTTCGCTCGAGTTCGTCGCTGTGCTGTTCGAACACGCGGGCCGCCTCAAGCAGGCCGGCGTCGCCGGTCGCGTTATCGGTCACGCCGACGTACCACGAGTCGTAGTGGCCGTGCAGCAGCACGAAGTCGTCGTTGTTGGGGGCCGCCTCGCCCTCGATCTCGGCGACGACGACGGGGCACTCCATCCAATCAGTCGTGAGGTCGGTCGAGAGTTCCAGTTCCAGCCCCGCGTCGCTCTCGGCCCACTCCCGGAGCGTCTCGCCGTCCGGGCTGTTGACGTTGGCGATCGGCACATCGGGAATCTTCTCGCGCTCGTCGTACCGCGGCGCGCCGCCCCAGATAGGCGTCGCGATCCCGTTGTGTGGCTCGCGGTCGTGCTTGTGGATCGCGATCACGCCGATGGCGCCCTTCTCCGAGAGCTTCCTGACCGCGCGGATGGAGAGGCTCCCGGCCTTGGTAAGGGCGATCCGGCCCGAGAGATCACCCACATCGTGGTACGGCTCACGGGCGTCGTCCTCCTCCTCGTCTTCAAGCAGATCGCCGCCGGCGCTCCCCACGTACTCGACGGGGCCGGAGACGGTCGTCGACGCCGAGAACGAGACGGTCTTGACCGGTCCGGGCTCGAACTCCCTGTCGATCGTCTCGATGGTCGCGCTGTGGGGCTGGCTGATGTAGAGTTCGGGCTCGTGGCGCCGATACGTGATCCCGTTCGCGTCGAGTCGATCACAGATGTAGTCCGCTGCGGCGACCTCGTCGTCGCTGCCCGACACGCGGTTCAAGGTAGCGAACTCCTCGAGGAGATCCCACGGCTCGTCGATCGATACGTCGTCGTAGAGGCGCCGCTCGAACTGGTCGAGGACGTCCCTGTTAGTGGTCGGCTGGCTCATACGTGGCTCGCGTTCGCGCGGTAGGGGAGGGCCCGGGATAAACATTGGTAAACGTCAACACGGGATTCCCGACCGTCGGCGGCGATTGCCGGAAACGGCCTCCGTCACAGTGTGGACCAATCGGAAAAGAACTGAACCCGACCGAGCGACGGTTGCAGAGTTCTGACGGGGATACTCGACGACCGCCGTTTCGTCGCTTCAGTCGTACGCTGCCAGTCGACGTATCGATCCTGAGCGATTCGTCGAAAGACACCACCGCGGGAACTGTCACTCGGGGGCAGTTCGTCCTCAGAACCGATTCGATAGCCGTACGAAGATTCGAGGGTTGGACGCGAACGACTTACTAATGCTGTCTCAACCTTCTATCTGCGATGACAGAACGTAACGACCGACACGTCGAAGATCACGGTTCTCAATCGAGGGGGAGCTAATCATGCGCGTTCCGGTCCCGAAAAACAAACTCGTCGCCCTCACGCTCGTCGGTGCACTCCTCACAGCTGGCGTCGCCGGGGCCCTTGTCTTGCCCGGTGGCGGCCTCGTGGAGGTCGGTGAGCACCCCAACTCACCAGATACGACCGCGCCAGACGCCTCACAACAGGCTGTTTCTGATGCGCCCACGCCGAATCAGGAGTTCACCCCAGCAGTCCAGACACAGTCCGGATTCGAGGAGGAAGATCAGGACGAGTATAAAGAGGACGACGAGGACGAGGAAGAACACGAAGAACACGGAGAGGACGACGAGCACGACGAATACGAGGACGAGTGACCAAGATGATGGGATCGCTCGCATCGGTCTACGAACGGTTCGGGGACTCACACTCCGAGTTCGAATGTTGTGATACGACGTTTCGGATTCGGGTGACGGGGGTCCGGGCCGGCGCTGCGGTGACTGCGGCTCGGGAAACGGCAGAGTCACTCGAAACGCAATTAAACGCCTTCGATGCGGGAAGCGCCGTCAGCCAGCTCAACCGTGACGGGGGAGTCGTGAACGATCACGTCGCGCGTATCGTCCGCCGGGGGCTCGAATACAACGACCGGACCGGCGGGGTGTTCGATATCCATCAAGGCGGCGTCGAACACGACCTCAAAGCGTTCCTGCGTGGTGACAGTGACACACCACCGACGGAGTTCGATACCGGAACTGTCCGAACCAACGAATCGCACGTCATTACCGACGCCCAACTCGATCTCAACGGCCTCGCCAAAGGGTACATCGTCGACCGGGCCGCCGAGGCACTCGGCGGGGTCGGTCGACGTGGGTTCGTCAGTGGTGGTGGGGATATGTCCCCACCGACGGGCCCGGTCGCCATCGAGAGCCCGTACGGTGACGACACGCCGCTGAAGGTTCTCGATACGGACTGGTACGTCGCAACATCCGGCGGATACCGACGGTCGCGGAACGGCACCGATCACGTCTACGATCCGACCACCGAATCGTTCGGCTCTCGTCACGAGTCCGTTACCGTCGTGGCGCGCCGAGACTGCATGGAAGCCGACGCGTTGGCGACGACGCTTGCGGCGCTTTCACTTTCCGAAGCACGCGAGTTAGCTTCGGAATGGGAGGGGCTGGAGGCACTCGTCGTCCACGGTGGTGTCTTTCATACGACGGAAGGGTTCGATACACATGTCTTGGACAGATAGGCAACGAATCACAGCCGTGGCAATCGTCGTCTTCGTGGTGGCTGTCCCTGCCCTCTTGCAGATTGGGGACGTGCGCGCCGCCCAAGCGACCGAACAAAAACGAGGCGATTTCGTCGATCAGACCGTTTCGACGAGACAGGCCCCAACTGATTACGACGGGGACGGTATCAACGACTCCGCCGACAAGTGTCCGACACGACCTGAAACGAAGAACGGGTTTCAGGACGGGGACGGCTGTCCCGATGTCGTCGAAACGACGGGGGCATCCTAATGTCACAACTCGTCTGGCTCCTCGACCGAGGTGCCGCGCTCGTCACGTATCCGGCGTTGTATCTGGCGGTTCTTACGGGTATCCTCTACAACACGGAGTCGTTCGGAGTGCTCCACGAGGCTGCCCGACGTGTGCATGTCGAACTGTCCGTGTTCGCGATGATCGTCACGTTGCTACACGCGGCACTCGGTGTACTCGATGCGTGGTTCGTCGTCACCGGACAGGTTGCGGCGCCGACGTACTCGATGCCGTACTTCCTCGGCGGCGTCACCGTGGGTGTGGGGGCGCTGCTCATCCTCCTCGTCGCAGTCCTAGGGTTCACCGACGCGAAACGCTTCCAGCGACCGTGGGGGCCACGCGTCGTCCACTCGTTCGCGTACGCCGGGTTCGCGTTCGGGACAATCCATGCTGCAGCGATCGGAACCGACCTGATGGGACTCGTCCGTCCCCTGCTAGGACCTTCGGTTGCGTTTCTGGTGTACGTGCTCCTGTTGCGCTTGCTGGTGCTGCACGGGATACCCTCGAATGCGACGGCGAGCTAGTAGCTGTCCCAGAGGCCGAGGATACGGTCGACGACTTTGTCCGTGAACGAGCGCCGGTGAACCGTGTAGAGGTATTCGACTCGGTCGGGGTCACTGACCTCGTAGACGACACTTCGGCCGTCACGCTCTTTCGTGACGAGACCGGCCTCCGTGAGTTTCGAGAGGTGCCACGAGACCGTCGATTGGGCCTTGTCCAAGCGGCCACTGAGCTCGGTCGTTGAGAGTGGACCGTCCGTGAGAAGATGTGCGAGGACGCGGCGACTGTACTCCCGGCGCAACGCGTTCATCACTGTCCGATCGGCTTCATTGAACTCGGCAGCCGGGTAGTACCGCGTGTACTTGCCGTCGTCCGAGGCGTCGATCAGGCCTTCGTCGGCGAGCCACCTGAGCTGGTACTGGAGCGTCCCCTGTGCGTAGTCAAGCCCGTCGAGGAGCGCGCGAAAGTGAACGCCGGGAGTGTCGGCTATTCGCTGGTAGATTTCCCGCCGAGAGGTCAGTTCGAGGTCCGGATCCGACATTGCTCAGTCCCGCGTCAAAGCGACGAAGAACGTCAGGAGGCCACCGAGGATCAGAATCCCACTCCCGTGTTCGAGTAACTCCAGCGTGGCGTACGGGAAATACGGGAGCAGCGGATACTCGAGAAACACGATGAGCCCGTAGACTGCGAACATCGCGTACCCGAGCGTAACGATCCACATACGACGATCACGTTCCCGCCGCCATGCGAGGAAGCTGAGTACACTCAGGCCTGCAGCGATGACGAAGATACCCAGACTGATGTACTGTTCGAGGAGTTGAGCGAGTGGCATACTTGCGACCTGCGCACACGGTGTAGGTGCAACTCACTGGACGGTAGCGGACGGGAAAACGATTGGCGTCCAACCGTCGAATCCAGATCTAGGGCCGGTCTCGCCTGCCGCCGACTCCTTGCGATAAATTGTATAATGCGATATCAATTCTACCGCGTCTGGAAGTTGAGACTACAACGGGTTTAGCGGGACTGTGATGCGTGGTGTCGGAAGAATAGATGAGCAGAAACTGATTCAGAACGCTTTCTGACCCAGGTTATTGTTCGATAGTCAACTAATTCAGAGTGTTTCCGAGGCCGTGGGTAGTGTAGCCACTCAGACGCCGTGCTACCACGGGTAGAGGGCCTCGCTATCCGATTCCAGTCTCCTTCTTCAGCAGCGTCAGCGTGTTGTCGGCTGTTACGATCGGCGAATGTTCGTACTCACAAGTCAACTCAACCTGCACGAGCAGATCGACAGCTCGCCAGATCGAGTACAGGAGACACGCGAACGCGAAGTAGAAGAACCGCAGCCCGAAATTCTTCGAGGTCGTCGCCGCCATGAACCGCTTAATCGATCTGTAGCCACTTTCGATTTCCCACCGATAGCCGTACTCTGTGAGGTGGCCACTGGCCCCATTCGTCATAAACACCGAGTACTGCCTGTGATCGTCGTGCTCGGAGTCCTCTTTCCGACGGTAGATTAGCGTCGTCTCGTGCCACTCGTTCTTGCCGAGGTGGAGCTTCCGGTCGGTCTCGTATCGGTCTTGGTCGCGCTGGCGCAATCGCTTCGCCTGTGCTTTCTCGCTGGTCTGCATTCGTTTCGGCACGACATACGACAGGCCACGCTGGCTGAGCATCTCCAAGACGTGCTGACTGTCGAACTCCCGATCCATCAGCACGTTATCAACGTGTACTATCTCTTCAGCAGAATCCAAGAGGTCCTTGACGATTTCCAAGCGGGACTCCCCCTTCCGAACTGGCCGTGCGTCCAATACAATCGGAACGGCATTCCCGACTAACTGCACAGATTCTGCGTTTATACTCCTACAAACCACCAATCTTCCAACATTTATCCTGCGGACGGGAATCAATAGGTGCTCGCGTCAACTTCAACACAGGCACGGAGTAGATAGTTCCTCGTACATCAACCGTGGCAGATGTGCACAATCGGCTACACTTCAGACTGGTCTCTGAACCGCAAAGTGATCAACCTGGCTGAGAAACTACATCCCGAGTGGAAAAAGAACGCGTGTGCGTCCCAAGGAGATGCTCAGGCCATTCGTGTGAGCACGCGCTCCCGAACCACGAGCAGACACGGAAGTACCGTCACGCACGCAATGAAAGCGTAGACGATACTCAAGCCTGTGACGATGCCAAAGCGTTGGAGCGGGGGTGACAGCGCCAGTGCGAGCACCCCAAAGCCCGCCGCAGTCGTCACCGCACTTCCGAGTAACGCACCACCAGTTCCCTCAAGTGCTGTCCCCAGCGTTTCGGCGAGCGAATCGTGGCGAGCGCGTTCATCGACGAACCGCTCACTGACGTGAATGCTGTAATCCACGCCGAGACCAATGGCTAAACTCGTGATCACGACGGTCTCGCTGTTGAATGGGATATCGAGCACGGACATGGTGCCGAGCAACCACGCGAGCGCGATTAGGACGGGTGCGAGCGTCACGATACCCAGCCCCGGTGCATGGTACCGCCACCAGTACATACTGATAAGAAGGGCAAGGATGACCCCTAAGGTGATAGCGAATCCTTCGACGAGCGTTTCGAACAGAGCACTCTGGACGACAGCAGTGATGACCGGACCACCCGTTGCAGTAGCTCGTACTGGGGCGTCCTGTTCAATGGTTGAGGAGATGTCTCGTACGTCCCTTGCGACCGACTGAGCCGAGGCGTCTCCCTGCACGCCGACAGTTAGCCGGGCAGATTCGTATGACCCGTTCTCGGCACGATAGAGAACCGACGATGCATGTTCGGGAGCAACATTGAACATCAGGTCATAGACTGCCGCGACGTCTCTGTCTGGGAGGCCATCACCATCCGTGTCACGGGCTGCGATTGCATCCGCAACCGTTTGATTCTCCGAAGCGACAGCTCGAAGGACAGATGTTGGACTTTCGATAGCTGCTCTTCCATCGGAACCGATGACGACTGTCCCGCTGCTCTTAGTATTGCGGACCACATCGTCGGTCGCGGTAAGGAGTGCTGGCGCGGTCACGTTCCCACGTATCAATATTTGACCTTCTGATCCCTCTCCACGTTGGCGGAAATTGTCGCTGAGGTATGCAAGATTCTCACTCACCTCATACTCACCGGGTGCGAACGGTTCCGGGAGGGAATCCATCCACGACGGCGCATCCTGCGGGATGAAATCGGCTTGGTTGAACTCGGTGTCGATACTGGTCGCGCCGTACGCCCCTGCGGAGGCGAGGACTAACGAAAGAACAATGACGACGATTGGGGCTCGCCGGGCAAGCGTCGCAGTACCCGAAAGAACACGGTTCAGCCGCCCCGAACCGACGCCGACGGCGGGGGTATGCCGGTTGCGGCCACGGCGGTCAAAGAACCGTTCGAGTTCGAGTTTGACGGCTGGTACAAGCGCGGCGAAAACAACGAAGATGGCGACGATTCCCACACCGCTCAGGATGGCGAAATCCTGAATCGAGCCCAGCGGACTGACGTAGTTCGAAAGGAACCCGACAGCGGTCGAGAACGCGGCGGTAGCCAGAGCGAGAACGACTCCAGCGATTCCGAGACGCATCGCTGTCGCGGGATCTCGCCGACCGACGTTCTCATCGTCGGTGTCGAGCGCTCCCTCTCGAGCTTCGCGGTAGCGCATGACGACATGGAGCGAGTAATCGATACTCAGGCCGATAAGCAAGAACGGAACGGCGATCAGGGTCGAATTCGACGGAATCCCGAGCCACCCCTGTATGCCAGCGTACCACACCAGCAC
This sequence comes from Halolamina sediminis, assembly GCF_001282785.1. Lineage (NCBI taxonomy): Archaea > Methanobacteriati > Methanobacteriota > Halobacteria > Halobacteriales > Haloferacaceae > Halolamina > Halolamina sediminis. The sequence continues at coordinate 1,259,981 of NZ_CVUA01000001.1, forward strand.
GACGGCCACGCCGAATATGCTCACGAGAACGTCAATGAGGTCCCGGTAGGCAATCGTAAGGACGGTGAGCAAGAGAACGATTGCGACGGGCGTGATGATGATGAACGTGTCGCCGATGGCCTGCGAGGATTCCGCATCGATGAGACCCTGCCCGAACACGAACGCGTCGTCGAAGCGATTCTCGACGAGAGAGCTGATGACCAGCTGTGCATCGTTCACCGATTCGGTGGTTGTAGTCGAACTGCTCGGACTCTGTTGAAAGACGAGAGTCGTTCTCGCGTCTGCACTCGTCGTCCCTGGTTCGAAATCCGTCGGTAGAAATTGAGTTGGCTCGTTGCCGGGAACAGACGTGTCTGGGTCAAGGATTCGGCTGAGATACGTTTCCACTTCCTCGTCGGTGCTGGATTCAAGTGCTGTGATCTGCTGGTCAAGTGTCGGTGCTGACGACTGACCCTGTCTTGCCATCGACGTATTGTTTCCAGAATCATTGCCGGTAGCTGACGAACCGCTACTCTGTTGGTGTGAGTACGCAACGTTTGCAACGATATTCTCAATGCCGACCATCCCCGTTCCGTCACGAAGTGTCGCATTGAACGATTCGTTTTCTCGGAGCTCCTGCTGAAGACGTAGACTTTTAAGTAATGATTCGCGGGTGAGAACGTTATCTCCTTCGTCCCTGATCACGACCTGTGCAACAACTGCATCGTCCGTCTCGTACGTCGCTTCGATACGGTCAAGCGCCGCCTGTTCCGGAGAATTGATTCCGGCTTGGCCAATCTGGCCTTCCGCAGTGGTGCCTACAATCGCGCCAGCACCAATGACGGCACTGATGACGAGCAACAGTACAATAACCAACCTGCTCCGCGATGCGACGAAATCTGCGTACTCAGAAGTAAGGCTTCGCTTCATCGATTACTGACACCCCCAGCTATACCAGAAAATACGATGTCTAATCGAGTTCGTTCTGTATCGGACGTGTCCATATGCGTATTCCAATAGGGATTGATAAGGAGCGATGGAAGCGTCCCAAGATGTGGGAGAACCAGTCGTAGCTTCGAACGTCCCTGCTGGAGTAGCGACCGTCGGCGACGACAGATCGGATTCTACGTTTGCTTGAGCCCGTAGATCATCACGACGAATCCAATGCTGATGATCACACTCTCAAGAGTCATCCCGGTGATAGTGGACGCTCCACCGATGTGGTGGAAGACTCCGACGAGAAACGTTCCAAGTGTGATGACTGCTAATCCTATCGCAAAGAACTGGAGGCCCGCGATTCGCGTGCGATTGTATGCTCTGTACGCCATCAGAGACACAATTCCCCCGAGAATGAGGGCAGTGATCTTCACGACGCCGAGTAACACGATAGAGAGGTTCATTTTGATTCCTCCTTCATTGCAGACCAGAACGTTGCCATGCGGTCTTCTGGGTCTTCTTTGGGTCGGGATACCTCTATCGTGAACTCGTCATCGGTGACGCTAATTGAGATGTCAGTAAAATCGCGTTCGTAGAGAGTCACGTTGGGTCCGTCACGTCGAACCTCGGTGTATTCACGGACGAGCATCGATTCACGGAGCAAGTCGAGCTTCCGATACACCGTCGAGCTTGAGAGACCGCACTCCTCACAGAGTTCACTGGCAGATTTCGGTTCGGCCAGTAGCGTGAGTATGGTTCGACATTTATCGTCGTCGAGGGATTTCAACACCGTCGGGAGGCCGGGTTCGTCGAGTTCCTCGGACGACCATCGATCCATTTCAGTAGATGAATTGCGGAATGAATTCTTCGACGGAATTAGTGATAGACGATTCGGATCAACGTTTTGTTCGGTCATCTCAAGTGCTGAATATTGTAGAGCTGCTGTGACATTTCACGGACATCGTATTTTGTAGTGTTTAATTCATTCGGCGCGATGGCTTTAGAGTCCCCGGTTATTCCCAAGTTGCTGGAATAGCACGCTGTGGTGCGTTACTGCTGTTTCTGGTCGTTTACAGGTACTACTCCCAGACTCTGGGACACCTCCTTTGGTGTATATGGCCAGCCTCGAATAATCGACTGATGACACACGAAGCTAATAAACGAATCAACCTGCGAGACGCGGGGTGTGAAGAATCCAGCACAAAATGCCGATCGAGCAACCCTAATTCGATTGTCACACAATTGAGCGCGGAGGTGCGACAATGACAACTATGCTTGATGTGGTAATGACCATCCACACGGTCTTCGCCGCATTGTGGACGGGCGGGACACTCGTGATTGCAGGGGCCGTCATCCCGGCAGCACGCAGCGATTTGCTGAGTACAGAAGGGCTGACGCTTATCGCACGAAGATTCTGGTATCTTACGGTGGCCTCAGTCCTGCTATTGTTGTTCAGCGGCGGCCATCTCGCAGGGACGCTCTATACTGCCGAATCGCTCCAGGCGACGGGCCGAGGAAACCTCGTCCTGACGATGGTCGGCCTGTGGCTAGTCCTCGTAACCGTGCTGTTCTTGGGGTTCCGTCGACTGACCGGCAGCCAATCGGAGACGTCAGCGGTCGCAGCTGCAACGCGAGCGCGACCGTGGTTCCTTGGTGCGAGCGGTGTCTCGATAGCGCTGCTCGTCGTTGCCGGGCTTCTGTGAGACGAGTCGATAGGAGTTATCAGAGCCGTTGATTAGGACTCTACTTTAGTAGGTTGACAAAAGACGAATGACTGTTGCGGAGGGCATCGTTGTTCACGCAGAGACGCTCTGTGAGCGTGAAGACCACCTCTGGGACGTCATCAAAAGGCTCTCGATTCCCGTTAGCGAACTTGAGGACGCACGCGACCAGAACCGCGTCACCTACGGAACCGACGAGATGTTTCGTGCGCTGCTGTTTATGGGGGTCCGCGGCATCTCCCAGAACAAACTCGCGGCTAGATTAGGACAGAGTCCGGCCTTGACAAAGAGTTTCCAATTCGACATTACTGATCTCTCCAACACTCCCACCCAACAAGACCTCTCGTACACGCACGGGAAGTTCAGCGAGGACACGCAAGAGGTTCTCAACAGGACGGTTGCGGGCGTGCGACAGGCTGCACTCGACCATGGCGTGATTACAGAGGGACTGGTTCCGACCGGTCCAACTGGACTCGAGAAGGAGAACTCGAAGAGCGAGAACGAGTACAAGAAGGAGAAAGCCCAGAAGACGCTGACGCTCGCTCGAAAGCACGTCCTTCCCGAGTTCGACACACACCGAGCGGCCCACAAGATCTACTCCGACGAAGTGATACTCGACATGTTCGCACGAATCTGTGCAAACAAGGGGAGTGCTCATTCTGAATCGGAGTACGGTTGGCTCACAGACGACGACCTCATCTGCGACGACTCGACGTTCCTGCGTGCGATTAAGAAGATAGCGACACCCGACAATTCGGACAGCCAACTCACCTTCGAGGATGACGATTCGATGCTGGAAATCGACCGGATTAGAGACTCTATCATGACGGCGTTCGACGCCGCGACGGACAACATCATCAACTCGATTCGCGGAGAGAACCCTTTCAGCGCTCGTGAGACGATTGCAGCTATCGACATCACACACGAGCAGTTCCACGTCTGGCCGTGGGAAGACAAGGAATCAGGCGTCGCCAAGCCAGATTATCCGAAGATGGTGAGCGGGTACAAGAAAGACGGCGAGTACAAGCGAGGGTACAAGTACGCGACCATCACGCTGGTCGGAGACCATGCACCGATTGTCCTCGGTATCGAGCCGGTCAAAGAGGATTCCGAGTGGGAGCCTGACGGTTCCCCGTCGTACTCGAAAGCCGACCTGGTGAGCCGACTACTGGACCGTGCCGAGCGGTTCGTCGATTTGGACACGGTAATGTTCGACCGAGGATTCTACGTGAATCAGGTGTACGCAGACGTTCATGACCGAGACCTGACGTACCTCTCGCCAGTTCCGACGTACGAGGATGACTTGGCGGCGATTCAGGATATTCAGGAGCATCCGACGGCGGATGCAGCTGTCAAACACGATGTGCCGCTGGGAATCGACGGCGAGATTCATCACGAAGCGGAGTTCCTCTACGCGCCGAGTACGAGCGACGATGCTAATGGGAAGTACGCGGTGTTCGTGACGAACCATGACCACGTGGAACCTGAGGAGATTTCGAGTGTTGTGAACGGGTACAGTCGGCGGTGGGACATCGAGAACCAGTACAAGTCGATCAAGAACTTCATGCCGAAGACATCGTCGACGGACTATCGACTTCGGTTCAGTAACTTCGCGTTGTCAACGCTGATCTACAACTTGTGGCGGCTGACGGATTATCTGATCAAGGTTGCGCTCGACGAGCCGATTCGGTCACCGCCCGTGATCACGGCGAAGACGTTCGTACGGGCGTTAGGTGACTTCCTCCGAAAGTTTGGGTAACGCTTTTTTCACGCCGGGTTCATCGATTCGGTAGCGGCTGCGCTGTTCATTTTCGCGTATTTTCGCGGTATCTGTCAGTAGTTCGAGCGATGGTCACTCGGTAAGTCGATTCTGTTCTGTGTTCGGGCGATTGTGGACTCACCAACTCCCAGAATTCCCAGTTTCATTTGTAGCCTTAAAAGGACGCGAAGAATGTGCTAACTGGACGGTGGCCCACTGGTAGGCGTATTCGTCGGTCTTCTCTTTCGTGCCGATGATCTCGTCTTCGTGGCCCGTTCTATTGCCGGTGAACGGGTCAGCCTCGGCGATATCGATTGCGACGATCCCGCCTCGGAAAAACTCCTCTGTCTCCGCGACTTCGCTCAGGAGCCTATTGACCGCCTGTCGGTACATCTCGCGGATCTCCGCGATGGAGAGGTCACGAATGTGGTCGCGGTGGACATGTCCGAGTGGTGTCCGCTCACGAGTCGACTCGTAGGTGAAGCTACGAGCGCTCTCGTTCGCAGCCAGTCTCTCACGGAGTCCGAGATAGGTCTGCAAGCCCCAGTAGGCGTTCTCGTGGATTTCACAGCCGTCCCCACGGTCCAACGAAAACGCCGGGAACACGATGCGGCTGACGTGGTCAGTGATCTTCTCTGCCTGCTCCAACGTAGTTTGATCATCCGGGTCTGACTCACCAGACTCGTTCCCGTGGTATCGGAGCTTTCGTGCCGGCTCATGCGGAACCGCGACACCTGCATTCTGTGCTTTGATGAGAATCGTTCGAGCCGCTGTCTCGACAGTCTCTCGGAGGTCAGCGGAGAACCGCTGGTGCCAACTTCGCCACAGTGTTGACTGCTCTGGGATCGTCTCGAACCCCAGTTGCTCACAGAGTACAGGACGGTTCTCTAGGTAGTCGACGAGAGCTGTTTCGTACTCCCATCCGTGGAGTTCTTTCAGTACGAACACCCGAAAGAGCGTGGCCATCTCGTATCGTGTGGGCCCGGTGTAGCGATCCTCGGCGTCAAAGACGACATAGGCCAACGGGAGCGAGCAGACGAACTGCTCGACGGAGGTATGGTCATCGTGTCTGAACCACGTTGTAGAGACGATACGAACGTCCGATTCTAGACCAGCAAGCGACGTCCGATCGTACAACGGTGCCGAATCGTACGCCGGCCAATCAGTATGCGAACGTCTTGCGATCCGTCGGAAGACCACCCGACGAGACCCCGGGATTGCCGTCATATTCACTACCTCAGTATCTCTTATCGATGAGTTTCTCTGAAACTATAGAGATACAGATGTGTTGGCGGACCAGTCAGGCATACGTTTGATACGCGATAAAGAGCGCAATAGCGAGACATACGACACCGAGTCCACGAATGAGCCACGTCCACTGGTCGGAGAGCGAGTCGTGCTTGTCTGTGCCGTAGTCACCACGACGTCGACGGGTCGGGCCAACGAATACGGACAGTCGGAGTGTTGTTTGTGGGGCGACAATCAACACAACACCGAGCAGGACGCCGAGAACGACTGCGAGAAGTTCGCGGACCCCGGGCATCTACGAGCGGAGCCGCTGGATACGCTTCTCCATGGGCGGGTGCGTGGAGACGATTTGTTGGAGGAAGCCACGGTCAGAGCTGGAGATACAGAGTGCGCTCACCTGCTGATCAACGCTCGCGTCGCGGGAGCGCTGCCTCCCCCGCCCGCGGCCGCGCCGATTAGCCGACCCAGGGCTGCGCTGGGCACGTCCAGCCGACTGTTGGGCCTGCTGGTTGCCCTGGTGAATTTTCTCAAGCGCGCGAGCGAGTGGTTCGCCCTTCCCGATGACATCCCTGGCGTCGGCGTCGGCGACGTATTCGCGGTACCGGGAAATCGCGAGCACGAAGATCATCACGACGAACTGGACGATGTTCCCGACGACGACCGCGAGGAAGAAATCCGCGAGGTCGTTCTCACCAGTAAACAACACGATGTACTGCGCAACGATAGCGACGATGGATGCGATGCCTTGACCGAGTTGCATCGTGATGACGTCGCGATTGTCGATATGGGCGAGTTCGTGGGCAATGACGCCTTCGAGCTCGCTTCGGTCAAGCAGTTGAATGAGTTCCTGAGAGATGACCACGGTTCCGTTTCCACGGCGACCGACCGCGAACGCATTCGGAACGCCCATACTGGCGATTTTCAACGACGGTTTCTTCATGCCCTTCTCTCGACAGACGCGCTCAACGAACTGATGAATCTCTGCGTATTGGGTCTCAGGCAGGTCTTCGGCCCCGACGCTCCGTAACGCGGCCCACTTGCCCACTTTATACTGGATTCCGATCAAGAGGATGCTGCCGACGATGGCAATCGGGAGGATGCCCTCGCCGAACGCGACCATCGCTGCGGCGACGGCCACGAGGTAGAACCCCGCGAGAAGTGCACCGACGAGGGCCATCCGTATTTTGAGTCCAAAATTTCGCATGTAAGTTATGTTGTAGAGGTGGTCTCGGGGGTGTACGCAGTTTCGGCGCTGGTTGGTTCATCAACCCGATTCAGTCTCCGGGTGACGATCGTTCGATTGAGTCCGGCCGTCAATCCTCTAACGGGCCTGCAGTTCGCGGTGGATCTTTGCATATGTGTGTGATTAGTCAATCGCGTTACGTTCTCGATCAGTGAGGCTAACCAAGAGCTGCCCGTCGCTGTGAACCGAGACGACACACTCGGAGAGAACGAACTTGACCACTCCAGTAGATGCTGTCGACGCTCCGTCAGCATCCCCGAACAGTTGACTGAGCGCGAACGCATGCGCCCGGTCGTAGCGGGAGGCGACTGCCGAGCGGGCATCGCCGGTAACGGTTGACACTGCATCGGTGACGGCTTCGTAGAGGGGTGTCTCATTGCCCCAGCGAGCCAGGTAGCTGCCGTGCCACGATGCTGCCAGTTCGTCAGCGGGCCGAGATTCGTCGGTCATTGTGTATTCGGGCGCTCCGGTTTGCGCCACGGGCCTTACTGAACGTTCGGTAAGTATCAATCTTTCCCCCTCATCTCACGGTAGAGTAGGTCGCCTCAAACCAAGCAACTCTTCAGCCACAATTTTCCATCTGCCAACTATACGGCTTAAAACTAATTCACTCGGATATATAGTGGATCTTATTATGCCTTTGGGAGTGGCCTTTCCAGTTAGACGAAGAGTTTAATGCCTACCGAACGTTTAGTCAGTAGTATGGGACAAGTCTCGCTCAGAAACAATCCACTACTTGCTGCACTCCTGGGAACAGTAGTCACCGGACTTGGCCACTTCTACCTCCGCCGCTGGCTGAGAGCGCTTGGATGGCTAGGACTCACCGTAGCTGCTTCAGTTCTGTTCGTCCCCGAGTCAACGATATCCGCGCTTAGTTCGGGTACGCTAACCGATCCATTCTCGATTCCATTCTCGATAGTCCTGATCAGTGCCGCTAGTGCCCTTGACGCGTATCTCATCGCGAAAGTTAGAAGACAAACCGAAAGATTCCAAGCAAACAATACTGTCGGGTCAGCAGGGGCTGAAGAATCTCCAGCCTGTCCTGCCTGCGGAAAACCGGTCGATCCCGATCTCGGATTCTGTCACTGGTGTACAACCGAATTCAACGTTGTCGACGTCTCCAAACTAGAACGGATCGACGAGAATCAATCGAACTGACAATGACTTCTGATTCACCCAAACAGCACTGGAGCACCGGCGAAGAAGAGATTATGGAAGCCACCTATCGAGCACTACTCAAGCACGGTTACGCCGACCTGTCGATCTCCCGAATCGCCGACGAACTCGATAAATCGAAGGCTGCTATCTACTACCATTACGACACGAAAGACGACCTTCTGGTCGCGTTTCTCGAGTTCGCCGTCGATAGATTCGAAGAGACGATCGAGACAGAGACAGGCGAGGAACCGCCAGAAGATCTTGAACACGTCATTGAGAAGCTCCTCCCGCTTCAGCCCGACGAGGAGCAACGCCAGCTCCAAGCGGTGCTAGTCGGCCTCCGTTCCCAGGCCGTGACGAACGGGGTATTTCGTGAGCAATTCACCCAGATCGATGAACGACTGGCGGCCACCGTCCGGAGCATCGTCGAACGCGGCATCGACGACGGCACTTTCCGTGATGTCGATCCGTCGCGGGTCGCAGAGCATATCCTAGCGACGATCAACGGCGCGAGGTACGGTCGCGTGACGACAGACCGCAAAAGCGCCGTGGCGGCAGCACGCGTCTCGCTGGCCTCGTATATTGACTCGGAACTGAGGCGTCGCTCATGATTAGGCGCGATGTCAACTCGAGTACGTACTTACGCTGTGGCTCATCTCGCTTGTCTACGCGACATCCGAGACAGTCGTACATCACTATCCACCGGATGCATTCGGACGGCCCTCGGTCGGCGTCCTCCTCAGCGCAGTCCTCGGCGGCGCCCGCTGGCGCGGCGAACGATAGCTCGATCGCGGGCGTGAGGGAAGCGGAAGCAGCGTCATTTATTTACTACACCCACCGCGCGTCGAGCACGTACCGGTAGATACTGCTGACGACGATGCTATCGCCGTTACCGATCAGATACGGGGTACTCTCTCACTCAACGAGGGCAAAGAGCACCGTGGCCCGACTAGGGATCGGAGTCCCCACAACGACGAATCTGTGGATTTACGGTGCGAGCGGACCGCTCGAAAGGTTAGGAAGGAAGCACCGGACTATCGGTCGATGCCCCAGCACCGACAGCTGCGCCCCCGAGATCGTTGTTGACAAAACCAATCCCCGTTTACCCAACCGGTCTCAGAGCGTCCCAGCGTAGTCGTCGACACCGTATTTCAAGCGAGCGATTACGTGCCGTACTTCAGGGTCGAGTTCAACTGGTTTCTCTCAGTTGTCGTCGCCCTAGTGCTAAGCAGGGCAATATCGTGGATTCGAACGGTATTCGGAAAGAGTATCCGAGTCATTTAAGTACACCTGACTAATTAGTTAGTAAGTGCGTGCGGAACAGGCTTCATTACCCATGAGTGAGTCACAAAGATCGCTGAGAAATACGGTACAGGCGTGGAACCAAGACGGTGGTCTCTATGTCGTCCTTGGCTTGATCGCGGCGATACTCTCGCTCGTGTTTATTCCCTTGTTTGGCCTCCTCGCCATGTATTGCGGGTACAAGCTATACGATACTCAACAGAAAACAGTACTGTCTATCCTGATGGCCGGGCTCGGCGGATTTGGGTTTCTGTTCTGGGTCTACTTCCTCACTACAGTATAAGCTCCCGAAATGATGACCGCTCCATCTCCCGAGCCAGATATCGCGGCGGCAAGTGATTGCCGTAATGGAGACGGCTAGTACCGCTGATCGTAACGCGATTGCTGAAATCCGCGAAACTATCGCGCACAAACCGTACCTTCAAACCCTCGACTAACGACATTCATATTCTTGGATCAGTGGAAGCATTCGTGGATCTGAGTGGACAATACCGTCCGTACATCATTTTGAAATATTTTGATAGCTAACGATGTGTGCTGCCCCACCGGGATTTCGGAAACACAAATCAACGAATCATCGACAGAGAAGTCAGAGGTACGTTGGGTAGGCGATTACGTTCCCGTTCCAATTCCCGTCTACGGCGTACTCAACGCCATGCTGTTTGCTGGGTAATGCACAATGGCGGTGAGCGATATTCTCGTGCTGTCCTGACCTCTGCTTGAATTCAAAGACCAGAATATACCCTTCGAGTCCTGTATCTAGCTGGCTCTCCGTTCTATGGATCTCCGCTTCCGCCTGTGTCAGCTCTGAGGACGGCGTTCACGTATTCGTCCGCGGTTCGTCTGGCCGTTGCGAGGGTTTCAGTCTCGTCCAGAACGACTGCTCGAGTGCGCCCCCCGTCGACGATGGTCATAAGTGCCCGTGCTACGTGTTCGGAGTCCACGTCAGTGAATGTGTCTTCACTGATGCCGTGATCAATCACGGTCCTGAGCAGGTACTGGACGTACTCGTCGTTCTGCTGGAATCGGTCGGCGAACGCTTCCTTGTACGGCGCTTGACTCCGCATCTCCAGCATTGCGATCAACAAGTCGTGGTGGTCCTCCGGAGCAACGAGCAGCTTGTCGAGTAGAAGTTCCAATCGCTGTTCGGGAGCTGTTGTCTGAACCTCATGGATCGTCTCGCCGAATTGGTCAAGGACATAGTCCAGAAACGCGACGAGGAGATCATCTTTTGTGTCGTAGTGGTAATGAACGGCAGCGGTCGATTTCCCGTACTCCTCGGCAATACGTTTGATCGTGAGATCTGCGTATCCGTGGTCGCGAAGCGCACGATAGGTCGCACGCATAATCTCCTCGTCAGGATCTGACGAAGTCCGATCCGGCGGGTCGGCCATTAGTAGAATATTCGTCCTGCTCCCAATAACAGTTTTGACACACTCGTCAGAACCGGTGGCGCGATATCCTCCCGTAGCGGTTGGGTTAGATGGAAGTATCGATAGCCCCCGGTTGGGTTTTGTACTCCCGAAGGCTTTTGACTAATCGGTTAGTAAGTAGGATATCGACTACATGGCAGACGACCCAGCCACCGAGATCCTGGACGCCACGTACCGTGCCCTCTGCGAGCATGGGTACGCGAATCTTACACTCCAGGATATCGCTGCCGAAGCAGACGCCAGCAAGTCGTCCATCCACTACCACTACGATTCAAAAGACCAGTTGTTCGTCACCTTCCTCGACGACCTGTACGAGCGATTTACCGACCGAGTGGACTCTCCCGAGGGAAATACGCCCAACGAACAGCTTGAAGAGCTCCTTCAGGTTCTACTGACTACCGACGCTGAGCCGCCTCTGAGAGAGTTCCGAACCGCAATGCTCGAACTGAAGGCGCAGGCCCCGTACAATTCGACTCTACAGGAACGTCTCACCGACTTCGATGAGTTCCTGATCGAACAATTGCGAGAAATACTCGCGGCTGGCATGGACGACGGTGAGTTCGACGACGACATCGAGCCAGCCCGCGACGCAGAATTCCTCGCAACGACAATCACCGGCGCACAGACTCGCCATGTCACAATCAACCAGTCCTCTGACCAACTCTACGATACGATGACCAAATACATCGAGCGACATCTACTCGCCGACGAGCAACCGGAGGCTGGACGGTAATGGGGTTGTTCAGCCGTATTGGTTCGCTGTTCAAGGGCCCAGAAGAGTTCGACCTCACATCGGGTGGCATCGCGAAACCACTGTTTTTTCTCTCGATGCCGATCGTCGTCACGAACCTCTTCCAGACCGCGTACAATCTGGCGGACACGTTTTGGCTGGGCCAGTACAGCACCGATGCACTAGCGGCGATCAGTTTTGCGTTCCCGATGGTGTTCCTGCTTATCTCACTGGGAATGGGGATTTCAGTCGCAGGAAGCGTCCTCGTCGCCCAGTTCACGGGCGCTGACGAGGAGCGGGAAGCCGAGTACGCGGCGTCTCAAACCGTGACCTTCGCAGTCATCGCGTCGGTGATTCTCGGCGCCATCGGATACTTCGCCATCGAAGACTTCCTCGCAGTAATGGGCGCGTCACAGGACGTCCTGCCGCTAGCGACGAGTTACATGGAGGTCATCTCACTGGGGCTGCTGTTTATGTTCGGTTTCGCGGTGTTCATCGCGTTAATGCGAGGGTACGGTGATACCATCACCCCGATGCTGGTGATGTTCGGGTCGGTCGTCCTGAATATCGTCATCGACCCATTCCTAATCTTCGGGTTCGAGAACAACCCCGTTTTCGGGATATTCGGGCTTGGTAGTCTCGAATCCACGCTATTCGCCGTAACCGGCTACACGGGTTCCGGTATTACTGGTGCGGCACTTGCAACTGTCTTTTCCCGCGGGCTCGCGCTGGTCGTCGGCCTTGCAGTCATGTTCCGAGGGACACGCGGCGTCCAGATCCACATCCGTGATATGGTTCCGAACCTCTCCTATCTGCGACGCCTCGTCCGGATCGGGTTACCTGCTTCGATCGAGGGGATGGGCCGAGCGCTGTCGATGAACCTGCTGCTGTTCATTGTCGCGTTGTTCCCGGACGCGGTCGTCGCTGCTTACGGTATCGGCACGCGGGTCTTCTCGGTTATTTTCCTCCCCGCCATCGCGGTTGCTCGGGGAGTGGAGACAATGACCGGCCAAAATATGGGTGCGGACAAGCCGGACCGTGTCGAAAAAGCGGCGGGGCTGGCGTCGAAAGTGCTCTTCACCGTCCTCACGGTCGCGGGGGTCGTTGTCTTCTTCGTCGCGGCACCCATCGCCGACGTGTTCACGACCGACCCCGAGGTCGTCGATATCGCCGCTCAGTTCCTTCGCTACGTCGCGTTGACCTTCGGGTTCATCGGGATTATGCGAGCCTATACGGGCAGTTTCCGCGGTGCCGGCAAGACGCTCACCGCGGCGGCGATCTCCGTGCTGATGCTCGGGATTATCCGGTTCCCGATTGCATGGATCGCCTCTGGACCACTCGGTGAGCGCGGAATCTGGCTGTCGTTCGCGATTTCGAACGTCGTTGGAGCGATCATCGCCTATGTATGGTACCGGCGCGGCACGTGGCGCGAGAGTGACTTGACCGAATCCAAAGTCGACCTCGACGAGACCAGTGTCGAGACAGCAGCAGGTGATGACTGAAACCGATGACTGACACAGAGCCTGTCCACCCCTCACAGATCGAGCGCCACTTTGAACAGGTGCTCAGCACCGGGGACGAGGCCAATCTCCCGCTCGTTCACGATGTACTTGACGATAGCCCCGACAGATGGTACGGACAGTTGGTGGTGACCGTATACGATTCATTGTCAGACCACCAGGACCGTGAGGATGTCCTTTCTTACGCCGCCGCGGTCGAATTACTCCGGGGATACGTTCGTCTCCGAAATCGGCTACTCCTCACTCTCACTGATAAACACGCGCATTCGCTTACGCTGGATCCGACAGCAGCACTGCTGGCCGGGGATTACCTGTATACAGCGGCATTTTCGTCACTCCGTTCAAGACCCGACTCTTCGTCGAGCGACTGTTTCGAGATACTGACAACAATCCTCGAAACCGTCACGGAGGCATTTGCGCGCACCTACACCGCGGCCGGATCCACAGATCACGACCAAGCGAAATTTCTCGATGACACTGCGGGGAGTCTCGGTGAAGGTGCGGCGGCCCTTGGAGCGGCGCTGGCTGGTGTCGACGAACCGGTTCGCCGACACTGCGAACGACTCGGTCGCGGGCTCAGTACCGCCCGACAGATCAACTACGTGCTCGATACGAATCCAACTGAGGCGATGATTGTCCCGCCCACGTTCGACGAGTCACAATTTCGTAGGTATGCAGAACAGCGGCAAGATGACGCTGCTCAGGCTCTCGACACCCTGTCAGAGACTGTCAACGTAACGCGTCTGCAAGCGTTCGCCGATGTGACTGTAACGGGACACGACTAACAGAGCTCAGCCACTAATGACGACGCACTCGATTAACGTCCCGGACGCCTGGCAGATTCACACTGCAAACGGACGATACGAGGAGACGATGTTCGAGTTCCAATTCGAGAGCCCTGCGTCTACTGCCCTGTCTGTACGACTCGTAGGGCAGAGTAGTACTGAGCACGATGCCATCTATACTATTACCGTCGTCATTGACGATGGAGAAGAACACTCAATGATTGCTGGCGAGTGTACGTCAGAAGCGGAGGCGATGAAGACGACCGAGGAGTTACTGCGCTCCCTCCAGCGGTCATTCCGCGCTGAGGCTCGGACTCTTGACGAACTCGACGCCGAAACGTTAGAAGCGATAGTCGGTCGATATCGGTACGGCACACTCAGATATCGAATCCGAGCGACCCTTGATTCGTTCCAGAACTTACGGGAAAATGATTAAACCTAGAAGATGACCACGAAATTTGAAGGCGCCGTCCTCGAAAACTTAGCGTCAATCCAACAGGCCCTCAATCTGGAAGCGAACATTCAGCAGTATGGTGAACTACTGGTTTCAGAACTCACGACACGAGAACTGCAGATCCGATTCCCAGCCCGTACTGCCGCAGCATGCTACCTCATTGCGTGCCGCTTGCAAGAGGTTCCGATTCGTGTGACCAGAATTGCTGAAACCTCTACTGCTACTAAATCAGAAATCCTCAATGAAATGCAACGGGTCTCAGACGCATTGGATCTCGGGATCCCGAATGACGATCCAACTGTGATCCTCGAAGAGGCGTGTGAGGACCTTTCGCTCTCCGCCGACATCCAAGCTCGCGCACAACAGGTAGCACAATTGGGTGTCGAAGCCGGAGTCACCAGTGGCGTCTCCCCATATTCGTATGCAGCAGCTGTGCTCTACATCGCTAGTTCAGCTGCCGAACCCGACCTCTCTCAGGCTGACATCGCCGAACAATTCGGCGTATCTACAGCCTCCCTCCGAGAGAGACGTGACGACTTGCTCGAAGCAACCGGGAGCCACCTATTCGAACTTCAATATCCGACAGCACCGCCCGAAGCCACATGGTTGGTTGACAACCTACTCTCCTACGCACGGACTGCACAATGGGCAAAGGGCAAGCGTCATATGGGTGTTCTCGCTGGAGCGTGGTTGTACGCAGTGAACAGGCATCATGTCGATGCCAACGTGGCGGAACTCGCAGATATAACCGGTGTGAGTAAGTCGACCATTCGTGCCCGCTATCGAGATCTCATCGAGCACGTTGGAACTGCTGATACCGGCCTAGATAGTAGGGATAGTGTTTGAGTAATCTACTGAAATGCAGAATTGATTATTCTCTTGTATGGACATAGCAGTCATTTGGATACGGACGGAAACGCATAGTTAGCTACGGGCCAACCTTGTGAGCATCCATGTACACAATCGCTGACCTGCCCATCGAGAACACCCTCCAGACTGTCAAATACGACCTCGGGCTCGAATCGGCTCTCCGTCAGATGTTCGAGAACAGCTACACCCAGATCGGTGTCGAACGTGACGGTGAGTTAGTCGGGATTGTCACCTACAGGTCCGTGGTCCGGACCCTCCTTGCATTCCAGCGGCTGGAGGTCGGGCACAAAACGCTCGATAAGATCTCGGTCGGAGCGGCCGTCGAAGATGCACACACCATCAGTGAAGACGAGAACCTTCTCGCCGTATTCAATGCACTCGCAGAATACACGTACATCGTGGTCGATCGAGACGACGAGTGGCGGATTCTAACCGACTACGACCTCCTGACACGACTGAAACAGATGCTTGAGCCGTTTCTGTTGATCGAGTCCATCGAGATGCAGTTGCGCGAGATTTTCACGCGAGTGTTCGGTGATGCGCTGTCGGAGCAGCTAGCCGAAACGTTCGACGAGGAACACCCACTACCAACGCCAGCGTCGATCGAGCATTGCAGTTACGCACACTATGCCCAATTCATCTCGATTCATTGGGGGGAATTTGAGTCGCTCTTTGATGATCAACAGGACGTGATCCGCGAGTTAGTGCTTGAAATCGGGGATATGCGAAATCAGCTCTTCCACTTTCGAGTCGACGACCCGGACGAATTTGACCGAGATTTGCTTCGCTTCGGTCAGTCGTACTTTTCCTCCGTGTAACTTCTGAGTTCGTGCGCTGGGGGGTCATGAGTATCATACGGCTTGACGGCAAATCGAGCAACTGGCTTGGGCTCTATGCATTGAGAGAGCCAGTCTCAACTACTGTACCGCGTCGCGTGCCGATCCAGTACGTGCTCCGAAGGGAACGATTAGCCAACCGAGACGCTACCCGCCCCAGGGAAGGGGAACCAGGTCACCAGAAGTTCTTGGTCCGTGCGTACTGCCGCTCCTGCTCCAGGATATCCCGGTAGAAGTCGGCCTCGTCCTCGCGGAACTTCGCGATGATCCGCGCCGCCGTCTGCGGGCCGACTCCGCGAGCGGCCAAGGCTCGAACCGCCTTCATCCCGTGCTCCTGCACGAGGTTGGCGGACTTGAACGCCTTCCGCGTCATGCGGTCCTGCTCGCCGTCTTTCTCCTCGGCTCGGGTCGCCTTCACGACCTCGTCGGCCCACGGATTGAGTGCCGCGATCCGGGTCGAACCACACTTCGGACACTCGATCGGCTCGCGAATCTTCCCCACCTCCTGCCGGCGGTTCCAGTCCTTGCAGTGGACGCAGAACAGCAGCACGCGGTCTCCCTCCAGCCGGTCGCGGACAGTCTGGATTACGCTGGCGTCGGCGTCGTCGGGGACGAGGAACTCCCCGCCGGTCGAGCGCCCGCCAGCGCCGATGGGCGTCCGCTCGCGGGCGGTCGTCAGGTCGACGTCGCCGTCGTCGGACTGAATCGCGTCCAGCAGGTCTTTCGTCTCTTCGAGGGACAGATCCTCGTGGAACACCTGTCGGAGCGCCTCCTCGTAGATGGGCGTGTCCTCCAGCGCGGCGAGCAGCCGGTCCGCACCGAAGCGACCCTGCCCCTGATAGCGCTTGAGCGCGCCGAACTTCGCGGCGACGTGGCTGAGCGTGAACTTCAGCGCGTCGGAGTTCTTGAGCGCGAGTTCGATGATCGCCTCGACGTGGCTCGGATCAGTCTCCCGTAGCACCTCGTCGAAGGCCGCGATGCCCACGCCGCTGGGAACCTCGAACTCGACACGGTATGGGTCGACCTCCATCCCGACCGAGGAGCCCGTCCGCTGTCCGACTAGCGCCGAACAGAGCTTCCCGAGCGTCTCGTTCACCTGGTGGCCGTACGGGCTGTTGAGCACGACCGTCCGACCCTGCGACTCGAGAACCAGTCGCTCCGCGGTGGGTACCGGCGCGCCGGCGTCGACCTGTCGTTCGACCGGTTCCAGCGCAGTCTCTGCCGTCCCGGCGTCGACCGGGTAGCGGTTAGTGAACTCCGACGCGACCGCCGAGAGCCTCCCGCCAGCCTCGAACTGCTGGGCCGCCACCTCGCGGTGCTCGCCGACCTCGTTCGCGACGGCCGCGGGCACGGGGATCTCCGAGCCGACCCACGTCGGGACTTCGCCGCCGGGGTCCTGCACGGGCGAGACTTCGACGCGCTCCTCCTCGTCGTCGACGCGGTCGACGCGCCACATCTCGCCGCGCTGAACGAACACCGATCCTGGTTCGGCGAAGTTGACGACGAACCGCTCGTCCAAGCTCCCGATCCCGCGACGGGAGGAGACGTCGTACACTTCGTACTTCTCCTCGTCGGGGATCATCGAGAGGTTCGCGTAGTAGTACTGCCACGTCCCGCCGGAGCTCTCGATGCGGTCGTGGTCCTCCTCCAGCCAGAGCAGCCGGTTCGAGGAGAGCTCCCGGACCACCTCGCGGAACGTCGATTCGGGGAGGTCGCGGAACGGGTAGGCGCGGGTGATCCGCTCGTACGCCTCGCGGGCGTCGATCTCCCCCTCGTCCATCAACAGGCCGACGATCTGGTTCGCGAGCACGTCGAGGCTGCCTTCGTGGATGCCAGCCGGTTCGACTTCGCCGGCGACGGCGCGGCGGGCGATCGCCATCGCCTCGCTGGCGTCGTCGGGGTCGGCGACCACGACCGTGCCGTTCGAAACCTGGTCCCGGCGGTGGCCCGCGCGACCCACGCGCTGGAGCAGCCGTGCGACCTCTCGCGGGGAGCCGTACTGCACGACGTGATCGACCCGCCCCACGTCGATCCCCAGTTCCATCGACGACGTACAGACGAGCCCGTCGATCTCGCCGGCCTTGAACGCCTCCTCGACCTCGATCCGGGCGTCCTTCGAGAGCGAGCCGTGGTGGATACCGATCGGCGCGTCGAGGCTCTTGAACCGCGAGCCCAGCGCCTCGGCGGTCTGACGTGTGTTGACGAACACGAGCGTCGACTCGTTCTCGGCGACCACGTCCCGGACGAACCGGACGTGGCTGGCGATCTCGGGCTCGGTCGCGAGCTCGCCTGCCAGCTTCCGGTCGGACTCGGTGATCTCCGGCCGAACGACGTCGATGTCGATCTTCGACCCGGCGTCGACCTCGACGATCCGGTAGTCCCGTTGGGTGCGGTGTTCGCCCTGTACGGCACCGGTGAGGAACTTTGCGACCTCGTCGGGGTCGCCGACGGTCGCCGAGAGGCCGATCCGCTGGAACGGCCCGGAGAGCTCCCGCACGCGCTCCATCGCGATCGTCAACTGTGCACCGCGCTTCGAGGCCGCGAGTTCGTGGACCTCGTCGACGATCAGGTGTTCGACGTCCGACAACACCTTCCGGAGCTTCTCGCCGGTCAGCATCGCCTGCACCGTCTCGGGGGTGGTGATCAGCACGTCCGGCGGGTCGTCCGCCTGCTTGCTGCGCTGGTAGTCGGTCGTGTCACCGTGGCGGACGTCGACTTCCAGGCCGAGCGTCTCGCCCCACCACTCCAGCCGGTCGAGCATGTCGCGGTTCAGCGCCCGGAGCGGGGTGATGTACAGCGCCGAGATGCCGTGGCGCTCCTCGGCGGACGCGATCCGATCGAGCACCGGGAGCATCGCGGTCTCGGTCTTGCCAGTCCCGGTAGGCGCGATCACGAGCGCGTTCTCCCCCGCGGCGAGCGGGGGGATCGCCCGCCGCTGTGGCTCCGTCGGCGTCGAGAACCCCCGTTCGGAGAGGGCCTCCCGAACCGCCGGACCGAGGCGGGTGAACGCGTCGACGCCGGCGTTCTCCATTCGTTTCGAGCCAGGCGGTCGGCGGGGTTAAGCACCACGCCTCCGGTGGGCTCGTCCGCCGCGAGAGGTACTGGTAAGGCGCCTGCCCCGCCACGGTCGGGCATGGAGATCGACGCCGACCGCCTGCGGAGAGATATCGAACGTAACGCGGAGCACGGGGAGATCGAGGTCGACGAGGGGCGCGGCCGGACGGTCCTCACCGGAACCGACGCCAACCGCGCCGCTCGTGAGATGTTGGTCGATCGGATGGAAGCAGTCGGACTGGACGTGACCGTCGACGCCGTCGGAAACATCGCGGGAACGTGGACGCCCGAATCCGCCGACCCCGACGCCGCACCCGTCGCGGCGGGGAGCCACGTCGACTCCGTTCCGGAGGGCGGCATCTTCGACGGCCCGCTGGGAGTGTACGCGGCGCTGGAGGTAGTCCGGGCGATGCAGGACGCCGGCGTCGAGCCGTCGCGGCCGCTGGTCGTGGTCTCCTTCGCCGAGGAGGAGGGCCAGCGCTTCGCCGACGGCTTACTGGGTTCGTCGGTCGCCGTCGGCGAGCGAAGCGTCGAGGAAGCGCTCGCGATCGAGGACGGAGAGGGAATCAGCCTCGAGGAGTCCCTCGAACGGATCGGCTTCCGCGGCGAGGGTCGGCTCGATGCCAGCGACTGGGCGCCGTGGTACGAGCTCCACGTCGAACAGGACACCCAACTGGAACGCGAGAACGTCTCGGTCGGCGTGGTGACCACGATAACCGGGATCACCCACTGCGAGGCCGAGATCGTCGGGGAAGCGAACCACGCCGGCGCGACGGCCATGGACGACCGGACCGATGCGCTCGCCGCCGCGTCGGAGGTGGTGCTGGACGTGGAAGCTGCCGCCAACGACGTGGTTGAGTCCGAAAGCGAGTCCGCGGTCGGCACCGTGGGCTCGCTCTCCGTGTCGCCGAACGCGACCAACGTCGTCCCCGGGAGCGTCGAACTCGGGATCGACGTTCGGGACGTGGAGTACCAGTCGATGCAGACGATCGTCGAGGCCACGCGATCCAGCCTCGCGATCGTCGAAGCCGACCGCGGCGTCGAGACCTCGTTCTCGCGACCGTTCGACCTCGAACCGACCCCGATGAGCGAGTCGCTCCGCGCGGCGGCTCACCGCGCGGGCGAGGCGGCCGGGATCCGGACGATGGACCTCCACTCCGGCGCCGCACACGACACGATGCACGTCGCCGACGTGACCGACGCCGCGCTGCTGTTCGCCCCATCGCGGGGCGGCATCAGTCACAACCCGCGGGAGTGGACGGACTGGGACGACTGTGCCAGCGCAGCGCAGGTGCTGGCCGGGGCGATGGCGGAGTCGGCCGGCGCCGACGCCGCCAGGGAGTAGGCGCCGTCGACGCCCAGCGCAGTCGCTGGCGGCCCGACGCGAACAGGCGGCCGAATTTCGACGCGGGACGGCTGGCCGCACAACCGCAAACCGTCCCGCGGTGAGTCTCAGATCACGCTGGGAGTGGTCCCGTCATCCTACTTCAAAAGCTGGCTCCGGTGGACTCATCCCCCCGGCAGCCACAGGGGCGGGCATGAAGAAACACGTCTCACGATCCCGAGTCGCCGGCCGCTGTCGCGCGCCGCCGTCGAAAAGCTACACCCACCGTGCGATCCTCGCCGCAGGCTACGCCGACGAGGCGACCGTCGAGAACCCGCTCGTCAGCGCCGATACCCGGGCGACGATGCGCGCCGTCTCGGCGTTCGGCGGCACGGTCGACCGCTCGCGACTCGACGCCGGCACGCTCACGGTCGAGGGATTCGACGGCCGTCCCGCCGTCCCCAACGACGTAATAAACTGCGAGAACTCCGGGACCACGACCCGATTGGTCACGGCGGCGGCTGCCCTCGCCGACGGACTGACGGTACTCACGGGCGACGACTCGCTTCGCTCCCGCCCCCACGGCCCGCTGCTCGACGCGATCGGGGACCTCGGCGCACGCGCCGAGAGCACCCGACGGAACGGGCAGGCACCGCTCGTCGTCGGTGACTCACTCTCGGGCGGGACCGTCTCGATGCCCGGCGACGTCTCCTCACAGTTCATCACCGCGCTGCTGATGGCCGGCGCCGTCACCGACGGAGGGATCGAGATCGACCTCGAGACCGAGCTCAAGTCGGCGCCGTACGTCGAGATCACGCTCGAGGTGCTCGACGCGTTCGGGGTCGACGCCGAGCACACCGACTCAGGGTTCCACGTCCCCGGCGGACAACAGTACGCCCCTTCGGGGGGGAGCTACGCGGTGCCGGGGGACTTCTCCTCGATCTCCTACCTCGCCGCCGCGGGCGCGGTCGCCGCAGACGGGGGTGAAAGCCCGGATGGGGACGAGGGTGTCGTCGTCGATGGGGCCCAGCCGAGCGCGCAGGGCGACACCGCGATCGTCGAAATCCTCGACCGGATGGGCGCCGCGATCGACTGGGACCGCGATGCCGGCGAACTCCACGCCGCGGGCGGCGACCTCTCCGGGATCGAGGTCGACGTGGGCTACACGCCGGACCTGCTCCCCACGATCGCCGCGGTCGGCGCCGTCGCCGACGGCGAGACGCGGATCGTGAACTGCGAGCACGTCCGGCTGAAGGAGACCGACCGCGTGAGTGCGATGGCCGAGGAGCTCAGAAAACTCGGCGCCGAAGTGACCGAGGAGCAGGACACGCTCACGGTCCACGGCGGCCAGTCGGAGCTCGTCGGCACGGAAGTCGACGGCCGCGGCGACCACCGGATCGCGATGGCGCTGGCGGTCGCCGGCCTCGTTGCCGAGGGGACAACCACGATCGCGGGCGCCGAACACGTCGACGTGTCGTTCCCCGACTTCTGGCTCGTACTCGACGAGCTCGGCGGGAACGTTACTGACGCCTGAAGCGCCGGTATCCTCTTCGACGGCACCACTCGATCGGTGTCGGTACCGATTTATCGGTCGCTGTGGGACTCCCTCTGTGACAGATTTCGCACCCGACCTCCGCGGGGAGTGCGAGGAGAACGGGTACGTCTTCCCCGCGTACCGTGACCGCTGTTTCGCCGATGCTACCGAGAGCGCCCTCTCGCTGCTGTCGTCGGAGTTCGACCGGAACCTCCCCGACGACACGTTCGGTGATTTTTCTGACGATGTCGAGAACGTCGTCCTGCTCGTCGTCGACGGGTTCGGGCTGGACCAGTGGACCCGGCTCTCGGACGATCTCCCACTCCTCGACGCCTTCGAGACGGCCGGAACCGTAACGCCGTTGACCTCCACCTACCCCTCCGAGACGGCCGCGGCGATCACGACGCTCCACACGGGACTGCTCCCGGCCGAACACGGCCTGCTCGGCTGGCACCAGTACCTCGACTCCGTCGGCGAGTCGGTCCAGACCCTCCCGTTCCTCCTAGAGGACGGCACCCCGGTTCGTGAGGAGTACCCGCTCGCGGACCCGCGTGAACTGTTCGAGGGCGAGGCCATCTACGGCGACGCCGAGACGGCAGGCATCGATACCCACGTCACCCAGCCGGAGCACATCGCCGGCTCAGTCTCCTCCGAGCTCACGACCGCCGGCGCGGAGACGCACGGCTACTGGAACGTCGCCGACATGGCCGTCACGGTACGCGACGCCGTCGTCGAGGGGGGACCGACCCACGTCACGGCGTACGTCCCGAACGTCGACAGCATCTCCCACGTGACTGGGACCGAGGCCGACCGGTACGACGCCCAGGTGCGGATGGTGACTGAGGCGTTCCGTACGGGCTTCCTCGACAAGCTGGACTCCGAAACCGCCGGGGAGACGGCCGTCCTGCTCACCGCCGACCACGGCCACACCAACGTCGACGAAGGTCTCGCGGTCGATCTCTCCGTGTCAGAGGTGCAGGACTATTTCGTCCGAAACGACGATGGCGAGCCGATTCAACCGACGGGGGGCCCGCGAAACGTGCAGTTCCACGTCCGCGACGGGCGGGTCGAGGAGCTCCGGAGCCACGTCGAAACCGAAGCCGGCGGGGACGTGCTGACCTTGACGGAGGCCGAGTACCGCGATCGTGGCCTGTTCGGCAGCAACCACGCCGAGGCTAGCGCGACCTTCGACCGCCGCGCTCCGGATCTGCTGGCAGTCCATCGCGATCACGTGATGTGGTACGAACCGGACGACAAGATCGGCGTTCACGGCGGGATGGCCCCCGAGGAGATGCTGGTCCCCTTCGCCGCGGCACGAGCGAGCGACCTGCAGAACTGACCTCGTCGCTCGACCGACTTCGACGGCGTCGACGCCCGGGCGGCCGCTTCTGCAACGACTAAATGCACGGCTCACTACCACCACCCATGAACGGCAATCGCTTCGGGCGCCTGTTCCAGGTGACCACCTACGGCGAGAGTCACGGCCCGGGGATGGGGTGTACGGTGAGTGGCGTCCCCGCCGGCGTCGAACTCGACGAGGACGACATCCAGCGCGACCTCGACCGGCGCAAGCCCGGGCAGTCGATGATCACGACCAGTCGCGGCGAGCCCGACGAAGTGTCGATCCAGTCGGGGCTGCAGGACGGCTACACTACGGGCACCCCGATCGGGATGACGATCCAGAACAAGGACGCCCGTTCGGGCAAGTACGAGCCGTTCGTCACTGCGCCCCGGCCGAGCCACGGGGACTTCACCTACTCTGCGAAGTTCGGTACGCGGAACTGGGGCGGTGGCGGCCGCTCTAGCGCGCGCGAGACGGTGAACTGGGTCGCCGCGGGCGCGATCGCCAAACAGGTGCTCGAACAGAGCGATTACGACGTACAGATCAAGGCGCACGTCAACCAGATCGGTGACATCGAGGCGCCGGACGTGAGCTTCGAGCAGCTGCTCGAACACAGCGAAGAGAACGAGGTCCGCTGTGCGGACCCCGAGACCGCCGAGGAGATGCGGGAACTGATCGACGAGTACCAGGAAGCCGGTGACTCCATCGGCGGCAGCGTCGCGTTCGAGGCCCGCGGCGTCCCCCGAGGCCTCGGTGCGCCGCGGTTCGATAGCTTCCCGGCCCGGCTCGGGCAGGCACTACTCGCTGTCCCGGCGTCGACGGGCTTCGAGTACGGACTTGGCCGCGACGCGCGTGAAGTCACCGGCAAGGAGCGAAACGAGGACTGGGAGTTCCCCGACGAGGCGGATCCGGACCCGACGCCGGTCGGCAACGACCACGGCGGGCTTCAAGGCGGGATCACGACGGGACAGCCGATCTACGGCGAACTCACGCTTCACGCCCCGACCTCGATCCCGAAGACCCAGCGAACCGCGGACTGGGAGACCGGCGAGGAGAAGGAGATTCAGGTCGTCGGCCGACACGATCCGGTACTTCCGCCGCGAGCGGTCCCGGTGGTGGAGTCGATGCTCTACCTGACGGTGCTCGACTTCATGCTCCTCGGCGGCCGGATCAATCCGGACCGACTGGACGATAACCCGGGCGAGTACGACACGCCGTACCACCCGAGTAGCCCGCGGAACGACTAACCGCAGAGCTCCTGCGTTACGAAGACGGTCCCGTTCTCGTCGACGAAGACGCCGATCCCCTGGCTGTCGTAGTTCGAAGAGAGGGCGTTTTGGCGGTGAGAGGGGGAATTAAGTAGGAAATCGACAGCCGATTTAGAGGCTTTTTCGCTATTAGTTAGGAATTTATGAGTGTTCTCGACTATCTGTTGAGTCTTATGCTTGTAGATGTTCTGTCCTGAACGACCGCACTCCAACTCGTACTGTGCACGAAGTTCGGGATGCGTAGTCCCGTTAGGCCCGGTATGCGCAAAGTAGTCCCGCTTTGCCATGTCCCACGACTTGTACCGAGCAACGGCGTCCAGCGTTTCGTTCCGTTCGAGTGGCTCGACCCCGTTTTGGACCCGCCGTTCGTTCATCTTCTCGTGGATGAGGTCCTCTATCTGTTTCACGTCGACGTCGTACCGTGCCGACGATGGTGTCGTCGGCTGTCGCGGTGTCGGCTCCGTATCGGCCGTCGTATGTTCGGCCCCGTCGATAGCGTCAGGGACAGTTCCAACCCCTACGCAACCGCCGAGAACTACTAACACGCAAACCGTGATAATCCGAACCTTCATTCAGGCTTCCCCCTCACAGATGCTCGGCTCGTCTGCGTTCGGATCCGCGTCACACTCCTTCACGATCTTGGTCACGTTGCGTACGTTCCCAATCGGTTCACTGAACGCACGGGTTTGTTCCCACTTGTTGGCAGTTCGTTTCCATCGGTACACCTCCGTCTCCTCAAACACCGGGCGTTCCCATCGGACGTACTCGGTGCCGACCCGTACTTGCTTCTCGTACTCGTGGACCGCCACCTCGTCGTACGTCGCGCGGCGGTACCGATGGGAGTACTCCGTCTCCTCGACCGTTCGTTCCCACTCGTACACCGCATCGTACTCCGGAACGCGGTACTCGTACCGGTAGTCGTACTCCGGCTCACTCTCGGTTTCCCATTCGATGCAAACCGGTGGATCGAACCGATACGAGCGCTCGACACAGTACCGCGTCTCGTCGTACCCACTGACGTATCTATCGGACCGGCGGTACTCCCAGTGCTCGGGTGCACGGTAATGGGAGTAGACCCATTGCGTGTGGAAGCCGGTCAGCGTTCGACCGACTCGGTCCCCTCGCTCCCAGCCACTCCCGGCGGGTCGGCCCGCGGACCGCTCCGTTTCGGTCCGCTCGACGGTTCGGGGAACGGGTTCGACGTACTCCCAGTCGTCACCGAAAGCGTCACGCTGTGGCATTGTAGTATACTCCCAGCCGGCGAACACCCGCCGCTGGTCGACGTTCCGCTTTGCGACCTCCCACTCGCCACCAGGGTGATCCGTACTCCTCGTCGTTCGCCGTTCGGTGTCGAACTCGGTCGTTGTTCCGACACGCCGCCACTCCTGACCGGGACTGAGAGTTCCGCGCCCGTCGTCTGCTGGTGTTCGCATCGTCCTGGTGTCGGTCTGTTCACGGTCGATCCGGGCGACAGTCTCCCGTGTCCAATCATCGCCGGGGCTCTCGACAGCCTCGGTTCTGTACACTTCGGTTGTATTCCGCTCGTACTTCCAGACAGTGTACGTCGTTTGCGATACCCTCACGGGAACCGACGCTTTGTCCGGTGACCACGCGGGGTTTATCGAGAGATGATAATCACCGCCGGACGCGTACCGATGCTGAAAGTAGTGATAGTTCGTCTCCTCGATCGTGTCGGTGACGACCTCACCGTCGCCGAAGCTGATCACGATCCGTTTCCCGGTATGCGTGCCGTCGATCTGGTACTTCCCGTGGACGGTTCGCCCATCTATCTTCGTGATCTCGATCGGGTTGCCCAAGCCAGAGACACTTTCCCCCGAGGTTCTCCGTTGTACATCGAACGTCTTCGTGAGCGACTGTTCGTGCCCGTTCTGATCGGTGACGGTGAGCTGCACTTCGATCGTTCCGTCGTCGAACTCCATGTTCTCGAGCCCGTGGGAGACAGTCGCTCGTGCGGGGCTCCCGCTCGAACTGGTGCTAAGCAGGAACGTATCGTCAATCTGGTACTCAAACTGCAAGCGATCTGAATCAGTATCGTTTGCGACCCCGGTCAACATAGCTTGTCTTCCGTTTATCCCGCTAGGTGTGTCCCGCATTGTGAGATCCAAATCAAGGACTTCGGGAGCCCGTTGAGAGACTGGATTGGCCATTTCCGACCTTGAAGTCTCCTCGACCACCGTCACCTCCTTCTCCACCTTCGTCACCCCACCGTGCTCGTCGTGAACCGTCGCCTCGATCGTCACCGTGCCGTCGCGCTCTGGAATTCCGTCGAAACGGAACGACCGTGCCCACTCGCCGCTACCCGACGATAGCGTTCCGACCGGTTCCACGGCGCCAGCGTCGTCGGTCAAGCTCACCGAGGTGATCTGTCCGTCGGGATCGCTCGCCACGACTCGGTACTCCTTCGTCGAGTTCACGACCGCGACGTCGTCGCCCTCGATCCGGGCAGTCGGCGGCGTGTTCTGCACCTCGACGGTCTTCTGCAGTGTCGACGTCGCCCCGTTGTCGTCGACGACGATCGCGGTCACCGTCGCGGTCGTGCCCGGCGTACCGTCGACGGTCAGGGTTCGTGTCCCGCTCCGAAGCTCAGCCTGGCTTGGGGGCGAAGACGCGATCGACGTGGGGAGCCACCAACGGTCCACGATCTCGCCATCGGGGTCCGTCGCGTCGATACTGTAGCTGACCGCCGATCCCGATGTCACGTGCGACGGACCATCGATGTCGCCCGATGGCGGTTGGTTCGGGTCACCGCTCGTGCTGTCCGACTGCTGTGATGTCGACGACTCTTCCGGAGTTGGCGTCGGCTCGGCGGGGTCCGTCGGTCCCGGGGGGTCTGTCAGTTCTGGAGTTGGTGTCGGCTCGGAGGGGTCCGTCGGTCCCGGGGAGTCTGTCGATTCCGGCATCGACGTCGGCGATTCGGTTGCTGTTTCCGTCGGTGGCGGCCCCGACGCTTCCTCGACGTCGACGTACATCGTGTCCGCGTGGGTCTGCCCGTCGTCACCGGTGACCGTCAGTCGAACTTCGTACTGCCCGGGCTCGTCGGGGACGAACTGTGTGGTCATTGCGTCCGGGTCCGCGGGCGTCACCGTCTCGCCGCCGGGCGTCCGGATCAACCAGTCGTAGTCGACGATCTCGCCGTCGGGGTCGACGCTCCCGCCGCCATCGAGGTAGACGGTACTCCCGACCGTCGCCGATTGATCGAGCCCCGCGTCCGCGAGCGGGCGTCCATCGTCAACCGCCGCCACCGCGGGCGTCGGCAGGCAAGCGACCACGAGCAGGACTGCGAGCATGAGGGAGAGTCGTTTCATCTGACAGTGGGATCTTTCATCTCGTATCAGTACTTAAATTTCAGGAACGGATTTGCAGATTTGATAGACGGCGGGTTCGAAGAAGCTCCCGACGACGTGTCCGTGCGTTATTTATCACTCCACACCCGGAGTACGGGTATGCTCGAGAACGAGTCCTCGATGCCCTATCTGCTCGGGGGCACGATGACCGTCGGGACGGCTGTGCTACTCGTTGGGGTCGCACTGGGATCCGAGTTGGTGCACAGCGAACAGCTCACGCAGTTCGGTCAGCCGCTGCAGTTGGCAGGCGGCGCCGTGCTCGTTCTCGGCGTGCTCCTGTTCGCGCGCTACCTCGACGGACTCGCTGATCAGGAAGGCGGTCACTGAGCTGTCGGCCGCGATCGATCCCGCCGGCGGCAGTCTGTCACGGTCTTTTCTTGACAACTGATAGCAAGTGCTTTGGGCTCGGCGCGGGAATGTCCACGAAGACGCGACCGACCGTCGGTCGCCGTACCACTCATGACTGACGACGAACTCATCTGGCGGATCGCAGGAGGTTCCGGCGACGGGATCGCTTCGACCAGCCAGAACTTCGCGAAAGCGTTGATGCGGTCGGGACTGGACGTCTTCACCCACCGACACTACCCGTCTCGGATCCGTGGCGGTCACACGTACACCGAGGTTCGGGCCGCCCCCGAGGACGTGACATCGCGGGGCGACGGGTACGACTTCCTCCTCGCGCTCGGGGACTCCTTCGCGCGCAACCCACAGGAGGAGGCGTACTACGGGAAAGAGGAGATCAAACCGCTCTCGGAGAACCTCGACGATCTCCGGGAGGGTGGCGTGATCGTCTACGACTCCGGCCTCATCGACGCCGACGAGGTACCGAACTTCGACCAGCGCGTCGAGGAGAACAACTGGCACGTGTTCCCGCTGGACCTCCGCGGGCTGGCCCGCGAGAAGGGCCGCGAGGTGATGCGCAACACCGCCGGCGTCGGCGCTACCTGCGCGATCGCCGACATTCCCGTCGAGGCGATCGAGGAACTGATGACGGACGCGATGCCGGAGAAGATCCTCGAACCCAACCTCGAGATCCTCAACGAGGCGTACGAGGCGGTGCTTGACGACTACGACCTCTCCGGGATCGAAGTCTCCTGTCCGGAGGGCGAACACGAGGAGGAGCAGGTGCTCGTCAACGGCTCCGACGGGATCGCCTACGGTGCGTTCGACGAGGGCTGCCGGTTCATCGCCGGCTACCCGATGACGCCGTGGACGGAGGTGTTCACCATCCTCTCGAAGAACCTCCCCGAAGTCGGGGGGATCTCCGAACAGGTGGAGGACGAGATCGCCGCGGCGTCGCTGGCGATCGGTGCCGCCCACACCGGTGTGAAGGCGATGTCGGGCTCCTCCGGCGGCGGCTTCGCGCTGATGTCCGAGCCGCTCGGACTGGCGGAGATGTCGGAGACGCCGATCGTGCTGCTGGAAGCGGCACGAGCGGGCCCGTCGACGGGGATGCCGACGAAGCCCGAGCAGGCCGACCTGGAGCACGTCCTGTACACCTCACAGGGCGACTCCAACCGCGTCGTGTTCGCGCCCGCGGACCCTGCGGAGGCGTACGACCACGCGCGGAAAGCGTTCCAGATCGCCTACCAGTACCAGATCCCGTCGATCATCCTCTACGACCAGAAGCTCTCCGGGGAGTACCGCAACGTCCCGGCGAGCCACTTCGATCGGGACCCCAACCCGGACATCGGCAAGACGCTCACCGAGGACCAGATCGCCGAGGCACCGCACGAGCCCGGCGGGAAGCTCAAGCGCTTCCGGCACAATCCCGAGGACGGCGTCTCGCCGCGCTCGGTGCCGGGACAGAAGGGCGGGCGCTTCCTCGCGTCCGGCAACGAGCACAACGAGGCCGGCCACATCAGCGAGGACCCCGACAACCGCGTCGCGCAGGTCCACCGGCGGAGCCGCAAGCTGGAGTCGATCCGCGAGGAGTTGAACGAGGACGGCCTGAACGAGACGTACGGCCCCGAGGACGCCGATTACGGCATCCTGGCGTTCGGCAGCATGGTCGGCACCGTCGAGGAGGCGGTCGACCGACTCAACGCAGACGGCGAGTCCGTGAAGGCGCTCGCGGTCGGCGAACTGGCGCCGTACCCGGAGACAGAGGTTCGGGCGTTCATCGAGAGCGTCGACCAAGCGATGGTCGTCGAGATGAACTCCTCGGCGCAGTTCCGCGGCCTGACCCAGAAGCACCTGGGCGAGTACGGGCCCAAGCTGTCGAGCCTCCTGAAGTACAACGGCAACCCCTTCGAGCCTGCGGAAGTGGTCGAGGGGTTCCACAACACCGTCGACGGTGAGGAAGCGACCGATCACCAGACGACGTTCGTACCCGCGGCAGGTGACTGACCAATGAGTGCATTCAGCGCAATCGGCGACGAACGCGAGATCGAACAGGACGAGTACACGCCGGGGATCGAGCCCCAGCCGACGTGGTGTCCGGGCTGCGGTGACTTCGGCGTCCTGAAGGCACTGAAGGGCGCCCTGCCCGAGGCCGGGCGCACGCCCGACGAGACCCTGACGGTGACGGGGATCGGCTGCTCGGGCAAGCTGAACTCCTACTTCAACAGCTACGGGTTCCACACGATCCACGGGCGCGCACTGCCCGTCGCGCGGGCCGCGAAGCTCGCGAACCCCGGGCTGGAAGTGATCGCCGCCGGCGGCGACGGCGACGGCTACGGCATCGGCGGGAACCACTTCATGCACACCGCCCGGGAGAACCACGACTTCACCTACATCGTGTTCAACAACGAGATCTTCGGCCTCACCAAGGGCCAGACCTCGCCCACCTCCCCGAAGGGTCACAAGTCGAAGACCCAGCCCCACGGCTCGGCGAAGGAGCCGATCCGGCCGCTCTCGCTCTCGCTCACGTCGGGGGCGTCGTTCGTGGCCCGCACCGCGGCGGTCAACCCCAACCAGGCCAAGGAGCTGATCAAGGAGGCCATCGAGCACGACGGGTTCGCCCACATCGACTTCCTGACCCAGTGTCCGACCTGGAACAAGGACGCAAAGCAGTACGTCCCCTACATCGACGTCAACGAGAACGACGACTACGAGTTCGACCCGACGAACCGCGAGGAGGCCGCGGAGATGATGCGTGAGACCGAGGAAGCCCTCCACGAGGGCGAGGTGCTCACCGGGAAGTTCTACGTCGACGAGGACCGCCCCTCCTACCAGCAGGAGAAGCAGAACATCGGCGAGATGCCCGAGGAGCCGCTGGCCGAGCGCTACTTCGACGACGACTACGAGTGGGAGCGCTCCGCGGACATGTTCCTCGACGACCACAAGTGAGCGCTGGCGGCCGGTAGCGGCCCCCCGCCCGGGCGTTTGGGTCCACCGAGACTCGCTTTCCGCTTCGCAAGGCATTTTTCCTCGCACCGCGAAGTACGGTCCATGACTACGTCGGCCACCGAGGACCGAATCCTGCAGATCTTGGAGGAGGACGCGCAGGCGTCGGTCTCCGAGATCGCCGAGCGCGCCGACGTCTCCAAGCCGACGGTTCGGAAGTACGTCCGCCAGCTCGAGGAAGAGGGCGTGATCGTCGGCTACTCCGCCGAGGTCGACCCCAAGAAGCTCACGGGCCAGTCGATCGCGCTGGTGGGGATGGACGTCGACAGCGAGCAGTACGTCGACGCCACGAACGCGCTCAAACAGCTGGACGCGGTCGAGTCGTTGTACAGTTCGTCGGGCGACCACATGCTGATGGCGGAGATCCGAGCCGAGAACGGTGACGCGCTCGGCGACGTGATCAACGACGAGGTGCTGGAGATCGACGGGCTGACCGCAGCCCACCCCACTTTCCTGCAGGAGCGTCTGAAGTAGCTCCCGCTCGGTGCGGCTCCGGTGTTCACCTTCGCTCTCGACGACGGGTAGCGTCGCGTCGGCGCCGTTACGGCTCGCCGGCGTTGGGCGACGGCTCGGTCGACTCCACCGGGCTCGGGCTGGCCGTCGTGGGCTCGTCCCGGACCGGCGACGTGAGCAGCCAGAGCACGGCCGCAGCGACGGAGACAGCGACGCCGGTCGCCGCGAGGAAGCTGACGGGGCCGATCCCTTCCGCGACCCGGCCGCCGAGCACGTTCGCGGCCCCGGAGGCCAGCGAGAGCACCATCGAGACGCCGGAGAGCACCGTCGCCCGGCCCACGTCGTCGAGCCGGTCGTTGAGGTACTCGTTGCGGACGGGGCGGACCAGCTGTGAGACGGCCCGACGGGCGAACACCGCGGGGACGAGTAGGAGCGGGACGACCGCGAAGCTCGCGTAGAGAACCCCGAAAATCGGGATCAGGGACAGCATGACGCCGCGGGTCCCCAGCCGATCCTGCACCGCTCCGGCGGCGCCCGTCGCGGCCGCCGAGACGAGCTTGAACCCCGCGTAGACGACGCCCAGTCCGGCCACCGGGACGCCGACCTCGCGTAATGCCGGCTGTTCGAACACTCGCGTCACCGAGAAGACGACGTTGAACAGGGCGGCGTAGACGACCAGCCAGCCGATCGAGGGGCGGGTGAACTGCGAGCGCAGCAGCGAGACGGCACGACGGACCGTCATCGTCGGCTCGTCGTCGCGTATCTCCCCGGTCCGGGGCAGCGTGAACAGGATCGGCAGCCCCAGCGCGGCGACGGCGGCGTTCGCCACGAACGGTAGCGCCGGGTCGACGGTGTACAGCACGCCAGCGGTCAGGGCTGCGCCCGCGGAGACAACTAACAGCACGGACTCGGCCCTGCCGCTGAGCCGGGCGAACTCGTCGTCGAGACCCGCCTTCGCGAGCAGTTCGTACAGCCACGCGTCGCTGGTGCCGCTCCGGAGCGTCCACGCCACCGCCCACAGCAGGAACAGCGCGGTGAACGCCGCCGTCGACGACGCGAACACGAACCCGGCCATCACCGTCGCGGTGACGGCGTTGCCGAGCGCGAGCGTCCGCCGACGGCCTAGGTAGTCCGCCAGATAGCCCGTCGGGAGCTCGCCGGCGACCATCCCGAACAGGAACACGCCCTGGACGAACCCGATCTCGGCCAGCCCCAGCCCCTGTGCCTCCATGTAGATCACCGAGACGGGGAGGTAGAACCCGTTGGTGAGCGTCGCGCGGTACGCGTAGTACCGCCTGACGACCGAGATCATACCCGATTGTCGGTTCCCCGGCATCAAGTGTATTCCCGGCAATCATTTTTAGTAGGGGAGTTGATACGTGTTTGGCCGTGCGTGGAACCAGTCGGTGGGGGCGGTTTTGGGTCTGCTAAGTGGGGGTAGGACCCCCGCTCCACTTTCACCCCGTCCGGGAAACCCTCTTCTCCGTCCCGGCCCGAACGCCACGTATGAGCGGGAGCACCCTTCCCGGGACTGGCGACGACGAGTCGCCCGACAGAGTGGTGCTCCACGTCGACATGGACTGCTTCTACGCCTCCTGTGAGCGCCTGCGGGAGCCCGAACTCCGCGGCGAGCCGGTCGTCGTCGGCATGGGGTACGAGGCGGGTGAGACGATCGGCGCCGTCGCGACCGCCTCCTACGAGGCCCGGGAGCACGGCGTCGACTCCGCCCAGCCCATCTCGCAGGCGGTCGAGCGACTGCCGCCCGTCGAGCGCCCGGATCTGGGCGACGAAGACGCCGCGGACCGAGCAGGCGCGGCGGGCGAGGGCGACGACCGCGGCCACTACCGCCCGGTAGCCATGGAGTTCTACCAGTCTGTCGCGAGCGAGGTGAAGACGATCCTGCACGACTGCGCCGACACGGTGCGGGAGGTGAGCATCGACGAGGCGTATCTCGACGTGACCGATCGCACGTCGTGGGAGCGCGTCGACGCGCCTGCGCGGGCCTCCGGCGCGGCCGAGCAGCGCACGCTCGCCGAGGGGTTCGCGCGCCACGTCCGGGAGCGCATCGCCCACGAGGTGGGGGTCCCCGCGAGCGTCGGCGTCGCGCCGAACATGGCGACCGCGAAGATCGCCAGCGACCACGACAAGCCCGACGGGCTGACGGTCGTGCCGCCGGGGACGGTCGCGGCGTTTCTCGCGCCGCTGCCCATCGAAGAGATCCACGGCGTCGGCCCGGTCCGTGCGGGCGAGCTTCACGACATGGAGATCGAGACCGCCGGCGACCTCGCAGATGCGGACCCCGGCCACCTGCAGGACCGCTTCGGCGACCGGGGCGTCGAGCTCTACGAGCGCGCCCGCGGCGACGACGACCGCGAGGTTACGCCGACGGGGCTGCCAAAGAGCCTCTCCCGGGAGTCGTCGTTCTCGGAAGCGACGACCGACGCCGAGGCGATGCGGGAGAAGGTCCGCGCGCTCGCGGCCGCGGTCGCGGAGCGTGCCCGCTCGAAGGACGCGCTCTACCGGACGATCGGGATCAAGGCCGTCACGACGCCGTACGACGTGAACACCCGCGCCGAGTCGCTCTCCGGCCCCGTCGACGACCCCGATCTGGTGGAGGAGACCGCCCTCTCGCTGCTCGGCGAGTTCGAGGACGAGTCGGTCCGCAAGCTCGGGGTGCGGGTGTCGAAGCTGAGCTTCACCGCGGGCGAGCAGGCGAGCCTCGACGGGTTCGACGCACACGAAGCCGGTGACGGCGCGGTCGGGAGTCGGAACGCACAGCGGTCCGGCGACGCGGTCGCGGACGGCAGCGGCGACGACCGCGACCCTGCCGCCGGCGAGGACCGGTCGGGGCAGTTCTCGCTGGAGGAGTTCGAGTAGCCCCGTCGGAAACCCTATGTGGGCCCAGTGGGTCTGTTACGACGATCACGGCGACCCCTCCGGTCGCCCACCGAGCCGCCCGACCGGCGTCGGGACGGCGGCGACGCCCCCACCATGACCGACGACACCGACACCGAGGAAGACGAGGACGAGCGCGCCGTCTCGCTCCCGCTCATCGACACGTTCGCCGTGCTGACGGCCGAACTCGACGCGAAGACCGACCGGATCGAGCGACTGGAGAGCGAACTCGACCGGCGCTACCTCGACCCTGCCGACGGCGATCCCCAGACCGCTGCCTCGGCGGGCGAGACGGCCGACGACACGGAAACGAGAACGCACGAGGACTGGGACCCGGCGACCGACCCGCTGGAGGACACCGGCGTGGCGACCGCCGACGGCGACCACGAGGGCGTGCGACCGACCGTCGACGCGGCGGCCGAATCGTCCCAGCGCGAGGCGCCGACGGCCGACACCGAGCGCGGGCAGTCGACCCACGCCGGCGACACTGCGCGGGAGTCCGGCCTCTCGCCCGTGAAGACAGCATCCGCCAGTGATGGCGGGAGGACCGCGGAGTCGAGCCGAGAAACCGCGGACGAGGAGTTCGGCGTCACGATGGAGTCCTCGTCGGACCTCACCGGCGGCTCGCTCGGCAGTTCGGCACCGGTCGAGCGCTCGGCACCGGAACGCGAGGACTCGGCGGACGGCGACGAGCAGCCTCCCGACCCGACTGCCGACCGCGGTGAGCGCCTCAGCCGGCTCGTTCGCCGTGCCGAACTCCGAGAGGAGGACGCGGTGGTCGAGGCGTTCGTCGAGGGGATCGATGCGCTGGACGAGGTGACCCGGGAGATGCTAGCGCACTATCGCGAGGTCGGCGACGCCACCCCTCTCGACGCCCACGTCGCCGCCGGCGGCTCCGGCGAGCGCCAGTACGCCTACGCGCGCAACCGGACGCTGCGGAAAGCTGGCGTGATCGAACACGACGGCGCCGGCCGGTACCGCTATGCGCTGCCCGATCTCGTCGGCGAGGCGTTCGACGGCAACGCCGCCGCGGGGACAGTGGCCGACGCGGTCGACGCGATCGAGACCGCGACGGATCTCGACTGATGCGGGCGCTCCCGGAAACCGGCGACGGTCGTTGGCACCTCGAGCGCCACGCCCGGCTGGTGGTGTACGAGGCCGACGCCGGCGACGAACTCGTCACCGTCTACGACTGCGGCGCTGCACAGAAACCGCCCTCGGCGCAGTTCATCGGCAACCTCGTCCGGGTGCGCGCGCCCCACGAGGCCGAGCGCTCGCCGACGGGGTACGTCGTCACGCTGAAAGAGGGCGGCAC
Organism: Halolamina sediminis; assembly: GCF_001282785.1. NCBI lineage: Archaea > Methanobacteriati > Methanobacteriota > Halobacteria > Halobacteriales > Haloferacaceae > Halolamina > Halolamina sediminis. The sequence goes on from NZ_CVUA01000001.1 coordinate 1,295,853, forward strand.
GCTGGTGGAGCAGGGCGAGGACCACTACGTGATCGAGGAGCGCGAGGGCTGAACACCAACCTCTTTTGTCGGGATCCGCCCTCGCTTCGAGCGCGGATGCGACGTTCGAGATTCACCGCGACCTGTTGAGAACTGCGAGCACTCGTGGAGCGGCGGCTACAGCGCTTGCCACACTTTCTTGGCGAGATAGACGACGACGTTGACGAACACCACCAGACCGACTGTCAGGACGATTCCAACAGGATCGCTTGCCCCGATTTTGAGTGGCCAAGCGGGAGAGTAACCAACCGGATTGAACCACGGCATCGGTACCATCGTGTTGAACGGTAGGGAAAACGTCTGTTGGTTTGTACTTTACCTCCGGTTTCACCCGACCGACCGAGTGGGACGATCTCTCCCCGGTTATTGCGGGTCGACTTTCCGACGGCGAAGTACCACTCCACGCGACCGGTACTCAAAGCGGCGAGACCAGATCGCGCAGCACTGCCTCCGGATCGTCTGCGAGCGCCACCCCGGAAGCCAGCAAGACGCCGTCGGCGCCGAGATCGTGCGCGGCTGCCACGTCCTCGCCGGTCGCGATGCCGGCGCCACAGAACACGTCCACGTCGTCGTTCACGTCCTCCGCGGCGTCGACCGCGTCGCGGACGATGTCCGGGTCGGCGGTCGCGACGGACTCGTCGCCGCCGATGAGTTCGGGCGGCTCGACCGCGACGGCGTCGGGGCCGAGCGCCGTGGCGGCGGCGATCTGGTCGGGATTGTTCGCACAGACCACCGTCTCGAGCCCGGCCGCGTCTGCGGCGTCGAGCCCGTCGTCGATATCCGCGAGTTTCAGGCGCTTCTCCGAGTGGTTCAGCAGCGTACCCACCGCGCCGGTCGTTGCGACGGCGTCGGCGTGGGTGCTGCCGGTGTGGCTACCGTGGGAAACGGGACTGACGTGCTGGGCCCACGTCTCGACGCCGGTGGCGGCGACGGCGCCGAGGCGTGCGGCCTGCGGGGCGACCGCGATGCGGGCGCCGGTCTCCTCGGCCACGTCGGCCGCGGTCGCGGCCACGGCGACGGGGTCACAGTCGTATGCTTTGAGGTTGACGAGGACGAACACGTCGGGAGGCGGGTCCCGACCGGCAAATAGGTAGGCGGTTCGGCGGCGTTACTCGCCCTTGCGCTCGACCACGTCGCCGAGGGTCTGGGTCATCGAGGAGTCGGTCTCCCAGTCGGAGCCGTCGTCGCCGGAGCCCTCCGCCAGCGAGATCCCGAGTCGCTTCTCGAGCTTCGTGCGCACGTCGTCGCTGGGGAGCACGTCGCCGCGCTCGAGCTTGCTGATCAGCGAGGCCTTCTCGTTGAGCTCCTTCGCGAGGTCCTCCCGGCTCAACCCCTCGTCCTCGCGGGCCGCCCGGATCTGCTCGTCGTAGTCGCTCGCGATCTCGTCCATCTGATCGAACATGTCGCGGCGGCGCCCGCCGCCACCGCCGCCCCCGGTGCTCCCCCCACCCGTCGAGGACGAGGAGGAGCCGTCGGAGGAGGACGTCGAGTACTTCGTCGACGTGGTCGACGTCGACTCGGTCTCGACGGTCGTGCCGAAGTCCGTGCAGTCGTCGCAGAGTTCGAGCTCCGCGCCCTCGACTTTCGTCGTGGTGAGCGAGGACTTCTCCGCGCCGCACATCTCACACTGGGCCATACCCGACCTAGCGGATGGGGTAGTAAAAAGGAACCGGCGGGGCGCCGATGGTTCGGACGGACTCACTCGGCGCCGAGCCGGCACCGCAGGAACGGCCAGTCGATGTCGTCCAACTCGCTGTGGACGCCGTAGCGCTCCGTGATCGTGAACCCCGCCTCGGCCAACAGCCGCTCGGTCTCCGCCATCGGCGGGAACGACCACGCCATGCGCTCGCCGGCGTCGAGCCAGTCGTCGTTCTCGCCTGCCCAGTCGTCGCCGATGCTGAACAGGAACTCCCCGCCCGGTTCGAGCACCCGTGCGACCTCGGCGTAGCAGTCGCCGTGGTCCGCGACCGGGAGGTGGATCACCGAGTAGAAGGCGGTGACGGCGTCGAAGCCGTCGGCCGCGAACGGGAGCGCGGTCATGTCGCCGGCGACGAGGCCGGCGTCGACGCGCTTGCGGGCGAGCTGGAGCTGTGCCGTCGAGATGTCCAGCCCGACCGCGCGCTCGGCAGGGAGGAACCCGAGCGGCCCCTCGCCGGCGCCACAGCCGAGATCGAGCACCCGCGGCGCCGCCGGGAGCGACTCCTTCAGCGCGACGAGCGCGTCGTTGTCAGCTGGGTCCCCCCCTCGCTGCTCGTCGTAGGCGTCCGCCATCGCGTCGTAGCCGTCCCGAACCGTCGCCCGCTGATCGTCCATGGGCGGCGTTCCGACCCCCGAGTGAAACGCGTTCCGGATGCCTGTCAACGCATCGCACACATCTCCTATCAGATCTCGTAACTAGAGCGTGCGATTATTGTGGGCGGCTCACGAACGACGGGTGTGACGCCGGCTCTGGAGTCGCCGTTCGCCCGCCGTCGCGTTCTCGTTGTTGGGAACGACGACAGAGCCACAGCACTCGAGAGCAGCCTCGCCGCCGACGGGATCGAGACGACGCGGGTGTCGTCGGCGCCCGAGGCGCTCGCGACGCTCGACGCGATAGAGGTAACGCTGCTCGTCGTGATCGACGGGATCGAGAGCCGCCCCGCCGACGTGTTTGGCGCCGCCGCCCGTCGGGGCCACCAGCTCCCGGGCGTGTTCGTCGGGTCGAAGGCGCGACAGCTCCCGCCGGGGGTCGAACAGGCGCCCGCGGGCGCCGACGCGGCCGCGTCGGTGATCCGCCAACGCCTGCTGGCCGCGAGCGCGGCCGAGGCCGAGCCCGCAGTCGAGCACGACCCGCTCGCGGCGTTCGGCGACACCGTCTCCCACGAGCTCCGGAACCACCTGAGTGCGGCCCGGCTCGCCGTCGACTCGCTGGAGGGGCCGACGCTCGAGCAGGCGCGGGACGCGCTGGACCGGCTGGAGGGGCTCGCCCACGAGGCGGAGGCGATCGCCGCCGGCGAGGTGAGCGACACCGAATCCGTTTCGCTCGCGTCCGCCGCCACGGATGCGGCCGACCGCGTTCGCGCGCCCGAGGCCTCGATCCACATCGACGCCGAGGGGACGGTACAGGCGGATCCGGCACTGTTGACGCTGTTACTCGAGAATCTCGTTCGCAACGCCGTCGAGCATGGCTCGACTGGCAACCAGACGCAGTCTGGTGACGCCGTGGAGCACGGCGGTGACGACGTGACCGTCCGCGTGACCGACACCGACGCTGGCTTCGTGGTCGCCGACGACGGCCCGGGGTTCGGTGACGGGAGTCCGTTCGCGTGGGGGTACTCCGGCGACGGCGGGCAGGGTGCCGGGCTGGGGATCGTCCGACGCATCGCCGAGGCTCACGGGTGGGAGATCGTCGCCGAGAACGACGGCGGCGCGCGGGTCGAGATCGGGACTTAGTCGTCGGCCGTGCCCGCCTGACAGCTCTCCATCCACTCGTTGGCCCAGGACTCGATCTCGTCGAACACGGGCGCCAGCGACTCGCCTTTCCCGGTGAGCGAGTAGTACGTCGCGACGGGGGCGTCTTCCTCCAGTCGCCGTTCGACGAACCCGGACTCCTGCAGGTCGTCGAGCACGCGCGAGAGCGTGCGGGCGTTGGCCTCCGTCGACCGCTTGAGCTCGTTGAACCGCTTCTCCCCCTCGGTCAGGTCGTGGAGCACTACGAGCCGCCACTGGGAGCCGATCTGTTCGACGGCGTCGACGACCGGGCAGACCTCCGTCGCTTGTCCCTCGCTCACCTGCTCCTCCGCGCTCACGCCGGCGTCCTCGATATCGGTAGACATCTGTTACCCGGTTCGCTCCGGATACCTATAACCGCTTCCCCTCCACCGCCGGCGCCGCTCCGGAGCACTACTGTGGCATGGGGAGACACAACACGAAAAGGCATATATCGGCCGCGGCGCCTACCTCGCTCCATGAGCGCAGACCGGGCCCCGCTGCAGCGGGCCCTGGAGCGCGGCGAGGAGGAGGGCGGCCCCGTCGAGTTCAAAACCCGGCTCACCCGCGACACCCACCTCGCGGACGGTCGGATGGAGTCGCTGGCTGCCCAACTCCGCCACCGCGTGCTCTCTGGCGACGGTGAGGCGACGTACGTCGTCGGCGTCGACGACGACGGTGCGATCGCGGGCATCTCCCCCGACGCCTTCTCGGAGTCGATGGACGTGCTCTCGCTGTTGGCCGACGAGGCCGACGCCCACATCGAGGACGTGGAGACGTGGGGAATCGACGGTGGCGACGGGGCCGAGGGGCTCGTCGGCGTCGCGACGGTTCGCGAGGGGGCGATGCTCGAACGCGAGGACGACGAACACGTCGTCGTCGGCACCGCGGGCCACGTCGACCACGGGAAGTCGACGCTCGTGGGCACACTCGTCACCGGCGAGCGCGACGACGGGCAGGGGAACACCCGTTCGTTCCTCGACGTGCAGCCCCACGAGGTCGAACGCGGGCTCTCGGCGGATCTCTCCTACGCGGTGTACGGGTTCGACGAGGATGGCGACACTGTCCGGATGGACAACCCCCACCGCAAGAGCGACCGGGCCCGGGTCGTACAGGAGGCCGACCGCCTCGTCAGCTTCGTCGACACCGTGGGCCACGAGCCCTGGCTTCGCACGACGATCCGGGGGCTGGTGGGTCAGAAGCTCGACTACGGCCTGCTCGCGGTCGCGGCCGACGACGGGCCGACCAAGACCACCCGCGAACACCTCGGCATCCTGCTCGCGACCGAACTGCCGACGATGGTCGCGATCACCAAGACCGACGCCGTCAGCGACGAGCGCGTCGAAGCCGTGGAGGACGAGGTGGAGGCGATGCTCCGGGAGGTGGGCGAGACACCCCTACCCGTCGATCGCCACGGCGTCGACGCCGCGATCGAGGAGATCGGCACCGTAGTTCCGATCCTCCGGACCAGCGCGGTCGCGGGCGACGGGCTCGACGAGCTGGACACGCTGTTCGAGGCGCTGCCCAAGCGCGACTCCGACGCCGACGCGCCGTTCCGGATGTACGTCGACCGCTCCTACAGCGTCACCGGCGTCGGCGCCGTCGCCTCGGGGACGATCAACGCCGGCACGGTCGAGGCCGGCGACGAGCTCTTGCTCGGCCCGATGGCCGACGGGAGCTTCCGGGAGGTGGAGGTCCGGTCGATCGAGATGCACTACCACCGCGTCGATCAGGCCCGCGCGGGCCGGATCGTCGGGATCGCCCTCAAGGGCGTCGAGGAAGCGGAGATCGAGCGCGGGATGGCGCTGCTCCCCCGCGACGCTGACCCCGATCCCGTCCGAGAGTTCGAGGCCGAGGTCGTCGTGTTGAACCACCCGACCAAGATCGGCGAGGGGTACGAGCCGGTCGTCCACCTCGAAACCGTGAGCGAAGCCGGGATCTTCACGCCCGAGGGCGGGCGGCTGCTCCCGGGCGACAACGGCCGGACGACGGTCCGGTTCAAGTTCCGCCCCTACCTCGTCGAGGAGGGCCAGCGGTTCGTGTTCCGCGAGGGCCAGAGCAAGGGCGTGGGCACGGTCCGCTCGATAGACACGTAGCCCGAACGCTTTTCGCGACCCACGGCGACCCACGAAGGGATGGATGACGGCACGAAGCGGCGGCTGACGCTGCTCGTGACCGGCGTGTTGCTGGCCGCCGTGGCGACGACGCTCGCGCAGTTCCCGCTCGTCGCCGGGGGCGTCGCCGACGCGAGCCCCTACGCCGTCGCGGTCGGACTCGGCGTCGCGATGCCGCTGCTGCTCGCCGGCGCGTACCCGCGGACGGAGACCACCGATACGCGATGGCACGCGATACTCGTCTTGGTGGAAGCTGTTGCCGGCGTCGGCGCCGGCGTCGGCGCCGTCGCGCTGCTGGTGACAACCGATCTGCCGGACATGCTCGCAGTCGGCGCCGCCGCGGCCGCGACGTACGTCGGCGCTACCGCGGCGCGAGCGGTCGTGTTGGGGCGACCGACCGGCGAGGGGGAGCCGTAGCTCAGTTCCCGACGACGTAGCTGCCGTCGACGCGCGTGGCCAAATCCAACAGCACCAGCCAGTCGAGCAGTCGCTCGGTGCGGTCGGTCCAGTGCTCGACCCACTGCCGGCGCCGCTCGCGCTCCCAGCCCGGAACGGTGTCGCGCAGACGCTCGAACACTCTCTCCGCGGACAGCGGCTCGTCGGCGTCCTGCAGCACTGAAAGCGTCTCGCTCGCGCCGAAGACGCGCTCGCGGAACGACCCACGGATATTCTCGGCTGTCGGTTCGCGCTGGGTGCGCTTGAACCCCGAATCGGTCTCCGCGGCCAACTCCAGCGCGCGGAGGAACGTCAACCACGTCCGCGCCACGTCCCGGCTCTCGTGGCCCTCGCGGCGCATCAGCCGGGCACAGCAGTCGTTCTCCGAGCCGGGGACCAGCGGCACCGCCGACTGGGCGTCCGCCACCGCGTCGAGGTCGTTCGGCGCCTCGGGCAGCGGTTTGAGTCGCACGGCCTAGAAGCCGAAGCTCTCCGCCAGCAGTTCCTCGTTGCGCTCGCCGAAGCGGTACGTCGGGCCGTCGGCCACGTCGACGGTGGCCGCTGCGGGGCCGAACACTGACTCCGGCAGCGCCTCGAAGTCCCAGTCGTGGGCCCCGAAGATGTCCGCGAACGGCTCGCCGAACTCCTCGCCGGCGGCGGAGGTGACCGACTCGAACGCGTCGGCGTCGTCGCTGGCGACGGTGAGGTGGACCTCGCCCCCGTAGGCCAGCGCGTCGTTCGTCCGGGCCATCGCCTCGCTCTCGTCGTAGCCGACGGGCGCGACGGGCGCACTGCCCGAGACCGAGAGCACGTCGTTCGGGTCGTACCCCGCCTCGAACAGCTGCCAGACCGCCATCTCCGGGGCGCGGGCGCCGGCGGCGACGCTGCCGGCGATCGAGCCCAGTGCGAACGTCGGCAGGAACACGCCGCTCTCCTCGACGCCCGCGAGGTCGGCGACGTGGGCCGCGATCTGGTCGTCCGGCAGTTCGATGCTCTCGACGGCCAGCACGGTCAGGTCGAACTCGTCGTAGTAGCCGACGGCCTCGAACTCGCTCTCGCGGCCGACCAGCGCCCGGGCCGGGCCGGAGCCGAGCCCGTCGAACACGTCGAAGTCGAGCTCCCAGCCCGCCTTCTGCGAGCACAGCAGCGCGATCCCGGGGTGGTCCGTCGACAGTTCGACGTGGGGGACGGGCGCGCCGTCGACACGGCCCATCCGGGTCGTGATCGTCGACAGCCCGGCCGTCTGGATCTCCGCGAGCAGCACGCCCGCCTCGACCCCACCGTCGACGTCGACGCCGAAGTCCAGCACGGTCGCGCCCGAGTCGAGTTCGTAGGGCGCGACGTTGAGCTCGTCGGCGAAGTCGAGCGCCTCGTCGACCAGCTCGACCGCCATCCGGTTGATGCTCTCCATACGCCTTACTCCCGCCGCCCCGCGTAAAGGGGTTTTCAGTCCGTCCACGGCTCGCGGTGCCGCCGACGGTTCTGTCACCCTCAGAAGGTTTATCCCGAGAGTGTGCTATCTCATGTCATGGATCGGCGGACGCTCCTGCGGAACTGTGCCGTGCTGGGGGCGGCAGGCCTGAGCGGCTGCAGCGGGCTGGCGGGTCGATCGGCCGCCCCCGACACCGACTCACCGACGCGTTCCCCGACTGCGACTGCCTCACCAACGTCGACGCGGACGGAGACGGCGACGCCGGAACCGATGGCCGAGTTCTTGGACGAACTCGTCGGCGCGATCGACCGCGAGACCGAGGACTGGGACGAGGGCGTCAGTGTGGACGACGTCTCGGAGAGCTTCGTCGCGACGCTCCGTGACGACGACGGCTACACCGACAACGGGCTCGCCTTCCTCGATCGGTTAGAGACCGTCTCGGAGTCGTTGGAGATGCGGAACGCTGCCCGGACCGCGGCCTCGGTCGCCGCGTTCGATTCGATCTCGGACGGCGATCTCGCGACGGTGGACCGATGGCTGGCTTTGCCGACCGGCTTTCAGAGGGGAGCGTTCATGGCGACGTCGTACCCCCCGACCGGCGCGATCGCGGGCGCCCTCGTCGACTCGTCGGGGGACGGAATGCGGGACGGGTTCCTGCTCGGGACGAGCCCGTTGCTATCCGTCGTCGAGCGACTCCACGAACCGAGACCGATCGTCGCGGAGATGGCGACGAACCTCGCCGGCGAAGGGTACACCGAACGGGCGATCAGCTACATGCGGACGGTGTTACGCTACCGTCAGTACGAGGGTAACCCCTACGAGCGGTGGGCCCAGGCGGAGCGGCAAAACCTGCTGGTCGAAGCGACGACCGACGGCGAGATCACCGAGGCCGCATCCCGAGGGATCGGGAGCAGCAGTAGTGACCGTCTCATCGACGCACAGGCCGAGGCGTTCGGCGTCGATCCGACCCGGGGCGACACAGCGGGTGACGGGTTCCCCGACCACCTCGCGTGGCTGATGGCCGAGGAGTTCGGGTTCCCGGTCCACCCCACCGAACCGGACGTCTACGTCGAGGTGGCGGCCGCCGAGGGGGTCGACCACCTCTCTGAGAACGAGCGGGAACGGCTGGTCGACCTGTTCGCGAACGCGCCCGGCGGACCGATTCACCTCCACTTCTACGAGGGGGCCGACGACGTCGAACCATTGACACAGGGGTACGAGGAGGCGGTCGAGTCCCGGGCGGAGGACGGCGAACGCGCCGGACTCGGCCACCACTACGTCCTGTTGAACGACCGCGACCTCGATTTCCAGGGCGAGGACGATCGGCGGGGGTTGAACACCGGAACCGCAAGTTGGGTCGACGGAACGCTCCCGTGGACCGAACGAACGAGCGTGTTGGCACACGAACTCGGCCACTCCCTCGGGCTGTTGCCGGAGGAGTTCGGGGGGATCGATTCGGAGGAGTACTCGGTGGGCGAGTACGCGAGCGTCATGAACTACAACGGACCCGACGACTTCGCCGACTACAACGACGGCGACCCGTTCGACGACTGGGAGCATATGCGCGAGAACACGTTCCGGTACGGTGAGTTGGACGTCTCGGGTCTCGAGCAAACGTGGCAGAACGGCGAACCCCCGCAGTAGTCTGAGCCGCCTTCACCGCTCGCTCCGTGCCTCCCGCCCCAACGCTTCCTCGACGGAGTCGACTTTCGACGCCGCGTCGGCGTCGCTGGTCCGCTTGTCGTCGATCTTCAGGAACGTGCTCACGCGATCGCCGTCCACGGCCTCGTGGGCGGCCTGCGCCGCGGCGAACAGTTCGCTGATCTCGTCGGCCTCGATGGTGGTCCCCATCGGCGTGGTCTCGTAGGACACGTCGAACGCCTCGAGCGCGTCGACGGCTTTCGCGACTTCGGACCCCATCGACTCGTCGGTCGCCGGTGCGACGGAGAGGAACGCCACGACGGTCATGGCCGGCTGTTGACTCCCCCGGGACTTCGCTCTACCGGCGACCGGAACGCTGAGGGTAACGGCCGCACACGCCACCCCCGTGACCGACGATATCGAGGTCCCCCGGGACGGCGCCGCGGTCGCGCGGCGCTACCTCCGCGTCGAACGGCTGGTCAGCGGCGCTGTCGCGCTCGGAATCGGGATCGCCGGCGCGGCGGCGTTCCTGTCGCTCCCGCCGCTGTGGGCGTTGGTCCCCATCGTTGCCCTGATGGCGCTGGCACGGGCGCCCGTGTTCCGCACGGGCGGCCGTGCCCGACTGCGAACCGACGCCGACCCCGAGGCGGTCCGCGAGGCGTTCGCGGGGCCGACACCGCCGTCGCTCGTGCTTCAGTGGGGGATCGCGGACGACGTGCGACGGGTCGACGGCGGCGCCGCGTTCGACCTCTCCTACCTGTTCGGCCTCCGGAGCGTCGAGATGGGCGTCGAAGCCGAGGTCGTCGAGAACGTGACCGAGCCGGATCGCGTGGAACTGACCGTCACGGCCGAAGGGCAGCCGTGGGGCACGTACACCGCGTGGATCGAGCCCGTCGAGGGCGGCACCGGCATCACGGTCGAGGTGCAGTCCGACCGGAAGTTCGGCCTCCGGCGGCTCCCCCAGCACCTCGTCGCGCGCCGGTACCGCGACGCCGCACTGGCGGCACAGGGGTACGAGACCGTCGAGCGGTCGTTCTCGCTGTCGCGGTAGCCGACGGCCACGAACGCCCGGATTCGCCGGACGAGCGCGTCGGACTGCTCACGGGGACACGCGGTGTCCCACAGCTACAGGCCTACAGTCCGCCGAGACTGCAGAGCAATGGGGAGGAGTATATAGCGTCTAGTGTGAGGATGAATACCACTATGGATGAACAGATCGCTGTAGGGTTATTGTACTGGAAAATACCCCTATTATAAACTGCTTTACTCGTACCCACCCCCGACTCAGGTGATGGCACCGGACCCGGAGGCAGGACGAGTATCGCGGCGGAAATTCATCGCAGTGACTGGCGTTGCGGGCGTGGCGGGGGTCGCCGGCTGTTCTGGCGGCAGCGGGACCGACACCGAGGCGGGCGGCTCCAGCGGCTCCGGCTCGGGGAGTTCGAACGGGCTGGACACGACGGTCCTAACCGGCGACGGCTCCTCGACGGTGTTCCCGATCACGAACACCGCCTCCAGCTACTGGAACTCCAACCCCGAGGCGGGCGACGAGGACTACTGGCCCCAAGAGTGGGCCGACGAGTACGGCACCGACATGCGGCTGGCGGACTACTTCGCGAGCGACTACGGCTACGAGGCGACCGAGCAGCGCTCGGTCCCGCCGTTCCGTGTCAGCATCGCGCTAAGCCACTCGGGGACGGGGATCGAGGGCGTGATGGAGGGTCGCGTCGACATCGGCGACGCCAGCTCCTCGGCAGCCTCTGAACTCGGCGAGGACGCCGAGGGGCTCGACGACTTCGTCGACCACGTCGTCGGCGTCGACGGCCAGCCGATCGTCGTCAGCCCCGAGATCGCGGACGCGGGGCTGGAGTCGATCACCATCGACGAGCTGCGCGGCATCTACAAGGGCGAGATCACCAACTGGAACGAGGTCGGCGGCCCCGATCGAGAGATCCTCGCGCTCGGCCGTGCGGAGGGCTCCGGCACGGACACCGCGTTCCGGAACAACGTCTACGGCGACCCCGAGGAGCCGATCAGCCCCGACCAGCGCTTCGGGCAGAACCAGCAGCTCCAGCAGGCAGTCGGGCAGGCCGACAACGCGATCGCCTACATCGCGCTGGCGTTCGTCGACCCCGAGGGCGGCACCGTCCCGATCGGTCTCGAGATCGACGGCACCCTCTACGAGTACGGGAAGAACCTCGGCGCACAGGACTACCCCCTGTCGCGTGACCTCCACGCCTACACGTACGAGGACACCTCCCGCAAGGAGGCTGCCTTCATCAACTTCTGTCTGAGCGACTTCGGGCAGGAGATCTTCGTCGCCGGGAACAACTACTTCAAGCTCCCCAGCGACCGGCTCGAGACCCAGCGCGAGAAAGTCGCGGCGTCGAACTACGAGTAACGCCACGCCCCGCGCAATCGGCTCTCCCTGATTTATCAATGATGCATTCATGACGCAGCGAGTTCCCCAAGCACGAGAGGTACTGACGCGGCTCCGTGCGGCCGTCACCCGGCGCGTCGACGGCACGAAACAGCGGGCACGCGACTACCGATCCCGGACCGAGGACGGCGCCATCGCGATGCACGGCCTCGTGATCGCGTCGGTGCTTCTGACGTTCCTGCTGTTCCTCACCGGCTCGCGGTGGACGGTGCTGCCGGTGCTGTCGTTTCTCGGGACGATGGGCGTCGGCTGGGCTCGCTATCAGGCGGAGGCCGCCAAGGCCCTGACGTTCCTGACGACCGTCGCGACGGTGTCGATCCTGACGCTGATCGTCGCGTTCCTATTGCTGGAGTCGATCCCCGCTGTCCGCGCGATGGGCGTGGACCTGTTCATGCGGGTCCGCAACCCCGCGATGGAGCCCCCCACGCTCGGGCAGGGGCTCTGGGGCCGCGGCGGCGTCTGGTCGCTCACGCCGATGATGCTCGGCACCGCGATCACGACGCTGATCGCGACGTTGATCGCGGCGCCGGTCGGCGTCGCCGGCGCGGTGTTCGTGAGCGAGATCGCGCCCGGACGTGTCCGGGAGGTCGTCAAACCCGGCATCGAGCTGATGGCCGGCATCCCGTCGATCACGTACGGGTTCATCGGCCTCACGATCGTGAACCAGTACTTCTACGCCGAGTTCGGCACCCCAACCATCGGGACGTACTTCGCGGCCGGGCTGATGATCGGCATCATGGCGCTCCCGACGGTCGTCACCGTCGCCGAGGACGCGCTGAACGCGGTGCCCGAGGAGATCAAAAGCGGCGCGCTCGCGATGGGGTCGACGAACTGGCAGACCACCAAGAGCGTCACCATCCCCGCGGGGCTGTCGGGCGTCTCTGCGGGCGTCCTGCTCGGTGTCGGCCGGGCGATGGGCGAGACGATGGCCGCGACGGTGATGCTCACCCACACGAAGGGGTTCCCCTCGCCCGTGTTCGACGTGTTCTCGCGCTACGGCGAGACGCTCACCACCGTCATCGCGTTCGAGGGCGGCAACGCCAGCGGCGTCCACATGAGCGCGCTGTTCGCGGCCGGCGTCGTCCTGTTCGTGATGGTGATGCTGCTGAGCGTCGCCTCGCAGTACGTCGAGTGGCGGATGCACCGGAAGCTCGGAGGTGAGCGATGAGCAACGTCGAACGGAACCGGCTCGCCGGCGCGGACTCGACGGCCGGCGACCTCGTGTCGACCGGGATCCTCGCCGTCGCAGTCGTCACGTTCCTCGCGTCGTGGGTACTGCTGCTGCAGTGGGCCGACGAGACGGCGACCGTCGCCGGGCTGAGCGTGCTGAAGCTGCTCGGCGTCGGCCTCGTCGTCGTCGGCGGGGGGCTCGCGTTCCTCGGTCTCGGTTCGTGGCTCGACTACGTCGACACCGCGCCGTCGTCGACGGCAGGCGTCACCGTCGGCGCCGTGTTCGGCCTGCTGTGGGCGATCGTCGGCGGCCTCGCCGCCACGCTGGTGCTCGGGAACGACGCTGCGCTGTGGCTCCCCGTGGCCGCCCTCGTCGGGGTCGGCGGCTTCCTCGCGTCGGTCCTCCCCCCCGAGGACGTCGGCTCGACACTCCCCGTCGCGGGGGTACTGATCCTGCTCGGCGGCTTCGTCGCCGTCGGCGGCATCAACGCCGGCTGGACGTGGTCGCCGGCGTGGTCCTCCGCCGAGTTCCCGGGGAGCGAGCTCGTCCCGATCCTCGTCGTGTTCGGCACGCTGCTCGGCGCCTGGAGCGCCGGGAAGGCGAAGGCGGGGTTCGGCGCCGAGGGGCGACAGACGGGGGCGTACTACCTCGTCGGATCGGTCGTGTTCGGGATGCTCGGCGTGCTCGTACTGCTGATCGCGTTCATCGTCACCAACGGGCTGGAGACGATGCTCACGGGCGCGAGCCTGACTGGCGGCCGGTTCACTCTCCCGTTCGTCGGCGTCCGGCTCCCGTGGCCCGAGTTCCCGTTCCTCCTGAACCAGACCGGCGGGCTCTACGTCGAGATCCCGGGCGTTCTGCCCGCGGTCGTCGGGACGCTGTGGCTCGTGTTCGGCGCGATCACGTTCGCGGTCCCGCTCGGAATCGGCGCCGCGGTGTTCCTGACGGAGTACGCCGAGCGCGGGCGGTTCACGCAGGTCGTCGAGGTCGCGACCAACGGGCTCTGGAGCACGCCGAGCATCGTGTTCGGGCTGTTCGGGCTGGCGTTTCTCGTCCCGCGGATCAGCGGCGGGAACTCGATCGTCGTTGGGCAGTTGGTGCTCGGCTTCATGCTCCTGCCGCTGGTGCTCATCACCAGCCGAGAGGCGATTCTCGCGGTGCCCGACGCCCACCGCGACGCCAGTGCCGCCCTCGGCGTCACGAAGTGGCAGACGATCAGGAGCGTCGTGCTCCCGGCGGCGATGCCGGGCACCATCACCGGCGTCATCCTCGGCGTCGGCCGGATCGCCGGGGAGACGGCCCCGCTGCTGCTGGTGTTCGGCGGGGCGCCGTACCCCAGCAACTCCCCGAACGTCCTCGGCAGCTTCCAGCTCAGCGCCCAGCCCCCGTTCGTGACGAACGAGGCGCTGCTCTCCCCCGCGAGCGCCCTGCCGTACCAGCTGTACTCGACGATCACGGCCGGGGTGTTCCCCAAGGAGATCTTCACCAACACCGAGTTCGGCTGGGGCACCGCCCTCGTCCTGCTGCTCGTCGTCGTCGGCTTCTACGCCGTCGGCGTCGGCAGCCGACTCTACTTCCGGAGGAAACTACATGAGTAAGACAGAGACGCGCGACGGCACCGAACAGGAGCTGACGACTACCGGCGAGACCAGCGAGGAGGTCCGCGAGGCGTGGACGGAGTACGAGTTCGCCGGCGACGCGAAACTCGCCGCCGAGGACCTCGACGTCTACTACGGCGAGGAGCGGGCGCTCCAGAGCGTCTCGTTGGAGATCCCCGACGAGTCCGTGACCGCGCTCATCGGGCCGTCGGGCTGCGGGAAGTCGACGTTCCTCCGGTGTCTGAACCGCATGAACGATCGGATCAACAGCGCACGCGTCGACGGCTCCGTGCGGCTCGACGGCGAGGAGATCTACAGCGACGGCGTGAACCTCGTGGAGCTCCGCAAGCGCGTCGGGATGGTGTTCCAAGAGCCCAACCCGTTCCCGAAGTCGATCGCGGATAACATCTCCTACGGGCCGCGGAAACACGGCGACCTCGATACGGGGCTGCTGGCTCGCCTGCTCGGCCGCGACGACACCCAAGAGGAGCGCGAACTGGTCGAGCGGGCGCTCCGTCGGGCCGCGCTCTGGGAGGAGGTCGCGGACCGACTCGACGACAACGCGCTCGGGCTCTCCGGCGGCCAGCAACAGCGCCTCTGTATCGCGCGCTGTCTCGCGGTCGACCCCGACGTGATCCTGATGGACGAGCCCGCGAGTGCGCTCGACCCCATCGCGACCGCGAAGATCGAGGACCTGATCGAGGAGCTGGCCGAGGAGTACGCCGTCGTCGTCGTCACCCACAACATGCAGCAGGCCGCCCGGATCAGCGACCAGACCGCCGTGTTCCTCACCGGCGGCCAGCTCGTCGAGTACGGCGAGACCGACCAGATCTTCGAGCACCCGCAGAGCCAGCGGGTCGAGGACTACATCACGGGCAAGTTCGGCTGATGGAGACCAGAAAGATCCAGCAGGTCGGCGGCGGCACGTACACCGTCTCGATCCCCATCTCGTGGGCCCAGGAGCACGGCGTCGAGGCCGGCGAGACTGCGTACCTCTACACCCACCGCGACGGCTCGCTGATCGTCCGCTGGGGCGAACGCGAGGAGACCGCTCTCGGGGCGGTCGACGTCGAGGGCGGCGACGCCGACGCGGCCGTCGACCGGACGCTCGACGCCGCGTACACCGCGGGGTTCGACCGAATCACCTTCCACGCTCTCTCGGCCGCCCAGCGGGAGTCGATCACCGCGCGGGCCCGGACGCTGATCGGCGTCGACGTGACCGAGGAGTCCGCGGACGGCGTCGAAGTCCGGTGGCTGCTGGACGACAGCGACCTCACCGTCCGCCGGTCGGTCGGGCAGCTCCGGTTCGTCGCGGGGTCGATGCACGACGCCGCGATGGCCACGCTCGCGGGCGCGACGGCCGACCCGCGATCGATCGGCGATCGAACCGAGGAGACCGACCGACTCGCCCGGCTGGTCGAGCGCCAGTGCAGCCGGGCGATGGTGCTGTTCGCGGCGCTCGACCGGCTCGACGCCACGCGCCCACAGCTGTTTGCGCAGTACCGCGCGGCGCGCGAGCTCGAGCGGGTCGGGATCGACGCCGCCGAGATCGCCCGCGCCGTCCGTCGGTTGGGCCCGGTCGAATCGGCCAACCTCGCTGCCGACGTTCGCGCCGTCGGCGACGACGCCCGCGAGACCGTCGAGATGGCGGCCGACGCGGTCGTCGACGGGGGGTCGACCGCGACGGCACACGAGGTGCTGGACCGCGCCGGGAGTGCCGCGGAAGCGGCGCGAGCGCTCCGCCGGACGGTGTCGACCGAGGCGCCGCCGGACGGCATCCTGCTCACTCGCGTGCTCGACAGCGTGCTCCGGACTACCAGCCGCGCCGAGTCGCTCGGCGAGATCGCTCTCCAACGAGTCGTTCGGTCCTGACGCGACCCGTTCTTGTTTCGTGGTAACACGCTTACAGCCAACGGCGGGCTTAACACCCACGGGCCGAACTACTCACACACATGCGAGAGGACTTCCTGCTTCTCAACCCCGGTCCGGTACCGATGAGCGACGCGGCGCGCGAGGCGATGAGCGAGCCGATGGTTTCCCACCGCTCGGGCGCGTTCGAGGCGGTGTACGAGCGCGCACAGGACGGGCTAGAGTACGTGTTCGAGCGCTCGACGCCCGACGAGACGCGAGCCACCCGGGACGGCGAGGCGCTGATCCTCAACGGGACGGCGACGATGGGGATGGAGGCCGCCGTCGCGAACCTCGTCGACCCCGACGACGAACTCGTCGCGGTCGTCAACGGGAAGTTCGGCCGGCGGTTCAAGCGCATCGCACAGCGCCACTGCGAGGTGACGGCCGTCGAGTTCGACTGGGGCGATCCCGTCGACGTGGACGCGGTCGCCGACGCGGTGACCGACGACACCGCGGTCGTCACGGTCGTCCACAACGAGACGAGCACGGGGCTCATCAACCCCGTCCCGGAGATCGGCGCGATGGCCGCGGAACACGACGCCCGGTTCGTCGTCGACGGCGTTACCTCCATCGGCGGCGACGAGTTCCGGATCGACGACTGGGACGTCGACATCGCGGTGACTGACGGGCAGAAGGCGCTCGCGGCGCCGCCGGGGATCTCCGCGCTGTACGTGGCCGACGGCGTCGACGTCCACATCGACGGCGAGGGGGCGCCGTTCTACGAGGACCTCGACTGGCACAGCCGGAAAGCGAGCCAGCATCAGACCCCCTTTACCAGCGCGGTTCCGCTGTTCCGCGGGCTCGCGGTCGCGGTCGAGGAGATCGAGGCCGAGGGGATGGGCGACCGCATCGCCCGCCACCGCCGGCAGTCGACCGCGTTCCGTGAAGCGATGTGGGCGATGGGGCTTTCGTCGTTCCCCGAACTGAACGACGAGAGCAGCTACTCCAACACGCTGACGGCGATCGAACTGCCCGAGGGCGCCCGCGAGGAGGACAGCGACGAGTTCTTCGACGCGGTCTCCGAGCGCGGCGTGTCGATCTCGGGCGGGCAGGCCCACCTCGGCGGCGACATCTTCCGGGTGAGCAACATGGGGAACCTCACGAGCGAGCAGCTGCTGCGGGGGATCCGAACCATCGGCGAGGCGTTCGAGCAGGTCGGCGTCGACGTGGACACCGAGGCAGGAGTCGAGACCGCGCGGCAGGAACTGGACGCGTAAATCTCAGTCGAGCAGTCCGGTCCGCTCGAACAGCGTCGCCAGCGCGTCCATCGTCGTCACCACGTCGTCACAGTGCGGTTCGACGGCGTCCTTGGGCTCGAAGCCGACCGCGTGGCCCGCGGCTTGCAGCATCGGCAGGTCGTTCGCGCCGTCGCCGACCCCGACGGTGTTCGCGCGATCGACGTCGTACTCTGTACAGAGCTCTTCGAGCGCGTCGTCTTTCGTCCCCTCGATCAGCGGTCCCTCGACCTCGCCGGTGAGTTCGCCGTCCGCGGTCGGGAGGTCGTTAGCGACGATCCGGTCGACGCTCGCGCCGTCGCGTTCGAGGGCTGCCTCGACGCCGGGCGTGAAGCCGCCGGTGAGGATCGCCGTCGTGTGGCCGGCGTCGTTGAGGCGCTCGATCACGTCCGCGGCGCCCGGTCGGAGCGTCGTCTCCTCGTACGCCGCGGCGGCCTCGTGTTCGGCCAATCCGTCGAGCATCGCCGCGCGCTCGCGCAGGCTCTCGGCGTAGGAGAGCTCCCCGCGCATCGCGCGGGCGGTGATGCCGCCAATCTCTTCGGCGACACCGTACCGTTCGCCAAGTGCCACCAGCATCTCCGCCTCCGAGAGCGTGCCGTCGAAGTCGAACGCGACGAGGGTCATACCCTCTCTCCGGGCGCGGGGGTAATCAGTCGTTTGTCCGGGATAGCCGCGGCGCGGGAGCGGTACACATTTGTCGCCGGTCGGAGTCGCCCGAGTATGGTCGATCCCTCCACTGAACGGCAGCTCACCGAGATCAAGTACCTCTTGGTGCTGACAGTCGCGCTGCTCAGTGGCCTCGTGTTTGGCCGTGACGCGTACGCGCAGATGCAGATCGCCCTCGCGAGCGTCCTCGTTCTGGGGGCCGTATTCGCGGTCCGTTCGCTACGTTCCGGCGGCAAGTAGTTCCGTCCGGTCCGATGCCGCGACGACCCACACCACTGCATACTCTCTATTTCATTCCTCGATAGTATTCACGTTCGTGCCTATTCATGGGCCAATCACTCCCATGCTTGAGAAAGCGTTAACCCCCGGGGAGAGTTCACTCGGAGCGTGAAGGTACTCATCACGGATCCGATCGCCGACGCCGGGATCGAACGCCTCCGCGAGGCGGGCCACGAGGTCGCCACCGACTACGACGCCGCCGGAACCGCGCTGCTCGACGCCGTTTCCGACGCCGACGCGCTGATCGTCCGTTCGGGCACCGAGGTGACCGAGGAGCTGTTCGCGGCCGCGCCGAACCTCCAGATCGTCGGCCGTGCGGGCATCGGCGTCGACAACATCGACATCGACGCCGCCACGGAGCACGGTGTGATCGTGGCGAACGCGCCCGAGGGGAACGTCCGCGCCGCCGCCGAGCACACCGTCGGGATGACGTTCGCGACCGCGCGCTCGATCCCGCAGGCCCACGGCCGGATGGTCGAGGGCGCGTGGGCGAAGGGAGCGTTCCTCGGCACCGAACTCAACGGGAAGACCCTCGGCATCGTCGGCCTCGGCCGCGTTGGGCAGGAGGCTGCCAAGCGACTCGGCGCGCTGGGGATGGAGCTCGTCGCCTACGACCCGTACATCAGCGAGGAGCGCGCCGAGCAGCTGGGCGCCGAACTGGTCGAACTGGAGGAGTGTATCGACCGCGCGGAGTTCCTCACCGTCCACGTCCCGCTGACCGACGAGACGGAGGGACTGATCGGCGAGGAAGAGCTCGCCCAGCTGGAGGACGGCTACGTGATCAACGTCGCTCGGGGCGGCGTCGTCGACGAGTCGGCGCTGGCCGACGCGGTCGAGGACGGCGTCGTCGCCGGCGCCGCGCTGGACGTGTTCACCGACGAGCCGCTCCCAGAGGGCTCGCGTCTGCGGGAGGTCGAGGACATCGTGCTGACACCCCATCTCGGCGCCTCGACCGCCGAAGCACAGGAGCACGTCGCCGTCGCGACCGCCGAGCAGGTGCTCGCCGCGTTCACCGGTGAGCCGGTGATGAACGCGCTCAACGCTCCCTCGGTCGACGAGAGCGCCTTTCCCCGGATCGAGCCGTACATTGGCCTCGCGGAGACCGCCGGGCGGGTCGCCGCCGAGCTGTTCGACGGCCGGATCGAGCAGATCGAGGTGAGCTACGCCGGCGAGATCGCCGAGGAGGACGTGGAGCTGGTCACGGCCAGCGCACTTCAGGGGGCGTTCGCGCCGCTTGAGTGGCAGGTGAACGCGGTCAACGCGCCCCGGGTCGCCGAGGAGCGCGGCGTCGACGTGACCGAGACGAAGACCCGAAGCTCCGATGACTTCCAAAGCCTGCTGACGGTGACTGTCGGCGACGGCACCGACGAGCTCGCGGTGTCGGGAACGCTGTTCACGGGCGAGGAGCCGCGGCTGGTCTCGATCGACGGCTACCGCGTCGACGCGCTCCCCCACGGCCACATGCTCGTCGCGCGCAACGAGGACGCGCCGGGCGTGATCGGTCTCATCGGTACCGTGCTCGGCGAGTACGGCGTCAACATCGCGGGGATGTACAACGCCCGCGAGACGATCGGCGGCGAGGCGCTGACGGTGTACAGTCTCGACGACGACGTGCCCGAGGACGCGTTGGCACAACTGACGGCCGACAGCCGGATCATCGCTGTTCAGGAGATCGACCTCTCGGACTGAGTCCCTACGCGTTTTCGGCGTCGCCGTCCACGACACCGCGGATCGCGAACCTCGCCCCGCCGCCGTCGGCTTCGTGGACCTCGATCGTCCAGCCGTGTGCCGTCACGATCTCCTGAACGATGTTGAGCCCGAGCCCCGTCCCGTCCTCGCCGGTCGTGTACCCTGCCTCGAACACGCGGTCGCGGTCGGCATCGGGGATCCCTTGCCCGTCGTCGGCGACGTAGAACCCGTCCGCCGACCGCCCCACGCGGACGGTGATCGACCCGTCGTTGTGCTCGATCGAGTTCCGAAAGAGGTTCTCGAACAGCTGGCGAAATCGGCTGCTGTCGCCCAGAATCCGACCGTCCCCCTCGATCTCGAGCGTCGCGCCGTCGGTCTCCACGACCTCCCACGCTCCCCGGGCGATCTCGGCGAGAGCGAGGGGTTCGACGGACTCGACCGAGCGGCCGTCGCGGGTGAGCGTCAGGATGTCGTCGATCAGCGTCGTCATGCGCTCGTGGGCCCGCTCTGCGATCGCCAGATGCTCGCTGTCGTGTTCCTCCCGAGCCAGTTCGACGCGTCCTTGGGCGACGTTGAGGGGGTTCCGGAGGTCGTGGCTGACGATGCTGGCGAACGACTCCAGCCGGTCGTTCTGTCGTTCGAGGGCGCGTTCCCGTTCCCGGAGCGTCGACACGTCGACGAGCACGATCACGCGATCCGGGCTCCCGATGCTGTCGTCGAACGAGTCGAACCGCACGTCCAGATACCGCCGGGTTCCGTTGGCATCGACGACGAGATCCTCCCCGGACTCGCCGTCCCGGAACCGTTCGAGCAGTTCGGGGTGGTCGTCGAGGACGGCCGTGATCGGCTCGCCGACGGCCGGCTCGTCCCCGAGGGCGAGCAGCCGTCTGGCAGCGCTGTTGAGGTCGACGATCCGATCGCCGGCCGTCACGACGACGCCCTCGTCGAGCAGTTCGAGCACCGCGTCCCGCCCCCGCGTGGGCTCGATCGCGTCCCACGTCAGCAGCGCGTAGGCGAACGCGATCCCGGTGACCGAGAAGAACAGTTCGGGCTCCACCGACATCGCGCCCGTGAGGTAGAGGAAGTGCGCCAGCCACGGAACGATCGGGCCGATCAGCAGCGCCAACACCCGGCGTTCGAGGACGCGGTCGGCGTAGACGACGGTGCGGAACACGAGCCCCGTCGCGACGAGGTTCAGGAGGTTGCTGTACACCCAGCCCAGCCAGAACGCCGGCCCGAACGTCCGTTCGATGCGCACGACCCCGTCGACGACCACGAGGCCGACACTGCTCCGGACGAGCCCGTGGGCGGCGTTGGTCCAGGAGAGAACCACAAGCGCCGCCAGCGGCGCCCCGATGAGCGCCAGATGGCGCCGACTGACGCGGTCCTCCTCGCCGGCGAGGGTGACGGCGAACGCGAATATCGAGATCGGCAGTAGGGCGATCCCCACGTACTGGACGTTGATCCAGACGAGCTTTCCGGCCAACGTCGTCGAGGCGAGTTGGAAGGCGTTTCCGCCGGTCCACACCGCGACCGCGAGGTTGAACGCGACGAGCGAACGGCTGGCAGCTGAGTTTCGACGGGCGAGCAGGTACGCCCCGACCAGTGTCGTGAGCAGCGCCGTCCCGGCGGAGAGCCACACCTCGGCGGGAAACTGCATCATGCCACCTCCGACGGCGCCCGTGTCAGAAGAGTATACACAGTCTGTACAACCCTGGGGAGGAAATGAACAGAAGCCGGGATAAGGTTGTGGTATGGCACGATGGGGTTCCCATCTAAGTTGATCGATCCCGGAAATGTAACTATCACTACAACGATCTCCCCGCCTTCCCCGGGCCAGCGCGTGTCGGGCCCGGAACTGAAGATGTTCGCCCAAAGCCGTTCGTGGCTGGGGACC
Organism: Halolamina sediminis; assembly: GCF_001282785.1. Classification (NCBI taxonomy): domain Archaea; kingdom Methanobacteriati; phylum Methanobacteriota; class Halobacteria; order Halobacteriales; family Haloferacaceae; genus Halolamina; species Halolamina sediminis. The sequence goes on from NZ_CVUA01000001.1 coordinate 1,317,868, forward strand.
GACTTGGGGCCCATGACCACCACGAGGGTCGACCGATGAACGGGCTGCCCGAACACGCCGTCCCCGACGAGGTCGAGACCGAGGACTGGGCGCTCGCGATTCGCGGGAGCGTCGGCAACCCGCGGACGTTCGACGCCGCCGACCTCGCCGACCTCCCGACGGAGACGTTCTCGGAGGATTTCGACTGTGAAGCCGGCTGGGTCGCAGAGGGGCTGTCGTGGCGCGGCGTCCGCGTCGGTGACCTGCTCGCCCGCGCCGAGCCGTCGCCGGAGAGCCAGTTCGCGCTCGTCCACGCGATGGACGGCGACTACGCCTGTGCCTTCCCGCTCGACCGGCTCGAAAGCGCGGTGCTGGCGCTCGAACTCGACGGCGAACCGCTCCCGATCGAACACGGCGGCCCGGCCCGGCTGGTCCCCACCGGCGACGGCGACTGCTGGGAGAGCGTCAAGTGGGTGGCGGCGATCCAACTCACTGTCGGTCGTCCCGACGGCACCGCCGGCGAGATCGCGCTCGGCGGAGTCGACTGAGCGGCCGCGGATCGCCGGGTCCGATAGGGATTTCTCCCTCCCCGCGCCACTCGTTCACATGAGTCCGGGTGTCTACCGATGAGCGAAGCCGCGTGGCGGTTCGCCGACGACCACGAGGACGAGCAGCTGGCGGACCTGTTCTCGCTGCTCGCCCAGCCCTCGATCAGCGCGACCGGCGAGGGCGTCGCCGACTGCGTGGAACTGGTCCAGGCGCTCTGTACCGAGTACGGCTTCGACGACGCGATCCGGGTCGAGACGCCGGGGCAGCCGGCGGTGATCGCCCGCGCCGAGGCGGACGACGCAGGTGCGACCGGCGACGGTCGGCCGGGCGCCGACGCAGGTGCGACCGGCGACGGTCGGCCGGGCGCCGACGCCGTCGACGACCCGTCGACGATCTTCGTCTACGGCCACTACGACGTACAGCCGGCCGACCCCGAGGAGTGGACCACGCCGCCGTTCGAGCCGACGATCCGCGAGGGGCCCGACGGCCGCGAGCGCATCTACGCCCGCGGCGCCGGCGACAACACGGGCCAGTGGTTCGCCCACCTCTGTGCGGTCCGGGCGCTGCGGGAGACAACCGGCCTGCCGACGAACGTCACCCTCCTGCTCGAGGGCGAAGAGGAGAGCGGCAGCCCCAACCTCGACGGCGTCGTCCGGGAGTACGCCGACGTGCTGGGGGAGGCAGACCTCGCGTACGTCGCCGACGGCCCGGTCGACGAGTCCGGGCGCCCGCACGTCCTGCTGGGCGCCCGCGGGATGCAGTACGTCCAGATCGACGTCGAGGGGCCGAACCGCGACCTGCACTCCGGGAACTACGGCGGCCCCGTCCCCAACCCCGCGTGGGAGCTCGTCCGGATCGTCGCCTCGCTGAAAGACGACTCCGGCCGCGTCGCCGTCGACGGCTTCTACGACGACGTGCGCCCGATCGACGAGCGCGATCGCGAGGCGCTCGACGCGATGCCGTTCGACGCCGAGGCAGTCAAGACGGACCTCGGGATCGACGCCTTCGCCGAGGGGCCGGGGGAGAGCTACCTCGAGAAGCTGCTGTACTACCCGACCTGCAACATCTGTGGGTTCACCTCGGGCTACGGCGGCGAGGGGAGCAAGACCGTCCTCCCTTCCACGGCGACCCTGAAAATGGACATGCGCCTCGTCGCGGATCAGGACCCCGACGCGATCTACGACGCGTTCGAGAACCACGTCCACGAGCACGCGACCGGCGTCTGTGACGTGTCGGTGACGAAGATGGGGCAGATGCACCCCCAGCGGACGCCGCTGGACCACCCGATCCGCGAGACCGTGTTGGCCGCCGTCGCGGCCGCGTGGCCCACCGAGCCGATCCTGAAACCGACGCTCGGCGGGTCGCTGCCGACCGCGGTGTTCGAACGCGAACTGGGGCTGCCCTGCGTGACGGTGCCGTACGCGAACGAGGACGAGAACAACCACTCGCCCGACGAGAACCTCGCGCTTGACTGCTTCCGGAGCGGGATCCGGACCAGCGTCGAGCTGTTCGAGACGCTCTAGAACGCCAGCCCGTCCTCGACCAGCCGCTCCTCGGTCGCGACCACGACCCCCGAACTCGTGCTGATCTCGGGGGCGGAATAGTTCAGCACGCCGACGGAGGCGTCGGCGCTCAGTCGGGCCTCGACGGCTGCCTCGGGGTCGGAGACGGTGTCGGGCAGGACGAACCCGCTGGTGAGCCCCACGAGCTCTTTCTCGGCGTCGGCGACGCTGAACCCATTCGCGACGGCCGTCGGCGTGGTCTCCACGACCTGAATCCCCACGCCGTCGCCCATCGAGACCTCGGTGTAGGACTCCTGCCCGATCGCCGACTGGATCGAGGCCAGCGGGCCGTCGGTGTTCGTCCGGCGCGCGCCGTCCTCGCGGGCGTCGATCAGCGACTCGATCGCCGCACGGTCCCGGTCGCCGTTCGCGGCGATGGCGATCCGCCCGTCGGCGACGCCGACGAGATAGGAGGAGAGCGTGGCGTCGACGCGGTAGAGTTCGTAGCCGCTGTACGTGCTGTTCACCGTCTCCGCCTCGAGCTCCTGCCGATAGGCGTCGATCATCGCCGACTGGTCGAACGCCGCCTCCACCCCGTACAGCGAGGTGGTCCACCCGCCGTTGTAGTAGACGGCGTCGAGCTCGCCGAACTCCATGGTCGGCACCGGCGGTTCGAGAAAGGCCGCCATCAGGTCGTAGCGGTCCCCGAGCACGAAGCGCCCCTCGGCCAACGCGGCCGGCTCCATCGCCCGGATCGACTCGCCGCTCTGGGCGGCGCCGCTGCCTTCCCGTTCGGGGGTCCACCGGCCGTAGACGGTCGCGCTCCCGCCGAGCACGCCGGAACAGCCGGCGAGACCGACGACCCCGGCCGCACTGCCGACTCGGAGGGCGTCACGTCGCGTCAGCGTGGTCCGATCCATACCGAATCGTCGCCCCAGCGACGCAAAACCCTTGTTGCCGATTGAATCGTGAAATAAAGTCACACGCGTTGTTGCAGCGTCGGTCAGCGGTCCCGTCCTCCCCGCCCCAGCAAGTACGGATAAATCGCTGGCGGCACGAGCGGTGTCTCCACGCCCGATATGCTCGACACGGCGCTCGAACAGGTCGGGACGGTGTTGCTGACGGTCGTCGGGGTGGCGTCGCCCGGCCGTTGGGTGCTGGGGCTGCTCGGCTGAGCCGGCCGCCGTTTCCGCCACGGGTGGCTTTATTTTCCGGCGGCGACGAATCCCGTCATGACCGAGCAACGCGACAAGCGGTTCGACCACCTGTTCGCGTCGACGGTGCGCGAACGCCTCGGGCGGGAGGGGTACGGTAGCAGCGCCTCTCCGGATGCCGAGGACGCCGTCCCCCTGACGTACGGCTTCCCCTACCCGGACTCGTTCCCGACGGCGGCGTTGGAGGCCGCCACCGAGACCGTACTCGAGGAGGAGGGTGCGGACGTGCTCCAGTACGGCGGCGGCGAGTACGTCGAGCGCCTGCGCGACGGGCTGCTCGCCCGCGAGGCGACGCAGGGAGTCGACGCCACGCGGGAGGAACTGCTCCTCACCAACGGCGCGACCCACGCGCTGGACGCCGTCTGTGCGACGTTTCTCGATCCGGGCGACGAGGTGCTCGTCGAGGCGCCGACGTTCGTCTGGAGCCTCGCGGTGCTGGACAACCACGGCGCCGCCCTCACCGGCGTCGAGATCGACCAGAACGGCCTCGATCCCGACGCGCTGGAAGCGACACTCGAAGCGCGCGAGGCCGCCGGCGAGCCGACGCCGACGCTGCTGTATACGATCCCGGAGTTCCAGAACCCCACGGGCGCGACGCTCACCCGCGAGCGCCGCGAGCGCGTGCTCGAACTGGCCGAGGAGTACGACTTCCTGATCGTCGCCGACGACGCGTACGGCGAGCTCCGCTTCTCCGGCGAGTCCCCGCCGCCGCTGTCCGCGCTGGACGACTCGGGCCGGGTGATCCGGCTCGGCACCGTCTCGAAGACGATCGCGCCCGGGGTGCGGACGGGCTGGATCGTCGCCCACGAGGCGCTCGTCGACCAGATCGGCGGGATGGCCGCCGGCGGCACCAACACGTTCACTCAGAGCGTGCTCGGCCGCTACTTCGACGCTGGCCACTACGAGCCGACGCTGGACGAACTCCTCGACGGGTACGAGCGCCGCCGTGACGCGATGCTCGACGCGCTCGAACGCCACCTCCCGCCCGGGTCGTCGTGGACCGAGCCCGCGGGCGGCTTCTTCCTCTGGGTCACGCTCCCCGAGGGCGTCGACACCGAGGAACTGCTCCCGCTCGCGGCCGGAGAGGGCGTAACGTACCTCCCCGGCGAGCGCTTCTTCGTCGAGGACGCCCGGGGGACGCGCTCGGCACGGCTCTCCTTCAGCCACTGTTCGCCCGAGGAGCTCGAAGCCGGCGTGGCGGCGCTGGCGCGGGCGACCGAGACGTATCTGGAGTAACGGACCACGGAGACGTACTGGCGTAGCGGGCGGCGAAACACATTTGTCCCCCCGGCCCAACCTCACGCCTGTGACTCACGCGACCACCGCCGTCGACGGCACGCACGCCGCCGACGCCACCGCCGTCGCCGCCTCCCGACAGCGGCGGGTCGCGTTCCGGCCGCGGGCCGCTTAGGCCCAACTCCACCTTACCCCTTCGTCACCGTTTCGCCGATGTTCTCCAAACCTTCGTCCGGTTAGCGTGTCGTAGCACATTTTCTTACAAACTCTAAAGCGATGTATTTATCGGGTAGCGATGTTCAGACGTAGATATGACGAAAGTCGCGCTCGCGTTCAGCGGTGGTCTGGACACCACCGTCTGTGTCCCGCTACTGAAAGAGGAGTACGGCTACGACGAAGTGATGGCCGTCACCGTCGACGTCGGCCAGCCCGAGGCGGAGTTCGCGGAGGCCCGCGAGACCGCCGACGCGCTGGGGCTGGAGATCCACGTCGTCGACGCCAAGTCCGAGTTCGCGTCGCTCTGTTTCGACTCGGTCCGTGCCAACGCCACGTATCAGGGCTACCCGCTCGGCACCGCGCTCGCCCGTCCCGTGATCGCCGAGGCGATCCTCGACGTCGCCGAACAGGAGGACTGCGACGCGATCGCCCACGGCTGCACCGGCAAGGGGAACGACCAACTGCGCTTCGAGACGGTCTGGCGTGGCTCCGACCTCGAAGTCGTCGCGCCCGTGCGCGAACTCGGCCTGACCCGCGAGTGGGAGGTCGAGTACGCCGCCGAGCGCGATCTGCCCGTCGAGGCGGGCAACGAGGGGACCTGGAGCATCGACACGAATCTCTGGTCCCGTTCCGTCGAGGGGGGCGACCTCGAGGACCCCAGCCACGTTCCCAGCGAGGAGATATACGAGTGGACCGAGACGCCCAGCGGCGGCGAGGAGCTCGTCGACATCGAGTTCGAGGACGGCTACCCCGTCGGGCTCAACGGCGAGCAGCTCGACCCCGTCGACCTGATCGAGGAGCTCAACGCGCTCGCGGGCGCCTACGGCGTCGGCCGCACCGACATGCTCGAGGACCGCATGCTCGGGCTGAAAGTGCGCGAGAACTACGAGCACCCCGCCGCGACGGTGCTGCTCACGGCCCACGAGGCGCTCGAGCAGTTCGTGTTCACGAAGACCGAGCGCGACTTCAAACCCCAGATCGACCAGCAGTGGGCCGAGCAAGCCTACCGCGGGCTGGTGTTCTCGCCGCTGACCGAGAGCCTGAACGGCTACCTCGACGCCTCACAGGAGAAAGTCACCGGTACGGTGACGGTCAAGCTGCAGGGCGGCGGCGTCCGCCCGGTCGCCCGTGACTCCGAGTACGGCGTCTACTCCGAGAACGCCGCCTCGTTCAACACCGAGACCGTCAACGGGATCGAGCAGGCCGACGCGACCGGCGTCGCGAAGTACCACGGGTTCCAGGAGCGCCTCGCGAACCAGGTGACGGAGGCGGCCGAGAAAGAGGACGAGAACGAGAAAACGACGCTCTCGACCGACGGCGGGGAGTAGATGTCCGGAGAGCCGACCGACGGTGCGGAGACCGTAGTCCGCCGCGAACGCTTCGCGGACGGGCCGGCGCGCTCGTTCATGTCAAGCCTCGACGCCGACGAACGCATCTTCGCGGCGGACCTCGCGGTCGACCGCGCCCACGCCGTGATGCTTGCCGAGCAGGGTATCGTCGGCGACGACGACGCCACGGCGATCCTCGATGCGCTCGACGGGATCGAGACCGCCGGCCACGACGCGCTCCCGGAGGGCGAAGACGTGCACGAGGCGATCGAGTCGGCGGTCGTCGCCGAGGTCGGCCCCGCGGGCGGTCGCATGCACACCGCGCGCTCGCGCAACGACGAGGTCGCGACCTGCATCCGCTACCGCTTCCGCGAGGATCTCCTCGCCGCCGCCGAGGCCAGCCTCGAACTCCGCGGCGCGCTGCTCGACGCGGCGGCCGCGGAGGCCGACACGATCGTTCCCGGCTTCACGCACCGCCAGCACGCCCAGCCGACCACGGTCGGCCACCTGCTCGCGTCCTACGCGGGTGCCGTGGCGCGCGACACCGAGCGCCTGCTCGCCGCCTACGAGCGCACGAACCGTTCGCCGCTCGGCGCGGCGGCCTTCGCGGGCACCACGTTCGACGTGGACCGCGAGCGCACCGCCGAACTGCTCGGCTTCCACGACGTGATCGAGAACAGTGCCGACGCCGTCACTGCCCGCGATTTCCTGATCGAGGGGTGTGCGGCCTTTGCCGCGCTGTCGGCGACGCTCTCGGGGCTCGCGGCCGACCTGATCGAGGGCGCGAAGGACGGCCACGTCGAGCTGGACGACGCCTACGCCTCGACCTCCTCGATCATGCCCCAGAAGAAGAACCCCGACTCGCTGGAGCTGGTCCGCGCGGTCGCCGGCGACGCCGTCGGCGACCTGACGGGGCTGCTCACGACGCTGAAGGGGCTCCCCCGCGCGTACAACCGCGACCTCCAGCGTGCCACCCCGCACGCGTGGGACGCGGTGGACATCGTCACCGAGGCGACCGTGGTCACCGCCGGCGCCGTCGCGACCGCCGAGTGGGACGCTCAGGCCTGCGCGGCCGACGCCGGGAAGGGGTTCTCGACGGCGACGGGCGTCGCGGACGCGCTCGCGAGCGCGGGCATCCCGTTCCGCACCGCCCACGAGCTCGTCGCCGACGCGGCCGCGGGGATCGACGACGAGTCGAGCGTGGACGAGCAGATCGACGCGCTCGCGGCGGCCGCGGAGGGCGTGCTCGACGACTCGCTCTCGGCGTACGTCGACGAGGCGACACTGGCGGACGTGCTCTCGCCCGCCGGCAGCGTCACTGCGCGCAGCTCCCGCGGCGGCCCCGCGGCCCCGGCGGTCACGGAGTCGCTGACCCGCCTCCGTGACACCCACGAGGAACACGCGGCGGCCGTCGACGCCCACCGCGAGGCGCTCGCGGCCGCGGACAGCCGACTGACTGCGGCGGTGACCGAGTATGTCTGAGAACACCCACCCCACGGTGACCCCAGTTCTACGGCGACAGCCACGGCCAACGGCACCGCGGCGGCCCCGGCGACGGCGGCCGCGGCCGGCTCCCACCCGACTCCGGCGGGGGCCGCGACGGCCCGCCCGGGCCACCACTCACTCCGCGCCGCCGCGGCCCGTTCCGCGCGGCACCGTCCCGACAGAATTTGGCGGATAGAGTCGTCTAAGCTCTTATTTTACGGAAAATAAATAGACGGATTAAAGTACTCCCGTCGCCTCCCTCGGAGTACGATGTCAGAAGCTGATTGCGTGACTTGCGGCGACAGCGTCACACTGCCCGCGGACGTCGAGATCGGCGAGATCGTCGACTGCGGGAGCTGTGGGACCGAACTCGAAGTCGTGGGCGTCGAGCCCGCCGAGCTGGCGGAGGCGCCCGACCTCGCGGAAGACTGGGGGGAGTGATGGACGTCGGTCTGCTCTACTCCCGCATCCGCCCGGACGAGAAGCTCCTGCTGACGGAGCTGCGCGACCGGGGTCACGAGGTCCACAAGGTCGACGTGCGCAAGGCGACGTTCGGCCTCGACGCGCCGCCCGAGTCGCTCGGGGAGTGTGACGTGGTGTTCGACCGCTGTCTGGCGACCTCGCGATCGAAGTACGCGAGCCGGTTCATGGCCCACTACGACGTGCCGGTCGTCAACAGCCCCGAGACGGCGAAACTCTGCTCGGACAAGGTCGAGACGACGCTCGCGCTCTCTGAGGCGGATATCCCGACGCCGGAAACCACCGTCGCGTTCACGAAGGACTCGGCGCTCGAGGCGATCGAGGCCTTTGGCTACCCCTGCGTGCTGAAGCCGGTCGTCGGATCGTGGGGCAGACTGATGGCCAAGCTCGAGTCGCGCTCGGCCGCCGAGGCCGTGCTCGAACACAAGGAGACGCTAGGTCACTACGAGCACAGTGTGTTCTACGTCCAGCAGTTCGTCGAGAAGCCCGGCCGCGACCTGCGCGTGCTGACCGTCGACGGCGAGCCCGTGGCGGCGATGAGCCGCAGTTCGGACCACTGGCTCACCAACGCCGCGACGGGCGCCGAGACGGCGTCGTTCGACCTCGATCCCGAGGTCGAGAAGTTGGCCAAGCAAGCCAGCGCGGCCGTCGGCGGCGGCCTGCTCGGGGTGGATCTGATGGAGCTCGAAACCGGGGGGTACACCGTCCACGAGGTGAACCACACGGTGGAGTTCAAGGCGCTGAACGCCGCCGTCGACGTCGACGTGGCGGCGAAAGTCGTCGACTGGCTGGAGACGAAAGTCGACGCGGACGCTGGGGCGACGGAGGTGGAGGCGTGACGCTCACCGCGAGCGTCGTCGGCGCCTCCGGCTTCGCTGGCGGGGAGCTGCTCCGCCTGCTCTCAGCCCACCCGGAGTTCGAGGTCGTCCAAGCCACCTCCCGCGAGTACGAGAACCGAACGGTGGGATCGGTCCACCCGAACCTCCGCGAACTCGACCTGCGCTTCTCGGACCCGGCCGACCTCGAGTCGATCGACGCGCTGTTTGCGGCGACGCCCCACGGCGTCTCGATGGACAACGTCGAAGCGTACCTCGACGCCGCCGACACGCTGGTCGACCTCTCGGCGGACTTCCGCCTCGGCAGCGAGGCGGCGTACGATCAGTGGTACGACGGCCACAGTGCGCCCGACTACCTCGATTCGGCGACGTACGCGCTGCCCGAACTCGGCCGTGACGGGCTCGAAGACGCGGAGATCGTCGCCTCCGGCGGCTGTAACGCCACGGCGACGATGCTCGCGCTCAAGCCGTTGGTCGATGCAGGCCTGCTGACGCCCGCGGACCAGATCGTCGCCGACCTCAAGGTCGGCTCCTCGGAGGGCGGCGCCGGCGGCGGTGCGGCCTCGTCCCACCCGGAGCGTTCGGGCGTCGTCCGTCCGTACGCGCCAACGGGCCACCGTCACGAGGCCGAAATCGAGGAGCAGTTGGGGCTCTCACTCTCCTTTACGGTCCACGCGGTGGATATGGTCCGCGGCGCGGCCGCGACCTGTCACACGTTCCCCACTGGCGGCGACAGCGAGATCCAGACCGCCGACCTCTGGAGTGCCTACCGCGACGCCTACGACGACGAGCCGTTCGTCCGACTGGTCGCGGGCGGCAGTGGCGTGTATCGCTACCCCGAGCCGAAATCGGTCGCGGGCACTAACCTCGCGGAGGTCGGCTTCGCCGCCGACGGCGAGCGCGTCGTCGCCTTCGCGGCTATCGACAACGTGATGAAAGGCGCCGCGGGGCAGGCAGTCCACGCCGCCAACCTCGCGTTCGGGCTCGAAGAGACGGCCGGACTCGACCAGCAGGGGCTTCACCCGGTGGGGTCGCCATGAGCGAGTCCAACGCCGCGGTCGGCCCGGACCAGGCCCCGCTGGTCGTGAAGATCGGCGGCGCCCGCGCGGTCGACCCGGCGGGCGTGATCGAGGACGTTGCCCACGTCGTCGCGGCCGGCCGCGAGGTCGTCGTCGTCCACGGCGGCTCGACCGCCGTCGACGACACGCTCGAAGCGATGGGCGAGGAGCCAGAGTACGTCACCACGCCGTCTGGCGTCTCGGGGCGCTTCACCGACGACGAGACGCTCGAAGTGTTCGAGATGGTGCTGCCCGGGAAGCTCAACACCGAGCTGGTGACCGACCTCCGTGCGGCGGGGGTGAACGCGGTCGGGCTTTCGGGCGTCGACGGCGGCCTCGTGACGGGCCCGCGCAAGTCGGCGGTCCGGATCGTCGAGGACGGGAAGAAGAAGATTCGTCGCGGCGACCACGCGGGCAAACCCGAGCAGGTCAATGCCGACCTGCTCCGATCGCTGCTCGCGGACGGCTACGTCCCGACGGTCTCGCCGCCGATGCTGGCTGACGACGACACCGCGGCCAACGCCGACGCCGACCGCGTGGCCGCACTGCTCGCGGCCGAACTCGGCGCCGAACTGGTGCTGCTGACTGACGTGGACGGGATCTACGCGGAGCCGGACGATCCGGCCACCCTCATCGACGAGGCGTCGACGCCCGAGGAGTTCGCGGCGGTTGAGGACGCCGCCGAGGGGTTCATGAGCCGAAAGGTCCACGCCGCCAAGGAGGCGCTTTCCGGCGGCGCCGAAGGCGTCGTCGTCTCCGACGCCACGCTCCGCAAGCCGCTGCTCGCGGCGCTTGAGGGCCACGGCACGTGGATCGCAAAGGAGTCGGTCACGGGTACGGACGACGACGCAGCGACCACAGCGAACGGGGGCGAGTCCGCGTGACGGGCGAGGGGTTCGTCTTCTCCGAGAAGCCCATCGCGATCGAGTCGGGCTCGGGCGTCACGCTCACCGCCGAGGACGGCACCGAGTACCTCGACTTCGGCGCCTCCTACGCCTGTACGCCGCTGGGGCACTCGCCGCCGGCGGTCGTCGACGCGATCACCGAGCAGGCAGAGCAGCTGCTGTACGTGCAGGGCTCCTACCCCGTCGCCGCGCGCACGGCGCTGCAGGAGCAGCTCGCCGAGGTCGCGCCGGGCGACCTCTCGAAGGTGTGGCTCTGTAACTCCGGCACGGAGGCCAACGAGGCCGCACTGAAGTTCGCGCGCTCGGCGACGGGCCGCGAGAAAGTGGTCGCCACACAGCGCGCGTTCCACGGCCGTACGCTCGGCGCCCTCTCCTTGACGTGGAAGGACGACTACCGCGACCCGTTCGGGCCGCTCCCGGGCGGCGTGGAGTTCGTCCCGTACGGCGACGAGGACGCGCTCGCCGAGGCCGTCGACGACGAGACGGCCGCCGTCTTCCTCGAACCGATCCAGGGGGAGGGCGGCGTCCACCCCGCGGGCGACGCGTACCTCCGGACTGCCCGCGCGGTGACCGAGGAGACCGGCGCGGCGCTCGTGCTGGACGAGATCCAGACCGGCGTCGGCCGCACCGGGACGATGTGGGCCTGCCAGTCGGCGGGCATCGTCCCCGACGTGCTCACGGCCGCGAAGGGGGTTGCGTCGGGGCTCCCCCTCGGCGTGACGCTCTGTGCGGACTGGATCGCCGAGGACGCGGGGAACCACGGCTCGACGTTCGCGGGCAACCCCGTCGTCGCCGCCGCCGCGAGCGCGACGCTGACACAGTTGCAGGCCGATAGTGTGCCCGAGAACGCCGCCGCGGTCGGTGGGTACCTCCGCGCGGAGCTCCGTGCGGCCGTCGACGAGCACGATCTCCCGGTGCGCGAGGTGCGCGGCTCGGGGCTCATGATCGGCATCGAAGTCAAGCGCGGCTCGATGCGCGTGCTCCGCGATCTCGCGATCGAGGAGCAGGTGCTCGCGCTCCCGGCCGGCCGCTCCGTCGTGCGCCTGCTCCCGCCGCTCGTGATCGGGGAGGAACACGCCGACAGCGTCGTCGACAGCCTGATCGAGGTGCTCGGCTGACGATGCCCGACCCCGTGAGCGACATCCCGGACCCGGCTGGCGCACTCGATACGCCCGGCCGCGAACTGCTCGCGGCGCTCGTCTCGATTCCCTCGCCTTCGGGCGAGGAGGCCGAGGCGGCGGCCCGTCTCGCGGAGTTTTTCGGCGACCACGGCCGTGAGGCGTGGATCGACGACGCCGGCAACGTCCGCGTGCCGGGCGACGATTCGGTGCTGCTGACCTCCCATGTCGACACCGTCCCTGGCGAGATCCCCGTCCGCGTCGGGGACGGGGACGAGGAACTGGGCGTCGACGGCCCGGTACTCTGGGGGCGCGGCAGCGTCGACGCGACCGGGCCGCTGGCGGCGATGGCCGTCGCGGCCGTCGAAACCGGGGCGTCGTTCGTCGGCGTCGTCGGCGAGGAGACCGACTCCCGCGGCGCGCGTCACCTGATCGAGGATCGCGACGCGCCCGAGACCGTCATCAACGGCGAACCCTCGGGCTGGGACGCGATCACCCTCGGCTACCGCGGGATCGTCGGCGGCGAATACGCTGTCTCGACGCCTGCGGGCCACGGCGCTCGCCCGGACGCGAACGCGATCGACCACGCGACCGCGTGGTGGGAGCGCGTCCGCGCGGTCGTCGCCGAGGAGAACGGCGACGCCGAGCCCGGGGGCTTCGACACGATCACCGCCACCGCGGCGTCGATCGACGGCGGGCTCTCCAACGACGGCTCGGCCGTCACGGCGTCGATGGCTGCGCGCTTTCGCGTGCCGCCGAGCGAGGCGCCGGATTCCGTCTGTGCGACCGTCGAGGACTGTCTCGACGCTGGCGAGATCGAGTGGAGGGAGTCGATCCCGTCCCATGCCGATTCGCCACGTAGCACGCCCGCAACGGCGCTCCGGAGGGGGATCCGCGCCGCCGGCGGCGAGCCGACCCACCTGCAGAAGACCGGGACCGCCGACGCGAACCTCTACGCCGACGCGTGGGACGTCCCGGTCGCCACCTACGGCCCCGGCGACTCGGCGTTCGATCACGCGCCCGACGAGCGCCTGCCGCTTGCCGAGTTCGACCGCGCGGAAACGGTCCTGACGACCGCCTGCGAACAGCTCATCGACTGACTGACTCAGAACCATGCACGACAACGACACCGCGACCACGTTCCCGACGGATCTGCTCACGATCGACCAGCTCTCGCCGGCGGCGCTCCGGCGGCTCCTCGACCGCGCGGCCGCGATCGAGGCCGGCGAGGAGGCCGCCCGACTCGACGATCGGAGCGTGGCCATGGTGTTCGAGAAACCCTCGACGCGTACCCGGAGCTCCTTCGAGGCCGGCGTCGCCGAACTCGGCGGCCACCCGACGTTCCTCGGGCAGGACGACATCCACCTCGGCCACGGCGAGCCGCTGAAGGACACTGCCCGCGCGCTCTCGCAGTACGTCGACGCGCTCGTCGCGCGACTGAACAGCCACGACGACCTCGAAGAGCTGGCGGCGTACGCCGACGTGCCCGTCGTGAACGCGCTGACCGACGAAGCCCACCCCTGTCAGACGCTCGCGGATCTGCTGACGCTGCGGCAGATCGCGGCCGAATCGGGCAGGGCGCTCGACGACATCACCCTCGCGTGGGTCGGCGACGGGAACAACGTCGCGCGCTCGCTCGTGGTCGGCTGTGCGCTTGTGGGCGTAGACCTGCGCGTCGCGACGCCGGAAGGCTACGACGTCGACGAGGACGCGATCGCGGCGGCGGCCGCGGCCGGCGGCGAGCCGACACAGTTCGACAGCCCGGAGGCGGCCGTCGCCGGCGCGGACGTGGTGTACACCGACGTCTGGGTGAGCATGGGCGACAGCGAGGAGAAACTGCCCGCGTTCGAGGGGTTCCAAGTCGACGAGGAACTGCTCGGCGACGCGAAGCTGATGCACTGTCTGCCCGCGAACCGTGGACAGGAAGTGACCGACGGCGCGCTGGAGAGCGAGCAGTCGGTAGTGTGGCAGCAGGCCGGCAACCGCAAGCCGACGCAGCAGGCGCTGCTGCTGGAGTTAATACACGGTCGCCGGTAGGTGCCGCAGTACAGGCTAGCGTGTGAGCGGGGTACTCGCCGGCTGCCGTGCGAACTGACAGATATCAATAGGGTCTCACCGGTTGACTCTCGGAAAGTATTTCCGATAAATTAGGTAATATGATCGTTCACTGCTACCTTCCGACATGGGACTGTTCAGTAGCGGACCGAGCTTTTCGGACCACACGAACCGGCTCTTGGACATCGTCGCGGACAGCTCGAACGACGCGAAACGGCGGGACGCGCTAGAGAAGCTCGCGCGGCAGGAAAACGGCGGCACGGCACTCGCGTACGTCGTCGTGGATAGCTCCCTCCACAACGGGGACCACTTCATCCGCGAGGAAGCGATCGACAAGATGGAGTACATGCGAGCGGAGGAGGAGTTGGACAAGCTACTCGACGACAACATCGACGACCAGTACAAACTCGACGCGATCGAGGCGCTGGCATCGATCGGTGCGACCGACAAGCTGGGCGATATCGCACACCATTTCGACGGAAGAAACGAGAAACTGAGCCGGAAGGCGTTCCAGTATCTGTAGCGGGCGTCGTGGGAACGGGTTCGGAGTCGGGAACCCTCCCGTCACCGGGCTTGACTGTCGACCCGGCTCAGAACGGCGAGGAGACGTGCTCGCTGGGGATCGCGTTCCGGACCGTCACCAGCGGGTCGACGACCTGCGAGATCTCCAGCCCGCCGACGAGGCTGCCGAACGTGTGTGCCTCGGTGGTGCTGTAGCCGTGTTCCGCCGAGAGTAGCGCCATCGCGTCCTTGTGGGCGAGCTTCGACGCCGCCTCCATCGTCTCCGCGCTCGCGACGGTTTTCCAGTGGTCGCCGGTGTCGATCAGCGGCCGCTGGAGGTCGAACTCGGGGTCGGAGATCACGTCGAGGGTCACGTCCACGTCGGTCGCGATCTCCGCGCCGGTGCCGCACATCTCGCCGTCGGCCATCACCGCCTTCGAGTCGCCCATCGCGAGCAGGCCGCCGGACTGGAACACGGGGAGGTAGAGCGTCGACCCCGCCGTCACGTCGTTGGTGTCGAGGTTCCCGCCGTGGTCGTGGGGGACGAGCGTCGAGTGGGTCTCCCCGGCGGTCGCGACGCCGATCGTGCCGATACACGGGTCGGCCGCGATCTCCCGCCCCTGGAACGTCACCCGCGGCCGGCCGTCCGCGTAGTTCGACCCCTTCTCGACGGGGGTGACCCGGGTAAACGGCGCCTCCACGTCGGGATCGTCCTGCATGAGACCGAACCCCGGCGTGGTGACGACGCGGCCGCGGTCCTCTGCGAGTCGGACGTCCTCGATCTCGACCCGGAGCACGTCGCCGTGCTCGGCGCCCTCGACGGCGACTGGACCGGTGGCGGCGTTGACCTCCTCGGGGATCTGTTCGAGGAGGTCCTCGTCGCCCTGGATCACGCCGTTCAGGCTGTCCCGCGTCTCGAAGGTGAGTTCGGTGCCGGGCTCGACGGTCCGGACCGGCTTCATCTGCGGGCTGAACTCGTAGACGACGCCGTGGGTGTCGTCGCTGATGGTCTCTCTGGCCATACGCGTCGGTTGGGACGTGTTCGCAAAAAGCTGCTGTCGGTCCGCCGGTCGCCACACGGGTTTGCGTCCCACCGCGAACTGTTCAGGCATCCCCGGACTGTTCGGTTTTCGCCGATCAGCCCAGATAGCGCACCGTCACCTCGTGGTCCGTCCCCGGGAGCGTGATCCGTTCTCGGAGGCGATCCCCGACGCGGTCGCGCCACCGATCCACCGCTCGCTGGTGGGCCTCGCGGTGGCGCTCGAGGTCGTACTCGTCGGCCGCCCGGAGCCGGTCCTCGGTCTCGTCGACGCTCGGAAACGCCGGCAGATCGGCGACGAACGCCGCCGGCTCGACGTGGATCTCCTCGGGCCCGGCGTCCTCGCGGGCGACGTGGAGGCGTGCACGCATCCGACCGGAGAACGGGGCGACGAGACGGAGAACGGTCGGATCGCGGTCGCGCGCCCGGGCTTCCAACGCTGTGAGCACGTCGTCGCGGTGGACCGCGAGCGAGCGGATTCGGGTGGGGTCGGTCGACTCCTCGCTCACGTCGCGCGGCGCTGTCGGCCGAGTTCACCACCGCAGTCGGGGCAGTTGGCGCGGTACGAGCGGTTACTCACCGTCCGGGCACACTCCTGGCAGACGAACTGGGGGCCGACCATCGAGTAACCGTGGGGGTTCTACCGTGGTAAATGTTGTCGTGCGTTTGAGACGCTTTCTCACGCACCGTTTTCATGCGCTGGCTTCAGTGGGCCCGTATGCTGGACGACGAGGCGCTCGATGCGCTGGCGACCCACACAACCCCGATGGCGCCTGCAGACCGGGGGACCGACGTGAAAGCGTCCGACCCACCGACGCCGCTGGCTCGTTCACTCGGCGACGCCCGGATCGTCGGGCTCGGCGAGGCGACCCACGGGACCAGGGAGTGTTTCGAACACAAACACCGCCTGATCCGCCACCTCGTGAGCGAGCGGGGGTTCCGGACGGTCGCGTTCGAGGCCGACGCGGCCGCGACGACGGCGCTCGACGCGTACGTCCGGTGGGGAAGCCCGTTCGCCGACCATCCCGCGGACGCACGGGCAGCACTCGCCGAACTCGACATGTGGCAGTGGCGGACCGAGTCCGTCCGGGCGCTGCTGGAGTGGCTCCGGGCGTTCAACGACGGTCGCGCCCCCGACGACCAGGTCCGGGTTCGCGGCGTCGACCTGAGCACGCCATCGGCGCCGGCCACACCGCTGCGGGCGTACTTCGAGCGAACCGATCTCGACGCCGAGATCGGCGCACTCCGGACCGTCGCCGACGCGACGGTCAACGACGACGCCGAGCGCGAACGCGTACTGCCGGCGGTGACTGCGGCCGCGGAGCGGCTACGCGACCGACTGGACGCGAACCGCGCCGTGTCCGAGGGATCGGTCGACGCGTGGTGGACGGCCCAGTGGCTCTGCCGCGTGATCGAACAGTCCTGTGAGTGGGCCCGCGTCAGACACGAACAGCCCGGCCCCCACCCCGCGGGGATGGCGGCACGGGACCGCTTCATGGCCGAGAACGTCCGTTGGGCACTGGATCGGGACCCCGGAACGGGCGTGGTGCTGTGGGCGCACGACGGCCACGTCCAGCGTGGAACGTTCGACGACGGCACGGGTTGGGCCGACTCGACGACGATGGGCGAGCGACTCGCGCGGGCGCTCGGCGACGACTACCGGCCGGTCGGATTCGACTTCGCCCGCGGTTCGTTCCGCGCGGTCGGCCACGGGAGCGGCGAGGTGGAGACGTTCTTGGCCGACGAACCGAGCGAGGACACCGCGACGGCCGCGTTCGCGGCAGTCGGGGATACTCCCTACGCTCTCGATCTCGGAGCCGTCGCGGCCGACGATCAGCTCGCGTCGTGGGTTACCGCAGTGCGGCGGAAACGCTACGTCGGTTCGGTGTTCGATCCGGCGGGGGAGAGCTACGCCCGTACCGATCTGCCGGGATCGTTCGACTGGCTACTCGTCCTGCCCGAATCGACGCCGACTGTCGCGATCGACGGGGGACGGCAAAACTCTTAGCGCGCTCCCGCCCCGACGGTGGAGTGATGCGCGCTGTCTCGTTCGACTGCTTCGGCACGCTCGTCGCCGCCCCGCGCCCCTCGGACCCCGCCGAGGCTGTCGCTGAACAGTTGCGGACCCGCGGCGTCACGGTCCCCGCGGACTGGGGGAGGCGTACACCGAGTCGAACCTCGACTCGCCGGCCGGCGCCGGTGTGTCGCTGCCCGCCCACGCCCGCGGGGCGCTGTCGAGCCGCGGGATCGAGGCTGACGAGTCCGTGGGCCTGTTCTCGAACTGCTCGATGCCGGGGCTGGTCCGTCGCGTCCTCGGCCGTGTGGGGTTGCTCGACCAGTTCGATGCGGTGGTAACGAGCGTCGAGATTGGCTGGCGGAAGCCGGACCGCCGAGCGTTCGCCGCGGTCGCGGCCGAACTCGACGTGCCCGTCGACGCGCTGACCCACGTGGGCGACGACCGTGACGCGGACGGTGGAATCGGTCGATACGGCGGGCGGTACCTCCACATCGACGGCGGTCTGACCGAACTTCCGGACTGACTCGCCGGCGGCGAGGAGTGAGCCGGGACGGCGCCGGGTGGGAACCACTAAGATGCTGGCCCGCCCGGGTCGGGGTATGACCGAGGACCCGACCGGACCGCTGGAGGGCGTCACCGTACTCGACGCCTCGCGCGTGCTCGCCGGCCCGTTCTGCGGGATGCAGCTCGGCGATCTGGGCGCCGACGTGATCAAGGTCGAACGCCCCGACGGTGGCGACCAGACCCGCCACTGGACGCCGCCCGCCTTCGGCGACGACGTTGCCTCCTACTACGCGAGCATCAACCGGAACAAGCGCTCGATCACGCTGAACCTCACCACCGAGGACGGCCGGGAAGCGTTCCGCGACCTCGCGAGCGAGGCGGACGTCGTGCTGGAGAACTTCCGTGTCGGCAAAGCCGCCGAGTGGGGACTGGACTACGAGACGCTCCGAGAATCGAACCCCGGGTTGGTGTACTGCTCGATCACGGGGTACGGACAGACCGGCCCGAAGGCCGAGCGCCCGGCGTACGACCTGATGATGCAGGCCGAGGGCGGGATGATGAGCATCACCGGCGAGGAGGGGCGGCCGCCGGTGCGGGTCGGCGTCGCCGTCGCCGACCTCGCGGCGGGGATGTACGCCACCCAGTCGGTGCTCGCGGCGCTGTTCCGCCGGGAGTTCGACGGCGGCGCGGACCGAGCAGGCGCGCCGGACGCCGAGAAAACCGGCGACCGCATCGACGTGGCGCTGTTCGACGCCCTGCTGGGCTGGCTCTCCTACATGGGGACGGACGCGTTCGCCTCCGGCGAGCCGCCCGAGCGCATGGGCTCGCGCCACCCCAACATCGCGCCGTACCAGGCGTTCGAGGCCGCGGACGGCTACGTCGTCGTCGCCTGTGCGAGTCAGGCGATCTGGTACCGGCTCTGCGAGGCGCTTGACCGGCCGGACCTCGTCGACGATCCGCGCTTCGAGACCAACGAGAGACGCGTCGACAACCGGGAGGAACTGGAGTCGATCCTCACCGACGCGTTCGCCGATCGCAGCGTCGACGAGGTGGTCGACCTACTCCGGACCAACGACGTCCCTGTCGGCCGGATTCGGGACGTACTGGAGGCGTTCGATGACCCGCAGGCCGAGGCGCGGGGGATGGTGCAGCGCGTCACTCACCCGACGGCGGGCGAGATCGAGCTTCCGGGGTCGCCGATGCAGTTCTCGGAGTACGCGGCGACCGCACGGCGACACCCGCCGTTGCTGGGTGAGCACACCGAAGAGGTACTGGCGGAGTTGGGGTACAGCGAGGCGACGATCGAGCGGCTGGATGCGGACGGCGTCGTCTGAGCGCGGTTCCGGATCGACTAGGAGTTCAGTCGTCGTCTTCCTCTCCTTCGTCGTCTTCCTCTCCTTCGTCGTCTTCCTCTCCTTCGTCGTCTTCCTCTCCTTCGTCGTCTTCCTCTCCTTCGTCGTCTTCCTCTCCTTCGTCGTCTTCCTCTCCTTCGTCGTCTTCCTCTCCTTCGTCGTCTTCCTCTCCTTCGTCGTCTTCCTCTCCTTCGTCGTCTTCCTCTCCTTCGTCGTCTTCCTCTCCTTCGTCGTCTTCCTCTCCTTCGTCGTCTTCCTCTCCTTCGTCGTTGACGTGCTTATTTTTCCTCAGTTCCTTCGGGCAGTCGCCCTTCTCCTTCACCTGCGTGGTCACGGTAGCATCGATCCCACCGGTCACCTCCATAGTCACCGTGTCACCGGAGAGCTTCACGTTGTTGAACGTCGTCGAATCGCCGGGAGACAAGACCAGTTGGTTCGACATCTCCCCCCACGAGACGTCTTCGACGGTGAACTCCTCGCTGAACTGGTTTGTCACCATCACCCGTACCGGATCGGTCCCGTTGCCGTTTCCGTTACTCTTCTCGCAGGCCGAGACACCCACGTACGCCTCCTCGGACTCGACGACGTTGACGGACACCCCGCGCTCAGCGCTGACGCTCGTGAACCCGAAACTGCCCGTGACGAGCATCGTCGCGGCGACGACCGCCAGCAGGACGCTGACCGCGCGGTGGGTGTTCATTCTTTCCTGAGCTCGGGCGGTTTGTCGACTTCACCGATGCGCTGGCCCCGTGCATAGTACGTGTGAGCGACCGCGGAGACGGTGAACATCGCGGTGATGGCGGTGGCCCACGCCGCGTCGGGCAGGAGCGCGAAGGGCCACGCCCCCAACCACACCGCAGCCGTGAGCGAGGCGGCGACCCCGGAGAGCCCGAGGTAGTAGACGCTCCAGGGGATCTCGTTCCCCTGGACGACCTCCATGTACACCTCGATATCGTTGAGGGAGTCGGTCGGCTCGACCACCCCCCGGTTCTTGTTGAACTCGACGATTCCCGCGTCGTCCATCATCGGCAGATGGGACTGTTGGAGCGCCGTATACACTCGCTTGCGCTCCTCGTAGGACACCTCCTCGACGTCGACATCGTACTCCCAGGCAGCCACCTGTTCGGCGACGTCACCGATCTCTGCGGCACCATCCGTGGCCTCCAGTGCGTGAACCGCGTACCGACGACGACGGTTCGACAGCACCTCGAACAGCTCGTCGTCGGAGAGACTCGGCGATTCTCCTTCCTCGACCGAGCCCGGGGACATGTCGCCGGCAGCCTCCCCTTGCTGCTGGCGCGGAGTTGTGGATGACACAGAGAGAATGTTAGCATAGTAGCATATAAACCCTATGTATAGTTTAACAGACCGGTTACTAAGTTGTCTTCACCTAATTCGGGCGAAAACGCGGTATATGGGGCTACCCAGACATATTTCCTAATACAATTCTAGAATTATAATTTGATATAATGTCGGGGAATGGGTGTTCTCGGACGGTTCAGGTGAGGTTTGTTGTAGTAATCCAGCGCTTCAGGAAGCGTCTGACGAATATCATAATTCAGTCATTAATCGAGAGCTGCTTCAGCACCTGTTGGGACTCTATCGATTACGGGGTGCCGTGTCGAACCCATTTGCCAACCATCACGAGGGGAGACGATCGACGGACTGCGGCCCCGTAGGCCGACCCTGAACCGCCTCAGACGTGCCAATACTACGGTAGTTCGTATTCAAGTAGAGGTAACGCACGCCTCCCACCGCGGAGTCCGACAGTGAACCGTCGAACACTCACACTCGCCATCGCGTTCGTCGTCGCGGGAACGCTCGCGTTCCCGTCGGCAGCTGCGCCACTGTTCGACGGCCCGACCGACCAGCTCGGAAGCGACGTGGAGCTCGCCCCGAGCAGCGACTACGCGTACCTCGACGGCGACGACGAGCTCGTCGTCGATCTCTCACCGTCGAACCCGGCGATCGACGGCGAGGGCGTCAACGCCGACGGGCGGACGACGATCGGGGACGTGTTCCGGGTTCGATACAACGGCTCCCGGTACGCCGACGTCTGGCTGACCCACGGCTCGGACGCGGTGACGTTCGCCGTCGACGGCCAGCCGATCGAGTCGCCGGAGAACAACGTCACCCTCGCCCCCAACGAGTCCGCCGCCATTTCCCTCACCGTCGACACTACCGGCGGCGCCGTCGACGGCCTCGTCGACGACATCACGATCCACGCCCGGGTCGCCGAGCCCGAAGAGCAGGCGGAGGAAAACGACGACGAGATCGACGGCGTTTCGACCCTGTCGAGTGCCCCCTCCGGAGATTCGCGGAAGTTCACCTCTCTCAGCGCGGAGCCGGGAAAGCCCGTCAACTTCGACACCAGCAGACTGCCGCTGGATCGCGTCGACGGCGAGGCTCTCACCTTCGACGGGCTCTCGGTGACGAGCCCGGACCGGACGTTCTCGGTGATCGCCGAGGCCACAGAGGCCGGCGAGGCCCAGTCGTCGGTAGTCGACGACGGCGCCGACCCGTTGGGGGCGGTCAGGATGACCGTCCGCTCCGGGAACGTCTCGAACGCGACGATGCGGTTCAGCGCACCGCCGTCGTACTTCCGGGCCCAAAACGTCGATCCCGCGAACCTCGCGGTGTACCGCCACTCCGACGGCGAACTCTCCAGAGTCCCCGTTACGGCGACCGGCGAACGAGATGGCCGACTGACGTTCGAGGCCGTGACACCCGGGTTCTCGACGTTCATCGTCGCCGTCGATCGCCCGCGGCTTTCGGTGACCGACGCGAGCCTCGATACGAACGCCGTCGCGCCCGGCGAGCCCGCTACCGTCAGCGCCGCCGTCGTGAACGACGGCACGCTGGCCGGCGAGCGAACCGTCCGGGTGACTGTCGACGGCACGGTGGCCGCCGAGCGGACGGTCGCGGTGCCGCCCGGCGAGCGCGAGACGGTATCGGTCCCGATCGTCCGGAACGAGACCGGCGAGTACGCCGTGGCCGTCGCCGGGAGCGAGGCCGGAACGGTCCGCGTGGTGGCCGAGGAGCGTTCCACGGCGGTGCCGAGCGAGACGGCGACAGCCTCCGCGGCGTCGACGGCACAGCCCACGCAGTCCCCCGTCGGGGAGGCCAGCGGGTTCGGGCTCCGCGCGCTGGCCGGTCTGGTGGGCCTCCTGGTGATCGTCGCCGCGACACTCCTGCTGGCTCGCCGGACGCCACAGCCCTGAACTGCCGGCAGACAGCCTTTTGCCGTTCGACCGTGACAGTTGACATATGGCCCGACCGGACGACGACTCGTTTCTCGCGGCGCTACGCGACGCCGTCCGGCTCCGGGACTGTATCGCACTCGCGCTCGTGCCGGCGATCGCCGTCGCCGTCTTCGCGCTGCCGGTCGCGCGCCGGCGATCGCTCGCGTTCGCGTACGGTGACCCGTCGCTGCTGACCGCCTACACCGCGCAGTTCGTCCACTTCGACGCCGCCCACCTCGCCGCGAACGTGCTCGGCTACGCGCTCGTCGCGGGGTTCGGCTACGTGCTCGCGGCGCTGTCGGGCTACCGGCGGGTGTTCGGCGTCACGGCGGCGACGTACTTGGTGGCGTTCTCGCCGGCGCTGTCGTGGCTGAACCTCGCGCTCCCTCGCAACGCCGTCAGCTACGGGCTCTCGGGGCTGAACATGGCGTTCGTCGGGCTCCTCGCGCTCGTGCTAGTCGCGTACGGGAGCCGGTTGGACGACCGCATCAGCGTGCGATACGCGCCGGGGCTGTTCTTCGCGGTCGTGGCGCTGATCGCGTTGATCGTTCCACGGGCGGGAACCATTACCGGGATCGGCGCCGCGAGCGTAGTCGTCGCCGCCGGCTACGTGCTCTCTGCCCGAGGGTCGTGGCCCGAGAAACCCCGAGCCGGCTGGGGACCTCGCCTCATGCAGGCCGGATGGCTCGACGCCGGCGTCCTCGGCGTCGTCACGCTGTTCGGCTACCAGTTCGTCGGCTTCGACAGCCTCGTGGGCGACAGCGGAATCGTGAACGTCTACGTCCATCTGCTGGGGTTCTGTCTGGGTTTCATCGTCCCGTACACCGCGCTCGCGCTCGGCGTCCTCGGTCCCGACCGAGCCTTTTTGTCAGACTAACTCCACCCATCGCGTACTCGTGTCCCCCCGACGGTTCCTGACGATCGGCGCCGAACTGGCCGTGGCGCTAGTCGTGGCGTCGCTGCTACTCGGGCAGGTGCTTGGGACGCCCGTACTGCTCGGCTATGTCGAGACCGGGAGCATGGAGCCGACGCTCGACCCGGGTGACGGGTTCGTCGCGATCCCCGACGCCGTCGCCGGCGACGTGGCGGAGGGCGACGTGATCGTGTTCCGCGCCGAGGAGCTGCAGGGCGGCGGGCTGACGACCCACCGCGTCGTCGGTGAGACCGAACGGGGGTACGTCACGCAGGGCGACGCCAACCCATTCACCGACCAGGACGGCGACGAGCCGCCGGTGAAGGAGGGGCAGATCGTCGCCAAGGCACTCCAGATCGGCGGGAGCGTGGTAGTGATCCCGAACCTCGGGACGTTGGTCACCGGGCTACAGAGCGCGTTCGGCGCGGTCCAACAGCAGCTCGCCGTGCTCACCGGCTCGCGAGCGTTTCTCGGCACCCAAGGGCTCGCGTACGTACTGCTGGGGCTGTCGGCGCTGCTGTACCTCTACGACCTGGTCGTGGGCGGTGGCGAGCTCCGGGACCGGAGCCGGAGCCGCGATCGCGATCAGGGGATCTCCCCGGGGCTGATCGTCGCCGTGCTGGCCGGGGTGCTCGTGGCGTCGGCGACGGCGGCGATGGTGGTCCCGGCCGGCACCCAGCAGTTCGGCGTCGTGAGCGCGGAGTTCGCTTCCGAGAACCCCACCGTGATCCGACAGGGGGAGTCGGCGACGCTCCCCTACACCGTCCCGAACGGGGGGCTCGTCCCGGTCGTGGCGTACCTCGAACCGGGCAGCGAGGGGGTGGCCGTCTCGCCCGACCGCGTCCGGGTGGGGGGCCGGGAGCAGGCTACCGTCGAGATGACGCTGTCGGCACCCCCGGAGACGGGGTACTACCGCCGGTTCGTGACCGAGCATCGGTACCTCGCGGTGCTCCCCGGGCCGGTAATCGATACGCTGTACGACGTCCACCCGTGGCTCCCGATTCTCGTGATCGACGCCGGACTTGCCGGGTCCGTCGCACTGTTGGGGCTCGTGGTGCTCGGCGGCCGGCGCGTGCGGGTCAGGGATCGGAGCTCCCGCCACAGCCGGTCGAGCTTGCGACGGCTGCTCCGCTATCTGACGCGGTAACGTTCGTTTCGGATGACCAATAGTTCTATGTAACGTCATCCCGCAGGGATGGGCATGACCGAGGGGACGAGCAGGCTCCGGGCTCGCGCGATCGTGGGGTCGTGGTTCGCCGTGTTGACCATCGTACTGGTCGCAGTCGCGGTCGTGGGGGGCGCCGCAGCGTACACCGCCCACGTCGCCCCGGGGACCGAGACCGAGCAGGTCGAGCGGACCCACTGGCGGGCCGACGGCGCGTTCCAGCACAGCGCCGACGTGATCCGCGAGAACCCCGTCTTCCCCGTCGGATCGACGCTCTCGGACCGTTCGACGTACTACGCTGGGCCGGCGCCGGTGCTCGACGGCCAGTACACGCTGACGTACGCCGGGGCGGGCGCCGAGCCGGCGACGATCGACATCGACGCAACCCTCGTGATCGAGTCGACTTCGGAGGGGACAGTGTTCTGGTCGGACCGCACTTCACTCGACGGGACCAGCGCCGAGTCGGTTGCCCCGGGTGAGTCGGTCGACCTGGGGTTCTCGGTGAACGCGACGGCGCTCGCCGACAGGCAGGCGACGATTCAGGAGAGCCTCGGCGGCACCCAGGGGGAGATCGCCACGTTCGTCGCGATCGACGCGACGGTCGCCGGGAGCCTGAACGGGCAGCCGGCCAACCGCTCGTTCACCCACCGACTGCCGATCGCCGTCAGCGGCGAGACGTATTCGGTCGGGCCCGCGGAGGCCGGAACCGAGCCGGTGACCACGACGCGGACGGTCCGGACGCCCCGCGAGTACGGCCCGTTCTGGTCGATCGGCGGCCCGCTCCTGTTCGTCCTCGGCGTAGCCGGCGTCGGGGCGCTCGTCGCCGGATGGCGTGAGAACGCGTTCACCCTCTCCGAGGCCGAGCGCGACCTGCTCGCGTTCCGCGAGGAGCGTGCGGAGTTCGACGAGTGGGTCGTCCGGGCACGCCTCTCCACGGCGTTCGACGACCGGGCCCGCGCCGACGCGGAGTCGCTGGGCGACGTGGTCGACTTCGCCATCGACGCCGACACCGGGGTTATCGAGAACCCGGACACGGGGCTGTTCTACGCGGTCGCCGACGAGCTGGTCGTAGTGTACGAGCCCCCCGCACTCGCGCGGCCCGAGCCGCCCGCGGGCGACGACGGGGACGACGGCCTCGGGGCGCTCCTCGACGACGGTCTGACGCTCACCGACGAGGGGGCTGCTGACGGCGAGGACGGCGACGGAGCGTCGGCAGCCGAGTCCGACGCCGCGAGCGACGGGGAGTCGGAAGCGGGGGAGTCGTCGGCCGCCGACGGCAGTGAGTCGGAGTCGAGTGAGAAGTAAGGCGACGCGTCTATCGAGTGTTCGTTGTTCGGTCGAGGGGTCGACACAACCACGGTAGTCTCCACAGCCGCACAACGGATTGCGCGGCGGGTCGCTCGCCGTGAGTCGGTTCTACACGATCACGGCATGGGCTCCGTGGCCGCACAACGGATTGCGTGGCAGGTCGCTCCCCGTGAGTCGGTTTCTCACTCTGCGACGAACTGCGTCTCCTCATCCATGTACAGCACCTCGCCCGCCTCCTGATCGGAGAACTCTTCGGCGTCGGCCAGCAGCGCCTTGCCGGCGTCGGAGTCGAACGCGGCGCCGAGCTGCGCCATGTCCTCGAAGTACACCTCCGCGACGCCGTCGTAGGCGCTCTTCTCGGGCTCCGTC
The DNA here is from genome assembly GCF_001282785.1 of Halolamina sediminis. Classification (NCBI taxonomy): domain Archaea; kingdom Methanobacteriati; phylum Methanobacteriota; class Halobacteria; order Halobacteriales; family Haloferacaceae; genus Halolamina; species Halolamina sediminis. The sequence continues at coordinate 1,344,239 of NZ_CVUA01000001.1, forward strand.
GGGTGGGAAGTGACGTAGCGCTCGACGCCCGGGAGCTCCTCGACCAGCGGGACGTGTTCCTCCTCCCAGTGGGTCAGAAACTCATCGTAGTCGAGTGACGCTTTCCGGACCAGCAGCACGACCATCTTGACCATGTCTCGGACTGTCGCCGGTGTGGCCTTCGATCTGTCGGTTCGCGGACCGATCCCGCCGCCGTTTGCTGATCCGAAGAATCGGCGATCATTTGAAGTAGCTCCGAGCCAGTTGTTCACACACTCAAATGCCCGCTTCGTACGGTTTCTCCCCAGACATCGGGAAGGAGGTAGCAGCCTGTAGCGGCACGCTCGGCTGTGCCGAGGCGGTCGCGGGCTCGCTCGTCGCGCTGGTGCTGTGGGCGGGGCTCTCGACCGGGCTGTTGTTCGCCCCGCGGGCGAACGTGCGGGCGGCGAAGGAGGCGATCCGTGCGGAGTACGAGGCGATCACCGCCGAGCAGGACGCGCTGTCGTCGTTCACGTCGCAGGTGAAGGAGCTCTCGACGGCCGGGCCGACCTCGACCGCCGAGGGCGGCGGGGTCGGCGTCGTCGGCGCGGCCAACAGGCAGTCCGGCGGGATGGCACAGGTGCGGGATGCGTACCGCGAGACGGTGATGGACGTGGAGCACTTCGAGCGCGACTACGGGGAGTCGTTGCCAGTCAACCTCGCAAACGAGTTCGGCGATGGCGTCGCCGGCGCGGTCGTCGCGAACGACACGCTTTCCCCGCAGGTCAAGCGTGCGGTGATCGCGAGTGCGAAAAAGAGTCACACCCGTCGGGACCGCTACCTCGACACGCTCGACACCGAGCGCCAGCGGCTCGATCGAGCGGGCGATGCGCTCGACGACGCTGCGACCCGGTGTGCGGAGTTGGACGGGAATCGACTCCGACTGCAGTCGTTCGAGGACCTGCGGGCGCGCTTCGACCGGCTCGACGAGACACGAGAATCGCTGGAGACGGCGCTCTCCCGCCGCCAAGTGCAGATTCACGAGGGCGTGACGTTCGGCTGGCAGCGACGGGACAGCGAGTCGGTGTACCGCTACCTCTACCGGGATATGGACGCCACCTACCCCGTGCTCGCTGACGGGGCACGCGTGTTGGCCCGAATAGACGACGTGGAGAGCCGTATCACGACCGCGCTGACCGCGCAAGCCTGACCGTCGCTCGTTTTTCGCCCGTAGTCTCGCGTCAGTAGTTCCAAGTTCGACGGGCGACCACAGTGGGTATGGTCTCTCGCAGACGATCCCTCCAGTTCGCCGGCGCCGCCGTCGCGGCCGCGCTGGCCGGCTGTTCGGGCGACGTGCTCAGTGACGAGACGTCCCGAAAGTACGCACTGCAAATCCAGCGCATCGCGACCGAGCCCGTCCCGTGGGCGCTGTACGAACCGCCCGAGGACGAACTGTTCGGCGACCCGGCGCGGGCCGCCCTCGACGCGATCCTCCCGACTGGACGGCACGTCACTCACGGCTACACGCCGATCAGTGAGGGCGCCTACGTCGAACACGACGGCCAGTACTACCGGATCGACCAGTTCGTCAGCGGCCGCGCGGTGCTGGAGCGCCCGCTGGTCCGGGTCGAGTCGGTCGAGGAGGCGCCCGAGGAGGCGGTGCTCCTCGACAGCCTCGAGCAGCCCAGCGCGCGAACGGTGAAGATCCTCCACTCCCACGTCGTGACCGACGGTGCGTCGGCGTCGGCGTCGCTGCTCCGCGGCGACGCCTACGTGATGGCTCGCCCGGCCGAACGCGAGAGCCGGCTCGTCGGCGAGCTGGACGGGCGGGTCGTCAGGATGACGGCGGAGGGGGAGCTCTCCTACCGGATCCACGTGGACCGCGAACAGGTCACACTGACCGAACACACCACGCTCGCGAACGCGGTCGCCGACGACCGCGAGGCGTTCCGGGAGGTCGTGCTGGGCTCGGCGGTCGATGCCGACCTCGGCGCGATCGACCTCTCCGAGGACGCCCGGACGCTGCTGGACCGCGCGATCGAACGGGAGACGTACCGAGAGACCGGCGAGCCGTCCGACGCGTTCGAGACGCTGCTCCGGCGGCTCGGCTTCGCTGTCGACGAGTCGGAGACGGGGCGGATCCTGTGGGACGGCCGGAGCCTGTTCCGCGCCAGTTTCTACGTGAACCGGACGGACTGAGCTTTCGGGGACCCGGCCGCCGCGCCGATCGGCGGTTCCTGCCGGGCGAAACGCTCAATAAACTCCTTGGTTGAGCGCGACGAAACCCTCAAGTAGCCGTCGACGGCCACATCCGCCGTTCTGCCCGTCTGGGAGGATTCTGAACAATTCGGCTGTTTCAGCGGTTCTTTCCGATTCCTCTCCGTCCTCTCGGCCCAGAAAACAGACAGCAGATTTAAGTGGGTGCGTACGGTATCCGAAAGTGAGACGACTGCAGTCCAGACCCATCTGTCTCTCCCCCCACACCCAATGAGCGACAAAGTACAAGCGTACACCAGTGAGCGTGCCGAGGCCGCACAGAGCGACGAAGAGACCGAAGAGGAGCAGGAGTCCGTCGACGAGCTACAGTGCCCCGAGTGCGGCGGCAGCCTCGCGACCGACACCGAACACGGCGAGACGGTCTGTCAGGACTGCGGTCTCGTGGTCGACGAGGACAGCATCGACCACGGCCCCGAGTGGCGCGCGTTCGACTCCCGCGAAAAGGACGAGAAGTCCCGCGTCGGCGCCCCGACGACGAACATGATGCACGACAAGGGGCTGTCGACCAACATCGGCTGGCAGGACAAGGACGCCTACGGCAACCAGCTTTCCGCCAGCCAGCGACAGAAGATGCAGCGGCTCCGGACCTGGAACGAGCGGTTCCGGACTCGTGACTCCAAGGAGCGCAACCTCAAGCAGGCCCTCGGCGAGATCGACCGCATGGCCTCGGCGCTCGGCCTCCCGGAGAACGTCCGCGAGACCGCCTCCGTCATCTACCGACGTGCGCTCTCGGAGGATCTCCTGCCGGGACGCTCGATCGAGGGCGTCTCGACGGCCAGCCTCTACGCCGCCGCCCGGAAAGCCGGCACGCCGCGAAGCCTCGACGAGATCTCTGCCGTCTCCCGCGTCGAGAAGGACGAGATCGCCCGAACCTACCGCTACGTGGTCCGCGAACTGAAGCTGGAGATCCAGCCCGCCGACCCCGAGCAGTACGTCCCCCGGTTCGCGAGCGACCTCGGTCTCTCCGACGAGGCCGAGCGCCGCGCGCGCCAGCTCCTGCAGACCGCAAAAGAGCAGGAGGTCCACTCGGGCAAGTCGCCGGTCGGCCTCGCGGCCGCCGCCGTCTACGCCGCCTCGCTGCTCACCAACGAGAAGGTGACCCAGTCCGAGGTCAGCGAGGTCGCGAACATCAGCGAAGTCACGATCCGCAACCGCTACCACGAGCTGCTGGAGGCCGAAGAGAGCATCCACATGCCCTGAGACGGGTGGAGAGCTCCTTCACCACCGACTGAGGGCTCGTTTTTCGATTTTCGCGATCGATTCGACGTTCGTTCCCGTTCGAGTAGCGACGCTGGCGCACAGTCGGAGTCCGTCGAGCCCCTGAACGGGCTCGACAGGGTGGATGTCGACCTCTCAGAGCCAGTCGCGGACCGGCTGGACGACGCCGAGGGAGGAGCCGACGACGTAGAGACCGATCGCGAGCAGCCAGATCCCGGCGGTGAGAAACCCGATCGAGAGCCCGCTCTCGGTGGCGGTTCGGACGAGGAGGCTCCCCCCGACGAACGCCAGTGCCCCGCCGACGGTGACCAGCGCGATCGTTCCGACGGCGTCGAGGATCGCGTCTTGGACGGCTTGTCGCACGGTTCGGTAGAGGGCTTCCTGATCGAGGTCGGACACGTCGACGGCAGTCCGGCTGTCCGACTCGTCGTCGCGTGACCGATCGGAGGGCACGCGAGATTGAACGGCCGCTCAGGTGTTAAACGTACACGTCACCGTGGTAGCAGTCCGTGGGTCGCGGTGCCACTTCCCGGCGGCGACGGACCGGCGGGGTTTTTGCCTGCTTCGCCCATACGGCCGTGCATGAGCGAGCAGGGTCTGCTGGACGTCGTCGACAGCGAGGAGCACCGGATGATCCGTGACACGGTCCGGGAGTTCTGTGAGGAGGAGATCGAACCCATCGCACAGGAGATCGAGAACGAGCACCGTTTCCCCGAGGAGATCTTCGAGCAGCTGGGCGAGCTCGACATGATGGGCGTCCCCGTCTCGATGGAGTACGGCGGGCTCGGCGGCGACCAGCTCATGTACGCGCTGGTGACCGAAGAGCTGGGCCGTGTCTCCGGCGGGATCGGGCTCTCCTACGCCGCCCACGTCTCGCTTGGCTCGAAGCCGATCGAGATGTTCGGCACCGAGGCCCAGAAGGAGGAGTGGCTCACGCCCCTCGCTGAGGGTGAGGGGATGGGCGCGTGGGCGCTCACCGAGCCCGGCAGCGGCTCCGACGCCTCCGACATGGACACGATGGCCGAGAAAGACGGCGACGAGTACGTGCTCAACGGGACGAAGCAGTTCATCACCAACGCCAACGTCGCGAACAGCGTGCTCGTGAAGGCGGTCACGGACCCCGACGAGGGGTACGACGGCATCTCGACGTTCATCGTCGACCCAGAGAACGACGACGGGTTCGAGGTGACGACCGTCTGGGAGAAGATGGGGCTGAACTGCTCGCCCACCTGCGAGATCCAGCTCGACGACGTGCGGGTCCCGGAGGACCGCCTGCTCGGCGAGGAGGGCGAGGGCTGGGAGCAGACGAAGAAGACCCTCGACGGCGGCCGCATCTCCATCGCGGCGCTCTCGACGGGGCTCGCACAGGGCGCCTACGAGGCCGCACGCGACTACTCCACCGAGCGCGAGCAGTTCGGGCAACCGATCTCGAAGTTCGATGCGATCCGGGACAAGGTCGTGGACATGCACCGCAAGATCGAGCGCGCCCGCCTGTTGACCCACAAGGCGGCGTGGGCGTACGATCAGGGCGAGTCCGTCAGTCGCGAGTCCGCGCTGGCGAAGCTCGACGCTAGCGAGGCCGCCCGCGAGGTCGCCGAGGAGTCGGTCCAGACCCTCGGCGGCTACGGCTACACGGAGGACTTCGCGCCCCAGCGCTTCTACCGCGACGCGAAGCTGATGGAGATCGGCGAGGGGACCAGCGAGATCCAGCACCTCGTGATCGGTCGCGAGATCGGGCTCTGATCGGTCGGTCCGAACTCGGCGTTCCTCCCTGATTCTGCGGCAGAAGAGAGCGTCCGAGAGCGTCGCCGACGCGAAAGCGGGTGTCAGGCGGTGTTTCGCGCCGGAACGACTGCGGCGGCAGCGACCGCGCCGCCGACGAGGACGGTCACCGCCGCCAGCCCGAACGTCGCGAGCGGGGTCGTCGCCGCGGCGACGGCGCCGCCGACCGCGTTCCCGACGCCGCCGCCGAGCCCGGTGATCGCGACGACCAGTCCCAGCGCCTCGCCGCGGACGCGTTCCGCCGCCAGCCGCGCGACGATCCCGGTCGTCGTGACCGCGACCACCGCCCACGTCACGCCGATCGCCGCGAGTGCGCTCCCGACCAGTAGCTCGCCGACGAGGACGGCCGTGCCCACGAACAGCACCGCACGGACGACCAGCGAGCCCACCTGCAGGCGCATGGCCGCGTAGCGGTCCATCAGCCGGCCCACGGGATCGTAACACACCGTCGCGCCGAGCGTGTTCGCGAGGAAGCAGAGGAACACGACCCCGTCGTCGAACCCGATGTCGGTGAGGTGGGCGGGCATCGGCCCCCAGAACACGGCGAAGCCAGCCGAGAACAGCGCCGTCCCGGCGAAGTAGCCGAGCAGCGGCCGGCCGAAGCGCTCGGAGAGCCGCCCCGACCGCAGTGAGCGCAGCGCCCAGTACATCCGACTCGGACCGTAGGGGATGCCGCGGAGGAAGCGGTCACCGCGCCAGCTCTCCCGCGACAGCGAGCGGTAGCGACGCAGGAACCGCTTCTCGGAGACGTGGGTCGCGTCCGGGTAGAACCGCACGAACAGCACCGTCGCTGCGACGGCGAGCAGCCCCAGCCCCGTCAGGAGCGTGCGCTGGGCCGAGACGGCCGTGTAGCCCAACCGCGGGGCGGCGGCGGTCCAGACGGTGCCGACGACCAGCCCCACCAGCCAGCCCCAGCCCTGCAGCGCGTTCAGGTGGGCGATCCGGCCGTCCCACGCCGACTGCTCGACCCCTTCGACGACGACGAGGTTCAGCACGGGCGAGGCGGCGGTGACGGCGAACCAGAGCGCGGCGTTGGCGGCGACCAGCGCGACCGGGCTCCGGAGCAGCGGCGACACCAGCAGCACCGCCGCCGTCGCGAGTAGCGCAAACAGCACGAACGGGCGTCGGCGCCCGGCCCGCCCGGCGATCCGCCCCCACAGGATCGCGCCAGGGACGCCCGCAAAGGCCGCGGTCGAGGCCATCAGTCCGACGAGGAAGGCGCCGCCGTCGAGGCTCAGCGCGTACAGCGGCAGGAGCACCGACGCGCCGCCGACGGCCGCGTAGCCGACAGCCCACGCCTGGAGCCAGCGGTCGTCCGTCGGCGTGTCGGTCGCGAACGGGAGGTTCACAGCACCGCTGTCGAACGGTTCCCGGAAAGACGTTCTGGCGTCGATCTCGGGGCTCACCGAAACCCTTACTCCCGGTCCGCGGCGACCGAACGGTATGAGCGACGGAGACGAGCCGGCGGTCACCGGCGAGGAGGTCCGGAAGGTGGCGGACCTCGCGCGGGTGGACCTGACCGACGAGGAGGTCGAGCAGTTCGCCGAGCAGTTCGAGGACGTGCTCGCGGACTTCGAAACCTTGGACGAGGTGCCCGAAGTCGAGAGCGAGCCCGACCTCGTGAACGTGATGCGGGCCGACGAGGTCGAGGAGGGCCTGAGTCAGGAGGCGGCCCTCGAGAACGCCAGCGAGACGGAGGACGGCTACTTCAAGGGGCCGCGGGTGTCGTAATGGCCGAGCTGAACGCCTACATCACCGAGCAGCGCATCGAGGGCGCCGACGACGGCCCGCTCGCGGGCAAGACCGTCGCGGTGAAAGACAACATCTCCACCGAGGGCGTCGAGACCACTTGCGGATCGAAGATGCTGGAGGGGTACGTTCCCCCCTACGACGCCACGGTCGTCGAGCGCCTGAAAGAGGCGGGCGCGACGATCAACGGCAAGGCAAACATGGACGAGTTCGGGATGGGGACGACGACCGAGACCTCCCACTTCGGCGCGACGCTGAACCCCGTCGACACCGACCGCGTGCCGGGGGGCTCCTCCGGCGGCTCCGCGGCGGCTGTCGCCGCGGGCGAGGCCGACCTCGCGCTGGGGAGCGATACGGGCGGCTCGGTCCGTGCGCCCGCGGCGTTCTGTGGCGTCGTCGGGATCAAGCCCACCTACGGGCTCGTCTCCCGCTACGGGCTGGTGGCCTACGCGAACTCGCTGGAACAGATCGGGCCGATCGCGCCGACCGTCGAGGAGGCCGCGGCGCTGCTGGACGTGATCGCTGGTTCCGACGACCGCGACGCGACGACCGTCGACGAGGGTGACGGGTCGAACTACGCCGCGGCCGCGGACGGCGACGTCGAGGGGATGACGATCGGGATCCCGAACGAACTGCTCGAGGGCGCCGACGAGGGCGTCGTCGAGACGTTCCGGGACGCGATTGACGAACTCGAGGCGCAGGGCGCCGAGACGGTCGAGGTGTCGATGCCTTCCGTCGAGAAGGCGGTCGCGGCGTACTACGTGATCGCGATGTCGGAGGCCTCCTCGAACCTCGCGCGCTTCGACGGCACTCGCTACGGGCTGAACGCCGTGGAGGCCGGCGACTACGACGACCTCTCGGAAGCTGGCAACTGGAACGAGGCGTTCGCGACCGCCCGCGAGGAGGGGTTCGGTCCCGAAGTGAAGCGTCGGATCCTGCTCGGGACGTTCGCGCTGTCGGCCGGGTACCACGACAAGTACTACGCCAAGGCGCAGGACGCTCGGGAGTGGATCAAGCAGGACTTCGACGAGTCGCTGCAGGAGGCGGACGTACTCGCGTCGCCGACGATGCCCGTCCCGCCGTTCGAACTGGGCGAGGGGCTGGAGGACCCGCGGACGATGTACCTCGCCGACGCGAACACGGTGCCGGTGAACCTCGCGGACCTGCCCGCGATCTCGGTTCCGGCGGGGGAGGCCGACGGCCTGCCGGTCGGGCTGCAGCTGGTCGGACCGAAGTACGGCGAGGAGACGATCGTTCGGGCGGCGAGTGCGCTAGAGTGAGTCGGTAGCTCGGGTTTTCGTTTGGTGGGCTCTGGTGAATCGCTATACTGCGGCGGGATAGGTCGTCAGTTCAAAGGAGTTGAAGCGGGAGACTGTCGATGCCTATGTCGAAAATCTCCCGCTTCACTCGCAAAACTGTGACGTTAGCTAAAAATGCTGTTGGTGGCCGAGGCGAAGTCGCCGCCCCCGAAGGGGGTGGCGGCTTCGCCGACTACGCCGTCGTTTCGCTTCACTGTCTCCGGATTTACTTGGCGAAACCGTATCGTGAAGCGCTTGATCTCTTGAGCGAGATGCCGCATATTTTGGCCGAGATCGGCCTCGAAGAGGGCGATCTCCCGCATCACTCCACGCTTGTGAAGGCGTTTGATAGGTTAGAGATGAAGATCTGGCGGGTGCTCCTGCGCCTTTCGTCGCAGCTGCACGACACCGCCGATCACGCCGCAATGGACGCGACGTTTTTCGACCGCGAAACTGCCAGCAAGCACTACTGTCGCCGGACGAATTACCGCGTTCAAACGCTCAAAGCGACTGCGCTCGTTGATACGAAAACGCAAGCTGTGCTCGACGTTCACTGTACGACTGAGAAGCGCCACGACACGCAGATCGGCTGGCAACTCGCCCGCCGCAACGCGGGCGAGATTGCCAGCCTCGCCGCTGACAAAGGCTACGATTGGCAGCAATTGCGCAAGAAATTGCGCGAAGAGGGCGTGAGACCGCTGATCAAGCACCGCGAGTTCCGACCCATCGATTGCGCGCATAACGCGCGCATCGATGGGTCTCTATACGGCCAAAGAGCACTGTCTGAGACCGTCTTCTCGACGATTAAGCGCACGCTCGGCCACGCGGTGCGTGCCCGAGCGTGGTACCGCGAATTTCGTGAGATCGTCCTGATGTGTGCGGTCCACAACATCAAGCGATCCGTGAAACAGTGAAACGAAACGCCTTCTGGCGATTCACCAGAGCCCCGACAGGCATTGAGCATGTCGATGAAAGCCAGCTACGTGGCGCTGGTACTCGGCATTCGCTTCCGGCGGCTGCTGGGTGCACACCCGGACAATTCGATTACGATTACCTATCGGGATATCGACGCGGACGAAGAAGTTGTGTCGGAAGATACGATCGACGTGCCGCCAGTCAATATGGCGTTCATCGATGCCGTCGAGTCTGCTCCCTCGGATATGGCCGACTACGATTCATTCGAGGAGTTCGAAGCCGCAGTCGCTGACTTAGACATTCCTGAAGACGCGAAGTACGGCTACGATACGACGACGCTTACCGACGATCTCGGGGTCACATACAACGTCTCCTATGAGTATGGGAATATTGATCTCGAGGCAATGGGCGAGGCGGTCGACGCCGATGATCGCAACTTCACAGTGACGACCCCGGGGAGCGATAATTTCCGCTATCGCTATCGAATTTCGACGAATGATGCAGGGGTTGACGTCTATGCAAACGGGCGGGTGTTAAACACGAATGAATGGCCATTCGAGATCGACCGGCACCAGACACTAAACCGATTCAATGGGGTAATTCGCATCGAACCTGCCGCAGAAGAGCATGAGGTGCCGACGAATAACGAAAAGACAGGGATCGATGAGACATCGTCGCTGTGGCAGAAGCTACGGGAGTGGCTCGATGACGACTCTCGAAAGCCACAGCGAAAGGTATACGACTCTGATAGCGACGACGATGACGACGAGTCAAGCGGTGGCGATGGGGGTGGCAGTGGTAGCACGAACGATGGCGACGACGACACCGACACAATAGATGATGACGACACCGGAGGTGATGACGATACCACGGGCGGGGACGATGATGAGACGGGCGATGACGACGAGTCAAGCGGTGGCGATGGCGGTACGGGTGACGATGATGATGACGACACGGGCGACGACGACGGTGACGACACGAGTGATGGCGACGATGAATCGGGTAATGGCGATGATGACGGCACGGATGACGATGACAAGACCGACGACGATGAGGATGAATCTGAGCAAACAGAGATTGAAGCACTCATAGAGAACATCGAATCGTCTGCAAAGCCGGGAGATAGCCTCCGTTCAGAAACCGAGATCGACGGTGGCGAGATCGATCTCATCCACGAGCAAGCGGATGGCCCTACAAATCTCTATAAGATTGTGCACGGGCAGGCCCGTCCCAACGACATCTACGAGATGATGATGTACCAAGACCATTTCAAACGGTCTGGAGACGGGGAGTATGGGCAGACCATCCTACTCTGCACGGGCCTTACGGATGACGCAGAGTCCGATCACGACAGTATCACACACCGGACTGACGACCACGATGAGCCCTATGAATTTGTCGTCGTCACGCCGGATACGGCCTCTGAGGATCTGCCGTGGGTAACTGAGTAACGCTCCACCAATGGCTCCACGAAAAAGCGTCGAACGAATTCCGGGTGGCGTCGATAGCCAAACCGAGTCGATTGAGGAGATCCTCAGGTATGTTGACTCGGAATCGCCACTTGTCGAGGAGCTCACCGATTGGATTGAGGATGAATTCTCACTTGATGGTGACACCCGTGCCACGCGAGTGGTCCGATTTCTCGTCGGGATCGATCTCTTAGCTCAAACCGGGGAGCGGCTTAGCCCCGGGACCGAAGGCGGGAAATGGCTCGGTGAGGGGGCTGATGCAGAGACATATTTCGGGGCATTCGACAGTTCCATTGTCGGCTTTCGAGAAGTACTCGAAGAGCTATTCCGACACGAAGCCACCGCTGAGGAGCTCAGGGAGTTTCTGGCCAAGGATATCGGAGTTGACTGGGAAACATCGGAGCAGGTCACACGGCGGCTGAATTATCTCCGGTCGATTGGCTACGTGGAACTTGCCGATGGGACGTATTCGCTCAGTGCGGATGGCCGCGATTTCATCGAGGGCAAATCTGAACGGGCTCAGTTCCAAGACCCTCCAGCCATATCGGACATCGTCGACGTTCTCGATCAAGAGACGCCCCCAGAGATCTATCTCGTCACTCAAGATATCGGGGACTTCGGCGATAGCCAAATTCACATTCCGGAAGACAATCGACACGATATTTCTCCACGGACACTGTCGGCAAACGCGCTATTCATCCATCTCGTCGACGACGAGTTCCGTGGTTATTCACGGCAGTCAGAACCCGCGACTGAAACGACGTGGAACGGAACCCGATATCGACGAGTCCCCGTCGACGTCGTCCGGTTCGACACTCCCGTCGGTATCCGAGAGGTTATCGGTGAATTGCTGGATACGGATGCAACAACCCGCCCAGACAGCTACCCGTTCTCAGCAACCGGCCTTGCAGACGTCACGATCGGCGAACTCGGGTCAGACGCCGCCTGGACGATCCTCGGCGCCGTCGACGCCGGTCGCACATACGCAGAGGCAGTCCCGGAGTACGAATTCGAGAATCCCCCGACCAAAGACGATATTGAGGGGCTCTACTACCCGGATGACGGTGTCCTTCCGGAGATCATCGGCCAGATGACCCAAGCGCTGACTGGTGGTCAGCATATCGTCTTAGTTGGCCCACCTGGCACGGGAAAAAGTGAGCTGGCAAAGCAGGTAGCTAGCCATCTCGTCGAATCGAACGTGACCATGGTGACTGCGACTGCCGACTGGTCGTCGTTCGACACGATCGGCGGGTATCAGCCTGAGGGTCAATCGGGGCTGAATTTCTCGCCGGGTGTCTTCCTCGACCGGTTCCAAGACGATGACGGGAATCCGACTAACGAGTGGCTCATCGTCGACGAACTGAATCGCGCCAACGTCGACAAAGCCTTTGGATCGCTGTTCTCGGCGCTGGCTGAGGATAGCGTCACAACGGCATTCAAAGACGATGACGTCATGGATGTTTCCATCAGTATCGAAGGCTTCCGCCGCAGTCTCGTGGTTTTACTGGGCAAGGTAATCGGCCGTGGGTAATCGTGTGTGAGTAACCGGCCGCCGCACCGCGTTTTTGCCTAGTGATGTGTCAGTATCTAATTTGTAAATCAGAATGAGTAGTCTGGTGGATTCGTCCAAGATACTGTCGATGAAGTGAGTGAAGGATACCGCTGCAGGTAGAGGGAACACGACAGATACTGGGAGAACCAGTTAGACTGAATTCTGGTGGTCGTGGGTTACCTGTACTTCCGTCCTGCTATCGTCGGTTTCAACGATGTCCTGCTCACGGTCAACGTTCGGCAAGCTCCCATCGTCGTACGCTTCGGCGGGGTACACTGACACGCACGTCGCGTTCAACTCAGGATCCCGGCCTTCGTAGACCGGCTTCAGCACGACACTCCCGGCTATTAGGCGTTCGTACAGTGGGCTGGGGAGCGCCGTTATGATCTTTACTCGGGCTGCGTCGACGTCTCCAGTTACTATGTCGTCGTTACTAACGCCTGTGAGGCTACTCGTGCCGATGAACTCCAACGAGGGCCTGTCTACAGCATCGCTTGCCAGGACTGCTTTGTCGTGTCGTTCGTGGTAGTACCATGCTGTCTTCGCACCTTGTGTCGTATCGACTCGCGGACTCTGGAATCCGACCTCGGCGACGAATTCGACAGGGAGTTGGAACTGCTCGTTGCTGGAGACAGTACGGCGTAACTGTGAGGGTAACGGGTCCGCCGGCGGTTGCTTTTCTGATTCGACCATCGGTTCAAACCCCGTAGATGATACTTGTGAATATAAACCCTCGCACAGGACTCAGATTGCCCTGTCCGTTGGAATCGCCTGTAATCGCCACTGAGCGACGTATTTCGGGCTCTTCTACAGATGGCGTAGAAAAGAACGTGAGCAGACTCAGGGCCGATGACTCAGTGGAAGGTTCAGTTGAGTTCGCACATAGCTCTGGCTGCTGTTATGGAATTTTCGTAACCCCAACACAGAGGCCCGATCAGTGGTCCCGTTCGTTGAGATGGTACCAGGCAGAGCAGGTCGGCTCTGGTCTCATCGGCTGTCTGGCGGTGTGTCCGATGCTCTCTGGGTGCCAGAAAGTACGCACGGCCGGCGTGTCACTGGTGAGCCGCATGTCGTCGATGACACCGACTGTGACTGAGAAAGACGCACTCCCGTCCGTGGCTGGGACTGATTCGTGGGAGTCGATCGGGCGGCAGCTTCTCCGGGCGAAACTGGAGCATACTGGTGAGGTTGTTGTGCGGGATGCGTTCCAGCAGGCTGCGAGCCGTATCGGCGCTGACGAATCGTTGACTGCGGACGATATTCGGGAGCTACGCCGTGCACTGGAAACTGCAGAAGCGGCCGTCAGCCTCGCTGCGACAGCCTCCCCGGAGACAGCACCACTCCCGGACGTTTGGGAGTTCCTCGACGCTGACGGGAGATCGGCGTACGTTGCTGAAGTCGAACGCCGGCGCGAACACTGACCGCGTGGCGTTGTAGCAAGCAATACTACTACTGCGTTATTCGACAGCCTCTTTCCCGGTCATTCGAGTTCCGACGGACTGGCGAGAATCAGATTAGCCGCCGATCGGTGTTCAGGACCACCCCCTCGAAGCCATTCTAGAAAATTTGTGATGGGAACATTTGTTCGACTGTCACAATTCTGTTCTCATAACATGTTTGTTTTTCAACAAGAAGTTTAATACAGCACCCATTACGGTGAGGTATGACGGACCGACCGAAAGACAACCCAGACGATACCGACGAGTATCGAGACTGGGGACACGACCTCACAACCCTCCAAGACATCGGGGAAGAGATCCTCGACGACTGGCGGGAAGACAACCCGCACTCACCTCGGGACTACCCAACGGTTCAATGGCTAGCCGAGAACGGCTACTCACATCTCCGCTGGATACTCCGAGAGAAGCACGATATGGGTACCCCGGAGTTCTTCGTGCTCCTCACTTCCGCGGGTGGCCAGGAAGGATACGAGTGGCACATCGACGACGTCGCAACGATCGGGATCGCAAAAACGTATCTCGACGACCGCGTCGCGTGTCGTGATTGGGAATACTCGACAAAGCGAACGAACCGTTCACGGATCAACAGCGTCCTCCGGCGGTTTAGCGAAGAGTACGGCGACGCGGCGGTCGTCGCGTACGCAAACGATCCGGAACGGAAAACAGAGCTCTACGAGACGTTCAAGCAGATCGGGATCAGCCTCCGTGACGAGTGTGCGTCCGACGAGTCCGCACTGAAGTTCGTCCGTGCCGCCCATCGGTTCTTCGAATGGCTCGAACGATCGGACCGGATCGAGTTCGACCCGATGGAAGACATCGAAGAGGAGTTCACGTGGGCGGTAGACCCAGAGCCGACGCCGCTGACAGAGGAGCAAGTCAAGCGACTCTGGATTACTGCTGAGACGGACGAAGAACGCGTCTTGGTGATCGGGTACTGTGTCTGGGGTGTTCGAACGAGCGAACTTCCCCGCGTGCACGTCACGCAGTTCCAGTTCGACCAGGAGCCCCCAAAGATCAGCTTCGACGAACGTGACCGGAAGAACGGGCTCGGCGAGGTCAGCCTCCTGTTCGGGCTTGACGCGGTGGCGAGTCTCCTCGACACACGCGCTCGCCAGCCGGATTGGAACGGGCATCTCTTCCCGAGTCCGAAGGACGGCCGGCCGTTCCTCTGTGGGAGGCAGGCGCGGGAGAAGTTCAAAGATCTCTGTCGAAGAGCCAACGTCACCATCGACGGTGACGTCGCCACCCCGAAACACGGCCGGTCGTTGTACTACAACGTCCTGGCCGATGCGGAGACTGATCTGCTGGAGATGGCCGCGAACCTCGCGGAGGAACAGGGCGCAAAAGACCCAGTCTCGGTGCGGGACTTCTACT
Source organism: Halolamina sediminis (assembly GCF_001282785.1). NCBI lineage: Archaea > Methanobacteriati > Methanobacteriota > Halobacteria > Halobacteriales > Haloferacaceae > Halolamina > Halolamina sediminis. The sequence continues at coordinate 1,359,291 of NZ_CVUA01000001.1, forward strand.
TGACGCCGGAGCGGCGAGATCGGTACCGCCGGGTCTTCTTCCGCTACCGGATGCGCCAGATCTTCCCGGACGATGCGTTCGCGGACACCGGCGACGGCCCCGGCTTCGACCGATCACTGGACGACTTCGAGTGAGCCAGCACGCACCCCCATTCCAAACAACAGACCAATGACTGACACCGTGGATGACGAAGAGTTCCTGAAACAACGACTCTCCGAGGACCCGTCGGAGGAGTTCCTCGAAGCGATCGCTTCAACGATCGTCGATGAGATGTCGGAGTCGTTCCCGGAGCTCTCCCGGAAGTCTCGACCGATGGATGCGGTTCTCCGCGAGTTTCGTGAGAACAAACTGGAGGAAGTTGACTCAACCCGGCAGTACGAACGGAAGTTGGATTACCTTCAGACGTACCTTGCCGAGGAAGCACGCGTCGAAACAACGGAGGATCTCACCAGTGAAGATGTCGAACGGTACGATACGTGGCGGAAATACGAATCGTTGACGCGTGAGGAGCCGTTATCGGTCTCTACACTACGGGACGATATGTATCTCTTCCGTGAGTCCATCCAGCATCTGATCGAGCACCGGATGGCGCCGGTTCGCTTCGAGAAGTCCGTCAATATTCCCGAACCCGAATACGAGAACGGTGACGGGGTGGATGAAAAACAACTGGACCCGGAGATTGCGAAGGCTGCCCTGGAGTATCTGCGGAAGTACGAGTATGCTACTGTCGAGCACGTCGCCATGGAGTTGATGTGCCAGTTCGGTCCGCGCAAGAACGGCCTACGTGGGCGTAACGTGGATGATTTCGATTACGACGAGGGAACACTCACGTTCAAGCATGACTCGGCGACGCCGCTCAAGAACGACGAAGGAAGCGAACGTGAGGTCACTCTCTACGGCGCTGTTCCCGAGATCATTCAGGACTACCTCGCCAATAAACGTCCCGCGGCCGTGGACGACGAGGGACGCGAGCCGTTGTTGACGAAAGGGGACGGGCGGATCAGTCCCTCGACGCTGCAGACGATCGCGTACATGTGGACGCGGCCGTGCGCGGTCGGGCTCGGGTGCCCACACGACCGGGACCCTGAGGAGTGTGAAGCGGCTCAGACGAACAATTCCGCGTTCAAGTGTCCGAGCAGCCGGGCACCACACCACATCCGCACCGGGTACATTACTGACCAGAAGAACCAGGGCGTGTCGGCGGAGGCGGTTGCCCAGCGGTGCGACGTTTCTCCTCGCGTGCAGGACCTTCACTATGATCTCCCGGACGAGACTGAAGAACGGGAACGGTACGAGGACGAGTTCCGGAACGCCGACGATGATCCGGACTCCGGGTTCACTCACGAGTAATCGCTGGGAAGGTCGCGTAATCGTGCGGGTTTCGGTCTGTCCTCTCGCCGAAGTTCGATAGGAGCCAGTAGCCTGAGGGTGTACGAAGGTGCCGGGACGCTCAGTGAGCGTGGTGTCGTTATCTGGCGGGAAGTGCGATCGACGGTCTGGTGTTCGTCGATTCAATCGACCGCGACTAGATTCTCAAAAAGAGCAAGATATTTATAAATAAGTTGCGTGTTTTGAGATAGAGTGCTCTCTGAATCGGAGCTCACCGTCCTCTCACAGCTGAGTTCACAGGCGGCTGAGGGAGTGATACAGCGAGAGTTAGCTACCGCCCTCGACTGGGACCCAGGGCATACGTCCCGGATCGTGTCGACACTCGCAGAAAACGGGTTAGTCACCAGAGACCAACAGAACGGTCGGTACAGAGTGGCACTATCGAACGCCGAACCCGCACAGCGATTCGCCGATCTCGTACGCGAGTTCCCGCACGTCGATTTCCCGGACCTGCTGGGTGGATCGACGATCCAGATCCTCTACCATCTGGATGGCGAGCGAACAGCAGCGGACCTCACGGAATGGACCGGCGTGAGTCGAGCGACAGTCTACCGTCGACTCAAACAGCTACGGAACGTCGGCATCGTCACGAAACGCGACGCTCGATTTGCCCTGACGACGCAGTTCGAAGACCTGGCAGCGTTTGCGCGGTCGCTCGTCCGCCACATGCATCGGCAGGAATCGAGTGACCACGCTGCTGGCGTCCGGCTTATCTGGACCGACGTCGACGAGTACCTGTTCGGTTGCCAAGGGGACGTGACTGCATCACTGTTTCACCAGACTGGACCGGACGCGCTTGACCAGTACGGGATTTCCCTGTTAACGCGAGAGGACCAGTACTATTTCCGGTCCGAACACCGAGCGGAACTCGCGCCGGAAGACATCGTGTGCCACCTGCTGCTGATCGACGACGGCGCTCGGTACCGATCGTACTGCCTGTTACTGATTGCTGCGTGCGAGATTGGCGCGGAGACACTCACCCGGACGGCTGAACGCTACGATCGAGAAGCCGAGATCGATCTTCGTGGCATCGTGGCGGAGCTCCGTGCGTATCTCGACGCCGACGGCGCGGTGTCCAGCGAGACGCTGCCAGAATGGGATACGTTCAAATCGACGGCCGCTGACTACAACATATCCCTATGACGCCTCGCCCACAGTTCGACGCAGCGTATATCGAGGCGGAGCTGCAGGAACTCGGCGCGACGCTACACGCCGAGGTCACCGCGTTCCTCATCGGCGGCGGGGCGATGGCATTCCGGGGGCTGAAAGACACGACCAAAGACATCGACCTGGTCGTCACGACGGAGGACGAATTCGACCGGTTACTTGCCGCGCTCGGCGACCAGGGGTACGAGGAAGTGTCCGAACTCGACGAGACGTACCAGCAGCTCGGCGCGAGGCTCTGTCTGGAAAACGACGACGGCTGTCGGATAGACGTGTTCAACCGCCAGGTCGCCAACAAGCTCATCTTCAGTGACGGGATGCAGGAGCGAAGTGAAGAGTACCTCACATCCAGCGAGCTCACTGTCCAGCTCACTGCGCTGGAAGATATCTTCCTGTTCAAGACCGTCGCCAAGCGCCCTGACGACATCGACGACATGAACACGCTGATCCAGACCGGGCTGGACTTCGAAGCGATCGGCCGTGAGATCACGGCGCAGGTCACGTTACTCGACGGGAAGCGATTCACGACGCATATCCGTGAATCCCTCGACAAATTGGACGAGCAATACGAGGTACAGACACCGCTCGAAGACACCGTCGATGAGTACTACGCACAGTACATGGACGAGTTGGAAGTCAGGCTCGTGTTGGACGAGGACAATCCCATGTCGGTGGATTCGATCGCCGAGGAGCGTGGTCTCGACCGGAGTCACGTTGGCGAACAGTTAGCGCAACTCGAAACGTACGGGCACGTCCGACGGACAGACTCGGGGTATGTTGATACCGGCAAGCGCGATGCGTTCGATGAGTGAATAAAGCGGTTGTGATGCGGTTCTCCCGTGGGTCGTGGACGTGGGTTACAGGTTGTCCAAGTATTCCCTCCGTTGCTCCATCCGTTCCCGCTCGGTACGACGGTCGTAGTGCTGTTCGATGACTCGCTGACTGACGTTCGCTCGGTCGCTGACCACTTTGTCCGGCATGTCGCTGTTCAGGCTATGCGTGATGCTGCCCCGGCGAATCGCGTGCGGGCTGACGCTCGATGGGCAGTTGAAGGCGTTGTCGCGTTCGAGTGCGGAACACTCTCCGAGGTCACGGTCGTGCGGGCACTCAGTACTGTAGGTACACGGCCGGGTCCATCGGTAGACGTAGGTGCGCAGCGTCGTCTTGTTCGTCCGCCCCTGCCGCGACGCCAGCAACGGTTCTCGACCGTACTCGTCGGTCACCGACGGTCGCTTCGTTTCGATCCAGTCGTCGATGAGGTCGCACACTCTGTCCGAGAGGGCGACCATTCGCTCACCGTCACCTTGGTTCTTGATCGGTGTCCCGGTGTCCGGGCGGTGCCGAATCTTGAGGAACTGTTCGTCCGGATCGTAATCATCGACGTCGAGGGCGTGAACACCGCCGATGCGCATCATCGTGTGCCACATCAGGGCGATTGCGACGTGCTGGATGCTCGCGTACTCGTACGTCTCAAGATGGCTGAGGAGTTGCGAGGCATCATCACTGTCCAACATCACGTCACGGGAGTTCTCGTCCGGGGTGATCGACGGGGACAGCACCTTCTGGCTCAGGTCCTGTTCGACGCCATCGACGGACTCCAGCCACCTGATGAACACGCGGAGTGTGTCCATCTGGGTTTTCTCGCTGACCTTGTTCAGGTCGCCGTCCTCCCGTCGCCACAGCCGGTACCGGTGGAGCTGGCGGCCGTTGAGCGTGTTGAGGTTCTCAATCTCCTCGACTTCGTCGCACCAGCGGACGAAGTGCCCGAGGCGGTACTTGTGGCCCGTGAGTGAGGCCTCCGAGAGTTCGTTTTCCTTGTCTGCGAGGTACAGTTCGAGCGCGGTTTCGGCATCGATTGGTTCGAGACTCATGGTCAGTTTTCTCCGGTCAGGCGAACCCCACGAGCCCCGGGTACTCCCCGTTCCATTCCGACGAGCTGAACGCCCGAAATAACCAAAAGGAAGCGCTGTCACGCCGCGTGACCAAGTCCTGCAGCGCCCATTCGTTTTTCGAACGGACCACATCGACGAGAGTCCGGTACAGTGTTTTACCATCGGACCGTCGTACATGCTTGGTTACCTTCGATTTTCTACCGTGGGTCGGCACATCCGTTCGTCTCGTGAAAATCGAGAGAACGAGTGCCCACCAGTCACTCCTCGAGTCGGCGTCGACGCTCTTCGAACTCATCCTCAGAGATCTCTCCACGAGCGTACCGGGCCCGGAGCGTCGTCAGTGCAGTATCCGTCTGGCTTCGTCCAGTCGCCGGCGTACGCTCCCGTGCGTAAATTCCGTAGCCGAGGGTGAGAACCACAGTTAGCAAGACGAGCGGCCAGAGGAGTGGCCACCAGCCGAAGCCGCTCATTCCCCCGCCCATACTTCCGGAGTGGCCACCGCCGTGCTGTGCGGTGGCGACCCCAGCGGTTGCGATCAACCCGACGAGGCCACCGGTAGTACGAACGATGGCGGTTCTGTACGTGGGGCTCACGGGGCAGGTTGTTCCTGACTGGCCGTCGTGGTCGCCGTCGATCCGTCTGAACTCCGGAGTGTCTCGAGGAACTCCTCAGCGTCGAGGGCAGCCATGCTCCCGGTCCCGGCGGACGTGATCGCCTGCCGATAGCGCGGGTCGGCGACGTCACCAGCAGCGAACACCCCATCGACAGTCGTCCGGGCCGTAGGTCGGCCGGCGTCGTCGGGTTCAGTGAAGACGTAGCCGTTCTCGTCCCGCTCGATCCCAGTGTCGTCGAGGAACCGTGTGTTCGGCGTGTGCCCGACCGCGTAGAACACGCCGCCGATATCGACGGTCTCGCGTTCGACGTCGATCCCGGATTTGGCCTTCTCTCTCGGATATCCCTCGGGATGTGAGACGAGTGTGGCGCCGGTAACGCCCTCCGCTTGCGAGCCGTGGATGGTTTCGAGTTCCGCGTTCCAGCGGAACTGGACGTCGTCGTGGTCGCGGGCGCGGCTGGCCATGATCTCGGACGCACGCAGTTCCTCGCGGCGGTGAACGACCGTCACGGAGTCGGCAAACTTCGCGAGGAACAACGCTTCCTCCATCGCGCTGTCGCCACCACCGACGACGAGAACGTCGTCGCCGCGGTGAAAGGCACCGTCACAGGTCGCACACGTCGACAGTCCGTGGCCCATCAGCTCGTCCTCGTTCTCGGCGCCGACCCAGCGCGCGCTCGCGCCGGTCGCGACGATCAGCGACCGCGTGTATATCGTGTCGTCGGTCGACAACGACAGCTCCAACGGCTGCTCATCCAAGACTACGTCCTCGATGCGGCCGTGTTGGAACTCCGCGCCGAACTGCTCGGCCTGCTCCTTCCCGCGCTGGACGAGGTCCATCCCGCCGACGCCGTCGGGGAAGCCGAGGTAGTTCTCGACGTCCGTCGTCAGCGTGAGCTGGCCGCCCGGCTCGTCGCCCTCGAGGACGAGGGGTTCGAGATCGCCACGCCCGGCGTACACAGCCGCGGAGAGGCCCGCGACGCCCGACCCGGCGATGACGAGGTCGTGGATATCCCGAGTCATCTACTCGGTGTGGCTCTCGATGAGCGTTCGAAGTTGGTCTTCACCCTGGAGACCGACAACTTCCTCGACCTGTTCGCCGTCAGCGAACAGAATCAGCGTGGGAATGCCCTGGACGCCGTAGGCGTTCGCAAGCGACTGGTTGGCGTCGACGTCGACTTTCGCGACGGTCGCGTCGGTCTCGGCAGCCAGCGTCTCGACGGTCGGTTCGAGCATCTGGCACGGCCCACACCAATCGGCGTAGAAGTCCGTGAGGACGACATCGTTCTCTGCGACGATGTCGTCGAGCTCGGACTGCCCGTCGACGTAGAGCGGTTCGTTCGTGCTCGCGTTGCCAGCGTCGGATGCAGTATCAGTTGCCATCACCAGCACGTACGCACCAGCGCTAATTAAGAGTTTTGGAGAATAGGCACAATACTACCCAATACGAACTCCGGCGAGAAATGTCGTTCGTGACTCGATAGTACGTGAGATCTATCGAGAGGAGTAACGCAACTCGGGAGAGGGAAGGAGAAAGTTAGCTTTCGGCGGCCGGCGCCGCAGTCTCGGACTGTTCGTACTTGGTCTCGAACTCCTGGATGAGCTGCCCCATCTTCGCGTACCAGTCGTTGAGCAGGCGCTGCATGTCGTCGGCGATCTTGGCGGGGTCCGTCGGCGAGTAGACGTGGTAGTAACCACCCTGATCGTAGTTGATCTGGTCCTTCTCGATGAAACCGGTCTGTAGCAGCCGCTGGACGGCACGGTAGGCGGTCGAGCGTTCGCGATCGACTGCTTCGGCGATCTCGTCGACGGTCAGCGGTTCGTCGGACTGGACGAGCGCTTGGAAGCACTCCTTGTCGAGCTCTTTCAGGCCGTGGAAGCACTCTAGCAGTCCCTCACACTCCATGTCCCGCCGGAGTTGTTCAGACATCGAATCTGGCATTGTTATCACCTTCTCGTAGGCACTATGACGTTAAAAGACTTGTGTACGAATTGCACAAATCCACGCGTAACCGTCCGGAACCTGCGTGTGACGCCGCGAACGCAGGCGTCAGTCGGCCGCGCTCGCCGTGGGAGTTTCTTCTTCCGAGCGAAGCGCCCGGATCGAACTCACGACGACGGCGCCGGCGACGAGCGTTGCGGCGCCGAGGATCACGACCAGCGAGACGGTCTGGAGCACGGGGATGTCCATGAACGTCCCGACCTTCCGCAGGGCGACGGCGATCGCCCCCAGCAGGAGCATCACGCCGAAGTACACCTTGATCTCGTCCTCGTCGACGAGGCTGGTCGCCGCGGCGCCGATACGGGCGCCGCCGGCGCTCCCCGCGAGCAGCGGGACGACGATCGAGAGGTTCACCGCTCCGTCCATCGCGTAGAGGAAGCTGCCGATCCCACCAGAGAACACGATCTCGAACAGGTCGGTCCCGACCGCGATCGGAACGGGGACGCCGATCAGGTAGAACAGCGCGGGCATGCGGATGAAGCCGCCGCCGACGCCGAGGAACCCGGAGAGCAGCCCCGTCACGAACGCGACGAGCAGGATCATCCACAGCGAGACCTGGATCCCGCCACGGAGCTTCATCATCGGCGGGATACGGTAGGACTGGATCTTCTTCGCGATATCCGGAATGTCGTCCGCGTTGATCTCGCCGTCAGCCTCGTCGTGGTCGGGGCTGAGGCCACCGCCGTCGCCGCCTCTGACCGCAGTGTAGGTGATGAACGCGCCGATCCCGCCCAGCAGCAGGACGTAGATGACGCTCACGACCGTGTCAGCTTGGCCGATCGACTGAAGGTAGTGAAGGCCGATCTTCCCCACCTCGATCCCCCCGGTCGTGCCCGCGATCATCAGTACCCCGAGCTTGTAGTCGACCTGCCCGAGGTCACGGTGTTTCAGTGTCGCGATCACGGAGGTAGCGAACACGAACGCCAGTCCGGACGCGACTGCCACGTCAGTCTCGTACCCCATCACCATCAGCGCCGGCGTGACCAGGAACGAACCCCCCATTCCGAAGAACCCGAACAGGAGGCCGATCAGCACGCCGAAACCGGCGAACAGGGCGAGTAACGCCACCGAGACGCCCATTATCTCCATCATTAGTTACCACCGATCGCGTCGATGATCGTCGGGCCCACCAGCTGCTCCACCAGGCCGTAACCGACGTACAGGATGATTGCTTCGAGCAGTACGACACCGATGACGAGCAGGGCGCCGCTGATGCCCGTGGCACCCTCAAGCCCGAACATCGGCGGTCACCTCGTACAGTATTGTGTTTTTCATGGGATTCTGCTCGGTCGAGCCTACTCCGTTGTGGCATTTAACGGTTGTGGGATGGTAATACAATATTACTGCAATGGATGCGACGGCTAACGGATTCGGATATACGCATACGTTTTCCAAATATACGGTTCGCGGCGCCGGCGCCGAACGGGGGGCCGAAGCAGGGGCGTGAGGCTCGCGCGCGCCGGGAGAGTACCCGAGATATGTCGGCCGGGGAACGGATGCACTGGAGGCGCTAACGAGGCACATGCGCGCGGTCTACGCGCCGGACCTGCCGGCGGCGACCTCCGACCTGACAGGGAACACCTCCGGAAGGCGGAGAACAAACTGCTCACGAACGCAGGGCAGTTCCTGCGGCTGGTCATCGCGATGTCGACGGCCGACCCGTTGGGCGTCGAGAAAACCCGGGGAGCCGAACAGCCTGCCGACTGACGTTGTTCCGATAGCGAGTGGCCGGGGCTAGAACAGCCCGTGGATGGAGCCCTCCGCGTCGACGTCGATGTCGGCGGCAGCGGGGTCGGCCGGCAGTCCCGGCATCGTCAACACGTCTCCAGTCAGTGCCACCACGAACCCGGCTCCGGCTGACGGGTACAGTTCACGAACGGTGAGCGTCCAATCTTCGGGGACGCCCCGCTTTTCGGGGTCGTCAGACAGTGAACTGGGCGTCTTGGAGATACAGACCGGGGTGTCGTCGAGTCCGAGCGATTCGATACGCGCGATGTCATCACGGGCCCCCGACGTGAACTCGACATCGGCCGCGCCGTAAACCTGCGTCGCGACTGCCCGGATCTTCTCCGGAAGCGGCGTATCGAGGTCGTACGTCCGCTGGAGGTCACCCTGCCCCGCCTCGATCTGCTCTTTCACTCGTCGAGCGAGGTCAGTGCCGCCCTCACCACCGTCCGCGTGGACCGTCGAAACCGACACAGGCACCCCCCGTTGCTCACAATGATCCACGATTTCGCCGATCTCCGCACTCGTGTCGTCGGGGAACCGATTGACCGCGACGACGACCGGCAGCCCCATCGATCGGAGTACGTCGACGTGGTGATCGAGATTCGCGAACCCCGCGCGAACTCCGTCCAGCGAGTCTTCGTCGGCCCCGTCCCCCCCGTGTTTCCGTAAGGCATCGACGGTTGCCACGACGACGGTCGCGTCCGGTTCGATCCCTTCTCTCGAGACGATATTTACGAACTTTTCGGCGCCGAGGTCAGCGCCGAATCCCGCCTCAGTGACGACGTAGTCGGCGAGTCGAAGCCCCAGTTGGTCCGCCAAGATGGAGTTCGTCCCGGTGGCGATGTTGGCGAAGGGGCCACCGTGGACGAACGCGGGTGTTCCTTCGATCGTCTGGACGAGGTTCGGCCGCAACGCGTCCTTCAGCAGAGCCGTGACCGATCCGGCGGCCTCGAGATCGTCGACCGTGACCGGCGTCCCCTCGGTGTCGTAGGCGACGATGATGCGGCTGACTCGCTCACGGAGGTCCGCTACGTCCGTCGCCAAGCAGAGCACCGCCATCAACTCGGAGGCGGCAGTGATGGAGAACCCATCCGCTCTGGGTGGGCCGCTCGCTGGGCCACCGAGACCGACGACCGTCTCTCGGAGCGCGCGGTCGTTGACGTCGAGCACGCGCGGCCAGACGACCCGGTCGGGGTCGATATCGAGCTCGTTGTCGTGGTGTCGGTGGGCGTCGAGCATCGCCGAGACGAGGTTGTGCGCCGACGTCACGGCGTGGATGTCTCCCGTGAAGTGAAGGTTGATCCCCTCCATGGGGAGGACCTGACTGTACCCCCCGCCCGCGGCACCGCCCTTGATACCGAAGACGGGTCCGAGCGAGGGCTCGCGTATCGCAACGACGCTCGTCTCGCCGAGTTGGCCGAACGCCTGCCCGAGGCCGACCGTCGTGACGGTCTTCCCCGCACCACGCCTCGTCGGCGTCATCGCCGTCACGAGAACGAGGTCCCCCTGCGCTGGCTGGTCCAGCTCCCGGTGGACGGCGTCCCACGTCAGTTTCGCTACTTCGTCCCCTCGGTGTTCGAGGTCGCCCTCGTTCAGTCCCATCTCCGCACCGACCGACTCGATCGGCCGTCGCTCGACGTTTCGAGCGATGTCGGCGTCCGTGGGGAGGCTCTCCTGTTGTGAATCCATGGCTCTCCCCGACAGTAGCGTCCGGCGGGTGCTAAAACCGTGAGTCGATTCCCAGACCGTGGCTACAACAGGAGGAACGCGGCGCCGTAGGCGAGCACGAACGAGAGGACGAACGATCCCGCCCACGCCCCCACCGTCAGGAGGATCTTCCGTGCGTCGACGGCCTCGCGCCCCCCGACCGCAGCGCCGCTCCCGATGATGGCGCTGACCACGATCTCGTTGAACGAGACCGGGACGCCCAGCAACACTGCCAGCTGTGCGATCAGGAACGACGGCACGAGCGCCGAGATGGAGCGCCGCGGCCCGAGCGACGAGTAGTCCTGCGCCAGCGACTTGATCATTCGCGGCGCGCCCGTCCACGAGCCGACGAGCATCCCGAGGCCGCCGCCGACGAGCACGGCGAACGTCGAGACCATCCCGAACTCGTCGAGCAGCGGCAGCAGTGGCCCGACGGCAAGTCCGACCTGACTCCCGCCCGCGGAGAACGCGACGAGCGATCCGAGCGCGAGCAGGACGCGCCGCAGGCCACCGCGTTCGTCACGACGGATGTCCCACCAGACGACGGCCGCGACGGCCAGCGCCGCGACGCCCGTAACCCCGACCGCCGACGCGAGCCCGTCGACTGCCAGCACCTGCTGGCCGAGACTGCGGAGAGTTCCGGACCTGCCCCCCTCACCGAGGAAGCTGAACTGGACGTTCACGAGGACGGCCCCGACGAGACCGGTGAGGGCCGGTATACTGTACCGTTCGGGGACGTCGGGACGGGGAAGGAGGCTCGCGATGGTGAACGCGATGCCGCCGCCGACGAACGGCGTCAGTACCCAGACGGCGGCGATCTGTCGGTACTTCGGCCAGACCGGCGAGCCCCCGAGCGCGAGGCCGACGCCGATGACCGCGCCGGTCACGGTGAACGCGGTCGCGATCGGGTACCCCGTCCGGATGCCGATCGCCATCAGCCCTGCGCCCAACACGAGCACCAGGATGACGCCCGCGACGGGCAGACTGATGCCGCCAACGAGGCCGCTGCCGATTGCTTCAGAGACGTTCCCCCCTTGCGTGACTGCGCCGGCGAACCCGAAGATGCCCACGAAAAACGCGGCCCGCATCGTTCCGATCGCGTTCGCGCCGACGGCAGGGGCAAACGGCGTGGCACCGCTCGAGCCGGCGCCGATGACCCACGCCATGAACAGGCTGGCGAGCGCTGCACCGGCGAAGAGGGCGAAGAGAGCGGGGTCCATCTGTGTGCTAATCCGCGCCGGTCGCGGTGGTGTCACGCGCCTGGCTGCGGCTCCGCCAGTAGCCCTGCGCGTACGCGCCGAGGAACATTCCGGCCAGCGCCCAGAGGATCGTGACGTTGCCGATGCCGAGGCTCGCGTACGCGGCGCCCGGGCAGATGCCGGAGAGCCCCCAGCCGACGCCGAAGACGGCGCCGCCGATCAGAACGTTCCGGTCGAACGGCTTCAGGCGCCGCTCGTAGGGGTCGCCCGTGAGGGGCGCGGCATCTCGGATCCGTGGCAGCAGCGCGAACGCGATCCCGGAGACGATGGCGGCCCCGAACATCACGAACGGGAGGCCGAGGTCGTCGAACTGGAGGAAGTTCAGCACGACCTCCGGCCGCGCCATGTGGCTGAAGCCGAGCCCGAACCCGAAGACGATGCCGCCGATGAAGATCAGTGGCTTGAACAGCGGATGTCGGTCGCTCATGGGCTCACCCCCATCGCGGCGACGACCTGTGCCGTCCCGATCGCCACGGTCAGGAACGTCACGACGCCGACTAGCGACGTCTTCGACGCCGAGCCGACGCCACAGACGCCGTGCCCGGACGTACAGCCCTTCCCGATCCGGGTCCCGATACCGACCAGGATACCACCGCCAAACAGCCGCCACGGCTGGACGTCGGTTGTCCAGAGGGTCACACCGGCGACTTCGTACAGCTGCCCGGTCGTCCCGGGTTCGTACAGCGGGCTCGTGACCAGCCCGGACTGGAACGTCGCCGCGAACGCCAGCCCGCCGAGGATGATCCCGGCCGTGAATACGACCCGCCAGTCACGCGAGCCGACGTACTGCTGGAACCGTGACTGGTCGGAGACGTACGACAGTGTCGACTCCAGGAACGTGCTCGCCCCGGCCGGGATCCCCGTCCCGACGTAGATCAGGACGGTCCCGAGACCGACGAGCAGTCCGCCGACGGCGTACCGGCTGATCCCGTTGGGGAACAGGTCGGCGACCGTCTGGAGCAGTACTGGATCAGCTACCATCGGCGTCGTTAGTCACCCGCGAGGGAGTCTTGGCTGGCTGCGCAGTTGTTCGGGCCGAGCTCCAGCGTGAACGCCTCCTCGTCGTCGACGACGTTCTGCCCGAGGTTCGTCGCGATGATGTCCTCGTAGTTGGCCGGCCGCGGCGGCATATCCGAGAGGATGAGGTCGACGAAGTCGTCCTCGTCCATCGTGAGTGCGTCCATCTCCTCGACGAGTTCGCCGATGGGCGCGGTGTAGGTGCCGTCGGCGGCGGGCTCGGCGGCGTCGCTGAAGTGGGCGCCGCCGATCAGCGTATCGTCGGGCAGCGTCAGTACGCGCTCCTGCAGCGATTCATAGAGCATGCGCGCGGCGTCCGGTGCGCCGTCGTCGCCCTCTTCGAGGTCGGGGCGGGCAACGCTCTCGATGAACAGGCCGTCGCCGGTCGCGAGCAGGCTTCCGTCGACGAGGTAGGAGGTCATCCCGGTCGTGTGGCCGGGCGTGTAGACAGCTTCGATGGTGGCCTCGCCGACCTCGAAGGTGTCGCCGTCCGCGGCCGTGGTCAGATCGTCCCCGTAGGTGACGCCGCGGTCGACAGCTGCCTCGGGGATGACGCCCTCGACGCCCTCGGCGTCGAGATCGCGCACGCCCGAGATGTGGTCGGCGTGGATGTGGGTGTCCAGCGCGTGCTGCAGGTCGACGCCGAGGTCGTCAGCGTCGTCGAGGTAGCGGTCGGTGAACGCCCGCAGCGGGTCGATGATCGCTGCCTCCCCGTCGTCGTAGAGGAGGTAGCCGAGACAGCCCGAGGAGGGCCGCTGGTACTGCAGCAGCGTACCGGCGCCGTCGTAGCGCTCGACCTCGACGGCCTCGTAGATGCTCGCCCAGCCGTTCATGCCGTCCTCGAGGTGGTTGACGTCGTAGCCGAGCTCCGCGAGCGTGCCCGCGACGAACTCGCTGGCGCCGCCCTTCGCACACAGGACGGTCACCTCCCGGTCGTCGGGGATCTGCTCGAGGACGTCCTCGTCGACCTCGTCCTCGAGGAACTCGAAGTACGGAATGTTGATCGACGTGACGTTCTCGCCGTCGATCCGCCACTCCTCGTAGTCTGATTGCATACGCGCGTCGAGGAGCGTGACGTCCTCGCCGGCGTCGATACGGTCCTTGAGCGTTTCCGGGTTGACGGTTTCCACGTCGGCGTCCGGAGTTGGGAAGTCGTCGGCGTCCATGTTGTGCAGTCGTTCATACCGGGTGGACGTACAAAAACATTTGCATAGTAGTTCCCCAACTACACAATACTACCTCGGGGCGGAGACCAGTCTTTTCCGGTTAAAACCTGTTTCAAAGGTCTATAAGCACACTAATCGGCTGTCTCCCTATAGTTGGTTCGTTGGAGTATTTCCAAGAACCGACAATCTTTTACTCCGGTAGGGGATATTGTGCGATAGCTCCAATACAGACGGAGCAGATAACCAATGAGTGCTGAATTCGACATTACGGAGACGCTCGACGTGAAAGGCGCATCGTGTCCCATGCCAGTGGTGAAGACGAAGACGGCCATCGACGACCTCTCCGAGGGTGAAGTCCTCGAAGTGCTGGCGACCGATTCGGGGAGCATGAGCGACATCGACGGCTGGGCGTCCGGTACCGAAGGCGTGGAGCTCGTCGAGCAGGAGGAAGCCGACGACGTGTACAAGCACTACGTCCGCAAGACGGAGTAACGATGAGCACGGACACACCCGACGCGTCGGCCGACGACGCCCCCTCGCGTGCGGAACTGGCCGCCCGCGTGGACGAACTGGAGAATGCGCTCGCCGAAGCCACCGACGACGACGGGAAGAAGATGAGCATCATCGCGACGAAGGGGACGCTGGATATGGCGTACCCGCCGCTCATCCTCGCCAGCACCGCGGCCGCGTTCGGCTACGACGTGACCGTCTTCCACACGTTCTGGGGGCTGGAGATCCTCCATGAGGAGCGCTCGAAGGAGCTCAAGCTGAGCTCCGTTGGCAACCCCAACATGCCCGTTCCGAACGCCGTCGCCGCGCTCCCCGGCATGGACCGTGTAACGACGAAGATGATGGAGAAGAAGATCGCTGACAACGACACCGCCACCATCGAGGAGCTCCTCGAGACGAGCCTCGATATGGGCGTGGAGTTCCAGGCCTGTCAGATGACCATCGACCTGATGGACTACGACGAGGACGACTTCTACGACGGCGTCACCACGGGCGTCGGCGCGGCGACCGCCCTCGAAGACATGGCCGATGCCGACATCCAGCTCCTCGTCTGAACCCGACAACCGAACTCGATTCCTTTCTCGGATCGTCGCGCTGTACAGCGGAGGACGATGCTCCCGTCAGGTCCACTCCGGTTCCAGCGCGTCTAACAGCTTCTCGACCTCCCTATCACTGTTGACCGCGTGGACCGACACGCGGATCGCGTCCGGCGTCGGCAGGGCCCGAACGACGATCCCCTCCGACGCGAGTCGGTCGACCGTCGCTTCGGGGTCGTCCACGTCGATGCTTACGAGTCCTGACTCGGGATCCTGCGGACTGAGAAGCCGGTCGTCGGGGACGCCGTCGGCCAGCTTGCCGGCCAGCTCCTGAATCCGGTCGGCGATACGCTCGACGCCGACCTCGTCGATCGCCTCGATGGCCTCGGCCAGGGCGACGTGCGGTGCCGGGTTCGACGATCCGACTTCGAACCGTCGAGCGCCGGCCGCGAACTCGAAGGGATCCGCAGTCGGCGTTTCGACGCTCCGGTAGCCAACCGTGGTGGGCGCGAGAGAGTCGGCGACTCGGCGGTCGACGTAGAGGAAGCCACCGCCCCACAGTCCCAGCAGCCACTTGTGGCCTGCCGCCGCGACCGCGTCCGCACCCCACTCCTCGACGTCCATCGGGAGCTGTCCCGGCACTTGGACTGCGTCGACGAGCGTGAACGCGCCGGCTTCGTGGGCGATGTCGGCGAGCTCAGCGACGGGTAACCGGGTGCCGTGGGTCCACGTCACGGCGCTGAAACAGGCCAACTTCGCGCCGTCGACGGCCTCGGCGAAGGCGTCGAGATCGACGCGACCGTTCTCGGTTTCGACCACGCGAACCTCGACGCCCTTCTGTTTCAGGCGTTGCCACGGGAGCGTCCCGGCCGGGTGCTCGAGATCGGTCCGAACGACGATATCACCGGATTCCCAGTCGATCGCGTTCGCGACGGCGTTGATGCCCGCGGTCGTGCTCTCGGTGAGCGCGATCTCGTCGTCGGCGGCGCCGACGAAGTTGGCGACGCGCGCCCGCACACGATCGTACGTGTCGAACGCCACCTCGTAGGGATCGTTTCGACTACTCGTCTCGTACTCGTGTGACCGCACGAACTCGTCTGCGGCCTCGACGACGTACCGTGGACTCGGCCCGTGGGCGCCGAAGTTCAGATAGACGTCCTCGTGCAGGGCGGGCGTGTCGGCGCGGAGTTCTGTTGGGGTCATCTCGTGTTAGTCGCGGTACTGCGCGATCAGGTCGCGGAGCGTCTCTTCGGTCTGGCCGCCGCGAAGCTGTTTCACCGGCTGCCCGTCGA
The DNA here is from genome assembly GCF_001282785.1 of Halolamina sediminis. NCBI lineage: Archaea > Methanobacteriati > Methanobacteriota > Halobacteria > Halobacteriales > Haloferacaceae > Halolamina > Halolamina sediminis. The sequence continues at coordinate 1,375,566 of NZ_CVUA01000001.1, forward strand.
CGAACAGCACGAACGTCGGGGTGCTCTGGGCGCCGAACTCGATCGCCGTCTCGAGGTTCGATTCGATGTCGATCGTCAGGATCGTCGCGTCGGTATCCGCGGCGAGCGCTTCGAGAGCCGGTTTCATTCGCTTACAGGTGCCACACCACCCCGTGTTGAACTCGGCGAGCGCGACCTGGCTGCCTCCCACGACCGTGTCGAGGTCGTCGTCACCGAGCGAAACCACGCTGTCCGTCGCCGCTGTCTGTAGTACCATCTACCGGGCCCTACGTACCGGATGGGTAATAGTCTTGCCCAAAATACACAATACAACTCTCTCCCCCGTCTATCCGTTCGTCGGCAACGAGCAAAGCCGTGACGTGAACCGGGGGCTACCCGTCAGTGTGAGTCCCCAGCGGTACGGTCACGGCCGATCGCGCCTGCAAGCGCAAGCAGGTAGCCCAGTCCGTACTGGACATCCGGATCACGCAGTCCACGAAGCAAGCCGACAGCTCCGACCTGCTCGGGAGGTTCCCGTTCGGCTTCACCCACACTTTCGAGGAGCGTTTCGATGCCGTCACGGGTGTCGTCGTCGGACGCCGACTGTGCGACCTCCCCCAATGAGGCGCCGGTACCGGCTAGCGAGGTGACCATTTCGTCGTCGAGCGCCGCGGTCGCCAGCGACCCGACCTCCGCGAGCTCGGCCAGTTCGTCGAGCGTCCCGCTCTGCTGGAGTGTGAGCACCGTGTCGAGTGCCTCCCGTAGCTCGTCGCCGTTCTCCCCGACCGTCTCGGCCAGCGCCACGGTCTCGTCGGTCGCTAGCCCGTCGGCGGACTCCGCGAGCGTGGACCCCGTGGCCGAGAGCTCGCGGACCATCTCGTCCGAGAGTGCGTTCTCGCCCAGCGAGAGCACGTCCAGCAGTTCGTTGACGGCGTCGAGATGTTCCACGAACTCGGCGACCGCCTCGGGGTTCTGCTCGATCGCCGATTCGAGGTCGGCCGGCTCGGATACCTGTTCTTCGGACATGATCAGAGCAGCCCTCGCGCGGTGAGCCAGTAGGACTCGTTGTACGCCAGCTTCGACCAGTGGAGTTTCTCTGAAGGCGGCGCGGGCGACGGCGGGTTCTCGTAGTCGAACTCGACGAACGAGGCCGCGTCCATCCCCGTCTCGATGAAACACAGCGTCTTCCCGTCGTAGGTCGCGGTCGCCGGGCGGCCCCGAATCTCGCTGGCGAGGCGCTGGCCGACGACCCCGGCTTGGTAGTGGGCGACGCTGCCCGCGTTCGGGACCCCGGTGTCGGCGGTATCGCCGAGCGCGTAGACGTTCTCGGCGGCCTCGGCCTCCAGCGTGTGCTTGTCGACGTCGACCCAGCCGTCGTCGCCGAGTCCCGCCTCCTCGATCAGGTCGACACCGGCGTGGGGCGGAATCGTCACGAGGAGGTCGTAATCGAGTTCGCTCCCCTCCATCGACGTGATGGTCTCCCCCTCCGGGTCGACCGACTCGGCGTTGAAGAACGTCTCCACCTGGATGTCTCGGTCGTCCATGATGGGACGGGCCCACTCGGCGATATGGGGGTTGCCGTGGACGCGCTGGATCGGGTACGTGTAGGTTATGTCGACGTCCTCCCGGAGGCCACGCTCCCGGAACCAGTCGTCGGCCATGAAGACGAACTCCAAGGGCGCTGCCGGACACATGTGTGGTGTCCCGATGACGCTCAACACGAGTTCGCCCTCCGTGAACTCGAGCAGTTCGTCGCGCAGGTCGGTCGCGCCCGACTCGCTGTAGTAGTCGTGACCGCCCTCGGGCAGGCCAGGGATCCGGTCGGGCTCCAGCGTCGATCCAGTCGCCAACACGAGGTGGTCGTAGTCGACTGACGAGCCGTTCCCGTCGAACTGCAGCTGCTGGGACTCGGTGTCGATGTCGCTCACGCGGTCGATCCGGAGGTCGACGGCGTCGTCGACGAGGGTTTCGAGGGCACGCCGCCCGTCGCCGGGCTCCCGCTGCCCGAACGGCACGTACAGCCAGACCGGTTTGTAAACGTGGTCGGGGCCGTCGTTGACCAGCGTGACGTGGACGTCGCCGGCGTCGAGTTCGGGTTCGAGCCGGTCGGCGAGGTCGTTCGCGAGGACGGTGCCGCCGGTCCCGGCACCGACGATGACGACGTGCTCGGTCACGCTTTCTCCACGTAGAACGCGTTGTGGTCGTCGCGCTCCTCGACCGCGAGTAGTTCGTTGCCCGCTTCCTCAGCCCACTCGGGTACGTCGGTGAGCGACTGGTCGTTGTCGCTCAACAGCCGGATCACGTCCCCCGATTCGGCGCTCCGGATCCCCCCGATGAGGTCCATGAGCGGGCCGGGGCATGCTGCGCCTCTGGCGTCGACGGTGTCGTCGGGTTCGATGTCAGTCATGGCTCTCTCACAGGTGGCAGTTGGAGCCGCCCCCTATTGTATTGTGCGTGAATTCCAAGATTGTGGGAAACAACCGGTTCGGTCCCGGGTGTTCCCCCGGAATCGGAGAATTGAGGTGTTTACCGGTCGAATACGAGCGCGTAGTGGTACGGCGGCAGCTCGACCCGCCGGTCGAGCTCGAACCCCGTGACGGGAACCACGGCAGCTTCAGTCTCCGTCGGCGTCATTCGGAGTTCCGTCGGGGGGCCCCGGGGTTCGTTCCCGACAGTCGTCGCCTCACGCGGGCGCTCGTGCCAGTTGACCACTACCAGGCTCCCCCTGGGTTCGATCATCCGGTAGGCCTGCTCGACCAACCCTGACTGATCGTCGACGCCGTGGAACGTGTTTGCTACGACGAGCGTGGTGACTGGCTCGGGGAGGAGACGAGTCAGCTTCCGGGCGTCGCCGTGGACCGGGACGACGTTCTCGATGTCCTGCTGATCAGCGAGGGCGTCGAGGTCGTCGAGTAGTGCCTGATCCAAGTCGATGGCATAGACCGGCTCAGGTTCGACAATGCGGGCGGCTGGAAGCGCGAAGTAGCCGCTCCCACAGCCGACTTCGGCCACCGACCCGTCGGGTTCGAGGCCGAGTTTCCGGAGTGTCGCGCCGGGGGTCGGCCAGAGCTTGCTCCACCAGTCCCAGTCGGGTTGGCCGGTGTTCTCGAACCGGTCCATCCCTACCGGGAGTCCGACGTGTCGATCCCCAGCAGGCGGTACAGGAGACAGACTCGGCCGACTCCCGTACCGAGCAGAACCAGCCCCAGCAGCGTTAGGACTGCGCCGACCGTCGTCCCGAGTTCGAGCTGCCCACCGAGCGTCGCCAGTCCGACGACGCCCACGCCCAACCCAACAACGATGCGAGCTCGCCTGTCCGTTGCGCCAATATTGCTTTCCATACCCATGACTACACCATACAGTTACCTAAGTCTTTCTCGGCGACCATTCGCTGTTGGTCCACCGACCGATCCGGCACGACTACGGCGCTTGGAGACCGCTACTGCTCCATCCGGGACTGCCACGTTGCCGGAAGTTGGGCGTAGATGACCGCATTCTCGACGAGCACGTCGGTCGGGACGTACTCGTCGGGCGCGTGAACCGTGTCGGTCCCGAGCGCGAACTCGACGGTACCGATACCCACATTCCGGAGCTTCTTGGCATCACCACCACCCGTGGCACTCCGTCTGAAAACCCGATCGCCCGTGGTCTCCTCCGCTGTCGATGCGACAGCTTCGACGAGTGGGCTGTCGGGATCCTCCGCGGTCCCGACGCTCCAGGCGACGTCGGCGATCGTGATACCGTCGCAGTCGGCGACGCAGTCACGGATTCCCGCGAGCACGTCGGGCGTGTGGACACCCGCCGTCAGCCGGACGTCGACTTCGGCGCGGGCGGACTGCGGGACGCTGTTTATGGCGTCGCCGCCTTCCAGCACACCGAGATTGATCGAGGGGTACCAGAACAGCTCCCGAGCGGCGGCCTCGCCCATCGAGGGGGTGTAGTACTCGACCGATTCGTCGACGATCGGTGCCACGGCGGCGTCGATCTCGAGCCGCCGGGTGCCGAACCGTTCGCGCACCGTCTCGATGGCGCCGTAGAGCCGATCGATGGCGTTGATACCGAGTGCCGGCCGGGAGCCGTGGGCGCCTTCGCCGCTCGCTTCGAGCGTCAGCCAGATGCTGCCCCGGTCTGCGACCGTGATTGAGTGGCGGCCCTCCTCGCAGGTCGGCTCGCCGATCACGCACGCGTCGGCCTCGAGCTTTCCAGCTTCCAGCAACGCTGGCAGGCCGGCGTCTCCACCCACTTCCTCGTCGCTCACGAACGCGAACTGGAGGTCGACGGCCGGATCGGTGTCGGTAGCTGTGAACGCCCGAATCGCGAACAGCATCGACGCCACGGCACCCTTCATGTCGGTTGCACCCCGGCCGTAGACGCGATCGTCGACGTGCTCGCCGAGCGGGTCGTGAGACCACGCTTCGCCGTCGAACGGCACCGTATCGAGGTGGCCGTTGTACAGCAGCGTGCGGTCGGATTCGCCCGGGATTCGAACGAGCAGGTTCGGCTTCGCCGGATCGACGGCGAACCGCTCGACGGCGACCGGAAGCGGGTCGAGGAACCGCTCGATCTCCGAGGCGATCTCTCGCGTGTCGCCGGGCGGGTTCGACGTGTCGATCGCGAGGAGGTCGAGGGTGAGCGCGACTAGCTCCTCGCGGTGGGTTCGCACGTACTCGGGTGGAGTCGTGTCGCTCACGCCTCGGTATCGGTGCGGTAGACGCAAAAGTATTTCGCGGTTTTTACAATACCGCTTGTTTCTCTCCCCTAGGTCGGAGCGACCGCACTCGGAGAGGGGGGTCCGTGGCGGAACCAGTCACGGAAACCTGAACGTCGGTGCAGTCCGGCGTTCAGTCAGCGCCGACCGATACGGGTCAGGGTTCGCCGCCGTCCGGCGCGCTGCAGGACTGCCTACTGAGCGGAAGCGGTAGACTGCGCCGACCATACCCACCGCCAGCACGGTTACCAGGATTCTGACGACACCACCACCGAGCGTAGCCGTGGTTCCCCCGGCGACGGCGGCACCGGCTGTCGGCGCCGCGAAGAGACAGCAGAGGCTCACCGCGCCGCCGACACCGAGCACTCCCCACGGCGGCGTCGACGCGTCCCCGGCGTTCGCATCTTCGTCGGAAGCAGTCATCGGTTGCTCTCTCGTTCACCTGATCGCCACAAGTGTGTTTGGGTCGTCGAGGACACTGGTCGCGATCAGCACACCTCACACCGCCGGCGCTGGTAGACCAGGAACGCGGCGAAGAACACGACGCTCACGGCACCGAGGACCGGCCGGAATGGGTCGAAGTACGTCATGAGCGCCGACGAGCTGAACAGCGCGAGCAGCACGGCGTTACAGATCGGACAGCCGAACGCCAGGAACCCCCCGATCACGCCACCAGCGGCGAACCCGTCGCCGGTCGGCTCCTCGGCCAGCGAGCGCTGGTAGACGAACGCGCCGGCGAAGGCCGCGGTCGCGACGAGAAACAGGTAGTCCGCCGGGGTCCGGGAGACCATCCGGACGTAGACCGGGTTCGGCAGCAGCCCGGTCACCGTCCCGAACAGGACGAACACCCCGACGCTCACGCCGACGCTCCGGAGCAGCCGAGGGTGTGGGAGCGACGTCACCCTCGTACACCTCCGTCGACCGAACACGCCCGTGGATCGCCCGTACGAGCGAGGAAGAGGAGGAGCAGGCCGATGCCACCGACTCGCAGGAGGTTGCCGTCGAACGGTAGCGCCGCCATCGCTCCGACGAAGCCGAGCGCACCGAGCACGCCCGCGCCACAGCTCGCACAGCCGGCGGCGAGCAGTCCGGGGAGCACGCCCAGGATCGTCGACGCGCCTCGCCGACGCGCACGGTTGACCAGTTTGAGGGCGTTCGCAACCGCAACACCAGTCAGTACCGCGTACGCGCCGACAAGCGTGAGGCCGAGAGCGCCGGTGGTCAAGTACACTTCACGCGTGAGAGCGGTGACCGCGTAGCCGACGTCCGTCGGGTCGGTCGCGAGCACCTGAAGCGAGAACTGCGGGAACGAACTCAACACCAGAACGACGTAGGTAACGACCGTCACGACGCCGGCCGACAGCAACCGCACGTCCGACGTGAGTGGGAAGGCGAGTGCGTCCCGGAGGTCGCGAGTCCAGTCGCGACCCGCGGCGGCGTACTCTCTGATCACGCCTGCTTCACCCGGTCGATCGCGTCGGCGAAGTTCTCGTAGGGGTGTGCGCCGACGAGTTTCCCGGCCGCCCCGGAGTCACGGTTGTAGAGCACGAACCCGGGCGTCCCCTGAATTCTCGCCTCCCGGGCCACGCCGACGTTCGGCTCGAAGCGCTCCCTGATCGACGAACCGCGTTCCTCGCGGCAGCTCTCGACCGTGGAGAGGTCGACGCCGTCCGTCTGCTCTGTGATCGCCGCGAACGTCTCCTCGTCGGCCCAGTCCGTCCCGGAGCCGGACTGTTCGCCGTAGGCCGCCGCGTGCCAGTTCCAGAACGCCTCGGGGTTGCTGTCGGCGACCTGTGACCAGACGCAGCGCCCCCAGACCGCCGCTGGCGTCGAGTACTCCCCGATGTTCGGGTAGGGCAGGACGGCCAGCCGGGCGTCGCCGGTATCGAGCTGTCTGCGACCGAGCTCCGGCAGCGTCTCCACCTCGAACTGTTTGCAGAACGGACACAGGTAGTCCGTCCAGTAGTAGATGTCCACCGGCGCGCCGCGTTCGCCGGCGACGGGGCGTCCGTCGAGCTCGACGCCGAACCCGGTCGTCCCCGTCCCGGCGTGTGTGGTGTCCGGGACGTACTGCTGCCCACTCCCCCCGGAGCGTGATCCGAGATAGGCGACACCACCGCCGAACGCGAGCACTGCGCCGCCAGCGACGAGCGCCCTCCGCCGGGTGATGTTGTCCTCTCTGTCCATCAATGTACAATACTACTGCTCACCGGCTGATAGACGTTGTGGTCCGGAACGACAGCCGTAACCCGCCCCCTGGACACTGACACCGCGTTTTCGATCGTCTCGATCACCGAATACTGGTCGTGTGAGTCGTCGTTCCGGACCACGATACTGTCGCCTCGTCCCGGTACAGGACGTCGGACTGGGTCCCCTCGTAGGTAGTGAGCCCGACCAACGTTCCACCGGAACCGTCCGTCGGTCTCGGTTCGGGGAAGTGAGTGGGATCCGCAACTGAGCGGTCCGTGGGGAAGGCCCTGTCCGCGTCGGCAAACGCGTCAGTCGTCGTCGGTCACGCGTGGGTTTCGATCACGGAGCGGAGCTGCGCTTCGTCCTGCATTCCGACGAGCCGCTCGGCCGGCTCCCCGTCGGCGAACAGAACGAGCGTCGGCACGCCCCGGACGCCGTACTCGGCGGCGAGCTGTTGGTTCGCGTCGACGTCGACTTTCACGACGGTCGCCTCGGTCTCGGCGGCGATCGTTTCGACGATCGGTTCGAGCATCTGGCACGGCCCACACCAGTCGGCGTAGAAGTCGGCCAGCACGAGGTCGTGTTCGGCGACGGTTTCGGACAGCTCACTGTCCCCGTCGATCGGGACCGGTTCGGACGGGCTCTGGGCTGCTGTGCTCTCGTCGCCGGCTTCCTTTCGAAGCTCCTCTCGCTTCCGCCGTCGTATCTCCTCGATATCTTCCGCCATCGGCCTCGTTTTGGTACCGGGGGCGTTTATGTGTTTTGTACGTTTCCCACAATTCTGCTAGGCCGTGAAGCGGTACCGACTCGTCCCACAGATCAGTCGTTCTGCGGAGTACCCGAAGAGACTTTGTCCTGAAGACCCAAGACAGCACACGAATGACGCTCCCAATCGACCCGAGCCAGATCGACCCGGAGGATATCGGCGAAGAACAGGCGACCCTCGAGATGAGCCACGAGGACGCGATCGAGCACGTCCGGGACGTGTTCACGGACGCCGGGTTCGGCGTCCCCGTCGAGTTCTCCCCCTCGGAGATGCTCAACGAGAAGGTTGACGCGGGCCGGGACCCCTACTACGTGCTCGGCGCGTGCAACCCCGAGGTGGCCGACCGCGCGCTCGACGCGACCGACAACAAGCTCGGTGCGCTCATGGCCTGTAACGTCGTCATCTGGGAGGAAGAGCCCGGCAAGCAGGTCGTCTACCACGTCTCGATCATGCGCATCGGCCGGCTGATCGGGATGGCGCCCGACGACGAGGAGATGGCCGACATCGTCGCCGACACCGGCGAGCTCGTCGACGAGGCGTTCGCGAACCTCTAATGGGGTATCACACGTTCGACGCCGACCGCGCCGACAACCTCGAAGACGCACAGCGTCGGTACCGGTTCCTCTCGGCGGAGGAGTTACTCTGGGCGCTGTCACCGGACGGCGACGAGACGGTCGCGGATCTCGGCAGCGGGACCGGGTTCTACACCGACGACGTCGCGCCGGCCGTCGACCGCGTCTCTGCCGTCGACATCCAGGAGGCGATGCACGACTACTACCGGGAGAAAGGCGTCCCCGAGAACGTCGACCTCGTGACCAGCGGCGTCGACGACCTCCCCTTCGACACCGATAGCCTCGACGCCGCGTTCTCGACGATGACCTACCACGAGTTCGCGAGCGAACGGGCGCTGCGCGAGCTCTCGCGCGTGCTCGAACCCGGTGGGACGCTCGTCGTCGTCGACTGGGCGGCCGCCGGAACCGGTGCCCACGGCCCACCCCTCGACGAGCGGTTCTCGGCCGCCGAGGCTGGGGATGCACTGCGCCAGCACGGGTTCGAAATCGAGTTCGAGGCGGAGCGGCCGGAGACGTTCCTGTTGGTCGGCCGCAACGACTGAGTGCGCCCCTCTCTCGGCGATGTCGGGTTCGACCAGCTCGGGTTTCGGGCTGGGTTCGCTATCCGACTCCCGCAACGTGAGATCCCGGCCCCGGTTTTAAGCACTGTCCGCGCGAGGGAGACGACGTGAACTCGGACGCCGATATCGGTGGACTGTTCGCGCCCGAACGCGTCGCCGTCGTCGGTGCGACGGAGCGTACTGGGTCGATCGGGGCCGCCATCGTCCGGAACCTCGCCGACTTCACGGGCGACGTCGTTCCGGTGAACCCGAGCCGCGACACCGTGTTCGGGGAGCCGTGCTACCCGGACGTCGCGTCCGTTCCGGACCCCGTCGATCTCGCGGTCGTCGTCGTTCCGCCGCCGATAGCTGTCGACGCCGTCCGCGAGGCGGGCGAGGTGGGGGTGCACAACGTCGTGGTCATCACGGCGGGGTTCAGCGAGACCGGGACGGAGGGCGCACAGCGCGAGCAGCAACTCCGCGCCGTCGCCGCGGAGTACGACCTCAACCTCGTCGGGCCGAACTCGCTGGGCGTGCTCTCGACGCCGCCGGGGCTCAACGCCACGTTCGGGCCGTCGAACGCGCTTCCGGGCTCGCTGTCGTTCATGAGCCAGTCCGGCGCGTTCATCACGGCGGTACTGGACTGGGCTAACGACCAGGGCATCGGCTTCAAGGACGTCGTCTCGCTGGGCAACAAGGCCGTGCTGGACGAGTCTGACTTCCTCGCCCACTGGCGGGACGACCCCGAGACGAACGTGGTCCTCGGCTACCTCGAGGGCGTCGAGGACGGCCGCGCGTTCATCGACACGGCCCGCGAGGTGACCCAGGACACGCCCGTCGTGGTCGTCAAGTCCGGACGGACCGAGGCCGGCGCCGACGCGGCGTCCTCCCACACGGGGACGATCGCCGGCAGCGAGGCGGCCTACGAGGCGGCGTTCGAGCAGGCGGGCGTCGTGCGCGCCGAGAACGTCCAGGAACTGTTCGACTACGCTCGCGCGCTCGACGGGCTCCCGATGCCCGACTCCGAACAGGTCGGCGTCGTCACGAACGCGGGCGGCCCCGGCGTGATGGCGACCGACGCCGTCGGCGACTCACAGCTCGCGATGGCGTCGTTCACCGACGGGACGCTCTCGGAACTCGAAGCGACGATGCCCGAGGAGGCGAACATCTACAACCCCGTCGACGTGATCGGCGACGCCGACATCGAACGGTTCGAGACGGCACTCGACACCGTGCTCGCCGACGACAACGTGGGCTGTGCGATCGTCATCTCCGCACCCACGGCGGTCGTCGACTTCGGGGAGCTCGCCGCAGCGATCGCCGACCGACAGGCCGAACACGACACACCCGTCGTCGCGTGTCTGATGGGTGGAGAGCGAACCGACCGCGCGGCGGACGTCCTCGGCGACGCCGGCATCCCGAACTACTTCGATCCGGCCCGAGCCGTCAGCAGCTTGGACGCACTCGCCGTCCAGCGGGGCGTCGAAACCCGGAGCTACGAGGCACCCCAGTCGTTCGACGTCGACCGGGAGCGGGCCCGAGAGGTCCTCGCAGAGGGGGCTGAGCGCGGCGCGACACGGCTCGGCGTGGAAGCGATGGGAATCCTCGAGGCGTACGGCATCCCGATCCCCGACTCCGAGCTGGTCGAGAATCAGGCGGCCGCCGTGTCGGCCGCCTCGCGCATCGACGGCGACGTGGTGATGAAGATCGTGAGCCCGGACATCTCCCACAAGTCCGACATCGGCGGCGTGGCCGTCGGGGTCCCCCAGTCAGAGGTCGCCGACACGTACGAGACGCTGCTCACCCGCGCCCGGAACTACCAGCCGGACGCGACCGTTCTCGGCGTCCAAGTGCAGGAGATGGTAGACACCGACGCGGGGACGGAGACGATCCTCGGGATGAATCGCGACCCGCAGTTCGGCCCGATGGTGCTGTTCGGCCTCGGCGGGATCTTCGTGGAAGTGCTGGAGGACACGAGCGTCCGGATCGCCCCCGTCTCCGGGCGCGAGGCGGGCGAGATGATCGACGAACTCGACTCGGCGCCACTGCTTCGGGGGGCACGCGGCCGTGCCTCGGCGGACGAAGCGGCCATCGAGGAGGCCATCCAGCGCCTGAGCCAGCTCGTGACTGACTTCGACGCCATCCTCGAACTCGACGTGAACCCGCTGCTCGCGACCGCCGACGGCGTGCAGGCCCTCGACGTACGACTGACCATCGACCCAGAGAAACTATGAACTCGCTACTCGTTACCTCGACGGACGAAGGCACCGGGAAGACCGCCGTCACGCTCGCGCTCGCGCGCCTCGCCGCGGACCGCGGCGCAGCGGTCGGCTACATGAAACCGAAGGGGACCCGTCTCCAGAGCAACGTCGGGAAGACGATCGACGCCGACCCGATGCTCGCCCGGGAGCTGCTGGATCTGGACGCCGAGATGCACGAGATGGAGCCTGTCGTCTACTCCCCGACGTTCATCTCCGGCGCGATCCGCGGCGAGGAGGACGTCCCGGCGCTCCGTGACCGCGTGCAGGACGCGTACGCGGGGCTCGCCGAGGGGAAAGACGTGATGGTCGTCGAGGGCGCCGGCGACCCCGATACGGGGGCGACCGTCGACCTCACGGACGCCGACATCGCGGCGCTGCTCGACGCCCGCGCGGTGCTGGTCGCCCGCTATGAGGAACCGGGCGACGTCGACCGCATCCTCACGGCGGCCAACGGTCTCGGCGACCGCTGCCTCGGCATCGTGTTCAACGCCGTCTCCAGCGCCGCGTACGACGAGGTGGAAACCGACGTAGTTCCGTTCCTCGAATCGCGCGGCATCCCCGTGCTGGGTGTCCTGCCCTGGGAACGCTCGATGGCCGGCGTCTCGGTGGCAGACCTCACGAACGAACTCGGCGCGGAGTCGCTCACCGACGCGGACACGAGTGCTCTCGTCGAGCGCGTGCTCGTCGGGGCGATGAGCGGGGAGAGCGCGCTCAGCCACTTCCGGCGCACGAAGGACGCCGCCGTCATCACCGGGGGCGACCGGGCGGACGTCCAAGCCGCGGCGCTGGACGCCCCCGGCGTCAACTGTCTCGTGCTCACGGGGGGCCACCGGCCGTCCGGCGCGATACTCGGCGAGGCCGAAGAGCAGGGGATGCCGGTGTTGACCGTCCAGACGGACACGATCACGACGATCGAGCGGATCGAGTCCCTGATCCACGGCGGCCGCGTGCGGGACGAAGCGACCGTCGAGCGGATGCAGGAGCTGCTCCACGCCCACGCCGACGTGGACGCCCTGCTCGACTGAAGAAGAGACGCCGATCCCCGCTCGAAACGCCCGTCGCCGCCAATCAGTTCACGTACGCGCCGACGCCCTCGACGATCGCGTCTGCGTCGTACTCGTCCTCGTCGATGTCGAAGATCCCGTCGCCGTCGACACGAACTTCGAACACGCCGCCGTCGCCGGTGACCAGCGACACGCGGTCGACTTGCAGCCCGTACTCTTCGAGGATCGCCGCTTGCAGATCCTGTGCTCGATCGCGGTGTCCACACGGGACGCAGTACTCGATTTCGACGCTCGTCATAGCGTTTCCCAGTACGGACCGTTCAGTGGTAAACTTACGCACCCCGGAAACTCATCGCGTGTGCCGGAGGCAGGCGGCCGACTGGCGCTCGTTCGTCGATCCCAGCGCCGGATCGTCGCGCTCACACGGCGTCGCGAACCCCCCGAGCCGATCGAGCGCACGCTCCCGATCGCCGCCGAGCACGTCCTCGATCGCGCCGTCGAGGAGCGTCTCGGCGTCGTCGTCCGTGAGCGTCTCGGGAATCTCGTACGCCTCGCGGAGCGCCGTTGCGGTGTCGTGGCGTGCCGTGTCGATATCGTCCTCCCGGAGCGCGAGCCGGAAGTCGAGCACCGTTCGGTACTCGCCGTCGGCGAACTCGTACTCCTCGGGCGGTATCACCTGCGGGCAGCGCGGATGGAAGGAACAGCCCGACGGCGGGTCGATCGGGTCGGGCACGTCGCCGCGAAGTTCGACTGTCCCGCCGCGGTTCCGCGGGTCCGTGTCCGGGATCGCGGCGAGCAGCCCCTCGGTGTAGGGGTGCTGGGGGTTCTCGAACAGCGCCTCCGTCGGCCCGATCTCGACGATCTCGCCGAGGTACATCACCGCGACGCGGTCACAGATCTGGCGAACCACGTCCAGATCGTGGCTGATCAGGAGGATCCCCAGACCGAGCTCGTCCCGGAGGTCCGCGAGCAGCGAGAGGATGTCCGCTTGGATGCTCACGTCGAGCGCGCTGACGGGCTCGTCGGCGACCAGCAGGTCCGGGTCGAGCACGAGCGCGCGGGCCAGCGCGATGCGCTGTTTCTGCCCGCCGGAGAACTCGTGGGGGTAGCGGTCGGCGTCGTCGGCCGAGAGTCCGATCCGTTCGAGCACGTCGGCGACGATCTCCCACTGACGCTGCTCGTCGCGCAGGCCGTGGGTCGCGAGCGGGTCGGCGATCGACTCGCCGACGGTCGCCTGCGGGTCGAACGCGGAGTCGGGGTCCTGAAACACGACCTGTGCGTTCCGGCGGAACGCTTTGCGCTCGCTCCGGGACTGGTCGGCCACCGTCGCCCCCTGGAACCGGACCTCCCCGCCCGTCGGCTCTTCGAGGTGGAGCAGGGTCGTCGCCGCGGTGGACTTCCCGCAGCCGGACTCGCCGACGAGCCCGACTACTTCGCCGGCCTCGACGTCGAAGGAGATCCCGTCGACGGCCTTCACGTGGTCGGTGACCCGCCGCAGCAGGCCGCTCCGGACCGGGTAGTGTTTCTCCAGATCACGCACCGAGAGGAGGGGTTCGTCAGTCATCGTGTTTGTCGGGGAACGACAGTGGTGGCTGGTGGTCGTCGCCGTACAGCACGCAGGCGGCGTCGTGGTCGTCGCCGACGGGCTCGAACGCCGGCTGCTCGCCGGCGCGACAGTCCTCGACCGCGTGGTCACAGCGCGGGTGGAACCGACAGCCGTCCGGCGGGTCGGTCGGGTCCGGCGTGAGGCCGTCGATCGTGTCGAACGCTTCCCCGTGGCCCGGGAGACAGTCGAGTAGCGCCCGGGTGTAGGGGTGGGCGGGGTTCTCGAACAGCTCGTACACGTCGCCGGTCTCCATCACCTTCCCCGCGTACATCACGACCACGCGGTCGGCGATCTCCGCGACGACGCCGAGGTCGTGAGTCACGAACAGCAGCCCCATCCCGCGTTCCGCCTGGATCTCGCCGAGCAGCCGGAGGATCTGGGCCTGAATCGTCACGTCGAGCGCGGTCGTGGGCTCGTCGGCGATTAGCAGGTCGGGGTCGCCCGCGAGCGCGATCGCGAGGACGACGCGCTGTTTCATACCCCCGCTGAAGGAGTGAGGATAGTCGTCGACCCGGTCGGCGGCGTCGGGGATCCCGACCCGATCGAGCAGGTCGATCGCCGCCTCCCGTGCCGCCGCTTTGTCGAGGTCGCGGTGGGCGCGGACGGTCTCGACGACCTGCTCGCCGACGGTGTACACGTCGTCGAGCGCGCCCTGGGGGTTCTGGAACACGTGGGCGATCCGGTTGCCACGGTACTCCGTCAGCGCCGACGCCGAGAGGTCGGTCAGGTCCTCGCCGTCGAACCGGACCTCGCCGCCGGTGATCGCCCCCGTGTCCGTCGGGATCAGCCGCGTGATCGACTCGCAGGCGACGGTCTTCCCGGAGCCGGACTCGCCGACGAGACAGACGGTCTCGCCGGCCTCGACGTCGAAGGAGGCGCCGTCGACGGCCCGCACCACCCCGGCGTCGGTGTCGAACTCGGTGCGGAGGTCGCGCACCGAGAGCAGCGGGTCGCTCACGAGCTCCCCCCCTGCCGCGTGTCGAGCGCGTCGCGGAGGCTGTCCCCGGAGACGTTGAACGCGGCGACGGCGAACGCCAGCAGCGCGACCGCGAACGTCGTCACCCACCATTTCTGGTGCCACGGCATCACCTCGGGCTGTAGCCCGACACGGATCACTCGGCCGAGCGACTGTGAGGCGATCCGGCTGAGGCTGAGGTACGCGAGCGCGACCTGTGCGAGGACGAGCAGCGGCACCCGACGGCTGAGTTCGGTGACGATCGTCCCTCTGGCGTTCGGGACGATGCGGTCCCGCAGGATCCGTAGGTCGCTCGCGCCCGTCGCCCGCGCCGCCCGGACGTAGCCCGCGGACCGCTGCTGGAGGGCGTCGCTCCTGACGACGCGTGCGACGCCACCCCAGTTGAGCAGCCCGAACACGCCGACAAAGGCGAACAGGCCGCCGTCGGTGACGCCGGAGTACTCCCCGAGGAAGAACGTCGCGAGCAGGATGTAGACGACGATCGCCGGCACCGTCTGCTGGATGTCGACGTAGCGCATCAACGCGTCGTCGACCCAGCCGCCGTAGTAGCCCGCGAGCGCGCCGACGACCGTGCCGACGACGCCGATGAGCACGACCGTCGGGAGGCTAACCTGCAGCGCGACACGGATCCCGTAGACGAGCAGTTCGAGGACGTTCTCGCCGTAGCGGTTCGTCCCCAACGGGTAGCGCCAGGTCCCGTGACAGTAGCCGTCGGTCACCTGCCCGACGCAGTTGTAGTAGTGGACGTCGCCGACGAAGACGCTGGTGTACACCGGCGGCTGGAGGCGATACTTGAGCTTGGGGTAGCCAGTGTCGAAGAACAGCCCCGGCCCGAGCAGCCCGATCGCCGTGAGTACGCCGAGAGCGAGGATCGCGGCCAGCCCGATCGGGTGCGAGCGGAGGCGGCCGAGCAGCCGCCGGGTCCGGGGTGGGTCGGCCGCCAGCGGGAACAGCCCGTAGCGCGCGAAGAACACGCTGGCGACGAGCAGGAGCCAGTCCGCACGCGTCACGTCCCAGTTCAGGGCCGCGACCAGCTCGTCGGGCGCGACGATCGCGTCGTACGCGTACAGCGCGCCGAGCAGCAGGAAGGCGGCGATCAGCCCGAGCGTCCGCTTCCGGACCGTGATTCCACGGTCGCGTACGTCCCAATTCACCTCGGTGAACGCTGCCGACTCGAAGTCCTTGGAGGGCATCGCTGTTCGCGGTTCTGGAAACCATCAGGAAACTTTATAAGATTTTATGTTGGTGATGGAACTGATGTCCGCGGTCGATCGTCCCGTGGTCGGGTGGTCCCCGTGAGCTTCGTCAGCTACCTCCTCCGTCGGTTCGCGTTCGCCGTGTTCTCGGTGTACGCGGCAGCGACGGTGATGTTCGGGTTCACCGTCCTCCAGATACGGCTGCTCTTCCGCCAACAGCTCGCGTTCATGCAATGGGGGGGTTCGGACACCACCGAACAGGAGATCGAACGGTTCCGGGAGTCGTACATCGCCCAGCGTAGGCTGGACCAGCCGCTGTCCGAGCGCTACCTCGACTGGCTGGTCGACCTCACGACGTTGGAGTGGGGCCAGTCGATCGCGTACGACCAGCCGGTCGCGGCCGTGCTCGGCGGGCGCGTCGTGACCACCCTGGAGTACGTGGTGCCGGGGGTCGTGATCGCCGTCGTCCTCGGGGTCCCGCTGGGGGTGCTGGCGGCGTTCGCGAAGAACGAAACCGTCGACTGGAGCACCCGGCTGAGCACGTACGCGCTACTCGGCGTCCCCGTGTTTATGCTGATCACGTACCTCCTCGCCGGCGTCTCCCAGGTAGGCGGCGGCAGGCTGCCCATCCATCCGCAGGTGATCGCTGCCGTCGCCGTCGCGGCGAGCCTACTCGCCGGGCAGCTTCGGTTCAGCCGGGCGGCCGTGCTCGACCAGACGGGTCGGGAGTTCGTGAAGATGCTCCGAGCGAAAGGCGTCCCTCGGGCCAGAGTGGTCCGGCACGTACTCCGGAACGCGGCGCTGCCGATCGTCTCGCTGTCGCTCAGCGAACTGCTCGCGGTGCTCGTGTTAAACATCTACGTGATCGAAGAGATCCTGCCGATCGACGGGCTGGCACGGGCGAGCCTGGTCGCGGTCGATCAGGGCGACATGTCCCTGATCACCTGGTCGACGCTGGTGATCGTGTTCCTCGGGATCGCTGGCAGTTTCCTGCAGGACGTGCTGTACGGCTGCCTCGATCCACAGGTCTCCGTCGAGTGAACATTCCGTGGCGACGTCGTCCCGGGCCACCGGAGCGGCGACGATCCGGACTCGTCGGGGCTCCCCTTCGCTCCGGAAGTCACAGGAAAGTTTATACGACTTTCTGCTGCAGATGATGCCGATGACCTCGGACGAACGACCCGTGGTCGGGTGGTCCCCGTGAGCTACGTCAGCTACCTCCTCCGTCGGTTCGCGTTTGCCGTGTTCTCGGTGTACGCCGCCGCGTCCGTGATGTTCGGGTTCACGGTGCTTCAGGCGCGACTGATCCTCCAGAAGCAGCTGGCGCTCATGCGGTACAACGGCGCACAGGACTGGCAGATCGAGCAGTTCCGGAAGGAGTTTCTCGCCCGGCGCGGGCTGGATCGACCGCTCTACGAACACTACGCCGACTGGTTCGTCGACCTCACGACGCTGGAGTGGGGGCAGTCGATCGCGTACGACCAGTCGGTCGCGGCCGTGCTCGACGGGCGCGTGGTGACCACACTGGAGTACGTCGTCCCCGGCGTCGTCGTCGCCGTGGCGCTCGGGGTACCGCTGGGCGTGCTGGCGGCGTTCGAGAAGGAGGGCGCCGTCGACTGGACCGCCCGGTTGAGCACGTACGCGCTGCTCGGCATCCCCGTGTTCATGGTGATTACGTACCTCCTCGCGGTCGTCTCGCCAGTCCGGGCCGGCCCGACCGCCGGCGCCGGACCGTACGTCCACCCGCAGGTGATCGCCGCCGGCGCGGTCGCGGCGAGCCTGCTGGCCGGGCAGCTCCGGTTCAGCCGCTCGGCGGTACTCGACCAGACGGGCCGGGAGTTCGTGAAGATGCTGCGGGCGAAAGGCATCTCCCGGCTCACGCTGGTCAAGCACGTGCTCCGGAACGCGGCGCTGCCGATCGTCTCGCTGTCGCTCAGCGAACTGCTCGCGGTGCTCGTGTTGAACATCTACGTGATCGAAGAGATCCTGCCGATCGACGGGCTGGCACGGGCGAGCCTGGTCGCGGTCGATCAGGGCGACATGTCCCTGATCACCTGGTCGACGTTGGTGATCGTCTTCCTCGGGATCGGCGGGAGCTTCCTGCAGGACGTGGTGTACGGCTACCTCGATCCACAGGTCTCCGTCGAGTGAAAAACGAAAGTGGTGACGCGCGCGCCGCTTCCCCCTGTCAGTCCTGCTGGTACTCCTTCTCGAAGCCGCGGAACTCGGTGCGGTGGGCCTCCTCGTCGGCGAGGATCGTGACCGCGAGGTCCTCCGTCACCGGGTCGTCCGCGGCCTCAGCGGCGTCGATGAGCGCGCGGTAGGTGTCGATGGCGCCCTCCTCGGCGTCGAGCACCCCCCGGATCACCGAGAGCACGTCGGTAGAGTCCTCCGGCGGCTGGAGGGAGTCCTGCCGGGCGACGAACTCCGCCGAGCTCGGCGGCCGGGCGTCGAGCTGTTTGAGGCGGTTGCCCAACTGCTCGGCGTGGGTCAGCTCCTCCTGGATGTCCGTCTTGAGGCTCTCCTTGATCTCCTCGGCACGGACGCCGTCGAGCACGATGGCGTTGGTCTGGTAGTTCATCACCGTCTCCATCTCGTCGCCGTACGCCTTGCGCAGCAGGTCGATGACTTTCTCGGAGCTCATGCACTCTGATTTGTACCTAACGGACGATATATCCGTCGGCGATTCCCGGAAACCGCCGTCGCCGCTACTCGTAGGTGTGGACCTGTCCGGTCGTGTTCTCCTCGATGTACTCCCAGTCGTAGTCGACGCCGAGTCCGGGGCCCTCGGGGACGGAGACGGTCCCGCCCTCGACGGCCTCCATCATGTCGGAGTAACCCCCCTCGTACACCGGCGGCTGGGTGTTCTGACAGTCCGGGTGGACCAGCGCCATCTCGTAGTAGTTGGAGTTACGGCAGGCGGCAATGCAGTGGCGCTGTGCCGGCCCGGGCGCGTGGAACTCGATGTCGAGCCCGAACGCCTCCGCGACGCGGGCGACCTTGATTGCGCCCGTGATTCCGGCATCGTACTCGGGGTCCGCGCGGAGGAAGTCCGTCGCGTCGTTGGCGGCGAAGTCGGACTTGAGTTCGAGCCCGCGGACGTGCTCGGTCTGGAGGATCGGCGTATCCAGCTTCTGGGAGAGCTTCCGGTGGGCGTGCTGGGAGATGCCGCCGTCGCGG
Source organism: Halolamina sediminis (assembly GCF_001282785.1). NCBI lineage: Archaea > Methanobacteriati > Methanobacteriota > Halobacteria > Halobacteriales > Haloferacaceae > Halolamina > Halolamina sediminis. The sequence goes on from NZ_CVUA01000001.1 coordinate 1,394,543, forward strand.
AACGGGTCCTCGTACCAGAAGAAGCCCTGCTCGTCGCAGGCCTTCCCGAGTTCGAGCGCGTCGGCGAACGTCTCCAGCTCGCAGGCGGGGTCGTGCATCAGGTCCATCTCGTCGCCGACGGCCTCGCCGACCGCGTGGACCGCTTCGACCTCCCGATCGAGATCGCGGGAGGAGTCGCCGCCGCCCCAGCCGTGGATCTTGAAGCCGCCAAAGCCCTGATCGCGACACTCCTCGGCGAAGTCGGCGAACGCCTCCGGCGAGTCGAGCCCGCCGGCGTCGTCGCCGTGGTACGTCGACGCGTAGGCGGGGATCTCGGTGCGGTAAGTGCCCAGCAGTTCGTGGATCGGCGCGTCGTAGTACTTGCCCGCGAAGTCCCACAGCGCGATGTCGATCGGGCCCATCCCCATCCGGTCGTACTTCCGGAGCGCCCGTTTGATCTCCGACCAGTGTTTCTCGCGTTCGAGGGGGTTCTTCCCGATCAGGTACTTCGCGATGATGTTGTACTGTGCGGCCGCCGGGGAGTTTCCCCCGACGTACTCGCCGGTGATCCCCTCGTCGGTGTGGATCTTCACGCCGAACAGCTTGCGGTAGGTCGTCTCGCCCGGCTCGTAGACGAGGTTGAAGCCGTGCTCGTCGGTCCCCACGTCCTCCAATGGGTACTCGAACTCCCGGCTCTCGATCTTCGTGATCGTGGGTGCCATGCCCGCCTACTGCGCGGCCACCGCGTAAAAATCCCCCCAAGGCGGATTCGGCGGCGGGCTACCCGTCCAGCGCCCCCATCCGCCGGATCCCCGGCTCGTCGAGCCGGAACGAGCAGCCGACGTGGGGCACTTCCAGCACTCGCGGGTAGGGGAACGAGGCGGCGTGTTCGTGGAGCACTTTTGGATCGGCACCGACGCCCTGCCACATGTCGTGGTGGGTCGGGAGCAGCCGGTCGAGTTCGAGTTGGTTCGCGGCCTCGATCACCTGATTTTCGTCCATGTACCACCGCGTTCGCTCCCCGCGGCCGAGATCGTGCTTGTAGATCTCCCCGACGGAACCGAACGCCAGCGCGCCGACGGAGACGTCGAACTCCGCGGCGATCTCGGGGAACGCGTCGGGTGCGGGCCGGCTGTCGCCGGCGTGGACGAACGTCCCCGACTCGTGTTCGACGACGTAGCTCACGGGCTCGATCGCGTCGGGATCGTTCGCCCCGCGGACGTGGACGGTGAAGTCGCCGACGTCGAACGTCTCGCCCGCGGCGATCACGTTTCGACGATCCTCCGGAGCGTCGAGGTCGGCGTCGTAGTCCGGCGACTCGTAGGACGCCGCGGGCGCGTAGAGGTCGGCGCCGAGGTCGTTCACCAGTGGGCCGTACGACGGCGGGTGCATGTGGTCGATGTGTTCGTGGCTGACGAGGACGGCGTCGCAGTCAGTGGCGTCGGTGGGGTCGATCGGGACGGGAATCATGCGGACGATGTTCGGCGGGTCGCCGTCGCCGAAGTACGGGTCGACGTAGATCGTCGTCGACGCCGAGCGCAGCACGAACCCGTTACAGCCGAGGTACCAGCCGACGACGCCGTCGCCGGGATCGGCCGCCTCGACCTCCTCGCGTACGAACCAGTCGCCCCACGTCGAGTGAACCATGGCCGCGTGGTTCGGCGGGGGAGGGCAAAGCGTTGGCGCCGCAGGGGAACAGCCAACTGACCTGCGGTCGCCGACGCGACTCAGAGCTCCACAGTTTCGCCCGTCTCGCTGGCCTCGTACACCGCCTTGATCGCCCGAATATCGGCCAGCCCGTGCTCGCCGTCCGGGTGAGGGTCCTCGCCGGTCAGCACGCAGTGCGAGAAGTACTCGAACTCCTCCTCCATCTGGTCGGCCTGCTCGAACGCGACGTCGAAGCTGGTGTCGCCGCGCTCGATCGTGAGCGCGCGGTCGTCCCAGGGGTAGAACGCCGGCTCGATCCGGACCCGCCCCTCGGTGCCCAGCACCTCGATGTGGCTCGCCATGTGGGCGTTCTGGCTGGCGGTACAGACCGCGAACGTGTGGCCCGGGAAGTCGAGTTGGAACGCGGCGTGCTCGTCCGGCACGTCGTCGAACTCGGGGGTCACGGACGCGACGGTGCCGCGAACGCGCTCGGGGTCGGCGCCGAGCAGGTATCGCGCGGTGTTCAGCGGGTAGAGCCCGATGTCCATCACCGCACAGCCGCCGGAGAGCTCGCCGTCCAGCCGCCACTGGTCGGGGTCGGGGACGAGATCGAGGATCGGCTCGGTCATGTTCCCGTTGACGAAGATCGGTTCGCCGATGAGGCCGTCGTCGACGAACTCCTTCGCCCGCCGGACTGCGGGCTCGGTCTGCATCCGGTAGGCGATCATCAGCGTCGCGTCGTTCTCCTCGACGACCTCGACCATCCGTTCAGCGCGCTCGATCGTCGCCTCCATCGGCTTCTCACAGAGGATCGCCTTGTGGAGTTCGGCGGCCGTCTCGACGAAGGGCAGGTGAAGGGCGTTCGGTGTCACGACGTACACCGCGTCGTAGGCGTCGCTCGCTTCCCCGTCGTGGAACGCGTCGTAGCTGATCGCGTGCTCGACGGTCTCGACGTCGGCCGCCACGTCGGCGGCCTTCTCTGGGTCGCCGCTGACGAGGACGGTCGTCTCACACAGTTCGGCGTTCGCGACCGCGGGCATCGCCTGCTCGCGGGTCCACCAGCCGACGCCGACCATCGCGAAGCGAACGGGGTCGTCGGTCGCCTCCAGTTCCTGCCAATCCCGCCGGTCGAACGACTCGGCGAGCGTCTCGATATCCATGGACGCCAGTCTCGCCGGGAACGAAAAAAAAAGCCGTTGTGACAGCGAAAGCTGCAGGAGGCCGCGGGTTCAGTAGCTGTCGTACACCGTCTTCGAGATGGTGTAGAAGTCGAGCCCGGCCTCGCCCTGCTCGCGGAACGTCTCGCTGGAGGAGGCCTTCATCCCGCCGAAGGGGACGTGGAGTTCGACGCCGGTCGTCTGCTGATTGACTTTCACCACGCCGGCATCGATGTCGTCGACGAAGCTGTTGGCCTCGGTGTGATCGTTCGTGACGATGCCCGCCGAGAGCCCGTACTCCACGTCGTTGGCGGCCGCGAGCGCTTCGTCGTAGCCGCTCACGGGGATCACCGACAGCACCGGCCCGAAGATCTCCTCCTGGGCGAGTCGGCTGTCGTTGTCGACGTCGGCGAACACCGTCGGCTCGACGAAGTACCCCTTGCGGTCGAGCGCGTCGCCGCCGGTCTCGAGGCTCGCACCTTCCTCCTGCCCGACCTCGACGTACTCGAGCGTGCTTTCGAGCTCGTCCATGCTGACCTGCGGGCCCATGTCGCCGCCTTCGAGCCCGTTGCCGGGCTTGATCCCCTCGGCCTGCTCGACGATCGCGTCGACGAACTCGTCGTACACGTCCTCGTAGACGATCGCCCGCGAGCAGGCGGTACAGGCCTGTCCCGTCACGCCGAAGGCGCCCCAAGAGACGATCTTGGCGGCCTTCTCCACGTCAGCCGAGTCCGAGACGACGGTGGGGTTTTTCCCGCCCATCTCCAATTGGACGCGCTTGCCGTCCTCGGTCGCGGTGTCGTAGACAATGTCGCCAACTGCGGCGCTGCCGGTGAATGAGACGGCGTCGACGGCCTCGTGGCCGGCGACCACGTCGCCGACCTCGCTGCCGGGCCCGGTGACGACGTTGAGCGCGCCGTCGGGGAGGCCGGCCTCGTCGAGCGCCGCGGCGATCTCGTGGGTCGGGCCGGGCGCGAGCGTCGCGGGCTTGATCACCGCTGTCGTGCCGGCCGCCAGCGCGGGCGCGATCTTCCACGCCGGGATCGCGATCGGGTAGTTCCACGGCGTGATCAGGCCGGCGACGCCGACCGGCTCCTGTTTGGTTCGAAGCACCGTGTCGCCGCCGCTGGCGCTTTTCACCTCGCCGCCGATGTCGCGGGCCTTCGAGCCGTAGTAGTCGAAGATGTCGATGGCGCGCTGGACCTCGCCGCCGGCCTCGGCCTCGGTCTTCCCCTCCTCGCGGACCAGCAGTTCGGTCAGTTCATCCTTCTTGTCGGCCAGAATCCCGCTCGCCCGCGAGAGGATCCGTCCCCGTTTCGGGGCGGGCGTGTTGCTCCACTCGTCGGTTGCCGCGGCTGCGGCCTCGACCGCGCGTTCGGCGTCCGCCGCGCTGGACTTGGGGTAGGTGCCGACGACCTCGTCCGGGTTGGCGGGGTCGTGTGTATCGAACGTGTCGCCGCTCTCGGCGTCGATCCACTCGCCGTCGATGAGATTCGATCTGCTCGCCATACCCGTCCGTTGTAGCGGTCGGCGGATAACCCTTTACGCTGCGGCCCACCCCCGGAGATTTATGCCCCCCACGCGCCGCAGTCCCCGCATGCGCTACTACCGCCACGAGCGCGACGGCGATGCCCACCTCCTCGCCGTCGCCGACGGCGAGGCTCGGGATCTGACGGCGATCAAACCCCGGCTGGGATCGTTCCGCGATCTCGCCGCGGCCGGAGACGTCGCGAACAGCGGCGTCGACGCGCTGGCCGCCGAGCTGTTCGCCGAGGCGCCTGTCGTCGAGTTCTCCGTCGTCGAGCTCGAACGCCCCGTCGCGCCCGGGGAGGTGTGGGCCGCCGGCGTCACCTACGAGATCAGCGAGCAGGCCCGCGAAGAGGAGAGCGGGATGGCCGACGTGTACCTCGACGTGTACGACGCCGAGCGCCCCGAGATCTTCTTCAAGGCCACGCCGAGCCGGACGGTCGGCCCCGGCGGCGCCATCGGCGTCCGCGGCGACTCCGACTGGAACGTCCCCGAGCCCGAACTGGGGCTCGTACTGTACGATGGCGAGATCGTCGGCTACACCGTCGGCAACGACGTGAGCAGCCGCGAGATCGAGGGGGCGAACCCACTCTACCTCCCGCAGGCGAAAGTGTACGACCGCTGCTGTTCGATCGGCCCCTGTGTCGTGGGCGCCGACAGCGTCCCGGATCCCCACGACCTCGGGATGTCGATGCGCATCGAGCGCGACGGCGAGACCGTCTACGACGACGCCACCTCGACCGCGGAGATGGCCCGGAGCTGCGAGGAGCTCGCCGACTGCTGGCGGGCCCACAACGCGGTGCCGGAGCTGGGCGTGCTGCTCACCGGCACTTCGCTCGTCCCCGAGGACGAGTTCACCCTCAGTCCCGGCGACACGGTCCGCATCGACATCGAGGGGATCGGGGAGCTCGTGAACCCCGTCATCGAGGTCTGAGCGTCGTGCTGGTGGGCGATTTCGACGAGGTCAGGAACGGAACTCGGCCACGGACGCGGACCGCCCCGTGTCACGCTCCGTGACTGGTCCGTCGGGTCCGCCAGTAGAGCGACTCCGGCCGTGGCCTCAGCCGATCGTCGGCGCTTCCGGCGGGATAGTTCACGGGGCGACGGAGTTCGTCACGCCGTGAGCCATCGTCAACGCGCTTATACTCCTCCGGTTCCCGCTTGGTGTCGTTCGGTTTCCACATGACGACGATCCTCGACACCGCGCGGCGGCGGGCGACGCTACTCGACTACCTGCGGGACGGCCCCCTGGACAAGCGTGATCTGCTTGATCGCGTCGCCGCATCCCGTTCGACGATCGACCGCGCGACCGAGGAGCTGCTCGACCGCGGGCTGGTGCGGGCGGTCGACGGCGGGTACGAGGCCACGCTCGCGGGCGTGTTGGCGCTCGAACAGTCCCGGGCGTACGAGCGCGACGCCAACGCCATCGCGGCAGCCGCGCCGGCGCTGACGCCGCTGTGGAAGGAGTCCGAGGTCGACGTGACGTTCCTCCGGAACGCCGACGTCTCGCTGGCGGCCGACGACGACGTGGTCCGGCTCCTCGCGGAGCTCGGCTCGGCGATCCGCAACGCCGACGAGGTCCGAGGCGTGTTCCCCCAGATCGCTCGGCCGGAGCAGTTGGAGACGCTGTACACGCGGGCCAACGTCGACGCCAATCTCGACCTCGTGTTCTCGGAGTCGCTGTTCGACACGCTGGCGTCGACGTTCCCGGGCTGGCTCCGCGGGGTCGTGCTCGCGGGGGCCGGCCGCGTCGCCGTCGGCCCGGTGCCGGAGTACGGACTCGTGGTCTGCCGCGCCGGCGACGACCGCGAGGCGTTCCTGCTCACGTACGACGACGGCCGGCTCCACGGCGTGCTCCGGAACCACGGGGATGGGGCAGCGTGGGCCGACGAGCGGGTCGACACGCTCCGCGACGGCGCGACCGACCGGTCGGCGCGCATCCGGGCGCTCGACGCGGACCTGGGGTTCACGGGCGTCGGTGACGTGACGCCGCCGTTCGGCGGGGTGTCGGCGATCGCTGAAGGGGGTGTCGAGGAGCGGACCGAGGGCCTCCTCGCCGGTGGCTACGCCGTCGACGGCGGGAAGCTCCGAACCCCCGCCTTCGGTGCCGAGGGGGCGTGTACGGTGTCGTTCTGGATACAGCCGAACGACCCCGACGGCGGCTGGCAGATACTCCTCAAGTGGGACTACGTCGCGATCGCGCTCCGGCGCGGGGAGCTCCACGGAATGGTGTACGATCCCGACCGCGAGGAGAGCCGCGCGTACACCGCGGTCCCTGTCGACAGGCTCGACACGGGGCGCTGGCAGCACGTCGCCTACACCTACGACGAGTCCCGCGCCCGGCTGTACCTCGACGGTGAGCTCGTCGACGAGACCGAGGACGACTATCCGCTCCACATCGCCGAGATCGGAGCAGCGCTGGGGTACCACTACCGCGACAGGGACACCGGCGTCCACGAGCCGACGTACGACGGCCGACTGTACGACGCACGGCTCTACGACGTCACGCTCTCGCCCGAGGAGATCGAGGGCCTCGTAACCACGACGGGGCCGACTGCCGCCGCGTGGGACGCCGAGTGAGGGCTATCCGCCAAGGAACCGCTGGGCACGCCTCGCGACGGCCGTTCGCAACGCCGACTCGTCGATCGCTCTTTCGCCGCCGAACAGGCGGCCGTGCTCCTCGCGATAGACGTCCTCCAGTAGTCGATCGCGAAGCGCGTCGACGGTCGGTGCCTGCCCGCGCTCACGGAGCCGCGTCGCGACGCGCTCGAACCGGCGATCCGTGGCCACCGCGGCCGCCAGCGAGTCGGCGTTCTCGGACTCTATCGGATTCTCGGGCGGTGTGGGAATTTCGGAATTTTTGAGCAGTGCACGGCCGTCACGCTTGTCACAAATTAGGACGCCAGCAGCGGAGCCGTCGTACCACGCCGAGGCCGGGATCCGGTAGCTATCGGGGTCGAAGTCGCGGCTGTGGCGTTCGCGTTCGACCGCGTTGGAGGGATCGAGCCCGAGTCGGTCGAAGATGGCTTCGGCGTCGTCCGGCGGGCGGAACGCGTCGGCGTCGGCGTCGAACACGTCGATGCCGAGAAACGGCGGCAGCCGCCCCCAGTCGTAGTCGATCCGCTCGCGGTGGGTCGCCCAGCCGACGAAGGTGAGGCTGCTCGCGTCGTCGACGGCGCGCCGGAGCGCCGCGCGGTTCAGCCGCTCCCGGACGTGCCGGACCGCGCGCCGACACTGTCGCGGGATCGCATCGTCGTCGTGGTAGACGTGCTGCTGGCCGCCGAAACGGATCGCACCCGACGTCCGGAGCTGGAACCGGAGGAGCGACCCCTCGACCGCCTCCAGCAGCCAGAGGTGGCCCGCGAACTCGGGGGCGGCCTCGTCGCCGACGGTAGGGATGGGCGGGTACTCCTGCACAGGTGGGCTCGGAGGGCCGGCCGGGTATTGGTTCCGGCGTGGCCCACCACCCTTAATCCGGCCGACACCGAAGCTATCGGCATGATCACGAGCAGGCGCATGGCCGCGGTCGACCGCAACGCCGCGGCGCTGGGCGTGCCGCTCCGGGCGTTGATGGAGTCCTCGGGCAACGCGGTCGCCCGGCGGGTCCGGGAACTGACGGCCCGGGGCGACTCGGTGACGCTGGTCTGTGGCCGGGGGAACAACGGCGGCGACGCGCTCGTCGCCGCGCGCTTCCTCGACGACCGCGATGTCGAGGTGAAGTTGCTGGGTCGCCCCGAGAGCATCACGACCGAGATCGCCCGAGCGAACTGGGAGGCGCTCGAAGCCGCCGAAATCGATGCCGAGATCGTGACCGACTCCCACGCGTTCGACCTCGACGACCCGGACCTGCTCGTCGACGCGATGCTCGGGACGGGGATCACGGGCGAGCTCCGGGAGCCGGAAGCCAGCGCGGCCCACGCGATCAACGACAGCGCGGCGCCGGTCCTCGCGGTGGACGTCCCTTCGGGCGTGGACGCGGACACGGCCGCGACGCCGGTCGGGGTCGTCGAGGCCGAGCACGTCGTCACGTTCCACGACCTGAAGCCGGGGCTCGCCGAGCACGCCGACGTGACCGTCGCGGACATTGGCATCCCCGCGGCCGCCGAGGAAGTGGTCGGGCCGGGCGACGTGGCGGTGCTCGGCGCGGGCGGCAGCCGCAAGGGCGACAGCGGCCAGACGTTCGTGATCGGCGGCGGCCCCTACACCGGCGCGCCCGCCCTCGCCGCCGGCGCGTCGCTGTCGGCCGGCGCGGATCTCGCGTTCGTCGCCTGCCCGGAATCGGTGTTCGCCCCGATCGCGGGCTACTCCGAGGACCTGATCGTCCAGCCCTACGGCGACGACGGTGAGAACTCGACCACGGACCACCTCGCACCGGAACACGTCCCGGAACTCGTCGACACGGCAGAGCGCCACGACGACACGGTGATTCTCGGCCCGGGGCTCGGTCGACATCCCGAGACCGAGGACGCCGCCCGGCAGTTCCTCGCCGAGTTCTCGGGCACCGCGGTCGTCGACGCCGACGCGCTCCCGCTCGTGCCCGAAGTCGACACCGATGCGGCGCTGGTGCTCACCCCGAACCGCTCCGAACTGGCGGAGCTGGATGGCCCCGAGGCGGACGACCTCGTGGCCCACGCCGACGAGATCCGCGAGCTCGCGGCCGATCTCGGCCACACGATCCTCGCGAAAGGCGTGGTGGACGTGATCACCGACGGCGAGACGGTGCGGCGCTGTCGGGCCGGCACGCCCGGGATGACCGTCGGCGGCACCGGCGACACGCTGGCGGGCATCGTCGCCGCGCTGCTCTCCCGCGCCGCGCCGTTCGAGGCGGCCTGCGTCGGCAGTTACGTCAACGGCCGTGCCGCCGAACTGCTCGATCGAGGCGATGGCCTGCGCGCGACCGAACTCCAAGAGACCATCCCGGCGGCGCTCGAAGGGGGCGACGATGACTGAGAACGACGACGTGGCCGGCGTCACACCGGACGGCGAACTGACCCACACCACCGACGACGGCGACGTGCAGATGGTCGACGTGGGCGAGAAGCCCGACACCGGCCGGCGCGCGGTCACGCGGGGAGAGATCCGGCTCACCGAGTCGACGGTCGACGCCGTCCGCGCCGACGAGATCGGGAAGGGCGACGTGCTCGCGACCGCCCGCATCGGCGCGATTCAGGCCGTCAAGCACACGTGGGAGACGATCCCGATGTGCCACCAGATCCCGATCACGAACGTCGACACGGAGTTCTCGGTCGGCGACGACCGAATCGAACTGGAGGTGGCGGTCGAGACGACCGGGAAGACCGGCTGCGAGATGGAGGCGATCCAGGGCGTGACGACGGGGCTCGGCGTCGTCTGGGACATGGTGAAAGCCGCCGAGAAGGAGGTCGTCGACGAGGGAGAGTCGGTCGAGGCCAGTGGCTACCCGGGGACGGAGATTTCGGGCGTCGAGGTCGTGAGCAAGGAGAAGCGGGAGCTCTGAGGACGGTTCGGTTGGTGGTCAGGTGGTTCGTGGTTCGATTGTTGGCTGATAGATCGGTAACAGCGTCTCGATCGTAGACCACTTGTGACCGCACCGCCCCGCACAGCCCACACGCCTCCCCAGCCGACTCCTTCCCTCACATCCGTTCGGTCAGTCGTCCCTCGCGCTGACACGCGGCACAGGGCCGCGTGCGCTTCGCGCCACCGCGGCCGCGGTGCGGTGGCGGTGGACGCCTCGCCGGCGCCAACGTGGCGCCGGCGGGGGGAGGGGTGGGGACTCGGCGCTGCGCCGGGCCTCGTGCCCGGCGCACTGCGGCCGCAAGTGGTCTAGCGTCGAGATGCCGTCGCTGTCTCAGTGGCCAACGAAGGAGATACTGCCGCGGTCGCTGTCTGCAAGATCGACCACTAACTCACAGAATCGACCGAGAGATCCATAACGGAACTCGAAAACTCAGGCCCCACCAGCCTCGGCGTCGACCGCGACTGACTCCAACTCCGCTGCCTTCGAGCGCGCCTTCGACACCACTTCCGGTGGCGCCTCGAACTCGATCACGACCTGCTGGTCGCCGTAGGACTCCTCCTGAACGTTCCCGTTGTCGTGGATCCACGAGACGACGCTCATCGCCTCGTCGGTCACTGGGAGCAGCAGTCGCTCCTGCTCCCAGTCGGGCAGCTCGCGCTCGACGCGCTCGCGCAGGCGGTCGACGTTCTCGCCGGTCTTCCCCGAGACGACGATGGGGTTGGGCGCCAGCCCCGAGAGCGCGCGCTCGCGGCGCTCGATCTCCGGCTCCGAGAGCTTGTCGGCCTTGTTGAACACCGTGACGATCGGCGCCTCGTTGCGGTCCGAGAGCGTGTCGTGGGAGGTCACCAGCTTCTGACGCATCTCCTCGACAGGCTCGGCGGCGTCGACGACTAGCAGCACGAGGTCGGCGTAGTACACCGAGTCCAGCGTCGACTTGAACGACTCCACCAGCCAGTGGGGGAGGTCCGAGACGAACCCGACCGTGTCGGTCAGCAGCACCTCCCGCGTGCCCGTATCGGCCTTCCGCGTCGTGGTGCCGAGCGTGGTGAACAGTCGATCCTCCGACTCCGCGGTGGAGTCGAGGTCCGGGTGCTGTTCCTCGTTCTCGTCGACGTCGAGTTCGCTCGCGAGTCGGCGCAGCAGCGTCGACTTCCCGGCGTTGGTGTACCCCGCCAGCGCGACGAGGTCGAACCCCTGATCGCGGCGCTGGGCCCGCCGTTTCTCCTCCTTCTCGGCGATCTGGTCGAGCTCCTCGGAGATCCGGGCGATCTGGTTCTTGATGTCCTGCTCGCGGGACTCGTCGTACTCCCCCAGCCCCATGAACCCCGGTCGCTCGTCGCGTTTGGCGAGGCTGGCTTTGGCCTCGGCCCGTGGGAGCTCGTAGCGTAGCTCCGCGAGCTCGACCTGTAGCTGGGCCTTCCGCGTCTGGGCGCGCTGGCCGAACAGTTCGAGGATCAGGGTGAACCGGTCCAGCACGTCGACGCCCTCGGGCAGCTTCCCCCCGACATTGTACGTCTGGAACGGCCCCATCTCGTTGTCGACGACGACAGTGTCGGCGCCGGTCTCTCGCACGAGCGCAGCGAGCTCGTCGACTTTCCCCTCGCCGAAGTGGTAGGCGGCGTCCTGCGTCCGGCGCTGGGTCAGCTCGCCGACGACCTCGTACCCCGCCGAGCGGGTGAGCTCGCTTATCTCTTCGAGGTCCGCCTCGCCTTCGTCGACGCGCTTGGCGACGACCGCGCGATCAGTCGGAATGGCTGTCGGTCACCTCGGTTCCGGTCGCGATCGACGGTTCGTTCACGGTCGACGTTCGTGATCCGTGGGCATGAATCCCGCGGTGGATCCGGTCGTTCACCGGCGCTCGGCGCTGCTGTTCTCGGTCACGAACTCGACGATCGACTCGGTTCCATCGAAGCCGCTAGCCATCCGGCCGACGACTTCGCCGTCCTCGAACAGCAGCAGCGTCGGGACGCTCTTGATCCCGTACTCGTCGACGAGATCCAGATCGGTCTGGGGGTTCAGCATCGCGACAGTCGCGTCGGTCGCACGGGCGACGTTGCCCACGACGGGCTCGATCGACTGACAGAGCGTACAGCCCTTGGTGTAGAAGTCGACGAGGACCACGTCGTGTTCGGCGACCAGTTCGTCGAGTTCATCGCCGGTGTCGAGTCGGTGCGGTTTCTCGAACGTTTCGCTCATACCGGAGAGAGGCGCTGGAGGGGGATATGTCCCGCGCCCGCGGCGACGCGGACTCGACGCCGCCACCGCCATCGACGCCTTCCCACCGCGCGTGCCGCCGCCCGGAGCTATTTACCTCGTCCGGCCCGGTATTCCACTATGAGCGAGGCACACGCCGACACGCTGCTCCCGAGCGAGCGGATGCGCGAACAGGCCCTCGACGGCGACGTGACACAGATCCACCGCGGGCAGGCCTACGCCGAGGAAGGGGATCGCTTCGAGATCGACGGCACGACGTTCGAGATCGTCGACGTGACCGACCGGACGCTCGGCGACATGACTGACGAGGACGCCCGCGCCGAGGGCGCCCGTGATCTGGAACAGTACAAGGAGATGCTTCGGCGCTCCCACGACGAGTTCGAGTGGGACGACGACAGCGAGATCGTCCGGCACCGGTTCGAGCGAGTCTGAATTTCCGACTCAGAGTTCGCTCCGCTGGAACCGGACGAAGCCGAGTAGTACCGGGAGCCCGAGCCACGCGAGCAGCGCCGTCAGCGCCCCCGCCGTCGAGACGAACGGTTCGGTCCCGACGACGGCCGCCGGCGGCGCCGTTCCGACGCCGAGTTCGGCCGCGAGGAGGTAGTTCAGGCTCGTTCCCGGTTCGACGAACTGCGCGAACTCGACCCAGGTCGGCTGCGCCATCGGCGGTTGGAACCGGAACAGCACGATCACTACGGCGTCAACCAGCGACCCCCAGAGCATCGCCAGCAGCACGTACGTCCCGAACGCGGCGCCGATCACGCGGCGCGGACTCGCCAACCCCGTCGAGAGGCCGACCGCGACCCCGAGGAAGGCGAGCGTGTACAGCAGCGTCGCCAGCAGCACGAGCAGGTACTCGCCGGCCGCGAAGTCGCCGTAGCTGAGGAACAGGTAGCCGCCGGCGGCCACGCCCGCGACAGCGAGCGCGCCCGTCAGCGCCACCGCGCGGGCGAGGAGTTTCCCGGCTACCAGATCGCGCCGGGAGTTCGGCAGCGAGAGCGCCAGCGCGGCGGTGCCCGACTCCCGGGCGGCGACGACCGCACGGTAGCCCAGCACCAGCCCGACGAGCGGGAACAGCGGGACGGCGACCGACACGAACACGTCGAGGTACGCCGAGAACGGCGCTTCGGGCGACCCGGCAAGCCGCGGGACGGCGTAGCCCAACCCCGCAAATAGCGCGAGCAATCCGGCGGTCAGCACCCACACTCCCCGCGCCGCGAACGCGCCCCGGAGGTCGTTCCGAGCGACCGAGCGCCAACTCATCGGCACCCCTCCGTGTCGTCGACAGTCTGACTGCTCCGGATCATAGGTCGGTGGAACGGAACCGCAGGTAGCCGAGCGCCGCGGGGCCGAGCGCCCAGATGACGAGCAGGCCGGCCGCGACCCACTCGCCGAGATACCACGGCGCGTCCGGACCGAGATACGGCCCCTGCTCGACGCCCGCGAAGAAGCCGTTCACGAGCCGGCGGTACAGCATTCCTGGCTCCGCGCCGTAGAGGAACAGCGCCCAGTCCGGCATCGTCCCGTTCGCGAGGCCGAGGGAGTCGAGCGCGGCGGTGAACACCCCCCGGAGCTGCGACCAGACCGCGACGAACAGGACGAACACGCCGAACGCGGCGCTGCTGGCGACGGCCGTCGACGTGGTCGCCGTCGAGATGGCCAGCCCGATTCCGACGAAGGCGGCGCCGTACAGCAGCGTCCCGAGCAGGTAGGCGGCGACGGTGCCGACTTCGAGGCTGCCGAACGGGTAGTTCGTCAGCGCGGCTCCGCCGAGGACGCCGACGGCAACGGCGGCGCCGAGCGCCGCCCACCGTGCGAGGAACTTCCCGATCACCACGTCCAGCCGGTCGTACGGCAGCGAGAGCAGCAGCGCCAGCTCCCCCGAGGCGCGCTCGCCGACGATCGTTCGATGCCCGAGCAGCAGGCCGACCAGTGCCACGACCAGCGCGGCCGCACCGACCACGAACGACGCGAAGTCGGCGCTCGTCGGCGTCTCCGGGCCGAGCATCGGGACCGCGTAGCCGCCGGCGACGAACAGGAACGCGACTGTCCCGAGCAGCCAGCGCGTCCGTCGGGCGCCCCATACGTCCCGGAGCTCCTTCCGGGCGACGACGGTCCAACTCACTGCCCCCCCTCCGCGGTGTACTCGACGAACAGGTCCTCGAGCGACGGCTCCTCCGTCGAGAAGTCGAGCACGTCGACGCCGGCGCCGTCGAGCGCGACCAGCACGTCCATCTTCACGTCGTCGGGGCAGGTGACCGCGAACGCCTCGTCCTCGATCCACGCCGTGTCGACGCCCTCGACCGCCTCGATCGTGTCGAGGTAGCTCTCGCTCGGGTCGTCGACGGTGATGCGGAGCTTCGTGCCGCCGGCGGCGGACTCACGCAGCGCGTCGATCGTGTCGACCGCCTGAAGCCGCCCCTCGTGCATGATGCCGACGCGGTCACAGACCGCCTCGATCTGCTCGAGGATGTGGCTGGAGAAGAAGACGGTCGCGCCGCGCTCGTTCTCCTCGTGGATGATCTCGCGCATCCGCCGGGCGCCGCCGGGGTCGAGCCCCGACGTGGGCTCGTCGAGGATGAGCAGGTCGGGATCCCCGACCAGCGCCATCCCGAGCACGAGCCGTTGGGCCATCCCTTTCGAGTACCCCCCGGCCTTTCGGTCGGCAGCGTCGCGGATACCGACGCGCTCGGCGACGGCCATTGGTTCGATCTCGACCCCCTTCGACTCAGCTGCGAACTGGAGGTGCTGGCGGCCGGTCAGCCGGTCGTACACGTCGTACCCCTCCGGGAGTACGCCCATCCGTTCCCGGACGGCAACGCTCTGGTCGCGGGCATCCATCCCGAACACTTCGACGCTGCCCTCAGTGGGGCGCGCGAAGTCGAGCAGCATGTTGATCACGGTCGACTTCCCGGCGCCGTTGTGGCCCAGGAAGCCGAATATCTCGCCGTCCTCGACGGTGAGGTCGACCCTGTCGACCGCCGTCACGTCGCCGTACCGCTTGGAGAGCTGGTGTGTTTCGATAGCGGGCATCGGTTCTCGGGAAGCCCGTTCGGTCGAGTAGTGATAAAACTGATCGTAGTACCGGCCTATCAGCGTCTCCGACGACTCCGGACAGGGGCGGTTGCACGGATACGAGCGTTTATTTATCCAGGTTCCGTGCCCCATGACGTGCCCCGAGACCCCCACGAACGGGCGATATCGCCCGTCATCGGCGCCGTCCTGCTGTTCGCGGTGGTGATCATGCTCACGGCGACCGCGGGCGTGATGGTGCTGGGGTTCAGCGACTCGTTGCGGGCGCCGCCGCCGTTCGCGGCGACCGACGAGGAGGTCGAGGTCGAGGTCCAGGGGAACGAGACCCGGCACACGCTGGATGTCGTCCACCGCGGTGGCGACCCGGTCGAGGCGGCCGCGCTGACGACGCGGATCGCCGTCGGCGACCGGGCGATCAGCCTCCCAGCGACCGAGAGCGACGACGGCGCACTGGCCGACGGCGAGTGGAGCGTCGGGGAGCGGCTCACGCTCGGGCTGAACGAGTCGCTGCTCTGTGCCGGCGACGCCGAAGAGGCGTCGGTGGCGCTCTCCTACCGCGACGACGGCGCCAGCTACGAGCTCTCCTCACAGACGGTGCCGATCGAGCGCGGCCAGTTCGTCATCGACGGCGCGGAGGTCCGTGCCACCGCGCCGTACACGGCGAACGTGAAGTTCGTCGGCACGGGGTGGTCCTCGGAGACCGCCGACGCGCCGGTCAACGTCACCGTGAGCGTCGGCGGCACCGTCGAGAACGCGTGGCGGATGGTGGAGGACAGCGACTCGGTCGTCGGCGCGACCGGCGTCTCCCGGCAGGAGCCCGGTACGGACCTCGAAGTGACCGCGGCGGGGCGGAAGCCGGAGTACGACTGCGTCTGGGGGAACTTCGGCTGTACGCAGGTGGGCTGGCAGTGGACCCGCGTCAGCAGCACGGACAACACCGAGAACGTCCGCGTCTACCGCGACGGCGACGACGCCCCCGAGTTCGGCGGTGCCGACGGCCAGCAGTCTGCCGCGGCGTACGTCGAGCCCTACCTCGAGGACGGCGAGATCAGCCTCGACGACAATCAGGCGATCTACCTGTTCGACTTCAACGAGGACTCCCACGACTACCAGGACGCGGTCGTGCTGGTCTCCTTCTTCACACAGGCGGAGCGCAGCGGGATCTACGAGTCCCGCGGCGAGGACGTGGTGATCTGCCCGCCCGAGACGAAGTCGGCGAGCCCGAACGGCAACGACGGTAATGACGGGAACGGGGGCAATGGCGGCAACGGCAACGACTGATCCTCCCAATTAGCGACAGACGTTCGGCTAGCGACGACCTATCTGAACAGTCGTTCAGACCGAAACAGCTATCTGAACTGCTCCTCAATCAGCGCCCGATGAGCCAATCGCGTCTTCGCCGCCGAATCGAGGACGAGGTCGGCGAGTGCTGTGACGCCGACGTACGGCAGCGACTCGCCGAACTCGACGAGCTGGCCGACTCGACGGCCGAGAACGACGGCGCTCGCGACGCCTTCGCCGCGCTCGGGAACGAGACTCGCCACCGGCTGACCCGCATCCTCTCGGCGGCCGACGGCGAGCTCTGTGTCTGTGAGCTGGAGCCCGTCGTCGACGTGAGCGAGAGCGGGGTGAGCCACGCGCTCGCCGACCTCGTGGACGCCGGGCTCGCGACCCGGCGGAAGGAGGGGAACTGGCGCTACTACGACAGCACCGCGCTCGCCGAGGACCTGCTCGCAGTCGCCGACGGAGGGTCGGCGTGAGTGACTCGCTGAGCGTTCTGGACCGTTATCTCACGGTCTGGATCGGGCTGGCGATGGTGCTAGGCATCGCAGTCGGTCGGTTCGCGCCGGGCGTCGTGGAGACGCTGAACGCGGTGACGTGGCACGGTACCAGCCTCCCCATCGCGCTCGGGCTGTTCGTGATGATCTTCCCGATCATGGCCGAGATCGACTACGGGCGCGTGCCCAAGGTGACGCGGACCGCCCGGAAGGAGATCGCGCTCACGCTCGCGTTCAACTGGCTGATCGCGCCGTTCGTCATGTACGGGCTCGCGACCTTCTTTCTCGGCGGCCGGCCCGAGTTCGTCACGGGGCTGATCCTCGTCGGGATCGCGCCCTGTATCGCGATGGTGCTCGTCTGGAACGAGCTCGCGGCGGGCAATCAGGAGCTCTGTGCGGTCTGTGTCGGCGTCAACAGCCTGCTCCAGATCGCGCTGTTCGTCCCCTACGCCTTCCTGTTCCTGACGCTGCTGCGCGGCACCGCGGTCGACGTGTCGATGTCGCTGATCGCGCAGATGGTGTTCGTGTTCCTCGGCCTGCCGCTGCTACTGGGCTACCTGACTCAGAAAGCGGCGTTCCGCACGATCGGCCGCGAAGCGTACTACGACCGGCTGATCCCGCGGATCAGCCCGTTCGGCCTGCTCGGCCTGCTCTTTACCGTGGTGGTGATGTTCGCGCTGAAGGGCGACTACATCGTCGCCAACCCCGGCGAGATCGTCCTGATCGCGATCCCGCTGCTGGTCTTCTTCACCGGGCTCTGGGCGCTAGCCTACGGCGCCAGCGCAGTGCTGGGGTTCTCCTACACGGAGAGCGTCAGCGTGGCGTTCACCGCCTCCTCGAACAACTTCGAGCTCGCGATCGCGGTCGCCGTCGCGGTGTTCGGCGTCGGCAGCAACGTCGCGCTCGCGACCGTCGTCGGGCCGCTGATCGAGGTGCCGGTGATGCTCGCGCTGGTTCGGGTGGCGTTGGCGACGAAAGACCGGCTGTTCCCCGACAGCGTCGGTGTGAGCAGCCCGATCACTGGGGACTGACCGTGTCCGAACCCACCGAGGGGCAGGACAACGCCCCCACGACAGTCGCGTTCGTCTGCGTCCAGAACGCCGGGCGCTCGCAGATGGCGTACGCGTTCGCTCGGCGCGAACTGGCGCGCCGCGGCCTCGACGACCGGCTCGACCTGCTGACCGGCGGGACACGACCCGCCGAGCACGTCCACCCCGAAGTCGTCGACGCGATGGCCGCGGTCGAGATCGATCTCTCGGACCGGACCCCCCGCGAGGTCACCGTCGACGAGCTCCGGGCGAGCGACTACGTGATCACGATGGGCTGTTCGGCGGCGGACGTCTGCCCCGCCGGCTGGGGCGGCGAGAGCCGTGACTGGGGACTCGACGATCCGGACGGGCAGTCACCGGCCGAGGTGGCGGCGATCCGTGACGAGATCGAGCACCGCGTCGCCGCGCTGTTCGACGAACTCGCCGAGTAGTCGAATCGTCTCGGAAAACGTCCAGACCCCTCAGCGGGAGGAAACGGCTGAAACGGTCAGCCGACACGCGACCGTTACGCCGATCGCGACCAGCGCCCGGCCGCCGAGACCGAGCGTGACGCCGACCAGCGGCGCGACGCTGCTCGTCAGTGAGAAGAGGACGACCGTGGGCAGCACCCAGCCGACCGTCACGATCCAGGGCTCCGCCAGCGGCGCGAAGCGACCGGCCCCGATCCGGAACTCGGCCACCGAGTCGGTCGGGAGCAGCCAGCCGGCGACCGCGAGGAAGCCGAGCAGTCCGACCGACAGCAGCAGGTCCGCGAGGGTGCCGGAGACGAACTGGAACACGCCGCTCGACAGCGCCAGCCCGCCGCCCGTCCCCGCAAGCAGGAGCGAGACGAGCAGCGTCGCCCGCCGTCGCGGTACGTCGAACGTGTCGACCAGCGTCGCGACCGGCACCTCGAGCAGGCTGATCCCGCTGGTCACCGCCGCCAGCAGCACCGTCCCGAAGAACGCCGTTGCGACGATCGGGCCGCCCGGGAGCGACCCGAACGCGCCGGCGAGCGCGACGAACAGCGCGCCCGGCCCGCCCCCGCCGGGGTCGACGCCCTGAGAGAACAAAAGCGGGATCACGACCAGCCCCGCGAGCACGCCGACGAACGTGTTCGATATCGCGATCACGAGCGTGTCACGCGGCAACGACGTGTCGTCGTCGATGTAGGAGGCGTACGTGAGCATCGTCCCGGCACCGAGCGAGAGCGTGAACAGCGCCTGCCCGGCCGCCGGGCCGAGCACCGACGGGAGGTTCGCCACGAGGTAGCCGGCGTCGAAGCGCAGGTAGTACTCGTAGCCGGCGGCGGTGCCCGGCTGGGTGGCCGTCCACGCCGCTAACCCGACCAGCAGCACCGCGATCGCGGGCAGCATCACCTTCGAGACGCGCTCGATCCCGCCGCCCACGCCGAAAAAGACGATGCCGGCGACGATCCCCAGGAAGGCGAGGTGGAACCCCACCGCGGCCGGCCCGAACCCCATGGCGCCGAAGTACTGCTGTGGCTGTGCGAAGTACGCTCCCGTCGGTGACGCCAGCGTGTACCGGAGGATCCACCCGCCGACCACCGAGTAGAAGGAGAGGATCACCAGCGTCGTCACGACGTTGAACGCGCCCAGCGCGGTCCCCCACTTGGAGTCGATCAGCGAGCGGAACGCGCCGATCGGCGTCTGCCGGCCCCGCCGACCGAGGACGAACTCCGCCAGCAGTCCCGGGACCCCGACGCCGACGACGACGAGGAGATACACCACGAGGAAGGCACTCCCCCCGTTTTCGGCGGTCAGCCACGGGAACCGCCAGACGTTGCCCAGCCCCGCAGCGCTCCCCACCGACGCGAGGACGAACCCGAGGCTCGATACCCACGTGTCTCGATCGGCCATTGATGAGGGGAGATGTACAACGGACACCGAAAGCGGTGTTGTTTCCGGCGGGAAACGGCGGTTAGCGCGCCGACACGACGCCCGAGCGCCCGGACGGCTACGACTCCGGCACCGGAGCCAGCCCGAGCGCCCACAGCAGCCGGTCGTTCGCGGTTCGGACCTTCACGGCGACACGGACGTGGCTGTCCAGCCCGCGGAAGCTCCGGGCGTCGCGAAGTACGACCCACGGTCGCGAGCCTGTGCGAGCAGCGCGTCAACGTCCACACCGCCGGTGTCCAACAGCAGAAACGGCGCGTCCAACTGCCGAACGTCGAACTGCCCGGCGATCGCCGCCCCCAGGCGCTCATGCTCGTCGGCGACGCGCTCGCGCGTGGTCGCGACGAACGCCTCGTCGACGAGCAGTTCGGTGACGGCCTCGCGGCAGCGGTCGGCGAACGCCCGGAGCCGCGCCGGCGGGACCGCTTCCCCGGTGGGGTTGTTCGGCTGGCAGACGACAGCCATCTTGTACGGTGAGGGGTCCTCGTTGACGATCGCCGCGGCGAGAGGTAATCCGCGTTCCCGCCCTGCAGCGTCACCTCCCGGGCGTACTCCGCGAACGACGGCGCCGGGCTCTCGCCGGCCGCGCTGATGCCGTCGATCGCCGCGGTCTCGGTCGACCCCAGCGGCCCCGAATCAGCCGGAGTCGTCCGGTGAGACGGACGACTCAGTTGCGGTCGGTCCCTCAGGCCGGTTCGACGCTTTCTGTCGCCGGCGGCGACGAAGCGAGTCGTACAGCGCCCCCGCGACGTGTTCGCGGAGTCGCTCGGTCGTCTCGCTGCTCACGTCGACGGCCGCGGCGTCGTTCCCGACGAGGCTCCGAGTGCCCGCGGTGTCGATCGTCACCGTCCCGAGATGGCGGCGCCGCTGGAACACCGTTTCCGAGCTCAGCACCGTCTGTACCCGATAGTACGGGACGACTTTCAGCTGGCGGACCCAGAACCCGTTCCGGGTGACGACGTGGTTCTCGCCGACGTAGTAGCCGCGGGACCGCCACTTCAGGTGGGCGGCGACCGGGACGAGCAGCAGCAGGCCGAGCGGGGCCCACCAGTAGAACGACGCCGAGAGGACACTCTGGATCAGGTAGAGCAGGCCGGTCAGGAGTAGGACGACGCCCGCGTAGCGCGCCGCGTAGCGCTCGCGAGCCCGCTTGGGCGGGCGCTCGAACGCCATCTCGCCGGCCGGCTCGATCGAGTTCGCGAGCTCGAACACCCGCGAACGCCGGGCGATGGGCACCGCAGACTGGGAGGTGTCCTGCCCGCCTTCGCCGCCGCTCCCGCCGGCGGTCTCGATCTCCAGCGAGGCGTAGCCCAGCGCCCGCGCGAGCACGTTCTCCTCGATCGTAAGCGACTGGACCTTCCCGAGCGGGATCGTCCCGCTGTAGCGCTGGAGCAGGCCCCGCTCGTAGCGGAGCTCTTCGTCGCCCCGGCGGAGCGTGAACCCGTAGTACAGCGTCGCGTTGATGGCGCCGTACACCAGCCCCAGCGCGAGGATCCCCGCGAGCGTGGCCAGCGGTCCGAGCAGCCTGCTCAGCCCGGACTCGACGCCGAAGAACCACTCCGCACCGACGATCGAACCGATCGCGGGCATGAACACGGAGCCGACGACGAACAGGATCGAGAGCAGTTGGGCGTCGGCCGATACCAGCGCGAGCACGCCCAGTTCGCGGTCGGCGATCTCGAACACCGTCTCGAACCGTTCGGTCTCCTCGGCCGCCGCGTCGCCGTCGCGGCTCAGCCGGCTGATCTCCCCCTGCAGTTGCCCCGCCCGGTCCTCGCCGACGAACTGGAGGTGGGCCTCGCTCCCGCTCGCGCCAGCGGTTTCGAGGCGGAGTTCGGCGATCCCCAGCACACGTTGGACCACGTTCTGACTGATGTCGACGTTCTGGATCCGCCCCAGCGGGATCTCCCGCTCGCGTCTCGCGAACACGCCCGAGCGGATGTCGAACGTATCGGCGGTGAGCTCGTACTCGAAGCGGCGGTAGTAGGCGATCCCGTAGACGACGACCGTGACCGCGATCCCCCCGGCGAGCGCGAGCGCGACGGTGACGCCGACGGTGCCAGCGACCGCGCCGAACGCCGGCGGGCCGATGAACAGCACGGCGATCGCGAGTCCGAGCCCGTTCTCGGCGATCCGGTAGGGGACCGACAGCGGGTGGAGGCGGAACACACGTCCCGTGAGCGGCTCCTCGCCCGTCGTCTCCCCGTCGGTCATACGGCGTCTTCCTCCTCAGACTCGGTGGTGAGCCGTTCGAGACGCTCCTGCAGCGTCGACGCGCGGTCCGGCGTGAGCCCGGGAATCGTCACGTCCGCGCCGCGGGAGCCCGCGGTGTACACCACCAGCGTCGACAGCCCGAGCACGCGTTCGAGCGGGCTCCGCGTCGTGTCGATGTGCTGGACGCGGACGTAGGGGACGACGGTTCGAACGCGGGTGAGTACGCCGCGGCTCAGGAACAGCGAGTCCGCGCGGACGACGTACTCCCACGAGCGGTAGAGCAGGACCGCTCGGATGACGCCGAACAGTACGAACAGCGTGAACACGGCGACGCCGATCCGGGCAGCGGGCTCGATGCCCGGCGCGAGCAGTTCGGTCCGGGTGCCGACGACGTAGCCGATCACCCCGAGGACGACGCCGGCCACGAGCGCACCGATCGTCGACCCCACGATCCACTGCAGGCGGACCGTCGACGCCAGTTCGCGGGGAACGCCGACGATCGAGTCGTCGAGTCCCGCCTCGGCCGCGACGGAGGGTTGGTCGTCCGTATCCGGGTCGGGACCGGAGTCACCGGAGGACGACGACGGTTCCGTCGTGCTCGCCGACGGGGAGACCTCATCGGTACCGTCACCGGGAGGATCACTCATGCAGGGAAAGTCACACAACGGCGGCTTAACCGTATCGCCGTCGCGTGAGCACTTCGTGTTGTCGTAACCCAAACGATTATCTCTGCAGGATCGCATCACTCGACAGGTATGTCTGTCGACTACGAGACCGCCGTCGAGGGGTTCGAGTGGGGAATCTCGGACGACTACGCGATCACTTCAACTATCGAGGATCACGCTGACTCCTTCGGCGATCGCGTCGCCGTGACGTTCCTCGACGACGAGGGCGCACGCGAGGAGCGAACTTACGCGGATATCCGGGACGACACGAATCGCTTCGCCAACGCGCTCGCGGAGCTGGGCGTCGGCGAGGGTGACCGCGTGATGCATCTGTTCCCCCGTCACCCCGACGCCTTCGCGATCCAGCTCGGCGCGCTGAAACGTGGTGCGCTGCTCGTTCCCTGTTCGGCGATGCTGAAGCCAAAGGACATCGCCTTCCGCGCGAACGACTGCGAGGCGACGACGATCGTCGCCCACGAATCCCTCGTCGACATGGTCGAGCCGGTGCTCAACGAGACGCCGCTGGAGACGACGATCGCGCTCGACGGCGCTCCCGAGGGCTGGGCGTCGTTCGCCGACCTGATCGACGGCGCGTCGACCGAGCACGACGGCCCCGAGATCGGCGCCGAGGACCCGATGAGCATCAACTACACCTCGGGGACGACCGGCCAGCCCAAGCCCGTGCTCCACCGCCACCGCTGGCTTCGGGCGTTCGAGTTGGTCAACGCGCCC